>NZ_SPJX01000167.1 GCF_004458765.1 Microvirga pakistanensis | reverse complement strand
CTGGCAGGAAATCCAGCGCTCCATGGTCGACCAGCTCTCCGAGGGCATGACGCTCAAGCCCGCCGTGAAGTACCAGAAGGTCGCACAGACCTTCGGCGTGCCGCGGGATAACCACTGATGTTTTCGCACGCTTGGGAGCGCCATCATGGATAGGCTGAGAAACAAGGCCGCCCTTGTGACCGCAGCAGGGCAGGGGATCGGACGCGCCATCGCGGAGGCTTTCCTCCGCGAGGGGGCGCGGGTCTGCGCAACGGACCTCGACGAGACGAAGCTCGAAGGTCTTGAAGGTGCAACCCGGCGAAGGCTCGATGTCCGTTCGCGTGCTGCGGTCGAGGCCCTCGTTCAGGAGGCCGGTTCTTTCGACATTCTGGTGAATGCGGCAGGATACGTTCACCACGGCACCGCGCTCGAGTGCTCGGAAGAGGATTGGGATTTCTCGTTCGATCTGAACGTGAAATCCATGCACCGCACGATCAGGGCCGTTCTGCCGGGCATGCTGGAGAAGGGCGCCGGATCCATCGTCAACATCGCCTCCGGCGCATCGTCCGTGCGGGGCATCCCGAACCGCTACGTGTACGGCGCCACGAAGGCGGCCGTGATCGGCCTCACCAAGGCGGTGGCGGCCGATTTCATCCGGCAGGGTGTCCGGGCCAATGCGATCTGCCCCGGCACCGTGCAATCGCCGTCGCTGGATCAGCGCATCGCGGATCTGGCGGCAAGCTCCGGCCACAGCATCGAGTCCGTGCGCCAGGCCTTCATCGACCGTCAACCCATGGGGCGCCTCGGCTCGCCGGACGAGGTCGCGGCACTTGCCGTCTATCTAGCCTCCGACGAGGCGAGCTACACGACCGGCCACATCCACCTGGTGGATGGAGGGTTTGCACTCTGAGGGATAGCCTCGACCCTTGAGTTGACGTAACAGACTCTCTCGTTCAGATGCTGACCGGCCCGCCGTGCCTTGTCGAGCCAGGAGGCCGCTTGCTCGTGCCGCCAGTCCAGCTGGAGCGCAGCTCGAAAATCGCTGACGGCTTGATCATACTGGCCGAGGTAAAGCAAAATTCGACCGCGGGCGATGTAATATCTAACTAGAGAATTATTGTCTCCCGGTTTGGTCATGATGAACTTCAGTGCCAATCTCAGGATGAGTTCCGAGACCGCCTTTTTATACTGAGAAATCCTTTTGTGAGCATTGGACATCGTTTATCTCCAAGGATCTATAGTGATTTTGTACCATTCGGCTTAGCGGGCTAACCGCTTTTCTTCATTGGAAATTGGCATCGTGCTTCCGTTGCGGAAATCGGAAAAGCGAACGACTTGTCGAAATCGCGCAGAAAACCTTATGATTTAAGGGATTGCGGTCGAATGGCTGCGTGAATTGGAACAAGGTATCGCAGCATGGCCGATAACTCCTCGAAGTCCAATTCGATTGCTCAAAGTAACAATGTTTTCGATTTTTCGCTGCGATCACCCAATCTCGACGAGATCGAAGATCTTCTCTTTCGATATGTGCGACGTCACAAGCTGAATACCACGTCCCGTGTCCGGGACGTCGACAGCAAGCTCAACGTTCATGGCCAGGGTGACTTCGCGGTCTTTACCGTCGGCTATGGAGCCGATTTGACGGTGCACATGTATCCCGGAGATGCCAACGACCGAGTGGCGTTCGTGATGGCAGGAAGCGGTGCCGGGCAGCTGGCGATGAGCGGACAAGAATATGCACTGACGGCCGAGAAGGGTGTCGTGTTTCCGTCCGGGCCGGAAGTCTTTCTGCGCTATGGAAGCAATTGCGAGACCCTTGCGGTTGTGCTCAACACCCATAGGCTCGCGGAGCAATGCGGGAAGCTGCTGGGGTATGAGATCGAACAGCCACTCGAGTTTGACAGGCGGTTCTCCCTGGAGAGCTCCGCCGGGCAGAGCTGGATGCGGCTCGTCCGCTACGCGGCCGACGAGTTGAGCCAGCCCCTCTCGTTGACCCGGCAGATCCCGGCTGTGGCACAGCAGCTCGAAAGCATGGTGGGGCTCGCCCTGCTGCTCGGCCATTCCCATACCTACTCGGATGCGCTGCTGCGCCCGCAATCGGCGGCGGCTCCGTACTACGTGAAGCGGGCGGAAGCCTACATCGAAGCCCACTTTGCCGAGCCGCTGTCCCTGGCCGACATCGCGGCCCAGGCAGGCGTGAGCGCGAGGAGCCTGCAGAACGGGTTTCAGAGTTTCCGCCACATGACCCCGATGGCGTTCCTGCGGCAGGTGCGGCTGCGGCGGGCGCAGGAGGCGCTTGTGCGGGCGGATCCGGCCTTTGCAACGGTGACGGAGATCGCGTTGAGATGCGGCTTCAGCCACATGGGCGAGTTCGCCAGTCTTTACAAACGCGCCTTCGGCGAAACGCCCCGGCAGACATTGTCGAGAACGGTCCATCCCTGAGACCCGGTAAGCATCCCAATCGGCCGGGGGCTCGACCTCTCTATGGCTTGGATCGCCTGCCATCCCAGGGCGTCTCCGGCACGGCCGTCAGAGGCCCGCGCCCCTCGAACCACGCGACGAGATTGTCGGCGACGAGTTGGCCCATGGCGTTGCGGGTGTGAACGGAGCCCGAAGCGATATGGGGCAGGAGCACCACGTGCTCCATCTCGATCAAGTCCTGCGGAACGCGCGGTTCATCCTCGTAGACGTCGAGACCCGCGGTCAGGATCGTGCCGGATCTCAAGGCTTCGATCAGGGCGCGCTCATCGACCACGCTGCCGCGCGCCACATTGATGAGAACGCCGTTGGGACCGAGAGCCTTCAGGACATCCGCATTGATGAGATGCCTGGTGCCAGCGCCGCCCGGGGTGATTACGATCAGCACGTCGCAGGCTTCGGCGAGGCCGACGAGGGTCGGATGGTAGGGATAGGCGACACCCTCCTGCCGGCTGCGCCCGTGGTAGGCAATGCTGACATCGAAACCTTCCAGGCGCTTCGCGATGGCCTTTCCGATGCGCCCGAGGCCGACGATGCCGATGTTTCGCTCGCGCAAGGTGGGCGAGAGGGGGAAGGGTGCCTTCAACCAGCGGCCTTCGCGCAGGTAGCGGTCCGCCTGAGGGATCTTGCGCAGGGTGGCGAGAAGCAGGCCGAGCGTGAGATCCGCCACCTCGTCGTTGAGCACGTCGGGCGTGTTGGTGACGATGACGTTCCGTTTTGCGGCTTCCACGACATCCACGTTGTCATAGCCGACGCCGAAGCTCGACACGATCTCGAGATTGGGCAGGCGCTCGAACAGGGGGGCCTCCATGCGGCCGTAAAGGGTGCTCGTGGCGACGCCGCGAATCCGGGGACCGATCTCGCTCAAATAGGCTTCGCGGTCCTCATGCTCCCAAAGCCGGTGCAGATGGAACGCCCTGTCGAGCGTATCGGCGACCACAGGCATCATCGGAGCGGTCATCAGGATTTCGGCTTTGCTCATGGTGCTTTCTCTGGTCCTCAGCCAATCGTGCAGCGCGATGCGGGCCCCCGGCGGAAGGCTTCATCGACGAGGCGAGCCTCCCGCTGAAGGGCTGCTTTCACATCCTGGGGCAGATCGAGCCAATGGCAACCGCGGAGGGCGGCTTCAAGCCCATAGAGGGCGTTGAGGCTGACATGGCGCGGAAGCATGAACTTAAGGCGGCGGTATGCCTCCACGGCGCCGACGGCCCTGAGATCGGATACCGTGCGGATACCAGCCTCCTCCAACCGGCCCTGCGTGACGGGGCCGATGCCCGGAAGGCTGCTGATGGGCGCATCGCTCATACGGACGGATCCGGCTCCTGCTGCTTCGTGCGGTCACGATAAGGCAAGTTCCGGCCGGACGCGATAGACCGCGCCGTTTCAGCGCAAATGAGCTTGGGATGGCTCAGGCGGTCGCGGTGAGCTCGGGTTCGTCGGCGCTCAGATCCTCGAGATCGTCCTCGGCCTCGAAGCCGCTCTGATCGGCTCCCGTGATGCCGGCGAGATTCTTGGCTGCCCGGCGCAGCAGCTTGCGGAGGCGCTTGCGGTCCTTGTTGTCGAAATCGGCGAGAAGCTCGGCCTCCACCTCGTCCCAGAGAGCGTCGATGGCGGCGGCCTTGCGCTTACCTTCCTTGGTCAGCTTCACGCGCACGACGCGCGCGTCTCCTGGTTCCGTGTGCCGTTCGACCAGCTTGAGGGAGGAGAGGCGCGACACGGTCTTGGAGGCCGTCGGCGGACGCACGCGCAGCATGGCCGCGAGATCGCCCATGGTCATGGGGCCGGAGCTGGCGAGGGCCTGGAGGACCTGTTCCTGACCCGCGAAGAGACCGAGTTCGGAGAGCTTGTCGCCCGTGCGGCTGCGATGGAGGCGGGCTGCTTGGACCAAGGCCCAGCCGACGCTTTTCACGCCCGGGTGAATGACGTCCTTGTCCATGCGATGCCCCTCTGGTGCGATGACGATAGCATCATGAGCAGGAAGTCATGACGTTTCGATGACAGATCTGTTGCCGTCAACAGATCTCCCATCACGCCTCCCGGGGCAGAGCGCTTTCGTGCCAGTGCCGCAGCAGGACCGTGGTCAGAGCGCTCAGGGCGAGAAATAGAGTAACGCCCATCATCGCCAAGAGGACGAGTGCCGCGAAGAGACGAGGGATGTTGAGGCGATACTGGCTTTCGATGATCCGATAGGCCAGGCCGGATCCCGCGCCCGCGGATCCGGCTGCCATTTCGGCGACAACGGCGCCGATGAGGGACAGGCCGCCCGCGATGCGCAGGCCCGCAAGGAAAGCGGGCAATGCCGCGGGGCCGCGCAAATACCAGAGGGCCTTCAGGCGAGACCTGATCCGGGCTCTCCAACTCCGCTGCGCCGGAACGCCGTAGAGCCGGAACAGGTCCAGCAGGTTCCGGTCGACGGATTGAAGCCCCAGCATCGTGTTGGAGAGAATCGGAAAGAAGGCGACGAGCCAGGCGCAGGCCAGCACCGCGGCGTCCTGCGGCATGTAGATCAGCAGCAGGGGCGCGATGGCGATGACCGGCGTGACCTGCAGCACGACGGCGAACGGGTAAAGCGAATACTCGACGATGCGCGAGAGGCTCAGCGCCAGGGCCAATCCGACACCACCGACAACGGCAAGGGCGAGAGCGGCAAGCGTGGTCTTCAACGTCACCATGAGAGAAGCCGAGAGGAGCGACCAATCCGTCCTCATCGTCGCGGCGATCAGGCTCGGAGCCGGCAGGACATAGGCCGGGACCTCTGCAGCGCGCACATACACTTCCCATGCGGCAATCACTGTCACGAAAACGGCGAGCGGCAGGACGAGCTTGAGGGGATTGCGGATCATCCCAGCCTCCCGTCCGTCATGCTGCGCGTCAGAACCTGCGACACGTGCCTGCAAAGCTCGGCATAAGCGACACTCGTCCGGAAATCGCCATCACGTTCATAGGGGACTGCACCTGCGATCTCGGCGATGACCCGTCCCGGGCGTGGCGACATGATCGCGATGCGGTTCGACAGATAGGCGCTCTCGAAAACCGAATGGGTCACGAAAACGACGGTGCAGCGCAGTTCTCTCTGCAACCTGAGGAGATCGTCGTTCAACTTGAACCGCGCGATCTCGTCGAGCGCGGCAAACGGCTCGTCCATCAGGAGAAGGCGCGGCTTCACGCTGAGCGCGCGGGCAATCGAGACCCTCATCTTCATGCCGCCGGAGAGCTCGCGCGGATAGGCCTTCGCGAAATCTTCCAGGCCGACGAGAGCAAGGCTCTCCGCGATCAGGTCCCTGGCGTCGTGCCGCGAGACCCCGCGCAGGCGCAGCGGCAGCCACACATTGTCCGCCACACTGGCCCAGGGCATCAGGGTCGGCTCCTGGAACACGAAGCCGATCTCGCCGCGATGGTCCGCATCGATGGCGCCCGGCCAGAGGACGGCTCCCGATGTCGGCTCGGCGAGGCCCGCGATGAGGCGCAGCACCGTCGATTTCCCGCAGCCCGACGGGCCGAGGAGGGAGAGAAAGTCGCCCTCGCGGACATCCAGGGCGAACCGGTCGAGCGCCGTCACTCCGTTGGCGAAGACTTTTGCCACATGGTTGAGCGAGACGAGCGGGGGAGCGTTCATGGGGTGCGCGGCGCTTGGGGCGTGCCGATAGCGGCTACTTCTTCAGCTCGAGTCCTACGCCCTTGTTGACGAACCGGAGCGTGTAAGCCTTCGTGTAGTCGAGATCGGGCTTGAGGAGGCCAGCCTTCACCATCTTATCGAAGAAATCCTTCATGCGCGCATCCGACATCGCGCCGATGCCGTGCCGCTGCGCATCGCCTGAATCGACGATCCCGTGCTCCTTCATCTTCGCGACCGCATAGGCGATGATCTCGTCCGTCATCTCCGGATTGTCGCGCTTGATGAGCGCGTTCGCCAATCGGTTGTCGCCATAGAGATAATTGTACCAGCCGATGGTGGAGGCATCGACGAAGCGCTGCACGAGATCGGCGTCCCTCTCCACTACGTCGCGCCGGGTCTCGACAGTGGTCGAATAGGTGCTGAAGCCATGGTCCGCGAGCAGGAACACATTCGGCTTGAAGCCCGCGGCCTTCTCGATCACCAGCGGGTCGGAGGTCGCGTAGCCCTGCTGCACCGCCTTGGGATTGGCCAGGAAGGGCGCCGGGCTGAAGCCGTAGGGCTTCACCTGCTCGTCCTTGAATCCGAACTCCGCCTTCATCCATTGGAAGAAGGTGGCAGAGCCGTCCTTCGACAGCAGGATGTCGTTCGACCCCTTGAGATCCTCGAACCGGTCGAGGCCCTGGCCCGGATGGCTCATCAGAATCTGCGGCTCCTTCTGGAAGTGGGCGGCGACCACCACGGTCGGGATGTTTTTCTCCACGGCCGAGAAAGCCTGGATGAGGTTGCCCCCCATGTAGAAATCGAGCTTGCCGACGCTCATGAGCATCCGGTTGCTGGCGCGCGGGCCACCGGGCACGATGGTGACCTTCAGGCCGTATTTCTGATACGTTCCGTCCGCGAGCGCCTGGTAGTAGCCGCCGTGTTCTCCTTGCGCGAGCCAGTTGGTCCCGAAGGTGACCTCCCGCAGGGCCGGTTGGGCCGCGGCAAAGCCGATGCTCCAGCCGGAGACGACCATCACGAGCCCTGCTGCCCAAGCCTTCCTCATCGTACCCGTCCCTGCCTTGGCGCAGACGATCCCTGCGCGTTCAGGGCTCGGTTCTGCGCGGTTCCGGCGCGCTTGGCAAGCATCGGGCAAGGCGGAGGCCAGGGGCCGCGGATCACTCCACGGCCCAAGGATAGGTCCAGGTCTCCGTCAGCGCCCGGTTTCCGGCCCGCAGGAAGGCGCGCAGGTCCGTGGACTGGCCCGGTTCCAGCTTCACGTCGATGGCGGCCCGGAAGCCGTTGATATGATTGTTGGGCATGAGGAAGGTGTTGGTGATCTGGCCCGTGGAGGTGGATGGGACCAGCTGCACCTGATCGGGAGCATTGAAGTAATAGTCCAGCTCTCCGCCCGCGAAATCGATGATGAACCGGCGATGGGTGCGGTCGCTCGGCCCGTTCGAGCCGCTGGCGCGCGGCGGGGCCTGGAAGGTGTTGATCGCCTTTCCGCCCGGATGCATGGAACCGATGGCGGCCGCCGCCCGCAGCCGGTAGGAGAAGGTGACTTCCTGGCCGGGCTCGTAGGGCCGGTTGGGCTGCCAGTAGGCCACGATGTTGTCGTGCGTCTCGTCTGGGGTCGGCAGCTCGACGAGCTCGACCCATCCCTCGCCCCAATCGCCCACCGGCTCCACCCAATAGCCGGGGCGCTGGTGGTAATGGGCTTCGAGATCCTGGTAGTTCTCGAACACCCGATCGCGCTGCATCAGGCCGAAGCCGCGCGGATTCTTGTCGGAGAAGGATGAAATCGACTTGGCGCGCGGGTTGCGCAGGGGGCGCCAGATCCACTCGCCCGCGCCCGATTGCATGAGCAATCCATCCGAATCGTGCAGCTCGAGGCGGAAATCGTCCGTGGGTTTCCGGTCGTTCTCTCCCTCGAAGAACATCGAGGTGAGCGGCGCCAGACCGACGTTCTCGATGCGCTGACGCGGAAAGAGCGTGGCCGTGATGTCGAGAGTGGTCTCCTGCGACGGATAGATCTCGAAACGGTAGGCGCCTGTGACGGACGGGCTGTCGAGGAGCGCATAGACCGTTGCCCGCTCGCTGTTGGGCCTGGGCATGTCGATCCAGAACTCGCGAAAATGCGGGAACTCCTCCTGCTCCCCGCCTTCCACGTTGATGGCAAGTCCCCGCGCCGAGAGGCCGTATTTCTGATCCCGCCCGAGGAACCGGAAATAGCTCGCGCCCAGAAAGGCGATCAGCTCGTCGAGCACTTTCGGATTGTTGAGCGGATAGTGCAGTCGGAAGCCCGCGAAACCGAGGTTCACCGGCAGGGGCTTGTCGATTTTGTTGCGGCCGTAGTCGAACAGCTCGCGCTGGTAGGCGACCGGCGTGGGCACGCCTTCGCGGATGATGTTGACCGTCACGGGCCGCTGGTAAAGGAAGCCGAGGTGGAACAATTGCAGCCGGAACGGGCCGTTGCCGTTGGCGAGCAGCGCCCTGTCGGTGCGGAAGCGGATTTCGCGGTAATCGTCGAAGCTGAGCCGGTTGAGCGGCTCGGGCAACTGCCCAGGGGGGGCCTCGAACGGAGCGCTCGCCAGCTCCCGCGCCCGACGCACCACGTCCTCGAACTGAAACGGGTCGGGGGCCGGCACACCGTTCTGCGGCGCTTGCGCCGAGGCGTCCCCGCCCCAGGCGGAGAGCGCGGTGGCGGCGAGCAGGCTTTGCAGGAGGGTACGGCGGGAGAGATGGAGCATGGCGGCGAGACTGTCGGTCCTGAGTCGGTGAGAGGGAGGCGGCCCCGGGCAGGCCGCACCCCTTAGATGGTTGAGCGTGGGCCGCTTAATAGGGGCTGAATGGAAGCGTCGCCATCGCTCCTATGGCCCTAGGGTTAAAAAATTTCGTGGAAGGTTCGAAAAGGTCTTGTGATCCGGGGCGAATAGTCTTATTTCACCCCTGCCCAAATTCGCACGTGCCTGTGGTCGCGTGCCGGTTGGTGGGCATCCGGACAAGAGGCCGGACAGCCGCCCGAGAACGACCTAGTTCTCGACTACCCCTAACCGGCAGCCGGAGGCGAAACCGGCGCACCCCGTTCTCAACGGGGGACGTGGCTTAAAGCAACGACGAACGGGCTTTTTTGGTCTCGTTGGCCCTCCAAAGGTCAGCACCGAAGAGGCTTGTTTCTCATTGCCAGGCGTGCGGACGGGAGATCCCCATCCAATCCAAGGCAGCATCGTCGGGTGAAGAGCCCATTCGCGCTTGTCGTGTCTCCATCGCACGAAGCGGAATGCATCTTCCCTCGCTGACGCCGGACGGCAGAAGGCTCTGACCGTTCAGATTTCAATCCGGAGGCTTGAAGACCTCCATTGAACCTTTGGTGGGGAGAGCGCCATGACTGAGCGCATTCGTGAATTCCTGCGCACCCGACGTGAGGACGGCCCGTGCGTTGTCGTCGACCTCGATGTCGTGCGTGACAACTATTCCAAGTTTGCCCGTGCACTCCCTGACACGCGCGTGTTCTACGCCGTGAAGGCCAATCCTGCGCCGGAAGTGCTCAAGCTGCTCGCCGATCTCGGCTCGTGCTTCGACACGGCCTCGGTCGTCGAGATCGAGCTTGCGCTTGCCGCCGGCGCCACGCCCGACCGCATCTCCTTCGGCAACACGATCAAGAAGGAGCGCGACATCGCGCGTGCCCTCGAGATCGGCGTGCGCCTCTATGCGGTCGATTGCGAGGCCGAGGTCGAGAAAATCGCCCGCGCCGCCGCGACGGCTGGAGTCGATGCTTCCGAGGTGAAGGTGTTCTGCCGCATCCTGTGCGACGGCGCCGGCGCCGAGTGGCCGCTCTCCCGCAAGTTCGGCTGCGTGCCGGAGATGGCCGTCGACGTGCTCGAGCATGCGGTTCGCCAGGGTCTGGAAGCCTACGGCGTGTCGTTCCACGTCGGATCGCAGCAGCGCAACACGGAAGCCTGGGATCAGGCTCTCGGCTCTGCCTCGGCGATCTTCCGTGAATGCGCCGATCGCGGCATCCACCTGTCGATGGTCAATCTCGGCGGCGGCTTCCCGACGAAGTACCTGAAGACGGTTCCTCAGGTGGAAGCCTACGGCGAATCGATCTTCCGTGCGCTGTCGAAGCATTTCGGCAACCGCATTCCGGAAACGATCATCGAGCCGGGCCGCGGCATGGTCGGCAATGCGGGCGTCATCGAGGCCGAGGTCGTGCTCGTCTCGAAGAAGAGCCGCGACGAGGACGAGGTGCGCTGGGTCTATCTCGACATCGGCAAGTTCGGCGGTCTCGCCGAGACGATGGACGAGTCGATCCGCTATCCGATCCGCACGGAGCGCGACGAGGACCACATGGTGCCGTGCGTGCTTGCGGGTCCCACCTGCGACTCGGCCGACGTTCTCTACGAGAAGGAGCCCTACCTGCTCCCCGTCTCGCTGGAGATCGGCGACAAGGTGCTGATCGAGGGAACGGGCGCCTACACGACAACCTACTCGGCGGTCGCGTTCAACGGCTTCCCGCCTTTGAAGTCCTACGTGATCTAACTCACGTCCCGCCTGCCTCGCTGAGCGAGGCAGGCACCAACCTCACGGAAGTTGTCCCGGACGGCCGGCACGTTGTTCGTGCTGGTGCGAGGGCTGTCGCTCACCCCACGTCTTGGGAGGCCACGGCCATGATCACGATTCGCGAAGAATCCTTCCACGATGTCGAAGCACGCGAGGCGCTGCTCGACGCCTGCTTCGGGCCTGCGCGGTTCCAGAAGACCTGCGAGCGTCTGCGCGAGGGCCGCAAGGCTGCCGATGGCCTGTCGCTCGCCATCGAGCAGGACGGCGCGCTCGTCGGCACGGTGCGTCTGTGGCACGTCTCTGCCGGCCCGGACCGTCCGGCGCTCATGCTCGGCCCCATCGCCATCGATCCCGCGCTGCAGAGCCTCGGCCTCGGGGGAAAGCTCATGCGCGAGGCCCTGGGCCGTGCGGCCGTTCTCGGTCACAAGGCCGTGCTGCTGGTGGGCGATGCGCCCTATTACGAGCGATTCGGCTTCTCGACCGAGAAAACCGAATCCCTCTGGCTGCCCGGACCTTATGAGCGCCACCGCTTCCTGGCGCTCGAACTCGAGGCCGGTTATCTCGACGGTGCGCGCGGTCTCGTCTCCGCAACGGGCGCCTTCGAGGAGAAGGCGGACCTCGCCGCCCTCGTGGCCGCTGCCGTTCAGGGACAGCTGCCGGGCATGCGTCCGGCGGCCTGATCTCCATGCTTCACCGAGGGCCCGTCAGGGGACCCTCGGGTTGGGCAGCACGAAGGTGATGCCGGCTGCGACCAGAAGATAGGCGGCAAAGCCCAGGGCGATCGTTCCGAGAGCGATTCCGGCATCGAACAGCAGGCCGACGAGCCCCGGAGTGGCTGCGGACGCCACCACCATGATCGCACCGGCGAGTGCGCGGATTTTTCCCAGATGCTTGGTGCCGAAAAGCTCGGCCAGAACAGCCGCGATGATGACGTTGGTGGCGCCGGCAGACAGGCCGATCAACGCGAAGAAAACCGGCGCGAGGGTCGGACCGCTCGCGATTGCGAGGGCCGCGGATGCGAGAATGAGGCCTAGGAGATAAAAGTGACTCAGCCGAATCGCGCCGAACCGGTCGACAAGGCTGCCCGTCAACATCGCCACGGTGACGGAGACCAGCGCATAGATCGTGATGCTGCTCGCCAGCCATTCCAGGGGCCAACCCTCAAGGTCGGCGATGAGACGCTGATGAAAGAAATAGGCCGTCACGATGGCTGGGTATCCGATCATCGTCGGGACGAGAGCAAGGAAGCGCCAATCACGCAGGATATTGCTCCAGCTCGGCCCCGCGTCGGCAGCGCCGCCCGTGTGGACGGCACCGTCGAGATCCGGATCCTTCGGGCCGAGGAACAGGCTCAAGCCCCAGCCGAGACAAAGGCTGATCACGATGGCTGCCGCAGCGACGCGCCACATGCCGGTCCAGCCGAAGGTTGCGATCAGCACGATGACGATGGCGGGCAGAATGGCCTCGCCGGCCGGGAAACCGAGGGCTGCCACGCTTGTCGCCCGGCCGCGAATGCCGGACGAGAGCCGGGCGGTGCTCATCACGCCCGCATGGCTCGACATGCCCTGGCCGAAGAGGCGCAGCGCAAAGAGGCTCAGGCCCAGCATGACGATGTTGGGCGCAAGAGAAAGACTCAGCGCCGCAACGGCCAAGCCCACAAGGGCGATGGTGGCATAGAGGCGGATATTGATGCGGTCGATGACGGCGCCCAGCCAGATCATCAGCAGGCCCGAGCACAAGGTGGCCGTGGAGTAGATGAGGCCGAACGTGCCGTTCGTGAGCCCGAAGGCTTTGCGGATATCGGGCCCCGACAGGGAGATATAGAAGGTCTGGCCGAAGGACGACAGGAACGTCAGGGCGAAGCCGAGGCCAATCACGCGCCCGTGGCGCATGAGGAGTTCATGGAATTTCATCGGGCGGGAGCCGGGGTGGATGATCGTGACGCCTGATCATGGAGCCTTGTTTCCCAATGTCGAGGCCTAAATCCATGAGGAAAGCCGTTCTTATCTCCATGGCGGCCGCAATCCGCAGGGAAATTACGTTTGAGGCAAGGACGAAAGGCGCAGGCATTGACCCCGGGGGGCCCTCAATCCTAGATGCGCCCGGAACCGTTCTACCCGGAGACACCCTTTTCATCTCAAGCCTTCGTTAAGGAGAAGTATCGATGACCCATTGGCCCGTTCATGGCCGCATCACCGGCCCGATCGTCATGATCGGCTTCGGCTCGATCGGTAAAGGCATGCTGCCCCTGATCGAGCGGCATTTCGAGTTCGACAAGAACCGCTTCACGGTCATCGATCCGGTCGACACGGACCGCAGCATGCTCGACGTGCGCGGCATCACTCTGGTGAAGGAGGCCCTGACCCGCGAGAACTACCGCGGGATCCTGACACCTCTTCTGACGGAAGGCGGCGGTCAGGGCTTCTGCGTGAACGTGTCGGTGGACACGTCCTCCCGGGCGATCATGGAGCTCTGCCGCGAGCTCGGGGCGCTCTACATCGACACCGTGGCCGAGCCGTGGGCCGGCTTCTACTTCGACAAGAACGCGGGCCCTGCGGAGCGCACCAACTACATGCTGCGCGAGAACATCCTCGACGCACGTCGTGAATCGCCTGGTGGCCCGACGGCCGTGTCCTGCTGCGGCGCCAATCCCGGCATGGTGTCTTGGTTCGTGAAGCAGGCGCTGCTCAACATCGCCAAGGACACGGGGCTTGAGGGCGAGGTGCCGGCGACCCGCGAAGAATGGGCCGGGCTCATGCAGCGCGTGGGCGTGAAAGGCATCCACATCGCCGAGCGCGACACGCAGCGCGCGGAGAAGCCGAAGCCCATGGGCGTGTTCGTCAACACCTGGTCGGTCGAAGGCTTCGTTTCGGAAGGCCTGCAGCCGGCCGAACTCGGCTGGGGCACCCACGAGACATGGCTGCCCGAGAACGCCCGGACCCACGACAAGGGCTGCGGCGCGGCGATCTATCTGCTCCAGCCCGGCGCGAACACCCGCGTGCGCACCTGGTGCCCCACGCCCGGCCCGCAATACGGCTTCCTGGTCACGCACAACGAGGCGATCTCGATCGCGGATTACTTCACTGTGCGCGAGGGCGACAAGGTCGCCTACCGACCGACTTGCCACTACGCCTACCACCCGTCGAACGATGCCGTACTGTCGATGCACGAGATGTTCGGCAACGCCGGCAAGGTGCAGGAAAAGCACCACATCCTCACCGAGGACGAGATCGTTGACGGCGTCGACGAGCTCGGCGTGCTGCTCTACGGTCACGGCAAGAACGCCTATTGGTACGGCTCGCAGCTCTCCATCGAGGAGACCCGCAAGCTCGCCCCCTATCAGAACGCGACCGGACTTCAGGTGACCTCCGCCGTGCTCGCCGGCATGGTGTGGGCCCTCGAGAACCCGAATGCGGGCATCGTGGAGGCGGACGATATCGATTTCCGCCGCTGCCTTGAGGTGCAGATGCCCTATCTGGGACCGGTGAAGGGCTACTACACGGATTGGACGCCGCTGAACGACCGCCCCGGCTTCTTCCCGGAGGACATCGACACCTCCGATCCGTGGCAGTTCCGGAACATTCTGGTGCGCTGACATCGCACATCGTGGCCGGCCTTGAGCCGGCCACGCCGGTCTTCTAAAGCATCGGACCAAAGACGTGGAGGGCCCGGGCAGACCGGGCATGACGGAAACGGGAGACGTCGCGGTGCCTCATTTCGATGAATTCTACGCCAGCAAACTGCGCGGGGGCCTTGGCGTCGTCGATGCCGAGGCCGTTCTCGACCTGCGCGGCACGTCCCGCGAGCAGGCTTCCGCCTCGCTTCAGGACATGCTGGAGCGCAGCCGTTTCGCCCATGCCAAATCGGTGGCCGTGCGCCTCGACCCACCGCCGGAAGGGGGCGGCGAAACGCTGTTCCAGCCCGTCGGGAAGGCGTTGCTGGAGGCCAAGAAGCGCGGCTGGATCGACCGGCTCCAGACTCTGCCCGCCGGGGATGGACTGGGCTTTTACGTGGTGCTCGCCGGGAAGCCGGAACGGGGGGCCTAGGTTCACGCCCGCGCGGCGGACCGCGTACGGGAGCGCCGAAGGCTACGCAGGAACCCCGCCAGCAGCAGAATGCCGCCCCAGACCGCGAGGAAGCCGATGGCCGTGGCGAGCAAGCCCTCTTCCGTCACCGGCATGGCCGGCTCGAAATCCCGAAAGGTTGCTTCCATCACATCCCGATCGCCGTCGCGCGCCATGAGCGCGATGCGCGCGAAAGGACCCGCCTGCATCATGGTCTCGCGATGAGTCTGGAGCCGGCCGAGGCGCTCCACATTGCCCTGCATCGCGATGCCCTGTCGGCTCACGAGATCGTCGGGATTGGAGCGCAGCCGCGCGATGGCGCCTTCCTGCGTCTCCCCATTGGCCGCCGCATCCGCATCGAACCGCGCGATCACGCGCGTGAGCTCGTCGATCGTGCCGCCGAGGCGCTGGCGGTACTGCTGGCCATATTCCGGCCCCTGCGAGGCCGCGACGCCCCCGAGAAGTCCAAGCCCGAAGGCGACGATGCGAACGATCCGTGACACGCGTGAGGGCCTCCTCAGGGATCAAAGCACGGCAAGGATATCCTGTTCCGTGACTTCATCGAGAGGTTTCTGCACCTTCAGCGCCCGGGTCTTCTGCCCAGGCTCCATCACCAGGATGACGGTTTCGATGCCCGGGCACCCGGGATCGTTGCAGGCAATCTCGTTGACGGCGAGGGCCGTCTCTGGCGAAACCCGAAGCGCCGCGCGTGCGATCGCCTTGACACGCTCGATGGCCTCGCGGTCAGGTTTCGGGAGGCCGAAGGTCCCTCTCATGAAGGCGCCGAACAGAGCCATGGGCGACCTCATGGCAGGGTCAAAATGCCGGCCTGACCGTCCTCGCAACCGAAAGCGAGGCGCTTGCCGCCTTTGTCCCAGGCCATGGCCGTGACGCCGCTGCCCGCCACGGCGGCGCGCACGAGAAGCTCCGACGCATCGGCCAGGCGGATGAGCAGGATGCAGCCGTCCTCGTAGGCGACCGCCAGCACCAGGGTGTTGGGGTGGAACGCCACGCGGCTGACCTTCGCGGGACGCACGCCGCATTCGCGCGGCGCCTTGCCCATCGGGCCTTCCTTCGATTCGAAGGGCCAGATGATGGCGGCTTCCGCGCCGGACGTGGCCAGCCACTTGCCGTCATGCGACCAGGAGAAGGAGCGCGTCTTCGACGGGTAGCCGCTCATGCGCATATGGCCCTTGTCGGGGATCAGGCGCCAGCCGTGGAGGGCATTCTCCTGCATGGAGGTCACCACGAAGCGGGCGTCCGGCGACCAGGTCACGTCGAGATGCGAACCCTTCCAGTCGAGCACCTCGGGCTTCGCTTCCACGTTGGGAAACCACAGGGTCGCCCCGTTGTAATGCGAGATCGCAAGGCGATAGCCCTTGGGTGCGAAGGCGAGACCGCGGGCGGTGGAGGGCACCTCGAGCATTTTCTCGCGGCCCTTGTCGTCACGCGCGAAGACACGCTTGCCGGAGGCATAGGCGAAAGCTCCGCCGGCGCTGAGCGCCAGCGAGTCGATCCAGGCGCCCTTGGCCTCCGCGAGGGTCCTGGTGGAGCCGTCCGGCCCGGTCACGGCCACGCGGCCGTCGTCGCCGCCGGTCACGAAGCGCTCGCCATCGCTTGCTCCCACCAGAATACCGGCATCGGGATGGGCTTCCAGGCGGTGGGTCTCGCCGTCCTTCGCCAGCAGCACGCCGCCGTCTCCGAGACCGAAGGCGGCGGTGCCCTTCAGCCAGCCGATGGCGGTGACATGCGCGCCCGCAGCCACAGGCGCGATGCTTTGGGTCAAGGACGGAGCGGTTCCAGTACTCATCGAGGCGATCCCTTCAGGAGGGGTTCTCCATAGCATGGTTGCGGGGATGAAAGGCAAGGCGAGGTCATGGAGCAAGACCTCCTGGGCCCCGGGATAAGCCTTCCGGATCATGGCCGCCGTGATGACGGCGCCCGGCTCGATGGGCCCTGCCCAGGGAGGAGCGGTCGCCTCAAATCAGCGGGCAGCCTACAAGGCGACCTGTGAACGGCAGCAACATCACGGTGGAATGGCGGCAGCAGATCAGAGCCACCCGCCAAGCCTACATTCAGAATTGCCCCGCGAAGGCTGGGTTCGCCCCATGAGCCGTTCCCCGTATCAGGAGCAGGAAGGCTGCTCCTGATATGAGGGTCCCGTCAGGCCGCGCAGGCCAGGAACCCTTCGCGGATGGCCTTCTCGTTCAGGTCGCGGCCGATGAAGACTACCTTGGAGGTGTGCTTCTCGCCGGGCTTCCACTCGCCTTGCACGTCGCCGTCGAGGATCATGTGCACGCCCTGGAAGACGAAGCGCTTCGGCTCGTTCGGGAAGGCCACGATGCCCTTGCAGCGCAGGATGTTCGGGCCCTCGACCTGGGTCAGGTTCGAGATCCACGGCATGAACTTCTCGGGGTCGACCTCGCCATCGATGGCCACGGAAACAGACTGCATGTCCTCGTCGTGATGATGGTGATGGCCTTCCTCCAGGAAGTCGGGCTCGAGCTCGATGATGCGGTCCAGATCGAACGCCTTGCGGTCGAGCACTTCCGCAATCGGGATGGCGCAGTTCTGGGTCCGGTGGACCTTGGCGTAAGGATTGATGGCGCGGATGCGCGCCTCGACCTCGTCCAGCTGCTCGGGCGTCACGAGATCGATCTTGTTGAGAATGATCACGTCGGCGAAGGCGATCTGGTTCTTGGCCTCGGGCGCGTCCTTCAGGCGGTCGGACAGCCACTTGGCGTCGGCCACCGTCACAACCGCGTCGAGACGGGCGGTGTCCGACACGTCCTGATCCATGAAGAAGGTCTGGGCGACGGGAGCCGGGTCGGCAAGACCCGTGGTCTCGACGATGATGGCGTCGAACTTTCCCTTGCGCTTCATCAGGCCGTCGAGGATGCGGATCAGGTCGCCGCGCACGGTGCAGCAGATGCACCCGTTGTTCATCTCGAATACTTCCTCGTCGGCGCCGACAACGAGCTCGTTGTCGATGCCGATCTCGCCGAACTCGTTCACGATGACGGCATATTTCTTGCCGTGGGGTTCGGTGAGGATCCGGTTGAGAAGGGTGGTCTTGCCGGCGCCGAGATAGCCTGTGAGGACGGTAACGGGGATCTTGTCGGTCATCGGATGATTCCAGAAAGCAGAATTACAGGTGTCATCCCCAGGGGTCCGTCAGGACCGGAAAGGGAATCCATCGCGCGCTGCGCCATCGATTCCCTTCCCTCGCTTCGCTCGCCGGGAATGACACTCTGGCGGGCGGACGAGAAAGAACGGCTCAGCTCGACAAAGCCGCGCTGAAGGCTCTCATATTGTGTCTCATCATGCCAATGTAAGTGCCAGCGGGGCCGTTAGGCTCCGAAAGGGCATCCGAATAGACCCGGTCGCCGATCCTGGCTCCGGTCTCCTTGGCGATCCGTTCCATGAGGCGGGCGTCGGAGACGTTTTCCACGAAAACGGCGGCAATCCTTTCGCGCTTGATCTGCTGGATGATGCGCGCCACGTCCTTGGCGGAGGCCTCCGACTCGGTCGATACGCCCTGAGGCGAGACGAAGTCGATCCCGTACGCATCCTCGAAATAGCGGAAGGCATCGTGGGAGGTGATGATCTTGCGCTGCCCGGCCGGGATGCCTGCCACGAGGCCTTTCACCTCCGCTTCGAGGGCGTCGAGCTCGGCGAGATACCGGGCGGCGTTGGCCCGGTACTCGGCCTCGCCGCCTGCATCCGCTGCAATCAGGGCGTCACGGATATTGGCGACGTAGACCTTGGCGTTGCCGATGTTCTGCCAGGCATGGGGATCGACGCCGTGGCCATGGCCGTGATCGTGATCCTTGTGATCGTCATCCCCCCTGACCAGCTTCGCGCCCTTCGATGCCTCGACCCTGGTGGCTTTGGTGCCCGAGGACTTGACGAGGCGGTCGATCCAGCCCTCGAATTTCAGGCCGTTGGTGAAGACGATGCGGGCTTCGGTCAGGCGGCGCCCGTCGGCGGGCGTGGGCGAGTAGACGTGGGCGTCTCCGTTCGGTCCGACGAGGGTCGTCACCTCCACCCGCTCGCCGCCCACATTGCGCACGAAATCGCCGAGGATCGAGAACGTCGCCACGACCTTGAGCTTGCCCTGATCCTGTGCGGGAGCGGGCACGAGCGAGCCGGCGAACGCCAGCGAGCCTGCCAGCAGGGACAAAGCGGCTCTTCTGGTCAACATCATCATATCCTTCCGTGAGGTTTCTAGGCTTCCAGGTGCTTGCCCGGCCACAGGAGCCAGACCACGCCGCCCTCGCGGCCCATGAGCAGCGAGGCAACGTAGACGGTGCCGGCCGAGAGAATGATCGCGGGCCCGGCGGGCAGCTCCGCATGAAACGAGAGCAGGAGGCCTGCGCCTCCTGAGGCGATGCCGATGAGAATAGACGCGATCATCATCATGGTGATGTCGCTGGTCCAGAAGCGGGCCGCGGCGGCGGGCAGCATCATCATGCCGACGGCCAGCAGGGTGCCGAGCGCATGAAATCCGCCGACGAGGTTCATCACCACGAGGCCGAGGAAGATGAGATGGGTGGGCGTTCCCGCGCGGCTGACAGAGCGCAGGAAGATCGGGTCCACGCATTCGAGCACGAGCGGGCGATACAGCGCGGCCAAGGCCAGAATCGTCAGCGTCGAGATGGAGGCAAGCAGCAGCAGGGTATTGTCGTCGAGCGCGAGCACGGTGCCGAAGAGAACGTGCAGCAGATCGACGTTCGATCCCCTGAGCGACACGATGGTGACGCCGAGCGCCAGCGACAGGAGATAGAAGGCGGCGAGCGAAGCGTCCTCCTTCAACGCGGTGAAGCGCGAGACGAGACCTGCGGCCATGGCGACGATCACGCCCGCCGCCAATCCGCCGATGGTCATGGCGGGAAGCGACAGGCCTGCGAGCAGGTAGCCCACGGCGGCGCCGGGCAGGATCGCGTGAGCCATGGCATCGCCGGTCAGGCTCATGCGGCGCAGCATCAGGAAGACCCCGATGGGGCCGCCGCCGAGCGCAATCGCGATCACGCCCACGAGCGCGCGCCGCATGAACTCGAATTCGGAGAAGGGGGTGAGAAGGAGATCCAGCACGGCCGATTCTTTATGCGGCCCCGCGCTGGCACACATGCGCATGAGGATCATGCGCCTCGACCATGCGGCGGGCTTTCAGGAGATTGTCGGCGCTCAACACCTCGGGCGTCTCGCCCCAGGCCACGGGCTCGCGGGCGATGAGCAGGGTTTGCGGGAAAATGCGGCGGACCATGTCGAGATCGTGCAGCACCGCGATGACGGTCCGGGCTTCGTCATGCCAGCGGCGCACGAGATCGAGCAGATCGGCGGTGGTCTTGGCGTCGATGGCGGTGAACGGCTCGTCGAGCAGGATCACCGGCGCATCCTGCAGGAGCAGGCGCGCGAAGAGCGCGCGCTGCATCTGGCCGCCGGACAGGGTCGCGATGGGGCGCCGCTCGAAGCCGATGAGGCCGACGGCCGACAGGGCCTCCTCGACCTTCGTACGGTCCGTGGCCGAGATGCCGCCGAAGAGGCCGGAGCGGGACCAGAGGCCCATGGCCACGAGATCGTAGACGGAGAGCGGGAAGGACCGGTCGATCTCGGCGGCCTGCGGCAGATAGGCGATCTCCGCGGAAGGGCCGTCGAGCCGGATATGACCCTCAAGGGGCTTGAGGGTGCCCACGATCCCCTTGAGCAACGTCGACTTCCCGGCGCCGTTGGGGCCGACCACCGCCATCAGGCTCCCGGCCGGGATGGTCCCGTCGAGGTGGTGCACGGCAGGCCTGCGGCCATAGCCGAGGGTCACTTCCTTGAAACGGATGGCAGTGGAGGGGACGACCATGCTCTACCCCATGACCTGGAAGACCAACAGCCACAGACCCCCCAGGACGAGGGCGGCCCCTGCCAGACGCTGCCAGATCGAGAGGCGCAACAACGAAAACGTGGGGGCTGCGGCGGTGGCCCTGTGCTGGTGACTGTGCTGATGGTGGTGGCCGTGCGACATGTCTCCACAGATAGCTTGAAACGGCGGCCGTTTCTAGGGGCGTATAGTATTTTATACGCCCCTGTTAACATCGTGGTGCGCAAGCGAAATCTTAGAACGTGGGGTGATACTGGTAGAGCCAGGTTTCGCTCAGCACCTCATCCCCGTTGCGCAGGTAGCAGCGCATCTCCACCGGGTCGGTTCCGGTGGCCGTCAGGTCGAACTGGGTACGCCAGTGGCCGGGGACGTTGTTGGGGACGGCCTCGGTGAGGATGTTCGAGAACTCGCCGCGCGAGGCCGTGAGCACCGGCTTTGGAATGACGCCGCTGGGCAGCTTGGTCAGCGGCTCGCCGATGAACTCCACCATGAATTTGCGCACGCCCTTGGGGCGCGCCGTTCCGGCCTGCCCGCCATTGCCGAAGCGGGTGGCGACGACGCGGGCGAGCGGAGTCGGAGAGGGCTCGTCCGCCGCCCAATGCATGCGGTAGCGGAGCTCCATCGCCTGACCGGCGCGGGCGGGCTCGGCCGGCACCCACATGGCCACGATGTTGTCGTGGATCTCGTCGTCGGTGGGGATTTCCACGAGCTGGATGGTTCCCTTGCCCCAGGTGCCCTGCGGCTCGATCCAGAGCGCGGGGCGGCGGTCGTAATAGACGCCGTCGAGATAGTGGTCGAAGTTGCGGTCGCGCTGGAGCAGGCCGAATCCCCTCGGGTTCTCGTCCGAGAAGGCCGAGGTGATGATCCGGGGCGGGTTGTTGAGCGGGCGCCAGATCCGCTCGCCGGTCCCGGTCCACATGGCGAGGCCGTCCGAATCGTGAATTTCGGGGCGCCAGTCGATGGCGGTGGCCTTGGCCTTCTCGGAGTACCAGTACATGGAGGTGAGCGGCGCGATCCCGAGGCGCGCGATGTCCTTGCGCAGGAAGAGGGCGCAATCGAGATCCATGATGACGGCCGCGGCGCGCTGCATCACGAAGCGGTAGGCGCCCGCCACGCTCGGTCCGTCGAGCAGGGCATAGACCGTCACCGTGTCCGAGCCGGGCCGAGGCGTCTCGAAGAACACATGGGTGAAGTCGGGGAATTCCTCAGGCTTTCCATGCACCGCCACATCGACGGCGAGGCCGCGGGCGGAGAGGCCGTACTGATAAAGCTCGCCGATGGCCCGGAAATAGGAGGCGCCCAGGAAGGCGACCCAGTCGTTCTTCTTCCAGTCGAGCTTGCCGCCTCTCGCCTCCTGGAAGCGGAAGCCCGCGAAGCCCGTATTGTCCGGGAGCTTGCGGGCAGGCGAATCCGCCGGCATGTCGAAGTATTCGGTGTCGTAGACGATCTCGCGCGCCTGTCCTGCGTCGACCACATGCATGCGCACCGGCTTTTGGAAGAAGCGGCCCATATGGAAGAAGGTGACCGGAAACTCGCTCGGACCATTGGCCCAGAGGGCGAGGTCGGTCTTGAACCTGATCTTGCCGTGGGCGTCGTAGTCGATCTGGTAGAGGATGTCCGGCGAGGGGCTTGGCGGGGCCGTATAGGCGGATTTGGCCATCGCCTCGGCCTGCCTCTTCAGGTCCTCGAACGAAAACGGGGCCGGCGCTCCCATCTTCAAACCCTGCTGCGCCAGGGCGGGGCCGGAAAAGCCCTGGGCGGCCAAGGCGGCCGTGGCGGTGGCGGACTGGAGAAACTGGCGGCGGTTGAACATGGATCGACGCATCGGGTTGTGGAGAGAGTACGGACCCCTACCGACCAAGGTGGCAGGATTAAGTCCCTCATAGCCTCTTGAGAAAACTTCGTCAGCAGCCAAAACTAAGCCAACCTACAAACGCTGTAATGTTGGTACGAAATTAAGGGAGTACGCCATGCATCGATCCATCATGCGCCGCCTCGTGGGCGCGGCCACCGCTCTCGCCCTCGCAGGGGCGAGCCTTCCAGCTCAGGCGCAGGACTTCATCAACGTTCTGACCGGCGGCACCTCGGGCGTCTATTATCCGCTCGGCGTGGCGCTCTCCAAGGTGTTCACGGAAAAGGTCCAGGGTTCGCGGCCCTCGGTCCAGGCCACCAAGGCTTCGGTGGAAAACCTCACCCTCCTGCAGCAGGGCAAGGGCGAGATCGGCTTCACCCTCGGCGACAGCCTGGCCATGGGCTGGGAGGGCAACGAGGAGGCCGGCTTCAAGAGCAAGCTCGATAAGCTGCGCGGCATCACCGCCATCTATCCCAACTATATCCAGATCGTCGCCACGAAGGAATCCGGGATCAAGTCGCTCGCCGACCTCAAAGGCAAGCGCCTCTCCGTCGGAGCCCCCAAATCGGGAACCGAACTCAACGCCCGCGCCATCCTTCAGGGCGCCGGCCTGTCCTATCAGGATCTCGGCAAGGTCGAGTATCTGCCCTTCGGCGAGTCCGTCGAGCTCATGAAGAACCGCCAGCTCGACGCCACCCTGCAATCCGCCGGTCTCGGCGTCTCCTCGATCCGCGATCTCGCCACCTCCGTGCCGATCGTGGTCGTGGAGATCCCGGCCGACATCGTGACCAAGGTCGGCACCCCCTACATCAAGGCCACGATCCCGGCGAACACCTATGAGGGCCAGACCGCGCCGGTGCAGACGGCCGCCGTCGTGAACTATCTCGTCACCCATTCCGGCGTGAAGGACGAGACGGTCTACCAGATGACCAAGGCGATCTACGAGAGCCTGCCCGATCTCACCGCAGCGCATGCGGCCGCCAAGGACATCAAGCTCGAGAGCGCGCTCTCGGGCATGCCGGTCCCGATGCATCCGGGTGCGCAGCGCTACTTCGACGAGAAGGGCGTGAAGAAGGGGTCTTAATCCCTTCGACGGATTTACATTCGAGCCGGGGCAGTCGAACTGCTCCGGCTCTTGCATGACGGGACCCGTCAGCTTTGAGGAGACGCCTCGCGATGAGCCAGAGTGCGAACACGTCCGAACTTGCCCAGATGGAAGCTCCGGCCGAGAGCGTCAATCCCGAGCACGGCCTGCCCGAGAGCTTCGGGGAGGGGTTGCTCGGGAGGCTTCTGTTCTGGATCGCCGTTGCGTTCTCCACCTTCCAGATCGTCACGTCCTTCGGCATTCCTCTCGACAAGCCGTTCGTCGCGGGCGCGAGCCTCTTCCACATTCTGGCCGTCGTCATGGCGGCGTGGGCCGCATGGCTGGTCGTTCTCGCCGTGCGGCGTCGAAGCATCGCCAACGGCGTTCTCGCCTGGCTTTGCGTGGCGCTCGCCTTCGGGCTCATCCTGAGATTCGGCGGCAGCGTTCCGAGCCAGGTCGTGCGCGCCCTGCATGTCGGCTTCCTCTGCCTCGTGGCGGGAGCCATGATCGCCAATCACCGTTCGGGCACGTCGGTGCTGCGGATAGTCGGCTGGATCGTGGGGCTCGCCGGTTTCGGCGTCGGTCTCTATCAATGGGCGCTCTACAACGAACTCGTGATCCGCGCGGGCGAGCTGACGACCGGCGATCTCGTGACGGGCATCGCGGCGCTCGCCATCCTGATCTATCTCGTCTGGAGGGTGATGGGGCCTGCTCTTCCCATCGTCGCAGGCCTGTTCCTGTCCTATTGCCTTTTCGGCAATTACCTGCCCGCGCCTCTCGATCATCGCGGCTACTCGCTCGAGCAGGTGATCGAGCACATGTCCTTCGGAACGGAAGGAATCTATGCGACGCCGACGCTTGTGTCGGCCACGTACATCTTCCTGTTCATCCTGTTCGGCGCCTTCATGGAGAAGGCGGGCGTCATCGACTTCTTCAACGATATCTCGATGGCGGTGTTCGGCGACAAGCAGGGCGGTCCGGGCAAGGTCTGCGTGGCATCCTCCGCATTGATGGGCACCGTGTCGGGCTCGGGCGTCGCGAATGTGGTGGCCTCCGGGCAGTTCACGATCCCGCTGATGAAGCGCTTCGGCTTCACGTCCGCCTTCGCGGGCGGGGTCGAGGCCACGTCGTCGATGGGCGGGCAGATCATGCCGCCGGTCATGGGCGCGGTCGCCTTCATCATGGCCGAGACCATCGACGTGCCTTACGCGAAGATCGTCGAAGCGGCGATCGTTCCTGCGGTGCTCTATTTCGCGGCCTGCTATCTCGCCGTGCATCTCGAGGCCGGCAAGCGCCATCTGCGGGGACTGCCCAAGGCGGAGCTGCCGAACGCATGGACCGAGTTGAAGACCAAGTGGTTCCTCATCGCTCCGCTGGGCGTCCTCGTCTATCTGCTCTTCGCGGGCTACACGCCGCTTTTCGCGGGTGCGGTCGGCCTGTCGCTCACGGTGGCGCTCATCCTCGGCACGGCCATCGCGGCGGGGCTTGCCGTTCCCGCTCTGCGCGTCGCGTTCTGGGTGGGCCTTGCCCTCGTGTCCGCCTATTCGCTGGCATCGAGCGTGACGCTCGTCGTCGTCGTCGTTGCCCTGCTGTCGCTCTGGAACGCCTTCTCAGGACGCGGCCGCACGACCCTTCAGGCCTGCGTCGATGCCATGGCCGACGGCGCGCGCCAGGCGCTGCCCGTGGGACTTGCCTGCGCGGTGGTCGGCATCGTGATCGGCACGATGACGCTCACGGGTCTCGGCACCATCGTCGGCACCTGGATGATCTCGATCGGCAAGGACAACATCTTCGCCGCTCTCGTGCTCACCATGATCTTCAGCCTGATCCTCGGCATGGGCATTCCGACGATCCCGAACTACATCATCACCTCGTCGCTCGCCGCGCCCATTCTGCTGCAGCTCGATGTGCCGCTCATCGTCTCGCACATGTTCGTCTTCTACTTCGGCATCATGGCCGACCTCACGCCGCCGGTGGCGCTCGCCGCCTTCGCGGCGGCACCCATGGCCAAGGAATCGGGACTGAAGATCGGCATGCAGGCGGTCAAGATCGCCTTGCCGGGGTTCGTCGTGCCCTACATGGCCGTCTACGATCCGACCCTCATGCTGCAGCCCGTGCCGGGCCTTGAAGGGGCGGGCTACTGGCTTGCGGTGGTCTACATCGTCTTCAAGGCGTCCCTCGCGATGGTCCTGTGGGGCACGGCCGCGGTCGGATATTTCCTGAAGCCGCTGGCGTGGTGGGAGCGTCTCTGGGCGGCTGCGGCTGCTGCCTTCCTGGTCGCGGCCGTTCCGCTCACCGATGAGATCGGCTTCCTGCTGGCGGCCCTCTTCGTCGGCTTCCATGTCTGGAAAACGCGCAAGACCACGCCGCCGCTCGAAGCGGCCCGCCCATGATCTGTCTCGTCGCAGGCAAGATCGTCGCGCCTCTGATGGCGGGTGCGATGACCCTGGCCTGGACGCATTCGGTCGAGAAGATCGTGTGGGAGGAGGATTGGCGCGCGACGCCAGCGGGGCTGGAACTCGTGCAGGCACGGGTGAGGGGCTCGGGCGCCGGAATGGAGCCGCCGCCCGAGGCAAGACTCGTCGACGGAGCCTGGGCCTGGGGGCCGGACTTGCCGCCTCAGGAGCAGGTGATCATGCGCCGTTCGGGCGCGACGGCGGATTGGCGGGTCTGCATCGACGGGCAATGCCGTCCGATGGAGGCCTATGTCCCCCCGGACGCCGACCCGATCGTCATGAAGGCGTGCCCCTGATGAGACTCGGCCGGGTTACTCGGCCAGGGGCTCCACGGCGACGCAGCGGCGCCAGAGATTCACGAGGAAATAGAGGGCGAGCAGGCTGAAAAGGCCCATGAGCACGTAGCCGACGATATGGCCCAGCTCGAAGAGCCCCGCGATGGCCCAGCCGGCGGCGATGGCCACGCCGAACACCTCCGCACCGACCAGAATCATGATGCTGATCACGGTGATTAGGTTGCGCCAGTTGGTGCTTTTCGCCTGAGCCACGGTTCGGGTACTCCATTCTCTGCCGGAAGGGACTACCCTAAACGCCCCCTCCGGTGCAAGGTTTGCCTGAAAATCCATTCCGTCGCGCTGTTCCCGAGATCCATGTCCGAAACGCCTGTCTTCTCGACCGCCGCCGTCGCGGCCCCTCACACGCTCGCCGCCGAGACCGGCCAGACGATCCTGGCCTCCGGCGGCAACGCCGTGGAAGCCATGGTCGCCATGGCGGCCACCATCGCCGTGGTCTACCCGCATATGAACGGCCTGGGCGGCGACGGCTTCTGGCTGGTGCGCGAGGCGAAGGGGCGGGTGCATGCCCTCGACGCCTCGGGGCCGGCAGGGTCGCTCGCAACCATCAAGCGCTATCGGGACAAGGGCTATGACGCCATTCCGCCGCGCGGCCCCGACGCGGCGCTGACGGTCGCGGGAGCCGTCAGCGGCTGGGGGCTCGCCCTGGAGCTGGCGAAAGCCCTCGGGGGACGGTTGCCGCGCGACATGCTGCTGGCCGATGCCGTTCGTCTCGCCCGCGAGGGATACCGGATCGGCGCCGCCGAGGGGCGCAATCCCATGCTGGAGGAAGCGGCCCTCTTCTCGGCCCCCGGCTTCGCCGAGGCTTTCCTGAAGGACGGCAAGCTGCCGCCTGCGGGCGAGACGCGGCGGTCCCTCACGCTCGCCGATACCCTCGAGCAGCTTGCCCATGCGGGCTTGGCCGATTTCTACCGCGGCGACGTGGGGCGCGAGATCGCGGCAGACCTGGAACGCATCAAGAGCCCGATCACCCGCAAGGACCTGGAAACCTACCAGGCCCGCGTGGTGAAGCCGCTTTCCGTCGAGCTGAAACACGCGACCGTCTACAACATGCCGCCGCCGAGTCAGGGATTTGCCGCGCTGCTGATGCTCGGCCTGTTCCATCGGCTCGACGTGAAGCACGGCGAGACGCCGGAGCATCACCATGGCCTGATCGAGGCCGCCAAGCGCGCGTTCGCGATCCGCGACAGAGTCGTGGCCGACCCACGGGAGCCCACCCAGGATCCGGCCTCCTTTCTCACGCCCTCCGTGTTCGAGAAGGAGGCGGCGATGATCGAGTCCCGTCGCGCCGCGCCCTATCCGCCGCGCCCGGCCGAGGGCGACACGATCTGGATGGGCTGCATCGACAAGGACGGCCTGGCGGTCTCCTACATCCAGTCGGTCTATTGGGCCTTCGGCTCCGGCTGCGTGCTGCCGGCCACCGGCATCCACTGGCACAACCGGGGTCTCGGGTTCTCGCTCGATCCGAAGGGCCGCAATCCGCTGGAGCCGGGGCGGAAGCCCTTCCACACGCTCAGCCCGGGTCTTGCGGTGTTCGACGACGGACGGGTGCTGTCCTATGGCACCATGGGAGGCGAGGGACAGCCGCAGATCCTCGGGCAGATCTTCACCCGCTATGCCGATTTCGGCATGGGCCTCGCCGATGCCGTCGACGCACCGCGCTGGCTCTTCGGCAAGACCTGGAAGGCTCCCGCCGCAACGCTGAGGGTCGAGGATCGTTTCGACCCTGGCGTCCTGCGCGCGCTTTCGAGCTATGGCCATCCGGTCGTGGAGCTGGGCAAACCTTATGCCGACGCCATGGGGCATGCGGGCATGCTCGTGAAGCACCCGCGCAACGGCCGCGTCGAGGCCGTGCACGATCCGCGCTCGGATGGTGGCGCTCTGGGGCTGTGACCTGCTTCGCGCGGTGCTCAGCTCACGCCCATGTAGCGGCCGGGCTTGTGGTTGGTGGCGATCACGAGATTGATCATCGTGGTCGCCAGGAGCGAGAGGCCGAATTGCTCCAGGCTCACCACGAACAGGGAGGCCAGCAGGATCAGGCCGTCGACGGCGAACTGGACGTATCCGGCGCGCAGGCCGTAACGCTCCTGGGCGTAGAGGGCGAGAATATTCACCCCGCCGAGGCTCGTCCGGTGGCGGAACAGGATCAGAAGCCCCAAGCCGATCAGCATGCCGCCGACGACGGCCGCATAGATCGGGTCGAGATAGGCGATCCCGATCCACAGGGATGTCAACTTGGTCAGGGAGGAGACCAGCAGAACGGCCACGAAGGTCCGGATCGTCAACTTCCAGCCCATCCGCAGGATGGAGAGGGCATAGAAGGGCAGGTTCACGACGAGGAAGAGCGGCCCGAACTCGAAGCCGGTCGCGTATTGCAGCAGCAGCGCAAGCCCGGCCGTGCCGCCGGTAAGCAGCGTGGCTTTCGACAGAAAGGCGATGCCGAGGGCCACGATCAGGGTGCCCGTGAGCCCGGCGACGACATCCTCGTGCAGGCGATGGGCATGGGTCGACGATGGGGCGGACGCGCTCAATTTCCAACCTCCGAGGGATCGGCCCGCTATAGCGGTCCTTCGCAGGTGCAGCAACGCACCGGAGGGCAGGCGCGCAGCCGCAGCTTTGCTTCCGGCGCAACCCTCCCGGGACCCTCAGAAGCGGCCTGTCGTGCTCCAAAGACCGATGAGCAGGCTTGCGCCCAGCACCAGGACGAAGGCGGCTGCCAGCAATTCGAGCCCGGCGACCGCGATGGCCCCCGAAGCTCCCCGTCCACCGGCGATCCTCAGGGCCACGGTCTTGGCGAAGACTGCGACCGCCGCAATGGCGCTGGTGGTGAGCGCGGTGCCGAGGGCCATGGCGAAGGTGGCGGCGATGCCCGCCGCGAAGAGGCCCTGGGCCAGGGAGAAGACGAGGACGATCAGTGCCCCTGAGCAGGGACGGATGCCAGCGGCGAGCGCCACGCCCGCCATGTCGCGCCAGCGGGTGAGGCGGCTGATCTCGTCGGGCGGCGGCATGTGCACATGGTCGCAGCCATCCTCCTGCGCTGGGGCCAGAGGATTGCGTGCGAGCGCCAGCACGCCCAGGACCTTGCCGCTCTTGCGCCATGTGATCACGAGCCCGAGCACCGCGATCGCGATGAAGCTCGCGAGCTCCACGTTCATGGCGAGCTTGTTCATGGTGGAGGCCGTGGCGCGCAGGACCAGATTGACCGCGCCCACGATGAGAATGGCGACCGCCGCCTGCACGAAGGCCGCCGCGAAGCTCAAGGCGAAGCCTTTGCGTAGGGCCTTCTCGTCGGCCACCAGATAGGCCGAGATCACGCTCTTCCCGTGCCCCGGACCGGCCGCATGGAAGACGCCGTAGGCGAAGCCGACGGCGAGGAGCGAGCCGAGGGCTCCGCCGCTCTCCTTCATGGCGCGCACGCTCGCCTGAAGGCTGGCGTAGAAGCCGGATTGCACGGACAGGAGCCAGGTCCCGAGATCGCCTGACGGCGCGGCCTCCCGAATGCCCATGCCGAAGGGGCTGCGAGGCGCCGGCGCATGGATGGGACCGAGCCAGAGCGCGAGCAGCCCCATGGCTGCCGCCACGGTGGCGGTTGCCAGCGCCATCAGGACGAGCCTCTGCCAGAACCGCGTCTGACCCGGGGCGGACGAGACAAGCGAAGCGGACGTCACGGACATGCGATGATCGCCTTGTTGGAATACTCCACGCTGAAATTCGCGCCCGGCGCCGCCTGCTGGATCGCGCCCTCGTCCTGCAGGATCTTGAGCATGGCGGAATCGAGCGGCTTGGCCTTGGCGATATTCGTGACGCAGCCTTGAGGGGCATTGGCCAGGGTCACGGAGGTTTGATCGGTGAGACTGAAATAGACGAAGAAAGTGGGGTCGTCGATCTCGACGGCCATGACTCCGGTCACCGGGGCGGGGGCCTTCAACGGCAGCAGAAAGGTCATGGTGACCTGATTCCCGCTCATGGTCATCCGAGCGTCCCGCGGGTCGCTGAACGCCTGCGGCTTGCCATGCACCTTCAGGGTCGTGAAGTACTCGAAATCCGAGAGGCTGCCCGCGTTCTCGTTGGCCAGGTCCTGCAGCTCCTCCGACGTCAGCTTGCCGTCGCCGTCCTTGTCCAGCCCCTGCGTGACATAGGCCGTATAGGCCTCGTCGAAGGTCCATTGGTGGCGAATGCCCGCGACCTTGCCGTCGGGACCGAACATCACCTCCGCCTTGGCGGTGATCCACACATGGGGATGCGCGAGGGCCGGGGCGCTGAGCCCTGTCAGAAGGAGCACGAGGCAGAGGATGGGACCAAGGCGGACGTTCATGCGTTGACTTCTAAAGCGACGCTTCCGGGGTGTCCGGGAGCCGAACCAGGATCTAGACGCTTCAGGGTTAATGGAGGCGAAACGAAGGCTGCGGGCCGAATCGCTTGATTGACGTGACCTAGAGAATATGTCAGCATTACTGACATAAATTCCAGAAACCTACCAGAACCGGAGCAACCGGCGGGCGGGGCAGAGGGCTCCAAGGAGGAACGGCATGGCCGCAGGTCATGTGGCGCTGCGCAGCGTTACGCTCGACGACAAGTACGATCTCACCAAGGATCACGTGTTCATCACGGGCACCCAGGCAGTCATTCGCATGCTGCTGATGCAGCGCGAGCGGGACAGGCTGGCCGGCCTCAACACGGCGGGCTTCGTGTCGGGCTATCGCGGCTCGCCCATCGGCGGCCTGGACCAGAACCTCTGGCGGGCCAGGAAATGGCTGGACGCCTCGAACATCGTCTTCCAGCCCGGGCTCAACGAGGAACTCGCGGCCACCGCTATCTGGGGCTCGCAGCAGGCCGAGCTCCGCGGCGACGGCAAGTACGACGGCGTGTTCGGTCTCTGGTACGGCAAGGGCCCGGGTGTCGACCGCTCGGGCGACGTGTTCCGTCATGCTAACATGGCGGGTTCCTCGAAACACGGCGGCGTGCTCGCCCTGATGGGCGATGACCATACGGCGGAATCCTCCACCGTCGCTCATCAATCCGAATTCCACTTCGTCGACGTGATGATCCCGATCTTGAACCCGGCGGGTGTTCAGGAGATCCTCGATTACGGCCTTTACGGCTACGCCATGAGCCGCTTCTGCGGCACCTGGGTGGCGTTCAAGTGCGTGAAGGACAACATCGAGTCCACCGCCTCGGTGGACGGGTCGCTCGACCGCGTGAAGATCGTCATGCCCGAGGACTTCGTCATGCCGCCGGGCGGGCTCAACATCCGCAGCCGCGACGGCGTGCTAGATCAGGAGGCGCGCCTTCAGGATTTCAAGCGCGATGCCATGCTGGCGTTCGTCCGCGCCAACAACCTCAACCGCATCGTGCTGTCCGGCGGGCGCAACCCGAAGATCGGCGTGATCACCGTCGGCAAGTCCTATCTCGACGTGCGCGAGGCGCTCAACGAGCTCGGTCTCGACGAGGTGAAGGCCAACGACATGGGCTTGCGCCTCTACAAGGTCGCCTGTCCCTGGCCGCTTTCGCAGCGCGAGCTTCTGGAATTCGCGCAAGGGTTGGACAAGGTCATCGTCGTCGAGGAAAAGCGCTCCCTGATCGAGGTACAGCTGCGCGAGGAACTCTACGGCACCGCCAACCAGCCGCTCTGCATCGGCAAGAAGGACGAGGCCGGAAACTGGCTGTTCCCGGTCAAGGGCGCGCTCGATCCCAACGACATCGCCATCGTCATCGGCGAGCGCCTGCTCGCCTATCACAACAACGACGACCTGCGCGGCCGCGTGGCGCGGCTCCGCCATGCGCAGGAGATCCTGAAGGTGACCGGCGACGTTGCGACCCGCGTGCCGCATTTCTGCTCGGGCTGCCCGCACAACACCTCCACCAAGGTGCCGGAGGGCATGCGCGCCTATGCGGGCATCGGCTGCCATTACATGGTGCAGTGGATGGACCGCTCCACGGACGGTTTCACCCAGATGGGCGGCGAGGGTGCGAACTGGATCGGCGAGGCGCCGTTCTCCAAGCGCGGCCACGTGTTCCAGAATCTCGGCGACGGCACCTACAACCATTCCGGCGTCCTGGCCCTGCGCTGGTCGATCCACACCAAGACCAACGTCACCTACAAGATCCTCTTCAACGACGCGGTCGCCATGACCGGCGGGCAGAAGCACGAGGGCGGGCTGACCGTCGACATGATCGCCCGTCAGGTGCGGGAAGAAGGCGTGGAACGCATCGCCCTCGTCACCGACGAGCCGCACAAGTATCCGAAATCGATCCGCTGGCCCGCCGGCATGACGATCCATCACCGCGATGAGCTGGACGCCGTGCAGCGCGAGCTGGCGCAAATCCCCGGCGTGACGGTGATGATCTACGACCAGACCTGCGCCTCCGAGAAGCGCCGCCGCCGCAAGCGCGGCGAGTTCCCGGACCCGGACAAGCGCGTGATCATCAACGATCTCGTCTGCGAGGCCTGTGGCGATTGCTCCGTGCAGTCGAACTGCGTCGCCGTGCAGCCGGTCGAGACCGAGTTCGGCCGCAAGCGGCAGATCGACCAGTCCAACTGCAACAAGGATTTCTCCTGCGTGAAGGGCTTCTGTCCGTCCTTCGTGACGGTGCACGGGGCCAAGGTGAAGAAGGTGGCGCCGGAGACGGTCTCGACGGACGGCATGGCGCTCGCGCCGCTGCCCGATCCGGTGCTGCCCGCCATCGACCGCACCTTCAACGTGATCGTCACGGGCGTCGGCGGCACGGGCGTCGTGACGATCGGCGCGATCCTCGGCATGGCGGCGCATCTCGAGGGCAAGGGGCTCGGCATGATCGACATGGCGGGCCTCGCGCAGAAGGGCGGGGCGGTCTACAGCCACGTGCGCCTCGCCAACCACCAGGACGAGATTCATGCGATTCGCGTGAGCGCGGAATCGGCCCACCTCGTTCTCGGCTGCGATCTCGTGGTCACGGGCACGAAGAAAGTGCTCGCCTCCGTGAAGCAGGGACAGACGGCGCTCGTGGTGAACACGGCCGAGGTGATGCCCGGCGAGTTCACGCGCAATGCCGATTTCTCGCTGCCTACCGAGCGCCTGAAGCGCGCGATCAAGGGCGCTGCGGGCGATGAGGGCGTCGCCTTCGTCGATGCGACGGCGATCGCGACCGCGCTTCTCGGCAATGCGATCGCGGCCAACATGTTCATGCTCGGCTATGCCTATCAGACGGGCCGCGTGCCGCTGTCGGCGGCCGCCATCGAGAAGGCCATCGAACTTAACGGCGAAGCGGTGAAGATGAATCTTGCCGCCTTCCATTGGGGCCGCCGCGCGGCAGCCGAGCCCGAGCTCATCGCTTCCATGACGGGCGAGCTGAAGGCGCCCACGGAGTCGCGCAGACTTTCCGAAACGCTGGATGAGGCGATCGCCCGCCGCCAGGAGTTCCTGTCCGCATATCAGAGCAAGCGTTACGGCAAGCGTTACCGCACGCTCGTGGACCGCGTGCGGGAGGCGGAGGCGAAGGCCGTGCCGGGTTCCACCGCTCTCACCGACGCGGTGGCGCGCTCGCTCTTCAAGCTGATGGCCTACAAGGACGAATACGAGGTCGCGCGCCTCTACACCAACGGTGATTTCGAACGCCAGGTGGCCGCCACCTTCGAGGGGGAGAACCTTCGCTACGAGTTCCACATGGCTCCGCCCGTTCTGGCGCGCAGGGACCCGGCGACCGGCGTTCCGAAGAAGATGAGCTTCGGTCCATGGATGATGAAGGCCATGCGCGTTCTGGCGAAGTTCAAGAGCCTGCGCGGCACGCCGCTCGACGTGTTCGGCTACACGCACGAGCGCCGCACCGAGCGTCAGCTCATCCGCGCGTTCGAGGGGCGGATCGAGGACATCCTGGCCAAGCTCGACGCGGACAATCACGCGCTCGCCGTCGGTCTCGCCACCATCCCGCAAAAGATTCGCGGCTTCGGTCACATCAAGGAGCGGAATCTTGAGAAGGCCAAGGCCGAGGAGGCGGACCTGCTGGCCAAGTTCCGCGCCGTGCCGCAGCCTCGGCTGCCGATCGCGGCGGAGTAAGCCAGAAGGGCCCCGACCAATGCACGGGGCCCGACCGTACGGAACATCGTGACGGTCCCGGTCTTGACGGGGCAGGATTCACGATGGAGGGCAACCATGGCCGCAACCGAGACCGCCTCGCGTTACAGATGGGCGGGCTATTGCCTCGGCTTCGCTCTTGGGGGCTTCTTCGACGGCATCCTGCTGCATCAGATCCTGCAATGGCATCATCTGTTGAGCGCCATCGATGGCGACGACGTACGGTTCCAGGTGGCGGCCGACGGTTACTTTCATGCCTTGATGTATGTGATCGCAGGCGCGGGCCTCTGGATGCTTACCACGTCGAGACAGGGATCGCCCCGCCTGCTCGTGGCAAACGCCCTGATCGGGTTCGGCGTCTGGCATGTGGTGGACGGCGTTCTCTCCCACTGGCTGCTCGGCATCCACCGGATTCGCATGGACAGCGGCAATCCCCTGGTCTGGGATCTCCTGTGGTTTGCCGTCTTCGGGCTTCTTCCCTTGGGCCTAGGCGTGCTGACGCGGCGCAGGTCCGGTGACGATCATGCGCGGTCATCCGCCGCGCAGACCCGTGTGCTGATGGCGCTCCTGGTCATCGGTGCGGGCTTTCAGGCCATGCGACCTCAGGAGGGTGGATTCACGACCGTGCTCTTTGCTCCAGGAACCGGACAGGCCGATATAATGAGAGCGGTCGCCTCCGCCGAAGGGCAGATGGTCTGGACGGATCGAACCGGAGAGCTCGTGGTGATGCGCCTCGACAACGGAGCGTCGCCATGGCGGCTGTTCGGGGACGGAGCCATTCTGGTGAGCGGCGCGGGCTTGCCGCCCGGATGCTTCAATTTCATACGCAGTTGATCAGCCGTCGTCACCGGCACAAGGCGGTGACGACGAAGTGCGATAGGGAGGGATGGGGGCTCACACCTGGCGTGCCGCGACGAAGCTCCGGGCGACCTTCGGCACGTTCTCCTCGTTGAGGCCCGCCACGCACATGCGGCCCGATCCCACGAGATAAACGCCGTCGTTCTCGCGCATGTCGTGGACCTGCTGCTCACGCAGGCCCGTATAGCTGAACATGCCGCGTTGGCTCAACAGGAAATTCACGTCGGCCTCGTTCGAGAGCGCCCGGATGTGCTCGGCGAGGAGCTTGCGCATGGCATCCATGCGGGTGCGCATCTCGTCGACCTCGCGGGTCCACTGGGCGCGCAAGTCGTCGTTGCCGAGCACGGTGGCGACCAGAAGGCCGCCCGTCATCGGCGGGCTCGAATAGCTGCGGCGCACGGCGAGCTTCAGCTGCCCCAGCACGCGCTCCGCCTCGTCCGCGTCACGGCAGACGGCGCTCAAGCCGCCGCAGCGCTCACCGTAGAGCGAGAAGTTCTTCGAGAAGGAATTGGCCACGAGGCAGCTCGCGCGCTCCGCATAGCGGCGCACGAAAGCGGCATCCGCGTCGACGCTGGTGCCGAAGCCCTGATAGGCCATGTCGAACACCACGACATGACCCTTGGCGACGAGCACGTCGGTCACGGCAGCCTGCTGCTCCTCGCCCAGGTCGACGCCGGTCGGATTGTGGCAGACGGGCTGGATCACCACGATGGAGCCGCTCTCGGCGGCTTCCAGCGCCTTGACCATGCCGGCGAAGTCGACGGACCGGTTGGCGCGGTCCCAATAAGGATAGGTCGTCGTTTCGAAGCCCGCCCGCTGGAACAGCCCGTGATGGTTCTCCCAGGTCGGATCGCTGACGAGAACGGGACGGCCCGGAAGGTGCTTGGCCAGGAAGTCGGCCGCGATGCCGACGGCGCCCGTGCCGCCGATGGTCTGGATCGTCGCGACGCGCTTCTCCGCGAGAGCCGGATGCGCCTTACCGAAAACCAGCTTCTGCACGCCGTCGCGGTAGCCCGGGTGGCCGTCCATGGGAAGATAGGGCCGCTTGGCAAAGCCGATCTGCTCATAGGCGGACCTAACGGAACCCAGCACCGGAATGCGGCCCTTCTCGTCCGTGTAGACGCCGATGCTGAGGTTCACCTTCTCGGGGCGCGGATCGGCCTTGAAGCTGTCGTTGAGGGACAGGATCGGGTCGCCCGCGAAGGGCTCCACACGTCCAAACAGGGATTCCGCCATGCTGATCTCCAAGGTTTCACGGTTGTTTTTCGCGAGAGACCTACTCCCCGGCAGGGTCTTGGACAAGGTTCTTCGCCACACCGCACGTCAGGGATGATCAGGGTTCGAGCTGCCAGTCGACGGGCTCCAGACCCTTCTCGACCAGCCAGGCATTGGCGCGGCTGAAGGGCCGGGTGCCCTTGAAGTCGTTGAGGCGGTTGAGCGGCGAGGGGTGGCCCGATTCAATCACCAGATGCTTCGTGCGGTCGATGAGCGCGGCGCGCCTGCGGGCGGGACCGCCCCAGAGCAGGAAGGCCACGGCAGGTTGGCGTTCGGAGATCGCAGCCACGGCCTGATCGACCAGGTCCGACCAGCCGAATTTCATGTGCGCGCCGGATTGTCCGGCCTCGACCGTGAGGGCCGTGTTGATGAGCAGAACGCCCTGCTTGGCCCATTTCGTCAGATCGCCGGATTTGGGCATGGGGACGTTCAGATCCGACGACATTTCGGCGAGGATCGTCCGCAGCGAAGCGGGCAGCCGCCGCGAACCGCGATAGGAGAACGCAAGCCCATGGGAATCCCCCGGCGTGGGATAGGGGTCCTGCCCGAGGACCACGACCTTGACCCGGTCGAGGGGGGTCAGCGTGATGCTCGTGAAGACCGCCTCGGGCGGCGGAAGCACCTGGCCTCCGGCAGCGATCACAGCATCGACCTTTCCGGCGACCCGGTCGGCGCTGCCATCCTGGAAGAAGGGAAGCGTGAGCCAGGATGCGGCCTGCTCGTTGCGGCGGAACTCTGCAAGGGCTTGGCTGATGGGACCGGTCATGGAAGCGCATGCTCAAGGTATGGGAGGATGTCTAGCCGACATCGATGAAAATGGCATCACCCCATACCATCCTTCCAGGCACGGAGGTCATCGACAGGATGTTACTTCTGTGACACGTTTCCGGCCTAGGCTTCCGGACGTCTGCTCTGGGCGCCGCCCGATATGAGGATCTGTGAAGATGTTGAATCGACGACCCTCCGCTGCCCTGCGCGCCGGATTCCTGGGATTGTCCCTGCTCCTGTCCGGCACCGCCCTGGCGCAGGAAGCCGTAACCCTGCGTTTCGTCCAGACGAATGATATCGACCGCATGAGCGCCGAGAAGGGCCGGGGCGGTTTTGCCCGGCTGGCAGCGGTGATCAAGGAGGAGAAGGCGAAGGGCAACGCCTTCTTCGTGCATGCGGGCGACACCATTTCGCCTTCGCTGCTGTCCGGCTTCGACAAGGGCGCGCATGTCATCGACATCTTGAACCGCATGGGCGTGGATGCGATGGTGCCCGGCAACCATGAATTCGACCTCGGCCCCGACGCCTTCCGGGCGCGCATGGCGGAGGCCAAGTTCGACGTGCTGGCCACCAACATCATCGACGGCAACGGAATTCCAGCCAACACCAAGCCCGACAAGATGGTCGAGGTGCAGGGGGTGAAGGTCGGCTTCTTCGGCCTGACCACCGAGGACACGCCGATCGCATCGAGTCCCGGCGACATCAAGTTCGCCTCCACAATCGACACCGCCAGGTCGAAGGCCAAGGAACTGCGCGAGAAGGGCGCCGACATCGTGGTCGCCCTTGCCCATACGCCGCTGGAGGTGGACATGATCATCGCCCGCTCCGCCGGGGTCGATGTGATCATCGGCGGCCATGACGAGCATCTCCTGGCTTTTTACGACGGCAAGGTGGTGCTCTCGGAATCGGAATCGCAGGGCAACTACATCAACGTGGTCGAACTGGCCGTCACCAAGACGACGAAGGACGGCAAGACCAGTGTGACCTGGGCGCCTAATTTCCGCATCGTCAACAGCGCCAGCGTGAAGCCGGATCCGGAGATCGAGGCCGTCGTCAAGGGCTATGAGGACAAACTCTCCAAGGAGCTCGACGTGGAGATCGGCGTGACGGAGACGCCCCTCGACAGCCGCCGTGCGACGGTGCGCGGCGGCGAGGCCGCCATCGGCAATCTGATCGCCGATGCGCTGAAAAGCTCCGTCGGAGCCGACGTGGCGATCACCAACGGCGGCGGCATCCGCGCTGACAAGCAGTATGCGGCCGGACAGAAGCTGACCCGCCGCGACATCCTGGCCGAGATGCCCTTCGGCAATACCACCGTGCTGCTGGAGGTGAAAGGCGAGCAGATCAAGGCGGCGCTGGAGAACGGCGTGAGCCAGGTGCGCGAGCTCGGCGGCCGGTTTCCGCAGGTCGCCGGCATCATGGCCGAGGTCGACCTGAAGGAACCGGTGGGCAGCCGCGTGAAATCGGTGAAGATCAACGGCGAGCCGCTCGATCCGGCCAGAACCTATAAGCTCGCCACCAACGATTTCATGGGCCGAGGCGGCGACGGCTATCGGGCTTTCACGGATGCCAAGTCCCTCATCGACGTCTCGGCCAGCCAGCTCATGGCCAGCCAGGTGATCGATTATGTCGCCAAGGCCGGAAAGGTCGCGCCCAAAGTCGAGGGACGCATCGTCCTGCGCTGATCCAGCGGCGGAACTGACGCACGCCGGGGTTCGAGAGGCCCCGGCGTTGATTTTTCAAGGGGGGAGAGGATACAATTTCCCCTCCATCTCCTGCCATCGCTGTGCCATGGTTGCCCGCTCAAAGCGAATCGCAGCCCTAACACGATCAGTTGCATTGCAGTTCAAACCGCGCTCAGAGCATACAAGCCTGTCCGTCAAGCGCCGCCGCCAGCGGTTGGCGCGGGGGCGTTTGACCCTCGTCATGGGCCTCTTCGGCGTAGCCTTCATCCTGCTCACCTTCGGCTACATCGCCTGGGAGCAGCGCAACCGGCTGATCCAGCGCAACGAGGAGGATATCGCGAGCAACGCCTACTTCCTGGCGGACCATACGGCGCGCCTTCTCGAAGTCACCGACCTGACTCTCAAGCAATTGGCCATGCAGGCCGAGGGGGCCGATTGGGATCTGATCGAGGCCTCCAAGCCACATTGGGACAATCTCAAGAAGGCCAAGGAAACGTTGCCGTATTTCGACAACCTCTGGCTCAACGACTCGACGGGCCGCCTGCGGCTCACCACGGCGCAGTTTCCCGCGCCGCCCTCGACCGTGCCGGACCGGGATGCCTTCAAGGCGCAGATCCGACCGAACCAGGGGCTTTTCGTCGGCGAACCGATCATCGGCCGGGTCACCAAGGTGCCGACCTTCATGATCAGCCGCCGTCTCAATGGACCGAACAACAGCTTCCAGGGCATCATCGCGGCCACCGTCGCGTTATCCTATTTCGAGACCTACTGGGGCAAGCTGCGCCTGCCGAAGGGAAATCGCGTCACGCTGCTGCGCGCCACCGACGGCGCCGTCATCGCTCAATTGCCCCTGCCGCCCGACGGCCTGTCGTTCGCTCCCATCGACAAGGCGGCCCTCGACCAGGCGATCAGGCAGAACCGTAATGCCGGCATCTACCGCTTTCGAAGCATGGACGAGGAGCGGACTGGGGCCTATCGCCGGGTCGGCAATATGCCGCTCTACATCAATGTCAGCATTCCGGACGATGCCTATTGGGTTCCCTGGACGGTCCAGATGAAGCTCTACGGCGCCTTTGCGCTGATTGCCCTTTTGGCCCTGGCCGCGCTCACGTCGCTGGCATCGCAGCAGTTTCGGGAGCAGGCCGCCAATGAGGCCCTCCTGCAAAAGGAAGTCACGCTTCGGACCAGCGAGCTGCAGGCGGAAACAGCGGCGCTGGAGGTGTTGAACCGGACAGGCCGGGCGCTGGCGGCCGAGCTCGATGTGGATCGGCTCGTCGAGAACGTGGTCGAGGCGGCGGTGCTTCTCACGGGGGCGCAGGCCGGAGCCTATTTCTCGAACCGTGACGATGCCTCCGGAGAGGATGCGCGGACGGAGGATTACGGGCTCTATAATTCCGGTGGGGCTCGCACGGCCTTCACCAAGCTGCCCAGCGATCAAATCTGCAGAGCCGTCTTCGACCAGGGTAGAACCATTCGGTTCGACGACATCACCAAGGATCCGGAGTTCGAAGCAGCGGTAAAGGATGCCCATGCTCCCGAGGGAGCCAGGGTGCGCAGCGTCATGGCCGTTCCGATTGCCTCGCGAAACGGCCAGACTCAGGGATTGCTTCTCTTTGCGCACGAGCGGGCGGGAGCCTTCACGGAGCGTGCGGAGCGCCTTGTGACGGGCCTTGCCGCGCAAGCCGCCATCGCGCTCGAGAACGGACGCCTCTACAGCGAAGCGCAGCACGAGATCGAGGAGCGCAAGCAGGCGCAGAACCAGCAATCCTTCCTGATCCGCGAGCTCCACCACCGGGTGAAGAACACCCTGGCGACCGTGCAGGCGGTGGTCGGCGCTACGGCGCGTTCGACATCGAGCATCGACGATTTCTACAAAGCCTTCGTCGGGCGCATCGTCTCGCTGGCAAACACCCATTCCCTCTTGACCGAAGCCTTGTGGCAGACCGCGCCCCTGCGCGATATCCTGGAAAAGGAACTGAAACCCTATAACGACGCCAGGGGCGAGCGGATCACGCTGCGCGGCCCCGGGGTGGAACTGCCGTCGGAGATCGCGGTCCCCATCGGGATGGCCATCCACGAGCTCACGACGAATGCCGCCAAATACGGCGCGCTCTCGGTGCGCAACGGCAAAGTTTCGGTCACGTGGGACGTGCATGAGGGCGATGACGGGAAGCGGCTGACGATGACCTGGCATGAGCGGGGGGGACCCGCCGTCTCCCAGCCGGAGCGGCAAGGCTTCGGCTCGCGCCTGCTGCACCGCGTTCTGACGACGCAGCTCAATGCCAAGGTTGACGTCGACTACGATCCGGCCGGATTGCGGGTCGCCATCGATGCGCCCCTCAAGGCGACGGCAAACTTGAGCCCGCCGATCTGAGCGCTGGCTCGACCCACGTCGAATTGAAGCGGAACGCCTTGGCGTCACGCAGAAAATGCCACTATCTAGGGCCCATTCTGAGCGCGATCCGCCCCGGATCCCGCTGCCAAGGGACTTCAACCGATGAATGAACGTGTGAGCATGACCGAAACCGTCCAGGGCGGGCGTCCGGTGGACCACCCGCCCGTGAAGGCAGGGCGGATCGGTGTGCTTCTGATGAATCTCGGGACGCCGGAGGGCACCACCTACTGGCCCATGCGGCGCTACCTGAAGGAGTTTCTGTCCGACCGCCGCGTGATCGAGACCCCGCGCCTGCTCTGGTGGCCGATCCTCAACCTGATCATTCTGACCAAACGCCCCAGCGCGAAGGGCCGCGATTACGCCTCGATCTGGAACAACGAGCTCAATGAGGGCCCGCTGAAAACCATCACCCGCAACCAGGCCGAGAAGGTGACCGCGCATCTGAAGGCCATCGCCGGCGACAGGATCACCGTCGACTGGGCGATGCGCTACGGGAAGCCGGAAGTGCGCGAGCGCATCCAGGCGCTCCTCGATCAGGGCTGCGACCGGATCCTGCTCGTGCCGCTCTACCCGCAATATGCCGCGGCGACCTCCGCGACGGCCTGCGATCAGGCCTTCCGCGCCCTCATGGACATGCGCTGGCAGCCGACGGTGCGCGTCTCACCGCCTTACCACGACGATCCGGTCTATATCGAATCCGTCGTCTCTTCGATGAAGCAGGAACTCACGAAGCTCACCTTCGAGCCGGAGGTCATCCTCGTGTCCTTCCATGGCGTGCCGAAGGAGTACCTGCTCAAGGGAGATCCCTATCATTGCCAATGCGTGAAGACATGGCGCCTGATGCGTGAAGCCTTCGGCTGGCCGGCGGACAGGTTCCGCATGAGCTTCCAGTCGCGTTTCGGCACGGCGGAGTGGCTCCAGCCCTACACGGATAAGACCGTTGAGGCCCTGGCGAAAAGCGGTGTGAAGCGCATGGCCATCGTGGCGCCCGGCTTCTCCGCCGATTGCCTGGAGACGCTGGAGGAGCTCAACGGCGAGAACCGCGAGATCTTCATGCACAATGGCGGCGAGGACTTCGCCTATCTGCCGTGCCTCAACGACGGCCCGGACGGCATGCGCGTGATCAACCACATCGTCGAGCGCGAGCTTCAGGGCTGGATCTGATCAATCGACGAAACCGACGCGGATACGCCGGTTCTGTTTGCCTTTGTTGTCCACCTTCAGAATCCGGATGGGACGTGCTTGGCCAGTAGAGGTCAGGTGCGTCCCACCACAGGCCTGCCGGTCGAGACCGGTGATCTCTACGATCCGCACCGACCCATCCTCCTGCGGCGGAGGTGAGACGGATTTGCTGCGGAACATGCCCGGTTCCGCCTCAGCCTCTGTCCATGGCATGGAGAAGGTGTGAATCGGGAGGTCTTGTCGGATCACATCGTTGATGGGGCCGTCCAAGGACCGCAGCCAGTCTGGATAAATTCCCGGCATATCGAAATCGACGCGGAAGGTGCCGTCCGCCGCCAGTTGCGCGCCAGTCAGCAAGGCGCCGCCGAAGTCCCGATAGACGATGCTGTTGAGCACGTGCGCCAATGTGTGCAACTCGCACATGAGACGGCGAAACTCAGGCTCGACTTTGGCCAGCACCACTCCCTGAATAGCGATGGGCTCGGCGAACACATGCCAGAGCCCGCGGGGATCGGGCTCTAGCCTCTCTACGTTTAGCACACCGCCTGACCATTCGATAAAACCCTTGTCGGCCAATTGTCCCCCGCCGCCCGGAAAGAAAGGCGACCGGGCCAGCAGAGCCGCGCCGGGACGTGCATCGAGTACGGGCATCTCAAGTTCCAGCTGATCAGGATGATCCTGGCAAAAATAACGCGTCATGGTGTGGTTTTCAGGAGTGACAGGTGCAGAATAGCAGCTCGGGAGGCTTCCTCTAGGAGTTTTTGCTTCGATCGGGTAGCCTGCCGGCTCTGCAACTTCGTTGCCTGGGGGAATGAATGCTGTTCGGTGGTTTCGATATCTTCGTGATCGTTCTCGTTCTCGTGGTCGTGGTGACGATCGCGATGGGCGTGAGAACGGTGCCGCAAGGTTACGCATACACGGTGGAGCGCTTCGGCCGTTATTCGCGCACGCTCACGCCGGGCCTCGCTCTGATCATCCCCTATATCGAGCAGGTCGGGAAGAAGGTGAACGTCATGGAGCAGGTGCTCGACATTCCCAGCCAGGAGGCGTTCACCCGGGACAATGCGGGCGTCACCATCGATGCGGCGGCATTCTTTCAGGTGCTCGATGCGGCGCGGGCCTCCTATGAGGTGGCGGATCTCAATCAGGCCCTGATGGTGCTGACGATGACGAATATCCGCACGGTCGTCGGCTCCATGGACCTCGATCAGCTTCTGTCCCATCGCGACGAGATCAACGAGCGCCTGCTGCGTGTGGTCGACGCGGCGGCCTCGCCCTGGGGCGCGAAGGTGACACGCATCGAGATCAGAGACATCATTCCGCCCGCCGATCTCGCGGGCGCCATGGCGCGCCAGATGAAGGCCGAGCGCGAGAAGCGCGCCGCCGTGCTGGAGGCGGAAGGATCGCGGCAGGCGGAAATCCTGCGGGCGGAAGGCGAGAAGCAGGCGCAGATCCTCTCGGCGGAAGGACGCAAGGAGGCGGCGTTCCGGGATGCCGAAGCCCGTGAGCGCCTCGCGGAGGCGGAAGCCAAAGCCACCGGCATGGTCAGCGAGGCGATCACCCGCGGGGATATTGCGGCCGCCAACTTCATCGTGGCGGAGAAATACATCGATGCGATCCGCAGCCTCGCCACGGCTCCCAACCAGAAGGTCGTGATCGTGCCCATCGAAGCGGCGGGCCTTGCCGGCACCCTCGGCGGCATCGCGGAACTCACAAAATCCGTATTTGGCGGCACCGGCGGCGCACCGGCCTCGAAGCCCGGGCGCAGCGTACCCGCCGTCACGAAAGGAGCGGAGCGCCCATGATCCGCGACGCGTTCATCGGTCTGGGAGCCTGGAGCTGGATCATCCTCGGCCTCGTTCTGATCGGCGTCGAACTCCTGGCGCCAGGGACCTTCTTTCTCTGGCTCGGGCTCGCGGCCATCGTGACCGGATTGCTCGATGGCGTGCTCGATCTTTCCTGGCAGGCCGCTTCCATCCTGTTTGCGCTGCTCGCCGTGGGGGCGGTGGTCCTGGGGCGGTTCGTCACCCGCTCGAAGGAGCCGCCCGAACCGTCGGCGTCCCGCCTCAATCAGCGTGGTCAGGCGCTCGTCGGGCGGGTCTTCACGCTGGAAACGCCGATCAAGGACGGCGAAGGACGCATCCGCGTCGATGACAGTTCATGGCGTGTGATCGGGGCGGACCGCTTTGCAGGCGCCAAGGTCCGCGTGGTGCGCGTCGAAGGCTCGACGCTGGTGGTGGACGATGCTTGATCATCAGGAGCGGAATGCATGACGTTGAAGCTGTATGCGCATCCGTTCTCGTCCTACTGCCAGAAGGTTCTCATTGCGCTTTATGAGAATGGCACCCCTTTCGAGTACCGCATGCTCGACAGCAAGCAGGCGAATGGCGAGCTGGCGGCTCTCTGGCCGATCAAGCGCTTTCCGGTTCTGGTCGATAACGGCCGCACCATCCCTGAGGCGAGCATCATCATCGAGCATCTCGTGCTTTGGCATCCCGGGCCGGTGAGGCTCCTTCCGGACGATCCGCGCGTCGCTCTCGATGTCCGGATGATGGATCGGTTCTTCGACAATTACGTCATGACGCCGATGCAGAGGATCGTGTTCGATCGCCTCCGCGTCGAGACGGATCGCGATCCTTATGGCGTCACTGAGGCGAGGCGCATGCTCGACACGGCCTATGCATGGCTGGATCAGGCGATGTCCGGGCGTGAATGGGCGGCGGGCCCTTCCTTCAGCATGGCCGATTGTGCGGCTGCCCCATCGTTGTTCTACGCCGATTGGGCGCATCCGATCGGCGCGGAGCACGGAAATGTCCACGCCTACCGCAAGCGACTGCTGGCTCGGGCGTCGTTCGCAAGAGCGGTGGACGAGGCCAGGCCCTATCGGCATTTCTTTCCGTTGGGTGCGCCCGACCGCGATTGAAGGCGGGAGACTTAGAGACGATTCCACGTGCATGGAATCATCTCTTTTCGTCGGTTCGCGAAAAAGGCTCTAAGCCGCTCCCGCCCGCAGCAGGTCGAGGTAATGCACGAGGCCGACGGGCTTGTCGTTCTCGACCACGATCAGGGCTGTGATCCGCGCGGTTTCCTCGATTTCGAGCGCGGTGGCCACCAGGGCGTCCGGCGCAATGGTGCGCGGCGTCCGGCTCATGATGGCCGTCACCGGCAGAGTGCCGAGATCGGGGCGAAGGTTGCGTCGCAGATCGCCGTCGGTGACGATTCCGGCGAGCGTCCCGTCCGCGTTGATCACGATGACCGAGCCGAAACCCTTGCGGCCGATCTCCTCGATGGCCTGATCCATCAGGGCATCGACCCCGATGATCGGCAGGTGCTCGTCCCGATGCATGATGTCGCGCACGAGCTTCAGGCGCGCCCCGAGCTTGCCGCCCGGGTGGAACACGCGGAAGTTCTCCGCCGTGAAGCCGCGCTTTTCGAGCAGCGCGATGGCGAGCGCGTCGCCGAGGGCGAGCTGGATGGTGGTGGAGGTGGTGGGCGCCAGCCCGTTGGGGCAGGCTTCCTTGGCTTTGGGAAGCGTCAGGCAGATGTCGGCGGCCTGGCCCAGGCTCGAGCGGGCATTCGACGTGAAGGCGATCAGCGGCACCCGAAAGCGCTTGGCATAGCCGATGACGTCGGCAAGCTCCGTGGTCTCGCCGGACCAGGATAGGGCGAGGATCACGTCGTCGGTTTGCACCATGCCGAGATCGCCGTGGCTCGCTTCCGCCGGGTGGACGTAATAGGCGGGGGTGCCGGTGGACGCGAAGGTGGCGGCAATCTTGCGGCCCACATGGCCGGACTTGCCCATGCCGGTCACGATGACCCGCCCCTTGGCGGATGCGATCGTCTCGACGGCGGCGGTGAAGACGGGGCCGAGCCCGTTGCCGATGGCCTCCATCAGCACGGTCAGACCCTCGCGCTCGACATCGAGCGTGCGAAGGGCCGAGGTGATGGCCTGGTCGGATGAAGCGGTTTTGATCTGTGCGAGTACCATGGCCGCCCTCTAGCATATTCGGGCGGCCACGCGGAACCCTCGGCCCTGACTACTTTTGGCGCAGCAAGGCTTCCAGCTCCTGCCGGAACGTGTCCTTCAGGTCCTCGCGCTCGAGGGCATAGGCCACGTTGGCCATGAGGAAGCCGATCTTCGAGCCCGTATCGTAGGTGCTGCCCTGGTATTTCATGCCGAAGAACGGCTGATCTTTCATCAGGCGGATCATGGAATCCGTGAGCTGGATCTCGTTGCCCGCGCCGCGCTCCTGGTTGGAGAGCAGGTCGAAGATCTCGGGCTGCAGGATGTAGCGGCCGGAGATGATGTAGTTCGACGGCGCGGTACCCTTCGGGGGCTTCTCCACCATGCCGGTGATCTCGAAGGTCTGGCCGAATTCCTGCCCCACGGAGACGATGCCGTATTGGTGGGTCTGGTCCTCCGGCACCTCCTCCACGGCAATGATGTTGCCGCCATGCTTCTCATAGGCCGCGATCATCTGCTCCATGGAGCCGCGGCTGAGCATGTCGGGGAGAAGCACCGCGAAGGGCTCGTCGCCCACGAGCTCACGGGCGCACCAGACGGCATGGCCCAGCCCTAAGGGCTCCTGCTGGCGCGTGAAGCTCGTCTGGCCGGCCCGGGGCTGGTCCTTGGCCAGGAGCTCCAGCTCTTTCGTCTTCCCGCGTGCTTGCAGCGTCTGGTTCAGCTCGTAGGCAATGTCGAAATGGTCTTCGATCACCGCCTTATTACGGCCGGTAACGAAGATGAAATGCTCGATCCCGGCGGCTCGGGCCTCGTCCACCACATGCTGCACCACGGGACGGTCCACGACGCACAGCATTTCCTTCGGCACGGCCTTGGTGGCGGGAAGGAAACGAGTGCCGAGACCGGCAACAGGGAGGACTGCTTTGCGGATGCGCTTCATCGATCAAGCCATGTTTGAGCAGGGAGAGGGAGGACAATCTAAGGCAGGACGAGGAAAAGGAAACCGTTCACCGTCAAGCTTGGGTTCATCTTAACGCCGGAGACGCTGCCTTGTTGCATCAATCCTGCATCTTCTTTGAAGCTCCGGACCTGAATTGAAGCTGAAGCGTTGTGGTTAAGCTGTGCGGGCGCCGGGCCGGCAACGGCTTGCAGCTTCGGCTCCGGTGTTCTTTTTCATACGGCGCATGGACTTAGCGGAGAGCCGGTCCGGTTGTCCGCATGATGCGTCCGGTCAGGCGAGCCTTGAGGAGAGCGGATATGGCGATATTGGTGACGGGCGGCGCGGGTTACATCGGCAGCCACATGGTGCTCGAGCTGCTGGAGGCGGGCGAGCAGGTGGTGGTTCTCGACAACCTGTCCACCGGGTTTCGCTGGGCGGTCCCTCCGGAGGCGACCCTCGTCGTAGGGGATGTGGGCGATCAGGCTCTGGTGGCCAAGGTCATCGAGGAGCATGGAACCGACAGCATCATGCATTTCGCAGCCCGGATCGTGGTACCCGAATCGGTCACCGACCCCCTTGGGTACTACTTCAACAATACGGTGAAGACCCGGGCGCTCGTCGAGACGGCCGTCCGGACGGGCGTTAAGAACATCGTCTTCTCCTCCACGGCGGCTGTCTACGGCAACGCCGATGCGCCCCTCCTCGCCGAGGACATGCCCCTATCCCCCATCAATCCGTATGGGCGCAGCAAGCTCATGAGCGAGTGGATGCTGCAGGATGCCTGCGCGGCCCACGGTCTGCGCTATGCGATCCTGCGCTATTTCAACGTGGCCGGCGCGGATCCGAAGGGCCGGTCGGGCCAATCGACGCCGCAGGCCACCCATCTCATCAAGGTGGCGGCTCAGGCAGCCCTCGGCCAAAGGCCCTATCTCGACGTGTTCGGCACGGATTACGAGACGCCCGACGGCACCTGCATCCGCGACTACGTTCAGGTGAACGATCTGGCCCGGGCGCATTTGGCTGCCCTGAAATCCCTGCGCGAGGGCGGCGACTGCGCTGTGATGAATTGCGGCTACGGGCATGGCGCGTCGGTGCTGGAGGTCGTGGACGTGGTCAAACGGGTGTCCGGCGTCGATTTCGAGGTACGCCTCAGCCCGCGCCGCCCGGGCGATCCGGCCCGGCTCGTGGCGAAGGTCGACCGTATCCGGAGCCTCGGATGGCAGCCGCAGCATGACGATCTGGCCGAGATCGTCGATCAGGCCCTGCGCTGGGAACGGGTCTTGATGGGGCGCAAAGCCGCATAGCCCCCTACCTATAAGGCTAGGTGTCAACCGGCTGTTAACTCTCTTAGTGTCGCATGGCAGGGTCAATTCGGCCCTGTCTCGGTGAGCGACATTCATGCACCTGCCGCTTCTCCCGGTGCGCCGCTTCTGCGGTGCCCTCCTTCTCGGTCTGAGCGTCACCCTTGGCGTCCTGGGTTGGGTGCGGCCTGTCCCCGCCCAGGCGCAGGGCGTCTCGGAGGCAGGATTCCAGCGCTTCGTGCAGGGCCTGTGGCCCGCCGCCAAGGCACGCGGGATTTCGCGCGCGACCTTCGATGAGGCGTTCCGGGGCGTCGAGCCCGATCCGAAGATCATCGCGCTCACCAGGAAGCAGTCGGAGTTCGTCCGCCCCATCTGGGACTACATCAACGGTGCAATTTCGGCCCAGCGCCTCGAGCGCGGCCGCGAGATGGCGGCCGAATGGCCCAAGACCCTGACGGCCATCGAGAAAACCTATGGCGTACCGCGCTCCGTGATCCTCGGCGTCTGGGGCATGGAGACCAATTTCGGCGGCTTCACCGGTTCCATATATGTGGTGCGGGCTCTCGCGACGCTCGCCTATACGGGCTACCGGGGCGATTTCTTCAGGGAGGAGCTGCTGATCGCGCTCCAGATCCTGGATGAGGGGCATATCGGCCGGGACAAGATGCTGGGCTCCTGGGCCGGAGCCATGGGGCAGACCCAGTTCATGCCGTCGAGCTTCATGAAATACGCCGTCGACGGCAACCGGGACGGGGTGCGCGACATCTGGGCCTCGGTGCCCGATGCCATGGCGTCAACAGCCAATTACCTGCGCCAGCAGGGCTGGGAGCCGGGCTTGCCCTGGGGCTTCGAGGTCAAGCTGCCGCCGCGCTTCGATTTCAGGCACCTGAAGCTGAACTTCGCCCAATGGCAAACCCTCGGCCTGCGCCGGGCTGACGGCGAGGCGATGCCGCGGACAGGGGAAGCGAGCCTCTTCCTGCCCGGCGGAGCGGGTGGACCGGCCTTTCTGGTCACCGGCAATTTCGACGTCATCAAGAGCTACAACTCATCCGATGCCTATGCCATGGGGGTCGCCCATCTCGGCGACCGGATCATGGGCGGGCCGCCGATCCAGGGAGCCTGGCCCAAGAACGAGCCCCTGCTCGGCAAGGACGAGCGCCAGGAGTTGCAGCTCCGTCTTGCGCGGCTCGGCTTCTACGAGGGCGAGACGGACGGCAAGTTCGGTTCCAAGACTCGGGAGGCCGTGCGGAACTTCCAGCTCAGGCGCGGCTTAATTCCTGATGGGTATGCCGATAATGCGGTCTTGCGTGAATTGCGCGCGGCCCGCTGACAGGTCCGGCGGAAGCTCTATAACATGGGTGGTCCGGACCAACGTGGAACCACCATGCGTTTGCTGACGATTCCTTGTCTGTTCGCCTTGAGCCTGCTTCTTGCCCTGGGAAGCGGCGCGCCGGCCGTGGCGCAGGGTTCCTACTATTATCCGCAGCAACAGCCGCAGCGGCCTTACCGCGATCCCCGGGCCTATCCGCCCGGCTACTACCCTGGAAAACTCGTTCAGCCGGCGCAGCCCCAGCAGGGCTTCAGCTTCCGCCGCTTCTTCGGCGGCTCCGACGACCCGCCCCGTCCCGCGCGGGCCCCTGTCGCCAAGCCGCGCAAGGCGCCGCAATCCGTGAATGTCGCGCGCCCTGAGAAACCGAAGGTCAATCCCGGGACCCACGTCGTGGTCTTCGGCGATTCCCTGGCCGAGTTCGCTCGCCAAGGCCTGGATGCGGTCTATGCGGATAACCAGGATGTCGCCGTGGTGGGCAAGACCAGGAGCGGCAGCAACCTGGTGCGTAGCGATCCGGCGGAGTGGCCGAACTTCATCCGGGCGACCCTCGATTCCGGCCAGAGCGCGACCGTTGCCGTCGTCATGCTGGGCCTGAGCGACCGCCAGAGCCTCCAGGAAGGGGAGGAGCGGGTCGAGTTTCTGTCCGACCGGTGGAAGGATGTCTACGCAAAGAGGATCGACGGAATCCTGACCACCTTCAAGGAGCGCAACATCCCCGTCGTGTGGATCGGTCTGCCGCCCATGAAGAGCAGCAAGCTCTCCGAGGACCTGCTGGCCATGAACGATGTCTATCGCGAGAGCGTGCAACGCCACGGCGGAGCCTACGTGGACATCTTCCCCGGCTTCGTGGATGACGAGAACCGCTATACCTCCAGCGGACCCGACGTGGACGGCGAGCCTGCCCGCCTGCGCAGCGACGACGGCGTGTCCTTCACCAAGGCGGGTGCACGCAAGATCGGCTTCTTCGCGGATGTGGAGATCAAGAAGATCCTGGAATCGATTCGAACCGGCGGGCCGGTGGCGACCGCCTCGACGGATGGCCAGAACATCGAAGCCGCCCTTCCGGCGCCGCCCGATGCCGCCGCCCCGGTCTCACTCCCCCTCAAACCCCTCGTCGGCCCTGTCCTGCCTCTGACGCGGCAGCCTGTGACGCCTGGCGGCACCCTTGTCTCCGGCCCGCTGAAGCTCAACGGCGACCAGGCCTATCCGGTGCAGCGCGCCCTGCGCACCGGCATCCCGCCGAGTTCCCGTCCAGGACGGGCGGACGACTTCCGCTGGCCGAGGTCCTGACGGCAGCAAACACGAAAAAGGCGGCCAGATCACCCGGATCGGCCGCCTGTCTCTTTGCCAGGATCTGATGATCAGACCGGCAGGCTGCTCTCGCCCGTCAGATAGGTGTCGATGGCGCGCGCGGCCTGGCGTCCCTCGCGAATCGCCCAGACCACAAGGGACTGGCCGCGGCGCATGTCGCCGGCCACGAAGACCTTGTCGTTGGAGGTCCTGTAGCTCCTATCGTCCGCCACCACGTTGCCGCGCCGGTCGATCGCGACGCCCGACTGCTCCAGGAGGCCTTCCTTCACGGAGCCCGCGAAGCCGATGGCGATGAAGACCAGGTCGGCCTTGAGCGTGAACTCGCTGCCCGGAATCGGCTGGCGCCTCTCGTCCACGCGGGCGCATTGGACGCCGGTCGCCTGGCCCTTCTTGCCGACGATGCCGAGGGTCGCGGCCTGGAACTCGCGCTCCGCACCCTCGGCCTGCGAGGAGGAGGTGCGCATCTTCGTCGGCCAATAGGGCCACACGGTCAGCTTGTCCTCGCGCTCGGGCGGCTTCGGGCGAATGTCGAGCTGCGTGACGGACAGAGCGCCCTGACGGAAGGCGGTGCCGACGCAGTCGGAGGCCGTGTCGCCGCCGCCGATGACGACGACGTGCTTGCCGCCTGCGAGGATCGGCTCGTCGGTGACCTCTTCGCCGCCCACGCGCTTATTGGACTGGGTGAGGTACGGCATCGCGTAATGCACGCCCTTCAGGTCCTGTCCCGGCAGGTTCGGGTTGCGCGGGTCTTCCGCGCCGCCGGCGAAGAGCACCGCATCGTACTCGTTGTGAAGCGAGGCGAAGCTGCGGTCCACGCCGATATTGACCCCGCAATGGAAGGTGACGCCCTCGGCCTCCATCTGCTTCACGCGGCGGTCGATGTGGTACTTCTCCATCTTGAAGTCCGGAATGCCGTAGCGCAGCAGGCCGCCGGGCCTCGCCTGGCGCTCGAACACGTGCACGTCGTGGCCCGCCCGGGCGAGCTGTTGCGCCGCGGCGAGACCCGCAGGGCCCGAACCGATGACGGCGACGCGCTTGCCGGTGGAGAAGCCCGCGGGTTCAGGCTTGATGAAGCCCATCTCCCACGCCTTGTCGGCGATGGCCTGCTCGATGGTCTTGATGGTGACCGGCTGGTTCTCGAGGTTGAGCGTGCATGCTTCCTCGCACGGGGCGGGGCAGATGCGGCCGGTGAACTCCGGGAAGTTATTGGTGGTGTGGAGGTTGGCGGCTGCCTCCTCCCAATCGTTTTGCCAGACCAGATCGTTCCAATCGGGAATCTGGTTGTGCACCGGACAGCCCGTCGGCCCGTGGCAGAAGGGGATGCCGCAATCCATGCAGCGTCCCGCCTGCTTCTTCAGATCGTTGTCGTCGAGCGGCAGGGTGAACTCGCGGAAGTGGCGCACGCGTTCACCGGCGAGCTGATACTTCTGCTCCTGGCGGTCGTATTCGAGAAAGCCTGTGACCTTACCCATCGGTTTGCCCCTTAATCCTTATTCCGCTGCCTGCAGGTTCCGGAGACGATCCATCTCCTGGAGCGCGCGGCGGTATTCAACTGGCATCACCTTCACGAACTTGGTGCGGAAGGTCGCCCAGTTGTCGAGGATCTCCTTCGCGCGGGCCGAACCCGTATAGGTGTGATGATTGGTGATGAGCTGCATCAGGCGCTCTTCGTCAGGACCGGACATATTGGCCATGATGTCGATGCGGCCCTTGGTCTCAAGATCGCCGCCATGGTGGTGGAGACGACGCATGAGGTCCTCCTCCTCCTCGACGGGTTCGAGATCGACCATGGACAGGTTGCAGCGCTTGCCGAACGTGCCGTCCTCGTCGAGCACGTAGGCGATGCCGCCGGACATGCCCGCCGCGAAGTTGCGGCCGGTCTGGCCGAGAACCACCACGAGGCCGCCGGTCATGTATTCGCAGCCGTGATCGCCCGTGCCTTCCACTACCGCGATAGCCCCGGAATTGCGCACGGCGAAACGCTCGCCCGCCACGCCGCGGAAATAAGCCTCGCCGGAGATCGCGCCGTACATCACCGTGTTGCCCACGATGATCGAGCGCTCGGGGATGGCCTTCGAGTCCAGCGACGGTCTGATGATCAGCTTGCCGCCCGACAGACCCTTGCCCACATAGTCGTTCGCCTCACCTTCGAGGTTCAGCGTCACGCCGGCGGCGAGCCACGCGCCGAAGCTCTGACCGGCCGTGCCCTTCAGGTTCACGGTGATCGTGTCGTCGGCCAAGCCTTCATGGCCGTAGCGCTTGGCGACCTCGCCCGAGAGCATGGCGCCCACGGACCGATCGGAGCTGCGCACCCGCGCCTCGATGGTGACGGCCTCGCCCTTTTCCAGAGCAGGACCAGCCTGCGCGATGAGCTCGCGGTCGAGCACGTTCGCGATCGGGTGGACCTGACGCTCCTGATGGCGGATCGCCACATGGGGAGGAACATCCGGCTTGTGGAAGAGCTTCGTGAAGTCGAGGCCCTTCGCCTTCCAGTGGTCGATTGCGGCGTTCTTGTCGAGCAGGTCGGACTGGCCGATCATCTCGTCGATGGAGGTGAAGCCCATCTCGGCCATCAGCTCGCGCACTTCCTCGGCGACGAAGAAGAAGTAGTTGATGACATGCTCCGGCAGGCCCTTGAAGCGCTTGCGCAGAACCGGATCCTGCGTGGCCACGCCCACCGGACAGGTGTTCAGGTGGCACTTGCGCATCATGATGCAGCCGGCCGCGATCAGCGGGGCGGTCGAGAAGCCGTATTCGTCGGCGCCGAGCAGGGCCGCGATCACTACGTCACGGCCGGTGCGCAGGCCGCCGTCGGCCTGCAGCGCCACGCGGCCGCGCAGACGATTGAGCACGAGGGTCTGCTGCGTCTCGGCCAGACCGATCTCCCACGGCGAACCCGCGTGCTTGAGCGACGTGAGGGGAGAAGCGCCCGTGCCGCCTTCGAAGCCCGAGACGGTGATGTGATCGGCGCGCGCCTTCGCGACGCCGGCTGCGACCGTGCCCACGCCCACTTCGGACACGAGCTTCACCGACACGTCGGCCTGGGGATTCACGTTCTTCAGGTCGAAGATCAGCTGGGCGAGATCCTCGATGGAGTAGATGTCGTGGTGCGGCGGTGGGGAGATGAGGCCCACGCCCGGGGTCGAGTGGCGCACGCGGGCGATCTTGGCGTCGACCTTGTGGCCGGGCAGCTGACCGCCCTCGCCAGGCTTGGCACCCTGCGCGACCTTGATCTGCATCATGTCCGCGTTGACGAGATATTCCGTCGTGACGCCGAAGCGGCCCGAGGCCACCTGCTTGATGGCGGAGCGCTTGGAGCGTCCGTCCGGCAGCGGACGGAAGCGCTCCGGCTCCTCGCCGCCTTCGCCCGTGTTGGACTTGCCCCCGATGGCGTTCATGGCGAGCGCCAGCGTCTCGTGCGCCTCCTTCGAGATCGACCCGAAGGACATGGCGCCCGTGGAGAAGCGCTTGACGATCTCCTGCGCGGGCTCGACCTCGCTCACCGGGACGGGCGCGCGGCCGGTCTCGTCCGCCGTCTTGATGCGGAAGAGGCCGCGGATGGTCTTCAGTTCGGTGTCCTGCTCGTTCACGAGGCGCGCGAATTCGCGATAGCGATCCTGCGCGTTCAGGCGCACGGCGTGCTGGAGCGTGGCGACGGTGTCGGGATTCCAGGCATGCACCTCGCCGCGCTGGCGGAAGGCGTATTCACCGCCGACATCGAGCGCGTTGCGATAGATCGGCGCGTCGCCGAAGGCGTCCCGGTGGCGGCGAACGTTCTCCTCCGCCACCTCGTCCATGCCGATGCCCTCGATGGTGGTTGCGGTGCCGAAGAAATCGCGCGCCACGAAGTCGGACTTGAGGCCGATCGCGTCGAAGATCTGCGCGCCGCAATAGGACTGGTAGGTGGAGATGCCCATCTTGGACATCACCTTCAGCAGACCCTTGCCGATGGATTTGATGTAGCGCTTGATCGCCTCGTCGGCGTCCACCTCTTGCGGCAGTTCGCCGGCTTCGTGCATCGCCGCGATGGTTTCGAAGGCGAGATAGGGGTTGATCGCTTCCGCACCGTAGCCGGCCAGGCACGCGAAGTGATGGATCTCGCGCGGCTCGCCGCTCTCGACCACGAGGCCGACCGATGTGCGCAGGCCTTTGCGGATCAGGTAGTTGTGCACGGCGGCGGTGGCGAGCAGCGCCGGGATCGGAATGCGGTCCGGCCCCACCATGCGGTCGGACAGGATGATGATGTTGTAGCCGCCATGCACCGCCGCTTCCGCGCGGTCGCAGAGGCGGTCGAGCGCGCCGTCGAGCGCGGCAGCGCCCAGCTCGGCATCGTAGGTGATGTCTAGCGTCTTCGTGTCGAAGCGGTCCTCGAAATGGCCGATGCAGCGGATCTTCTCCAGATCCTCGTTGGTGAGGATCGGCTGGCGCACCTCAAGCCGCTTGCGGCGCGAGGTCCCCTCCAGATCGAGGATGTTCGGGCGCGGTCCGATGAACGACACGAGGCTCATGACGAGCTCCTCGCGGATCGGGTCGATCGGCGGGTTCGTCACCTGCGCGAAGTTCTGCTTGAAATAGGTGTAGAGCAGCTTCGGCTTGTCGGAGAGCGCTGAAATCGGGGTGTCGGAGCCCATGGAGCCCACCGCCTCCTGGCCCGTCACGGCCATCGGCTGCATGAGCAGCTTGAGGTCTTCCGCCGTGTAGCCGAAGGCCTGCTGACGGTCGAGGAGCGACACGTCGGTGCGCGACTCGCGGGCCTGAACGGGCTTCAGATCCTCCAGCACGATCTGCGTGCGCTTCAGCCATTCCTTGTAGGGATGGGCATTGGACAGCTGCTGCTTGATCTCGTCGTCGGAGATGATGCGGCCTTCCTCCAGGTCGATGAGGAGCATCCTGCCCGGCTGCAGGCGCCACTTCTCGACGATCTTCTCCTCCGGGATCGGCAGCACGCCCATCTCGGAGGCGAGCACCACGAGGCCGTCATCGGTGACGAGGTAGCGCGCGGGGCGAAGACCGTTGCGGTCGAGGGTGGCGCCGATCTGCTTGCCGTCGGTGAAGCACACGGCGGCCGGGCCGTCCCACGGCTCCATGAGCGCGGCGTGATATTCGTAGAACGCGCGCCGGTCGTCGTTCATGAGCGGGTTGCCGGCCCATGCTTCCGGGATCAGCATCATCATGGCGTGCGACAGCGAGTAGCCGCCGCGTACCAGGAACTCGAGGGCGTTGTCGAAGCAGGCGGTGTCCGACTGGCCTTCGTAGGAGATCGGCCAGAGCTTGGAGATGTCGTTGCCGAAGAGATCGGAATCGACGGAAGCCTGGCGCGCGGCCATCCAGTTCACGTTGCCGCGCAGCGTGTTGATCTCGCCGTTATGCGCGACCATGCGGTACGGGTGCGCAAGCTGCCAGGTCGGGAAGGTATTGGTGGCGAAGCGCTGGTGCACGAGGGCGATGGCGCTCTCGAAGCGCGGATCCTGCAGGTCGAGGTAATAGTCCCGCAGCTGCGTGACCAGCACCATGCCCTTATAGACGATGGTGCGCGAGGACAGGCTCACCGGGTAATAGCCGGCCGTGCGCCCGTCCTTCATGTCGTAGACGGCGTTGGAGATGACCTTGCGGGCGATGAACAGGCGACGCTCGAAGGTCTCCTGGTCGTCCATCCCCTTGCCCTTGCCGATGAAGATCTGGCGGTGGAGGGGCTCGGTGACCTTCACGCTTTCGCCGAGATCGCTGGAATCGACCGGCACCTCGCGCCAGCCGAGAACCTGCAGACCCTCGTCCGCGATCGCCTTCGAGACGATCTCCTCGACGAGCTTGAAGCCTTCCGGATCGCGCGGCATGAACAGGTGGCCGACGCCGTACTGCCCTTCATCCGGCAGCCAGATGCCGAGCTTGGCGCATTCGGCGGCGAAGAACTTGTGCGGAACCTGGACCAGGATGCCGCAGCCGTCGCCCATCTTCGGGTCCGCGCCGACCGCGCCGCGATGATCGAGGTTGTGCAGGATCGACAGGCCCTGCTCGACGATGTCGTGCGACTTGCGGTTCTTCATGTCGGCGATGAAGCCGACGCCGCAGGAATCCTGCTCGTTGGAGGGATCGTAGAGGCCCTGGGGAGTGGGCAGCCCCGGATCGCGCACGGCCCTGATGGTCGTTTTGACGGCCGTGCGGCTCGAGACTTTCACTCCGGGGCTCTTCATCGGCTCGTCGCTCATATCAGATCCTCACATCCGAACACGTCTTCTAGGGTCTTTGAGGCGGTTCTCGGGTCGCCGGATAAGGGGATCGTCCGGAGTGCCCGCCGCTTCAGGGGTCGTCGAGGAGTGGGTCCGGCAGGGGAGCCCGCGCCTCGCGGGCATCCTTCAGGCTGTCTTCAGCCCAGAGTCGCCCGTTCCGCCCACGTTTTGCGGGCAGCTTTCGTGGTATCTCGTTTCGTTCGCGTCTGGCGAAGCATCAAGAAAACCTCAGGGCAGAAAGGGTGAGACACCCCAAATGGGACAGCATCGCTGTCCTAATGCGGGCAAAGTGCCAGAGAACAAGAAACGGCACAAGAGGGTTTAGAAAAATTTTAGACAAAAGTTACAAGCCGCCAGCCGGGAATGTAACAAAACAGATTTTTGTAATCCCGAAACGAAAGTCTTCGCCGATGGGTCAACGATCTTGACATGTTCCCTGCCACGGGAGGGCTGGTGCCCCGCTCGATGCATCGTCCGGAGACAGGGAGCCAGTTTTCTGGCACGGCAGCGCGCTTTGTAGTAGGGAGCGCCCAACCGGAGATCGGTATTCCCTCTGAGGCCGGTGCCGCAGGAGACAATTGATGAATTTCGCAAGCGACAACATCGTGGGGGCCAGCTCCCAGGTTCTGCAGGCGCTCATGGCAGCCAATGCGGGCGCCATGGCGGCTTATGGAGGCGACGAGATCACCAAGCGGGTGAAAGCGCAGTTCAACGAGATCTTCGAACGGGAGGTCTCGGTGTTCTTCGTCACCACCGGCACCGCCGCCAACGCGCTCGCGCTCTCCTCCGCCGTGCCGCCCTACGGTCTGTGCGTCTGCCACCGGGAGGCGCACGTGATCGACGACGAATGCGGCGCGCCGGAGTTCTTCATGCACGGAGCCAAGCTCGTGGGCCTGCCGGGCGTGGGCGCGAAGCTCACGGCCGAGGGCGTCTCGGCTTATCTGAGGGGGCTCTCCCGGGCCGTGAAGCAGATGCCCCCCAAGGCCGTGTCGATCTCGCAGGTGTCCGAATGCGGCCTCGTCTACGGCCTCGACGAGCTCGCCGAACTCGGGGAGGTCTGCCGCGAGCACGGGCTCGCCTTCCACATGGATGGCGCACGCTTCGCCAATGCCCTCGTGACCCTCGGCTGCACCCCGGCGGAGATGACCTGGAAGCAGGGCGTGGACATTCTCTCCTTCGGCGGAACGAAGAACGGGTGCCTGATGGCGGAGGCCATCGTGGTGTTCAGGCCCGAGCTCGCCGAATCGCTCGATTACCGTTCCAAGCGCGCTGGCCAGATCGTCTCCAAGGGCCGGCTGATCTCGGCGCAGTTCGAGGGCTATTTCGCCGGCGGCCACTGGTATGACAATGCCCGCCATTCCAACCGCCTGGCAAAGCTCCTCTCGGATGGGCTTGTCCAGCTCCCGGGCGTGCGTCTGGCCTGGGAAACCCAGGCCAACGAGGTTTTCCCGATCATCCCGGCAGCCATGAACAAGGCGCTCAAGGACGCGGGAATCGTCTATCATCCCTGGACGGAGCTGAGCCTGCCGGCCGGTGAGACGGTCGGGCCGGACGAGGCCCTGATTCGCCTCGTGCTGTCGTTCGCCACGCAGGAGGAGGATGTGCGCCGGGTGCTCGACATCGCGCGCTCGGCGGCCTCGCGGCAGGCGGCGGAGTGATTTTCCTGCATCCTTGCGCCGGGCCTTGCCCTAACCCTGCCGCATTCACCCGCGATGTCTGTTTCTACGAGACCTTGACCAACGGGGTTCATCTCCAGCCCCGGCGGGACGACCAGGACCAGGAATCGAACAAGAAAAGCGCCCCGGACGAACCGGGGCGCTCTTTTGTTTTCAGGCTTTCGGAAAAGGCCTTAGGCGGCCTGCTTGGCCTCGAGGACCTGGGCGCCGTTCGTAGAAATCGGGATCAGCTTCGGCTTCTTGGCCTCGGGCGTCTCGCGCACGAGGTCCAGGTGCAGCAGACCGTTCTCGAGCGAGGCGCCCGTCACCTGGACGCCGTCGGCGAGCTGGAAACGCCGGTCGAAGCTGCGGGCCGCGATACCCTGATGGAGCACTTCAGCCTTGCGCTCTTCGTTGGGCTTCTTTTCGCCGCGCACGGAGAGGGTGTTCTCCTTCACCTCGATGGTGAGGTCTCTATCGGTGAAGCCGGCAACCGCGATCGAGATGCGATAGGCATTCTCGCCGGTGCGCTCGATGTTGTAGGGCGGGTAGCTCGGAGCCGCGTCGACACCGACCATCTGGTCGAGCATCGAGAACAGACGGTCGAAACCGACCGTGTTGCGGTACAGGGGAGCAAGATCGAACTGTCGCATGGCATATCCTCCTTCAGAAGCAACATGCATCTCATGAAGATCCACCTCTCTTGAGGCTGGATCTGGGTCTCGTGACGCCGTCTGGCCGTCACGGCTTCCATGTGGGAATAGATACGTTTGCATTCAAGAGGCTCGCCCAACCGGGCCAAAGCGCCCTATAAAGGGGTCACATCGTTTCATGAGACCTGCCGTGGAATTCTTCCCCACTCCCGATAATCCGGTGCCCGGCGAGCCGGTGCTCACCAGCATCACCACCGCCGACGGCCTTGCCCTGCGGGTCGCCTATTGGAAGGCCGAAACCAGCCAGCCGAAGGGGACCGTCTGCATCCTGCACGGCCGGGCGGAGTTCATTGAAAAGTACTTCGAGACGGTAGGCGACCTGCTGAAGCGTGGCTTTGCGGTCGTGACCTTCGACTGGCGCGGGCAGGGGCTCTCGGGGCGGCAGGTGCAGAACCCCCGCAAGGGTCATGTGCGACGTTTCGCCGATTACCGGCTCGACCTGGAGGCCGTGCGCGATCAGATCCTGATGCCGCACATGCCCCAACCCCATTTCGCGCTCGCCCATTCCATGGGCGGGGCCATTGCGCTCAACGCCGCCTATGAGAGCTGGCTGCCCTTCCGTCGGCTCGTCACCACCACGCCGATGATCGCCCTGGCCATCGTCAGGCGCACCCGCGGCGCGGCATTTCTGGCGCGCCTCCTGCGATTTTTGGGACTCGGGACAATGTTCGTGCCCGGCGGCGGAGAGACGTCGATCTCCACCCTGCCGTTCAAGGGCAACCGCCTCACGAGCGATCCCGTCCGCTATGCCCGCAACGCGGATGCCGCGACCGCCATCGGGCCCGGAGCCATCGGCGCGCCGACGGTGGCGTGGATGGACTCCGCCTTCCGGTTCATGCGGTGCTTTACCGCGCCGAACTACGCGCTGAAGATCCGGCTGCCGACGCTCATCTTGGCGGCGGGCGCGGACCCGGTCTGCGCGACGCCCGCGACGGAGCGTTTCGCCGCACGCCTCAAGGCCGGCCACGCCATCGTCATCCCCGGCGCGCGGCACGAGATCCTCATGGAACGCGACGAGATCCGCGAGCAGTTCTGGGCGGCGTTCGATGCCTTCATCCCCGGCACGCCCGATCCGGTGTTCGGGCAGCAGGCCGATCTTGCCGCACTCGGCCTATCGGCTGAGCAGCTCGACGGCGGCGGCATGGACCCGGCGGTCGCCGGCCGCGACGATGCGCCCGCCATGGGCGGCTGATTCCCCGTCCCAGGTGGTGACGATGCCGCCGGCGCCCTCGATGATCGGGACCAGGGCCGCGATGTCGTAGGATTTGAGGCCCGACTCCACGACGAGGTCGATGTGGCCCGCGGCGAGCATGCAATAGGCGTAGCAATCGCAGCCGTAGCGGGCGAGGCGCGCCACGCTTTCCACGCGGTCATAGGCCCGCAGTTCCTCGCCTGCGAACAGACGCGGGCTCGTGGTGGAGATCACCGCGTCCTTCAGCGAGGCGCAGCGGCGCGTCATGAGCTTGCGCTCGCCGCCCGGGCCCCGGAAGGTGCTGCTGCCGCCATCTCCGAAGAAGCGCTCGCCCGTGAAGGGCTGGTGCATCATGCCGAAAACCGGCTGGCCCTTGTAGGTAAGGCCGATCAGGGTGCCCCAGGTGGGAAGGCCCGCGATGAAGGCCCGGGTTCCGTCGATGGGATCGAGCACCCACACGTAATCCGCATTCTCGTTCTCGGCTCCGAACTCCTCGCCGATGATGCCGTGGGTGGGGAAGCTGCGCTTGATGAGGTGACGCATGGTGGCCTCGCTCGCCCGGTCCGCTTCCGTGACCGGATCAAAGGCGCCCCCGCGGGATTTGTCCTCCGTCGCAATGGCGGTGCGGAAGAACGGCAGGATCGCCTGGCCGGACGAGGTGGCGAGCTCGTTGACGAAATGCGTGAAGTCGATGAGCCCCATGCCTGGATTTCCTCATTTAACGTGGCTGTTGGCCTTGGCCTGTTGTCCCTCCGCTTTTATCAAGCGTTTGGCGCGCGGCAAGGGAGCAGCGGCACAGGAAGGGCAAGACATCCATGGATTCTGCAGCCAAGGCTTCCCCGACCCGCTCGGAAACGGCCGTCATCCTCATTGCCGCGCTGGTCGCGATCTACGCGGTCAGCCAGTTCCTGCGCAATTCGATCGGGGTCATCGCCAATGATCTCGCGCGGGAGCTGTCCCTCTCCGCCACCCAGACCGGGCTCTTGTCGAGCGCCTTCTTCTTCACGTTCGCGGCGGTCCAGATCCCGATTGGGATCCTCATCGATCGCTACGGGCCCAAACAGGTCATGCTGGCCACCGCCGTCATCGCCGTGGCCGGCATCGTCCTGTTCGCCATGGCTCCCTCAGCCTCCGTGCTGATCGGTGCCCGCGCCCTGATGGGGCTCGGCTGCTCCACCTTCTTCATGGCGCCCCTCGTCATTTATGCGCGGCGCTTCCCGCCCGAGCGCTTCGCGGGGCTCACCAGCATCCAGATGGGAGGCGCCAATCTGGGCACCCTTGCGGCGACCGCGCCGCTCGCCGCCTCGGCCGCCGCCATCGGCTGGCGGGACTCGTTCCTGGTCGTCGCGGCGATTACCGTCGTTCTGGCGCTGGCGATCATTGTCGCGGTCCCCAGGGACGCCGACAACGCCAAGGGACGGGAGAGCTGGTCGGAGGCCTTCCGGGGCGTGGCCGCCGCCGTGCGGGTGCCCTCCTTCCGGGCGGTCTTCTTCATGCACCTGACCACCTATTCGTGCTTCGTGTCCATCGTCGGTCTCTGGGGCGGGCCCTGGCTGACGGATGTCCACGGGGCGGACCTTGCCACCAGGGGGCGCATCCTGCTCCTCGGCGCCGGGGCCCAGATCGGCGGCATGCTGCTATGGGGAGCGACCGACCGGTTCTGGGGCAGCTACAAGAAGCCGGTTCTGGCCGGGGGCGTGGCCGCCGTTCTGATGATGGCGTGCATGGTCCTCGTGCCCCTGGACATGGCTCTTGTGCCGGTCTGGTTTGTCCTGTTCGGGGTGAGCGTGTCCTACACGCCCATCCTGACCTCACACGGCAAGTCCCTGTTCCCGCCCTACCTGACCGGACGGGGCATCACGCTCATGAATATCGGCACCATGGGGGGAGCGTTCCTGTCGCAGAGCGTGACCGGTGTTCTGATCGACCTGATGGGGCGTTCGAGCACGGGAGGCTATTCGCCGGAAGGCTACCGGCTCGTTTTCGGGTCCCTGTGCGGATGGCTGCTCCTGAGCCTCCTGTTCTACATCAGGGCTATCGATCCGCATCCAAGCAGATATGCGTCTAAAGCATAACGTGGCGCGATTTTCCCCTTGATTCTTGTGCAGCGCGAAGGCAATATTGCACTGCGATATGGCGATGGCGTCGCCTTGTCGTAGCCCTTCTTGGGCGTTTCCTCCCTAAACTTCGGGCTGCTGGCAACGGCGGCCTTTTTTCTTGTTTGGAGCATCGTGCGGACCCGAAGGGCCGCGCAAGCGAAAAGTGGACCCGGTTTTCCGCTAAGGCGATGCTCTCATTCTCAGGAGGAAAGCATCGGATCGACCCCAAAAGTGCAAATCCACTTTTGGGTCCGATGCTTTAGTCTCTCATTCGGCCGCGATGCGGCGGGCCGTCAACTCGCCTTCGAGATCCGCGACAACCTGGCGGAATGCCTGGAACAAATCCCCCATCAGGACGGTGAAGCCCGGCTTTTTCGCCATGCTGCGCTCCTCCATGTAGAGCGACCGGTTGATCTCCACCTGAAGCGCGTGCCGCCCGACGGCCGGCTCCCCGTAATGCTCGGTGATGAAGCCGCCTGCATAGGGCTTGTTGCGCACCACCGTATAGCCGCGCCCGCGCAACGCAGCCTCGACGAGATCGATCAGCAGGCTCGCGCAGGAGGTGCCGTAGCGGTCGCCCAGGACGATGTCGGCCTTGGTGCCGTCGTCCCGGCTCACGCTGGAGGAGGGCATGGAATGACAATCGATGAGGATCGCATGGCCGAACAGGTCCGCCGTGCGGCGCACGCGCTGGCGCAGCGCCCGATGATAGGGCTTGTAGAGCCATTCGATCCGGTGCAGCGCCTCGTCGACCTGAAGGCGCGAATGGTAGATCTCCTGCCCGTCGGCGACGATGCGGGGGATGGTTCCCAGGCCCCCGGCCACGCGCATGGAGCGGGTGTTGGCGAAGGGCGGGAGCCTGCCGTCGAACATGCGCGAGTCGAGTTCGTAGGGCTCCCGGTTGAGGTCCAGATAGGCCCGGGGGAAGCGCGCCGCCATCAAGGGGGCGCCGAGCCCGGTCACCGACGCGAAGAGCTCGTCCACATACGCGTCCTCGGAGCGGCGCAGGGCCACGGCATCGAGGCGTGACGCCGCCAGGAAAGAGGCGGGGTAGATGGCGCCGGCGTGAGGGGCGTTGAAGACGAATGGGATCGTCTGCGCCGCAGGTTCCGTCAAGACAAAGGGGGGATCGAACTCGTCGACGATAGCTGGCCGCATGAAAACTGGCTGTTCTGGAGAGGAAATCAACTTTTTCGCTAGTGTAAGGCAGCCGTGCCGCCTGTCCATGACAATATGGTGGGGGCGCTGCGTCGTTCTTTCACGGGTTATTTACCCGTCGGGAGCATGAAAGTCTCTTGAGATCATTCGCCACGATTCGGGGCTTGGCAGCCGATGAAGATTCTTCTCGCCGAAGACGACAACGACATGCGGCGCTTTCTGGTGAAGGCGCTTGAGAACGCGGGCTACGAGGTGGCCCCGTTCGACAACGGCCTTTCCGCCTACAACCGCCTGCGGGAGGAGCCTTTCGAGCTTCTCCTGACGGATATCGTCATGCCGGAGATGGACGGAATCGAGCTGGCCCGCCGGGCGACCGAGCTCGATCCGGACATCAAGGTGATGTTCATCACCGGCTTTGCCGCCGTGGCCCTCAATCCGGACTCGCAGGCCCCGAAGGATGCGAAGGTGCTGTCCAAGCCCTTCCACCTGCGCGATCTCGTGAGCGAGGTCGAGAAAATGATGGCAGCCTAAAAAAGGTTGCTCATCATGACTTGCGCATATGCCCACTTGTGGGTATATCGCCCCCACAGCCGAGACGGGACATCAAACATCACCGTTTCCCGGGCGCGTAGCTCAGCGGGAGAGCACTACGTTGACATCGTAGGGGTCGCTGGTTCGATCCCAGCCGCGCCCACCATTTCTTTTTTCCGGCCTTCCCGAAGGGCCGCAGGAGACCGGATATGAAGATCCGCAACTCGTTGAAGTCGATCCGCGGCCGTCACCGCGACAACCAGCTGGTGCGTCGCAAGGGCCGGGTCTACATCATCAACAAGACCCAGAAGCGCTACAAGGCTCGCCAGGGCTAATCGGCCCGCGGCAACGCCGCGCACGCTTTTATGAATTGACCGCGCATGCCGGGACCCTAAAATCCCGGCATGCGCTTTTTTGCGTTCCTGCTGACCACATTGCTGAGCCTGGCCGCGTATTCCTCGCATGCGCAGGAGGCCGTTCGGCCCAAGGCTCCGGCCAAGGAAGCTCCCGCGAAGGAGCAGCCGCCTCCGCCCAAGCCCGTCACCCTGGACGATCTCTTCGAGCGTCTCTCCAAGGCCGGCTCGGAGCGGGAGGCGGAGGGCATCTCGAACCTCATCGAACGGCGGTTCGCCCGCTCCGGCTCCGATACCGCGGACCTGCTCCTTACCCGGGCCACCCAGGCTTTCGAGAAGAAGGATTTTCCGCTCGCCATCGAACTCCTCGACCGGGTGCTGGCCCTTCGGCCGAACTGGGCGGAGGCCTGGTACCGCCGGGCGACGGTGTTCTACCAGATCGACGATCCGGTCGGGGCCATGGCCGACCTCCACCGCGCCCTCAAGATCGAGCCGCGCCACTTCAACGCCTGGACCGGACTCGGCCATATCCTGATGGCCTCGGACGACAAGACGCGGGCGCTCAAGGCCTACCGGCGCGTGCTGAAGATCAATCCGCAACAATCGAGCGTCCAAACCATTGTGAACCGTCTGGTCCCCGATGTAGACGGGCAGGATCTCTGATCCACGGTTCACGATGAGCTTCGTCTTCGGCCTCCTGGCTGCTTTTCTTCTTCTCGTCGCGGCCGGAGCGGCGTTCACCTACACCTATGGCTGGTTCGTCGGGCGTCGCTACCCGCCGACGGGCCGCTTCATGGCGGTCCAGGGCTGCAGGCTGCATTATCAGGACATTCAACCCACAGGGCAGCCGCGCGGCACCATCGTGCTCCTGCATGGGGCGTCGTCCAACCTCGTCGAATCCATGTTCGGCCTCGGCTCGCACCTCGCGCGCCACTACCGGGTCATCGCCTTCGACCGGCCCGGCCACGGCTGGAGCGAGCGGACAGGGGGATTGAGCGCGGCCGAACCCGCCCGGCAGGCGGCCGTGATGGCCGAGGCCCTGCGCCGGCTCGACGTGCACAACGCCGTCGTGGTCGGCCATTCCTGGTCCGGCACCGTGGTGCCGCACTTTGCCCTGGACCACCGGGACGTGACGGGCGCCATCCTCATCCTGTCGGGCATCACCACGCCATGGCCTGGGGGCTATATCGGCTGGTACCGGCGGCTCGTCTCGTCCTGGGCGGGGTGGCTCGCCATGCGCAGCCTCGCGCTGCCCGTCACCCTCGCGCTGCGGCCCTGGATGAAGCGAAAGACCTACGCGCCTCAGCCGCCGACCCCGGGCATCGTGCGCAAGGGCTTCATCCCCCTCGCGTTCCGGCCTCGCGCCTACGAAGCCAACATGCAGGATTTCGCGGTCATGTTCGAGGCGGTGTCGCGGCAAAGCCCCCGCTACGGCGAGATTCGCGTGCCCACCACGGTGATCGCCGGAGAGTGCGACGAGATCGTCTGGAGCGATCTGCACAGCCGCTCCTTCGCGAATGCGGTGCCGGGAGCGCAGCTCATCCTGCTCCCGGGCATCGGCCACATGCCGCAATATGCGGACGGACGAACCGTTCTTGCGGCGATCGAGGCCCTGGCCGAGCAGGTCGCACCGGCCAGGGCGGTGCCGGGTCAGGCCTGAGCCGCGTGCTCCTGATTGACAAACGCGATGCGCACCATGTTGGTGGCTCCCGGCGTGCCGAAGGGCATGCCCGCCACGATGATGATGCGGTCGCCGACATCCGAGAAACCTTCCCGGACGGCGAACTTGCAGGCGCGGAAGGCCATGTCGTCGATGTTGCTGGCGTCCTTGGTGCGGATGGAGTGCACGCCCCAGACCAGGGCGAGGCGGCGGGCGGTGTCGATGCTGGGGGTGAGTGCGATCACAGTGGAATTCGGCCGCTCGCGGGCGATGCGGAACGCCGTCGAGCCCGAGAAGGTCCAGGCCGCCACCGCCTTGAGATTGAGCGTGTCGGCGATCTGGTGGGAGGCCGCCGCGATGGCGTCCGATCCCGTGGCTTCCGGCTCGGCGTTGAGTGTGCGCACGATCGACCAGTAATTCTGATCCTGCTCCACCTCTTCGGCGATGCGGTTCATGGTGGCCACTGCATCGACCGGGTACTGGCCGGAGGCGCTCTCGGCGGAGAGCATCACCGCATCGGCCCCGTCATAGACGGCGGTCGCCACGTCGGAGACCTCGGCGCGGGTGGGCACCGGCGAGGTGATCATGGATTCCAGCATCTGGGTCGCCACCACCACGGGCTTGCCGTAGCGGCGCGCCGTGCGGACGATGCGCTTCTGGATGCCGGGCACCTTTTCGAGCGGCATCTCCACGCCAAGATCGCCGCGGGCGACCATGACGGCGTCCGAGATCTCGATGATCTCGTCGAGGCGCGTGATCGCCTGAGGCTTCTCGAGCTTCGACATGACGAGGGCCCGGCCGCGCGCCACCTTCTTCACCTCGGCCACGTCCTCGGGGCGCTGCACGAAGGACAGCGCGATCCAGTCGACGCCCGCATCGAGCGCGGCTTCGAGATCCGACCGGTCCTTGTCCGTCATGGCCGCCACGGGAATCGTCGTATCCGGCAGGCTCACGCCCTTGCGGTTGGAGATCTTGCCCGCGACCTCGACGGTTGTCGCGGCGGAGCCCTGCTTCACGCTTTTGACGCGAAGGCGCAGCTTGCCGTCGTCGATGAGCACTGTGTGCCCGGGCTCGAGGGAGGACAGGATCTCCGGGTGAGGGAGATGGACGCGGTCCCTGCCGCCGAGCGCCGTGTCGGCGTCGAGCGTGAAAGTCTGGCCCGGCTCCAGCATGGCGCTGTCGTCCTGGAAGGCGCCCACGCGCAGCTTCGGACCCTGTAGATCCGCCAGAATGGCGATCGGACGCTTGAACTTCGCCTCCACGGCGCGGATCATCGCCACGCGTTCCTTCAGCCGCTCGCGCGGCAAATGGCTCATGTTCAGGCGGAACACGTCCGCACCTGCCTTGAACAACTTTTCGATCATCGCCTGGGATTCGGAAGCCGGCCCGAGAGTGGCGAGAATTTTCGTACGGCGTGAGCGCCTCATGGCTGTGCCCCCCCTGGGCGATTCGTCTCTGTCAGCTGAATGGTCCAGCTCTTCTGTTCACCGGTATCGACTTCGAAGAAGCCGCTGCGATCAAAGCCCCGCGCAAGGCAATCTTCCGTGCCGCGGATCGTGAATTCCCGCTCGCGGGTACACATGAAGGACCGGCCGCTCCACTCGCCGCCGCGGTCATAGTCGATGGCGTAGATGTAATAGAAGCGGCCGCCGAGCTGCCCCTTGAGCAGGGTTTCGCAGCCGCGGGAATTCAGGTTCCACCAGCCTTCCGTCACCCACCCTTGCGGGTCGCGGTAGCCGAGCGCCACGCCGACGCGGCTCGAGGTCATGTTGCACAGGCGCAGGTCGGCGTGCGCCGGCGAGGCCGCAAGGAAGAGGCCGCCGAGCAGGAATGCGGTCAGCGCGAGACTTCGCTGCCAGCGCGGGGCGTGGGAGAGGGTCGGAACCTTCATGGATGTCGATTCAGTCAACGGGTCAGGAATGAAATCGCACAATGCTTCGAGAACTATGTCGATTCCTTGTCGGTCAGAAGACGCGCTGCATCAAGGCCAAAAGGCGGCTCGGACGACACCGAGTCCGCTAAAAATTCCCGGAGAGGTGCCGGACAGCCGCCGCGTCCCAGCTCTCCCCTCCATCCGAAGAGGGGATTGCGTGCTCACGCGGCAGGCTCGTCCTCCGGCCGCGCCACCCAGATCCCCAGCAGAATCAGGGCGCCTCCCAGGCTCTGGACCAGGGTCAGCGGCTCGCCCAGAATCACCCAGCCGAACACAGCTGCCGCGATCGCCTCGAGGAAGATGACGAGAGACGAGAAGATCGGGGGCAGGATGCCCAGCGCGACCGAGAGCAGGCCCTGGCCGCCCGCATGGCTGACATAGGACATGGCGAACAGGGCCGCCGCTCCGTGCCATGTCTGCGGCATGAGGCGGTTCTCGAAGACGAGCGCCACTGGAAGGAGAAGAGCGGCCGTGATGAGGCTGGTCTCGAACGTCACCCGCGCGGCGCCCGCGCTCTTACGGGCCTTGCTGGCCACGATGAAGTACAGGCCGAAGAAAAAAGCCGTGGCGAGGCCGAAAAGGTCGCCCGTGAGGCGGGCCGGATCGGCCTGCAGGCTCTGGCCGATCAGGGCCGCGCCGCCCAGAAGGCACAAGCCCAACCCGACGAAGGTGCCGCGCGAGACCCTCTGCCGCAGCACGAGCCAGACCACCAGCACCACCACGAGCGGCGCCATGGTGGCGAAGAACGTGGCATTGGCCACGGTGGTCTTGAGGATGGCGAGGTGCCAGACCAGGAGGTCGCCCGTGAAGACCAGTCCTCCGAGAATGGCTGCGCGGGAAAAAGGCACCCGCGGCGCGCCGGCGGGCGCCTTCCGCTCCTCGATCCGCATCCAGGCGTAAAGCAGCGGGAGGCAGAGGGACACGCGCCAGAAAGCGCTGGCGAAGGGGCCCACATCGGCCGGCGCCCCGCCCATGCCGGCGGAGGCAAAGCGCACGAAGATGGGAGAAATGCCCATGGCCACCGCGCCGAGGCAGAGGGCTGCGAACGCGGAGGCAAAGCCGATCCCGGGACGTGCCGAGGTGGAAAGGGAGGACATCGTCGTATCGCCGGATGGTTGCGCGGATCGTCGCGTTGTCAGGGAGCGGCGTGCAGGGTAAGGATTTTCCTCCGCCAATCAATGTCTTGTTTCAGCCGTCAGCCATGTCCTCCTCTGCCGCGCTCAAGAGCGCCGAGTCCGCCCTTGAGCCCCATCCTGTCGAGATCATCGAGGGCGCCCTCGAATCCGGCCTTCTCCTCCTCTGCGACCATGCCTCCAACGCGGTGCCGCCGGATCTGGGCGACCTGGGCCTGCCGGAAACCGAGTTCCAGCGCCACATCGCCTACGATATCGGAGCCGCCGCGGTCACCCGCTCGCTGGCCCGCCGGCTGAATGCCCCGGCGATCCTCACACAATTCTCCCGCCTCATCATCGATCCCAACCGGGGGCGTGACGACCCGACGCTGGTCATGCGCCTATCGGACGGCGCGGTCGTGCCGGGCAACGCCAAGGTCGACGAGGCGGAGGTTCAACGGCGCATCGAACGCTTCTACGACCCCTACGACGCCGCCATTGCGGAGGCGATCCACAGGGCCATGGCCGCGGGTCATCCGCCAGCCATCGTGACCGTGCACAGCTACACGCCGGTCTGGCGGGGCTGGCCGCGCCCCTGGCACGTGGGCATCCTGTGGGATGCGGACGACCGCTATGCCAAGCCCCTCCTGGAGGGGCTCATGGCCGAGGAGGGACTCGTCGTGGGCGACAACGAGCCCTATGATGGGGCGCTCGCCGGCGATACCGTCGACCGGCACGCCACGATCAGGGGCCTCGCCAACGCGCTCATCGAGATCCGGCAGGACCTGATCGCCTCGGACGACGGGGCAGAGGAATGGGCCGGGCGCTTCGCCCGGCTTCTGAAGCCCCTGGCGGCGCGGGCGGACCTGCGCAAGCCGACGATCTTCGGGACCCGGACCCGGGAGCGCCTGCGCCAACACTAAAGAAGAGGAGGGATCATGAAGGACCTCGACGCCGCGACCCGGACGGAACTGGAGGCCGCCGCCTTCCGCAGGCTGCTGGAGCACCTGCGCGAACGCACCGATGTCCAGAATATCGATCTCATGAATCTGGCGGGCTTCTGCCGGAACTGCCTGTCCAACTGGCTCAAGGACGCCGCCGATGCCAGGGGCGTGCCTCTCTCCAAGGAGGAGAGCCGGACCTACGTCTACGGAATGCCTTACGACGATTGGAAAGCACGCCACCAGAAGGAGGCGTCCGCCTCCCAGCTCGGCCGCTTCGAGCAATCCAAGCCCGGACATTAAACCCGCTTCAACCAAATCAACCGTAACACTGGCGCCAACGCCATCGATCCAAGGGGCATCATCATGGATGACGCAGCTTTCAACACAGAATCCGTCGCAGCCGACCAGCTGAAGGCCTTCATCGAGCGCATCGAGCGCCTCGAAGAGGAAAAGGCCGGCATCGCCGGCGACATCAAGGACGTCTACGCGGAGGCCAAGGGCAACGGCTTCGACACCAAGGTTCTTCGCAAGATCATTTCCCTGCGCAAGCGCGACTATGCCGAGCGCCAGGAGGAGGAGGCGATCCTCGAACTCTACATGCAGGCTCTCGGGATGCCTGTCTGATTCCACGCGTGTTGCGCGCGGGACCTCTCATGCGCAACACACCCGTGACGAAATCTTATCCGAAACGGATTCAGCGCATTCGACCTGCGACGTGGCACGAGAGCATTTTTCGGCGAAGTGGAGCCACTTCGCCGAAAAATGCGGCACACCCCAGAAGAGAGATGATTCCACGCCAGTGGAAACAGCTCTAGGCTCCTGCGAGGCGACCCCTATAGGCCGTGGAACAGGCGAGTCGCGCACCCTGTTCGGAGGGGCCGGGTGGCTTTGAGGACGATATTGTCCTTGTGACGCCATGCGCCGTCGGGCTGAGCGGCCGCTCCGATATACCGGCACTGATCCGGCGATCAGAGAGCGCATGTCGGTGTCATCGCGGGCGACGCCCTGCGATCGATCCCCGTCCGCTCACTGCAGCGGGCTCCCCATTTCGACAAGCGGTTGCCGACCCTGCCGCAGCCCGCAGCGATGTCATGAATCGCGAAAGCGAATTCGGAGAGCGCACGCGGCACGGCCTCCGTGTGTCTCCTGAAAATGTCTCCCCCAGGACCCCAGGACCTCAGCTGCGCCGGCATTCTCGGCATTCCGATCCCTGTTCGAGTCCGGCCCGACGGACGGGGTACACATTGTCGTCAATGGTGTATATCGGTAAACCCGGCAATTGTATTTGTATTGTTCGTATGATGTACTGAGGTCGCCCGTCTCGTCGATGAGCACGGATCCGGGAGGAGCATGGGATGCAGCATGTCCTGCTGGTGCCGGCAGGTGGAGATAATCATGCCGTCTACTTCACCTGCCTGCCTGATGAAGCGGTGGTCGCGAGGCGTGCCGCCGATCTCACGGGTGCCGGGCGGATTGTGAGCGGATCGTCCGTGGAAGCGACGTGACCAACGAGAATCGGAGCCATGACTTCAAGCCTCCCCGAAACCGTCGTTTCGATGAGACCCTTCGTTCCAGCCAAGGACTTCCAGGCAAGCCAGGACTTTTATCGGGACCTCGGCTTCGAGATCCGGCCGATCACATCGGATCTCGCCGATGTGCGGCTCAAGGACTTCTCGTTCATTCTCCAGAATTTCTACGTCGAGGACTGGGCATCGAACTTCATGATGCACCTCCACGTGACGGACATCGATGTCTGGTGGAACCGCATCGCCGCGGCCGATCTCGCAAACCGGTACGGCGTCCGCCAGCCCAGGCCTCCGCGCACCGAGCCATGGGGAGCCAAGGTGGCCTACGTGTTCGATTCGTCGGGAGTGCTCTGGCACATCGCCGAGCACGGGTCAGCCGCGGGCGGAACGGGCTGATCGGCTCGGGCGGCCGGATGTTCCGGCACAAGGACGTCTCTCTATGAAAGGATTGGAAAATGACGACGCAAACCGAGAAGGCGGCCTTGTTCCGCAGGATGCACGAGGAGAGGCGGGCTTTCGTCATGGCCAATGCCTGGGACATCGGCTCCGCCCGTCAACTGACGGCGCTCGGGTTCGAGGCTCTCGGCACCACGAGCGCCGGCCTCGCACTCTCGTTGGGCTTGCGGGACGGAGTGGGCGAGGTCGGGCGCGACGAGACCCTGGCCAATGCCCACGCGATCGTTCGTGCGACGCACCTGCCCGTGTCGGCGGACCTGGAGAACGGATTCGCGGACGATCCGGCGGGCTGCGCCGCGACCATCCACGCCGCCATCGACATCGGCCTTGCGGGCGGATCCATCGAGGACGCGACCGGGCGCCCGGACGATCCGATCTATCCGTTCGAGCTTGCCGTCGCGCGCGTGCGCGCCGCCGCTGAGGAAGCGCACAGCAGCGGATCGGATTTCGTCCTCACGGCGCGGGCCGAGAACTTCCTGCATGGCCGACCTGATCTCGACGACACCATCGCGCGGCTGAACGCCTTCGCGGAAGCGGGCGCGGATGTGCTCTACGCGCCCGGATTGCCGGATCTGCGATCCATCAAGGCCGTGTGCGAGGCCGTGGACAAGCCCGTGAACGTGCTCATGGGTCTCGACGCGCCGCCGCTGTCGGTTGCGGATCTCGCCGCCATCGGCGTCGCCCGCATCAGCATGGGCAGTGCGCTCGCGCGCACGGCCGAGGCCGCCATGGTCCATGCGGCGAGCTGGATTCGCGAGCGAGGCACCTTCGTCTATTTCCGACACTAGGAGGGAGGGATGCGGGAACCGGAAGCGGTCGAGATCGCCTGCGCTGACGGCTACAAGCTACGCGGGCATCTGTGGCGCGCCGACGGAGCAAGCCGGGGCACCGTGATCGTCAATCCGGCCACGGCGGTGCTCGCGAAGTACTATCACTTCTACGCCCGCTTCCTGACGGAGAACGGCTTCGACGCGCTCACCTACGACTACCGCGGCATCGGTCTATCGCGGCCGGAGCGGCTGCGCGGGTGCGGCTTCCGCTGGAGCGACTGGGGCGAGTTGGACTTCGATGCCGCCGTGCGGTTCGCGAAGACGCACGACCCGGATGGATCGCTTCTGGTCGTGGGTCACAGCTTCGGCGGTTTCCTGCCGGGGCTGGCCGAGAGCGCTGTCCTGGTCGAGCGCATGCTGACCGTGGGAGCGCAGTACGCCTGGTGGCGTGACTACGCGGCCCACAGGCGCGTTCCGCTGCTTCTGAAGTGGCACGTCCTCATGCCCGCAATCACCGCCCTGTGCGGTTACTTCCCGGGCCGTCGCCTCGGCTGGCTCGAGGACATGCCGGCGGGCGTGGCCAACGAATGGTCGTTCAGGAAGGAGCGGATGGAACTCAACCACCCGCCCGGGAAGCGGGACGTCCTGCTCCGCCGCTTCGCTGCTGTCTCCGCGCCCATTCTTGCCGTCACCCTGTCGGACGACGAGTATGCGCCTCCGGTCGCCGTCAAGCGTGGACTGTCCTACTACACGCACTCCGAGCGAGCCCTCGTTCATCTCGATCCGAGCGATCTCGGTCATGAATCCATCGGGCATTTCGGCCTCTTCCATGCGAGGCACGCGGATGGGTTCTGGAGGCAGACGCTCGTTTGGCTGGCGGAGGGCCGGAACCCCTGGCAGGTGGAAGCCCGGCGGATGGACGGACGAGCGCTGGATCTCGCCGGCGGACAGAGGGCGGGCCCACGACTGTCATCCCCTGGCGGAGCGCCCTGAGAGGCGCCACCCTGCCGCCATGCGCCGTTCGGATGGTCGTCAGATCACGGTTTCCTCGGGATTGGCGATGAGGCCCGCGAGCGTCCGGAGCGCCCGCTCGAGGTCGGTCCGTCCGAGCGGCGCCAGAACGCACAGACGGATGCCGCCTGCCTCCGATCCTTCCACCACCATCGAGTCCGGCGGAGTCAGACGGACGCCGTGCTCGGCGGCCCGGCGCGCCAGCTTCTCGGCCTCCAGCATCGGCATCGGCAACCAGACATGCGGCGCTCCCTCGGGCATGGGCAGGGGCGGGAGGTCGATGATGCTGGCAGCCAGCTTGAGCCTCTCCGTCGCCTCCGCCTTCAGGAACGCGGCCGCTGAGACGTCGGCGCCCATCTCGATCAGCGCGCATCCGGTGCCGAGTGCGAGCGACGAGGCCCCCCAGACCTCCGCGCGCAGCCGCATGGCGACGCGTCTCCGCCGGTCCCCGGGCGGAACGACCATGCCGGCGCGCAGGACGGGCGACAGGATCTTGGAAAGGCTAGTGACGTAGTAGACCGTGTCGGGCGCGAGGGCCTTGTAAGTGGGCGCACCCTTCGCGCCGTAGAAGCCGTAGATGTCGTCCTCGACGATGAAGGCCTCGTGCTTCCTGCATACGGCCAGGATATTTCTCCGGCGCTGGAGGCTGGTCTCGAAGCCGAGAGGGTTCTGGCAGACGGGCGTGGTGTAGACGATCTTGCACAGGCCTTGCCCGAGCACCCGGTCGAGATCGTCCGGGACCATTCCGTCGTCGTCGTAGCGGACGGGCAGCACCGTCATGCCGAGGCTCGCGGCAGCCGACATGACGCCGTTGAAGGTCGCCCCTTCCGTCGCGACCGCAGGCGAGAGTTCGGCGAGATCCGCAAGGCAGAGGGAGATCCCCTGCTGGGCGCCGACGCAGAGAATCAAGTCGTCGGGCGTGACACCCTCGAGCCTGGTGCGGCCGAGCCATGCGGCGAGCGTCGCCCGCTGGTCCGCCGGCCCGGTCAGGCTGGCATAACCGCCATTGGGCAGCCCTGCGACGGAACGGGCCGCGCGCTCGGCCGCGGCCACCATGATCTCCGGCTTCACCACCTGTGGAGGTCCGTTGACGCTCAGATCGATGATCCGCGTTTCCCGCGACGGCTTCGTGTCCTGAACGAAGGTGCCCCGACCGATCTCGCCACGAACGATGCCGCGGCGGCTCAAGGAGTCGATCGCCTTGGTGACCGTGCCGATGGCGACGTCGAAGCTCCTGGAGATCTCGCGATGGGTCGGCAGCCGCTGGCCCGGCTTGACGTTGCCGCGCAGGATGGCCGTCTCTATGGCGTCGGCCAGACGCTCGTGAAGCGGGAGATCGGTATTGGGCAGGGGCAGGTGACCGAGACTCAGGACTTTGCCGGACAAGAAGAACCCTCTTCATGGACGCGTTCACGGGCGCGGGAATTATATCGATCGACTGTCACATCAACAAATACAATCCAGAGGATCGGCATCCTTTTGCCGCACCGGGCTGCGCCTGGCGCACGATTCCATGCACGATCAATGCGTGCCCGATGCGGGTTCCTCATCGGGCACGTTGCTCTCCAGGTCCTCGAGCCACACCTGCGGCCCTGCATCCGACGGCGCACGCCAATCGCCGCGGGGCGACAGGGAGCCGCCCGATGAGATCTTCGGCCCGTTCGGCATGGCGGTGCGCTTGAACTGGCTGGTGAAGAACCGGGACAGGAACACGCGCAGCCAGCGCTTGATCTCGCCCAGATCGTAGGACCGGTGCGCGCTGGCAGGAAGGTGCGGCGGCCATGGGCCCGCCTCGGCGTCGCTCCAGGCATGCCAGGACAGGTACGCGATCTTCGACGGGCGATAGCCGAAGCGCGTGAGATAATAGAGGTTGAAATCCTGCAGGGCGTAGGGTCCGATCATTGCTTCCGTCGATTGAATCTGTCCTGCGGCATCCTGCGGGACGAGCTCCGGAGAGATCTCGGTGGCCAGGATGGCGTGAAGGATGTCGGCCGTTGGCTTGTCCACATCGCCGGATGCCGCAACGAAGCGGATCAGGTGCTGAATGAGAGTCTTCGAGACCGATGCGTTGACGTTGTAGTGGGACATCTGATCGCCGACGCCATAGGTGCACCAGCCGAGTCCGAGTTCGGAGAGATCGCCCGTGCCGACGACGATGCCTCTGTTGTGGTTGGCAAGGCGGAACAGATAATCCGTCCGCAGGCCGGCCTGAACATTCTCGAAGGTCACGTCGTAGACAGGCTGCCCCTCGGCGAAGGGATGCCCCATGTCCTTCAGCATCTGGCGCGCGGCGGGGCGAATGTCGATCTCGGCCGCGCTGACGCCCAGCGCGCGCATGAGCGCCCAGGCATTGCCCTTCGTGCCTTCGCTGGTGGCAAAGCCCGGGAGGGTATAGGCGAGGATGTTGGTGCGCGGCAGCGCCAGCCTGTCCATGGCGCGGCAGCAGACGAGAAGGGCTTGCGTGGAATCGAGGCCGCCCGAAATGCCGATCACCACCTTCTCGGTGCCGGTCGCCTGCAAGCGCTTGGCCAGGCCCTGGACCTGGATGTTGTAGGCCTCGTAGCAGTTTTCCGCGAGCTTCGACGGATCGGACGGCACATAGGGAAACCGCTCGACCGGGCGGCGAAGCGGGAGGGCTTCCTCCGGTGCATCGAGGGTGAGCGAAACGGTGCGGAAATCGCCCGGGGTGACACCGAGGGCGCGTCCGCAATCGCCGAAGGTGACGCGCCGCATTCGTTCGGCCCGCAGGCGGCCGAGATCGACATCCGCGACGGCCATGGCGGATTGGGAGGGGAAGCGTTCGGTCTCGGCGAGCCGCAGCCCGTCCTCGAAGATGCCGCCGTGGCCGTCCCAGGCAAGATCGGTGGTGGACTCACCGGGCCCTGCCGCCGAATAGGCATAAGCCGCGATGCAGCGCATGGATTGGGAGCCGCACAGAAGCCGGCGGTCGTCCGCCTTTCCGATGGTGATGTTGCTGGCGGACAGGTTCAGAAGAACCTCGGCTCCGGCGAGCGCCGCCGCCGTGCTCGGAGGCTGAGGCACCCACATGTCCTCGCAGATCTCCACATGGAAGGTCAACGCGCAGGTGCCGCCGGATCGGAAGAGGAGGTCGACGCCGAACGGGACCGTATGACCCGCGACGCGGATCTCCTGCCCCCGGATCGTGGCGCCCGGGGCGAACCAGCGGCGCTCGTAGAACTCCCGGTAATTCGGCAGATATGCCTTGGGAACGACGCCCAGGATGCGCCCCGCGTGGATCACGATTCCGGCGTTGTAGAGGCGGTTCTCCCTGCGCAGCGGCGCCCCTACCACAAAGGCCGGGAACAGATCGGCGCTCTCCTCCACCAAGTGGCCGATGCCTTGTTCGACCGCTTCGAGCAGCGCCTCCTGATGCAGAAGATCATCGATGGAATAGGCCGACAGTCCGAGCTCGGGAAAGACCATGAGGGCGATGCGCTCCCGGTCTCCCTGACGAAGAAGCTCCAGCGTACGCTCCGTGTTGAACCGGGGGTTTGCCACATCGATCCGGGGGACGCAGGCCGCAACGCGAACGAAATCGTGACTGTAGGGTGAGAAGAACGAGACCATTCCACATCCGATCCAGATTGGCGCCGACCGAGCGTTCGTCGCACAGGCAGAGATAGTACCGATACCAAAGAAAGTTCCTTCTTCAAGGATCGGGTGGGTTCAGGGCGCGATCCTTGAGATAGGATGATCGGCTCGCTTGCAGGCAGCCCGCCTGTTCTGTCAGTCTTTCTTCAATTCGAAAGAACTATTGTTGTATACAACAGGATCGAAGTTTCCAGTTTTCGAATTGTTATAGTGTAGTTGTGACCGGCAGAATTTTTACAATGGTGGGGCAGCATAATATTACAGAGGCGCGTGCCTGGATCAGCGGGGAGGCTCCTCAGATCACCATCGACGCAGTGCCTCACATGGTTTGGGTCGTCTCCGCAGACGGTCACAATAGCTATCACAACAAGCGTTGGCACGAATTCACCGGTCTCTCCCGGCCGAATATCGGAGAGGCATGGATCGACCTTGTCCATCCCGACGACCGGGAGACCGCTCTCGCGATCTGGAAGAATGCCTTCGACACAGGAACGGAGTGCGAGATCGAGCACCGGCTTCTTCATCGCTCGGGCGAGTACCGCTGGGTTCTGGGCCGCGTGAACCCCGTGCATGGCGCGCGAGGCCAGATCGAGCGTTGGGTCGGCACCTATACCGACATTCATTCCTTGAAACAGGTCGAGCGGGCCCTGGTCGAAAGCGAGGAGCGCTATCGTGCGCTCGTCGAGGCGACGGCCTCGATGGTCTGGCGCGCCTCGTCCGACGGAGCGATCCTGAGAGGCTGGGGCTGGGAGGAATTCTGCGGCCAGGCGCCGAAAGAGTACGAGGGTCATGGTTGGCTGGATGTCATCCATCCGGAAGACTACGATTCCGTCACGAGCGTCTGGCTCAACGCCCGGTCGTCGGGCCGAACCGTCGAGAAGGAGTTTCGGGTCCGGCACAGGAGCGGAGAGTATCGCTGGGTTCTGTCACGGGCGATCCCGTTGAAGAATGCGGACGGTTCTCTTCGGGAGTGGGTCGGAACCATCACGGATATCCACGACCAGCGACAGGCGCAGGACACGTTGAGGACCAGCGAGGAGCGGCTGCGTCTTGCGACGGAGACGACCTCCGCAGGCATCTGGGATCTGAATCTCGTCACCGGTTCGCTGGAATGGACCGCCGAGGTGCGAAAGATCCTGGGCATCGCGCCGGACGTTCCCGCGACCCCGGAACGATTCTTTGAGTGTGTTCATCCCGAGAATCTCGCCGGCGTCAGGAGCAAGGCCTTCGTCGACGTGCCCGGCATAGGTCTGCGGTACAGCGGCATATTTCGGATCGTGCGCGCAGACGATGGACAGGTGCGGTGGGTCGCCGCCACCGCCAGAACGGTGCTCGGCGCGAGCGGCCAACCGGTCCGTGAGGTCGGGATGATCCAGGACGTGACACAGCGCAAGCTGTCCGAGGATGCGCTCCTCGCGACGGAGGAACGCCTGAGGCTGGCCATGCAGGCGGGGCGCATGATTGCCTGGGAGAACGATCTCGGCACGGGCTATGTCACCCGTTCCGTCAATTCCATCGAACTGCTCGGGATCGGTTCCGGTCCCCTGTCGGAGTTCCTCGAGAGGGTTCCGCCCGAGGATCGGCTCGCGCGGGATCAATTCATCGGGAAGATCAACGCCACAGGCTGCGATACCATGGAGTTTCGCTACACTCTTCCGAACGGACAGACGCTGTGGCTGGCGTCACGCGGGGAGCGGGCAGGTCCTAATCGTGTGGTCGGCGTCACATTCGACATCACGGAACGCAAGGCTGCGGAGGAGGAGGTCTGGCGAGCCGCCAATCATGATGCGCTCACGGGGCTCCCCAATCGCGTTCTGTTCCAGCGCTGTCTGGAGCACGCCCTCAAGGAAGCGAAGCGGAACGGCACCAGCGTCAGCCTTCTGATGATCGACCTCGACGATTTCAAGGATGTCAACGACACACTCGGCCACGACGCTGGTGACAGGCTCCTGAAGGAAACGGCGAACCGGTTGTCGACGATGATCCGCAAGCAGGATACGGTCGCCAGGCTTGGCGGAGACGAATTCGCCGTGCTTGTCGTGGAGCCATTGCGGTTGAGCCACGCAGCCAATTTGGGAGATATTATCCTCACAAGACTGCGCCAGCCGTTCATGTATGCCGGGAGAGCCCTGATGAGCCGGGCCAGCATCGGCGTTGCCGCCTATCCCGATCACGATTCCGAGCCAGCCGAACTCATGAAGGATGCCGACATCGCGCTGTACCGCGCCAAGGCGGAGGGGCGCGCCCGCGTCGTGACCTATACCCCCGAGATGCGGCTGGTTACGGAGCAACGGATTGCGCTGGGACGCGATATGCGCGAGGCGATCTCTCAAGACCAGTTCGTGCCTTTCTATCAGCCTAAAATATGCCTTTCGAGCGGCAAAATTGTCGGCCTGGAGGCCCTTGCACGCTGGCAGCACCCGGACAAGGGCATTCTCACGCCCAGCACCTTTGGGGCAGTCTTCGACGATCCTGAACTCGCGCCCGCGATCGGCAAGAGACTGATCGGCAAGATTGCGTCCGACATGCGTCGATGGCTGGACGGAGGACATGAGTTCGGCCGTGTGGCTTTCAATCTCTCATCCATGGAGTTCAACGAGCCGAACTTGGCGGATGAGGTCACGCGCATTCTCCATCTGGTGAAGGTGCCGGCGAGCCGTTTCGAGGTCGAGGTGACCGAAAGGGTCCTGCTCGACGGGCAGTTCGAGCTCGTTTCGCATATCCTGCAGCGGTTTCACGAGCGCGGCGTCCGGATTGCGCTTGACGATTTCGGAACAGGTTACGCGTCCCTCACCCATCTCAAGCGGTTCCCTGTCAATCACATCAAGATCGACCGCAGCTTCGTCGACGATTTGGAGCGCGACGAGGATGATGCCGCCATTGCGGCAGCCGTCATCAGTCTCGGCAACAGCCTGGGTCTGCACGTCACCGCGGAGGGTGTGGAAACGGAAGGGCAGGCGCTTCGGCTGCGGGATATGGGCTGCCACAGCGCCCAGGGGTATTTCTATGCGAAGCCTATGCCGGCGGCGCAGATCACCGAGCTGCTCGCCTCGTGGCAGGCCGGGACGGGGCCGGCAGCCTGACGACATCGGGGCTGTGTACGCCCGGATTAATCCTTTTACGGTTCCGCCCTCGGAGACCCATGGCCTTGACGGCCAAGGCGGCGGCGTGTTTCGATTTGAATTCGCTTCATGATCGAAGCGATGTTCAAGCGAAGACCCGTCGATGGATCAGACGCTCACGCCACGGCAGCAGGAAATTGTCGATCTCGCTCGCCTGCAGGGGCGGGTGAACGTGGATGATCTAGCCGCCCGGCTCGAGGTCACGCAGCAGACCATCCGAAAGGATCTGAACGAGCTGTGTGAATTGCGGCTCATGACCAGGGTCCATGGCGGTGCCATCATCGCTTCGGGCGTCGAGAACGTGGCCTACGAGGCGCGGCGCCTCATCGCCCAGGCGGAGAAACAGGCGATCGGAGCAGCCACGGCCCGCCTCATCCCCAACAACAGCTCCCTTTTCATCAATATCGGCACGACCACGGAGGAGGTCGCGCGGGCGCTGCAGGATCACGAGGGCCTGCTCGTCATCACCAACAACCTCAACGTCGCCAATCTTCTCTACCGCCACCCCAAGATCGACGTGATCGTGACGGGTGGGCCCGTGCGGCGCGCGGACGGTGCCGTGATCGGTGCGGCGGCGGTGGATATCGTCCGCCAGTTCAAGGTCGATTATGCGGTGATCGGCACCTCGGCCATCGACGAGGACGGCTCGCTCCTGGACTTCGACGTGCGTGAGGTCAGGGTATCCCGCGCGATTATCGACAATGCCCGGAACGTGGTTCTCGTGGCCGACCATCTCAAGGCGGAGCGCTCCGCGCCGGTTCGGATCGGGCACTTGCGGGAAGTCGACATCTTCGTGACCGACGCGCTCGTTTCTCCCCCCTTGCGGGAGGTGTGCCACGATGCCCAGGTTCAGGTGGTCGAGGTGGGGCGGTTCAGTGAGCAGGCTTAATGAACATGGGCCGTCCGATGGGCTGCGGCTGTTCTTCCGCCCTGCCAGACCTACTTCCTTTTGAGAGCTTCCGGAGGACTTGCTTTCGTTTTGGCGAGTGAGTAGCCTGAAACGAACATAAAAACGAAAAAGTACCAGGGGCCAGGAGAACGCCAGTGGACTCGCTCGAGGGAGCGACGTTCGACGTCGCGATCGTCGGTGGTGGCGTGAATGGGTGCGGGATCGCAAGGGATGCGATCCGGCCGAGGCGCCTCCGTGGTCCTTTTCGAGCAGAGCGATCTTGCCAGCGGCACCTCTTCCTCGTCGACCAAGCTCATCCACGGCGGTTTGCGCTACCTCGAGCATTATGAGTTCCGTCTCGTTCGCGAGGCTCTCATGGAGCGTGAGGTGCTATGGAAGATCGCGCCTCATATCGTCTGGCCGCTCCGCTTCGTTCTGCCCCATCACCGGGGGTTGCGCCCGCAATGGCTGCTGCGCCTGGGACTGGCGCTTTACGACAATATCGGCGGGCGCAAGCTCCTTCCTCCAACCCGATCCCTCGACCTGAGAGGCGATCCGGCCGGATCGCCTCTCAAGCCGGACCTGGTGAGGGGCTTCGAATATTCCGATTGCTGGGTTGAGGATTCGCGTCTCGTCGCGTTGAACGCGCGGGATGCGGCGGAGCGGGGGGCGCAGATCCGGACACGCACCCGGGTTGCAAGAGCCGAGCGCAGCGGCGATCACTGGATCGTCACATCCGAAGACATGCGGACCGGATACCAGGAGCGTGTCCGGGCGAAGGTGCTGGTCAATGCCGCAGGTCCCTGGGTGGAAAAGGTCCTGAATGGCGTCGCCCAATCCAACAGCCCGGCATCGGTGCGCTTGGTGCAAGGCAGCCATATCGTGGTGAGGAAGCTGTTCCGGCACGACCGCGCCTACATCTTCCAGAACCGGGACAACCGCATCATCTTCGCCATTCCCTATCAGGACGACTTCACGCTGATCGGCACGACCGACCGGGACTACGACGGCGACCCGACTCACGTGAAGGCGACCGAGGAAGAGATCCTCTATCTCTGCAACGCCGCGAGCGAGTACTTCAAGGAGCCCGTCCGCCGGGACAATGTGGTCTGGACCTATTCCGGCGTTCGCCCGCTCTACAACGACGGCGCGTCGAAGGCGCAGGAAGCCACGCGGGATTATGTACTGGTGCTCGATGCGCCGAACGGTCAGCCGCCGCTGCTGTCGATCTTCGGCGGCAAGATCACCACCTACCGCCGTCTCGCCGAAGCCGCGCTCGACAAGCTGAAAGATCATCTTCCGGCGGCGGGCAAGCCCTCCTGGACGGGCGACGCACCGTTGCCGGGCGGTGACTTCCCGCGGACGGGCTACGAGGCTTTGACGAACGCGTTCTGCGCCGAATATCCCTTTATGGATCGCGCCCTGATCGCCAGGCTCGTGCGTGCCTACGGCACCCGGACCCGTGACCTGGTCGGAAGCGCCCGTTCCATGCAGGATCTGGGCCAGGACTTCGGCGCCGGCCTCACGGAGCGCGAGGTCCAGTACCTCATGGAGCAGGAATGGGCCGTCATCGCCGATGACGTGCTCTGGAGGCGCAGCAAACTCGGCTTGAAACTCTCGGGTGCTCAGAGCGAGGCTCTCGACGTGTTCATGCGCAACGCCGTCACCTCCAGCGTGGCTTGAAGGGATTGCCGATGACGCTTGTTCTCGAAGGCGTGTCGAAGCGGGTCGGAGCGTCGATGCATATCGACGATGTCTCCATGACGCTGGCGCGAGGCTCCCTCAACGTTCTTCTGGGAGCGACGCTTGCGGGAAAAACCTCTCTCATGAGGCTGATGGCCGGTCTCGACGCGCCTTCGAGCGGCCGCGTTCTCGTCGACGGGAGGGACGTGACCGGCTGGCCCGTGCAGCGGCGCAGCGTCGCCATGGTGTACCAGCAATTCATCAATTATCCGTCCTTAAGCGTCTACGAGAACATCGCCTCTCCCTTGCGCGTCGCGGGCCTGCCGCGTGCCGAGATCGAGTCCCGCGTCCGCGATGCCGCGAAGCTGCTCAAACTCGAACCCTATCTCGCCCGCAAGCCACTGAATTTGTCCGGAGGACAGCAGCAGCGCACCGCCATCGCACGAGCGCTCGTGAAGCGCGCGGATCTCGTGCTGCTCGACGAGCCGCTGGCCAATCTCGATTACAAGCTGCGCGAGGAGCTGCGGGAGGAACTGCCGCGCTTGTTCGCGGCATCCGGCGCCATCTTCGTCTATGCGACGACGGAACCATCGGAGGCGCTGCTGCTCGGTGGTCACACGGCGACCTTGTACCAGGGCCGCGTGACCCAGTTCGGTCCGACCCCGCAGGTCTATCGCCATCCCGAAAACCTCGTCACGGCGCGCGTGTTCTCCGATCCGCCGCTCAATACGCTGACGATCCGCAAGGCTGACGGCGGCGCAGCCTTGAGCACCGGCGGACAGGTCCGGGCGATCGAGGCTCTCGCGAACGTGCCGGACGGGGAGTATACAGTGGGCTTTCGCGCGCATCATCTGAGCCTCGAGCCCTCGGGCACGGAGGAGATTGCCATTCCGGCACAGGTGTCGGTGGCCGAGATCACGGGTTCAGAGAGCTTCGTGCATCTCGATGCGGGCGATCACCGCTTCGTTTCCCTCATGCCGGGCGTGAGGCGCTGGGAGCCGGGCGCTTCCGTCACGGCCTACGTGAACCCGCGCCATCTCTTCGTCTTCGACCGGACCGGCCATCTCGTCGCGACCAGCGTGGCGCAGAAAGCCGCGTGAGGAGAGAGCCATGGCGCGCATCACTCTCGACCATCTCGCCCACGCCTACAAACCCGACCCGCAGACCCCGCAGGACTACGCCCTGAAGGAGATCAACCATGTGTGGAGCCAGGGGGGCGCCTACGCGCTGCTGGGCCCATCCGGCTGCGGCAAGACCACTCTGCTCAACATCATTTCGGGGCTCGTGCGGCCGACCCGCGGGCGCATCCTGTTCGACGACCGCGACGTGACGGACCTGGCCACGGAGGCCCGGAACATCGCGCAGGTGTTCCAATTCCCGGTCGTGTACGACACGATGACGGTGCGCGAGAACCTGGCCTTCCCGCTCAAGAACCGCCGTGTTCCGAAAGACAGGGCGACCAAGCGGGTGGAGGAGATCGCGCACCTGCTCGACCTGACGCCCGTTCTCAGCCGCAAGGCCAGCAATCTCACGGCGGACATGAAGCAGAAGATCTCGCTGGGTCGCGGTCTCGTGCGTCCCGACGTGGCGGCGATCCTGTTCGACGAGCCGCTGACCGTCATCGACCCCCATCTCAAATGGCAGTTGCGCTCCACGCTCAAGGAGATCCATCGGGCGCTCGACATCACCATGATCTACGTCACGCACGACCAGACCGAGGCGCTCACCTTCGCCGACAAGGTCGTGGTGATGCATGACGGCGCCGTCGTGCAGACCGGAACGCCGGAAGAGCTTTTCGTGCGCCCCGCTCACACCTTCGTCGGCCATTTCATCGGCTCCCCCGGCATGAACATCCTTCCCTGTCGCGTGGAGGGCGCCGCTGCTTATCTGGGCAAGGAACGCGTTGCGCTCCAGCGCGGCTATCTGAACCTGCCGAAGAGCGAACGCATCGAACTCGGGATCCGGCCCGAGTTCGTCCGGCTTCAGCCGCGGGGCGCGGGTCTGCCCGTGTGGATCCGCCGGATCGACGATATCGGCCGCGCGCGAATCGCGCGCGTGGACCTGGACGGGCGCACGATCGCCGCGAGCGTTCCGGAGAACCTCTCCGTCAGCGGCGACGAGGCTTCGCTTCATCTCGATCCCCGCCACATCCACATCTATGCCGACGGGCACCTGGTCGCTGGAGAGCCGCTGGAGGGGCGGGCCGCATGACGAAGACCCTCAACAACAAGGCGTGGTTCCTGGTCCTGCCCGTGTTCCTCATCGTAGCCTTCTCGGCCGTGCTGCCGCTCATGACCGTGGTGAACTACTCCGTGCAGGACACCTTCGGGAACAACCAGTTCTTCTGGAACGGGGTGGGCTGGTTCCAGGAACTGCTCGATCCGACGACGGACCTGGGCGGGCGCTTCTTCGACTCGCTCTGGCGCACGCTCCTGTTCTCCGCCATCATCCTGCTGATCGAGGTGCCGCTCGGAATCCTGGTGGCCCTGTCCATGCCGCGCGAGGGCTGGACGGTCGCGCTCAGCCTCGTGCTCATGGCCCTGCCGCTTCTGATCCCGTGGAACGTGGTCGGCACGATCTGGCAGGTCTTCGCCCGCGGCGACATCGGCCTGCTCGGCTGGCTCGTGAACCATCTCGGGATCGACTACAACTATACCGGCGATCCGCTGGATGCGTGGATCACCATCGTGGTCATGGACGTATGGCACTGGACGAGTCTGGTTGCGCTTCTGTGCTATGCCGGTCTGAAGTCCATTCCGGATGCCTATTATCAGGCCGCGCGCATCGACGGCGCCTCCCGCTGGGCTGTGTTCCGCACCATCCAGCTGCCGAAGATGCGGCGGGTGCTGCTGATCGCCGTGCTCCTGCGCTTCATGGACTCGTTCATGATCTACACGGAACCCTTCGTGCTCACGGGAGGAGGCCCCGGCAACGCCACGACCTTCCTGTCCATCGATCTGGTGAAGCTCGCCCTCGGCCAGTTCGATCTTGGCAAGGCGGCTGCCATGTCGCTCGTCTACAACCTGATCATCCTCGCCATCTGCTGGGTCTTCTACACCATCATGACCAACGTGGATGCGAAGAACGAGAGAGCTGAGGCATGACAGATTCCGTCGCCATCAGGTCGTCCGACGTCAAGGCGACCGCAGCGCCGCTTACCGCCAACAAGGCCGTTGCCGGCCCGCGCGTGAACGGGCGAGTGGTGGTGATGACGCTCTATCTCCTGTTCTTGATGCTGCCGATCTACTGGCTCGTGATCATGAGCCTGAAGACGAACACGGAGATCACGTCCGGCCTCACGCTCTGGCCGCAGAACCTCACCTTCGACAACTACGTCACGATCTTCACGGACCGGAGCTGGTATTCCGGCTACATCAACTCGCTCACCTACGTGCTGATCAACACGGTGCTGTCGATCGCCTTCGCATTGCCGGCGGCCTATGCGTTCTCGCGGTACCGCTTCCTCGGCGACAAGCACCTGTTCTTCTGGCTTCTCACCAACCGCATGGCACCGCCCGCGGTCTTCGCGCTGCCCTTCTTCAACCTCTACTCGGCCATCGGTCTGTTCGACACGCCCTGGGCCGTGGCGCTGGCGCATTGCCTCTTCAACGTACCTCTCGCGGTCTGGATTCTCGAAGGCTTCATGTCGGGCGTGCCGCGCGAGATCGACGAGACCGCCGCCATCGACGGGTACTCGTTTCCGCGCTTCTTCATCAAGATCTTCATGCCGCTGATCGCATCGGGCGTGGGGGTCGCGGCGTTCTTCTGCTTCATGTTCTCCTGGGTGGAGCTGCTGCTGGCCCGCACCCTCACGACCGTGAACGCCAAGCCCATCGCGGCCACGATGACGCGCACGGTGTCGGCCTCCGGCATGGATTGGGGGCTGCTCGCGGCGGCGGGGGTGCTCACCATCATCCCCGGCGCGCTCGTGATCTGGTTCGTCCGCAACTACATCGCCAAGGGCTTTGCCCTGGGCCGGGTCTGAAGGGAGGCTCCCATGCCCGATCTGAGCTGGATGGCATGGACCTGGCAGACGGGTCTCTTCTTCGGCGGCATTGCGGGCCTTCTCGTCGTCATGACCGTGCTGGCGATCTACCGACCCGAGGCCGAGCGGATCGGGGCCTTGCGCATTCCGACCACGCGCGGCGATCGCCTGTTCATTTCTCTCCTGGGCTCCGCCTTCATCCACCTCGCGTGGCTTGGGCTCGTCGGGCCCGATCTGTGGTGGGCTTCGGGCCTGTCGCTCCTCTATGCCGTGCTGGTGTTCCGCACGGTTTGAGGGAAGGCCGGTTCCAACAATTCCTTCGGGTTGCCCGGCCGAAGGAGACAACGGCACAACGCCGACCAGGGCACCATTTGGGAGGAACAAATGAATCGGACCCAAACTCACCGGCGCTTGAGACTTTTCGTCTCGACAAGCGTCATCGCCGTGGCGCTCGGCTCCAGCGCAGCCTTCGCGGGCATGGAGGAGGCCCGCCGCTGGATCGACGCTGAATTCCAGCCCTCCACGCTGTCCAAGGACGAGCAGCTGAAGGAGATGGAATGGTTCGTGAACGCCGCGAAGCCGTTCGCCGGCATGGAGATCAACGTGGTCTCCGAGACGATCACGACCCATGAATACGAGGCGAAGACTCTCGCCAAGGCCTTCTCCGAGATCACCGGTATCAAGCTCACGCACGACCTCATTCAGGAGGGCGACGTTGTGGAGAAGATCCAGACGCAGATGCAGTCCGGACGCAACATCTACGACGCCTGGGTCAACGACTCGGACCTCATCGGCACGCATTTCCGCTACAAGCAGGCGGTCGCGCTCGACGATTGGATGGCGGGCGAGGGCAAGGACGTGACCTCGCCGACCCTCGATGTCGCCGACTTCATCGGCCGGTCCTTCACGACCGGACCCGACGGCAAGATGTACCAGCTGCCGGATCAGCAGTTCGCGAACGTATACTGGTTCCGGTACGACTGGTTCCAGCGCCCGGATCTGAAGGAGCGCTTCAAGGCCAAGTATGGTTACGATCTCGGCGTGCCGGTGAACTGGTCGGCCTATGAGGACATTGCGGAATTCTTCACCAACGACGTGAAGGAGATCGACGGCGTCAAGGTCTACGGCCATATGGATTACGGCAAGAAGGACCCGTCGCTCGGCTGGCGATTCACCGATGCATGGCTCTCCATGGCCGGTAACGGCGATAAGGGCATTCCGAATGGAATGCCGGTGGACGAGTGGGGCATCCGCATGGAAGGCTGCCGTCCGGTCGGCTCCTCGGTTGAGCGCGGCGGCGACACCAACGGCCCGGCTGCTGTCTACTCCATCGCCAAGTATATCGACTGGCTGAAGAAATATGCGCCGCCTCAGGCGAACGGCATGAACTTCTCCGAATCCGGGCCGGTTCCGGCTCAAGGCAACATCGCGCAGCAGATCTTCTGGTACACGGCCTTCACGGCCGACATGGTCAAGCCCGGTCTGCCGGTGATGAATCAGGACGGCACGCCCAAGTGGCGCATGGCTCCCTCGCCGCACGGCTCCTACTGGAAAGAGGGCATGAAGCTCGGCTACCAGGATGCGGGCTCCTGGACACTCCTGAAGTCAACGCCCGTCGAGCGCCGCAAGGCCGCGTGGCTCTACGCCCAGTTCGTCACGTCGAAGACGGTCTCGCTGAAGAAGAGCCATGTGGGTCTCACCTTCATTCGCGAAAGCGACATCTGGGACAAGAGCTTCACCGAGCGCGCGCCCAAGCTCGGCGGCCTCGTGGAGTTCTACCGCTCGCCCGCCCGCGTGCAATGGACTCCGACTGGCAACAACGTGCCGGACTATCCGAAGCTCGCGCAGCTCTGGTGGCAGAACATCGGTGATGCGGCCTCCGGCGCCAAGACGCCGCAGGAAGCCATGAACTCGCTCGCCGCCGCCCAGGACGAGGTGCTCGGCCGTCTCGAGCGCGCCAACGTGCAGGGCGAGTGCGGACCGAAACTGAACCCGAGAACCTCTGCCGAGGAATGGTTCAAGAAGGCCGAAGCCGCAGGCACCATCGCGCCCCAGCGCAAACTGGCGAACGAGAAACCCAAGGGCGAGACGGTCGATTACGACACGCTCATCAAGAGCTGGCCCGCTTCCCCGCCGAAGCGCAGCTGACGAACGACAGGTCCCGCCCTCGCGAGGGCGGGACCTGTTAAAAAGGCCTGTGCCGGCTGGAGAAATTATCCGTCCTCGCGCATGTCGGGGATGTTCGCCGTAAAGACGACGCCTTCCGGTCGGAAGTCGATCTTCATCTGCCCTTCGAGCTCGCGGGCGAGGCTGCGCTCGATCAGCCGCGTACCGAAGCCTCGCCGGGTCGGAGGCTCCACGGGCGGACCGCCGCTTTCCTTCCACGTGAGGTGCAGATGCAATCCATCCGCAGCCGCCTCATGGTGCCATTCGATGCTCACCAGGCCGCCGTCGTTGGAGAGGGAGCCGTACTTGGCGGCGTTCACGGCAAGCTCCTGGAGCGCCATGGCAAGCGCCAGGGCTTGTTGCGGCGTCAGGCGGGTCTCCGGTCCCTTCACATGGAACCGTCCCTTGCCGCGGCTAAGATATGGGGCAATGGCCTGCGCGACGATATCCGAAAAGCGCGCTCCTTCCCAGTTCTCGCGCGTCAGGACATCATGAGCCCGGGACAGGGCCAGGAGGCGGTTTTCAAGATCCTCCACGGCTTGCACAGGCGAGCGTGCATTGTTCAGGGTCTGCCGCGCGATCGACTGCACGGTCGCCAGCGTATTCTTCACCCGGTGGTTCAACTCGTTGATGAGCAGGTCCTGGCTCGCCTCCGCGCGCTTCCTGCCCGAGATGTCGCGAATGACCCGGATGCCGTAGAGCGGACGTCCGTTCAGATCGTCCACGCGCGACGCGGACACTCCGATCCAGACAGGATGCCCGTCCTTGTGAATGAGGCGCTTTTCAAGGGAGTAAGACGCGATTTCTCCGGACATCTGCTTGCGAAACATCTCGATCTCGGAACTCCGGTCCTCCGGATAGGTGATGTCCTCCAAAGTCATGGCGAGCAGCTCGTCGCGAGCATGGCCGCTGATCGCGCAAAGCCGTTCGTTCACGCGAAGCAATCGGCCGCTCGGGGCGATCTCGGCGATCCCGATCGCCGCCTGCTCATAGGTGGCGCGAAGCCTCTGCTCGCTCTCGCGCAGCGCCGCCTCGGTCAGCTTGCGCTCATGAATGTCGGTGGAGCTGCCGAACCAAGCCAAAATCTCGCCACTCACGGAGTGGCGGTAAGGATTGGCCCGGACGACGTGCCAGCGATAGACGCCGTCATGGCGCCGATACCGGATCTCGGTTTCGTAGCAGGTGCCGCGGGCGCGCACCTCCCCCCATATCCGAAATGTCTGCTCGATATCGTCGGGATGAACCGTCTTGAGCCATCCGTCGCCCAGGGCCTCTTCCGCTGGACACCCCGTATACTTGGTCCAGCGCTCGCTCGTATAGGTGACCTGACCCTCGGCATTGCTGATCCATACGAGGTCCGGCACGGAATTCGCCAGCAGGCGGAAGCGCTCTTCGCTCTCCCGCAGGATCTGCTCGTGTAGCTTGTTGGCCGATATATCGATGCATACCGCTAGTGCCTTCTTGGGCCGGCCGGTCTCATCGCGGATCAGGCTCGCGGCGGTGCGGGTCCACACGACGGTATGGTCCGGCCGCAGGTATCGTTTCTCGACTTCGTAGCGATCCTCCGTCAGGAGCCCGGCAAGCAGCGCTTCGGTGCGTGGCAGATCGTCCGGATGAACAATGTCGCTGAGATGGCGCCCGAGCAGTTGGTCGCGGCGGCGCGCGAGCATGTCGCAGAAGTAGTCGTTCGCTCGCAGAATGCATCCGCTCAGATCGCACTCGGCAAGACCGACCGTCGCCTGGTTGAAGAGCGCATCCACAGAATTCCGCTCCTGATCGGGCCCGTTTTAGAGACTGATGGGTTAGGAATTGCCGGGTGAGATCAATGTTCCAAGGCAGGCGCGATCGTTCGTTCTGATCGCAGGCCGTGCTTGCAGGCGGCGATCATGCCGCCAGGACGACGGCGAACACGATCATGCCGACAGCCGCCGACAGACCGACCCAATCCATGATTCGGGCCAGATCATCGGTCGCAGGAGATTGGGGCTGACTGTCGAAAGGTCCGTCGCCGTCCTCGTCGTCCATGGCCTGCTCCACGCATCACGTGTGTTTTCTAGGCCGGGAGAGTCCCTGAATCGATCACCCTTAAGCAGGCGGTCGGCAGGTCGGACGGAGCGGATGAGCCCGGAAGGAGTACCATCAAGGCGATTCCGCTGGCTTTCCACGCCGCGGCGGGTTGGCCGATCGAAAGAGACGGCGCTCCGCGACGGCGAAAGGCCTCCTCCTTGCGAAACTCTTGTGTTGTGGCCGTCTGCGCCACCCTTCTATACCGTCACGACCAGCAATCGGACCGCCAGGAGAGGTGAATGAAGACAGCGCGCAACGAAGTCACTCCGCCCCCGGATGCCGAGGAGCGCCGGAAAATCCCTCCGGTCATCTGCTATCCGGTCGACACCCTCCCGCGCCCGAACCTTGGCGCTTATCAGGCGGCCCGTAACGGGTGGGAGAAGGTGGATGAGGTGGTGGTTCCCCCGCGTGAGGCACGCTGCTTCTCCGTGCCGGCCGGCTGCTTCTTCCGCATCGTCAGCATCGAAGGGCCCCAGGTCGGAGACCTGAACCTGTGGGCGGCGGACAACCTCGGCGAGCGCTTCTTCTCCGGCAAGACACGCGCTCTTCACGGGACGCATCTGTCCACGGGAGACCAGCTCTGGTCATGCCTGCCCTATCTGCGGCCCATGGCCACCATCACGCACGACACGCTCGACTGGTACGGATTCGACGAGTTCGGCGGCTCCGTGCACGACGTGATCGGGACCCGCTGCGACCCCTACACGCACAGGCTTCTCTCCGGCCAGGACTATCACCATTGCTGCCATTCGAACCTCACGCGCGCCCTCGCCGACAAGACGGGCCGCCCGCGCGAGTCCGTGGAACCTGCCGTGCACGATGTGCTCAACGTCTTCATGTGCACGGGCTTCACCCGCGATACGGGCCAGTATTTCATGAAGGCGAGCCCCGTGCGGCCCGGCGACTATCTGGAATTCTTCGCGGAGATCGATCTCCTCGGCGCGCTGTCGGCCTGCCCCGGGGGCGATTGCAGCGCGGAGCATTCGAGCGACGTGGCATTGTGCCATCCGCTGCTCGTCGAGGTCTACAGGCCGAAGGCGGCACCTGAAGGGTGGACGTCTCCGCCCTGCAATGGCTACAGCCGCAAACACGGCGACTGACCATGAAAAGGGCCCCGCAATGGGGCCCTTCTTTCATTGCGCCACCGGGAGCGGTTTGATCGCCGGTCCCGTGAACTTGTTCGTCGCCAGATCGCCCACGGGCTTGTGGGAGAAGCCCATGTGGATGCTGGGTTCCGCGGACATGAGAGCGCTGAGTGCAGTCATCGGCTTCTGCGGCGTCTTCGCTACCGGGGTTTTGGCGGCAGGGGCTTGAGCCCCAGGGATCTTGGCCTCGGGAAGGGTGGCCGTCTTCGTCCTCGTGTCCTTGGCCGGGTTCTTCGGCGTCGATCCCGTGACGGGAATGTCGACGGCGCTCGCGGCAGCCACGACGATGGCGCTGTCAGGCCGCGGCGGCGGCAGGGGGGCGGAGCTTGCCGCCGCAACCTCCGTGACGCCGCGCGGCTCGCTCAGCACCGGGATCGGATTCGTCGCCGCGAGCGAGCCGGGGCGTGCGGGCGGCAGCGGCGCATAGGCGAGCGCGGCGGTCTCTGTCGGTTCATCCATGTCCGCGCCCGGGCGGCGCGGCGGAATCGGCGCGAAGGCCATGCCCTTGCCGATCGAGAGATCGTTCTGCACGCCCGGTCCCTGTTGCCATGCGAGCGTCGGGCCGCTTGCGGTCTGAACGGTGCTCGGCTGGCCGCTGATCCGTGTGGGCGGGAGCGGAGCCGCTGCCGGCGGCGAAAGATCCTCGCGCAGAGCGGGCGCCATCGCGGCCACCACCGCAGGGGCGGGTGGGGGCTCGGGCCGGGCCTGCGCCACGGCCACGGGGGCTTGGCGCGCGACCGCCGCATTCCTGTTGTCGTATTGGCGCAGGGCCGCCAGGGGCGACGCGTTGCGGTCATCCGCGTAATTGTCGCTGGGCGCGCTGCGGGACGCCATGAGCGTGCTGCTGGGACGCGACGCCGTGCGGATTTCCGCCACGTCCTCCTCCTCGTCGTCACCCAGGCCGAAGAGGGTGGCCCAGAAGCTCTTGCGGCGCGGCTGCTGCGCGGCGATGGCCTCCTCGGCATCCGCATAGGCGCTGTAGCCAGCCACCGTGCCGCCGCCGGCGAGCACTTCCGCCTTGGCGAGATCATAGCCCGGAAGAGGCCTGCCGTCCGTGGGGATGTGCACCGTCTTGCCGTCGGGGAAGAGGCGCACGAGCTGGTCGCGGGTCATGCGCGGCCAGGCGCGCACGCTGCCTACGTCCAGATGCACGAAGGGCGTGTAGGCATTGGGATAATAGCCGACGCCGCCTCTTTGAAGCTTCATGCCGACGGCCCGGAGCTGCCCGGCGGATATGTCGGGCAGGTAGAAGTCCAGGGCCTTGCCCTGCATGTGCTGGCTGTTCTTGGCCACCACGCTGGAGCGGCGACGCAGCATGGCGTTGGTCTGGGGCGAGCGATAGGCCGAGTTCACATGCACGGGCGCGCTCGAGCCTACCTCGCGGTAGACCTCCCACACCGTGTCGAACAGGCGCGGGTCCATGCGGGTCGCCTCACTTCGCCGCCAGTCGCGCAGGAACCAGTTGAGCTGCTGCAGGGCGGCGGAATCGTACTGGCCGTTGCGCCGGAACGTGACGGTGAGAGTTTCCTTGGTGTTGTTGTGATAGAAGGTCAGGGTGCGCGTATCGCCGTTGGCGACGGCATCCTGCGTGCCGCGCACGCCTCCGACCATGACAGCCACAAAGGCCGCAAGACCAATCCCGGCGCGACGCACCAAGCCGTCCGAACGCAATACTCTCACTGGGATACTCGTGTTACTCGCCACACTTCCGCGGAAGTGGGGTACTCGCTCATAGTGAAAGGATCTTTGCCGAAGACGGTTACCTTCAGGTTAAGTGAGGTGCAAAAAAGCGGCCCGGAGGGCCGCTTTTCGAGGATGGTTACCGGGAGAGGTTCAGGGCCGTTCGAACCTTCTGGTCCAGCCCGTAGAGATCCGGATAGGACTTGAGAGATCCCCTCTCGTCCACCCTGAGGGTGAAATAGGCGAGGTGCACCGGAAGCGGTTTCGGCAGGAAGACCGTGCGCTCGCCCTTGCCGATCAGGCCGCGCAACCTCTGCTCGGTCCACTTGCTGTCCTCGCCCATGATGAATTCGGCCAGCTCGAAGGGTTTTTCCACGCGCACGCAGCCATGGCTGAAGGCGCGCTTGGCAGCCGAGAACAGATTGCGGTTGGGCGTATCGTGCAGATAGACCGCGTGCTGGTTCGGGAACATGAACTTCACGTATCCCAAGGCGTTGCGTTCGCCCGGAGGCTGCTGAACGATGAGGCGGCCGTCCTTGCGGATGACCTTGTAGCCTTTCCTGGCGGCATAGTACGGGTCATTCGCGAGGCCCGGCAGGATCTCTTTCTTCATGATGGACGGCGGGATCGTCCAGGAGGGGTTGACCACGAGGTACTTCATGTCCTCGGAGAAGATCGGCGTCTGCGACTGCTCCTTGCCGACGATCACCCGCGTCTCGTGGGCAACCTCGCCGCCTTCCACGAGCTGCAGGCGGAACTCGGGGACATTCACCAGGATGTGGCGTGAACCCAGATCCTCCGGCAGCCAGCGCCAGCGCTCCATGTTGGCGATCAGATCGGCCTCGCGCCGGACCAGCGAAGGACCTGAGAGGGCAGCCACCGTCTGCGCCGTGAGGACCCCGTTCGTCGGCAGGCCTTGTTCCTTCTGGAAGGCGGCCACCGCCGAAGCGAGACGCTTGTCGTAGACGTTCTGGTTGTCGTCCTCGTCCTTCAGCTTGAAATGCGCGCGGATCAGCGGAACGCGCGGATCCTTCATGCCCACGCGCAGGGCAGGGCCCTTGGGCACATGCACGCTCGGCGCGGAAGGATGGCTGGCGCGCAGCTCCGCGAGCTGTTCCTTCAGGGCCCGGTAGCCCGCATGGGGCGGATTGTAGGATGCCAGCGCCGCATTCGCGTCCTTCGCGGCGCCGACTTTCCTGAGAACCTCATCCGCCTCGGGCAGCGCCAGTTTCGGTGTGACCAGGGGCGAGAGGCGGGACGGCTCGAGACGTCCGCCGCGCGCATCGCGCGCATAGCGGATTACGGAGGCCGAGAGCTTGAGATCGGCTTCGGCCCATTGCGCGGGCGAGGCCTCCTTGCGCAGTTTCACGTCAGGCAGGGGATAATCGGTCGGATCGAGGCCATCCTCATCCGCAGCCTTCAGCCGTGCGATCGCGTTCAAGGCCGCCGGCGTGAAGGCGCCGTCCCGCGCCCAGGCGAGAGGGCGCTCGGCTTGCGCGTAAAACGCCCTCAGGACATCGCGGTCCTTCTGCGAGAGACGAAGGTGGCGCATCGTCCCGTCGTCCGAGAGCAGGCCCTCGACGGACATGCGCAGCACATCCTGCTGCATGAGCGCCGCGACGGGAGCCGCGTCCGGCAACGGAATGTCGATGGCGGGCTCAGGTGTCCGATCAGCCGTCTCAAAGCTCACGGGCGCAGGCTCGGGCAGGGGAATCGGCTCGATCACCGGATCGTCCCGCACCGCTGCGGGTTGCGTGCTCACAGGGTGGAGCGCGGGCTCGACGGGGCTTTGTGCAAGGACGGGCTGGGAGACGTCCGAGGCTTCGCTCGCCAGCGTCTGCGCCGCTGCGGAAAGAGACCAGAGAGAAGCCGATCCGACAAGGCCGAGCCAAAGCGCCGTCTTGCGCAAGTCACGCATGACCCATCTCCTTCTCGCAATGGGGTTGGAGGATGTTTCATCCTCCACATCAAATGATTTGGTCTGTGTGCAGCCACACCTCTGCCACGCTTAACGCACGAAGGCGTCATGCGGCTGCATCGTTTAAGCCAAGTTCCTTCAATTTTCGGTAAAGAGTCGAGCGTCCGATCCCGAGATGGCGCGAGATCGCGGACATATGTCCTTGATAATGCACGAGGGCGAAGCGAATCGCGCGCTCTTCCAGCTCCGCCAGCGTCAACATCTCTCCGCTCTCGCGAATCAGCGGCAGCGCGTGGGGATCGTGCACGGGAGCGGGCGCCGGCTGGTGAACGGGCGCAAGCGCCCGTGCCGCTGGAACGGGCGGGATGTCGATGCGGAAGCCTTCCACATGGGCGGCGATCTGAGGGAACTCGCGAGGCGTCAAGGAAGCTCCATCGGCCAGAACGACCGCGCGATAGACCGCATTCTCGAGCTGCCGGAGATTGCCCGGCCAGTCGTAACGGGCGAGCAGGGCCAACGCATCCGCAGACACCCCCCGGATCCTCTTGCCCTCCTCGGCGGCGAAGCGCTCGGCGAAGAACACCGCCCATTCGGCGATGGCCTCTCTGCGGGCCCGCAAAGGACGCAAGGACAGAGGCATGGCCTGGAGACGGTAGTAGAGATCGCTGTTGAACCGACCCTCCCGTACCCTGTACGGGAGATCGAAACCCGCGCTCGCGACGAACCTGACGTCGAAGCGACGGCCCGCGCGCACGCCGGCCTCCGACGGGAGCAGGATGTCCATCAACCGGTCCTGCGCCTTGTTGGTCAGGTGCTCGACCCCGTCGATGAACAGCGTGCCGCCATGGGCGGCTCTCAGGTGGCGGAGGAGAGCGGTGTCCTGAGTCTCCCCACTTGAAAGGGCCTCGTCTGCCCGCATGACGACGAAGGAGCGCGCCTTCCGCTCGCCGCTTGCGTGGATCGCCTGGGCCAGTGCCTTGGCGCCGCTTCCGGCCTCCGCCTCGATCAGGAGGGGCAGGGTCGAGCGTGCCGCCCGGTCGGCGAGCCGGGCCGTCCTCTCCCGTTCGGACCCCGCGGCCAGGCCGGCCGTGCCTTGGCGAAAGGCGCGGATGTCGTCTGCGAAGAAGCGGGAGAGGAGCATGGGGTGGACGCGTTTGAGGGGGAATCGCTCCGGCGATGCTGGGCGATAAGGGTAAACTGGGCTTTAACGTCCTGCGCTTTTGAAGGGACCTGGAGCCCGCCGTCCGGGTTGATCCGGCAGGCTAGGCAGCCAATATGTGGTTCACCGTCGATCAACCCCGCTTCCAGCAATGTCTCAGAAAGCTCCTTCCGTGCATCAGACCACCTCAACCGCCGCCGCTCAGGTCGCTCTCGGCTCGCTCCCGGAGTGGAACCTGTCCCATCTCTATCCGGGCATGGACAGCGAGGCGTTCAAAGGCGATCTCGCCAGGGCGGAGGAGGAGTGCAAGGTCTTCGCGGAGGCCTATCGCGGCAAGCTCGACACCATGGCGCGGGGCGAAAACGCTCCCCAGGCGCTGACCGAGGTGATCCGGCGCTACGAGGCCCTGGAGGATCTCCTCGGGCGGATCATGTCCTATGCGGGCCTGGTCTATTCGGGCGATACCACCGATCCGGTCCGGGCGAAGTTCTATGGCGACACCCAGGAGCGCCTCACCACCGCCTCCACGGAGCTTCTGTTCTTCAGCCTCGAACTCAACCGCATCGACGATGCGGTGCTGGACGGCGCTGTGGCTCAGGCGCCGCTCTCGCATTACAGGCCCTGGATCGAGGATCTGCGCAAGGACAAGCCCTATCAGCTCGACGACAGGATCGAGCAGCTCTTCCACGAAAAATCCGTGACCGGGCGCTCCGCCTGGAACCGGCTGTTCGACGAGACCATCGCGTCCTTGCGCTTCACGGTGCGTGGCGAGGAACTGCCCATCGAGCCCACGCTCAACAAGCTGCAGGATCCGGACGAGAGCGTGCGCAAGGATGCGTCCGACGCGCTCGCCCGAACGTTCAAGACCCATCTTCGCACTTTCACGCTGATCACGAACACGCTGGCCAAGGACAAGGAAATCTCGGATCGCTGGCGCGGCTTCCAGGACGTGGCGGATTCGCGCCACCTCGCCAACCGGGTCGAGCGCGAGGTGGTGGACGCGCTGGTGGCTGCCGTGCGCGAGGCCTATCCGCGTCTCTCGCACCGCTATTATGCCCTGAAAGCGCGGTGGTTCGGCAAGGACAAGCTCGACCATTGGGACCGCAACGCGCCGCTGCCCAAGGTGGAGCAGCGTACCATTCCGTGGGATGAGGCGCGCGAGACCGTGCTGTCCGCCTATTCCGCCTTCTCGCCGCGCATGGCCGATATCGCGCGGCGCTTCTTCGACGAGGGCTGGATCGACGCGCCGACGCGTCCCGGCAAGGCTCCCGGCGCCTTCGCGCATCCGACCGTTCCGTCGGCCCACCCCTATGTGCTGCTCAACTACCAGGGCAAGCCGCGCGACGTGATGACCCTTGCGCATGAGCTCGGTCACGGCGTCCATCAGGTGCTCGCCGCGCCCAACGGAGCGCTCATGGCGCCGACGCCGCTGACCCTGGCGGAGACCGCGAGCGTGTTCGGCGAGATGCTGACCTTCCGCAGGCTGCTCGACCAGACCACCAACCCGGTGCAGCGCAAGGCGATGCTGGCCGCGAAAGTGGAGGATATGATCAACACCGTGGTGCGCCAGATCGCGTTCTATTCCTTCGAGCGCAAGGTGCATGTGGAGCGCCGCAACGGCGAGCTGACCTCCGAGAAGCTCTGCGAGCTCTGGATGTCCGTGCAGGACGAATCCCTCGGGCCTGCAATCCGCCTCGGTCCCGGCTATGAAACCTTCTGGACCTACATTCCCCATTTCATCCACTCGCCGTTCTACGTCTACGCCTACGCGTTCGGCGACTGCCTGGTGAATTCTCTCTACGGAATCTACGAGCGATCCAACGAAGGCTTCGTGGATCGCTATTTCGCCCTGCTCTCCGCGGGCGGCTCCAAGCCGTACCCGGAGCTGCTCGTGCCGTTCGGACTCGATGCGCGCGATCCGTCCTTCTGGCAGATCGGCCTCTCCATGATCGAGCGGCTGATCGGCGAGCTGGAGGCGATGGAAAAGACGGCATGATGCTTGCTCTGGCGCTATGTGCCGAGGTGCTTCTTCGACGAGAAGGCACGTCGGCACATTCGCAACATGATCGGAAAGACCTCTCCTGATGGCTGATCGCGACAACGAAGCGAACCGCTTCACGGCCCGCGCGGCGCGCTATGCGCGCGTCGGCGCGAACATGGGCGGCGTGGCCGCCCGCATGGCGGGCGCGCGTCTCTTCGGCGGCGATGCGCGCGACGCCTCCAATGCGGCCGCGCTCGCGCAGGCCCTCGGGGGGCTGAAGGGCCCGATCATGAAGGTGGCGCAACTGCTCGCCACCATTCCCGATCTCATTCCGCCGGAATACGCCGCCGAATTGCAGAGGCTGCAAAGCGAGGCGCCGCCCATGGGTGCGGCCTTCGTCAAGCGGCGCATGCAGGCGGAGCTGGGCCCGCAATGGCAGGGGCGGTTCGGATCCTTCGACCTTAATCCTTCCGCGGCGGCGTCCTTGGGCCAGGTCCACCGGGCCACCACGAGGGACGGCGAGGCGCTCGCCTGCAAGCTGCAATACCCCGACATGCAATCGGCCGTGGAGGCCGATCTGAAGCAGCTCGAATTCGTCTTCGCCCTGCACAGGCGCATGGATCCCGCCATCGACACACGCGAGATCGCCAAGGAGATCGGTGAGCGCGTGCGCGAGGAGCTCGACTACGAACGCGAAGCCAAGCACGCATCGCTCTATGCCGAGACGCTCGCGGATGTGGAGGACGTGCGCGTGCCGAAGGTGCACCTGGAACTCTCCACGAAGCGGCTCCTGTCGCTGCAATGGCTCGAGGGTGAGAAGATCCTGCAATTCACCGAGAGCCCGGTCGAAATCCGCAACCGGCTCGCCATCGCCATGTTCAAGGCCTGGTGGCATCCCTTCAGTCATGCCGCCGTCATCCACGGCGATCCGCATCTGGGCAATTACACGGTCTTCTCCGAGGGGCGCGAGGCGCAGGGCATCAACCTGCTCGATTACGGCTGCATCCGCATCTTCCACCCGCGCTTCGTCGGCGGCGTGGTCGATCTCTACCGGGGCCTCCAGACGGACGACCGGGCCCGGATCGTCCATGCGTACGAGACCTGGGGCTTCCGGAGCCTGTCGAACGAATTGATCGACATCCTCAACATCTGGGCGCGCTTCATCTATGCCCCGCTCCTCGACGACCGGGTCCGTACGGTGGCGGACGGGGTCAAGCCCGGCGAGTACGGGCGCCGGCAGGCTTTCGAGGTGCACAGGGCCCTCAAGGAGAAAGGACCAGTGACGGTCCCGCGCGAATTCGTCTTCATGGACCGGGCGGCGGTCGGACTCGGGGCGGTCTTCCTCCACCTCAAGGCCGAGCTGAACTATCATCGGCTGTTCGAGACCGAGATCGACCGGTTTTCCCTGGAGGGCCTCGCGCAGCGCCAGGGCGAGGTCCTGGCCGCTTCCGGTTTGCCGGCTCCTGTGTAATGAGGTTGCATCTTTCGCGGAATGGCCTTACAGGCCTTAACCCAGCGTCAGGGGCAATCCATGAAGATCCTCTTCGTCCATCAGAATTTTCCAGGCCAGTTCCTGCGCCTGTCGCAGAGCTTCGTCGCCGAAGGGCACGAGGTCGTGGCGCTCGGCATGGTGAAGCAATGCGCCCTGCCGGGCGTCAAGTACTACCCCTATAACCCGGCTCCGGGTCCCGACGATCCGAAGCACGAGGCCCGTTACTCTCCCGTCATCCCCCGTCTGCGACGAGCCTATGGCGTGGCGCACAAGGCGCGCGAGCTCGCCAGGCAGGGGTTCGAGCCCGACGTGGTGGTGGTCAATACGGGCTGGGGCGAGAACCTGTTCCTGAAGGACGTCTGGCCCAAGGCCAAGCACGTGGCCTATTTCGAATATTACTACCACGCCAAGGGGCAGGACCTCGATTTCGATCCCGAGTTTCCCGTCACCAACGAGGAGGTGATCTGGCGCCTTCGCCTGAAGAACGCCATGCAGCTCGGGGCGCTGGACGCGGCCGACCTGGCGGTCGCGCCGACGCGCTATCAGCGCGATACCTTTCCCGGCTACCTCCGGGACAGGCTCGCCGTCATCCATGACGGCATCGACACCAAGCGCCTCGTGCCGGATCCGGCGATCAGCCTCCAGGTCGGCCCGGATGGTCCGCGCCTGAGCCGCCAGAGGCCGGTGGTCACCTACGTGACCCGCAACATCGAGCCGATGCGCGGGGGCCACATCGTTTTCAAGAGCCTGCCCTATCTCCTGGACATCGACCCCGACCTCCAGGTCGTTGTCATCGGCGGCAAGGGCAACAGCTATTCGGGGGCGGCCCCCGGAGGGCGCTCCTGGTACGAGCACTTCAAGGACAAGATCGACCGGCCGGTGGACTGGTCGCGGGTCCATCTCGTCGGAAACCTGCCTTACGACCAGTTCGTGAGGGTGCTCCAGGTCTCCTCCGCCCACATCTACATGACCTATCCTTTCGTCCTATCCTGGTCCTCCATCGAATCCATGGCGCTGGAATGCAGGATCGTTGCGTCGGATACGGAGCCGGTTCGGGAGATCGTCACGGACGGAGTGAACGGTCGCCTTTTTCCCTTCTTCGACCATCGGGCCCTCGCCGAGCGGGTGCGGGAGACCTTGATGGAAAAGGAGAAATCCACCGCCATGGCCAGGGAGGCACGCAAGATCGCGGTGGAGCGCTACGACTATGAAACTGTCTGCCTGCCGCAATGGCGGGAGTTCCTGGGGATAGAATAAGAAACCCGCGCGTTCATAAAGTTTTCCCGGAGTTGCTTCGAGTGATTGCGGCTCCTCACCGCATGCGTTAAACGCAGCAATTAACAACCGATGCTAACAGGGCGTTGAATCATGGCCGATACAAAACATGCGCCGCATGGGGGCTACAGTCCGGATATGGATGGCCCTACCCATGAGGTGACTTACAACGGATTCGTGCGGTTTGCCGAGATCGGCACTGCCGTCGTCGTCTGCCACGTGCTGGCCCTGGCGGTCGGCGGCATCAAGCATGCCTGGCTGACGGCGATTTTCGGGGTCATCCTCTCGCTCGCGTCCGGCGCGATCGGGGCCATCGCCCCGTCGATCGGGGTTCGGGCCCCGGTGGCCGTGGGTGTTCTTCTTCTGCTTGCACTCATCCTCTACTGACTTCGCAACAAGGCCCTGTTTTCAGGGCCTTTTCTTTGTCCCAACGATCGCAGGGGAGCATCATGCGCATCGCCGTTCTTTCCGAGACCGAGGGAGCGGAGACCCGCGTCGCCGCGACCCCTGAGACGGTCAAGAAGTTCAAGGGCCTGGGGGCGGACGTGGCCGTCCAGGCGGGGGCAGGGGACAAGGCCGGCATCCGGGATGCCGAGTTCGAGGCGGCGGGCGCCGCGATCGCGTCCTCCCGCGAGGAGGCCCTGCGGGACGCGGATGTGGTCCTCAAGGTGCGCCGCCCGGCTCAAGGAGAGCTTGCGGGCGCCAAGCCCGGCGCGCTCGTCATCGCCATCATGGACCCTTATGGCCAGGACGAGGCGCTCAGGAGCATGGCCGATGCGGGCGTCGCCGCCTTCGCCATGGAGCTGATGCCGCGCATCACCCGCGCCCAGGTGATGGACGTCCTGTCCTCCCAGGCCAATCTCGCCGGTTACCGCGCCGTGATCGACGCCGCCGCCGAATATGGCCGCGCCATGCCGATGATGATGACGGCCGCCGGCACGGTACCGGCGGCCCGCATCTTCGTCATGGGCGCGGGCGTCGCCGGCCTCCAGGCCATCGCCACCGCCCGCCGCCTCGGCGCGGTGGTCACCGCCACCGACGTGCGCCCCGCCGCCAAGGAGCAGGTGGAGAGCCTGGGCGCCAAGTTCGTCGCCGTGGAGGACGAGGAGTTCAAGCAGGCCGAGACCGCCGGCGGCTACGCCAAGGAGATGTCGGCCGAGTACCGCGAGAAGCAGGCGGCGCTGGTCGCCTCGCACATCGCCAAGCAGGACATCGTCATCACCACGGCCCTGATCCCCGGCCGCCCCGCGCCCAAGCTCGTCAGCCGCGCCATGGTCGAATCCATGAAGCCCGGCTCCGTGATCGTGGATCTCGCGGTCGAGCGCGGCGGCAATTGCGAGCTCGCCGAGCCGGGTCAGGTCACGACCCACAACGGCGTGAAGATCGTGGGCCACCTCAACGTGCCCGGGCGCCTCGCCGCCACCGCTTCCAGCCTCTACGCGAAGAACCTCTACGCCTTTGTCGAGACGCTGGTGAACAAGGACACGAAGGCACTGGCCGTGAAGTGGGACGACGAGCTGGTCAAGGCCACCTGCCTGACCCGCGACGGCGCCATCGTCCACACCGCTTTCCAGCCGACCGCTTAAAACCGTCCAGGGGAGGACACCATGGCAACGCTTACGCCCGAACAGGCCGTCGAGCAGGCCCGAGCGGCGGCCGAAGCCGCCCGGCGATCGGCCGAAGCCGCGCAGACCATCGCAGACCAGGTGGCGGAGGCCGCAGGAAACGCCGCCGCGGTCGTGACCCACGGCGCGGTGGACCCCACCGTGTTCCGCCTGGCCATCTTCGTGCTGGCGATCTTCGTCGGCTATTACGTGGTCTGGCAGGTCACGCCGGCGCTGCACACGCCGCTCATGTCGGTCACCAACGCGATCTCGTCGGTGATCGTGGTCGGCGCGCTCCTGGCCGTCGGCGTTCCGCTGACGGTGGAGGGAACGGGCCTGGCACGGATCTTCGGGTTCATCGCCCTGGTGCTCGCCGGCATCAACATCTTCGGCGGCTTCCTCGTCACCGAGCGCATGCTCGCCATGTACAAGAAGAAGGGATGAGGCCATGTCGGGAAACATCTCGAACCTTCTTTATCTGGTGTCCGGCGTCCTCTTCATCCTGGCGCTGCGCGGCCTGTCCCACCCGACCACCTCGCGACGGGGCAACCTGTACGGCATGGCGGGCATGGCGCTCGCCATCCTGACCACGCTCGCCTTCACGACGCCTGCCGGTCTCGGCGGCTGGGGTCTCGTCATCCTGGGCCTCGCCATCGGCGGCGGCGCCGGTGCCGTCATCGCCCGGCGCGTTCCCATGACGGCGATGCCGCAGCTGGTGGCGGCCTTTCACTCGGGCGTCGGCCTTGCCGCGGTGTTCGTCGCCGCCGCCGCCCTGTATGCGCCGCAGGCTTTCGGCCTGTTCCACGACGGACCCGGGGGGCAGGGCCTCGGTCCCGCGGCCCGGATCCCTGGCGGCTCGCTGTTCGAGATGGGGCTGGGCGTCGCCATCGGGGCCATCACCTTCACGGGCTCGGTGATCGCGTTCCTGAAGCTCGACGGGCGCATGTCCGGCAAGCCGATCCTGCTGCCGAGCCGGCACCTGATCAATATCGGCCTCGGGCTGCTGCTGCTGGTGCTGCTCGTCGCCTTCATCTCGTCGGGCAACCACGTGGCCTTCTGGCTCATCGTGCTGGTGTCCTTCGTGCTGGGCGTGACGCTGATCATCCCCATCGGCGGCGCGGACATGCCCGTCGTGGTGTCGATGCTCAACTCCTATTCGGGTTGGGCGGCGGCGGGCATCGGCTTCACCCTGGGCAACCTCGCGCTCATCATCACGGGCGCGCTGGTGGGCTCCTCGGGCGCGATCCTGTCCTACATCATGTGCAAGGGCATGAACCGCTCCTTCATCTCGGTGATCCTCGGGGGCTTCGGCGGCGAGACCGCAAGCGCTGCGGCCGGCGCCGTCGAGACCCGGCCCGTGAAGCAGGGCTCGGCGGACGACGCCGCCTTCATCATGAAGAATGCCGCGAAGGTGATCATCGTGCCGGGCTACGGCATGGCGGTGGCGCAGGCGCAGCACGCCCTGCGCGAGATGGCGGACGAGCTTAAAAGCGAAGGCGTCGAGGTCAAATACGCCATTCACCCGGTGGCGGGCCGCATGCCGGGCCACATGAACGTGCTGCTCGCCGAGGCCAACGTTCCGTATGACGAGGTGTTCGAGCTCGAGGACATCAACGGCGAGTTCGCGCAGGCCGACGTGGCCTTCGTGATCGGCGCCAACGACGTCACCAACCCGGCGGCCAAGACCGATCCGAGCTCGCCGATCTTCGGCATGCCGATTCTCGACGTGGAGCGGGCCAAGACCGTGCTCTTCATCAAGCGCGGCATGGGCTCCGGCTATGCGGGCGTCGAGAACGAGCTGTTCTTCCGCGACAACACCATGATGCTCTTCGGCGACGCCAAGAAAGTGGTCGACGAGATCCTCAAGAACCTCTGAGGCAACCGCAGCAGGCATGGAAGCAATGCCCGGCTTCGTGCCGGGCGTTTTGCCCTTCATGATAGCGCGAAACGCATGAAAGCTCGGAAGACCCTCATGCCCCCGATCACCCTTCGCACCGCCTTGCCCCAGGATCGCAGCACGGTCGTCGAGCTGATCCACCAGCTCAATGTGTTCGAGGCCGACCTCGTCGGCGACCGGCGACGGGACTACGGCGGCGCCGAAGCCTATTACGACGAGCTGATGATGCGGCTCGCCCGGCGCAAAGGGCGGATCATCCTGGCCGAAGAAACCGAAATCGTCGTCGGCGCCATGGGCTTCTCGCTCGACCAGGATGCGGCCTATGTGGCGGACGAGGTCCGCCAACACGGCACGGTCACGGACCTCATCGTTCACGCGGAATGGCGAGGCAGGGGGATCGGGCAGATGCTGCTGAACGAAGCGGAGCGCCTCACGAAGGAGGCGGGTCTGACGCGCCTCATGATCGGCGCCCTCGTGGCGAATGAGCGCGCCGTCGGAACCTACACCCGATTTGGCTTCGAGCCCTATGTGTCGTTCCTGAAGAAGGAGCTGTGAAAAAGCCGGCGCAGTGCGCCGGCTTTGAAGAACACCGATGGGGTTGTCCGGCTACCCGCGGAACAGGCTCGCCACTCCGCCCTGGAGGCGGGAGCTGCCCTGGCGGGCCACCGCGTTCGAGCTGTCGATGCCGAGCGCGCGCTGGTAGCTCTCGATCGCCTGCTGGCGGTCGCCCTTGCGCTCGAGCGCCACGCCGCGCCAAGCCCAGGAATCGGCGTCCCGGTTGTTGACGTTGAGCGCCGCGTTGAAGTCCTCGATGGCCTTGTCGAACTGGTTCGTAGCCACGTAGCTCTGGCCGCGGGCCGCGTAGGGAGCCCCGACGAAGGGATTGCGGTCGATGGTGGCGTCGAAGTCCAGGATCGCCTGCTGGTGCATGCCCTGGCGCTGGTAGAGCAGTCCGCGGGAATGGAGCGCCTCGGCGGATTCGGGCAGCAGGCGGGTGGCCATGTTCAGGTCGTTGAGGGCTTCCTGGTAGTTGCCCTGGACGCGCAGCAGGTTGGCGCGGCCGATATAGGCGGGACCGTAATTCGGATCAGCCTGGATCGAGCGGCTGAAATCCGCCAGCGCCTGGTCGTTCCGGTTCGTCTGGCGCAGGGCGAGGGCCCGGTTCGTATAAGCCGGGGCGTAGTTGGGATCCAGCTGGATGGCCTTGGAGAAGTCGGCCATGGCGTCGCTGTAGCGGCCGACGCGGGCATAGGCCGCGCCACGGGTGTTGTAGGCGCTCGGATCGTTCGGATTGCGCTGGATGACGTCGGACAGGGAAGCGATGTTCACTTGGCTCGTGCCCTGCGTATCCTCCTCCACCACAGCGATGCGCTGGGTGGGGGCGCCGCCACCCACCGTACTGCAGGCGGCAAGGCTCACGGCGGTCAGGGCGAGGCTCAGGGGCGCAAAACGGCGAATCGATAGGGCGATCACCTTTGTCTCCAACTTCTTTGACTCAAACACGATTGAGGGGAGGTTTAGGGGATAAACCTTAACAGCCGTGAAACACGGCAACAGAAAGGCGGTCGAGAGGAAAAAGTCAGAGACCTGCCAAAGGCTTGGGGCAAAAGGTCGCCGCCGGCCTAGAGTATCGGCAGCGCATCGTCGGACCGGAAAACCGGGTCCGCTTTTCACTGACGTGGCCCTTCGGGTCGCTGACGCGGCCCTCTGGGTCCGCACGATGCGCTAGCCACAACATGCAAACAGCGCCCCTGCTCGCGCAGAGGGCGCTGATTCACAATCGACGGAATGGCCTCAAAGGGCCTGCGTCAAGATCTTAGCGAGCCGTCGTGCGCGGCTTGGAAGGCAGAAGGCCTTCGCGCTGCATGCGCTTGCGGATGAGCTTGCGGGCACGGCGGACGGCCTCGGCCTTCTCGCGGGCCTTCTTCTCCGACGGCTTCTCGTAGTGGCCACGGAGCTTCATCTCGCGGAAGATGCCCTCACGCTGCATCTTCTTCTTGAGAGCGCGGAGCGCCTGATCGACGTTGTTATCCCGGACAAGAACCTGCACGCGAATTCCTCGTATTTTGAGCCGTTTCGATTGTGTAAAAGAAAAACGAGGCGCGTCTTGCGCACCTCCATTGGCTGGCGTCGATAGCAGAAGAAGCCTTGCCTGTCCAGGGTTCCTTCCGACAAAAGCGCCGAACCAGGGCGATAACGCCGCTCGATCCGAAAGGTTCAGGCCTTGTCCGGAAAAACCCGGGTCACGTGGCCCATCTTGCGGCCGGCCCGGGCCTCGGCCTTGCCGTAGAGGTGCAGGTGGGCGCCAGGCTCGGCCAGGATGCGCTCCCACTCGTCGGCATCGTGGCCGATGAGGTTCTTCATCTCCACGCGGCCCAGGCGCGCGGTCTCTCCCAGGGGCCAGCCGCAGACGGCGCGCACATGCTGCTCGAACTGCGAGGTCGCGGCGCCACCCAGGGTCCAGTGGCCCGAATTGTGCACCCGGGGGGCGATCTCGTTGACCACCAGGCGCTCCTGGCCGTTCTCCGTGACCAGGAACAGCTCCACCGCCAGCACGCCGACATAATCCAGGGCATCGGCGATGGTTCGGGCGATCCGCACGGCGTCCGCCTCGGTTGCCGCCGCAACGCCCGCCGGGACCCGGGTGGTGTCGAGGATATGGTGCCGGTGCTCGTTCGCGCACAGATCATAGGCCGCGAAGGCCCCGGAGGCGGTGCGGGCCGCAACGACGGAGACCTCCCGCTCGAAGGGCACGAAGCCCTCGACGATGGCGGGAGCATGACCCACCTCGGCCCATGCGGCGGCCAGGTCGGTCTCCGGGCGGATCATCACCTGGCCCTTGCCGTCGTATCCGAAGCGCCGGGTCTTGAGCACGGCGGGCCGCCCCAGGCGCTCGGCCGCCTCGGCGAGCTCCGCCTCGCTGGAGAAGGCCGCGAAGGGCGCGACCGGGATGCCGAGGCCGGATATGAAGGTCTTTTCCAGGAACCGGTCCTGCGAGACCGCGAGCGCCTGGGCATTGGGCGCGAGCAGCGTATGAGCGCTCAGGATCGAGGCGGTCTCGCTCGGCACGTTCTCGAATTCGTAGGTCACCACGTCCACGGCCCTGGCGAAGCGCACGAGGGCCGCCTCGTCCTCATAAGGGGCGATGGTCACGTCCGCCGCCACCTCGAAGGCCGGGCTGCCCTCATCCGGTGCGTAGACATGGGTTCTCAGGCCGAGCTGCGCCGCCGCCATGGCGATCATGCGGCCGAGCTGGCCGCCGCCGAGGATTCCAATGGTGCAGCCGGGACGGATCATGGGCGTTCAGCCTTCGTTGGAGGGGCGCTCGGCCACGCTCTCGCTCTGGCGCCTGCGCCAGGCGTCGAGCCGGTCGGCCAGAGCGGAATCGTGGAGGGCGAGCACGGCGGCGGCGAGAAGCGCCGCGTTCACGGCCCCGGCCCGGCCGATGGCCAGCGTCCCCACCGGGATCCCGGCGGGCATCTGCACGATGGAGAGAAGGCTGTCCTGGCCCGAGAGGGCTTTCGATTCCACGGGAACGCCGAAGACGGGCAGCGGGGTCATGGAGGCGGTCATGCCCGGAAGATGCGCCGCGCCGCCCGCGCCCGCGATGATCACCTGGAAGCCCTCCGCCTTGGCGCCCTTGGCGAAGGCGACGAGCCGGTCCGGTGTCCGGTGCGCCGACACGATGCGCGCATCGTAGGCGACGCCGAGGGCATCGAGCGTCTCGGCGGCATGACGCATGGTCGCCCAGTCCGACTGACTGCCCATGATGATGGCAACGGGGACGCTCGCCATGATGTGCTCCGGCTTCGAAGGCCTCGAGGGATGTCAGCCGGACATAACGAACGCGCCTCCGGCAGGCAAGGCCGCAGCGGAGAGAAAGCGCGGCCTTGTCAGGCGATGATGTCGGGCGTGAGCTGGTCCTCGAGCCGGATGATCTGATCCTTCAGGGCAAGCTTTCGCTTCTTGAGGCGCTGAACCTGGAGTTGATCCCCGGCGATCATGCTCTCGAGAGCATCGATCGCCATGTCGAGGTCGCGGTGCTCCTGCTTGAGGCGTGCCAATTCCGCTTCCAGTTCGGCCAATTCGGTCATTGAAAATCAATCCAAATGTCCGTGTCGCGAGGGACCCGGCGAGAGGGTCGGATTATGCTATCAAGGCTTCTGAAGGGCAAGCCGGAGGCATCATCTTCTACTCTCGATTTTGTGACTTTTCGCCTTCGACTCGCCACACTGTGGTTGGCAAAATAACCCCGTCAGTAATCAGACAGGAGGAACTGACATGCCGCTACAGAACCATCTGACGGAGCTCGAACGGAAGCATCGGGCCCTCGAACGCGAGATCCAGGATGCCCTCAACAGGCCAGCCTCGGACGACATGAGACTCGCGGAGCTGAAGCGGAAGAAACTCCAACTGAAGGATGAGATTACCCGGCTGAGAACTTCAGATACGGCGGTGCATTAAAGGCCGTCCTCAGGACATTTCCACCAAGAGCCGTCGCTTCCTCCATGGAGCGGCGGCTTTTTCATGAAGCGGCTTAGATGAGACCGCTCGCACCGTCATAGATGAGCTTCGCACCAACCAGCACCAGCAGGACGTAGACTGCCGTGTAGAAGCTCTGGCCCGACACCCGCCGCACGAGCAGGACGCCGGCCCAGGTGGAGACGATGGCCACCGGAAAGAGAGCGGCCGCGGTTGCGAGATTCTCGGCCGTGAACTGGCCCAGCGCCACATAGGGCGGCACCTTGAGCCAGTTGAGGATCGCGAAGACGACCGCGCCGGTGCCGACGAAAACGTTCCGCGGCAGCTTCTGCGGCATCACGTAGACCTGGAAGGGCGGCCCGCCCGCATGCGCGATCATGCTGGTGAAGCCGGTTGCCCAGCCCCAGAAGAGCCCCCGCGGCGTGTCGGCCGGCGTGGCGGCCGGCGGTGTGGCGCTGCGCTCCAGCGCCATCCGGCGAACGGCGAAGCCGATGGAGATCACGCCCACGGCGAGCTTGATCGCCGCGTCCGAGACTTGGGCCGCCAGAAGATAGCCCGTGAGGATGCCTGCGAGAGCTCCCGCCACCAACAGCACCACGTTGCGCTTGTCCCAAGCGTGCCGGTAGGCCCAGACGGAGACCACGTCCTGAACGATCAGGATCGGCAGCGTGATGGCGGCGGCCTGCACCGGAGAGACCACCAGCGCCATCAGGGGCAGCGAGAGAAGTCCCAGCCCCGAAAAGCCGCCCTTGGCCAGTCCCAGGAGCGTGACCGCCGGAACGGCGGCGGCATAGAAAAGCGGATTGGTGATCATTCGAAGCCTTGAGAACTCGTCGAAAGTCGCCGCTGACCACGGCTGCGCTGCCTGCTACCACAATTGCGAACACGCGTCTCATGCAGTGACAGCAACGGGGAAACGCCATGCCATCCACCCAAAGCCGCTATCATGAGGTCTATGCGCGCTGGAAGTCCGATCCGGAGGCCTTCTGGCGCGACGCCGCCCGGGAGATCGACTGGTTCAAGCCCGCCGAAAAAATATTCGATCCCCACGCGGGAGCCTATGGTCGGTGGTTCGTCGGGGCCGAGTGCAACACGTGCCACAACGCCGTCGACCGGCACGCGGCGACGCGCGGCGATCAGGCCGCCATCATCTATGACAGCCCGGTCACGCAGTCGAAGCGCACCATCTCCTACGCCGAATTGCAGGACGAGGTGGCAACGCTCGCGGCCGTGCTGCAGGACATGGGAGTCGGCAAGGGCGACCGGGTCATCATCTACATGCCGATGATCCCCGAGGCCGCGTTCGCCATGCTGGCCTGCGCCCGCATCGGGGCGATCCATTCCGTGGTGTTCGGCGGCTTCGCCGCGAAGGAACTGGCGACCCGCATCGACGACGCCAAGCCGAAGGTGATTCTCTCCGCCTCCTGCGGGATCGAAGGCGCCAAAGTCGTCCCCTACAAGCCGCTGCTCGACGAGGCGATCCACCTTTCCGCGTCCAAGCCCGACGCTTGCCTGATCCATCAGCGCCCGCAACTCGAATGCTCGCGCCTGGAGGGACGCGACCTCGACTGGGCGCAGGAGGTTGCCAGGGCCAGGGCCTCCGGCAAGAGGGCCGATTGCGTTCCCGTCGCCGCCACCGATCCGCTCTACGTGCTCTACACCTCGGGGACCACCGGCAAGCCCAAGGGCGTCGTGCGCGACAACGGCGGGCACATGGTCGCGCTCAAGTGGAGCATGAGCAACTTCTTCGGCGTCGCTCCGGGGGAGGTGTTCTGGGCCGCATCCGATGTCGGCTGGGTGGTGGGCCATTCCTACATCGTCTACGGCCCGCTGCTCCACGGCTGCACGGCCATCCTCTACGAAGGCAAGCCCGTGGGAACGCCGGATGCGGGGGCTTATTGGCGGGTGATCTCCGAGCACGGGGCCGTGACGTTGTTCACCGCACCCACCGCCTTCCGGGCCATCAAGAAGGACGATTCGAAAGCGGAGCTTCTGAGGAAATACGACATCTCCGGCTTCAGGGCCCTGTTCCTTGCGGGCGAGCGGGCCGATCCCGACACGGTCAAATGGGCCGAGGACATCCTGAAGGTGCCGGTGGTCGACCATTGGTGGCAGACCGAGACCGGCTGGCCCGTGGTCGGCAACCCGCTCGGGCTCGGGGCGCTGCCGATCAAGCACGGCTCGCCCACCGTGCCGCTGCCGGGCTACACGGTCGAGGTTCTGGACGAGGGCGGCAAGGCGGTGGCGCCCGGCACCATGGGAGCCATCGTCCTCAAGCTGCCGTTGCCTCCGGGCGCCCTCCCGACCCTCTGGCAGGCGGAGGAGCGCTTCAAGGAATCCTATCTCACCGTTTATCCGGGCTACTACAACACGTCGGATGCGGGCTATATCGACGAGGACGGCTACGTCTGGGTGATGGGCCGCACGGACGACATCATCAACGTCGCGGGCCACCGTCTCTCCACCGGAGGCATGGAGGAGGTGCTGGCCTCCCATCCCGCCGTCGCCGAATGCGCCGTGATCGGCATGAAGGACCAGCTCAAGGGCGAAGTGCCGTGCGGCTTCGTCGTGCTGAAATCCGGCGTGCAGCAGACACCTCCTGAGATCGAGAGCGAACTGGTGGGCCTGGTGCGCGAGAGGATTGGCCCCGTGGCGGCCTTCAAGCTCGCCATCACCGTGCCGCGCCTGCCGAAGACGCGATCGGGAAAAATCCTGCGCGGCACCATGAAGAAGATCGCCGACGGCGACACATGGAGCATGCCGGCCACGATCGACGATCCTGCGATTCTCGACGAGATCGGCGACGTGCTGAAAAGCAGGGGGGTGACGGGCTGACGGCCCGGCTTCCTCCGCCATGGCCGTGCTCGCCACGGCCATCCACGTCTTGAGACGCACGGCGCGTGAAAGACGAAATGCCCGCAAACGAAAAGGCCCGGAGCGATCCGGGCCTTTTGCGTGTCTTATTCCTCGTCGTCCGAGCGCCTGAGCTGCTTGAGCTTGGCGAAGACCGAGTTGACGTCGATGTCTTCCTCCTGCGGCTTCGGGCGGCTCATGTCGGCGAAGGGCTCGTCGCGCGCGGGCTCGGCCGTGGTGATCTCGGCCGGCATCAGGGTGCTGCCCTGATCCTGCGGCTCCACCTGCGGGCGGTCCTTGGCGGCGCGCTGCACCTCGAAATCCAGATCGATCTGCGAGCACAGGCCCAGGGTCACCGGGTCCATCGGGGTGAGGCTGGCCGAGTTCCAGTGGGTGCGCTCGCGGACCTGCTGGATCGTGGTCTTGGTGGTGCCCACCAGGCGCATGATCTGAGCGTCCTTGAGCTCGGGATGGTTGCGCACGAGCCAGAGGATCGCGTTGGGGCGGTCATGACGGCGGGAAACGGGGGTGTAGCGCGGACCCTTCTTCACGCGCTTCTGCTCGGGCAGCTTCACGCGGGATTCGGCGAGGCGCAGGCGGTGGTTGGGGTTGTCTTGAGCCTTCTCGATCTCCTCGCGGGTCAGCTGGCCCGTGGTGATCGGATCAAGGCCCTTGATGCCTGCCGCAACCTCGCCGTCCGCGATGCCCTTCACCTCGAGCGGGTGGAGCTTGCAGAAATCGGCGATCTGGTCGAACGACAGGGATGTGTTCTCGACGAGCCAAACGGCCGTCGCCTTCGGCATCAGCGGTCCCTGGGACATGGGGCGAACCTCCTTCGAGCCGGGCACCGGCCATCGGCGCCGCACGGCAAAACTCTCTTGCGCTCCGAACCGGTCCGGACCGGAGCATCTCGTCTCACGTTGTGAGGGAAACGAGATGATTATAGGGAGCGTGGGGCGATGTTGCAAACTTTAAAGGCGCAAAACGATCTTCCCGATATGCTCGCCGGCGTCCATGCGGGCATGCGCCTTGGCCACGTCGTCCAGCGCAAAGGTTGAGTCCATCACGGGTTTGCACCGCTCCTCCTCCAGCAGTGGCAACACCTTGGCTTCCAGCGCCTCGGCAATGGCGGCCTTCTCCGGCACCGAGCGGGAGCGCAGGGTCGAGCCGGTATGGGTGAGGCGCTTGAGCATGAGGCGGCGAAAGTCGAGTTCGACCTTGCTGCCCTCGAGAAAGGCGATCTGCACGATGCGCCCGTCCTGGGCCGCCGCCTCGTGGTTGCGCGGAATGTAGCCGCCCCCGACCATATCGAGGATCACGTCCGCGCCCCGTCCCCCGGTGCTGTCCTTCACCACGGCGACGAAGTCTTCCGAGCGGTAATTGACCGCCACGTCGGCTCCGAGCCGCCGGCAGGCCTCGCATTTCTCCGGAGAGCCCGCCGTGGCGATCACGGTCGCCCCGAAGGCTTTCGCGAGCTGGATGGCGGTGGTGCCGATGCCCGAGGTGCCGCCATGGACGAGAAGCGTCTCGCCGGGTTTCAGGCCACCGCGCTCGAACACGTTCGTCCAGACGGTGAAATAGGTTTCCGGGATCGCGCCGGCTTCCTCGAAGGACAGCCCTTCGGGGACGGGCAGGGCGTTGCTCTCGTGGACGACGGCATAATCGGCATAGGCGCCGCCGGCCACCAGAGCCATGACCCTGGCTCCGAGCGGGAAGCGATTGGCGTTCGGATCCGAGCCCACCACCTCGCCGGCGAATTCGAGGCCGAGGATGTCGGGCGCGCCGGGGGGAGGGGGATAGCCGCCCTGGCGCTGGATCACGTCCGGGCGGTTCACGCCCGCGGCTCTCACCCGGACCAGGATTTCGCCTTCGCGGGGCTGGGGCACCGGCCGCTCGACCATGGTCAGGACGTCCGGACCGCCGCTGCCCTCGGCGATCACCGCGCGCATCGTGCCCGGAATCGGCTCCATAATTTCCCTCCTTTGGTCAAGCTCCGCTCATATAGGGCGAAGTTGGCAAGGCGTGCATGCCGGATTAACGTTCGAGAGAAATCTCTTCAGGAGGAGAATGCCATGGCTTTCGATCCCTTTGCCGACGAGCCGCGGATAACGGTCAGTGCCCATGAGATCGGTCAGGACCTGTCGATGCTCTCCGTGGATGAGCTCGACGAGCGTGTTGCCTTGCTGGAAAAGGAAATCGCCCGCCTGAAGGAAGCGAAGGCCGCCAAGGAGGATTCCCGCGCCGCCGCCAGCGCCTTCTTCCGGCTCGGTCAAGGTTAACCCATTTTTAAGGGCTCCAGGCGCTTCATGAAGGCGTCCGGTTTTCTCCCACTGGACGGGCTGAGTGGTTCTTCCTCCCACTCTTGTTCGACGCGTCCCTGTTCGACTTGAAGAGCCGCCCCTGGCGGCTCGATTTTTGCCCGGCTTCTCGCGCTTAACCTTAAGAAGAGGTTACCAGAGCATCCTGCAAAAGCCCGTTCTATATTCCCCTCCGACATCGAACATTGCCTGGCTTGGAGCGAGGCAGAACGCCTTGGGAGACGGTGGGTGAGCGAACCCGACGTGATCAAACTTGACGTCGATCCTGTCCGCTTCGGGCAGAGCTTCGTGGGGTCGGAGGCCTTCACGGCCCTGTTCCAGGAAGGGATGGAACTGGTCGAGGAAACGGCCGCCTATCTCGACGGCCAGGGCCGCGAGGACTCGCGCCTCCTTCGGCGCGAGGCGAGCGTGGCCTATGCTAGCGAGAGCATGCGCCTGACCACGCGCCTCATGCAGATTGCTTCGTGGCTTCTGCTCCAGCGCGCCGTCGCGGAGGGCGAGATCACTCCCGACCAGGCCCGCGCCGAGAAGGCTCGGGTGCGTCTGAACTCGACGGAAACGGCCACGACTCTGGTGGAATACGAGGCCTTGCCGATACGTCTGCGCGAGCTGATCGGGCTCGCAACCCGTCTCCACGCGCGCATCCTCCATCTCGAGCGCCTGCTTTCGGAGGTGGAAGCGGCCCCGCCGCAGCCGCAGGGACAGAACCCGGTGGCGGCCCAGATCGGCCTTCTGGAACGGGCCTTCGCCCAAGCCGAATGACCCTAGCGCATCGTGCGGACCCAGAGGGCCGCGTCAGCGACCCGAAGGGCCACGTCAGTGAAAAGTGGACTCCGCTTTTGGGTCCGATGCTCTCACGAAAAAGCCCCGCGAAAGCGGGGCTTCTTGCATTCCGGGACAATCCGGGGAGGCGGATTACTTCTTGCCGCCGATGCCCAGGTTGCCGAACTTCGAGGTGAAGCGCGACACGCGGCCGCCGCGGTCGAGCAGCTGCTGCTGGCCGCCGGTCCAGGCCGGGTGGGTGTTCGGGTCGATGTCGAGGTTGAGGGTGTCGCCCTCTTTGCCGTAGGTCGAGCGAGTGGTGTACTCGGTGCCGTTGGTCATGACCACCTTGATGAAGTGGTAGTCGGGATGATCGGTTTCTTTGCGCGCCATTGCCATAGTCCTTCTCGCGGCCAGCCACATCTGGTCAGCCCGCAGCGTAAGATCGAGCCTGAATTGGTGAATGCGCGCCTATACCTCACTTAGAACCTTGAAACAAGCCGGGGCAAAGGTGTTAAACCGCTCCCAACCGCGAATTCCGCCAATGAAGGCTGCCATGGCCGATCTGCCAAACTCTCGAGCCCGCCCCAAGGCCGCGCTCAGCGCCCTGACACCGCTCGTTCCCTACGGCCTCGCCTACAAGGGCCGGATCGCGGCGGCGCTGGCGGCGCTCGTCCTGGCGTCGGCGGCGACCCTGGTGGTGCCCATCGCCGTGCGCCGGGTGGTGGATTTCGGGTTCTCGGAGCAGGGGCGGGCCTACATCAACGCCTATTTCGCGCTTCTGATCGTGGTGGTGGCCGTGCTCGCGGTCTCAAGCGCCCTTCGTTATTACTTCGTCATCACCCTCGGCGAGCGGGTGGTGGCGGATCTGCGGTCCGCCGTGTTCCGGCACCTGACATCCCTCGACCCGGCCTTCTTCGACCAGACCAAGAGCGGCGAGATCGTCTCGCGGCTCACGGCCGACACGACCCAGGTGAAGGCCGCCTTCGGGGTGAGCATCTCGATCGCGTTGCGCAATGTCTTCCTGTTCCTGGGCGCCGTCGTGCTCATGATCATCACGAGCCCGAAGCTCTCGGCCCTCGTGCTGCTGGCCATTCCGGTGATCGTGCTGCCCCTGGTCTTCTCGGGGCGGGCGGTGCGGCGGCGCTCGCGGGCGGCCCAGGACAGGCTCGCCGATGCCTCGGCCTATGCGGCGGAGGCCATCGGGGCGGTGCGGACCATGCAGGCTTTCGGCATGGAGAGCCTCACCGCCTCCCGCTTCGCGCTCGCTGCCGAGGGGGCTTTCGACGCCGCGCGCCTGTCCACCACCATGCGGGCGTTCCTGACGGGCGCGGGCATCTTCATGGTCTCGGCCAGCGTGGTGGCCGTGCTCTGGTACGGCGCTCAGGACGTGCTCGCCGGCGAGATGACGGGCGGCCGGCTCTCGCAATTCGTGCTGTATGCGGTCTTCGCCGCGAGCTCCTTGGGCCAGCTCTCCGAGGTCTATGGCGAACTGTCGCAGGCAGCCGGCGCCGCGGAGCGCCTGGGCGAGATCCTCGCGGCCAAGCCCGCCATCGAAAGACCGCGGGAGCCGAAACCCCTGCCGGAGCCCTCCCTCGGCACCGTGGCCTTCGAGGAGGTGCATTTCGCCTATCCCACCCGTGCCGAGCAGCGCGCGCTCCATGGCCTGAGCTTCACGGTGGCGCCGGGAGAGCGGGTCGCGATCGTCGGTCCCTCAGGGGCCGGCAAGAGCACCATCCTCCAGCTGCTGCTGCGCTTCTACGATCCTCAGGACGGCACGATCCGGGTCGACGGGGTGCCGGTCACCGAGGCCGATCCGTTCTCCTTGCGCGCCCGCATGGCCCTCGTGCCGCAGGAGCCCACGATCTTCGCCGCGAGCGTTCTCGACAATATCCGCTACGGCCGTCCGGAGGCCTCGGAGGACGAGGTGCGCCGCGCGGCGGAACTCGCCTCCGCCCATGGCTTCATCCAGGCTCTGCCGCAGGGCTATGCCACCCTCATCGGCGAGCGCGGGGTGACCCTCTCCGGCGGCCAGCGCCAGCGTCTTGCCATTGCCCGCGCCATCCTCAAGGACGCGCCGATCCTGCTTCTCGACGAAGCGACCTCGGCGCTGGACGCGGAGAGCGAGCGCAAGGTCCAGGAGGCTCTCGACCGGCTCATGGAGGGCCGCACCACCCTCGTGATCGCCCACCGCCTCGCCACCGTGCGCTCGGCGGACCGCATCCTCGTCATGGACAACGGCCGGATCGTGGAGGAGGGGACCCACGATGTCCTGCTCCACAGGGGCGGCCTCTATGCGCGTCTTGCCCGGCTTCAGTTCACGGGCGAGCGGGAGCAGGGTCTCGCCGCCGAGTAGCGCCTCGCGGTGAACCAATCCCTCGCCCTGGTGTTGGTTTCAGGCCGACGCAGATCGGCTCTCGAACAGGACGAGGGAGGTCAGGGATGGCGGCCACCTTCAGAAGGCACCCGCAGGACTCTGCCCGCATCAATCTCCACGAGGATTGGGAGATGCGCTACTGGTCCGACAAATGGGGCGTTCCGCGCCAGCAGATCATGGACACGGTCAAGCGTGTCGGCCTGCAGGTGAAGGATGTCGCCCGCGCGCTCGGCAAGAGCGCCTGACCGCGCAAGCGCGTCTTTAGCCTCACCGCTCGGTCAGCTTGAGCTCGATGCGCCGGTTGCGCGCATAGGCCTCTTCCGTCGTGGTGTTGTCGAGGGGCTGGAACTCGCCGAACCCGGCTGCGACGAGGTGCTGGGGCTGGACGCCCCGGGCGACCAGGGCCTGGACGACCGCGATGGCGCGGGCGGAGGAGAGAGCCCAGTTCGACGGGAATTGCGGGGTGCTGATCGGGCGCTGGTCCGTATGTCCGTCGACCCGGATCACCCATGGAATATCCGGCGGAACCTGCTTTTCCAGCTCGATGAGCGCGCTCGCGATGCGATCGATCTCGCCCGAGGCTTCCGGGCGCAGGTTCGCCTGGCCGACGGGGAAGAGCACTTCCGATTGGAAGACGAAGCGGTCGCCCACGATGCGCACGTCGGGCCGGTTGCCGAGGATCTGGCGCAACCGCCCGAAGAAGTCCGAGCGGTAGCGGGCGAGCTCCTGCACCCGCTGGGCCAGCGCCACGTTGAGCCTGCTGCCGAGATCGGCGATGCGGGCCTGGCTTTCCCGGTCACGGTTTTCGGAGGCCGCGAGCGCCTCCTCCAGGGCCGCGAGCTGGCGGCGCATGGCGGCGATCTGCTGGTTGAGGATCTCCACCTGGCTTAAGGCCCGTCCCGTGGCCTGCTTCTCGGCTTCCAGGGCCGCGTTCAGCTCTCCGGCCTGGCTCTGCGCCGCGCTGCCGGAATCGAGCAACCCCTGCAGGCGGGCGCGCTCGGCCTCGTTGGCCCTGAGGGTGCTCTGGAGGGAGGCGAGGCTCTCCTCGGTCGTGCGACGGCCGGAGCGTTCCAGGGAGAGAAGATCGGTCAGTTCCGCGATCTGCCGGTTGAGCCGCTCGAGCACCGTGTCGCGGCCCGAGATCTCGGTGGACAGGAAGAACTGGCCCACCGTGAACACCGAGATCAGGAAGATGATGGCGAGCAGCAGGGTGGACAGGGCGTCCACGAAGCCCGGCCAGTAATTGATCTGGCTCATGCCCCGGCGGCGTCCTCCTGAGCTCGAGGTGGGCATCAGGGCAGCCTTTCACGGGAAATGCGGTCGAGCACCTGCTTCAGCTCCTTCTCGCGGGTGGCCTGGGCCTCCACCCAGTCGCGGATCATCTGCTGCTCCGCGCGCATGTGCTGGACGAGGCCCTGGACGCCCTCGGCGAGGTTCGCCATGGCCTGGGTCGCCGCGCGGCCGCCCGCGCCGTCGTTCACGGCGGCGGTGAGCCGGTTGAGAGCCAGGGCGAGATCCTGCGGAGCGGCCGCGTGCATGGGAGCGCCGGCGCTGGTATCGGAGGTGGTGGTGGCGAGCCAATCCTCAAGTTCCGTATAGAAGCGGCTCTGGGCCTGGCCGGCCTGGAGATCGAGGAAGCCGAGGATGAGCGAGCCGGCCAGGCCGAAGAGCGAGGCCGAGAAGGACAGGCCCATGCCCTGGAGCGGGCCGGCGAGGGAGTTCTTCAGCTCGTCGAAGAGCGCGGCGGTGTCCTGGCCCGTCCGCAGGGATTTGATGATGTCGCCGACGGAGCCCACGGTGTCGATGAGGCCCCAGAAGGTGCCGAGAAGGCCGAGGAAGACCAGGAGGCCCGCCATGTAGCGCAGGATCTCGCGGCCTTCGTCCAGGCGTGCGCCGACCGAGTCCAGAAGCGAGCGCATGGCGGCGATCGACAGCGAGTTCCCGGACCGGTTGCTGATGAAGGCCGCCATGGGGGCGAGCAGCACGGGCGGGGTGGGGGCGACGAGCCCCTCCTCGGTCTGCCGCAGGGTGTTGACCCAGCGCACCTCCGGGAACAGGCGCCAGACCTGGCGGATCGCCAGGATGATGCCGATGAACATCACGCCCAGGATCAAGGCGTTGAGCCCGGGATTCGCCTGGAAGGCCTCCCAGATCTGCCGGTACAGGATGAAGGCGATGAACCCTGTCAGAACCAGAAAGACCGCCATGCGGACGAGATAGATCCGCGGTGGGGTAAGAGGTTGGTCCGCCATCGTTATCCTGTGCTCATGTGCTTCGGGACGGGTCTAATGTGACCGCCCCGGCGGCGGGGATCAAGCGCGAGCACGCCCTCCCCTGGGGACACGAACAAAAATATCGGCCGGCGCCAATCAGCCTCTGGCCTTTTTCAGGAGCTTGAGGAGCTCGCGATGCATGGTCTCGTTGCCGCAGACGATGGAGCCCATGGCCAGGGGGTTCGGACCGCCGTCAGCATCGGACACGAAGCCGCCGGCCTCGCGCACCATGAGGATGCCCGCCGCCATGTCCCAGGAGCTCAGGCCGCGCTCCCAGTAGGCATCGAAGCGGCCGCAGGCCACATAGGCAAGGTCGAGGGAGGCGGCGCCCCAGCGGCGCATGCCGCCCACCTGGGCCATCACGGAGGCGCATTCGCGCAGGAAAAGGCCGTGGTCGCCCTTGCCGATATGCGGCAGGCCGCAGCCCACGACCGCGTCGGGGATCTCGGTGCGGGCCGCCACGCGGATGCGGCGGTTGTTGAGATAGGCGCCCTTGCCCTTCTCGGCGATGAACAGCTCATCCTTCGCGGGATCGTAGATCACGGCCGCGACGATCTGGCCGTCGCGCTCGAGGCCGACGGAAATCGCGAATTGCGGCAGGCCGTGGAGGAAGTTCGTGGTGCCGTCGAGCGGGTCGATATGCCAGCGGTGGCTGGTATCGGTGCCTTCGACGATGCCCTGCTCCTCCATGACGAAGCCGTAGCCGGGGCGGGCCTTCTCGAGCGCCTCGCGGAGGATCTTTTCCGCCTTGCGGTCGGCGGCGGACACGAAGTCGCCGGGGCCCTTGCGGGAGACCTGCAGGTTCTCCACCTCGCCGAAATCGCGCTTGAGGGAGCGCGAAGCCTTCATCACGGCATCGGTCATGACGGTCATGAGGGGCGAGCGGATCATAGGGCTAAGTCCTGGCAAAGAGCGAATTTCGAGACAGTGGTCGATGAACCACGGGAGTGACGGCGTCAAGCGGGAGATAACCGAGCCGGTGCTCAATTGATCCCTGCTTCGGCGTTTTCGTGCGAGCGAACGTTCTTCGTCATGGCCGTGCTTGTCACGGCCATCCACGTCTTTGATCGCCGGGTTCCAAGACATGGATGCCCGGCACACGGCCGGGCATGACGATCGGCGCCAGAACTATCTCATCCCGAGCCGCTCGGCGGCGAGCCTCTCGGCGCGGGTCCGCTCGTCGGCGGTGAGGTCCTTCAGGGCGTTGTCGAGCCACTGATCGGTGAGGCCCTGGGCGGCGGCGAGGATGTGCCAGGCGGCCGCATCGATCTTGTTGGCCGGGACGCCTCGCCCGGCCGCCAGCAGGCGCGCCAGGCGGTTCTGGGCGATGGCGTTGCCCTTGGCGGCGGCGCGGCGGAAATAGCGCGCCGCCTGCGACTCGCTTTTCGCGACGCCCTCGCCGTTGAAGAGCAGGATGGCGTATTCCACCTCGCCCACGGAGCTGCCGTTCTTGGCGGCGCGCTCGAACAGGCGGGCGGCCTCGGAGGGGTTCTTGGCCACCCCTCGGCCCTGGAGGTAGAGCACGCCGAGCGCGTGCTGCGCGTCGGGAATCTCCGCATCGGCCGCCTTGCGCAGCAGCGCGACCGCCTGCTCCAGGTCCATGTCGGAGCCGCTGGTGATGAGCAGGAGCCCGAGATTGTAGCAGGCGACCGCATTGCCCTTGGCGGCGGCCTTTTCGAGCCAGGCCTTGCCTTGAACGGGGTTCTTCTCGACGCCGCGTCCGTCGAGGGCCATGAGCCCGAGGGACGACATGGCATTCGGGTCGCCGCGCTGGGCCGCCAGCAGGTACCATTCGGCGGCCTTCTTCGGATCGAACTTCACCCCAAGGCCCTGGTTGTAGAGTTCGCCGAGGAGGGTCATGGCGGCGGTGTCGTTCCTGTCCTTCTCCAGCCGCAGGGTCGCCTCGCGGAAGGCCGTCTGATAGAGGCCGCGCTGATAGGCGCCATAGGCGAGATCGGGCCCGGCCGCGTGGGCCCCCGCAGCGGAGGCCAGCAGCAGGACGCCGCCGATCAATCCGTGGATCCGCATCAGCGCGAGGCCTCCAACCGGCCGAGGATCTCGGCCGCCGCCTTGACGGCCGCGGCCGGACCGTCCGGGTGGTGCCACACGGCGTCCCCGAGGGCGATGAACTCGGCCTGCGTGGCCGCAAGGGTCTCGACCGCCGCGAGGTCTGGCGCGAAGGCCGCGCAAGGCGTCTCGAAGATCTCCGCCCACCAGGCGGCACGCTCGGCGACGCTGTCCAGGGAGGGCAGGGAGCCGTCGGGGCGCGGCTCGCCGAAGAGCAGGTAATCGACTCCGGCCTCTCCCATGGTCATGGCGTCGTCCTTGGTGCGGATCCCGCCCACTCCGACGGCGCGCTCGGCTTTCAGGCGCTCGCGCAGCTCCCGGACGAGGTCCAGGTCCTGGCCCGACACATGGGCTCCGTCGGCGCCGCCGCGAACGGCCACGTTGGCGAGATCCGCTTCGCCCTCGGTGGAGACGATGACGGCTGCTCCATGCTCCTGGGCCGCGGGGGCAACCGCCTTCACCAGATTGACGAGGCTGCGCTCGTCGGCCGCGGGCAGGCGCAGCAGCACGGCCGCCACCGCACCGTCCTTGCAGGCCTCGGCCAGCGTGGGAGCGAAGGAGGTGTCTTCCAGCACGGGGGTGATGAGATAGAGGCGGGTGGGCTCGGACATCGGTTGCGGCACTCGGAAAAGTGAGACTGGCATCCCATAACGAAAACGGGGCCGTCTTGCGAGGCCCCGCTTGTCGATGAGGATTAAGGCGAAAACCCGTTCGGTTATTCCGCCGCCTGACGGCTTGCACCGAAGGTCGGGTCGAGCTCGCCCGACGCATAGCGCTTGGCCATCTCGGCCAGGGTGTAGACCCGCTTGATCTTCGAGGCCTGGCCGGCGGTGTTGAACTCCTGCAGGCGCTGCTTGCAGAGCTTCGTCATCGCCTCCATGGCGGGCTTCAGGTACTTGCGGGGATCGAACTCGCCCGGGTTCTCGGTCAGGACCTTGCGGATCTGGCCGGTCATCGCCATCCGGTTGTCGGTGTCGATGTTGATCTTGCGCACGCCGTGCTTGATGCCGCGCTGGATCTCTTCCACCGGAACGCCCCAGGTCGGCTTCATCTGCCCGCCGTACTGGTTGATGATGTCCTGCAGGTCCTGCGGCACGGAGGACGAGCCGTGCATCACCAGGTGGGTGTTCGGGAGCTTCTTGTGGATCTCCTCGATCACGTGCATGGCCAGGATCGCGCCGTCGGGCTTGCGGGTGAACTTATAGGCGCCGTGCGAGGTGCCCATGGCGATGGCGAGCGCGTCGACCTTGGTCTCGGCCACGAACTTCACCGCCTCGTCCGGGTTCGTCAGAAGCTGGTCGTGGGAGAGCTTGCCCTCGGCGCCATGGCCGTCCTCGGCCTCGCCTTCACCGGTTTCGAGAGAGCCGAGCACGCCGAGCTCGCCTTCCACCGAGATGCCGCCGAGATGGGCCATCTCGACCACCTTCTTGGTGACAGCGACATTGTAGTCCCAGTCGCCCGGGGTCTTGCCGTCGGCCTTGAGCGAACCGTCCATCATGACGGACGTGAAGCCGGCCTGGATGGCGGTCATGCAGGTGGCGGGCTCGTTGCCGTGGTCGAGATGCACGCAGACCGGAATGTGCGGATAGATCTCGGTGACGGCGTCCATCATGTGCTTGAGCATGACGTCGTTGGCGTAGGAGCGTGCGCCGCGGCTCGCCTGGATGATCACCGGCGCATCGACCTCACTGGCGGCCGCCATGATGGCGAGCGCCTGCTCCATGTTGTTGATGTTGAAGGCAGGCACGCCGTAGCCTTGCTCGGCGGCGTGATCCAGAAGCTGCCTCATGGTGATGCGGGCCATTTAGTCCTCCGTATTGGTCTTGGTTTTTAAACAGCGCAGAAGCTGAACCTCAGCTTAAGTCATCTAGAGCGTCGGGCCCAAAAGTGGATCCCGCTTTCGGGGACCAGCCGATGCGCCACGGTTTCGCTTGGCAGGGCGGGCACCCACTCTGCCAGGCAAGACCTCAGGCTCTCAGGGCGTCCACGCCGGGGAGCGATTTGCCCTCGAGCCATTCAAGGAAGGCGCCGCCTGCCGTTGAGACGTAGGTGAAGCTGTCCGCAACGCCGGCATGGTTGAGGGCGGCAACCGTATCGCCGCCGCCGGCGACCGAGACGAGCTTGCCTTCCTGGGTGCGCCGGGCCGCATGGCGGGCGGCCGCGACCGTGCCCTGATCGAAGGGCGGGATCTCGAACGCGCCGAGCGGGCCGTTCCACACCAGCGTCGCCGCATCGTTGATGGCGGCGCAGACGCGCTCCACCGATTGCGAGCCCACGTCGAGGATCATCTGGTCCTCGGGGATCGCGTCGATGCCATAGGTCTGGTTGTGGGCGCCGGCCTTGAACTCGTAGGCGCAGACGCCGTCCACCGGCAGGATGATCGCGCAGTTGGCGGCGCGCGCCTTCTCGATGATGCGCATGGCGGTCGCGGCGAGATCCTTCTCTGCCAGGGACTTGCCGACGTTGAGCCCCGTCGCATGCACGAAGGTGTTGGCCATGCCGCCGCCGATGACGAGGGCATCGACCTTGGCGACGAGGTTCTCGAGCAGGTCGATCTTGGTGGACACCTTCGCGCCGCCCACGATGGCGACCACGGGGCGCTTGGGAGCTTCCAGGCCCTTGGTGAGCGCGTCGAGCTCCGCCTGCATGGTGCGGCCGGCGTAGGACGGCAACACGCGGGCGAGGCCCTCGGTGGAGGCATGCGCGCGGTGGGCCGCCGAGAAGGCGTCGTTCACGTAAAGATCGCCCAGCTTCGCCAGTTCCTGGACGAAGGCGGGGTCGTTCTTCTCCTCGCCCGCATGGAAGCGGGTGTTCTCGAGAAGAAGCACCTCGCCGTCCTTCAGGGACGAGACGGCGCCGGAGGCGGCTTCGCCGATGCAGTCATCGGCGAAGGCCACCGTTTTCCCGAGATGCTGCGAGACCGCCTCCGCGACCGGCTTCAGGGATTCCTTCGGGTCGCGGCCCTTCGGGCGTCCGAAATGGGCGAGAAGGATGACCCTGCCGCCCTTGTCGGCGATTTCCCGGATGGTGGGCAGGACGCGCTCGATGCGCGTCGCGTCCGTGACCCGGCCGTTCTCCATGGGGACGTTGAGGTCCACCCGGACGAGAACGCGTTTTCCCTTGACGTCGGCTTGGTCGAGCGTGCGGAAGGCGGTCATCGAAGCAGCCCTCCTTAGATCAGCTTCGCCATGGCGATGGCGGTGTCCGCCATGCGGTTCGAGAAGCCCCACTCGTTGTCGTACCAGGACAGCACGCGCACGAAGTTGCCCTCCATCACCTTGGTCTGGTCGAGGTGGAACACGGAGGAGTGCGGGTCGTGGTTGAAGTCGGAGGAGACGTTCGGCTGGTCCGTATAGCCGAGCACGCCCTTGAGGGGGCCGTCGGCCGCCGCCTTGATGGCCGCGTTGATCTCTTCCTTCGTGGTCGACTTCCCGGCCAGGAACTTGAAGTCCACCACGGAGACGTTCGGGGTCGGCACGCGGATCGAGGATCCGTCGAGCTTGCCGTTGAGCTCCGGCAGGACGAGGCCCACGGCCTTCGCGGCGCCCGTCGAGGTCGGGATCATGTTCAGGGCCGCCGCGCGGGCGCGGTAGAGGTCCTTGTGCATCTGATCCAGCGTCGGCTGGTCGTTGGTGTAGGAATGGATCGTGGTCATGAAGCCCTTCTCGATGCCCACCGTCTCGTGAAGCACCTTCGCCACGGGGGCGAGGCAGTTCGTGGTGCAGGAGGCGTTCGAGATGACGATGTGCTCCTTGGTGAGCTTGTCGTGGTTCACGCCGTAGACGACCGTGAGATCGGCGCCGTCCGCCGGAGCCGAGACGATGACGCGCTTGGCGCCGGCAGCCAGGTGGGCGGAGGCCTTGTCCTTGGACGTGAAGATGCCCGTGCACTCCATCGCGATGTCGACGCCGAGATCCTTGTGCGGCAGGGTCGCCGGATCCTTGATCGCCGTCACGCGGATGCGCTGGCCGTTGATCACGAGGAACTCGCCCTCGACCGCGACATCGGCCGGGAAGCGGCCATGGACGGAATCGAAGCGAAGCAGGTGGGCATTCGTCTCGACCGGGCCGAGGTCGTTGATGGCAACCACCTCGATATCCTTCCGGCCGCTCTCCACGATGCCGCGGAGGATGTTGCGTCCGATGCGACCGAAACCGTTGATCGCGACCTTCACCGTCATAGTCTTAACTCCCTTGTGACGAGGCCTTGGGCCTCCTTCGGTCTCAGAGATTGTGCGTCCTGAGAACTTTTTCCGCTACCGCCTCGGCGGTGATGCCGAAGTGCCTGTAGAGGTCCTTGTAGGGCGCGCTCGCGCCAAACCCATGCATGCCGACGAAAATTCCGTCGGGACCGATGACCGAATCCCAGCCGAAGCGGACCGCCGCCTCCACCGCGACCTTGACCGGCGCATCGCCGATGATCTCGTGGCGCACCTTCTCGGGCTGGGCCAGGAACAGATCGAGCGACGGCACGGAGACCACGCGGGCCTCAAAGTTCTTCTCGGCCAGCAGCTTCTGGGCCGCCAAGGCGATCTCCACCTCGGAACCCGAGGCGAAGATGGTGGCGCGGGCCTTGCCCGAAGCCGGGGAGAGCTCGTAGGCACCGGTGGCCGAGAGGTTCTTCGCGCCGCCGTCCTTACGGACCTGGGCCAAGTTCTGGCGGGTGAGCGCCAGGGTCGACGGGCCGTCCGTGCGCTCGAGCGCCAGCTGCCAGGCCTCCGCCGTCTCGATGGCGTCCGCCGGACGGAACACGCGCATCTTCGGCATGGCGCGAAGCGCCGCCAGGTGCTCCACCGGCTGGTGGGTCGGGCCGTCCTCGCCCAGACCGATGGAATCGTGGGTCATGACGTAGACCGCCGGAACCCCGGCGAGCGCGGCGATGCGCATGGCGGGACGGGCATAATCGGTGAAGACCAGGAAGGTCGCGCCGGCCGGCACGTAGCCGCCGTGAAGCGCGATGCCGTTCATGGCCGCCGCCATGCCGTGCTCGCGGATGCCGTAATGGATGTAGCGGCCCGCGAAGTTGCCGGGCGAGATGGCGGTGAGGTTCTTGGTCTTGGTGTTGTTGGAGGGCGTCAGGTCCGCGGAGCCGAGGACCAGTTCCGGCACGGCCTCGGTGATGACCTCGAGGGCGATCTCGCTGGCCTTGCGGGTGGCGACGTTCTGGGGCTCGGCCGCCAGACGGTCCTTCAGCCGAGCGATGGCCTCGCCGAGACCTGCGGGGCGCACGCCCTTGACGCGGCGCTCGAACTCGCCGCGCCTGTCGGCGGGCAGGGCGCTCAGCCGGTCCTCCCAGGCCTTGCGCAGGCGGCGGCCCTTCTTGCCGGCCTTCGCCCAGGCGTCGCGGATATTGTCCGGGATCTCGAAGGGAGCATGGCTCCAGCCGTAGGCGGCCTTGGCGCCAGCGAGTTCCTCGGCGCCGAGCGGCTCCCCGTGGGCCTTGGAGGTGCCGGCCTTCTTCGGGGCACCGAGACCGATGGTGGTCTTGCAGGCGATGAGGGTCGGCTTGTCCGATTTCTGCGCGCGGGCGATGGCGCGCTGGATCGCCTTGGGATCATGGCCGTCGATGCGCACGGCGTTCCAGCCGCAGGCCTGGAAGCGCTTCACCTGATCGACCGAGTCGGAGATCGAGAGCGGGCCGTCGATGGAGATCTCGTTGTCGTCCCACAGGACGATCATGCGGTTGAGCTTCAGGTGGCCGGCCAGCGCGATCGCCTCCTGGCTGATGCCTTCCATCAGGTCGCCGTCGGAGGCGAGCACATAGGTATAGTGGTCGACGAGATCGTCGCCGTACTCGGCGTTCAGCATGCGCTCGGCGAGCGCAAAGCCCACCGCCGTGGCGATGCCCTGGCCGAGGGGACCCGTGGTGGTCTCGACGCCCGGGGTCATGAAGTTTTCCGGATGGCCCGGGGTCTTCGAGTCGAGCTTGCGGAAGTTCTTCAGCTCCTCGATGGTCATGCCCTTCACGCCGGTCAGGTGGAGCAGGGCGTAGAGCAGCATGGAGCCGTGGCCGGCCGAGAGAATGAACCGGTCGCGGTCGGGCCAGCGCGGGTCGGCGGCATCGTATTTCAAGAACTTGGTGAACAGCACGGTCGCAATGTCGGCGGCGCCCATGGGCAGGCCGGGATGGCCGGATTTGGCTTGTTCGACGGCGTCCATGGCGAGGACGCGCACGGCGTTCGCCAGATCGGAATGGGTGATGCGATCGGCGGGGACGGTGTTCAGCACGGCTAGATCCACAAATTGTGTAGCCCCGCAAAGGGGCGGGTCTGTCTGGAAAAGGCGTCGGCTCCTTAACACGCGGGGGGTCTGAGTCAAAGGCGTCACGGGGTGTAATCCTCTGAAGGACCGTTGCTCCTTCCGCTTGGGCCGCCTAGAGCATCGATCCCGAAAGTGGGCCCACTTTCGGGATCGATCCGATGCTCCACTCCTGGGAGGGCGCATCGTTCGACGCGGACCCGAGGGGCCGCGTCAGCGACCCGTAGGGCCACGTCAGTGAAAACCGGGTCCACTTTTCCGCGCGATGCGCTAGTCTCCAGGGCGATTCCCGGAGGCAGCATGACGTCCCCCCTCGACGACGCGATGAAACGGCTCGACGCGGCCCTGGGGCTTCTCGAAGCCTCGGCGTCCCGCCGTCTCGATGCCGAAAGGCGCCGGGGAAGCCTGGAGACCGAACTGCAGCTCATGGAGGACGACCGCTCCCGTCTCGCGGAGGAGCTGGACGGCGCTCTCACCCGCCTCCACCGCTTCGAGGCCGCCACGGACGATGTCTCCAGGCGGGTTCAGCTTGCGATTCTCGCCGTTCAGACCGTGCTGACCGAGGCGGGCCAGCGCGAGCCGGGAGAGGGATAGGTCATGGCTCAGGTCACGGTCACCATCGCCGGACAGGCCTATCGGATCGCGTGCGCCGAGGGGGAGGAGGCGCATCTGGAGCGGCTCGCCGCATCCTACGATGCCAAGATCGCGGAGATGCGCGGGAGCTTCGGCGAGATCGGCGACCTGCGCCTCCAGGTCATGGCGGCCATCGCCCAGGCCGACGAGCTCGATGCGACCAGGAAGCGCCTCGCGAGCCTGGAGGCGGAACTCGCCCGCCTGAAATCCTCGTCGGGGGACGAGCGCGCCCGGATGATCGAGGCGAGGCTGGCGGAGGGTGTTCACAGGGCCGCCGAGCGGATCGAGTGGCTGGCGCGCAGTCTGAATGCGGGCGGCCAGGAGCAGGAGCCGAGATCCGCGTGAGACGACAGCCGCCCCGGTTGTGGCCGGGAGGGGGATTCTGCTCTCATCGGCCCATGGATCCTTCCACAAATCCGCTTGTCAAACGTGTCGAGGAGGCCTGCCTCAACGGCTGGCCCGCCCTGCGGGAGGTCGTTTTCGACGGCTGGCTGATCCGGTTGGCCGACGGGCATACGCGGCGCACGAACGCGGTGCATCTTCTGTCGCCGGGGACGCAGCCGCTGGACCGCAAGATCCGGTATTGCGAAGCGATCTATGCGGGCCAGGGACAGCCGGCGATCTTCTGCATTCCGTCGACCGCCGATCCGGCGCTCGACCGCAGGCTCGACGAACGGGGCTATGACGCGCCCGAGGATGAAAGCTGCGCGCTCTTCATGGACTTCGCCGAAACGCCGCCGCAGATGGCGACCGAGGTCAATCTGGAGGAAGGAAGTGCGGGAGAGGTGTGGCTCGCAACCCTCGCTCGCCTCCACGGGCAGGACGAGCACGCGCAGAAAACCCACCGGAAGATCCTCGAGAGCCTGTCGCTTCCCGCCGTCTTCGCCGCAGTTCGCCATGTCGGGGAAACTCCGGCGGCCATTGCCTTCGGGGCTGTTCACGACGGGCTGGTCTGCGTCAATTCCGTCGTGACCGATCCGGCCTTCAGAGGGCGGGGATTGGCGCAAAAGGCCGTTTCAGCGGTTCTCGCCTGGGCCGAGGAGCGTTGCGGGGCAACGGGCGCCTGCCTGTCGGTGGTGGCCGACAACGCTCCCGCCCGCGCCCTGTACGCGCGCCTGGGATTCACGCGCGAGATGTACCGCTACCATTACCGTCGCAGACGCGTCTGACGGGGTGCGGCTCCAATTCTAGCACGACAGCCGGTGCCGGCGCTGTCTAAGGGTGGTCAGGAGTTCCACATACGGCTCCCGGCGCTCGCGATGGGCGGCCCGGATCTTCCGCTTGATATGGTCCTTCAGCGCCTGATCGTCGGTGTTCTGCTCGGCTTGATCGAGCCGGATCTCGTACTCGGCATCAATATCGCCGAGCATGTGCAGCACTTCCCGCATCATGGCGTCGATGCTCGGGGCATGAACTTGGGACCTTTCCGGCCGCAGGCTGGCGGCGTTCTGCTCGGATGAGGGCATGTTTTCTCCGGTAATGGCGCGTTCCTCAGCTTTGAGAATGCCATCGGGCACCGGCGGGGAGCCATCCGTAGAATCACGGTGCCGGTACCGTAGTCCGTTGGAGGTAGGCAACCCTGGACCACCGACGAGGACGGGCCGAAGAAGATCGACTCCGGGCTCACTTTTCCCCTTTCAACCGGCCCTCATCCTCCCTACATAGGGAAGGCGGGGCTGCGGGGCGCGTTAGGAGTTCATATTCCCCGGGGCCTTATCGATCCTGAAGGGAGCTGTCCCTGACCCGGTCCGTGGACCGGGACATACGGCGCCCACCTACTTTGTAGGTTCCCGGGATCGCTTCTCCGACGGCTTTTGTGGCTCCGCACGTCATGCATTCTCTTCCTCCTCCTGCCTTGAAAGAACAGCTTCGCACCGAAGCGCTCGCCCGCCGCGACGAGCTCGACAAGGCTTTCCGCGAGGAGGCGTCCCAGGCGATCACCGCCCGGGCCCTCGGCCTTTCCGACCTTCGAGACGTGACTCCTTTGGGCGGCTATTGGCCCATCCGCAGCGAGGTCGATCCGCGCCCGCTCATGGAAGCGCTCCTGGAGCGCGGCCAGGACGTGGCCCTCTCCCAAATCCTGCATCCCCACCTGAGCTGGCGGCTCTGGCAGCCCGGCGATGTGCTCATCAAGGGCGGCTTCGGCGTGCGCGAGCCCGGCCCCGATGCCCCGGAGGTCTTTCCCAAATGCCTCATCGTCCCCCTCGTCGCCTTCGACAGGAGGGGCGGGCGCATCGGCTACGGAAAGGGCCATTTCGATCGGGCCATCGCGGCGCTCGACGCGCAGCATCCGGTCTTGACCATCGGCCTGGCTTATGCGGTTCAGGAGATCGAGCAGGTTCCCGTCGAGGACCATGACCGCCTGCTCGACATTGTCATCACGGAAACCGAGCTCATTCGGACCAAGCCTCTCAAGAAGGAAAACCATGCGTCTTCTCTTCCTCGGCGACATCGTCGGGCGCGCCGGCCGTAACGTTGTGATCGAGCGGCTGCCGTCCTTGCGCGAGCGCTGGAACCTCGATTGCGTGGTGATCAACGGAGAGAATTCCGCCGGGGGCTTCGGCATCACCGAGGCGATCTGCGACGAGATCCTGAACGCGGGCGCCGACGCCGTCACGCTCGGCAATCACACCTGGGACCAGCGCGAGACCCTCGTCTTCATCGAGCGCCAGCCCAGGCTCATTCGGCCGGCGAACTATCCGCCCGGCACCCCAGGGCGCGGGGCGAACCTCATCGATACCCGCTCGGGGGCCCGGGTCCTGGTGGTGAACGTCATGGGGCGCATCTACATGGACCCGCTGGATGATCCCTTCGCGGCGGTCGACCAGGCTCTCGAATCCTGCCCCCTGGGGCAGGTGGCGGACGCCGTCGTGGTGGATATCCACGCGGAGGCCACCAGCGAGAAGGAGGCCCTGGGCCATTATCTCGACGGGAGGGCGACCCTCGTGGTCGGCACCCACACCCATGTGCCCACCGCCGATTACCGGGTGCTCCCCGGCGGCACCGCCTACATGACCGATGCGGGCATGTGCGGCGACTACGATTCGGTGCTCGGCATGCAGAAGGAGGAGCCGATCCGCCGCTTCCTCCAGAAGACCCCTGGAACCCGGTTCGAGCCCGGTCTCGGGGAGGGCACGCTCTCAGGGATCGCGGTGGAGACGGACGACCGGACCGGCCTCGCGGTGCGGGTCGCGGCGGTCCGGCTCGGGCCGCACCTCGAGGAGGCTTGGCCGCGTTTCTGGGACTAGCCGGAGCCATTCTCATGCGCCGAGCCTTGGCTTGGCCACAGACCATTCCCATCTTTGCGCCACGGAGGACACCGGTGGACGCCAGGACAGAGCCAGTCAGGACCAGACGCCCCTATCGCGAGGAGAGCGAATTTCATCAGGCGCACGAGCATCACAGCGCCTCCGTCGTGCTGCGCGCAGTGATCGACAACGCCAAGGGGGAGGCGATCTCCATCCGCGAGATCATCGAAGCCTTCGGCGAGCGCGCCTTCGGTTTCGTCCTGATCCTGTTCTCCCTGCCCAATTGCGTGCCGAACGTGCCCGGCATCGCGGGCATCGTAGGCACGCCGGTGCTGATCTTCGGCGTCCAGATGATGCTCGGCCACAAGCGGCCCTGGCTGCCCGGCTTCATCCTGCGCCAGACGGTCTCGGTCTCGAAGTTCAAGCGCCTGATCGACATTGCCGAGCCCAAGCTCCAGAAGCTCGAAAGCTATTGTCGGCCGAGGCTGACCGCCCTGTTCGGCCCCCTGGGCGACCGGATGGTGGGGCTGTTCGCGTTCCTGGTGGCTCTCTCGGTTCTCATTCCCTTTCCGGGCACCAATTTCCCGCCGTCCATCGCCCTGGTCATCGCCTCCATCGCGGTGATGGAGGAGGACGGCTATCTGCTGATCGTCGGCTATCTGATCGGGCTCGCGGGGCTCGCCTACACGGCGACGGTGCTGGGGGCCTCCTATCACCTCGTCATGGCCGGCATCGCCAACCTCCCGTCCTGGCTCGGGTTCTAGTTTCGCCGCCGGGGGGCTTGGCCTCGGGCCCTTCGCCGCCTTATAAGCCCTCCATCGTCACCATTCACGAGCCTGACGAGCGCCTGTCACCCGGGCCGCTCTCGGCGGTTACCTCGGAGGCCCCGATGGCCGGACATTCCCAGTTCAAGAACATCATGCATCGCAAGGGGCGCCAGGATGCGATGCGCTCCAAGCTCTTCTCCAAGCTCGCCCGCGAAATCACCGTGGCGGCCAAGATGGGTACGCCCGATCCGAACATGAACCCGCGCCTGCGCGCCGCGATCCTCGCCGCCCGCGCCGAAAACATGCCCAAGGACAACATCCAGCGCGCCATCAACAAGGCGGCGGGCAACGACGGCGAGAACTACGAGGAGATCCGCTACGAGGGCTACGGCCCCGGGGGCGCCGCCATCATCGTCGAGGCGATGACGGACAACCGCAACCGCACGGCCTCGGATATCCGCTCCTACTTCACGAAGAGCGGCGGCAACCTCGCCGAAACCGGAGCGGTGTCCTTCATGTTCGATCGGGTCGGCCTCGTGGAATTTCCGGCGGAATCGGCCGATGCCGATGCCATGCTGGAGGCGGCCATCGACGCGGGCGCCGACGACGTGGTCTCGACCGAGGACGGCCACGAGATCTATTGCGACCAGGGCTCTCTGAACGAGGTCACCAAGGCGCTCGAGGACAAGTTCGGCGAGCCGAAGGCCTCCAAGCTCGTCTGGAAGGCCCAGACCCCCGTCTCCGTCGACGACGAGACCGGCGAGAAGCTCATGAAGCTCATGGAATCGCTCGAGGAGCACGACGACGTCCAGAACGTCTACGGCAATTTCGAGCTGTCCGACGCTCTCATGCAGAAGATCGCGGGCTAAGGCAGCGTCGTCACGGCCGGACTTGATCCGGCCATCTATGTCTTTGAACCGCCTCAAGGCGTGGATGCCCGGGACAAGCCCGGGCATGACGCGGGAGACCATAAAGTGAGCGAACGCGTCCGCATCCTCGGCCTCGATCCCGGCCTGCGCAACACGGGCTGGGGCATCATCACCGTTGAGGGGACCAGGCTCTCATACGTCGCCTGCGGGGTCGTGACCTCGGACGGGGATCTCGATCTCGCGCTGCGCCTCAAGCAGCTCCACGACCGCATCACCGAGGTCATCCGCGCCTGGACCCCGGACGAGGTGGCCGTGGAGGAAACCTTCGTCAACAAGGACGCGCAGGCGACCCTCAAGCTCGGTCAGGCCCGCGCCATGTCCCTGCTGGTGCCCGCGCTCCACGGCCTGCCCGTGGCGGAATACGGGGCGAACCAGGTGAAGAAGACTGTGGTGGGCGTCGGCCACGCCGAGAAGGACCAGGTGCAGGCCATGGTGAAGATCCTGCTGCCCAAGGCCGACTTCAAGAAGGCCGACGCGGCGGACGCGCTCGCCATCGCCATCGCGCATGCGCATCACCGGAAAGCGCGCGCTTTGGCGGCGAGCCTCTGAGGTGTTACAGAAGAACAGCCGTTCCCGGACGGCGAAGCCGATCCAGGATCGGGTGCAGGATGTGGCTCCCACCTCTCCCTGAGGGAGAGGTCGACGCGCGATAGCGCGGCGGGTGAGGGGTTACCGTCCTCTTCGGAAACGGCGTACCCCTCACCCGGACCTTGCGGTCCGACCTCTCCCCATGGGAGAGGTGAAGCCGCCCGAGGCGGCTACCAGGAGCTAGAACGAACGTGATCGGCAAACTCAAAGGCGTGGTGGATTCCTACGGCGACGATTTCGTCGTCATCGACGTGCACGGGGTCGGCTACGTGGTCCATTGCTCCTCCCGAACCCTGCAGAACTTGGCCCCCATCGGCGAGGCGGCCACGCTCGCCATCGAGACCCATGTCCGCGAGGACATGATCCGCCTGTTCGGCTTCCGGTCGGATTCGGAGCGCGAATGGTTCCGCCTGCTCCAGAGCGTGCAGGGGGTGGGCTCCAAGGTGGCGCTCGGCATCCTCTCGGTGCTCGATCCCGGGGCTCTCGCCACCGCCATCGCCACGGGCGACAAGGCATCCGTGGCCCGCGGCCCCGGGGTCGGCCCCAAGCTCGCGCAGCGCATCGTCTCCGAGCTCAAGGACAAGGCTCCGGCCTTCGCCCCCGTCGATCCGGCCCTCATCCGCCTCACCGGCGCGGTGGAGGACAAGAGCGCTCCCGCTCCGGTGGCGGACGCCATCTCGGCCCTGGTCAATCTCGGCTATCCCCAGGTCCAGGCCTCCGCCGCCGTGGCGGCCGCCATGAAGCAGGCGGGTGACGAAGCCGAGGCGAAGACCCTGATCCGGTTGGGGTTGCGGGAACTGGCCCGCTGACCCGGGGCAGGATCTGCGACGTTCCTGTTTTGATCTCGTTAAGAATGGCGTATTAAGGTCCCAGCGCCTATATGAAGCCCTTGGAAGGTAACTCTCTTTGACCGATTCCCGCCGCCTGCTCAGCCCCGAAAAGCGCGAGGACGATGTCGATGCGTCGATCCGGCCGTTGTCGCTGTCCGACTTCACGGGCCAGGCCGCCGCGCGCGCCAACCTCCAGGTCTTCATCGATGCCGCCAAGGCCCGGGGCGACGCCCTCGATCACGTGCTCTTCGTGGGACCTCCGGGCCTCGGCAAGACCACCCTCGCCCAGATCGTCGCCCGCGAACTCGGCGTGAATTTCCGCTCGACCTCCGGCCCGGTGATCGCCAAGGCCGGCGATTTGGCAGCCCAGCTCACCAACCTCGAAGAGCGCGATGTGCTCTTCATCGACGAGATCCACCGCCTCAACCCGGCCGTGGAGGAAATCCTCTATCCGGCCATGGAGGATTACCAGCTCGACCTGATCATCGGCGAGGGGCCGGCCGCCCGCTCGGTGAAGATCGAGCTTCCGAAATTCACCCTCGTGGGCGCGACCACCCGCGCGGGCCTCCTCACCACGCCGTTGCGCGACCGCTTCGGCATCCCGATCCGCCTCGAATTCTACACCGTCGAGGAGCTGGAGCTGATCGTGCGGCGCGGCGCGCGGGTGCTCGGCCTGAACATGAGCGAGGAGGGCGCCAACGAGATCGCCCGCCGGGCGCGCGGCACGCCGCGCATCGCGGGCCGCCTCCTGCGCCGCGTGCGCGACTTCGCCATCGTGGAGGGAGCGCAGATCGTGTCCCGGGAGCTCGCGGATCGGTCGCTGCGCCTGCTCGATGTGGATCCCATCGGCCTCGACCTGATGGACCGGAAATATCTCACCATGATCGCGGGCTCCTTCGGCGGCGGCCCCGTGGGCATCGAGACCATCGCGGCCGCGCTCTCCGAGCCGCGCGACGCCATCGAGGACATCATCGAGCCCTATCTCATCCAGAAGGGCTTCGTGCAGCGCACCCCGCGCGGGCGCATCCTCACGCCCCATGCCTTCAGGCATCTCGGCATCCCAGAGCCCACCCGCGAGATCACGGCGCAGTTCGGCCTGTTCAGCGGGGGCGAGGATGATTGAGGCGGAGCATCCCTGGCCCCACCTTGCCGGACGCATGGACGGCGACGCGCATGTCCTGCCGATCCGCGTCTACTACGAGGACACCGATTTCTCCGCCCGCGTCTATCACGCGAGCTATCTGCGCTTCCTGGAGCGCGGGCGCACGGAGCTGCTGCGGGCTGTCGAGGTGGCGCAGTCGAACCTCCACGCGGAGATGGGCGGGCTCGCCTTCGTGGTCCGCAAGATGAATATCGATTTCCTGGGCGCAGCCCTCATGGACGACGTGCTCACCGTCGTCACCCGGCCGAAGGACGTGCGCGGGGCCTCGATGACGCTGGCCCAGGAGGTGCGGCGGGGCGAGGAGGTGCTCGTGTCCGCCGACGTGATGGTCGCCTGCGTCCGTGGCGGGCGCGCCGTGCGGATCCCGGATGAGCTGCGGGCGGCGCTCTCCGGGAGCGGAGACATGCCGTAAGGGGAGGTGGCCGAGCTTGCCTACAGCGCATGGCTGCCAAGACGCCGCCGAGCTATAAGGTTGAGTTTAGAGCGATTTAACCCCCGCTTAAACCAAGCCTTAACCACGCCGGGTGCCTAAAAGACCACAGTCGGGAAGTCATTGGCTGCCTGCGAGTCCGTGCCCTTATTTTCGACAGATTCAGGCGCGAACGAGCAAGGTAACACAACAAGATTTTCCTAGACCGAATGCGGTGGACCCCGGGCTTCTCCCGGGGTGCTCGAAGAGCGAGGACGAGACTGATGAATCCGGCTGATGTGGCCCAGGCCGCTCCTGTGGCGCACGACATGTCCTTTTTGAGCCTGTTCTGGCAGGCGCATTTCGTCGTCAAGCTCGTGATGATGGGGCTGCTCGCGGCCTCCGTGTGGTGCTGGGCCATCATCATCGACAAGACCCTGCTCTACGCCCGCACCAAGCGGGCCATGGACCGCTTCGAGGACGTGTTCTGGTCCGGCCAGTCGCTGGAGGAGCTGTTCCGCTCCCTGCAGAGCCGCCCGGCGACCGGTCTCGCCGCCGTGTTCGTGGCGGCCATGCGCGAATGGAAGCGCTCCTTCGAGGGCTCGGGCCGCTCGTTCCAGAGCCTCTCGCAGCGCATCGACAAGGTTCTCGACGTCACCATCCAGCGCGAGGTGGAGCGTCTCGATTCCCGCCTGATGATCCTGGCCTCCATCGGCTCGGCCGGTCCCTATATCGGCCTTTTCGGCACGGTGGTGGGCATCATGAACTCGTTCACCTCCATCGCGGCGTCGAAGAACACCAGCCTCGCGGTCGTCGCGCCCGGCATCGCGGAGGCGCTGTTCGCCACCGCCATCGGCCTGTTCGCGGCCATTCCGGCGGTGCTCGCCTACAACAAGCTCCAGTCGGAAGTCGGCAAGCTGCAGTCGCGGCTGGAAGGCTTCGCGGACGAGTTCTCCGCCATCCTGTCGCGCCAGATCGACGAGCGTCTCTCGTCGTCGCGCGCGGCTTGAGGAAGGATCGTTAAGCGATGGCCATGGTTGCAGCAGGAGGCGGAGCCGGACGTCGCCGCAGGCGCGGCAAGCGGGGCGGTGCGATCAACGAGATCAACATGACGCCGTTCATCGACGTCATGCTGGTGCTGCTGATCATCTTCATGGTGGCGGCTCCCATGATGACCGCAGGCGTGCCGCTCGATCTGCCGGAAACGAAGGCCGCGCCTCTCAATTCGGACGCCAAGCCCGTGACGCTCTCCATCAAGGCGACCGGGCAGGTGTTCCTCGGGGAAACCGAGCTGACGGACGAGGCCATCGTGGGCAAGCTCGCCGAGGTGTCGAAGGCGGGCTTCGACGAGCGCATCTTCGTGCGCGGTGACAAGAAGGTCGATTACGGGCGCGTCGCTCAGATCATGTCCATCGTCACGAGGGCCGGCTACAAGCGGGTCGCGCTGGTGACCGCGATGGACCAGAACTGAACGGGATGAACGCAAGGGGCACAGACACGTGGCGTTGAAGGATCGATTCAACCCCTCCGAACCGGGCTTCTGGGTGTCCGGCGTCGCGCACGTGGCGCTGCTGACGGCCGCCCTGATCGGATTGCCTTATGCCTCCGAGTTTCCCGAAGCGCAGGAAGGCATCCCGGTCGAGGTCATCACCGACAACCAGTTCTCGCAGATCACCAAGGGCGAGACGGATGCCAAGTCGGTGCAGCCCACGCCCAAGCCTCGCGCCGACCGCATCGCCGAGAAGACCGAGCAGCGCGCCCCCGGCGAAGACAAGCTCGACACGCCCGCGCCCCCGAAGCGGCCCGAGGACCTGAAGGTCGCCGACGAGGAGGCGGCCGCCGCCGCCGCTGCCGCCGCCAAGGCTCAAGAACAGGCCAGGGCTGAAGCGGCCGCGAAGGCCGCCGCCGACGCGAAGGCTCAGGCGGAGGCCAAGGCCGAGGCGGAGAAGAAAGCCGTCGAGAAGGCGGAAGCCGAAGCCATCGAGAAGGCCAAGGCCGCCGAGCAGGCCAAGGCCGAAGCGGAGGCGAAAGCCAGGGCCGAAGCCAAGGCGAAGGCGGATGCCGAGGCCAAGCGCGTGGCCGAGGAAAAGGCCAGGGCGAAAGCGGAGGCCGAGGCCAAGGCGAAAGCCGAAGCGGAAGCCAAGAAGATCGCGGAGGCCAAAGCCAAGGCCGAAGCGGAGGCGAAGGCCCGCAAGGAAGCCCAACTCGCCAAGAAGCTCGACATGGGCGACCTCAAGCAGTTCCTCGACAACAAGCAGAGGAGTCAGTCGAGCGGGGCGACCGGGGCGGAGGTCCAGAAGACCGCGTCTCTCGGCACCGCGACCGGCACGGCCGCCAAGCTCAATCCGAGCCAGCGGGACGCGCTCATGGGCATCCTGCAGGAGCAGATCCAGCGCTGCTACACCGCGCCGATCAGCGCCTCGGGAAGCGATGGAACGCCGCCGCTGCTCGACATCCGCCTGAACCAGGACGGCTCGCTCGCGAGCGAGCCGACCGTTCTCCGGGCCGGCAGCAGCAGCACGGACCAGGCCGTGGCCGGCGCCGCTCTGCGCGCGGTGCGCCGCTGCGCTCCCTACCGCGTACCCTCCCAGTACATGCAGTTCTATTCGGACTGGAAAATCCTGAACGTCCAGTTCGACCTTTCCTGATCTTTAAGCCCATTACGCTTGAGACATGACATCATGATCACTCGCCTCCTTTCCCGTTTCCTCATCGCGCTCTCCGTCATCGTTCCGATGGCGGCGCTCGCTCCCGCCGCCTATGCGCAGCTTTCGTTCCGGGTCGGACCGGGCGGACAGTTCCAGCCGATGCCGATCGCCATCGCCGATTTTTCGGGCGAGGGCGATCTCGGCCAGCGCGTGTCCGGCATCATCGCCAACAACCTGCAACGCTCCGGCTATTTCGTCGCTCTCGACCGGTCGCGCTTTCCGGAGCGTCCGTCCTTCGATGCGGCGCCGCGTTTCGACGCCTGGAAGATGGCGGGCGCCCAGGCTCTCGTGACGGGCCGCGTCTCGCGCGATCCGTCGGGCCGTCTGCGCGCCGAGTTCCGCCTGTGGGACATCGATTCCGGACAGCAGCTCACCGGCCAGCAATATGTGACGGATGCCAATTTCTGGCGCCGCGTCGGCCACATCATCTCGGATGCGGTCTACACGAAGATCACGGGCTTCGGCGGCTTCTTCGATACGCGCATCGTGTTCGTCGAGGAATCCGGTCCGAAGGAGAACCGCCGCAAGCGCCTGGCGATCATGGACCAGGACGGCGCCAACGTGCGCTATCTCACCCAGGGCGACACGAGCGTGGTGACGCCGCGTTATTCGCCGGTGACGCAGGAAATCGCCTTCATGTCCCAGGTGGAAGGCCAGCAGCCGCGCGTTCAGGTGATCAATCTCGAGACCGGCTCGCGCCAGGTGGTCGGCAACTTCCCGGACATGACCTCCTCGCCCCGCTTCGCGCCCGACGGTCAGCGCATCGTCATGAGCCTGCAGCAGGGCGGCAACGCCAACATCTACATGATGAATCTCGGCTCGCAGGCCACCACGCGCCTCACCTCGACGGGGGCCATCGACACCTCGCCGTCCTTCTCGCCGGACGGCACGCAGATCGTCTTCGAGAGCGACCGCGGCGGCAAGCAGCAGCTCTACGTGATGGGCGCCGACGGCTCGAACCAGCGCCGCATCTCCTTCGGCGACGGCTCCTATTCGCAGCCGGCCTGGTCGCCGCGCGGCGACTACATCGCCTTCACCAAGCAGCATTCCGGCGGTTTTGCCATCGGCATCATGAAGCCGGACGGATCGGGCGAGCGAATCCTGACGGAAGGCTTCCACAACGAAAGCCCGGTCTGGGCTCCCAACGGCCAGTACATCATGTTCTTCCGCGATCCGGGCGGGCAGTCCGGCGGCAAGCTCTACATGGTGGACATCACGGGCCGGGTGGAGCAGCCCGTCCCGACCCCGTCCTTCGCATCGGATCCGACCTGGTCGCCGCTGCTCAGCGAGGCGCGTCAGTAAGACCGAAGGGGCGCTCCGGCGCCCCCTTGCAGGGCAGTGCTTTTTCCATCCGCTCCCTTCACGTCATCCCCGGCCTTGTGCCGGGGATCCGCGTCTTGAGGGTGCAGCCGTTCCGAAGACGTGGATGGCCGGGTCAAGCCCGGCCATGACGAGGGCGCCTGAGTCCGGCCGAGTGGAGAACGTACCCCCTCGCACCGCTCCTGCCCCTCCTTAAACAGGAGAGGGGAGCTCTGGATCACGCGCGCAGCGAGGCGCTTCCGGTGAACTCGTCCTTCCGGCTGCGCAGCTTGAACGCGAGGGCGATGAGCGCAACGCCGAAGAGGAGCGCATACGCGCCGAGCCACCAGGTCAGCACCACGGCGCCGACGAGCGGCGCGATCAGAAGCGCCACGCCGAAGAGAACCGACACCAGACCGCTCAGGATCAGCCATCCGCGCCCGAAGGCCGGATTCAGCTTGAAGGCGGCGACGATCATCAGAATGCCGGTGATCAAGGACCACACGGCCAGAAGCGTGACGAAGAACACCACCGTCAGGCCCGGCATCAGGAACGCGATGATGCCGACGAGGATGTTGAGGATGCCTTCCAGGATCAGCAGGCCCCAGCGCTCGTGGCGGGAGGCGGCGCGAATGCCCGACACGATGCCGAAGACGCCGTCGACCAGCATGTAGGCCGAGAAGAACAGCACGAGGGAGAGGATCGTCGCGCCCGGCCAGAAGAACGCGATGAGGGCGAAGATGACCGCGAAGACGCCGCGGAGCGCCAGGGCCCACCAGTTGCGCGCAAGCAGCGCACTCATGGATTCGGCGCGGTCGAGCGGATCATAGGAAGCGGAGTTGGGGGTCCCGGTCGCCATGGTCGTCTCCTTCGATAGACCTCTTCACAAGGTGACACCCTGTCAATGCCAGGCTTGGCGGTAGGTTTCCCTTATTTCCCAGCGGACGCTGTTTTCTCCTTGATTCTGCTCAAGCGGCGCCGGATCGCCATCTTGCGCCGCCTCAGCCGCACGCGCCGCTTGAGGCGAAGAGCGCGGATGAGGAGGGCCAAGCCGAACCAGACGAGGGCGATCACGAGGGGCGAGATGATCACCACCGGGAATGCGGTGATCAGGGCCGCCAGGGCGAGAAGGGCGAAGCCGATGATGGCGATGCTGCTGGTCTCGGTCGCGGTGAGCGAGCGCGAGCCCATGGCCTTGCCGATGCTGCTCGAGAGCGCGAGGGCGCCGGCGGCAAGCCTGCGCACGCCGCCTCTCTTGAACCGGTGAGCGCGGCGCGAACGCATGTTCCGGGCCCGTCTCCGGCGCGATTGCCAGCCGGGCACGATCTCGGTGGCATTGGCGAGATCCTCCAGATACATCGCCTCCATGGCCTCGGCGAAGGTCTTGTCCTCGACGATGACGTCGAGCTCCCAATTGGTGGCCCAGCTGGCGAAGTTGAGATTGGTGGAGCCCACCCGCGCCCAGCGCCCGTCCACCACGGCGGTCTTCGCGTGCAGCATCGAGCCGTTCCACTCGAAGACCCGGATGCCGGCCTCGATGAGCGAGCGATAGCCCGCGCGAACAATGGGCTGCAGCGCCGGCACGTCGCTCGAGCCCGGCACGAGCAGGCGCACGTCGACCCCGTCGCGCGCCGCTTCCCCGAGGGCCTGCACATAGGACGTGGTGGCGACGAAATAGGCGTCGGTCAGCCAGAGATTGCGCTGGGCGGTGGCGGCGATGAACTGGTCGACCCGATAGGTGCGGAACATGCCGGGCTCGCCGCTGATCAGCCGCGCCGCCATGCTGCCCGCATGCGGGATCGCATCGGCGGAGGGCAGTTCCGATTTCGGGATCGCCCGCATGCCCGCGAGCACCCAGCTCTCCGCGAAAGCCGCGTCGAGGTCGGCCACCATGGGGCCTTCCACTGAAATCCCTGTGTCGCGCCAGGGTTCGGCCTCCTTGCCGCCCTCCCAGCTCTCGGAGATGCACAAGCCCGACACGAAGCCGATGCGGCCGTCCACGGTGATCAGCTTGCGGTGGTTGCGCCGGATCCAGAAGGGATCCGTCAGGCGGGGCGGGTTGAACACCCGCGCCTCCACGCCCGCTTCGCGCAAGCGCCGCCAGAAGGCCGGGAGGGCCCGAAAGGAGGAGCCGAGCCAGTCGTAGAGCACCCGAACCTTCACGCCCGCGCGGGCCCGCTCCATGAGCGCCTCCGCGAAGCGGCGGCCGGTCTCGTCATTGGCGATGATGAAGTTCTCGAAATGGATCACACGCTCCGCCGAGCGGATCGCCTCGAGCCAAGCCGGATAATTGTCCCGGGAATCCTTGAGCAGCCGGACCGCGTTTCCGTGGCGCAGGTCGCTGTCGGCGATGCGCGAGAAGGCGCGCTCCATGCGGAGTTCGTCCAGGGCAGCACGGTAGGGCTGAACCGACGGTCCAGGGTGGTTCGTCATGAGATTCATGACCTTTCAACGCGTGAAGCACGCATTCGGCTCACGAAGCAGGCGCAACGGAGCCCGAACCTGGCTTCACATCCTGTTAACCTTAAGCGCATGTTCCACAACTTGGCCATAATTCACCTTAATCCCGGCTGCCTCCCCTGAGGTTGACGGAACTCTCCCTTAACCATCCGCCCGATATGAAAGACACAACGTTCGGCAAACGTGTGTGTAAGGAGTATTGCCAATGATGTCGCTACGCGCCGTCAAATTCGCCGCTGCCCTTGTCCTCGCCCTCGGGGCGGCAGCGTGTTCCTCCAATAAAGATGGCATGGCCGATGGGTCCGGCGGCTTCGGGTCCGGTGGCGCCGCAACCCCCGGCAGCGCCCAGGACTTCGTCGTGAACGTGGGCGACCGCGTGTTCTTCGAGACCGATTCGACCGACCTCACCCCCACCGCCGTCGCCACCCTGGACAAGCAGGCCCAGTGGCTGCAGCGCTATCCGAACTACACCTTCATCCTCGAAGGCCATGCGGACGAGCGCGGCACCCGCGAGTACAACTTCTCGCTCTCGGCCCGCCGCGCCCAGACCGTGCGGGACTACCTGATCTCGCGCGGAATTCCGGGCAACCGCTTCCGCACCGTGTCCTATGGGAAGGAGCGCCCGGTGGCCGTCTGCAACGACATCTCCTGCTGGTCGCAGAACCGCCGCGCGGTCACCGTGCTCGGTGGCGCCAGCTCGTAAACCTTCGGGTCGAAAGGTCGTGAAACCGCAGAGCGTCGCCACATTATCGCCGTGGCGGCGCTTTTGTGTTATCGGAACGCCTCGCATCCGACCCCATACGGTATCCAGCATGTTACGACGCCTTCTTGTCTTTTTCGCCCTGGCGCTTGCCGCGGCGGCGCCTGCCGCCGCCCAGGACGCGGCCGACGCCATCGTGCGTCTCAACCGCCTCGAGAACCAGATGCGCCAGATCTCCGGCCAGCTCGAGCAGCTTCAGTACGAGAACCGCCAGCTCAAGGATCAGCTCCGCAAGTTCCAGGAGGACGTGGAGTTCCGCTTCCAGGAGGTTGGCGGTCGCGGCGGCGCCAAGCCTTCGCCGTCCACCACGCCGGCGCCCCGTCCCGTGCAGCCGCAGGCCCAGCCCCAGACGACGCCCCAGCGTCGCAGCGACGTGTTCGATCCGTCGCAGGATCCCTCTGCCCCGGGCGCCCCGCGCCCGCTGGGCACCACCCCTCCCTCCGCGCCCTTGGCGGAAGCGGACGGGCAGGGCGAGCAATTCGCCGGCATCGGCGAGCTGATCGAGGAAGAGGAGCAGGCTGTTCCCGGCGGTGCCCTAGGTGACGAAGCCCTGGGCGACGGGATGCCGCTGCCTCAGGGGGCGCTGCCGGGTCGGTCCAGTCCGAGCGTGGCGGCCACCAGCGTGGGCGATCCCCGGGCCGATTTCGAAATGGCCTACGGCGCCTTCGCGCAGAAGAACTATGATCAGGCCGAAATGGGCTTTCGCCGTTTCCTGCAGTCCAATCCCCGCGACCGGCTGGTGCCCGAAGCCACGTTCTGGCTCGGTGAAACCTATCTGCAGCGTAGCCGCTACCGGGAGGCTGCCGAGCAGTTCCTGAGCGTCTCCGCAGACCATCCGAACGCCGCCAAGGCCCCCGATGCGATGCTGCGCCTCGGCATGGCTCTCAACGGACTGGGCGCCCGTGACCGGGCCTGCGCCGTCTTCGCCGAGCTCGACCGCAAGTACCCGCAGGCTTCCGCCAATGTGCGCCAGGGGTCCGAGCGCGAGCAGAAGCGCAACAAGTGCACCTGACAGGCGTTCAAGTCGAGCACCCGAACCGTGGCCGCTCCTACGCCTCCCGATCCGCTCCCGACCTGTGATCCGGAGCTGCTTTTTTCGAGTTTGAATCATGCCACGGGCGTGGTGGCCGCCGTTTCGGGCGGGCCCGATTCCATGGCCATGATGCACCTGCTCGCCCGCTGGGCTTCCGAGCGCCGCCCTTCCGTTCTTGTCGTCACCGTTGATCATGGCCTGAGACGCGAAGCGGCGGAGGAGGCCGCTTTCGTGGCCCGGGAGGCCGCGGCCCTGGGCTTGCCCCACCGCACCCTCGTCTGGACCGGCGACAAGCCCGCCGCTGGACTGCAGGAAGCCGCGCGGGAGGCGCGCTACCGCCTGCTCATCCGGCAGGCCCGCGAGGCTGGAGCCTCGCATCTGGTCACCGCCCACACCCAGGATGATCAGGCCGAAACCATCCTCATGCGCCTGGCAAAGGGGTCAGGGCTCAAGGGCCTGAAAGGCATGCGCCGGGAGCACGAACGGGAGGGCATCATCCATGCCAGGCCCCTGCTCGACTGGCCCAAGACGGCCCTCGTGGGCCTGTGCCGGCGCAACGGCTGGGCTTTCGTGAGCGATCCCTCCAACGAGGACGAGCGCTTCACCCGGGTGCGCTGGCGCAGGCTGATGCCTCTTCTGGCCGAGGAGGGGTTGACCGCCGACCGCCTGGCCCGATTGGCCGAGCGGCTGGCTCAGGCGGACGACGCCCTCGACGTGAAGGCCCGGCAGGCTCTGGAGGCCGCGATCCTGGAGTCAGGGGAGGGGGAGCTCTGTCTCCGGGCCGCTTGCCTTGTCGAGGAGCCCTTCGAGATCGGGCTGCGGATTCTGGACCAGGCCTTGGGCCGGATCGGGCTCGAGAGCACCCGCCTGCAGCGGCTGGAAGGATGCCTGGAGCGCCTACGGGCGGCGGTTCCCGTACGGGAGGGCCTGCGTCTGACGATCGCGGGCGCTCTCCTTCATCTCGATCGGAGCGGGCGCCTGAATCTCAGGCCGGAACCGCCCCGCTCACGAGGCCGTTAGCCAATTCTCTTAGCCAAGTCCCTCGGATGATGCCGTATGCACGCCTCATTCCCTTGGCAATGGAGAAGGGTGTGCCTACATTGAGTTTAGCCGCATGGGGGGATTCCGTATCTTTCTCGTGCTTCATCTCCCTCTGGGGCAGAACCTGATCCAATGAATTCAAATTTCCGCAACTTCGCCTTGTGGGTTGTCATTTTCCTGCTGGTGCTGGCGCTCGTGACCCTCTTCCAGAGCCCGGGCCACAGGGGCGGCGGCAGCGACATCGCGTATAGCCAGCTTCTGAATGACGCCGATGCCGGGCGCATCACGAGCGTCATCATCTCCGGACCGGAGATCAGCGGCACCTATAACGATGGCCGGACCTTCTCGTCCTATGCGCCCAATGATCCCAACCTGGTCACGAAGCTGCAGCAGAAGGGCGTCCAGATCACGGCCCGTCCGCAATCCGACTCGACCCCCTGGTTCATCGCCGTTCTCATGAACATCCTGCCCATCGCGCTTTTCATCGGCGCCTGGGTGTTCCTGTCGCGCCAGATGCAGAACGGCGCCGGTCGCGCCATGGGCTTCGGCAAATCGAAGGCCAAGCTCCTCACGGAGGCGCATGGCCGCGTGACGTTCGATGACGTGGCGGGCATCGACGAGGCCAAGGAGGACCTGCAGGAGGTCGTGGAGTTCCTGCGCGATCCGCAGAAGTTCCAGCGCCTGGGCGGCCGCATCCCGCGCGGCGTGCTGCTCGTCGGCCCTCCCGGCACTGGTAAGACCCTGACGGCGCGCGCCGTTGCGGGCGAGGCCAACGTGCCCTTCTTCACCATCTCGGGCTCCGACTTCGTCGAGATGTTCGTGGGCGTGGGCGCCTCCCGCGTGCGCGACATGTTCGAGCAGGCCAAGAAGAACGCCCCCTGCATCATCTTCATCGACGAGATCGACGCGGTCGGTCGCCATCGCGGCGCCGGTCTCGGCGGCGGCAACGACGAGCGCGAGCAGACCCTCAACCAGCTCCTCGTGGAGATGGACGGCTTCGAGGCCAACGAGGGCATCATCATCATCGCGGCCACCAACCGGCCCGACGTGCTCGATCCGGCGCTCCTGCGTCCCGGCCGCTTCGACCGTCAGATCGTGGTGCCGAACCCCGACGTCACCGGCCGCGAGAAGATTCTGCGCGTTCACGTGCGCAAGGTTCCGCTGGCTCCCGACGTGGACCTCAAGGTCATCGCCCGCGGCACGCCCGGCTTCTCGGGCGCGGACCTGATGAACCTGGTCAACGAGGCGGCCCTGCTGGCCGCCCGCCGCGGCAAGCGCATCGTCACGATGCGCGAATTCGAGGACGCCAAGGACAAGGTCATGATGGGCGCCGAGCGCCGCACCCTGGTCATGACCGACGACGAGAAGCGCCTGACCGCCTATCACGAGGCCGGCCACGCCATCGTGGCACTCAACGTTCCGGCCACCGATCCGGTGCACAAGGCCACCATCATCCCGCGCGGCCGCGCGCTCGGCATGGTCATGCAGTTGCCCGAGCGGGACAAGCTGTCCATGAGCTTCGAGCAGATGACCTCGCGGCTCGCCATCATGATGGGCGGCCGCATCGCCGAGGAGATGATCTTCGGCAAGGAGAAGGTGACCTCCGGCGCCCAGTCGGACATCGAGCAGGCCACGCGTCTGGCCCGCATGATGGTGACCAAATGGGGCTTCTCGCCCGAGCTCGGCACCGTGGCCTATGGCGAGAACCAGGACGAGGTTTTCCTCGGCATGCAGATGGGCCGCCAGCAGAACGTGTCCGAGGCGACCGCGCAGAAGATCGATTCGGAAGTGCGCCGCCTCGTGGAGACGGGCCTCAACGACGCCCGCCGCATCCTCACCGAGAAGCAGGACGATCTCGAGGCTCTGGCCCGTGGACTCCTGGAATACGAGACCCTGACCGGCGAGGAGATCCGCAACCTGCTCAGCGGCCAGCCGCCGGTGCGCGATGCGGGCGGCGATCCGGTGACCCCGGCCCGCGGCTCCGCCGTCCCGACCACCCGCCCTGGCCGGCCGCGGGAGAACGACGGCGGCATGGAGCCGCAGCCCCAGGCCTGACAGCGGGGCTCCTGACAGCCACGCTCTTGCGTATTACCCAGAACGCTCGCCTTCCGGCGAGCGTTCTTTTTTGTTTACCTGCCGGCTCTACTTTCATTTCGGCAAGAGGATTCTCGCATTCTGTAACAATTGCTCATCACTTGTGATGGGGCTTGGCAGGGCGATGTCTTGACCCGGATTGGAGGGGAATGCTTTGAAAAAAGCAAAGCGCGCCGTCGCGCAACGAAGCGGGGAGACTAAACCCATGCGGAAATACTTTGGAACCGATGGGATCCGGGGGCGGGCCAACGGGATCATCACGCCCGATCTGGCCCTCCGGGTCGGCCAGGCGGCCGGCCTCATGTTCCTCCGGAGCGGCGATTACCGTCACCGGGTCGTCATCGGCAAGGATACGCGCCTGTCCGGCTACATGATCGAGAGCGCGCTGGTGGCGGGCTTCACCTCGGTCGGCATGGACGTGCTGGTCCTCGGGCCCATGCCGACGCCGGCGGTGGCCATGCTCACGCGTTCCATGCGCTGCGATCTCGGGGTGATGATTTCCGCCTCGCACAACCCCTACGAAGACAACGGTATCAAGCTCTTCGGCCCGGACGGCTTCAAGCTCAACGACGATCTCGAGAAGCAGATCGAGGCCCTCATCGACTCGGACCTGACCGCCAAGCTTGCGGGCTCGGCCGCCCTCGGGCGCGCCAAGCGGCCCGAGAGCGTCCATGCCCGCTACATCGAATTCGCCAAGCGCACCCTGCCGCGCCAGGTCGATCTCGAAGGCATGCGCGTGGTGGTCGATTGCGCCAATGGCGCCGCCTACAAGGTTGCGCCCGAAACCCTGTGGGAGCTCGGCGCCGAAGTGGTCAGCATCGGCGTCGAGCCGAACGGCTTCAACATCAATCACGAGGTCGGCTCCACCGCACCGGAGGCCCTGGTCCACAAGGTGCGCGAGCTGCGGGCGGATGTGGGCATCGCGCTCGACGGGGATGCGGACCGCGTTCTGATCGTCGACGAGAAGGGCCAGAAGGTCGACGGCGATCAGCTCATGGCCGTCGTCGCCCGCTCCTGGAAGGAGGATGGCCGCCTCGCCCAGCCCGGCATCGTCGCGACGATCATGTCGAACCTGGGCCTCGAGCGGTACCTGAACGGCCTTGATCTCAGCCTGGTACGCACCGCCGTGGGTGACCGTTACGTGCTCGAGCACATGCGCGCGCATGGCTTCAATCTCGGCGGCGAGCAGTCCGGCCACATCATCATGTCGGATTACACCACGACCGGCGACGGCCTCGTCGCGGCCCTGCAGCTGCTCGCCGTGGTCAAGAGCATGGGCAAGCCCGTATCGGAGGTCTGCCACTGCTTCGAGCCCGTGCCGCAGGTTCTGAAGAATGTGCGCTACAAGGCGGGCAAGCCGCTGCAGGACGCCTCCGTGATCAAGGCCATCGAGGCCGGCCGCGAGCGCCTGGGAGCCTCCGGGCGCCTCGTCATCCGGCCTTCCGGCACCGAGCCGGTGATCCGTGTGATGGGCGAGGGCGACAACGAGGTGCTCGTGGCCCGTGTGGTCGACGACGTGGTGGATGCCGTCACCCACGCCGCCTCACGGGTGGCCGCCTAAGGGCACAACCCATTCTCAAACGTTGAAAGGCATGGATGCACGCATCCATGCCTTTTTGCTGAGAGCCGTCCTCCTGCCTCAGATCCTGATGCCCATGGCATCCGGGGTGCCACGAAGGTGAAGAATTAAGCTTAACACTCTCTTCATTAAGCAATGATATTCAGTATCATAGCCGTCGAAGATCTCGCGGCAAATGGCTTGTTGAGTGAAGAAGAGTACGATGAATTCCGTCAAGATCGCGATCCTTGCGGGCCTCGCCGGCCTGACCGCTTCGGCTGCAACGGCTGCCGATCTTCCGCGCCGTATCCTCCTCCCGCGCGCTCCTGTCCTCGATACCACCGAAAACTGGTACCTGCGCGGCGATGTCGGCCACACCCATTACAAGCGCCCCGAGGCGGATTTCGCTCTGGCGGCTCTCGAAGGCAGCATGGCCCGTGAAGGCTTTCGCGACAGCGCCGTCATCGGTGCCGGTATCGGCTATCGCTTCAGTCCGCTGCTTCGCGCGGACGTGACTCTGGATCATCGCCTCAGGACGCATTTCAAGGGTCTGCCGTCCGATGCGGGGATCGCGACCGGATCCGTGGTCGACAGAGGGCGCTTCCAGTCCTCGACCCTGATGCTCAACGCCTATGCGGATCTCGGCACCGATAAAGGCCTTACGCCTTACCTGGGCGCAGGTATCGGCTTCGCGCGCAACACCCTCGATCACTACACCCGCACGGACGCCGTTCTGGGAACGGTGGAGCATCTGCCCGGTGAGGACGATTACGATCTGGCCTGGGCTCTCATGGCAGGTGTCGGCTACAAGCTCTCGAACGGCTTCACGCTGGATCTCGGGTACCGCTATGTCGGCCTCGGAGACGTGAAGACGGGCGGCTACGACGAAGGCGCGGGCGCCGATGTGGAATCCATCGGTTCGCACGAGGTGCGTCTGGGCGTGCGCTACGCCTTCCCATAAGCCAACAGGCTCTCTCCTCGGGCAGAAGCGGGGTCCTTCAGGCTCCGCCTCAACCGGCGCGCAACCTCCTTCACGAAAAAGCCCCGGCTTCCGACCGGGGCTTCTGCCATGGAAGGTTTTACCTCGCTCACTCCGCCGGATGAGCCGGCGGCTGCGCGATGGGCCCATCTTCGCCGTGAGGACGCTGGCCGGTCTGCGCACGCAGCTTGTCGAGCATCTCGCTCACGTAAGTGGCGGGCTTGGTGTAGCCGCCGATGAGGAGATAGATCGCGGGCACCACGAGTACCGTCATCAGTGTCGACATCGTCACGCCGCCGACGATCACCGTGCCGATGGCGCTGCGGGCTTCCGCGCCCGCGCCCGTGGACCAGGCGAGCGGGATCGCGCCGCCGATCATGGCGATGGACGTCATGAGGATCGGGCGAAGGCGCAGCACGGAGGCTTCGATCACCGCATCCCACACGGATAGGCCCCGCTCGCGAAGCTGGTTGGCGAACTCCACGATGAGAATGCCGTTCTTCGTCATCAGGCCGATGAGAAGGATCATGCCGATCTGGCTGTAGATGTTGAGCGTCTGCCCGGTGATCACAAGCGCCGCCAGGCCGCCCGTGACGGCAAGCGGCACGGTGAGCATGATGATGAACGGGTTGATCCAGCTCTCGAACTGCGCCGCCAGCACCAGGAACACCACCAGCAGGGCCATGCCGAAGGTGACGTAGATCGCGTTGGACGATTCACGGAAGTCCTGGGACTGACCGGTATAGCCGATGCGTGCGTCGGCCGGCAGGTTCTCGCGCACGATCTGCTCGAGAGCCGCAAGGCCTTCGCCGATGGAGGCATTGCCCTGAAGGCCCGCATCGATCGTGATCGAACGCATCCGGTCGAAGCGGTTGAGCGTCTGCGGAGCTGCGGCTTCCGTCAGTGTCACGAAGGAGGAGAGAGGGACGAGCTCGCCGTTCGTGGCACGCACGAAGGTGTTGGCCAGATCGTTCGGCGTCGCGCGGTCCTCGGCGCGGCCGCGCATGATGACGGAATATTCCTCGCCACGGTTGACGAAGGTGGAGACCTCGCGCTCGCCGAACATCAGTTCGAGCGTGCTGCCGATGTCCTCCACCGAGACGCCGAGGTCGGCGGCGCGCTGCCGGTCGATCTGGACGCGAATGTCGGGCTGCGACTCCCGGTAGTTGGAGTCCATGTTCACGAACATGCCCGTTTCCTGCGCCTTCTGCATGACGATGTCGCGCCACTCGCGCAGGGTGTTGTAGTCGGGTCCGCCCAGCACGAACTGGATGGGTTTGGACGGGCCGCGCTGGCCGAGCGAACCGGGGCTGATCGGCGCCACGCGGGCGCCGGGGAAATTCGCGACCTTGCGGTTGATCTCCTGCACGAGGTCCTGCTGCTTCACGGTGCGCTGATCCCAGGGCACGAGGCGCACGATGATCATGCCGGAATTGACCGGCGAGGGACGCGCGAAGCCCGGCGCCACCTGGCTGGTGATGGACGAGACGATGCCCTGCTCCTGATAGGGCAGAAGGATCTTCTCGACCTCCTTCACGCGCTCGCGGGTATAGTCGAGGCTCGAGCCCTCGGGCGCCTCGATGCGCACGATGATCGCGCCGCGATCCTCCGTCGGGGCGAAGGCCTTCGGCAGCATCTGGAACAGGCTGTAGGCCGAGAGACACACCATGAACCCGATGGCCAGGATGACGAGAGGCGCCTTCAAAACTCGCGTCAGGATCTTGCGATAGACATTGTTCATGCCGGTAAAGAAGGGCTCGGTCATCGTCTGGATGCGGCCATGGGCCGGCACCATCAGCTTGGAGCACATCATCGGAGTGAGCGTGCGCGCCACGACGCCGGAGAAGAAGATGGCGGCCGCGAGCGTGATGCCGAACTCCCGGAAGAGCTGTCCGGTATTGCCGCTCATGAAGGCGAGCGGCACGAACACGGCCATCAGCGTGGCGGTGGTGGCGATCACGGCGAAGCCGATCTCGCGGGCGCCGTCGAAGGAGGCGAGCAGCGGAGGCTGCCCTTCCTCGATGCGGCGGTGGACGTTCTCGATCTCCACGATGGCGTCGTCCACCACGATGCCGATGGCGAGCACCACGGCGAGCAGGGTCAGCACGTTGATGGAGGCGCTGAAGAACGCCATCACCATGCAGGCCGCGATGATCGAGACCGGAATCGCCACGATGGCCACGATGGTGGAGCGCCAGTCGCGCAGGAACACGAGGATCACCAGAACCACGAGGAAGATGCCTTCCATCAGCGTATGCAGCACGCCCTCGATGGAGGCGCTGATGAACTGGCTTTCATCATAGGAGATCTGGGCCGTGGTGCCCGGCGGGAGCGAAGACTGCAGGCTCTCCAGCTCCGCGCGCACGCCTTCCGCCACCGCAAGGGTGTTGGCGGTCGACTGGCGCACCACGCCGAGACCCATGGCGACCTTGCCGCCTTCATAGAACTCGAAGCGGTTGTCCTCGGGACCCACCTCGACCTGGGCGACCTCTCCCAGGCGCACGAGATAGCCGTTCCTGTTGGAGACGATGAGCTGCTCGAAGTCCTGCTGGTTGGAGAGGCGGGAATCCGTCTTCACGGTGAACTCGCGCTGCGAGGACTCGATGCGTCCGCCCGGAAGCTCCACGTTCTGCCGCTTGATGGCTGTTTCCAGATCCTGCACCGTGAGGCCGCGCGCCGCGAGGGCGGCGCGGTCCACCCAGACGCGCATGGAATAGCGGCGCTCGCCGGCGAGGTAGACGTTGGCGACGCCCGGCACGGTCGAGAGGCGGTCCACATAGACGCGCTTCAGGAAATCGCTGAGCTCCAGCGCGTCATAGGTGGATGATGTGACGCTAACCCACATGATCGCGGATGCATTGTCGTCCACCTTGCGGATCACAGGCTGATCGACGCCGTCCGGAAGGCGGCCGACCACCCGGAACACCGCGTCGCGCACGTCGGAGGTCGCGCCCTCGGGATCGCGCGACACGTCGAACTCGATCGAGACGGAGGAGCGCTCGTCCTGGCTCTGCGAGCGGATCTGCTTGATGCCCTCGATGCCTGCCACGGCGCCTTCGATCACCTCGGTCACGCGGCTCTCGATGACTTCGTTCGAGGCGCCGCGATACACCGTGGAGATGGACACGACCGGGCGATCGACGCTCGGGTATTCGCGGATCGGCAGGTTCATGAGCGCGGACAAGCCGCCCACGATCAGCAGCAGGCTCACCACGACGGCGAAGACGGGACGGCGGATGAAGAGGTCGGAAACCTGCATGACGGTTCAGCTCTGGGGCCAGTCGTTGATACAATCTCCCGCCGGGCGGGAGGGAAACATTCAGCGTTCGGCGGCCTGCGCCGTGCCGATCGCATGCGGCAGGTTCAGCGAGGAGCGCGAGGGCTGCTGGCGGTCGGCGGCCGGAGTGCCCTGCCGCGGCTCGCTGCCGCCCGAGCCGAGCGGACGGGCGATCACCTCGGCTCCGGGGCGCACGCGCTGAACGCCGAGGACCACGATGGTCTCCCCGGCCTTGAGCCCGTCGACCACCTCGGCCTTGCCGCCCTGGCGCTGGCCGAGAGTGACCACGCGGCGCTCGACCTTGTTGTCCTTCACCGGATAGACCACGTGGCGCAGGCCCTCGCTGACGATAGCTTCCTCCGGCACCACGACGGCTTCGTCGTTGGACGAGACCTCGAGCTTCACCGCCAGGAACATGCCGGGCTTGAGGGCCTCGTCCGGGTTGTCGAACTCGGCGGTCAGGCGTGCGGTGCGGGTTGCCTGATCGATCCTGGGATCGATGGTGGACACCTTGCCGCTGAAGGTGCGGCTCTTGTAGGCCGCGGAGATCGCCGTCACGGGCTGACCCGGCTCCAGGCGGCCGAGGAGGTTCTCGGGCACGGCGAAGTCGAGGCGGATTCTGGAGAGATCGTCGAGGGAGGTGATCCGGGTGCCGGGAGCGACATAGGCACCCAGGGAAACGGAGCGCGTCCCAACGCGCCCGTTGAAGGGTGCCCGGAGCGTCAGGTCCTCCAGCCGCGCCTCGGCGGCCTTGCGCTGCGCCTGAGCCGAGGCGATGGCCCCCTCGAGCGATTTCATCTGCGCGGTCAGGTCCTCGACCTGGGCGCTGGTGCCCGCTCCGGTGCGGCTCAGGGCCTGGGCGCGCTCGAGCTTGATCGCGATCTCGTTGCGCTGGGCGACCGCGCGATTGGCTTCCGCGATGGCTTGGTCGATGTCGGCCTGGCGTTCGGCGGCGTCGAGTTGGATCAGCACGTCGCCCGCTTTGACCTTCTGGCCTTCCTCGAACCCGATCTCGGTGATCACGCCCGCCACCTTGGCGGTCACCGTAATGGATTCAAAGGCGCGCACGGTCCCGACAGCCTCGCGGGTTTCCACGATGCGCCCGGTCTTGACCGTATCGACCTCCACCGTTGCCGGACCAGCGCCGGCGCCACGGTTGCCACGCGCTCCGGAGGGAGAATCCTGCTGCGCCGCCGACAGGTTTCCTAGGTATCCGCCCTGATACGCATACCACCCGCCAAACCCTGCTGCCCCCAGCAAGGCAATGACGGCGAGTTGACCGGACACACGCATGCTCGCTCCTTGAACGCTCGGAAGTCTTTTCAGCTACCAATGATCTGATGAGGCCTAACACATCATCGGTCAGGCTCAGTGACTATAACGCAGTAAGCGCGGTGTTTTGTATTACGTTTTCGTAATCTGATGATTTTCCTGCTGCCTAACCTTGCGGCACCTGCCTTGACCATGGGCCCGGGTTCCGCCATACCGGTCGGCGGGACACCTCTCCCCACCGAGAGGCGCCCATCTGTAAGGATGGATATCATGACAGACCTGCCCAACGCGCGTCCCCGCGCGCCCTTCTTTTCGTCCGGCCCCTGTGCAAAGCGCCCCGGCTGGTCCCTCCAGAATCTGAAGACCGAAAGCCTCGGCCGCTCGCACCGCGCCAAGCTCGGCAAGGCGCGCCTGAAGCTCGCCATCGACCTCACCCGCGAGGTGCTGGAGGTGCCGGCCGATTACCGCATCGGGATCGTGCCCGCCTCCGACACGGGTGCGGTGGAGATGGTCCTGTGGTCGATGCTGGGCGCCCGTCCGGTCGACATGCTGGCCTGGGAGAGCTTCGGCGAGGGCTGGGTCACCGACGTGGTCAAGCAGCTCAAGCTCGACGATGCCCGCGTGATCAGCGCGCCCTACGGCGAGCTTCCTGATCTTTCGCAGGTCGATACGAAGAACCGGGACGTGGTCTTCACCTGGAACGGCACCACCTCCGGCGTGCGCGTGCCGCATGCCGACTGGATCGCGGCCGATCGCGAAGGCCTCACCATCTGCGACGCGACATCGGCGGCTTTCGCGCAGAAGCTCGACTTCGCCAAGCTCGACGTGGTCACCTTCTCCTGGCAGAAGGTGCTGGGCGGCGAAGCGGCGCATGGCATGCTGATCCTCTCGCCGCGCGCCGTGGAGCGGCTCGAGACCTACAAGCCCGCCTGGCCGCTGCCGAAGATCTTCCGCATGACCAAGGGCGGCAAGCTCATCGAAGGCATCTTCCAGGGCGAGACCATCAACACCCCGTCGATGCTGGCGGTCGAGGACTACATCGACGCGCTCGAATGGGCGAAGTCCATCGGCGGGTTGAACGCGCTCGTCGCCAAGGCCGACGCGAACGCGAAGGTCATCCAGGACTGGGTCGCGAAGACGCCGTGGATCGCCAACCTCGCCAAGGATCCGGCCAATGCTTCCAACACCAGCGTGTGCCTGGTCGTGGCCGATCCGGATGTGATCGCCAGGGGCCCGGAAGCCGTGGCCCAGGTTGCCAAGGGCATCACGTCGGCCCTGGAGAAGGAGGGCGTGGCTCTCGATATCGGTGCCTATCGCGATGCGCCTCCGGGCCTGCGCATCTGGTGCGGCGCGACGGTCGAGCAATCCGACCTGGAAGCCCTGACGCCGTGGCTCGACTGGGCCTTCGCGCAGGAAAAGGCGAAGCTCGCGAAAGCGGCTTGAGGCACAATTCTCTCCGAACCGCTATCCCCGGGCTCGTCCCGGGGATCCACGACTTTTCTGGCACGTGAGCTTGTCCACCCGGCAGACATGGATGGCCGGGCCGAGCCCCGCCATGACGCCATGAGGTTTTCCCCATGCCCGCTCCCCGCGTTCTCATTTCCGACGCTCTCTCACCCGCCGCCGTGCAGATCTTCAAGGATCGCGGCATAGAGGTCGATTTCCAGCCCGACCTCGGCAAGGACAGGGAGAAGCTCAGCCAGATCATTGGCAACTACGATGGCCTTGCCATCCGGTCCGCCACGAAGGTGACGGCCAAGATCCTCGAACAGGCGAAGAACCTGAAAGTGATCGGCCGCGCCGGAATCGGCGTCGACAATGTCGAGATCCCCGCCGCCACGGCGAAGGGCATCATCGTCATGAACACGCCCTTCGGCAATTCCATTACCACCGCCGAACATGCGATCGCGATGATGTTCGCCCTCGCGCGCCAGATCCCGCAGGCCGACGCCTCCACTCAAGGAGGGAAGTGGGAGAAGAACCGCTTCATGGGCGTCGAGCTGACGGGCAAGGTTCTCGGCATCATCGGCTGCGGCAACATCGGTTCCATCGTGGCCGACCGCGGCATCGGCCTGCGCATGAAGGTGATCGCCTTCGACCCGTTCCTTTCGCCGGAGCGCGCGATCGAGCTCGGGGTCGAGAAGGTGGAGCTGGACGATCTGCTGCGCCGTGCCGACATCATCACGCTGCATGTGCCGATGACCGAGAAGACGAAGAACATTCTGTCGGCGGAGAATATCGCCAGGACGAAGAAGGGCGTGCGCATCATCAACTGCGCCCGCGGCGGCCTCGTGGACGAGGGCGCGTTACGCGCGGCGCTCGATTCGGGACATGTGGCGGGCGCGGCCTTCGACGTGTTCGTCGAGGAGCCCGCTCTCACCAACCCGCTCTTCGGCCATCCCAACGTGGTCTGCACGCCTCATCTGGGCGCCGCCACCACGGAAGCGCAGGAGAACGTGGCGCTGCAGGTCGCCGAGCAGATGTCCGATTACCTGCTCCAGGGCGCCATCCAGAACGCCGTGAACTTCCCCTCGATCACCGCCGAGGAGGCGCCGCGCCTCAAACCTTTCGTGGCGCTCGCCGAGAAGCTCGGATCCTTCCTGGGCCAATTGACGGAATCGTCCATCAAGGGCATCCGCATCGAGTACGAAGGCGCCGTCGCCGACATGAACACCCGGGCGCTGACGTCGGCGGCCGTGACCGGCGTTCTGCGTCCCTTCCTGCAGGACATCAACATGGTGTCGGCGCCCGTGGTGGCGCGCGAGCGCGGCATCATGGTGGAAGAGGTCAAGCGCGAGAGCGCCGCGCGCGATTACGAGAGCTTCATCCGCATCGTCGTGGATGCCGAGGACATGCCGCGCCATGCGGGCGGAACCGTGTTCCAGGACGGCAAGCCGCGCGTCACCGAGATCCGTGAGATCGCCGTGGATGCCGAGTTCGCGCCGCACATGATCTATGTGCGCAACGACGACAAGCCCGGCTTCATCGGCCGCTTCGGCACGCTGCTCGGCGAGGCCGGCGTCAACGTTGCAACCTTCGCCCTGGGCCGCGACAAGCCGGGCGGCGATGCGATCTGCTTCGTGTCGGTCGATCAGCCCGTGTCGGAGGAACTCCTGCGCAAGATCGAGGAGATCCCGCAGGTCAAGCGCGCCCGCGCGGTTCGCTTCTAGAAGCATTTTCCGGCGAAGTGGCCACCGGTTCGCCGGATAGAAAATGCGGTAAGCCAGCAAAGCATTTTCCGGCGAAGCGGGTGTCGGTTCGCCGGGAGCACAGCGCAAAAACAACAAGGTCAAAGTCATGGCAGTTTCCCCGTCACAACGCTTCGTCCTGACGCTCGCCTGTGCGAACCGTCCCGGCATCGTCGCTGCCGTGGCGGGGCATCTGTCGGATGCGGGCCTCAACATTCTCGACGCCCAGCAATACGACGACACGCAGACGAACCGCTTCTTCATGCGTGTCGTCTTCAATCCGGTGAGCGGAGAGGTGGAGCTCGACGCGCTCAAAGACGGCTTCGGACCGCTCGCCGAGCGCTTCGACATGACATGGGCGCTGCGCAACGAGGGCGAGCGCCGGCGCGTCATGCTCATGGTGTCGAAGTTCGACCATTGCCTCGCGGACCTGCTCTACCGCTGGCGCATCGGCGAGCTCTCTTTCGAGCCTGTCGGCGTCATCGCCAACCATCCGGTCGAAGCCTACAGCCATGTGGATCTGGGCAGCGTGCCGTTTCACTACCTGCCGGTCACGAAGGATACGAAGCTCGAGCAGGAGGCGAAGGTCTGGGCGATCATCCGCGATTCACAGGCCGACCTCGTGGTACTCGCGCGCTACATGCAGGTCCTGTCCGACGGGCTTGCGGCGAAGCTCGCCGGGCGCTGCATCAACATCCATCACTCGTTCCTTCCGAGCTTCAAGGGCGCCAAGCCCTATCACCAGGCCCATATCCGGGGCGTGAAGCTGATCGGCGCCACCGCGCACTACGTGACGTCCGATCTCGACGAAGGGCCGATCATCGCGCAGGACGTGGAGCCGATCACGCATCGCGACAGTGCGGACGACCTCGTGCGCAAGGGCCGGGACATCGAGCGGCGCGTCCTCGCCCGCGCGGTGCGTTACCATCTGGAAGACCGCATCCTGCTCAACGGCCGCAAGACAGTGGTCTTCGCGGATTAGAGCTGCAGATGACTGAACGCTTCCGTCGTCATGGCCGGACTTGATCCGGCCATCCCCGTCTTGGGAGACCCGGCGCGTTGAAGACGTGGATCCCCGGCACAAGGCCGGGGATGACGAGGGGACTATGAGAAAGGGTCACTTCCGCTCCGCGAGCCAGATGCCGCCGAGCACCAGGAACAGGCCGAGCGCGTGATAAAAGGCGAAGGGTTCGCCGAGCAGCAGCACGGCGAGCAGCGCGCCGAAGACCGGCACGAGATTGACGAACAGGCCGGCTCTCGCCGGGCCGATCAGCTCGACGCCCCGGATGAAGAAGATCTGCGACAGCAGGGACGGAAACAGACCGATATAGAGCAGAATCAGCCAGCCTTTCCCGGTCGGCCATTGGGCGGCTCCCTGCGCGATCTCCACCGCCAGGGGAGGCAGGGACGTGAGAAACGCCACGCCGGCCAGGGCCGCGAAGAAGACGAGCCCCGACACGGGTGGACGGCGGCGCAAGCCCAGCGTGTAGCCCGCATAGAACACGCAAGCGACCAGCATCCACACGTCGCCGATATTGAGCGACAGGGTCTTGAGCACCTCCCAATCCGCCTTCACCGACACCAGCACCACGCCGAGGATCGTCACGATCATGCCGAGCACCTGCAGCGGGATCACGCGCGCGCCGAAGAACAGGATCGTGCCGATCAGCACCAAAACCGGAATGGCGCCTTGGAAGATCGTGAGGTTCACCGCGCTCGTATGATAGGCGGCCGCATAGAACAGCGCGTTGAAGGCCGTGAAGCCGGATGCACCCATCAGGATCGTGTAGAGCCAGCGGGGCCGGATCTTCGCCCATTCCGAGACCACCTGCCGTCCCACGAGAGGCCCCAGGATGGCGACCACGATGATCCAGCGGATGCAGGTGAGCAGCATGGGCGAAACCTCGCCGACCGCAAGACGTCCGGCGATCGCGTTGCCGCCCCACATGAGCGTGGTCAGGATGAGGAGCAGATAGGCCTGTCCCCAAAGACCCGTCCAAAGAGATTGCAGGATTTTCATAGCAGGCGGGACCTCGTGCCTCTTGCCGCCATGCGCAGTTTCGGTAAACCAGCGCCCAAAGAGCGGGTGACGGTTATGGGCTTAAGGTTTCTGGTGGTCGAGGGCAATACGCGTGGTGCAAGGCAGGCCCACAAGGCCGCCTATGGCCAAATGCTGTCGGAGTCCTATGCCCAGGTGATTCAGGACATCGAGCGGAATGCGGTCTGCGACATCGCCTTCCCGACGGACGAGGGCGCAAACCTTCCTGATCGGGCGGGGCTCGAATCCTACGACGGCATCGTGCTCACGGGTTCGCACCTGAACATCTACGACCGCACGCCTGAGATCCTCCGTCAGATCGACCTGATGCGGGCGATCTATGCCTCCGGCACTCCGTCGTTCGGGTCCTGCTGGGGCTTGCAGGTGGCGGCCGTTGCGGCGGATGGGGACGTGCAGACGAATCCGCTGGGCCGCGAGGTGGGCTTCGCCCGGCGCCTGCGGCGCACGCCGGCGGGACAGGGACATCCCATGCTGGAGGGACGGCCGGAGGTTTACGATGCGCCTGCCATCCATCTCGACATGGTCACGACGGTGCCGGACGACGCCACAGTGATCGCCACCAACCCGGTCTCAGCGGTTCAGGCGGCGGAGATCCGTCGCGACGGCGGCGTGTTCTGGGGCGTGCAGTACCATCCGGAGTTCAGCCTCGCGGAGTTGGCCACGATCATCCGCCAGCGAGCGGAGCTGATGATCCGCGAAGGGTTCTGCCGGACGCCCGAGGAGGTTCAATCCTACGCGGACGATCTGACGGCTCTCGACCGGGACCCCTCGCGGACCGACCTGGCGTGGCGGCACGGGGTCGACGCCGAAGTGCTGGAACCCGCCCGCCGCACCCGCGAGATCCGCAACTTCATCGAGCACCGGGTGAAGGTGCAGAAGAGCGCGCGGGGACGAGCCTGACGTCCCCCGGAGTGGCCCAGAGGGCCCTCTCGGGGCCCTCAGAGCACATCCACGATGACGCGTTCGGAGACCGGAGCGGTGGAGGAGGGGGTGCGCACGACGAAGCCCCGGCACCTGGTGGTGACCGGATGGATCGGGGTGCGGTGCCGGTCGGACCCGGTCAGGTAATTGACCGTGTAATAGGTGTGTCCGCCGACGAAGGTCGTGTCCTTCGTCTCGAAAACGTATCCCAGCTCCGTCGGACTGATCCGGTAGATCGCCTGCGGTGGACCGAAAGCCGCGATACGCTCCGAGATCGGCCGGCCGATATAGTCGAAGCACGAGACCGCCATGGTCTCATGGACTGTCGGTACGCATCCCGCGGCGCCGAGCGCCAGGCCGACAGTCACAGCAATCTTTTTCATGGTTCCCCCAATGATGGGACAGAAATCTCCCGCCTGTAAGGGGAGGATCTAGATAAGTATTTGTCGTTAGGGAAGCTGCACCGTCATGCCTTCGTGTGGGTCTCTTGAAAAGCCGGCACCCGGAGACATCTCGTGCACACAGGCGAGGAGCGCGGTGCATGGGACAGGGCTCATTCCGGCTTGACCTGACGCGCGTGATCCACCATGAGGGTCTGCAAGGTTTTTCCCCAACCCTGGCCTTGCGCCGGGGTTTTTTCATGTGAGGCTTGAGCGATGGCGAACGTGGTTGTCGTGGGCGCCCAATGGGGCGACGAAGGCAAGGGCAAGATCGTCGACTGGCTGTCCGAGCAGGCGGACGTGGTCGTGCGGTTCCAGGGCGGGCACAATGCCGGCCATACCCTCGTGATCGGCGACAAGGTCTACAAGTTGTCGCTGCTGCCCTCCGGCGTGGTGCGCCCCAACAAGCTCTCCGTCATCGGCAACGGCGTCGTGCTCGACCCTCATGCGCTGGCGGCCGAGGTGCAGCGCCTGTCGGAGCAGGGCGTGGCGATCTCCCGCGAGAACCTGCGCGTGGCCGAGAACGCCACGCTGATCCTCTCCATCCACCGGGAGCTCGACGCCTTGCGCGAGAGCGGCAGCGCCGGCACGAAGATCGGCACCACCAAGCGCGGCATCGGCCCTGCTTATGAGGACAAGGTCGGCCGCCGCGCGATCCGCCTCATGGATCTCGCCGATCTCCCCTCGCTGCGCGACAAGATCGACCGCCTGCTCACGCACCACAACGCGCTTCGTCGCGGCCTCGGCCTCGACGAGTTCAAGCCGGAGGAGATCTACGAGGAGCTGTCCTCGGTCGCCCCGAAGGTGCTTCCCTACATGGACGCCGTGTGGCGCCTCCTCGACGAGGAGCGCCGGGCCGGCAAGCGCATCCTGTTCGAAGGCGCACAGGGCGCGCTGCTCGATGTGGATCACGGCACCTATCCTTTCGTCACCTCCTCCAACACGGTGGCGGGCCAAGCGGCCACGGGTTCGGGCCTCGGTCCGGGCGGCGTGGGCTACGTGCTCGGGATCGCAAAGGCCTACACCACCCGCGTGGGCGAGGGGCCGTTCCCGACCGAGCTCAACGACGAGACCGGCGAGCTGATCGGCCAGAAGGGCAAGGAGTTCGGCGTCGTGACGGGCCGCAAGCGCCGCTGCGGCTGGTTCGACGCCACCCTGGTGCGCCAGACGGTGCGCACCTCCGGCATCGACGGCATCGCGCTCACCAAGCTCGACATCCTCGACGGTTTCGACACCATCAAGATCGGCGTCGGCTACAGGCTCGATGGGCAGATTATCGACTATTTCCCGGCGAGCCAGGGCGCTCAAGGGAGGGTCGAGCCCGTCTACGAGGAGTTCGAGGGGTGGAGCGGCTCCACGGCGGGCGCGCGTTCCTGGGCGGATCTTCCGGCGCAGGCCGTCAAGTATGTCCGCCGCATCGAGGAGTTGATCGGCGCGCCCGTCGCTGTGCTTTCCACTTCGCCCGAGCGCGAGGATACAATCCTCATGAAGAACCCCTTTGAGGGTTGACGGCGAAGCCGCTCCGGGTCATTCCCAAGGAAATGGCAGATTATTACCCACTTATCGCAAGGGCCGTCGAAGGCCTGACAGACAAGACGCCGGCCTCGCGGCACGCCGTTTACGAGCGGGCCCGGACGGCTCTGGTCGCTCAATTGCGCTCTCTCGATCCCCCTCTGCAGGAAGCGGATATTCAGAGGGAATGCGCTGCCCTCGACGAGGCCATCACCCGCGTCGAGGCCGATCATGCGCCGCCTCCGGCAGGTTTCGACCCGGATGCCTTCGCCGAGATGCTGGCGGAGGATCAGCCGCCGCAAAGTCCGGCCGATCGTCTGCGCAGCGTGGTGCCGCCGCGGCAGGGCCTTCGGGCGCCTTCTCAGAGCGAGCCTGAGCGCCGACCGGACCCCCAGGCCCTTGAGGACACCACGACCGTCCGTCCGCGGGTCGACAGCCGCCCGCATCCGGCCATGCAGAGCAACCGGCAGATGCGGTCCATCCTGCTTGGCGCGGCCATCATCCTGGTGATCCTGGTCATCGGGGGCTTGGCCTGGTGGCAGAGCCGCTCCGATGCTCCCATCCCCGAGACGCCCGTCGCCGAAGCTCCTCGGGAGGCGCCGGCCAACAACGAGAAGACCAAGATCGACGAGCGGGTCGGGGGACAGGCACCGGCCGTCTCTCCCAACGCCGGCCAGGCGATCGGCGTGGCGCATCGCGCCGTCTTCTACGAGGAGGACGCCACCAACCCTCAGACACCGAAGGCTCATGTGGGACGCGTGGTCTGGCGGCTCGAGGATGTGAATCCCGGACAAGGACAGCCGCTCGAGAAAGCGGTCACGGCCAATGTCGAGGTCGCCGATGCAGGGCTGGCCATGAGGTTGGTGCTGCGCCGTAACCTGGATACGACGCTACCGGCTTCGCACACGGTCGAGCTGACGTTCACCACGCGCCAGGGCGACAGCGGACGCGTGATCCGTGACGTGGGGCTCCTGCAGTTCAAGAACGAGGAGGCGGCACGCGGCACGCCGATCGCCGGTCTCCCCGTTCCCGTCCGCGAGAATCTGTTCCTGATCGGCCTCTCCAACCTGCAGGGCGACGTGGAGCGGAACACCGAACTCTTCGTGCGCCGCAACTGGATCGACCTGCCGGTCCGCATGGCCTCGGGCCAGCGCGCCATTTTGAGCTTCGAGAAGGGCGCCTCGGGCGAGCAGGTGCTGAACAACGCCTTCAGCCAGTGGCAGTGAGGCGAGGCCAGCAAGCCGACAAAAATGCCGCGCTGAAGGGCGCGGCATTCTTCATGGGGCCGGCATTTTCATGAGGCCGTAATCGCCCTCAGGCCGAAGCCTCGGCCGACGGGGTTTGCTCGATCTGGGTAAGGTTCTTCTTCACCGCTTCCTGCACCTTCTCGAAGGCCCGGACCTCAATCTGGCGCACGCGCTCGCGGGAGACCCCGAACTCGGTCGAGAGTTCCTCAAGCGTGATCGGGTCGTCCGAGAGGCGACGGGCTTCGAAGATCCGTCGCTCGCGCGAGTTGAGAACCGTGAGGGCGTTGCGCAGCGCCGTCAGCCGGTTTTGGCCTTCCTCCTCCTCGACGAGCACCTGCTCCTGGCTTTCGCTCTGGTCGACCAGCCAGTCCTGCCACTCGCCGCCGCCTTCGCCCTCGTCGCGCAGGGGCGCATTCAGGGAGGCGTCGCCGCCGAGGCGGCGGTTCATGTCGACCACGTCCTGCTCGGTCACGCCGAGCTGAGTGGCGATCTGCTTCACCTGGTCCGGGCGCAGGTCGCCCTCGTCCAGAGCCGAGATGCGGCCCTTGGCCTTGCGCAGGTTGAAGAACAGCTTCTTCTGGTTCGCGGTGGTGCCCATCTTCACGAGCGACCAGGACCGCAGGATGTATTCTTGAATCGCCGCCTTGATCCACCACATGGCATAGGTGGCGAGGCGGAAGCCCTTGTCGGGCTCGAAGCGTTTGACGGCCTGCATGAGGCCGACATTGCCTTCGGAGACCACCTCGCTGATCGGCAAGCCGTAGCCGCGGTAACCCATGGCGATCTTGGCGACGAGGCGCAGGTGGGATGTCACGAGCTTGTGGGCAGCCTCGCGATCTCCATGCTCACGCCAGCGTTTGGCGAGCATGTACTCCTCATGCGGCTCAAGCATGGGGAATCGACGGATCTCGTCGAGATAGCGGGAAAGGCCCCCTTCATTGGCAAGCACTGGAAGCGCTGCAGCCATATCTTCTCCTCCTTTGGCTCCCTCGTTCCGTGAGGCAAGCCTGAGGCGGCCCCCTCGATGGCCGGCCGCCCAACATCCTTATATAAGCGGTTCAACCTTGTCCGGATAGAGGCGCCAGGGTTCAAGACCTGGTGAACGCTCCACGATCGCAAGGGTGCCAGCGTGGCAGAATTTTGCGACGCATTGACGCTCAGCGCCTAGGCCTTCAGGCTCTCCAGGAGCGCGGCCAAGTCCGCCGGCACAGGGCTCTCGAAACGCAGGAACTCGCCTGTCCTGGGATGTTCGAACCCGAGGACCGCCGCGTGCAAGGCCTGCCTGTCCAGAGCCCTCAGAGCCTGCTGTTGGTCCGGTGTCAGGCGGTTCGCCTTCGTTTTGAACCCGGAACCGTAAACCGCGTCGCCGAGGAGCGGGTGGCCGATATGGGCCATATGAACGCGGATCTGGTGGGTGCGCCCGGTCTCGAGCTCGCACTGGACGAGAGAGGCGATCGGATTGGCGGAGGGCAGGGGCTCCAGGACCTCGTAATGGGTGATGGCGTAACGGCCCCGTTCGTTCTCATCGGACACGATGGCGATCTTTTCGCGGTTGTGCTGGCTGCGGGCGAGCGCGGCTTCCACCGTGCCGCGCCGGCGCTCCGGAACGCCCCAGACGAGGGCGATATAGAGCCTCTCCAGGGGGCCGGTGCGGCCATGGTCGGCGAATTGCTCCGCCAGCCCCTGATGGGCCAAGTCGTTCTTGGCCACCACGAGAAGGCCCGAGGTGTCCTTGTCGAGCCGGTGCACGATTCCGGGCCTCTTCACCCCGCCGATGCCCGACAGGCTCTCGCCGCAATGGGCGATGAGCGCGTTCACCAGCGTGCCGGATTCATGACCCGCCGCCGGATGGACCACGAGCCCCGCCGGCTTGTCGATGACGATCAGATCATCGTCCTCATAGACGATGGACAGGTCCATGGCCTCGCCCTGAGGCTCCGCGGGCACGGGTGGGGGAACCTGCAGGGCGATCCGCGCGCCCGCGCCGACCTTGCGGCCCGGATCGAGCACGGGTGCGCCGTCGACGGTCACCTGGCCTTCGCGGATCAGGGCCTGCAGGCGGCTGCGCGACAGATCGCTCGCGAGCCGCGCCAGCACGCGGTCGAGCCGCTCGGCCGCCGTTCCATCGTCAAGGGTCCATTCCTGCAGGGTCCTGTCGTCCACCACGTCCTCGTTTCTGCCTGGCCCGCTCTTTTTTCGGAGAAAGGGCTTGAAGGGATTCGCAATGGTGGTTATACGAGCGGCCTCAACCTTGCTAGCTCCCTTCGTCTAGCGGTCTAGGACGTCAGGACCCCCCTCCAACCCTACCACGCGAGTGGTGATAAGGGTTCGAGAGTGGTAGGCCTACCAAACAAGCTCAGAAATGAGCGGGGTGGTAGGTTTCTGTTCGGTGCCTCTAGGCAGGAGGGAAAACAGCTGGTAATAGGTCATACGAGTACGATATGTAACAAAGTTGCTCCCTTCGTCTAGCGGTCTAGGACGTTGCCCTCTCACGGCAAAAACAGGGGTTCGAGTCCCCTAGGGAGCGCCAAAGTTTCAAGAACTTAGCTTCAGGTGCGGCGCCTGGGCAGCGATGTTGTCGCTGGTTTTTCCTTATAAGCCGCGACGTTGGGGAGAGCCTTGGAGATCTTCCGCCTCCTGCAAGTGGGCGACGTTCACTACCCCGACAAAGAAAATTCAACACCACCCGTTGATGACAAGGATTCTGCATTCCCAAGCAGAGTCACAGGCACGGTTGGCATAGCTCCTCTTCAGACTGTTACGAAAAAACTCTCGACGTTGATCGAGGAGCAGGATCCGCACGTCCTTGCGTTTATGGGGGATTACACGACCCGAGGCGATGCAACTGGCCTGTCAGACTGTTTGAGCTATGTTCAGCGGGTGATCCCCGTCTCGTGGAGCGGCAAGGTCGCATCCAGCTCCGTGTTCCTCATCGGAAATCACGACATAGACCGGTTCAGCAAAGCTAGCCCTGAACAACGGTTTGAGGATGTGAATGCGGCCCTCCGAAATATCGGCTTTCCAGAGGCCGCTGCCTCAAAACCTACGAGGCTGACATGGAATGGTACGGTCGGGAGAGCGGAGGTTTTTGGCATAAACAGCTGCCTCGGTTGTGGGGAGACGCGTTTCCTGCCAGCGACGATCAAGGAGCCTGTGAGCAGGGCCTTGGACGAGCTTGTTGCGAATGGGGCCAACCCTCATCTGCTCGACGAGCTGATAGAGAGCATTGATACGCCAGCTGTCAGTGAAGAAGCCATTGCTGAGCTTCTAGAACGTGCTGCAGCGCTGCCTAATACAGCAGTGCCGATTATCTGCGCCCATCACAATCTGCTGCCTCAGGCTACGCCCCGGATCGCACCTTATGCGGAGCTGTTAAATGGGGGCTCCTTCCGAGGCAGTCTCTTGTCCCTCAACAGACCTGTGGTGTTCCTCCACGGGCACATTCATCAAGATCCGTATGAGGTGATCAGATCTCCCGTCTGGCGAAAGTCCGGCATCATCTCGATCTCGGCTCCGCTCCTACGGGATGGCTTCAATGTGGTCGAGATCGCCTATAACGACGCGGGATTTCCTCTCGGCATCAACGTAACTCCATATCGCCGTACGGGTAATCAGATCGAGAAGAAGGCCGCTATTGATATCCCCTTTTGGACGACCCTGGCCGGTATTGAGAATGCAACCCGGCATAGCCGAGAGCTGATGGCACAGCTAGGTTCAAACAATATTCACTACTGCTCGGATCTCGCCCGCGCTGTGGGGTGTAGTCGGGAAGAAATGCAAGCTTCCATCATCGAGCTTCGGTGGCTTGGATTGGTTGAAATTCTTAACGCAGAAAGCGCGCCGGATCTTTGGCGTGTGACGCGAGCAATCTAATGGCTGATAACAATCCATTCCGCCCGACACGATTCGAGCATCAGGAACATCCACTTATTTGGCTGTCGCCAAACGTAAAGTATTTGGAGGGGCTGAAGTCACTCTATATCGCCGGGACACGTGGAAGCGGAAAAACCAGTCTTCTACAGGCCGTTAATTGGCGCGAGAGATTAAATAACAAAACCCTGCGGGATCAAATTTCGGATGATGATCAACCGGATTATGTAGCTGTATACTTCCGCTTGCCTGACTACATATCTAGCGCCTTTGGCTCAGTCGATTGGGAACACTGGTTCCCGCGCGCTCCGGACCTTGAGCGGGTAGAGCATGATTATTTCTCAAAGTTGATTGAGGTGATTTCGGCGCAGCTCATCTGTGAGGCGTTTGCCGGACTACGTTCAGCTGGAAAGTTCGGCTACTCGCCCACACAGGAAGCGGAGGTGGTCCAGGAATTGTGCTCCGAACATCCAAACGTGTTTGACGGAGCGGATCGGCTGATCGGACTGGACGAGCTATCCAAATGGTTCAGAGGTCTTCAGCGAAAAATGAATCTCGCCGTCACCCGTGGTTTGATTGATAGGCTTGATGGGGCGCTTCCTGAGACAGAGCCGGGAGTGTTCGTCAACGATCTAGCGGCGAGAGTGCGCACACTTGCCTGCGAAAGCGGTCACGACATGTGCCCCCCGCACTTTCATATCAAGGTGTGTATAGACGATTGTGAAACTTTGCATCCGCGTCAGCAGAGGTTTCTAAATACCTTGGTCAGGACTTCGAAGAACCCTCTTTTCTGGGTCGTCAGCTATGTGTCTACTGACTATGACTCGACATCAACCATCATTCAAAACCAGAGCCTCACAGATGCGGACCGTCGGCAAATTGACCTGAACAATGAAAGCGAGAAGGATTTCCGACGGCTCTGTGAGGAGGTTTCGGCGCTTAGGCTATATTACTCGAACACACAGCTGAGTAGCGCTACCTCATTTCGTGAATTGCCGTCAAACTTCTTCACACTCGACCAAGTATTTGGCGCCAGAAGCATCAATACACTCCTAATCGAGACGACAAAGAATAGCATTTCTCCTGCTTTCTCCCAGCTAAAGGAACGGGCGAGTGCTATTCGGCAAAAGATTGATGGCGAAAGCGACGTTGATTCGGAAGACGTTCCTCCGATATGGCAGGCATACTTGATTGAAAAATTGGGTATTAATCATGCTGACATGCATAGCCGTCGCCGGTCGAGAAATATTCAAGCATACCTACGTCGCAAGCAGCGTGCGGCCCTGTTGAATATCTGCTCGGAGTTCAGGATCGCAAATGTGCCATATGCTGGGGCAAGCACTATCATATCCATGAGCGATCTGTGTGTTCGCGATTATCTTGAGATTGCTGCAGCAATACTAGAAGAGGCTCTGAAGCGAAGGGAGATTTCTTCGGCGGATGGTTTCGCCTACCGCAGAACTCCTCTATCGCTTGTCTCTCAGAGAGAGGGCATCAAGGCTGCCAGCCGAAGCAAGTTTGATGGGATCAAGAATAATCTTGAGCAGGATTGGATCGAGGTGATGAAAGTCATTGAATGCCTCGGGATGCTCTGCGCGAAACTGCAGTCTGATCATCGAAACACCGACAGTCTTGCGACGCCGGAGCGGGGAATATTCGTTTTCAACTTGAGTAATATACCGGGCTCAAGTGAGAAGCACATTGCTGATCGGAAGGCGCAGATCGTTCGCATTTTCCAAAGATGTGAGGCCGACGGTTTGTTGCGTCCTGAGCCAGTTCGGGCGTCCAGTCCTCAAGCTGATGAAAGCGGCGACATCGCGGGCAGGAAAGTGCCGAGCACTCTCTCTTACAGGTTACATAGAAGGTTTGCGGCGCTGTTTCGCTTCTCGCAGCGTGGACCTTATGAGCCCGTGACTATGCCGATGGAGGATTTTGCAGCACTATGTGAGCGTCCCTCAGGGATCGCTGCAAACGAGTGGGTTGAGCGAGTCTACGGTAAGATCGGTAGTTCCATTCCTGGACAATCAACGCTGTTGCTGTGAGTTTCGAGATGGACCAAGCGAACGATCATTACTCACGTGCTTTCATTCAGTTGGTGGAGCGACGAGCCGCTACTGAAAGGCTACGCTTGGGCGGCGACTTGATAATCGCGACTACAAGTTCTGAGCCGAGGTGCTTAGAGGTCTTTCGTGCGGCTCGGGACAAGTTCCGTTTTGGTGCCGTAGTCAGATTCTCTGAACGCGGTGTAACCGGGCGGAGAGAGCTTCATGATAGTCAAGCCGTATCCATTCTTTCGAATGATAACACGCAGCTAATCGACTTTGGCCCACTATCCATCCTCGATTTTCGAGGATGGACTGTGCAGTTTGAAAGCTTGCTAACCAGTATTAGATCCCAACTCGGCCGGCCTGTTAGAGTAGCGATCGATACTTCATGCCTGCCAAAGCATTATATTTTGTACCTCATCGGGCTTTCCTTTGAGAACTCACTTGTAAGCGAGATGCAACTTTTCTACGCCGAGGGGCTATATAGCCCCGTACATCTCGGCGCGAACGGGAACGAGGGGAGTAATGCCTATAGATTCTCAATGGGTGAATGGCGGCCTTTAGCGATTCCCTATTTCGAAGGTGAGCTCGCACTTGAAAACAAGAGCCGGATTGTTGCTTCACTTGGATTTGAGACTTTAGAGGCTCGGAAATTTATTCGAACCTACCAAGCCGATAAGTATGCAGTGATCCTACCCTTCCCAAGTCATAGCCCGGAATACGAGGAAATTGGCACTCGGGATGGTGAGATGCTGGCAAGAGAGCTAGATGTCCCAGAAACTGAGATCTACCACTGTCCGGCAGGCAGTGCTTCAAACATGGCTCGACTACTCGATACGGAGCTTAAAACTCCGAAGGGGTTTAGCGACACGTTGATGAGTCTAGGGACAAAACCCCACGCCGTTGGAATGGGAGTGCATGCACTGATTAATAAGCGGGCTACCGTGATTTGCCGCGTGCCAGCCCAATACCCCGAGAATGAAACGGCGGCTACAGGGTCTTCATGGGTGTTCAGAATTCAAGACCGCAGTTCACTGGATCTAACATTGGAAACATCAGCGTTCGCGGAGTTGGCTTGAAATACTATGAACCACCTCGAATGGCATATCAGCAAAAGGCGGCTAAGCCTACAAGGGTTCTTCGGCTTCCATGCGTCCGGCTGTGAAAGCAAGCCCCTTTAGCCGAGCCGATTTAAACAAATTTTTGGGCTGCGGCGCACCCGCTCCTCGATGCAAGTCAGATGGACCAGGCACGAAAAGCTGGCCCTGGACTTCGCTACAGTGGTGAAGATCGCGTTCTTGCGTCAAGACCTGCGGACAATCAGGCCATCAGACAGGTCTAGTTGTTCATCTTCTCGCAGTGAGCGTCCCTGCGATTAAGCATGGATAATTGGAGTCGACAGATGATACATCCGAGATTCACGGATTCAAATGCGACCCGTACTTTAGGAGTCCCTGTAGCTCTTTATAATTTTTTCGATTGCGTCGAGGAAGCATGGGTCCGAGAGGCGGCGTCCATTCGTGCTCTCGATAGAGCCGTCGGAGGATCGTCTGAGCCCGCGGACTTTGATAAGGCGTGCATCTATGAAATTCTTTAGTGACTCTACCTCGGCCTCGTTTAGAGCGAGATCATTTGCTTCCTGAGGCAGCAATGGAATTTCACCACCGCATGGGAATTCACCCTTGATCTGAATGACTGGTCCACCTCGGTATCTTTGTAAGATGTTGATCTGACTCTCCAGACTCCTAGCTCTTACCTTAAGCAGGCTAACTTGGTGCCGCACGATATCGTCATCGATCCTCCGGATCTCCGCATCAGTGATGATTTCGGCGCCAAACTCACGCCTCGAGGGAGTCGCCTGAGCTTGGAGGATCACTTCAGCAATTTGGTCCCAGTCGTCATAGAGCAACTTGTACTTATTGGCACCCGCACGTTTGTTGCGGATTGAAGACTCCGCGAGGCTCACAGAGGGATCCGGAAATCGGGCCGTATAACGACGCAGAACAGATGGCACCGTGAGGCGTTGCCGTGCGTCGACGATCAACTCCCGGCAAATTTGGCTCAGATTGCGGAGCTTCGTCGAGATTACAACAGTATGAGCATCGAGAGTATATTGGTTGAGCCTCCGTTCCATGTGCTCTAGCGCTTCCTTAATCTCAGGCTTCATTTTCCAGGTCCCGTCGGGCTCGATCTAAGGTAATGAGCTATTTCGATCCGCTTTTGGGCGGAAATAATCTTCACTCCGCGGACTGACGCCGGGGTGCCTTGCACCGCCGCGGTTGAGAGCTTATAACGCCAGTGCCACAAGACTAAGCAGCTGGATGACTTTCAACTAGCTAAGCCAAAGAGCCTTCAAGTACAGGAGGCCGTGGTGGCGGTCGAACAGTTGGTAAAACGCTACGGGGTAGTTCTTTTCCGACATAGCGTCGGTATGTTTCTTCAAGAGGGTAGTCAAGGCCAAGTTCCGAAAGCGACTTCCGGCCTTCGATTACATTTTGTGTTTCCTCAGCTCCTAACTTGATTAGAAGAAATGCAGCCATAGCATCTGCGGAGTCGCGGCGTTCCTCGGGAGTAAGAGGGGCAAGTCTGATGGGTTGATAGCCATTTCCATATAAAACTTTGTCGAGGAATTCGTCTCGCTCTCGTTCGAGGTCGTCGGCGTTGATAGACGGAAACCAACGCGACGCTTGAACTACCGCATCAATGAGCTCAAATCGTGTAGATTCCCGCCCTGTCATCTCAGGAAATTCCTCATCAGCCAAAAGTATTGGGATGCTGATCTTTTCATCAATCTGCTGCTTCGCTGACTTTAGGTATGCTCGGATTGCTCTGATCTTATCAGTTAAAATCATGGTAGAATGAAAATTTGCGAGAACTTGGTCTCGCGCTTCAATATCAGCGAGCCACACCTCCTCATTGATCATGATGGCCTCACGGAGTTCAGGTGGGACAGGTGATCCAACTGAAGTAAGCTCTCGTCTTTCCTGCTTAAGCCGCTCGACGGTGCGCTGACCGGCATCGATCCGGAGAGCTAGCTGATCGCAAATAGCCGAGAGCACATTAGCATGGGTCCAGAGTGGGATAAGAAACGGCACGCCAGTGATGAAGAACCGGCACCGAGTGCAGTTTCGCGGACCGCCCGGTACTGGTCCATATGTAGACTTGTCCCGACCTTTGTCATGCCGCTTAATTTTGAGTTTCCCACCTATATTACATAGAGTTCCTCCGTTTGGGCATATGCCACAGTCAGTTTGGAGCCAAGCGCTGGGTTCCGAAAACTTCCCGTACAACTGGTGCAAGCCATCGTCGCTGAGCCGGGCGGTCATGCGAGCCGCCTGCTCGTAGGTGGCGTTCCGAAGGAAGTTCGGAAACTCCGAGCGTGCTTTGGTTAGCGCCTTCCGCCGTGCGTCCGTGAGGATTTGGCTAACATGTGCCGGGTCGAATTTAAGGTACTTGAGTGTCATCAGAATGCTCGCATGACCCGCCACAATCTTACTAAGAACTTCGACCGACACACCTTCCTCATACAGGGCGGTCAAAGTTGCGGACCGCATGCCGTGCATATTGAAGATCGCCTTCTTGGGTGCTCCAGATTTGTCACGCTGTGTGATCAAACAGATTTTGTTCTCAGGATCTTCTTTGTTCAGGCGCCTTTCCAATTCATCAAGTGCGTCATAGAAGAATTGCAGAAGAACCTTGTAAGTTGGGGGAGCCTCTTTTCCTCGTGCGCCAGAATTCTGAGGATAACGAAATAGAAAGAAGCGCGCCGGAATCAGGTGTTTCAGACTTTCCGAGGGATCGTCTTCGAATATCCCCGAGGGAATATCATCGAACTCCAATGGCGCGGATACGGGATTGTAGGTCTCCTGCCATTTCCTCATTTCGAAGAGGTTTTCAAGCTGCTCATCAAGTTGCCACGAGATCAAATAACCAGAAGTTTCGTCGAAGCGTGTGGCAGCGTCGGCGGTCTTATTAGAGTTGATCCAGAAGCCCGTGATAGCTCCATTGCGGCTTGTGATTTCGCGGAAGACACCTCGGGTTGGGTTTCTTGCTCCCATCCTTTCCCAGTAATTGGCATTTGCGTTGATACTAGCCGACCAACCTTTTCCCGGTTGCCATGTTCGCGCGTCGCCCTCACCACTATCAAGGCGGCGGGCTTGCACGGTCCTCAGGGGCAAGTCGAGTAGAAGCAGTAAAAGGCGGGGGAGTACCTCACAAAAAACGAGACCTGTTGAGCTATCGGGCTTGGTGTAGGTACACCAGTGCAACGGCCGACCAGTTTTCCCATCAACTAGAGATTTCGGCCACGCAAAATCATCCTCCTTTATCAGTTGCTTCAAGGCGAGGTGATATTTAGTAGGCATAGGACGCGCGGCGACATCGGTGTGCTTGGATGTTCCGCCTTGGGGCGGCATCTCTCTTGCTAGTTTCTCAACATCTTTATCCGTGATGCCGGTGTGCAGTGTCGGATACCCATTCTCATCGCGACTTTCCTCGACCATCCACTGTGCGAAATCGCGAACCTTTCCAATTACGAAAAGTTGCTGCTTTGGTGCAGTGCTCCATATCTTCACGTATGTTAGGAGGCCTAACATATTGGATCGCGAAAATGCCTTCTCAGGGCTTGATCCCGCCTCAGTTGAAAGCTGACCAAAATAGTCGAGAAGAAGGTTTTTCCCATAGCGGGGAGCTCTTTTCTGCAGATATCTCCCCTCATCGAGAAAACGCTCGTACTCAGTATCAATCCAACTCAAATGCGGCTTGGAAGCGACGATGCTAATGTTGCGAGTAGATCTACGCAGTTGCTTTAGAGGATTGGCAAGCAAGCTTCTCCCCAAGTTTGGATCCTGTCGCTCCTTGCCCAGAATGTCCACGAACCACCGAAACGTCTTCCGGGTCCAGCCCGCAGCCCAATCAGCCCATTCACCCTCTGGCATAAAAACCGAGGCAATGTAGTCGAAATGATCACTCTTGAGGTCGTCTATAGACGTCACGTTAGTTGAGGACAGCGCTATGCTAGCGGCGATCTTCCAGTAAGCGAAGCTGCGAGCCCGAAAATCCCGGCCCCCTCCGTCCCTAGGAACAGCTCTCTTGAAAGATTCCAACTCTTGGATCTCTACCTGCATCGCGACTAAATCTTCATTGTATTCCGCTGCAATCCGATTGAATCTCTTCTCATGCATCTTCCCTAGGCCCGATTGATCCCAAAGGAAGGCTATTGGCCAGAGGATCAACCCTGCCGCATGAAGTTCAAGCAGCTCTCCAAGTGCATTTGACGAACCGCCGTTGCGTTCTCTCACGGTTGTGTATTGCTCGACAAGATCGTCGACAAGGTGCCCAATCTCATCATCAATTGTGCCATCCTCATTCGGTACCAAGGCGAACTTTTCTGGATGTATGTTGAACCATTCACCTGCTACTTGAGTACTTGCCGCGATCGAATGGATAAACTCAGACACGCGGACCTCCGCTGGCAATGAACTCCTTGAGCCGCAAAATTGCTTGCGACGACTCGTGTCCCAACGGAGCTAGCGGCTCGACATGCCGACCCGTTAATTGAGCATATGCATTGTTCAGGACTTGGTTCGTTCGATCGCGATCAGGTGCGGTGTATGGAGCTTGGGAAAGATAATGTCTGTGGTGAAGGCCTTTTTGGATCACTTGAGGGGCGACGCCAAGACTCACTAAGGTCTGACCGTATAGATGCCGCAAACCATGCGTTGTGGTGCCGTGGTATTTGCTGTGCTCGAGATAGGTGCCACCGTCGACCTGAATTCTGCGAACTGCTGCTTCATGGTTCCGCTCATAAGCTTTCGGCGTATATGGGTCACCGATCATAGCGGTTCCCTCGCGCCGATCATCACCCTCGGTGACGAATAGGAATGGATGGTCGGCGCCGCCGAGCGCTCGGCGGTGTTTCATTATAGGTGTCCGAACATATCGGATGTAGCCGAGATAAAGAATCCAAAAGAGAGCGGCTGCATTGGGATCAATCCAAAAGACGAAGGCCTGATGCTCTCGGTTAAGATCTATACCCTTCCAACCCGCTCGGTAGCGTCCTCGGGTTACCTTATGCCGTGGCATGTATGGTGGGTAACGGCGCTTTAGGACTTCTTGACGAGAGAGCCTCAATTCGCGACCGGTAACTTTATCGAAGTACTGTAGCATCGCCTCTGAAGGGTGATTTAATACTACCAGTGCATGTCCCGGTTTACCAGGCTCCTCGACGACATCCTGAATCCAGAGGTGGAAGCCTTCAGCGCGGCGTAGACCACCCCAGCCGTCTAGCAGGCCCACCATCATGTCCCTGCTGTTGTACCGCAAGAAGGGGTTGATCTCGCGGTCGCGGCCTGGTCGCTTATATCCCTCCCAGAGAAGGCTTTCCACGTACTCCGGTGGAAAGTATTTGACAGGCTCAACGCTAACTCCGACGGGATTGCGTCCGGTTTCAACCCAGCTCTTGCGCCGTTTCTCTTTAGGTTCCTGATCGATGTGCACTAACATCGATACCTGTCGGATTCGGCTCCAGACCAAGGTCGCGGTGATGTCGATCCCTTTGGATGGGGCTCTCTTATGAGCGGCTGGCTCAAATGGATTTGGATCAATTTCCTCATAGCACCACTGAGCATAGTGCTCGATGCTATGGACCAATTCTCGGGTCCGACGCCAACCCATCATTGGCCAGTAGAGGCCAGATTCATCGATGCCGTCCGGGCTGATAGTCCCACTTTGTAGGGCGTGCGCGAACCGCCGAAACAGAGTCCTTTGGAAGTTCGCGGGTGACTCTGCTGCAATCTTTGGGCCTACTGCTTGGCAAAAATCCCACAGTAGGCCAAGTCCACGAACAACTGTGTCTTGCCAAGTCGGTCCCCGATGTTGAAAGGCTTTCATGTATTCGATTAGGCGGGCATATGGCTCGGTAGAGCCGTCCTGCTTTCGAAGTATCAGTACTCGGGCTGTCCACCCGTGAGGCATTCCGTCGACCGACATGGCCATCGAAGCGTGGTATAGCGCTTGAGGAACTCTCACTTGTCACTCCGAGGCTTTCACATGTCAGTGCGATGCCGATGTACCGTCTGATGGCGAGATGGGTCCGCATCCGGGCGTGAATTGGGTTTTGCGAATAATTGAGAAAATATGACCTGCCGCAGTTCAGGCTGCGAAGTCCCATACCCGGTGAGAATCGACTCCACCATCATTCGAAAACGTAGTTGAGTGATTGGAGTGGGTGTCGTTGGCAACGGAAGCCCGCGTGGTGGCTCCGTCCGTGAATGAGGGCGTGCTGAAAACTTCTGTTTCAAGTCCCACCTCTCCAACTTGCGGGGTCCTTTCCATACGCGCCCACGTCCATATCCCTTGGATCCTGGACCCGAACTCGGTCAATTGAAGCTAGACCGAGATGTGTGAAATGTCGAGTCTCAAAGCGGGCTAACCCATTGAAAGGAAACGAGAAAGGATTGAAAGTGTAATCCTTCATTTGTCATCGCTGCGCATGGATTGAGCGCCGGATCCCTGCATTTGAAGGAAAGAGAAATCGCTGGACTAGGTTCGTGATTAACTGTGACAAGGGCGAGTTGGTGTGGATCGCCTGGTTTTCTGAATGGTTAGTTGCTTAAGCTGTCCACTACGGACGGAACTAATTGGTGATTTGAACGTCGATGTCCGGCCAATGTCCGATAAGTAGGGATTATCGGACATTGCTGCGGGCTCACCGACCTGTGGCTTTGATCCACTCTGGATCTCCAACGGCGGTGTGCGTGGGTATCTCAATGATGCAGGCCATGATCACGGCCTAGCGGGCTTAACAGAAGCGCCGCGACCTTCTGTGATCTCCTATGGGTGGGCGCAGCTGAAGCTCGCAGCCTCGTCGATGTTCCCGGTGCCAGAGTACTTCGCCACCTGCGGATACGGGCACAGCGGGCGGGATCGCACGACCTGCGAGCCTGCCATCTGCCGCGCCTGAAGGGAACCCGGGGCTTTGCCGCTCTCGACCCAGTTGATGAGCGGCGTCATGGCGTCGAAGCGGTCGGGGCCGAAGCCACCGCGGCAATGGAACATGCCAGGCACCATGAACAGCCGGTAGAAGTTGCTCGTCCGGTCCTCTCCCATCGTCCGACGGACCCGCTCATAGTAGTTCACCCCCATCATCGGGTTCAGGGCAGGGTCGGCCCAGCCGAAGTAGGTGATGAGGCGCCCGCCGCGCTTCTCAAACTCTGACAGATCCGGGTTGGTGGCATCAAGGATCTCCCGGATCCGGGAGATGGGCTCGACATCCCGGTCGAAGTTGAACTGCTTCCAATCCAGGTTAGGCTGCGAGCTTGGAGCATTGGCAAAGTACTTGAGGAAGCTCTCGCCATAGGCCAGCTGACGGCTCTTTGGTCCCTCAGAGACGATCCACTCCTTCCACCCGCTCGCGCCGCTGGCATCCGCCGGCTCCGCACCCGGAAGCTGGCCCGGGAAGATGACCTCGCCCTTGCTCTTCACGCCGCCATAAATGGTCTGAAGCGTCTCGACCTGGGCTTGGGTGAAGCACTGATCACCGGTCTGGCCTTCGGTGCATTTCGGCAGGTCCTGAGCTGGGGTGAAGGGACATTGGCGCGGATCGGTCAACAGACCGTCCTTGGCACCGTCTACGGCGTCACACTTGTCCAGCACGGCCTTGGCAATCGCGGGGAGTTGCCGGATCGAGATCGGCGCCTTTGCTAGTGCCTGAGCGTTCCACACGCCCCAGAGCTGGGTTCCGGTGAAATCGAGAACGGGGGCGCCGGCGAGGATGCCGTCGAAGTCGCTCGGGTAGCGCTGAGCGGACATGAGCCCCTGACGCCCACCCGTGGAGCAGCCATCCCAGTAGGAGTAGGAGGGAGGACGATCATAGTAGGCCTGGATCAGGTCCTTCGCCCTGGTGACGGTCACGTGGACCCCGCGGGAGGCATAGTCCACGAGCTTGCCAAGGTTGTTCTCGGCGAAGCTGCCGAGCGGTTCAGCCCGGGCATCGTGTCCGCTGTTCTGCTGCACCACGGCAAAGCCCTGCCGCAGAGCGGCGTTGCGGGTGTCCTGCCGGCTGGCTTCTGCCAGATTCTCGCCAGCATAGCCGCCATTGCCGAACATGTAGAGCCGCCGGTTCCAGGTATCCGGAAGAGTGATCTCGAACTGGATCTCCGGCTGGATCACGCCCGTGACCTGACAATGAGCAGGGTGCCGGTCGGTCGCCTCCACAGATCTCGATTTGAGGAAGGACACCTCCGGAAGCACCAGCCGCTCAATGGCCGTGCAGGCCACCTGCGGGGATACCGGCGTGGAGCGAAATGGGGCATCGGACGGTGCCGCGGTGAAGCTGGAGGCGTTCTGTGCGTGAACCGGGATGATGCCAGCCCAAAGCACAGCGGCCGTGAGAAGCGGGCGTTCGAAGGCGTTCATGCGCGTTTCTCTCCCTTGGCTGCAGCCATCATCGCCGCTTGTCCATATTCAGGAGGAAAGAGGGTAGAGGGCTGCGTATGCTTCTCAATGGATCAAATACGCAATGGATTGGACAAACCGCACATTTGGCTGGGTATCACACCACTACCCCATGAAGCGGAGAGGTATGACCATCCGAATGATGTTTCAAATCTTCCCTGAGCCGATCCAAGTGGAGCCCCTAACAGTGATCTGTTGGCACGGAGCTGAAGTAGGACGAGGGTCCGCAGAAGAGAGGAACACCGGACATTCGCGAAGGGCAGGGGATCGGCAGAGAATGACCCTGAGCAGACTTTCCTCATCCTACCCTGGTACCCGAGGCGGCACTCGCGTAAATCGGCATGGATGGTTTCGGGGGATCCACATCAGCAGGGGGTGAGACCGCCTGAAGCTCGTGGAGCGACACCAGCATCCGACATCCCAAGCCTTCAACGGCAAAGTCGAGATGGGTCTCACCATCCAGATCGCGGGCAATTCCCTGCTGGAGCAGGCGCGAGCCGAAGCCCGTGCGGGACGGCTGCCTCACAGTGGGGCCACCTGTCTCTTTCCAGCTCAGGTGCAGATGGGTGCCGTCCCCGCTTGTGGTCACCTCCCAGCGTACGCGAACCCTGCCTTCCGGCACGGAGAGGCTGCCGTGCTTGGCGGCATTCGTCGTTAGCTCGTGCGCGGCCATCCCGAGCGCAACCGCCACCCGAGGCGCCAGCGGCACCGGTGGGCCGTCCAGCACAACCCGAGTGCCTGAACCGTCATCGTAAGGCTCCAGCTCGGCCCGCATAACGTCCCGCAGGGACACCGTCTCCCAGGCCGCCTCAGTGAGCAGGTTGTGGGTCTTCGAAAGCGCCAGGATCCGCGCCTCAAGGCTCTCCTTGTAAGCCTCATGATCCGGTGCTGACCGCGCCGTCAGCCGCGCCATCGTCTGCACGGTGGCCAGTGTGTTCTTCACCCGGTGGTTCAATTCGTTGATCAGAAGGGTCTGACGCCGGTCCTTCTCGGCAAGCTTCCGCGAGGCTGCCGCCAGAGCGTCGGCCACTTGCCCGACCTCACTTGGGGCACGCTGCGGCACCCGGATCGGTTCTCCCCGCCCGAGCGCTTGCGCCGAACCGGCGAGGACCCGCAGAGGGCGAGCGACCAACTCCGCCGCAAACCAGGCGAGGACGCCAATCAGAAGCGCCACGAGAGCCCCCCATCCGGCGATCCTCCGCTGGATTGCACTGACGGGTGCGAATGCGGTGTCGGCATTCTGTCGGACGAGAACGGACCATCCCAATCCCGGGTAGTCCCGGTGCCCCGTCGTCCTGGTGAAGCCGCTCAGGTACTCGCGTCCGTCAGGCCAAGTCTCGACGTTCGACCCGCGGGCTCCGCCTGTGGCACTCTTTGCTCCAGCGGTCTGGAGTGAGGTCTTCAACAGATCCTTGGGGCCGAGCAGCACCGTGCCATCGCGAGCCAGGACTAGCACCTCGATGCCGGGGTAGCGCTCCCGTGCGGCGCTGCGCAGCGCCTGTTCCAGTTCCTGAGCCCAGGTCCAGTACAGATGAGCACCGATAACGCCCACAAGGGATCCATCAGCAGCGCGCACTGGTGCAGCAAGGTCGACGAAGCGCGGCGGGTCCGCGGGATCGTTGCCGAGGATCTTGGCCAGCAGGATGGCGTCATGCACGTCACCCACGAACGGCGCCTTGCTCCCTTCCACAAAGAAGTCGCGCTGCGCGATATTGGCGCCCACCATCTGCGGGACCGTGGCCGCTCTGACCTGTCCGTCCGGGCTCATGAAGGCGACGGCCGCATACTCAGGATAGGTCGAGCGTAGGCGCTCAATCACGATGCTCTTTGCGTCCATGGCGACGTTCGGGTCGCGCATGGTATCAAGGGAGGCGGCAACCTGGATGTCGCGCCAGCGCTCGAACATGCCCCGGTCGAGCTTGTCGGCCATGTGGGTTGCGAGTTCCGCCAGGTCGGCCCCGATATCGCGGCGCAGGCGTTCGCTGGTCTCCCGACTGGCCAGAACTGTGACGAAAGCCGTGGCCAGGAGCGCGATGGCCGCAATGGTGACTGCGAACACCAGCCTCAGCGACAGCCTGTGGCCCGCAATCATCCGCATACCCCTTTAACTGAACACGGCAGAGTTTAAGGCATCGGTTGGGTTCGCGATAGCCTGCAACAATGACATCCATGCCATCCGTGAGGGCAACGGCGTTCCCGCTCGCGACACCTGGCTCACGGGTCGTGCACCGACAAACAAAGGCCGCGCTCCCGCGCAACCATGATCGATCCCGCCGGAGGTTGCCATGCCCCGCTCGCCCGGACCGCTGCTCGTACTCGCCCTGCTCGTCATCCCTTCAACACCGTCGCTCGCCCACGACTGGTACCCGGCATCGTGCTGTAGCGAGCGGGACTGCCGTGCCCTGGTCGAGGCCATGGGCGAGACCGTCCTGGACGCGGCAGGGCGGTTCGAGCTCTGGGACGGCCGGACCGTCGACCGGGAGAAGGCCCGTCCGTCGCCGGACGGGCGGTTTCACCTGTGCGAGACCACGGCCGGGCGGATTCTTTGCTTCTTCGCGCCGCCCGGCGCGTCCTGAGCCCGCAGGCGCTATGCCGGATGTCCGAGGTCATCCGGATCATCCAGGTCCTGACGGCCCAATGACTGCCGTGCGGGCTTCGGGTCGGCATACTGCCTCATGGTCTCCGACTACCGCTCCTCAGGCAGCTCAGGCGCTTGCGCAGGGTGATCGATTGCCTGGGTCCATTGATCGGCTTGCAGTCTTTACGGCAGCCCGCAGGGTCCCTATCTCACAGTTCCTTCCTACGAAGTCATCCCAAACGCCGTGCCTGACCCTTCGAGGGGCAGGCCATGACCCGTTGTCATGAGTCCCACCAACGAGACCGAACACGATGCACGGCAGCCTTGGACCGAACAGCAGACTGGACTTCCTCATGGGCGGCGGCGAGATGGGCGCACTCATCCGCGCCCACGACTGGGCGACGACGCCGCTCGGTCCGCCGGACGGCTGGTCGCATGGGCTCAAGACCCTGGTCGGGGTCATGCTGGGATCGAACCAGCCGATGTTCATCGCCTGGGGGCCGGACCGCACGCTGCTCTACAATGATGCCTATGCCGAGATCCTCGTGCACAAGCATCGGAGAGCGAACCCGGGAGGGGCACCACCTTCACCCTCTACCTGCCCAAGGTCGAGCGAGATGTTGCCTCAGAAGCGGCTGAGAACGATGCCCGAGGAGGCGGACAGCACGAGGACGGTCGCGGCCGTCGCGTGCTGGTGGTCGAGGACAACATCGAGGTTGGTCGGTTCTCGACCCAGCTTCTCCAGGACGTCGGCTACGAGACCACCTGGGCGGCCAACGCCACGGAGGCCCTCAAGCTGCTGGAGGAGGACCACGCCCGCTTCGACGTGGTGTTCTCGGATGTGGTGATGCCGGGTATGAGTGGCGTCGAGCTCGGACGTGAAATCCGGCGGCTGTACCCGAACCTGCCCGTGGTGCTGACCTCCGGCTACAGCCACGTTCTGGCCGAAGAGGGGCAGGGAGCCTTGGAGATGATCAGCAACAGTCTCAGAAGGAAGAAGAGATTGACTTCAGTTCTCAGGAGCGGATCCTCATCAGATCCATTCTCTGGATAGCCCGCTTTAGGAGCACTACCTATCATCTAAGTGAAACGTGGCATGATATTCAGCGCAGATCGAGTCTATGGCTTCTTGCTCAGAAGGATCTGTGATGGGCGTTCGTTTGTATGCCAAGGTGGTCTCATTATCAGCCACTGATCTTGGGCGCTGATACCTGAGAGATACGACGTGCTCCCGCCTGCAACTGAGGGAGCGCCGTCATGCACTCACCGTTTCATTCCGACTACAACCCGATGATCCGCAAGCTGGAGAGCGTGTTTACGCTCACGGACGACGAGCGGCAGGCTCTTCAAAGTCTGCCGATGCAGATAGCCGTCCTCAAGGCCGACCAGGACATCGTGCGCGAAGGCGACCGGCCCTCCCGGTCCTGCCTGCTTCTCAGCGGCTTTGCCTGCACCTACAAGGTCACCGCAGCCGGCAAGCGCCAGATCGTCTCCTTCAACTGCCCGGTGACATTCCCGACCTCCAGAGCCTGCACCTGAAGGTGCTCGACAACAGCGTCGGCACTATCAGCCAATGCCGGGTGGGGTTCATTACCCATGAGGCCTTGTGGGATCTCTGTATCCGCTATCCGCGCATCACCGCCGCCTTCTGGCGCGAGACCTTGATCGACGCTTCGATCTTCCGGGAGTGGGTGATGAATGTCGGTCACCGCGAAGGCGTGAGCCGCATGGCCCATGTGCTCGGTGAGTTGATGGTGCGCCTAAGGGCCGTGGACCTGGTCGAGGACCATGCCTGTGACCTGCCCATCACTCAACGCGAGTTCGCCGACGCGCTCGGCTTCACCACGGTTCACGTCAACCGGGTGCTGCAGCAGATGCGGGCCGAGGGCCTGATCGAGCTGAGCGGCGAGCGGCTGAACATTCCCGATTGGGAGAAGTTGAAGGAAGTGGGCGAGTTCGACCCGACCTACCTGCACCTGGAGAGCGATCGGGCCGCCGCATGACCCTGACCTTTCATCCCACCCGCGTGGCGACCGGATTCGACGAGGAAGGTATGCTGGTCTTCGACGAGGAGCAGCGGCTGGTGGCGGTGTTGACGCATCTCTCGGACCGGTATGACGGTCTATCCGGGCATTGGTTCCTGGAAGCCAAGTTCGGCGTGCTGGAAGGGCTGGGTCAGCCCACATACCGCGATCTGGATGCCGCCCAAGAAGCCATCGCCCAGCGCCTTGGCAGACGGCACTGAGACGGCCTGCAACTCCATGAACGGCCTTACGCGCAAGTCGCGGACTATCTGCTCACGTGCGCGGGGGGCGGAGGCTCCACGCGGTCGACCTGCATCGACACCGTGATGGTCAGCACCCGCTGGCGATGCTCGTTGCGCACCTCGACCGTGATCGCGCGGCTGTCACCCGTCGGCAGCCGGTCCCGTCCGACCTCAGCCGCCATACAGGCGGCCTCATATTCAGCCTTGTCCAAGCCGTCGAACTCAAGGCCCTCTTCATCGGGGGCGAAGCGCGCCCCCTCCCGCACGTCGAAGTAGAAACGAGGCACCCTGACCTCCTCAAGCTGGTGACTACCACCTAGGGCGGAATGGTTTGTATGCCATTCCATCCTGCGCGTTATCGCGGCTGGACTTCCAGGCTCAGGAAGGTCGGGTCAAACTCGGCGACCTCTTGCAGGCGCGGCCAATCCGTGATGACGACCGTTTCCCCACGCCATGTGATCAGGTTCTCCTTCCGGAGGTCCTGGAGCACACGGTTCACGTGGACGGTTGAGAGCCCAAGAGAGTCGCCCAGCTCTGCCTGGGTCAGAGGGAGCTTGAAGCTGTAGCCTTCGGTGAGACCGACGACCTGAAGGCGAAGGAACAGCTCACACAGCAGGTGAGCGGTATGTTCCAGGGCCGAGCGGCGGCCCATGGCCACGATCCACTGGCGGTGGATGGCTCCATCCACGGCAATGTTCACCGCCAGCAGACGAGCCAGATGAGGGTGGCTCTCGGAGATACCATGGAGAGTTTCGTGGGGGACCATGCCGACCGTGCAGGGTGTGATCGCCATGACGGCGTGGTCCATCTTCTTCACCAGGAAGCTATGGAGGTCGACGAAGTCGCCGGGCACGTGAAGGGCCGTGATCTGGCGCTTGCCGTTCCGCAGGAGGCTGTAACGGACAGCAAAGCCCGTGATGAGGACCGTACTTTCGGTTGGGCGGTCCCCCTCCCGGAGCATGTCCTCGCCCCGGCTCACGGCCCTTTGGCGGACAATGATCTCCTCCAGGAGCTGTCGCTCCCTGTCTGAGATGCGGTCAAACTGTTCAAACTTCCGGATCAGAGCAGCGGCTGGCATGAGTTTTCCTGAGGAAGCGTCGGAGCTGGCAATAGCCTAGCCTAGATGGCACGGGATGACGAGCAGGGCTGAGCTATGCCCTAACTCCGTTCCACACGGCCTTACCCGGAATTCGCGTCGCAAGCCATTGATGGATATAGCATGCAATGGGATCCGGGCTCGGAAGGTCTCAAATTGGCACTTCTCGGAAGTAGGCCGAGGGTCTGCTCCAGCAAGGAACAGCGGACGTTCCCGGAGGGCAGAGGAACTTGTTGCCTGACCTAGAAAGTACAGCAGTGCATCATCGGCGAGGAAATGAGGTCGGTTAATCCGGATCATGCCGATGTTCATGCCTTCGCCACCTCCTCATGCCGCCAAGGCATTCTCCTGGACTTCATAGCGAACCACAAACGCTGCCGGTGCCGCCGGATGAGGGCGCCAGTCATGGCCGAGACGAACCAAGGCAGACCTGACTTCATCCAGGCGGGAGGGCGGTCCGTCAGCCATGCCCTCAGCGGCGGCGAGGTCGACGAGGTACTCGTCCCAGGCCCAGCGCCAGAGGATTTCGCGCTTGCAATCGAGTGAGAGCAAGGGATGGCGCACAACATGATCCGGATCTGCGAACACCGCTGCCGGATGGACCAGCGCCTTCTCCAGATCAGGCATGCTCGACAGCTCGCAGCGCCCGTAAGCCGCCTGTAACGAAGTGAGCCAGATGATGGCCCTGACCTGGTCCTCATCGAAGGAGGGGCCGTCGTTGATTTCACGACCACGTGTATCCTGCTGCCGAGAGGTTTCTCGCAACGGCTCGTTCTGAATGCGGTAGGACAGGCCCTGCCGCTCCGCATAGCTCAGAGCCTCTTCCAACGTATCGAACGTCACCTCGACTTGGGTTGCGAGCGTGTCGTCCCCACTTGTCCAGCCCATCAGCGGCTCAATCACAGGAGGTGAGCGGCGCTCAAAGCGCAGCACCCATTGATGCGTGCGTGCCCGCCCGGAGGTCGTGACCGCCCGCTCGCGCCGGGCAATGCGCGCCTCGGCTCCTGCAAGCCACGGCGGGCACACCGGCTGCGGCGGGTTGTTGTGCCCAATCCCGGCAATGTGTTCGTTCATGGCAGTCCTCTCCTATGAGCCATTCCAAAGAAAGAGCGCGAGCCCTGCTGCCAGCGACAGCATCGCTTCATCCCAAGCCGTGAGATGATGGGGATTGTAAAAGGCTTCCCGGCGGATCAGTGCCAGCCCAGCCGATGCCACGCCCGCCCCAACGAGCAAGACCGCAAAGGCACCTTGGAGGTGCTCGACAGGTGCGAGCGCCGCAAAGCACAGGCAGAGCGCGACTGCAGCCAGCCAGCGCGAGACCACCTCGCGATTGATCTCCTCCGGCGGGCGGCGATCCTGATCCGCTGGCTTGAGCCAGGATCCACCTTCCCACCAATCATTCGGATCAAAGACAGCCATCGCAGCCTCCCGCTCTCAGGCCATTCGCGATAGCCTCTGGGTGAGCCAGCGCACGCCCGCCTTCCGCGTGCCGCGAGCCGGTTCGGGCCGCTCACAGGCCTGTTCGGCCGCCTCAGGATCGAGGGACCGAAGTGCGTCGAGCACAGCATCGACGGGCACGATGTGGCCAGCCAGTCCGGGGCAGTGCCGCAGCCCAGGCGCCGACTCAACGGCCCAGGCGTCGGACGCCCAGGAGGCCAGGATGGCCCGCTTCTCCTCCCGGCTCAGATCAGGCGCTGTGACAACGTTGTGCGGATGCGCAAACACCTGGCTTGCCCTAGTAAGGACCTCCCAAGGCGAAGGACTCGGCGGGAGCAGCTCAGGACGCAAGCCGGTTGGGTAATCAGCAGCCTGTGGGGTCATGACAGCACCTCCCGACCTTCCGAGTGGTGTGCAAGACGACGCTTGCCGCGCCTGGAGCGGATCAGCGCCACGGCGGAAGTGTACTCGGCAGCGGCGGCGCTATCGAAGGTGGCGAGCGCCTCCACCACGGCATCGATGCGCGACCGAATTCCCAACTCGGGCGCAAGCCGGGACGTAACCTGCTCCGCTACGAGCTCGTCGCGTGCCCAGGAGAGCAGGATCGTGCGCTTCTCCTGGTGCGTGAACCCCGGATGCTCCACCACCTCGCGCGGGTGATCGAAGACGGTCACGGGATCGACCAGCGCCTCGACAAATGAAGGAGCGGATTGGCTCTCATCTCGGAGACGAGCCACTGGGCGCTCAAGGGTGTGCTGGGTTGCAATCTCCATACTGACCTCCCTCAGGTGAGCGAAGATAGCTCCGGGCAGCCACGGAGGGCCTGCCCGGAGGCACTGCGTGATGATCAGTGCTTGCTGTCCTTGGCCTTGCCGCTGATGGCAATGCGCTTCGTCTTGGCTTCAGCCTTGGGTGACTTCGGCAGGGTCACGGTCAGGACGCCATTCTCGAACGAAGCCTCTGCACGGTCGTCCTCCACCTCGAAGGGTAGCGGAATGCGGCGCTCGAAGCGGCCGTAGTAGCGCTCGCTGAAGGCGCGCTCCCTGTCGTCAATCTCAGCCTTCTTCTCGCCGCGGATGGTGAGGACGTCGTCGCTGACGCTGACCTCAACATCCTTCTCGTCCATACCCGGCAACTCCGCCGCGATCCGGATGTCCTTGTCCGTCTCGACCACTTCCACACTTGGCCAGGCCGACATCTGGTTGAAGACGGACGGCATGGTGCTGTCAAAGCGGCTGAAGACGTCGTCGAACAGCCGGTTCATCTCACGGTGCAGCGTGAGGAACGGACTGACCTCTTCACCGCGGTAAGCACCCGGGACCGAAGAGGACCGCTCATTGCGGCCCCACGGAATGAGATCACGCATGTTCATGGATACCTCCTGTCTGTTCGGTTGAACCGGACGCACGCAAGCGTCCGGTGCCAAGGATCCCCTCGGCACCGCCATACCTCCGCACGTTCCTGGTGTTACGCGGCTTTGCTGGTCTTGGCCTCGTGCTCGATCTGTTTGGCGTTGTCCTGCGCCAGAGCCTTGGGCTGGCTGCCGGTTGAGATCTCGATGCGGCGAGGCTTGAGCTCCTCAGGCACCTCGCGCACGAGCTCGATCATCAGCAGGCCGTTCTCCAGGCTTGCCCCCTTCACCTTCACATGATCGGCAAGGCTGAAGGTCTGCTTGAAGGCGCGGGTCGCGATGCCGCGATGCAGGATCTGCGTCCCCTCAGACTCGGAATGCTTGTTGCCGGTCACGAGCAAGGTGCCCTCGTGCTGGGTGAGCTCGATCTCGTCAGGGGAAAAGCCCGCCACCGCCATGGTGATCCGGTACTGGTCGTCGCCTGACTTTTCGATGTTGTAGGGCGGCCAATTGGTCATCGGCTCCACCCGGCCCATCTGGTCGAGCATGTCGAACAGGCGGTCAAAGCCAACCGTGGAGCGATACAGGGGGGAAATGTCGAAAGTTCTCATAGCCACATCCTCTTGAGAGCAACATGGATCCGAGAGCGCCGGACACCGCCGGCGCCCGAGTGCCAAGCTCATTTAAGCCTTGGCACCCTTCGAGTTAGGAACGAGATTTTGCGTCGTCAAGACCCTTCCGAGCGCTCCTGATTGCACTGTTCGAGAGCCCAGTTGGCAGAGGGTTTCCAAGGCAGCGCAACAAGGCGCCACCATGATGGAACGACTGGCGCGCGGGGAGACACGGGTCCCGTGAGCCCTGCCGATGATGCATCGCAGACGGCCGTCTTGGACCTTGGGGTGATGCAGGTGGCAGTGACCGGGACGCGTGGCGCCACCGCCGCGGTTCTGATCGAACCAGGACTGCCGCCTCGCGTTGATCCGGCTGAGGGCTTGAGCCCGGTGGGCGATCTGCTGCGGAGAGACCCCGATGGACAAGAGCAAACAGTTCAACACTTGGTACTGGGTCGCGGCGTTCCTTGGCATATTGCTGATCCAGTATTTCTTCAGTGCAGCCCAGCAGATCGCGCCCATTCCCTATAGCCAGTTCCAGGAACTGCTCCGGAACGGAAAGGTGGCCGAGATCGGGATCTCGGAGAACTTCATCCAGGGACGGCTGAAGGAACCCCTGCCCAGCGGCCAGACCCGCTTTGCGACCACGCGGGTTGATCCGACCTTCGCTCAGGAACTCCAGCCGTATGGTGTCACCTACACGGGTCAGATCGAAAGCACGTTCCTGCGGGACATCCTGTCCTGGGTCCTTCCTGTCCTCATCTTCTTTGGCGTCTGGGCCTTCCTGATGCGCCGGATGGTTGGGAAGGGCGGGCTGGGCGGCGGCCTGATGCAGATCGGCAAGAGCAAGGCCAAGATCTATGTCGAGGCGGATACAGGCGTGCGCTTCGAGGATGTCGCGGGTGTTGATGAAGCCAAGGACGAGCTGCGGGAGGTCGTCGAGTTCCTCAGGAACCCGGAACAGTACGGCCGGCTGGGCGGGCGCATGCCCAAAGGCGTGCTGCTCGTCGGCCCACCCGGCACCGGCAAGACCCTGCTCGCCAAGGCAGTGGCCGGTGAAGCAAAGGTGCCGTTCTTCTCCATCTCGGGCTCGGAGTTTGTCGAGATGTTCGTCGGCGTCGGCGCGGCGCGCGTGCGCGACCTCTTCCAGCAGGCCCGCGAGAAAGCCCCTGCGATCATCTTCATAGACGAGCTTGATGCCCTTGGTCGTGCCCGCGGCATGGGCGGCTTGGCCGGAGGCCACGACGAGAAGGAGCAGACGCTGAACCAGCTCCTGGTGGAACTCGACGGCTTCGACTCCCGCACTGGCCTGGTGCTGCTTGCCGCCACCAACCGGCCCGAGATCCTGGATCCGGCCCTGCTGCGCGCCGGGCGCTTCGACCGCCAGGTGCTGGTGGACCGGCCCGACAAGAAGGGCCGCGTCCAGATCCTGCAGGTGCACATGCGCAAGGCGAAGCTGGCGCCCGATGTGGATGCCGAGAACGTGGCGGCCCTTACCCCGGGCTTCACGGGTGCGGATCTGGCCAACCTCGTCAACGAAGCGGCTCTGCTCGCCACCCGGCGCGGAGCGGACGCGGTCACGATGGCGGACTTCAACAACGCCATCGAGCGCATCGTCGCGGGATTGGAAAAACGCAACCGGCTCCTGAACCCGAAGGAGCGCGAGGTGGTGGCGTACCATGAGATGGGCCATGCTCTCGTCGCCCTGGCGCTCCCCGGCGTCGATCCGGTGCACAAGGTGTCGATCATCCCGCGAGGGGTGGGGGCGCTGGGCTACACGATCCAGCGGCCGACCGAGGACCGTTTCCTGATGACCCGCGAGGAGCTTGAGAACAAGATGGCGGTGCTGCTGGGCGGGCGCGCCGCCGAGCTGATCGTCTTCAATCATCTCTCTACCGGCGCGTCGGATGATCTGGTGCGCGTGACTGACATCGCCCGCTCGATGGTGACCCGCTACGGCATGTCGGAAAAGCTCGGGAACGTGGCGCTGGAAAAGGACAGCCGTTCGTTCCTGAGCCCGAACCCGCTCGCCAACGGCGCTCAGGAGCGCTCGTACTCGGACGAGACGGCGTCCGCGATTGACGACGAGGTGCGGGCCATTGTGGACCGGGTGTTCGAGCGGACCGTTGCGCTCCTGCGGGAGAGGCGGGATGTCCTGGAGCGGACAGCCCGGCGCCTGCTGGAGAAGGAAACCCTCGACGAGGCCGAACTTCAGCAGCTTGCAGGCGCATCGCTGTCCCGGCGCCCAGCTTCAGTCGTCGAGATCGACCGGGACCAGCGGGTGCGGGGTGGACGCATCGCTTCGGAATCCGACCACACATGACCGTGGCGGAGAGCGGTAGGATGGCACCAGCAGCCTTCGGGCGCACCCGCGGCGGGCTCGCACACCTCCATCAATTCGGACCGCTGGGAGGCCTGCGAGATCATGCCTGACATCATGCCACTTTTTTATGACTTATGTGGCCGCTTCGTCGTGCTGCCGCCACGTCTTCTCTCAGGGAGCACCAGCGGCCCTCAGCAATTGATGTGCGTAGGTCCGTTCATGGCACTTCTCGGAAGTAGACCGAGTGTCTGCTTTAGCAAGGAACAGCGGACATTCCCGGAGGGCAGGGGATCGTTACTGCATGACCCTGAGCTGACTCTGGATTGCCGGTGCGTCGCCAGGTCCTCCAGGCGCACAGTCATCGAAGCTGCTACCGAGAGCACCGGTGGGCCATGCTCGTCCCTGACGTTTGCATGAACCTCTTCCCGGCTTGATTATTGATCTCCTAGTCGAAGCAAAGGGAGACGATCATGTCTGACACGCTGTCTGCCGCAGCCATCGCCACAAGCCAGGATGAGAAGATCCGCCAACGCGCCTACGAGATCTGGGAGAGGGAAGGCCGCACCGGCAATCCCGAGGACCACTGGTTCAGGGCGCAGCGGGAGCTTGATGATCAGGGGCAGGAACGCTCGGATGCGACGGTGCAGAATGCTCCCCCGGCCGCTGCGGCTGAAGCTAGCTCTGCTGCCTCTGGCGAAATCCCTGACGAGCGGTTTGCGGAATAGCCGTTCGGACACCTTAGGAAAGCCTGACCGTATCCTCCTGAGGTGGTAGGACATGCCTCAGCCTGTCCTGCGCCTCCACATACGACTATCACAGGTTAATGGCAGCACGCCTCCGGTGACGTAAAGCCAGGACGTCCTCCACACGCCACAAGGCCGGAGGGCAGCCTGGCTGCGTCTGGAGAAAACGAGCGTGACCACAAACAACCTCACCAACAGCACTGCGCTGGAAGAGCCAGACACGCTTGAGGACCTCCTGACCGTCACCGGTGATCCCGGTCCGGAGCCGACCCTGCCGCCTGATGTGGCGACCTTCCTGGGTGAGCAACTCCAGGCCTACTACGCCCAGTTGATGAACGAGCCGGTGCCTGAACGCTTCGTCCAGCTCCTTCAGCAACTGGATGGGAAAAAGAAGAGCCACGATGGCGAGTGAGGATCCTGTCCGCCAGGCGATGCTGGATGCCATTCCGCACCTGCGCGCCTTCGCCATCTCGCTCACCGGCAACGTGATCTACGCCGATGACCTCGTGCAGGCGGCGCTTCTGCGTGGGCTCGAGAACCTCGACAAGTTCCAGCCCGGCACGAGCATGCAGGCTTGGCTCTTCACGATCCTGCGCAACCAGTTCTACACCGATATGCGCCGCAGTCGCCGGGAGGTGGACGACCCGGAAGGGGCGCTTGCCGGCAAGCTGGCGATCATGCCGGAGCAGGGCGCACGGCTGGACTTCACCGACATGCAGGTGGCTCTTGCCAAGCTCAGCGTGGAGCAGCGCGAGGCGCTGCTGCTGGTGGGTGCCGAGGGCGTGTCCTACGAGGAGGCGGCCCAGATCTGCGGCACTAACCTGGGCACGATCAAGAGCCGCATCAACCGGGCCCGCACCCGCCTGGCGGAACTCCTGTCCCTCGATGCTGAGGAGGACCTTGGCCCTGACCGTCTGGTCAAGGCGGCGCTATTCGTGCACTCAGCTTCGTAGTCCCGTGAAGAGCTTGGCCGGGAGCAGAGGTGCTTGGCCTGAACATGTTCTCGGTCTGACTGGTATCGGCCATTCCGTCATTGGCAACAGGATGCGGATCTTGGGGTGCTGACGCAGCCTTCGCGTCAACCTGCATGCGGGTTCTGCGACGACGCCACGCTTCAGCCAGTTCCTGCCGCACGGGCGGTCTGGGCTTCGGAAGCGTACGCCAGATCAGCAGGGTGCAGGCCTTGCCGATCGCCAGCACCAAGGCCATGCCATAGATCAAGCCAGTCCGGGAGAAGCTGTCGTCCATTTCGCTCCCCATGAGACGCCGGGATAGAGGGGTCTGATCGTTGTTATTCGGCCGGTTTCGCTGTGAACAGCCGCCAGCAAAGGCCGAGGCTCGGTTACATGGGTTAATGCCTGAAGTCAGCCGCCCGAATAAAAGTTAACAATCTGTTAACTCCACTGTGCCTCGCCTTAAGTATCAGAAATCAGGAAGCACAGTGATCTATAGCCTCGGAAGCCCGTCCATGCCGACCAGCGAGCGTAAGCGCCACATTCTCGTTGTGGAGGATGAAGCGATGATCAGCATGTTGCTTGAGGACATGGTTCTGGACTGTGGCGCCGAGATCGTAGGTCCGGTCGCCAAGTTTGATGATGCTCTTGAGCTTGCTCATCAGGCAGAGTTCGAGGTCGCGGTTCTCGACCTCAACCTGAATGGTACCCTCAGCTATCCCATTGCCGAAGTGATCCGCGAGCGCGGCATTCCAGTGATCTTTGCAACTGGCTACGGCACAGATGGACTGCTCGACAGGTTCAGCGACTGCCCAACGCTCCAGAAGCCCTTCAGCCAGCAGGACTTTGCTGAAGCAGTAGCGGCAGCGTGCCACCAGGATGCTGCGGATCGTTGTGGTTCGTGACTTATCGGCTTCTTCCCTGGTCCTCTCGTCTCATCCGTTCCCTGACGCCACCTTCCACCGTCGTGCCGGAGCGCATTGGCTGGTGCAACGTCCCTGATGTCGGAGGAGCCGGGGGCGCCGTCTCAATCTGGACCCTGTGGTAGATATCCCCGGCGACGTGCTCGGTCAGATCGGGCAGGAGCCGGTGGGCCGTGACGGCCGTCTGAGCCTTCCACCCGACTGCAACCTCCTTGGTCGGGTGGATCGAGGCCCAGACGATGGTGTCCACCACCTTTTGGGCATCGTCCATCAGAACCATGCGAGGCGTGCCGCCGCTATAGTTCGCCGCATGCTCAAAGAACGGCGTATCGGCAGCCCAGGGCATGACTGTCACAACCTTGATATTATCCAGGCGATTGAGCCTGATCTCCTGGTTCAGAGCCGCACCAAGACCATTCACGGCATGCTTCGACGCCGAGTAGATCGCCTGATAGGCCAGCGGCACCTCGCCCTCCACTGAGGAGATGTTGACGATCGTGCCGAAGCCCTGCTGGCGGAACAGGCGCATCGCCGTGTGGCTGCCATAGACCACCCCCTTGAGGTTGACGTCGATCACCCGGTCGTAATCCCGAAGCGGCACGTCCTCGAACCGGCCGATTGCTCCAACGCCTGCATTGTTGATCCACACATCGATGTGACCGAACCGGTCGACCGCAGCCCTGGCGAGCCGATCCATATCCGCCGATTGGCTGACGTCTGTGGTCACAACCAGCGGCGTGCCGCCTGCGGCACGAACCTCGGCCGCAACCTCCTTGAGAACCTCCGTCCGGCGGGCAGCAAGGACGACGTTGGAGCCATGGCTGGCCAGCTTGAGGGCAACGCCGCGTCCAAATCCGCTGGAGGCGCCGGTGACTACGTAGGTGCGGCCCACCAACCACTGCCGTTCGGGGTGCATGAGCTGTGTCGGGGCCGCGCATCCTCCTACAGATGCAGCCAGCATTACCATCGCCAGGACTGCCAGAAACGTCTCTCGTCGGAACATGGCCGCTCGACCCTCATCGTGCAGCGATGCATGGCTTGTGGCAGCCGGACGTGTTGTGGCACGACTCACCGCGCGGCCAGACACCCAGAGCCAACAACGCTAAAGGATACCTGAGTCCCACGGCAAGCTTCACCGGCACGGCAGCGGCAAGTGCGGGTGGCAGACAGACAACGGGCTGCTTATGGCACTCCTAAGACGTAAGCGCTTAGTCCGCTTTGACATTCAAGGGCCGATATTCGCTAATAGGCTGGAACGTGAAATTTTGACCCTGAACAGACCTTCCACCTGGCACCCACTTCGGATCATCTGGTGGTTGGCTCGGTGCTGGGATGCCTCGGCATGCCGTTGGCGCCACCCTCTCACCTCTGTGCAAAAAAAGCTCCCTCGCCGGCTGGAAGCCAGGAGGGAGCAGGGTCCAGAGCCAGAGGGAGGATGCACTGGAGGAACACTCGGAAGCCTATGTCTCTGCGCCCAATGCCTCATCACCTAAGTTAAACGTGACAGGAGATAGTGGCCGGATCCGTGCTCGGACCTGCGGCCGACGTAAAAACTCCCCCGCCGGGGGGCAACCGACGAGGGAGTTCTCTCGATCCAAGACTTCACCGATCCTGGAGGCGGATTGATGCCAGTGGCCAAAAGGAACCAATCTGCAATCATGAGAATGTGCTCTCCGCAGGAGCATGGCCTCCACCCAAGTGAAACGTGGCGGCAGTTTCGGACCGGATCGTCGCGTCGGATTTTGCACCAGTGCGGCCAGAAGCCGGTTCGTGCGATGGTCCGCTTTCACAGGCTGAGCCGGGGCCGTGAGAGCCCTTCATGCCGACGACGCAGACAGGTACGAGTTGTCACGGTTTGTTGGTAGGGTATCCGACAGACAAGAGGGGCCGGATTGCGTACGAAGGCTGCACCGATACCTTTTTGCCCCTACGGATCGGACCTTAGCGCCCCTCAGGAAGAGGAGGCGCTATTTTTTTGCCCAGGCAAGACAGACGTTCGGGACGGATCGCCCAGCACCTTGCCTGAAAGGGCTAGACGGCTGTGCCCTTCAGTCAGTGCGTGGTTCCGCTGGCCAGCGGATACCTCAGAGTGGATACGACTAGAGACAACTGCCGACAGGAGGCGAGTCATGGACGACAAAGAAGAGAAGATCCGGACGAGGGCGTATGAGATCTGGGAGCGTCAGGGGCACTCTGGCAGTCCGGACGATCACTGGTTTGAGGGCGAGCGCGAGCTCAAGGCCGAGGGGCAGCCGAGAGAGACCTCAGCGGATCGCTCTGAAGCGACGGTTGAGGAGGCACCTCCTGTTGAGGCTGTGGAAGCCCTTGAGGCCGCCAGCGGCAGCCCTGCGAAAGGCAAGCGTTCACCCCGGTCGTCGAAGGGTTGACCGCAGCCTTTGATGGTCTCCAGCGTTCCACAAACGCTTACGGAAATTCCACCAGTGGCGTCGCTTTGGGTGCGCTGCGCCTTCAGCTGAGCTCGCAGGCTTTGGTTTTCCTGCTTCATCCTTTCAAGACGCTGGAGCGTTTCTTCGAGGCGCTGAAGCGGGGCGCTCCGGTCCAACGACTCAGGATTTTTGTCGTGCATGACCGGGCGCTCGGCGGGAGCTTTCTTGATCATCTCTTCCGGCGCCAGCAGCCTCAGAGCCGCGTGGACGACCTCACCTGCGCTCTGATACCGTCCTGAGGCCACACGGGCTGCAACGAACTGTTCCAGCTCCGGGGTAATGGAAACATTCACGGTTCTGCGGACTGGCATAACCTGCCAGCTAGGAGAAGGAAGAGTGTCAAGCTGTGTCACACGTGCCGACTTGTAGGCTAGGTTTCCGGCATTAATGCCACGGAACCCAGTCAGGTCCAGGATGACGGCACGGGCAGCAAGCGTGCGAAGGTCTGGCGGATCTTACCGTAGCATTCGCAGGCGAGGTCCTGGAGGCCAGGGCGATCTGCAATGACAATGCCGCCGCGCTGCTGCGTGATCAGCCCCTGCGTCTGGAACGTCCGCAGGATGGTACTAACCGTGGAACGCTGCACCCCGAGCAATTCGGCTAGATCCGCATGGGTCAGGGGCAGGAGGTCCTCATCAATTCGGTCCCGCGTGCTCAAGATCCAGTTGCAGCAGCGCGCCTCGACTGTGTGAATGGCATTGCAGGACACCGTCTGGAAGGTCTGGGCCAAGAGCGCTTCGCTGTAGCTGAGCACCAGCCGCTGGATCTTAGGGCACGCGCGCATCACCTCCTGCATCCGGTCGATGGCGATCCGGGAGGCGGTGCCCGGCACCTGCACCTTGTAGCGCCCGAAGGCCTCGCGCGAGACAATGGCGCTGATCAGGCCGAACAGCCCCTCGCGCCCGAAGGACGCCACCTCGACGAACTGGCCCTCTTCCAGGATGTTGATCAGGCCGACAATGGAGTCGTGCGGGAAGTAGGTGTAGCGGATGCGATCACCAGGCTCATAGAGGATCGTCCCTTTCGGCAGGATCACGACCTCTAGGTTCGGCTCGAGGTAGGCAAGATCCTCAGGCTCCAGAGCTGCGAGGAGCCAGTTTCTGCGATGGTCTGCCGTCAACGCCGAAAACGCCATGGCAGGTTCTCCGGGTTCCGCCGGAGAGAACGTCCGGAGGGCGCCTTTGTCCCATCATCCTCTCGTAGTGGGTAGACGGCGAAGCGTTCTTGGACACGCCCATCTCTCGCCGCTCGAAGCCCAGCCACTGGAGAGGCGGTTAGCCCCTCCTATGACAGGTGTGTCCCTAAACACTCTTGTTCTCCATTGCGCTGCAACCAAGGTCCAGGCTGTACGTTGTGCCGCGATGTCGACCTTGCGCGGAGCACGTGATGCTGTCCTACGATTTCGGCTTCTATCTCGTGCTCGGCTTCGTGGCCCAGTTGATCGATGGGGCGCTCGGGATGGCCTACGGCCTGATTGCGACCTCGGCTCTCCTGGCCTCCGGTGCCTCCCCAGCACCAGCGTCCATGCCGCCGAGTGTGTCACCTCCGGGCTGGCCGGTGCGTCCCATGCGTGGAACCGCAACGTGGATTGGGGGCTGGTCATGCGGCTGGCTCCGGCTGGCGTGGCGGGTGGGATCGTCGGAGCCTTCATCCTGACGGGACTGCCGGAGAATGCCGTCAAGGTGTTTGTGGTAGTCTACCTGGCTGGCATGACCCTGTTGATCACGCGGCGGATCTTCACCGGGAAGTCAGCCGGGATACGCTTCATCGGCATCCTCCCGATTGGACTCGGTGGCGGCTTCCTGGATGCGATCGGCGGCGGTGGCTGGGGACCGATGGTTAACTCGACCCTGATCGCCCGTGGCGAAAGCGCCCGCCACAGCATCGGCTCGGTCAGTGTCTGCGAGTTCTTCGTGACCATGGCGGTATCGGTCACGTTCCTCTTCAGTCTCGATCTGAGCCGCTATGGAACCGTCGTTCTCGGCCTGATCATTGGTGGAGCGCTCGCCGCTCCCCATTCGCCAGCAGTATCTCTTCGGTGGCGAGATCGAGGGCTGAGGTCACCAGCCCCGTCGTCCTTTAGGTGTTGACTGGGGTCCTGCCCATCAGGGTTTGTCCCACTCAGGCTGCGGCCTCCTCAGGCGTCCTGAACAGGAGCGCTCTCTGGCTGTTGCACTTGCCGAACCCGGCTTCCAGGTGCCACCACCCCTTGTGCTGGGCGTCATGGTGCGTCCCGTCGAGGCGCACGAACACGGCGGCAAGCTGGTTGTCTGCGAGGACGAGCCTGCCGTCAGTATCATAGCCGTCGATGAGCACGCTCATAGGCATAAACGAGATGTCGAGAGGCATAAACTTCGCCTTCCGATTGGGGCGAAAGGTCAATTGCCAAATGGCCGACACCCAGGGGATAGATCTCCACAATATGCTTGGTGGAGCTCAGGGTCTTTCACATAGATCGGGCTTGGCCATTCCGCAGACGGGCTTCTGCGAAATTCTAAGGCAAGCAGCCGAGGATTCGGACTACGACATGCTGTGAGACCGGAACGCCTCAAAATGGCACCTCTCGGAAGTAGACCCAAAGTCTGCTCTCGCGAGGAACACCGGACGTTCCTGGAGGTCAGGGGATCGGCAGAGGATGACCCGCTGCCGACCTTCCCGCCCCTGGAATGATGAGGGGGCACGAGGCCTTTTTGAACGGTCTGCGGGGTAAGCGGCCAGATTGACTCTGCTGAGATCTGTGGCAGCTCTTGTTTTTGGAGGCCTGTCGCCCATAACGCTACAGTTGAATAGGCTAGGCCAAGATCATGGTTCGCTCCCGAGAGTCTCTCCCCGTCGCTCCGCCTCATCCGGGGTGGATCCTGCGTGACCGGGTTCTGCCTGGCCTTGGCCTCTCCGTCAGCCAAGCCGCTCGCGAGCTTCGCATCGCACGTCAAACGCTGCACCGGGTTCTCGCTGGCACGGCTGCGGTCAGTCCCGAGATGGCCACCCGTCTGGCGCGGCTCTCGGGCACGACACCGCACTTCTGGCTTGGCCGCCAGCAACAGTACGACCTCTGGCACGCCGAACAGGCGCTCGCTGGCGTGCTCGGGTTGATCCCGACCCACACTCTTCCGGCCGCTCTTCAGAAAGAGATTGGACTTCGTCATGACCGCTAAACCGCAGGCCTCCCCGAAAGCACGGACCGGGGTTGCGGGGCTAGACGACATCCTCGTTGGAGGTTTGTCCCCTGGACATGTCTACCTGCTGGAGGGCAGCCCCGGTACCGGCAAGACCACCATTGCGCTTCAGTTCCTGCTTGAAGGCGCCAGGGCCGGAGAAATCGGGCTCTACATCACCATGTCGGAGACGGAGCGGGAGTTGCGCGAGGGTGCGGCCTCGCATGGCTGGACCATCAGCGACGGCGTTCAGGTGTTCGAGCTCGTGCCGCCGGAGAACCTGCTCGATGACGAGCACCAGCAGAGCCTGCTCTACTCGTCCGATCTTGAGCTCGGCGAGACCACCAAGGCCGTGTTCGAAGCCATCGACCGGACCCAGCCGGTCCGGATCGTGATCGACAGCCTGTCCGAGATCCGGCTCCTGGCGCAGAGCTCCCTGCGCTACCGCCGTCAGATCCTGGCCATGAAGCACTACTTCGCGCAGCGGGGTGCGACGGTGCTGATGCTGGATGACCTGACCACCGACATAAACGACAAGACTGTTCACAGCCTCGCCCATGGGGTGATCCGCCTGGAGGAGCTCACCCCAACCTATGGAGCCGAGCGCCGCCGCCTGCGGGTGATCAAGTACCGCGGCCAGTCGTTCCGGGGCGGCTTCCACGACTTCATCATCACTGAGGGTGGCGTCCAGGTCTTTCCGCGGCTGGTTTCCGGCGAGCACAAGACCGGCTTTGCCCGCAACGTGCTCACCAGCGGCATCGGTGAACTCGACGAACTCCTCGGCGGCGGCATCGAGCAGGGCTCCAGCACGCTGGTCATGGGGCCGGCCGGGTCGGGCAAATCCCTGCTGACCGTGCAGTTCGCGGTCGCTGCCGCATTACGTGGAGAGAAGGCCGCCTTGTTCATTTTCGACGAGGAACTCGGTCTCCTGATCGACCGGACCAAACTGATGGGCATCGACCTCGACGCGTTGCGTGCCAGCGGGCACCTGTTCATCGAGCAGGTTGACGCCGCCGAGCTATCGCCGGGAGAATTTGCCCACAGGGTAAGGGCAAGGGTTGATCGCAACAGCGTCAAGACGGTCGTGATCGACGGCCTCAACGGCTACCAATCCGCCATGCCGGACGAGAACTTTCTCATCCTGCATATCCATGAGCTGTTGCAGTACCTGAACCGGCAGGGTGCCTCGACCTTCCTGACCTTCGCCCAGCATGGCCTTGTCGGCGACATGAAGTCCTCCGTCGACATCACCTACCTGGCCGACACGGTGATCCTGCTGCGCTATTTCGAGGCCTTCGGCCAGGTTCGTCGGGCGATCTCGATCATCAAGAAGCGGTTCGGCACGCACGAGAACACCATCCGGGAGATCCGGATCGACCGCAGAGGCATTGCCATCGGCGGACCCCTGGAGGGCTTCCAGGGTGTTCTGCGCGGCACTCCGGTCTTGGCCAATGGGGACCGCGCCCGGCTGCTCGAAGACCGCTGACATGAGCGAAACACTTCACCTCCATTCGGAGCGGGCGCTCATCCTGGCGCCGCATGGACGGGATGCGGCTGTTGCGGCGGACATCCTGCAAGCTGCGGGGCTCGCGGCCGAGATCTGCCCCGACCTGCCCGCGCTGGTACGTGAGATCGCGCGGGGTGCGGGCTTTGCGCTCATCACCGACGAAGCTTTCCGCACCACCGATTTGAAGGAGCTTTCCCGTTGGCTGTCGGACCAACCCCCCTGGTCTGACTTCGCCTTCGTGCTCCTCACCCGTCGCGGCGGTGGGGTTGAGCGCAATCCGGCCCTGGCGCGTCTCTCCGACGTTCTCGGCAACGTGATCTTTCTGGAACGCCCTTTTCATGCCGGCACGCTGGTGAGCGTCGCCCGCTCCGCCTTGCGGGGACGGCGTCGGCAATACGAGGCACGGGCCCGGCTGGAGGAGTTGCACGATGGCGAGGAGCGGCTGAGAGCGGCGCTCGACAAGGAAAGGCGCGCGGCCGAGCATCAGAGGGTACTCATCAATGAGTTGAACCATCGGGTGAAGAACACGCTCGCAACCGTACAATCCATCTCAGCCCAGACCTTGCGTACCGCGGAAACGAAAGCGGACGCCCGTGAGGCGTTGGAGAAGCGTCTGCTGGCTCTGTCCCGGGCCCACGACGTGCTCACCCGCGAGAGCTGGGAAGGCGCAGACCTGGTCGAAGTGGTCGCAAATGCCCTTAGACCTTATGAGAACTCAGGGGAGAGCCGTTTCCACATCAAAGGGCCGCATGTGCGGATCACGCCGCGCATGTCGCTGGCGCTGGCGATGGCGCTGCATGAGCTGGCGACCAATGCTGTGAAGTATGGGGCCTTGTCCAACAAGACCGGCACCATTGAGGTGTCGTGGGATCTGCAAAACGGAACCGCGCCACCGCGCCTGAGCTTGCGCTGGATCGAGGCCGGGGGGCCGGCGGTGGTGGCTCCGAGCCGGCGGGGCTTCGGGTCACGTCTGATCGAACGCACCCTGGCGCAGGATCTGGATGGTCAGGTGGCGATTGCCTTTCCTCCCACCGGCGTCGTGTGCACTGTCGAAGCCCCTGTGGCGTAGATCTGCGACTGCGGGCTGGAACCTGTGCAACGGTTCCGTTCGATGCCCGTCTTCGAAAGTCGCTCTAAAGAACTTGGGGGAGAGACGGGAGGAGATACGGCGTAAAATCCAAATGTCGCCTCCTGGCATCTCTCGGAAGCAAATCCAGAGTCTGTTCTCGCCAGGAATATCGGACGTTCCTAGAGGTCATGGGATTGGCAGTGGATGATCCATTGGAGTCGTTAGATCGGCCGGAGCACGATCAACTGCGGCCCAGAGGGAGTTCCTCCTATGAGCGGGTGACGCTGGATCTAAAACTGTCACTGATACATCGTCTCTTGGACCATCGAAGCGATCCGGAACTGCTTGCCGGGATCGGGCCGGAGGCTGCCTCCGTCGTCAATGACCGGCCGCAGCCTCGGTTCCGACACCATGTGCTGTGCGAACAGGCATACTGACGAATGGCGAAGCTGGAACACTCGATGCGTTTTCCGATTGGAGGTCAGGGCGCGAGACCCACGCGTGGTCCTCGCTCACAGGCGCACCACCACGGGAAGGACCTGTCATGCCACAACCCGCACGAGACCGAGCCGACGCACCTTCTTCCGGATCCGCGGACATCGTTCTGGATGCCCTGGCAGGCGCGGCGGCAGGATTGGCGGCCGTCTGGGTGATGGACCGCATCGACTGGTTCAACTTCCGGGGTGGCCTCGACAACAGCCGGACACGCCAGCAGACCCGGCGGGCCCGTCCCCGAGGCATGGATCCGGCCCAAGTTGTGGCCGTGGAAACCGCAGACCGGGCCGGACAGACCCTGACGCGACGCCAGCTCGATACGGCCGGCCTCGCCGTGCACTACGGGCTGGGCATGGTGCCCGGGGCGCTTTATGGCGCCCTGCGCGGGCGCATCGGCTACCTCGATGCGGGCAGGGGCAGCCTGTTCGGGCTGGGCTTGTTTCTCATCAAGGACGAAGGGATCAATGCCGCTCTGGGCCTGTCCGGCAGGCCGCAGGATTATCCCTGGACCGCCCACGCCCGCGGCCTTGTCGCCCACTTGGCCTATGGCCTTGTGACCGATGCCCTCTGCCGGGCCTTCACCGTATCCTTTGACACTCGCGACCCACGGCTGCCTTCAAGGAAAGGGCATGATCAGAGACGCTCCACGGCAAAGCCCTCCTTCGTTCGCTACCGAGACGATGTCGAGGAGATCGGGCCGGACGAACAGGAGACAACCGACAGGATCATCGAGGTGATGGCCAGCGGTGGCCGGACCACGCGGGAGCGCTACGGCCGTTCTGTCCGCACCTCGCATGCCAAGGCGCACGGGATTGTGCGGGGCGAGTTGCGGGTTCTGGAGAATTTACCCTCCGAGCTGCGTCAGGGGTTGTTTGCGGCACCTCGGACCTACCCGGTTGTTGTGCGCCTCGCCCAGGTGCCGGGCGAGTTCCTCGACGACCGCCGGGTGTCCACCCCGCGCGGCATGGCGCTCAAAGTCATCGGTGTGGAAGGCGAGATGCTGCCCGGCCATCAGGGTGAGGTGACCCAGGATTGGGTGCTCGACACCGGCAAGGTGTTCATCGCTCCCACCGCCAAGGTGTTCTTGGCCCAGATCACCGCGACAGAAGCGGCCATGCCGCTGCCGGAGGGCGTGAAGCAAGCGGTCTCAACGACATCCCGCGTGGCCAATGCAGCGCTCAACGCGGTCGGACTGGACAGCGCCAACCTCGACTTTTACGGTCACCCATTCAACCATCCGTTGGCAGAGGCTTATTACAGCCAATGCCCGTTCCGTTATGGCGACTACATCGCCAAGCTCCGGGTCCGGCCCGACATGCCCCGCCTGAACGAACTGGTGAGAGCAGGCTTCACGCCCGCTGACGAGAACGGTCTTCGAACGGCCGTTGTGGAGTACTTCCGCGACAACCCGGCCGAATACGAAGTCGGCATTCAGCTCTGCACCGATCTGGAGCGCATGCCGGTGGAGAATGCCAATGTCGAGTGGCCGGAGGAGGAGAGCCCGTATCGGCCCGTCGCCCGCCTGGTCCTGCCACCGCAGGATGCCTTCGACGCCAAGCGCCAATCCCTGGACGAGGAGTTGCTGTTCTGTCCCTCGCACAGCCTGGCCGCTCACCGGCCGCTCGGCTCAATCATGCGCGCGCGCCTGAAGGCGTACGAGATCCGAGGCAATGCACGCCGCCAGGAGAACGGCCGCCCCGCAACGGAGCCGCGAAGCATCGAGGAGCTCTCGATCTGAACCGCGACGAGCAGATGATATGAGCATCGCGCAGATTTGTCGGAGCGAGGCTGGTCCGTCGCGGTCAGAACGCGATCCCCTGTCTTGGAGGCCAGGGAGTTTGCCCATTCCCGGACCTTTCCCTCGGTGAGCACATTGAGACGACCAGGCGGTGTCGGAGCTGTAAGGGCGTCAGAAAAAACTTAATGGAACACGGCCGATGTACACCTCTTTACAGGCTGGCGAGCCCTACCTCGCAACTCGCAACAGTCAGCAGCAAACGGAGCCCACCATGGCAGACCAGAACGAGAGGCAATCGGAGCAATTGGAGCGGCACTATAAGGTGCGGCAGGTCACGGACATCCAGGCGTCCTGGACCGAGCAGGGGCGCGGCGAGGCGGGTAAGTTCACGGTCCAGCTTATTCTCGACAATGGCGTTGAGGAATACATCCTTCAGCCAGACGCCGACGACCTTGAGCCGATGTTGAGGCTGTTTCGTCTGAGTGATCACACGACTTTTGACCTTGAGCGCAAGGTGCTGATGTTCTCCAACCTGAAGACAAAGTGAGGCGATAGATCACCGGCTTGAACCAAGAGGTCGCGTCGGAGTTGCATCCACAGCCCCAGCGCACGAAACCAGGAGACTACCATGTTCAAAGGCGCACTCCTTTGGCTCATCGGCATTCCGATCCCTATCATCATTCTCCTGTTTCTCTTGTTCTGATCGATTCAGCCAAGACGATTGGCGGGAACCTTCTCGATCATATGCACCGGGAAGGTCTGAGGCGGTGCCAGGCATTTCGCCGATAAGCAGGCGTCGAAACCGATCTGTCGCGATGGCGTTTGCCAGAACGGCGCGTTCGTAAGGAAAGTCTTATGACAATGGACGGAAGAGCTGGTCACCATCCAGATGGCGACATCTTGCGAGGTCTCGCGGCTGGTCTCGTGGCGGGACTCGCGGCATCCTATGCAATGAACGTCTTCCAGTCAGCTGCCGGCCGCCTGACGCAGCCTGCTGAGCCTCGGCGAAAGCCCAAGAGGAGGACACAAGGGTATGACGACGCCGATCCGACCACGGTCAAAGCTGCCTCCATGTTGTCCGAGAATGTTCTCCGTCATCGCCTCTCTCCGCGTCAAAAGGATATAGCCGATCCGGCGGTGCATTATGTTGTCGGCGCGATGCTCGGCGGGTTCTATGGCGTAGCCGCCGAGCTTGAGCCTCGCGTGACAACGGGCACGGGTGTCCCCTTCGGAGTTGCTGTCGCCGCCGTGCTGGATGAAGCTGTCGTCCCTGCCGCTGGCTTGTCGGGACCGCCGTGGGAGTCTCCCGCTTCGACACACCTCTATTCGCTGGCTTCCCACCTTGTCTTTGGTCTGACGGCAGAAGTCGTGCGGCGCAATACACGCAATCTGTTGGCCTGAGCCTGCCTGGAAATCGAGTTATGAATAAACCTTTTGCTGTCGTGACAGGCGCATCAAGAGGCATCGGCTTGGAGCTTGCCAGGCAGTTTGCGCAAAACAGTTTCGACCTGCTCATCACCGCAACCGGTCCCGCCATCGACGCCGCTGCCGTGGAGCTTCGAAACGTTGGAGCTGATGTGCAAACCGTTCAGGCGGATCTGTCCACCTACGAGGGTGTCGAAGCGCTTTATGAGGCCATCAAGTCCACGGGACGTCCGGTTGACGCCATCGCCATCAATGCCGGTGTCGGCCTCGGCGGTGATTTCGTCCACGAGACGAGCCTCAAGGACGAGCTTCACTTGATTCAGCTGAACGTTGTCTCGACCGTTCACCTGGCCAAGCGCATCATGAAGGACATGGTGGAGCGCGGCCAGGGGCGGGTTTTGTTCACGGCGTCCATTTCGGCCACGCTTCCGACTCCCTACGAGGCCGTCTACGGCGCCTCCAAGGCTTTCGTGCTGTCCTTTGCCGAGGCGACGCGTAATGAGCTGAAGGATACGGGTGTCACCGTGACGGCTCTCATGCCCGGCCCGACGGACACGAACTTCTTTCATCGCGCCGGCATGGACGACACCAAGGTCGGCTCGCAGGAGAAGCACACCAATGATCCGGCTGATGTCGCCCGGCAGGGGTTTGAGGCGCTGATGGCCGGAAAAGACCATGTGATCGCCGCCTCTATGAAGACCAAGCTCGAAGGCGCCTTGAACAAAATCCTGCCGGAGACAACCAAGGCCGAGCAGCATCGAAAGAGGGCAGAGCCTGGCTCCGCCGGCGCGTGAGCGGCAACATACTGGTCCGCCGTGGCCTGCGGACCGGCAGGAACCTTGGCTAAGCCGAGTAGTTAGACAACCTCCCGTGCTGAGTACTGCTTGTGTGGCCGCCAACCGGCCGCGATTCAGCGAGGCGGCGGTTGTGCCTCAGCCTAGTGTATCCCCAGTGAGAGCCGTTGGGCTCATTGTTCCGAAGGAGGTCCGGATGAGTGCAGGCCAAGGTGGCGCGGCAGCCCTGCCCGAGAGAATTGCTATCACCCTCACGGTTAATGGCGAGGCCAGGCAGATGGACGTGCTGCCCTGGACTGTTCTGCTCGACCTGCTGCGGGATCATCTGGCCCTGACCGGTACCAAGAAGGGCTGCGATCACGGGCAATGCGGAGCCTGCACGGTGATCGTTGACGGCAGGCGGATCAATTCCTGCATGGCCTTCGCAGTGATGAAGGATGGCGCGAACGTCACCACAATTGAAGGTCTGGCGAAGGATGGAGTGCTGCACCCCCTGCAGCAGGCCTTCATCGATCACGACGCCTTCCAATGCGGCTATTGCACGCCGGGACAGATCTGCTCCGGGGTCGCCCTCATCGAAGAGGGCCGGGCACGGACGCGCGACGAGATCCGCGAATTCATGAGCGGCAACATCTGCCGTTGTGGAGCCTACACCAACATCGTCGATGCCATCGAGCAGGTGATCGGATCGAACGAGGAGGCTGCACGATGAACCGCTTTTCTTACCTGCGGGCCTCAAGCGTCGATGAAGCCGTGCGTGAGGCAGCGTCCGATCCGGCGGCCCGCTTCATCGCCGGCGGCACCAATCTCATTGACCTGATGAAGTACAATGTGGAGCAGCCGGCAAGGCTCATCGACATCACGCACCTGCCGCTGAACCAGATCGACGAGACGGACAGCGGCGGTCTACGGATCGGCGCTCTGGTGACCAATGACGAGGCGGCCTACGATCCTCGCGTTCAGGACCGGTATCCTCTGCTCTCCAGCGCCATCCTGGCCGGCGCCTCAGCGCAATTGCGTAATTCAGCGACGACTGGTGGCAATCTCCTCCAGCGCACCCGCTGCTACTACTTCTACGACCCGGGCACGCCCTGCAACAAGCGTGAGCCGGGCACAGGCTGCCCGGCGGCCACCGGACGCAATCGGATTCATGCTATCCTGGGCACAAGTGAGCACTGCATCGCCACGCATCCCTCCGACATGGCGGTCGCGCTCGCGGCCTTGGAGGCGGTCGTTCACGTGACGGGTCCCGATGGCGAGCGGGCGATCCCGTTGTCCGACTTCCACCGGTTGCCGGGTGACCATCCTGAGATCGACACCACTCTCCGGCATGGTGAGATCATCACGGCGGTGGAGCTTCCGGCGGCCGACTTCAGCCGGAACTACACATATCTCAAGCTGCGCGACCGCCTTTCCTATGCCTTTGCGCTCGTCTCGGTCGCGGTCGCTCTGCGGATAGATGGAGACGCCATTGCGGAGGCAAGGCTGGCGCTGGGCGGCGTCGCTCACAAGCCGTGGCGCGATCCTGAAGCCGAAACCCTGCTGCACGGGCATCCGGCTTCGGAAGACCGGTTTGCCGCTGTCGCCGACCACATCCTGAAGGATGCCAGAGGCTACGAAGACAATGCCTTCAAGATCGACCTCGCCAAGCGGGCGATCATTCGGGCTCTGTCCCAAGCGGCCGCTGGCACACCCCAGTCCCAAACCGACAAGCGGATTCAGTGAGGAACGAGGCCATGCAGCAGACAAACGCTTACATCGGCACGCCGCAGAACCGGGTGGACGGGCGAGCCAAGGTCACGGGCGGGGCGAAGTACGCGGCGGAGTTCGAGGCTCCGGATCTCGCCTATGGGATCGTCATCTCAAGCGCCATTGCCAAGGGCCGCATCGCGTCCATCGACACATCCGCAGCGCTCGCCGTGCCGGGCGTGCTGCAGGTCTTCACACACGAGAACCGGGCCCGGACGGCGTGGTTCGACCGCAATTTCCGCGACGAGACCGCACCTCCAGGCTCACCGTTCCGGCCGCTCTACGATGACAAGATCGTCTACAGCGGCCAGCCCATCGCGCTGGTTGTCGCCGAGGAGTTCGAGCTTGCCGCCCATGCGGCCTCCCTCGTGCGCGTCGAGTACGAGACCGATGCCCATATGACGGATCTCGACCTCAGGCGCAGCGAGGCCTATGTGCCGCCGAAGAAACGTTCCAACGTGAAGCCGCCTCCGAGTCCGCGCGGCGATGCCGAGGGCGCCTTCGCGCAGGCGCCCGTCAAGGTCCATGCCGAGTACCGAGTGGCCATCGAGCATCACAACCCGATGGAGACCCATGCCTCGACGGTGGTCTACGAGGAAGACGGCACGCTCACCATCCACGACAAGACCCAAGGGGCTCAGAACAGCCAGAGTTACGTGTCGAGTGTCTTCGGCCTCTCCACCGGTCAGGTGCGCGTCGTGTCCCCCTATATCGGCGGCGCCTTCGGTTCGGGTCTGCGGCCTCAGTACCAGCTTTTTCTTGCCGTCATGGCGGCGCTCGAACTCAAGCGGTCGGTTCGGGTGGTGCTGACCCGCGACCAGATGTTCACCTTCGGCTACAGGCCGCTGACGATCCAAACGATCTCCCTAGGAGCGAACCCGGACGGGAAGCTCGTGTCGATCATGCACGATGCCATTCAGACGACCTCGCCTTGGGAGGATTACCAGGAGGTGGTCGTGAACTGGTCCAACCTTCTCTACCACTGCGACAACGTCAAGCTGACCTACCAGTTGGCACAGGTGGACACCTACACCCCTATCGACATGCGTGCGCCCGGTGCTGCCCTAGGTGTCACGGCCATCGAAACCGCCATGGACGAACTCGCCTATGCGGCCGGCATCGACCCGGTCGAGCTTCGCCTGAGGAATTATGCGGAGGTGGACGAAGCCGACAAGAAGACCTTTACCAGCAAGGAACTCCGCGCTTGCTACCAGCTCGGGGCCGAGCGCTTTGGCTGGGCCGGGCGCAACCCCGCGCCCCGTTCCATGCGCGACGGGCGCGAACTCGTCGGCTGGGGCATGGCGAGCGGCGTGTGGGAAGCCATCATGCAGAAGACCGCTGCACGCGCGGTTCTCACCCTGGACGGCAACCTCGAGGTCGCGTCCGCCACCACGGATATCGGCACCGGCACCTACACGATCCTGACGCAGATCGCCGCGGAGACCCTCGGCCTGCCCATGGCCGCGGTGGCGACGAAGATCGGCGATTCAAGTCTGCCGAAATCACCCGTTCAGGGCGGGTCATGGACAGCGGCCTCCGCAGGTTCCGCCGTGCAGAATGCCTGCCTCTCGGTTCGGGAGCAGCTCTTCAAATACGCCCGCCAGATGGACAACTCGCCTCTCGCCAATGCCAGCATCGAGCAGGTGATGTTCGCCGATGGGCGAGTCTGTTTGATGAACGATCCGAACGCCGGTGTCACCTTTGCCGAAGCCATGCAATCAGGTGGCGTCGAGCGGATCGAGGCGGAGGAAAAGGCCAGTCCCGGCATGCTGACGAGCCTGCGGCACTCCGGCTACTCGCATTCCGCCGTCTTCGTCGAGGTGAAGGTCGATGAAGACCTGGGCCGCGTGCGGGTGACCCGCATTGTGAACGCAATCGCGGCAGGAACCATCCTGAACCCCAAGACGGCGCGCAGCCAGATCATCGGTGGCGTCGTGTTCGGGATCGGCATGGCGCTGGAGGAGGAGTCCATGCTCGACCACAATCTCGGGCGCTTCATGAACCACAATCTGGCCGAGTACCATGTGCCGGTGAATGCCGACGTCTACGATATCGACGTGATCTTCGTGTCCGAGCATGAGGAGATGCTGAACCCTCTGGGGATCAAGGGCTTGGGCGAGATCGGCGTCGTCGGAACGGCAGCGGCCATCGGAAACGCCATCTATCACGCCACCGGCAAGCGCGTCCGCGAGTATCCAATCACCGTCGACAAGCTGCTCGGGTGAAGTCTTTGCAGTGAAAAAGCTCTGACCTTGTGTGGATCCTAAGGCATCGCAGACCAAGCGGGCAGATCCGAACTGATCTGGATCCGCCCGCCTCTGTGGAGCTTAGATGATCGGCTTACCGCCGGTCACCGCGATGGTCGCGCCCGACACGTAGCTCGAATTCGGCTCCGCCAGCATCACATAGGCCGATGCGAGTTCCTTCGGCTGGCCAGGACGCTTCATCGGCACCTGCGAGCCGAACTCCTTCACCTTCTCAGACGGCATGGTGGAGGGGATGAGCGGTGTCCAGATCGGGCCGGGCGCCACGCAGTTCACGCGGATGCCTTTCTCAGCCAGCAGCTGTGCCAAGCCGCCGGTGAAGTTCTGGATGGCGCCCTTGGTCGTGGCATAGGCCAGAAGTTGCGGGCTCGGCGTGTCGGCGTTCACCGAGGTGGTGTTGATGATGGCGCTGCCCTCCGGCATGTGCGGCACGGCCGCTTTGCAGAGATAGAACATCGCATGGATGTTGGTGCGGAAGGTGACGTCCCACTCCTCGTCGCTGATCTCCTCGATGTCGGTGAAGCTCGCCTGGTGGGCAGCATTGTTGACGAGAATGTCGATGCGCCCAAATTCCTTCACGGCGCGGTCCACGATAGCGCGGCAATGGGCCGGATCCTTGATGTCGCCGGACATGAGCACGGCCTTGCGACCAGTCGCTTCCACAAGGCGCTGGGTCTCGCGGGCGTCCTCGTCCTCATTGTAGTAGCTGATCAGCACGTCGGCCCCTTCGCGGGCATAGGCCAGAGCCACGGCGCGTCCGATGCCGCTGTCCCCGCCGGTGATGATCGCCTTCTTGTCAGCCAGCCGGCCGGAGCCCTTGTAGCTCTCCTCGCCATAATCCGGCTGCGGGTCCATGGCGGCACTGCTGCCGGGCATAGGCTGCTTCTGGTCGGGGAAAGGCGGCTTTGGAAAGTCCTGAGTCATCGTGGCGGTCCTTACAAATGGGCGTTATTGCTGCGGCTGCGTCGGCGAGTTGAGGGAGCCGGTCGCTTCGGCGCTGTCGAGCCTCATGCGCCAGAGCTGAGTCGGCAGGCTCTTGGGGGCATCCGGCTTGTAGGTGGCCGAGTCCTGGATGCGCGACGTGGTGAAGTAGAGCATGCCGTCCGGTCCTTCGGCGAGGCTGTCCGGCCAGCGCAGCTGCTTGTCCTGCACGAGGATGGTCGGGCGGCTGCCCTGCTGGCCGCTGAGGACACGCACCTTGAGGGCATCCTCTTCCGGTGCCGTCACGATCATCCTGTCGCCGCGACGCGTGATCAGCAGGCCGTCAGCGACACCGTTCTCGCCCACGGTCTCGACCTTGGCGGCAACATCGCGGTCGGAGGCCTGGGCATTCTCCAGAGTGTCGGTCGCAATCCGGTAGAGCGTCTTGCCCTTGATTGCCTGCCAGTAGAGATGGCGGCCGTCGGGGGTGAGGGCGATGCCATCGGCGGCAAATTCCACACCGCGTCCGTCAGGGCGACGCAGCACCTGACCGTCTGCCTTTACCTGCACGTCCTTCTCGACCTGCGTGCTCGGATGGCCGTCGAGCACGCGGCGCGCCTTGCCGCTTTGCAGGTCGACCACAACGAGTGCGCCCTTGACGCCAGAATCCGTGATGTAGGCGTGGCGCCCGTCGGGGGAGAAGCGGACATCGTTGAGATACGAACCCTGCGGCGCAACGTCTTCGGAGAAAGAGATCGTCTGGCCCGGCTGGTTCGTCTTCAGGTCGATTTTCACGAGCTTGGGGCCGCCAGCGACGACCTTGTCCTGAGCCGGGGCTGCCGGATCAAGCACCCAAAGATTGCCCTGTTGGTCCGCCACGACGCTCTGCACGCAGACCCAGTGGTCCTGCGGCGCCATCTCGTCCTTCTTCGCATTGCGCCACTCGTTCCAGCGCTGGTCCGGGTAAGGCTTAAGGGAACCGTCCTTCATCACCTCGGCGACTGAGACAGGCGCATCCTCCGTCCAACGGGGGAAGTTCACGAAGATGCGTCCATCCTGCGAAACGGCCACGCCTGTCACCTGATGCTCGAAGGCGGCGACCTGCTCGAAGGGCTGGGATGGGGATGTCTGGGCCATGGCGGAACCAAAGCCTGCGGAAGCCGATAAGCAGACGCCAAGCAGAAGCGTCGCGTGAAGAGGGGCGTAGCGCATGGAGCCTCCCGTGAGATGCGGTGGAGGGGAGGTGCCGCGCACATCTCCCATGGCCCATCAACCGGGTGAGGACCTCCTCGTTCCAAAAGGAGCCGTGCCACATTGGCAGCCCAGGATCCGTTCACGCCTTCTTGAGTTCATCCGGCTTGTGGGCCGCAATCTTCCCCGACTTGTCGCTTTTCACGATGTACTCGGGATTGTCCTTTGAGGCAGCTACCTTGTGGCCCTTGATCTGCGTAGAGCTGGTCTGCTTCTTCACCACCTTGCCGGTGCTGTGCCCTCCCGACGAATCCCAGGAGACCTTGTCGCCGGCCTTCAATGACTTTGCCATAACGAGTTCCTTCCGGATGAGCGATATCCATCGGCAACTCAGGCCCGCCGATTGCGTTCCGACGAGCATGGTGGCGAGGGGTTAGGGTTTTCAGCCCTGCAGCATGGTGTGGGCTGGCTCCTCGGCCAACGCCCGCTCGATCTCCTCGCGGCCGGGCGTGCCGGCCCGCAGGGCCTTCTCCAGGTTCTTGGCGTATTTCTCCATGCGCTTGGGTGGCAGGAGCGGATCGTTGGGATCGATGATCGCCTCCACCAGCGCCGGTCCAGGCTCGGCCAAGGCCTGATCGAGAATGGGACCGGATTGCTGCGGATCCTCGACCCGGAAGCCGCGAATGCCGAATCCTTCCGCTACCTTGGCGAAATCGATAGGGGTGAGATCGCATTCGTATTCGGGGTTGCCGAGGAACATCATCTGCTCCCACTTGATCTGACCAAGCGTGTTGTTCTTCACCACCACGATCTTGATCGGAAGCCGGTAGCGGACCACGGTCGCAAGCTCGCCCAACAGCATGCTCAAGCCGCCGTCACCGACGAAGGCCACCACCTGCCGGCCGGGGAAAGCCAGCGCCGCCGCAATGGCGTAGGGAATGCCGCAGCCCATGGAGGCGAGAAGGCCCGAGCCGGAGAACATCCGTTCCCCGCGCGCTTCCACGTAGCGTGCCAGGAGGCCGGTGTTGTGCCCCGAGTCCCACGCCACGATGGCATTGTCGTCGAGACGCTCGTTGAGATCGCGGGCAATCCGGCCCGGCTTCATGGGGCGCTGGTCCTTCTCGACCGCATCGTGCAGCAGCCTACGCCACTCGGCCATACCCTGCTGGGCCTGCTCCAGGAAGCTGCGATCTTCCTTGCGGGTGAGCTGCGCGTTGAGCATTTCGAGTGCAGCCCGGGCGTCTCCCACGAGCCCCACCTCCGCCGGGAAGCGCAGGCCGATGCGGGTCGGATCTCTGTCAATCTGCACGCCACGAGCCTGATCCGGCTTGGGATAGTACTCGATGTAGGGGAAGGTCGAGCCCACGATCAGGAGCGTATCGCATTGCTCGAAGGCCTCCTGCGAGGGGCGGGTACCCAGGAGACCGATGCCGCCGGTGGTTAGGGGGTGATCGTCCGGCACCACAGCCTTTCCGAGCAAGGCCTTGACGATAGGTGCGCCCAGAAGCTCCGCCGTTCGGATCAACTCGTCGCGGGCCTGATAGGCACCCTGACCGGCCAGGATCGCCACCTTTCGCCCCGCGTTCAGGATCTCCGCCGCGCGGGCGATGGCGTCGGGATCAGGGATCCCGGTCGATTGCGTCTGCGCGAAGGAGGCGTGGTGCGGAACGTTGCGGTCGGAGGGTTTCACCGTCGCCTCCGGCTCCTCCTGCACGTCCACGGGGATTGCCACATGGGCAACACCACGATGGGCCAAGGCCATGCGGCAGGCCAGCTCGACGGTGTTCTCCACCTGCATGGGACTCATGATCCGAGCCGTATAGAGAGCTACATCCTGAAACAGCTTGGTGTGGTCAACATCCTGCTGCGTGAAGGTGTCAATGAGATCGTGATAGGGCAGGCCGGTGATCGCAAGCACGGGAGCCTTGTCGAACTTGGCATCGTAGAGCCCGTTGAGCAGGTGGATGCCGCCTGGGCCGGTGGTGGCGAGACAGCAGCCGAGCTTACCTGTGAACTTGGCATAGGCGCAGGCCATAAAGGCGGCGGATTCCTCATGCCTGACCTGAATGAAGCGGATGCGATCGGACCGCGTCCGGATCGCTTCCATCACCCCGTTGATGCCATCTCCCGGCATCCCGAATATCACGTCAACTCCCCAGGCGATCAGGCTCTCGACCAGAACATCGGCTCCGTTGCGGGACATCGTAGGCTCCGTGTTGGAAATGTAGGCCAGCTCGACTGGTGTAGGATGGGCCGAGAGACCCTTGAAGGACCCTGTCACGTCACAGCTGAACTCGTGCGCACTTGCGTTGTTCCGGTCCTTGGATCGAGTCCGTCTGGCAGGACCAGAGGAATAGATCTGTCATCGCTGCCTATCTCATCTTTGATCACGCGGATGTGCCATCGGATCAGGCGTCCCGATTGGTTGGCGGTCCTGAGACGAACGAGGGGCGCAGCGCTTGATTGGGCTTGACGTAGCAGGGTGACAATGCCTCGATCTCACGGCATCTAACCAGGGCTTCGTTTGCCTTGCCACCACCGCTTCAAGGCGATCCACTTCCGCACCAGCCAGATCACCGCAAGTCCCACCGGCTTTCGTAGAAACGGGACGTCCTGAGCGATGAGCAGGAGACCAAGCGTCAGGAACTCTATACCGAGCACGGGCAGGAACCATAAGGCACTGGACAGAATCAGCAGGCCTCCGATGGGAATGCGGATCCAGCGGGAGTTCGGATCCCGCAGCCATCGGAGCGCTCGTGTCGTACGGTCCGGCAGCTCATGCTCAAGTTCCTTGTAGGCCAGCTCCAGCGTTTCCCGTCCTTGGCCTCCCATGTCACTAAGCCTTTTATATTGTAGCCGCGGCTGAAGATCAGCTGTCATGAAGGCTGCGACTCAGCGAGGGGAAGAATGGCATAGTTCCCCGAGTTCGAGCAGTCGTCGCATCGAAAGGCGGCAGTTTCCTAAGATCAAGCGTTCAATGCTTGCGCCTGAGGAGTTTCCAGACCTGCCTCAGGACAACGATATTCCTGATAAGTTTGAACATTGGAGTTCTCCTTCGAAGGGGCACCTTCAGTGTGCTTGGAAACCAGTGCTCGCCGGATTTGCTGCGATGACGGCAACCTCATGCACGTCTCGCCGAGCCGTTCTGCCGCAAGGCAGGAGCTGTGATCATGATCACGCCCAGTCGTGGTAGGATCGGCATGGCAATAATAGCATGCCTTTAGCGACTACTACGGTGCGGATCCTTTCCAGCCGCCTGGCTGCTCTTGGCTGCCCCTTCACCGGAACTCTTCATGTGATCGCCTGCGCGATTGCCACCATGCTTGGCCTTTTGGGAGTCCTCGGGACCTTTTCCTTGCTTGTCGAATTCGGATCGCTTCATCGCCGATCTCCGAGTCTGCCTGCCGTGGAGTGAAGAAAAGCACTGGCCCAACGGATGCCTCGTGCAGATGTTCCAGGATTTCGCCCTAGCGCCCACGATTGCCAGTACGTCCATAGGTCATCCGAGAATGCTCTCGATCCTGATGGGAAGGTCGCGCACCCGCTTGCCTGTTGCGTGATAAACAGCATTGGCAATGGCTGCGGCTGCACCGCAGATTCCGATCTCCCCAACGTTCTTGGCGCCGATGGGATCAACCGCCGGACCGTCCTCCTCGACGAAGAAGGCATCGATGAGTGGGATGTCCGCGCTCACGGGTACAAGGTACTCAGCAAGATCCCGATTCATGAACCGGCCGAGGTGTGGATCCAGGCTGGTTTCCTCGTGCAGCGCCATCCCGATCCCCCAGACAATGGCTCCGATGAGCTGGCTGTGCGCCGTCTTGGCATTGATGATCCGGCCGCAGCCGAACCCGGCTGTCCAGCGCGACACCTGGACCTCGCCGGTGTCCTCCGCCACTCGAACCTCGCAGAAGTGGGCGCCAAAGGCATGAGCCGAGTTGGGCCGCTCGTCGGGCTTGGGTGGCTGGTAGGTGGCGTTCGCTTCGACCCCTTCGATTGCGCCACGGGAGCCGAGCCGCGTCAGGATGACTGGCCATGCTTCTTTCTGGGTTGAGCCTCTTGCGATGAGGTCAGCCCCCCGTACTTCGACTGTCGCAGGATCAGCCTGATAGAGTGACGATGAAGGATCGGCAACCGCCAACGCGATCACCTGCGCCAGTGCTTTGTCCGCCGCGAGCTTGATGGCCGATCCGACGCAGGCAACACTTTGCGAGCCGGCGGAGACCGGTGCGTTGGGCAGGTGTGTGTCGCCATAGCGGAAGGTGACCTTGTCGACCGGAAGGCCGAGCGTCTCGGCCGCAATCATTGTCATGGCTGTCCAGCCGCCCGTGCCGAGCTCGTGCGTGGCGCTGGCCACCTCGGCGCGCCCATCGGGAAGCAGTCTGACGCGGGCGGACGCCGGGGACTGCTTCCCAGGATAGACGGCGCTTGCCATGCCCTGGCCGATCAGCCAGCGGCTGTCGCGCAGGGAGCGCGGCTGCCGTGGGCGCGCCGACCAGCCGAACCGCTCGGCAGCCGCCCCATAGCAGGCAAGCAGGGCCTTGCTGGTGTAGGCCTTTCCCTCGTCCTCATCGGTTTTGGCATAGTTGCGCAGACGTAGCTCCAGCGGATCGAGATCGACCGCGTGTGCGAGCTCGTCCATGGCAGATTCAAGCGCGAACAGGCCTGGCGCCTCACCTGGAGCCCTCATGGCCGTAGGCGTGTTGATATTCACCTTCACGAGACGATGGGCCGTGCGCAGGTTGGGGCACGAATAGAGGGTCCGTGTCGTCACGGCGATGGCATCGCAGAACTCGTCGTAAGGCGATGTATGGGCCGTCGCCTCATGGACCAGGGAAAGCAGGCGCCCATCCCGGTCGGCTCCGATCCGGATCTGCTGCAGGGTCGGCGCACGGTGGCCCGCTCCAACGAAGCTCTGTCGTCGACTGAGCCATATCCGAACCGGTCTGCCGACCTGCCGGGCCGCAACAGCCGCAAACGTGATATGCGGCCAAGACGATCCCTTTGAGCCGAACGCTCCGCCCGTAAAGGTGCTGATCGCCCGCACGTTGTCCTCGGGGATCCCAAGATACTTCGCCACGACGCTTCGCACGCCATAGACGTGCTGGGTCGAGTCATGGATCGTCACCTCGTCGCCATTCCAAACGGCCGTGGTCCCATGCGCTTCCAGCGGCACGTGGTGCTGAACGGGAGTCCTGTAGGTGAGATCGAGGCGAACAGGCGCTCGGCCATAGATCGTGTCCGGATCACCACGCTCTGAGGTGACCGGTGGCGTCCCGATGAGGGGGATCCGGGGGGCTTCATAGGCTTGATCGAGATGATCCTCGAACAGAACCTGGTGGACTTCAGGTTGGTACGCAACCCGGATGAGCGTGGCCGCATATTCTGCAACGTCAATGCTCTCCGCAAGCACGAGCGCGACATACTGGCCGGCATGGAAGATGCGCTCGTCCTGCAGGACCATGTGGGACTGCCCAGGGCGTCCGGACTGGCCTTGCTGGCCAACCTGCTGCAAGCGAGGTGCATTCTCGTGAGTGAGGATCGCCAGGACCCCGGCGACGGCCTGGGCGGGTGCTATGTCAATGGACCTAATCCGGCCAGCCGTGATCGAGCTCTCGACAAAGACGCCATGCGCCAGGTTTTCGAACACCTGATCCGTTGCATACCGGGCGGATCCCGTGACTTTGGCATGCCCGTCAAGCCGGTTGAGCGGCGGACCGATCAGAGGTGCGGTGAACGGGCGGTCGGGCATCCGCATCTCCTGGGCATAAGCATTTGGAAACGGTCTCCCGTGCGCCGTCTGAGAACCAGGGCCGCTGCCGGATGTTCCCTAGGATGGCTGACCGTTGCCAGGCCGGGATCGGGAAGCGCTCGTGCAGAACTGAGGTGTCATGCGGCTTTTCTTCGGACTTCTTCTTACGGCCGTAGCAGGCTGGGTCGACGCCATCGGCTTTCTGCAGCTTGGTGGATTCTACACGTCCTTCATGAGCGGCAACACCACTCAGCTTGGTGTCGGCCTCGGGCAGGTAGATGAAGCCGCGATCATCCTGCCCTTGGGCCTTGTGGCTGCATTCTTTGCCGGAGCCTTCACAGGCAATCTGCTGTCTTTGCTGGCAGGGCGCTGGTGCCTGCCGGCAGTCCTCGGAACAGTCTCTTCCCTCCTGGGAATTGCATTCTGGTTCTTCGACCAGGGGGGAGGCCTCCATGGCCCGAGCTTGATCTTAGCCGGGGCTATGGGAGCTCAGAATGCAGCCTTGCTGCAGGTCAATGGCGTTCGTGCGGGTACGACTTATGTCACAGGCACGCTGTTCAGTGCAGGCCAGGATCTTGCAGCGGCCGTGCTGGGCCGGGGACCTCGCTGGAAATGGCTTCTGCACCTCCTGGTCTGGCTGTGCCTGATGGCAGGGGCAGCAGGGGGTGTCGTGATGCACGGGCAAAGCAGCCGCTGGGCGCTTGCTATTCCGCTGGCAGCGGCGGTCTTGCTAACCGGCTTGGCATTGATGCGGAAGTGGTGGGAGAGCTCCAAAACCGAAACCATCCACCAGCCCTAGGTACACGAGGTTCAGTCACAGGGCTTGCGATCTCCCCAGTCGGGATCCCCGTGCCTCAGCAACAACAACCGACAGCGGAAACATTCAGGCTCGACTGGCGGACAGTCAGGAGCAGTGCCGGCACACCGCTTGGATGCTCGCATGTCGGTACTCGGTCTTCGGCGCGTTCGATGGGAGGTCGGTCGAGACAAAACCTATGCAGCAACTGAGGCACCGCTGCAAACCTCTCGATGCAGCGGCAAGCGCTGACACTGATTCATGCATGATACGGAGCGGGCTACGACCCGCTCCTTATTTGTGAACCATGTCGCGGCCGTACAGCAAGCCTTTGAGCTCGGAGGCCGCAACACAGCCAGAAAAGCCCGGCGCGAGGAGCCCTGTGCCGACCTCAGGTCTTCTGGCTCGAATTCGGATTCTGATGGCGCGACGATTTGGCTCCACCCTTGGATCCGGAACTGCCGCCGCCCCACTTCTCGGCGTTTTGAACGGCATCGCCACCCTGATGATCAGGACGGTGAGCGGCTGGGCGGCCGCTGGCAGCAGGATCGTGCTTGGTGTCACGCTTCTCGGCCATGAGAACCTCCAGATAGGATACAAGCCGAACGAGCACGCTGAGCAGTGGTTCCTCTCTAAACGTCGGATGACACCAGATTCGAGGGAGCCTGGGCGTTGCCGGCTGGAGCGTAGCGGCAAACCGCTTTGGTCCATCGCCGAATGCATGCGTTGTGTCTCTGTGTGAAGGAGAGACATGATGAACGCACCAAAGACCGATGATTTCCGGTTGGAGAAGCAGAGCGATGATGTCGTCGTGACGTTCACGCCTACAGGCTGCACCTATACGTTCTCACGCGACTCCAATGGGCAAATCTCGGAGCCAACCGTATCACAGGCTCAGACGACTGCTTCAGACTATTCCGAGGATGACGTTCGCAATACTGCGGCAGAGCTCGTCAGACTGGCTGTGTTCGGTTCAACCCAAGACTAGGATTGTCCTGAGCGGTTCTGTGGGCGTATGCATCGCCATCAGGCATTCTACAAGGCTCTGTCAGATGCTTCCGGCGCCTGATCGGGCTCTGGCGGATCCTCAAGGCTGATGTCGGCCTCGTCGATGTTTGCCGGCGCATGCACCAGGAAAACCTTGAGCTGAGAGTGAGGGCGCGCCTCATAATCGTAAGGCGTGTTGCGTGGGACAATAACGACGTCTCCGGGCGCGACCGGAAAGGTATCATCACCGACCGTAAACCGGCCCTGACCTTCAAGGACGAGATACAGACGGTCCGAGGCAACATTCTTGATCTTGCCGTGGCGTGTCTCCGTCACGAACAGCCCGCAACCAAGCCGCTCGAAATCGGATGCGCTCACATAGGGATGGCCGCGGACGCTCGGACGGCCGATCTCCTCATTGACGTTCAGCTGATATTTGTAGCGCATGGTCCTGTCCGTTTCTGTCGGGCTCAAATCCAGGAGAGGCTGCCGCGCTCCGAAAGCGTCGACAGCCCGTCTTTATACCGGAGTGGGTCGGAGCCGATGTCGAGGTATCACGGCAGCCTAGGAGGCGATTAGGGACCGACATTGCCTCCGGTGCTACCGAAGACACCACCGGTCGCATAGCTGGACTCCTGTGAGGCGAGCATCACGTAGACAGGTGCCAACTCGACCGGTTGGCCAGGGCGTCCGATGGGAGAGTCGGCGCCAAACTGTGGCAGCTTGTCCGGCATCTGCCCACCACTCGGCTGCAACGGTGTCCAGAACGGCCCGGGAGCGACGGCGTTGACGCGAATGCCCTTTGGGGCCAATTGCTTGGCCAAGGATTTTGTGAACGCCACGATGCCGGCTTTGGTGGTGGAATAATCGAGAAGGGCCTCCGGCGGATTGTAGGCAACGACGGAAGCCGTGTTGATGATCGTCGCACCGGCTGGAAGGTGCGGCACGGCGGCCTTCGTGATCCAGAACATGGCATAGAGGTTCGTTTTCAGCGTCGCATCGAACTGCTCGGTTGTAATTGCCTCGATGGAAGGCTGGGCCGCCTGCCGCGCCGCATTGTTGACCAGGATATCGAGCCCACCGAGTTGAGCCACGGCATCCGTAACCAGACGCTGACAGAAGGCTTCGTCCCGGATGTCTCCAGGAATGGCCACCGCTTTGCGGCCTTCGGCCTTGATGAGACCGACAACTTCCCGGGCATCCGACTCCTCGGCTGGCAGGTAGTTGATCGCAACGTCTGCACCTTCACGGGCGTAGGCAATGACGGCTGCCCGACCGATGCCGGAATCCCCACCGGTCACCAGCGCCCTGCGGCCCGCTAGCCGGCCAGAGCCTTTGTAGCTCGTCTCGCCGTGGTCCGGCCTCGGATCCATCTTCGAAGCCAAGCCTGGCCATTCCTGCGTCTGGCGGGGGAAGGGCGGCTTGGGGTATTCGGTGACCGGGTTCTGCAGGGCAGGTGTGCCAGCCGCCTGACTTGAGGCACTGGAAGATGCGCTACTTTGCTGGGCGAGAGCCGGCCCGATGGCTGTCAGCACCCCTGGCGCTGCGACCAGACCGACTCCTAACCCGTTGACGAAGAAGCGGCGCGAAGGTGCATCCTTCTGGTCCATAGTTGTCTCCTGTAAATCCGATTGTCGTGAGAACCACAACCGCTGCCGATGCGGCTGCTTGCTTTCCTTCGAAGAGAAGCCTGTCCGGAGAGATTTTAGCACTAGCGGAGGATCCCGCCTGGATAGGCACGAGCTGCGTTTTGTTAGGTTCCGCTCACCGCTTGAACGCTCCCGAGGCTCAGGCGTTGCATACAGAGCCCGAACGCTCTCAGGTTTTTGATCCTCTAGTGAAGGAGCAGGAGTATGGCCCGGCAGCAGTCAAAGGCGCAGAAGGACACGGTGCATCGGGTGATGCACGAGTTCAAAGAGGGCAAGCTCAAGATCCGTGGCTCTGGTCCCAAGGTTAAGAACCCAAAGCAAGCGATTGCCATCGCCTTACGTGAGGCGGGTGCTTCGAACCAGGAGAGCCCAAAGAAAAACCGGGAGAACTTGAGCAAGACCAAAGCCAAAGAGCATCGTGGCGAGACAGCATCGAAGAAGAGCGCTTCCAAGAAAACGGCGTCACCTCGTGAACGGCTTGGCGGCAAAGCATCAAAAGCCGGCCGGGCACAGACTCGTGCAGAACTCTATGCCGAGGCCAAGCGGCGGGATCTGCCAGGCCGTTCCCGGATGAGCAAGGGTGAACTGGAGCGCTCCCTTGATCGGTAGCGATGGCGTAACAGCCCACACCTGAGATCAGCGCACCTCGGAGTGCCAGTTCGTTCCGGAGATCTCCATGACAACAATGAAGGCGATACGCATTCATCGCTTCGGCGGACCTGAGGTTCTGACGCTCGACGACGTGCCTTGGCCGCAGCCGAAGGACGATGAGGTCCTGGTGCGGGTGCACGCGGCGAGCGTGAACCCGGTCGACTACAAGATCCGAGGCGGATCCTACTCGGTGAAGGAGGATCAACTTCCGTACACGCTTGGTCGCGATCTGTCGGGCACGGTCGAGCTTCTAGGAACACGCGCTCACACCCTCAAGGCAGGCGATCCGATCTTTGCCTTCATTGGCATGGATCGGGGAGCTTACGCCGAGTATGTCGTGGTCAAGGCGATGGAGATGGCCGCCAAGCCAGACTCGCTCGACCACGTGCAGGCGGCCGCCGTGCCGCTTGCGGGCCTCACGGCTTGGCAGGGATTGTTCGACCATGGCCACTTGCAGGCAGGACAGCGCGTTCTCATTCACGGTGGAGCCGGAGGCGTGGGGCATCTGGCGGTGCAGTTCGCTAAGGCGAAAGGGGCAGATGTTCTGACGACTGCGTCAGGCTCGGATCTTGATTTCGTGCACGGGTTGGGAGCCGACGAAGTCATCGACTACGAGGCCGAGCGTTTTGAGGACCGCGTGAGCGATGTTGATCTGGTGTTTGATCTGGTCTCCGGGGACACGCAGGATCGCTCCTGGGGTGTTTTGAAGGAGGGCGGCATCCTGGTCTCGACGTTGGGCCAGCCCCCAGCCGGGAAAGCAGCCCAGCACAACGTCCAAGCCACCGGTTATCGAGCGCAGCCGAACCCGGCGCAGCTGAGCGAGATCGGACGGCTGATCGATGATGGTCAGGTGCGGGTTGTGGTTGACAGGATCTTCCCACTTACTGAAGCAGGAGTGGCCCAGGACTACCTCGAGCAGGAACACGTCCGCGGGAAGGTCGTCCTGCGGGTCTCTGATGAGACCTGATGAGGCCCCTGAGGGTTGACGCTGAAAGCCTCGGCAACCAGGAACACGATAGAATGGAGCCAGCCTCCCATGCCTGACCTCTCCCGTGCTCGTGACCGTATGGTTGATGTCCAGATCGCAAAGCGCGGGATTCGTGACCCTTCACATTCTGGATGCCATGCGCCAGGTACCGCGCGAGGCCTTTGTTCAGCCCGGTTTCGAGGAATTTGCCTATGAGGATGGGCCGCTGCCGATCGGCGAAGGCCAAACGATCTCACAGCCTTACATCGTCGCCCTGATGATCGAAGCCGCTGAAGTCAAGCCCGGTGAGCGTGTGCTCGAAGTGGGCGCAGGGTCGGGCTACGCCGCCGCCGTCATGAGCCGGATTGTCGAGCGAGTTCATGCCATCGAGCGACACCCGTCCCTGGGCGCATCCGCCCAGGAGCGGGTCAGGCGGCTGGATTACGACAATATTGACCTGCGCGTCGGTGACGGCACGCTCGGCTGGCCGGATGCTGCTCCCTTCGACGCCATTCTGGTGGCGGCTGGTGGACCCGAAGTGCCGCAGGCACTCAAGGAGCAGCTCGCGATCGGCGGTCGGCTGGTGATTCCGGTCGGTGGCGAAGAAAGAGAGCAGACCCTACTCAAGGTGACGCGGACAAGCCAGACGGAATACGAGGAGGAGAATCTCGGCGGCGTCATGTTCGTGCCGCTGATCGGCGAGCAGGGTTGGGCCGAGGATGGCCGGCGCTCAGCCTCCAATCACGTGCCCGGCCAGTCACGTGGGCAGAGCCTGCCGGAACTGATCGCGGAGGCGGCTGAACCCTTGCCTGATCTCGACGATCCTGCCTTCGGGCGGTTGCTCGACCGCTTTGCCGGACGACGCGTCGTGCTGCTCGGCGAGGCCAGCCACGGCACCTCCGAGTTCTACCGGGCGCGAGCCGCGATCACCCGCCACCTCATCCAAGAGCACGGCTTCACGATTGTTGCCGTCGAGGCCGACTGGCCCGATGCCGCAGTTGTGGACCGCTATGTGCGGCTTCGCCCCGGTCCGGACCGCGCCGAGCCGCCGTTTCAGCGCTTCCCGACCTGGATGTGGCGCAACACCGACATCGCAGACCTCATCGGCTGGATGCGCGAGCACAACGAGACCATTCCCGAGCTCAGCGCTCGGGCAGGCTTCTATGGCCTCGACATCTACAACATGAGCGGCTCGATTGCCGCCGTGCTCGAATACCTCGACAGGACCGATCCCGAAGCCGCGGCCGTGGCGCGGGAGCGCTACGGCTGTCTGACGCCCTGGCAGAAGAACCCCGCCACCTATGGGCGCGCGGTGCTGCGGGCGAGCTATGCCAAATGCGAGCAGGCCGTGATCGACCAATGCCGGGAACTGCTGCAGCGGCGGCTGGACTATGCCGGTCAGGACGGCGAGAGCTTCCTGGATGCGGCGCAGAATGCCCGGCTGATTGCCTCGGCCGAGCGCTACTACCGCATCATGTACTATGGGGGCGCGGAATCCTGGAACCTGCGTGACACGCACATGTTTGAGACGCTCGAGCATCTGCTGGAGGCGAAGGGACTCCAATCCAAGGCAATCGTCTGGGCGCATAACTCCCACATTGGCGATGCCCGCCATACCCACATGGGCGTGGTGCGCGAGCAGCTCAACATCGGCCAGCTCTGCCGGGAGCGCTTCGGCGGCGAGGCGGCTCTGATCGGCTTCGGCACGCATACCGGCACGGTTGCCGCGGCATCCGATTGGGGTGGCGACATGGAGGTCAAACGTGTGCGGCCGTCCCACCGCGACAGCTACGAGCAGCTCTGTCATGAGGCTGACGTTGTCCATTTCCTCCTGGATCTTCGCCCTGGCGAGCACGAGGCGCTGCGCCGTCGTCTGCTCGAACCCCGGCTGGAGCGGTTTATCGGGGTGATCTACCGGCCTGACACCGAGCTGTTGAGCCACTACTCCGATGCGTCCATGCCGCAGCAGTTCGATGCCTATGTCTGGTTTGATGAGACATCGGCTGTGACGCCGCTGGGGCCGGAGCATGCCAAAGCCGGCATGCCCGAGACTTACCCGTTCGGGCTCTAGCGCCATGCTCCGGCAGGTCGAATATGTCCTGAACAAACTCGACTGGATGCAAACCGAGCGGATCTGGCCCAACGGCCTGCGCTATCTCTGGACCGATGCCTTTGGCCTCGTTCTTTATGTCTCACTCTACCATGAACTTCGTGAGGAACGCTGGCTGGACGAAGCCGAACGGTTGGTCGCCGAGGTCGAGCGAGTGCTCGGGCGTCCGCGCGGGCTTCGCATCGGCGAGGCGCCGGACCGGGACGGGCAGTACTTCCACTATCTCGCCATGTGGCTGTTCGCACTGGCACGGTTGGGCGATCTCAAGCCCGAATACCGCCAGCGTGGCATCGCCCTTGTGCGGGAGATCCACCCCGCGTTCGTGCGTCCTGGGCGTGGCGTCATCTGGAAGTTGAAGGAGGATTTGAGCGAACCGTACCCGGGTTACGGCCTTGGGGCGATGGATGCCTATGACGGCTATGTCGCCTACCGGATGCTGGACCAAGAGGCGTTGGCGCCGGAGGTCGCGCAGATGCATGACCTGATGGAGCGGGACTGGCGCACCTTGGAGATCGATCAGGATCTGGGTCTCGGGATGATGCTGTGGCTGGCCCATTTCTTTCCCGGCGAGCCATGGGCCAAGGTGCAGACGAAACGTGCGTTGGCAACGCTGGAGACGATGTGGATCGATCCACCCGGCTATTTCTGCCGTGCCCCATGGTTGCCGAACACCAGGTTCGCCTTTACCAACTACGGGATTTCCTTAGGCTTGCAGGCAGCAGGGCTCTGGCCGGAGCGTGTCGAGCGCCTCAACGCCTTCTTCGAGGCTTGGCGCTCGGGGGATGAATACGATCGCGAGGCGATCACCTGGGTGATGGCGTGTACGTCCCATCTTCCGGGTGCATTCATTAGTCCAGCGGGAGGACCGCGCTGAGCTGAGGAATGCCGAAACGCGGAACTCATCTCCCATATTTCGTGGGTCGGTGTTCGCTTGATCCTTCAGGTTTCCTCATCTGACTGTTGCCCGCAACGGGTTTGCCTGCGGGCACGAGCGCTGGTCGGGTTCTTGGCAGATCCTGTGAGCGAGCCGGGTAGGATCTATCGCGCAGCGTCGGCCACGACTTCGGTGACAGCTCCCGCGGCCGTCTGGGCGAGATCCTTTGTGGCTGAGGCGGCCTCAGCCCCCGTATTGACGATCGTTTCACCGGCTTGGGTTACCTGATCGGCACTCGGTCGCTTCTTCATCAGGACAGATGCGACAGCGCCAGCGGCAGCCACGATGGCCTCCGCCAGGATCTCGCGGCCGAGTTGGGAGTTCAGCAGTTCGTCCAGCAGACCTGATGTACGCACGGCCTTGGGCAACGTCACGCCAGCAATGGTCTTAGGGAGTTTAGCTTTCGACTTCTTGGCCATTGATGATCTCCAACAGGCGCTCAGATCATCAACAGAGGGTCATAGGGTAGGCTCCCTCTGTGGTGGAATCCCGATCTTGATGCCCACAGTGGCCCTAACGGGTGCATCCGTGGATATCATTCTGTATGCTTCCACAGCCCAGCGATATGTTTGAACCAGCACAGCACCTAAACCTCCATAGGCGTGCAGGCATATTCCCAGGGCAAGATCTGAAAAGACGTGAATGCACGCAGCTTGATCACCTAGAAAGCGTCAGCCATCTAAGCCGAATTGGGGTCAAGAGGCATGCCGATGCACATCCAAGCAAACAGGAACAGTTCGCCAACTACGGCGTGCTGGACAGGCTCCCATTCCTTGGACGATGAAGCCTGGACGGGATAGAGCGATGCTCGTGGAAACATAATTCCGGCGGCACAGCCCTTTGTTACCGATTGGGTTGCGAGGGTCGCCAAGGACAATCCCGCTCGGAGCCCAGATGATGTTCAATGATGACACTTGAGCCACATCCACAGCAAACAGGGCCACATTGGGCAAACGTGTCCGCGGAACAATGACCTAGTCTGGCAGGTTGGACCATCGGTCCGCGAGGTAGGGGTTCCGAGCCGATCCGCTTTAACCCGCCAGACTGAGGCGTGAAGCGGCATCTGTCGTCTTCTTCATATTACCAGTATTCGAGAGGGGATTTCCCCACTGGAGAATGCCTATGCACGCTCACGAGATGATCAGTACCCATCCGCACGTAAAGGGGAATACCAATAATGCTCTCATCCAGTGCATCGAGGAATGCTACTCCTGCGCCCAGATCTGCACGTCCTGTGCCGATGCCTGCTTGGGCGAGGACATGGTGCAGCAGCTCACTCAGTGCATCCGGCTGAACCTCGACTGTGCCGATGTGTGCATCGCCACCGGCTCTGTGTCCACCCGCCGGACCGGCTCGAACGAGGAGGTCATCCGCCGCATGTTGGAGGCGTGTGCCACAGCCTGCCGTCTATGCGCTGAAGAATGTGAGCGTCACGCCAGCATGCACGAGCACTGCCGCATCTGTGCCGAGTCCTGCCGCCGGTGCGAGCAGGCGTGCCAAGCAGCCCTCAGCAGCATGACCTAGACTCTGCGGCAGGAGGTTGTACCATCGGACTCCGAACAGCGATCCGAGCTGCACCAGCTTCAGCCGATCTGCAACCTAGGCGCGCAGTCTCGTGCTCTCCGTCTTTGATCTCGTCGCCGTCCTTCTGGTCCTGACAGCCGTCTTCGGCTGGTTCAATCATGTTGTCGTCCGGCTGCCACACACCATCGGCCTTTTGGTGATGGGGCTTGTCGCCTCGCTGGTCCTGATCGCCATCGAGTTTGCCCGTCCGGAGGTCCACCTCTACGAGGACCTGACCGTCCTGCTGCGCCAGGTCGATTTCAGGGCCACCGTGCTCAACGGGCTCCTGGCCTTTCTGCTGTTCGCCGGTGCCCTGCATGTCGATCTCTCGCTGCTGCGGCGCCGGGCCTGGCCCATCGGCATCATGGCGACAGCCGGGGTCGCGATCTCGACCGCCATCATCGGCGTCGGCCTGTGGTGGATCGCCGGCATGTTAGAAATGCCGCTCCCGCTTGCATGGGCGCTGGTGTTCGGCGCCCTGATCAGCCCGACCGATCCGGTAGCCGTCCTCAGCACCCTCAAAGCCGTGCAGGTGCCCGAGACGCTTGAGGCCGACATGTCGGGAGAGTCCCTCTTCAACGACGGGGTTGGCGTGGTGGTGTTCACGGTCCTGCTCGCCATCGCCACGGGAGCCGGGGAGGGAGGAGCCAGCCCCGGTCATATTGCCCAACTGTTCTTTGTTGAGGCCCTTGGCGGTGCAATCCTCGGGTTCGGAACCGGTTATGTTGCTTACCGCGCGATGCGCGTGATCGACAACTATCCCCTGGAAACCCTGATCTCCCTTGCTGTTGCGGCGGGCACCTATGCGGTGGCGGCCAAGTTCCACATGAGCGGTCCCATCGCCGTGGTGGTGGCCGGCATTCTGATCGGCAACCGCGGCCCGCAGGACGCCATGAGCGATCTGACCCAGCGCTATGTCTTCGGGTTCTGGCAGCTCGTGGACGAGATCCTGAATTCCGTGCTCTTCCTGCTGATTGGGCTCGAGGTTCTGGTTCTCGGCTTTGACCCTGCCTTTGCCTGGCTCAGCCTCGCGAGCATTCCGCTTGTGCTTCTGGCCCGCTTGCTGGCGGTGGCCATCCCGGTCGGGGTGCTGCGCCTGCGGCAGAAGTTTGCGTCCGGGACGATCCCGGTTCTGACCTGGGGCGGCCTGCGCGGCGGGATCTCCATCGCGCTGGCGCTGTCCCTGCCGGACGTCGCTGAAAAGCCGGCGCTGCTCGCAGCAACCTATGCTGTCGTCGTATTCACAATCATCGTCCAGGGACTTAGCCTTCGGGCCGTGGTCGAACGGGTCACATGACGCCCGCCCCTGGAGAGTTGCATGACACGCCTGGTCCTTGAGCCTCTGAGCACGTACCGCTCGTACCCGTCGGAGGAGATGATCGCCCGGGCGCAGGCCTTCTACGAGGACATCAGGCGGCGGCGGACGGTGCGGGATTTCTCCGACAAGCCGGTGCCGCGGGAGGTGATCGAATATGCCCTCCTGGCCGCGGGCACGGCGCCGTCTGGCGCCAACCTGCAGCCCTGGCACTTCACCGTGATCACCGATCCGGACACGAAACGGCGCATCCGCGAGGAAGCGGAGGCTGAGGAGCGCGATTTCTACAATGGCCGTGCCCCGCAGGAATGGCTCGACGCCCTGGCGCCGCTCGGCACGGATGAGCACAAGGGGTTTCTCGAGACGGCTCCCGTGCTGATCGCCATCTTCGGGCAGCGCTCAAGCGAGGGGCCGGACGGGCGGAAGGTGAAGAACTACTACGTGCCGGAATCCGTGGGAATCGCCACCGGCTTCCTGATCGCCTCCCTGCATGCGGCGGGCCTGGTCACGCTCACCCATACCCCCAGCCCGATGGGCTTCCTCAACGAGATCTGCGGCCGTCCCGAGACGGAGAAGCCGTACATCCTACTTGTTGTCGGCTACCCGGCGGAGGGCTGCACGGTGCCGGTCCACGGCGGGATCAAAAAGCCGCTGGAGAAGATCGCCTCCTGGCTGTGAGGATGCACCTAAGGCTGAAATGCTATTGTTGCGAAATCTCAGGCCGCGATTGGTGTCGACATTCGCCCAGGAGACTTGCTTACGCGGGAAGTTCCAAGCGGCTGCGGAAGTGTTTCGTATGACAGATACGCTGCCGTGCCGAGCAAATGCTCAAGGACAAGCCGGTATCCGCTGGTCCAAAGCTCGTCCGGAACATCGACTAAACTGTCGAAACTTTGGCATGCGGGATGGCTGTAAGGCGGAATGTCTTCTATTGGCACGAGGTTGACCTTAGCCTTATTTCGGCGTTGCTGGGGTAAGCGGACCTAAATCCAATTGTGCCTATAAGTAGCCTTCACTGGATTCAGGCCACTGCTGGGCCAACTCGGGGATGACGCTCCGTTTGCCGGACAGCGGAAGTCAGACCACGACCGGAGTGGATGACCCCACTGTCACGGCCATTCTTTTGGGTCCGATGCCGCCTTAGCTGTTTAGCCGAATTGTCCTAGGTACCGATCCCCGTCCGTCATCCTCACACTTTGTCTGCACCCTCATATGAGTTGGGCTTCAGAGGAGCTGGGGTGACGTCTCGGGGCAGGACATGGCAGTTGCTCTGACCTGCGCCATCTACCCAAAGTCATAACGTCCCCAGCGGGAGCGATCACATCGTGGGCAAGTCCCTGTCGGCCTCGAGCGAGCGTGGACTCAGGATGCTTGCACGCTCGTGGCTCCCATCCCTGCGCTCGCGCTTGGTCCTTCTCACCCTCGTCCTGCTGATCCCGGCGCTCACGGCAGCCGGGATCGCCGTCTATGCGGGATACCGCCATGATCGGCATGAGATCGAGAAGCACCTCCAGGAAACCACCCGGGCGCTGTCACTGGTCGTGAACCGTCAGTTCGGGCCGGCCGAGGCGCTGCTCTGGGCTCTGTCAACGTCCCCGCAGCTCCTCGAGAAGGACTACGCGGCCTTAGACGCGCGAGCGCGCGCTGCCATCCGTCTCCCGGGCACTTGGGTCGTTGTCGCCGATGATGAGAAGTAACTGGTCAACACCCTGCTCGCACCTGGCAGCCCCCCTGCCAATCGTCCCCGACAATAACTATCGAAAAGGGCTTGTTCCGGGCACGATCCGGATCAGCAACCTGTTCATGGGTACCGCGGCAAAGCAGCCGGCCGTCGCCGTCGACACCCTTGTGACCACCTGGGATGGTGCCGAGCTCCTTGTCTCGGTCATCATGCTCGCGGAGGGGGGCAGCCGCATCCTAGCCGACCAGGTGTGAATCGGCACCGAAGCCTTGATCCCTCCTAAGGGAACCGCAACGACTGAGTTTAGCAACACAAAATGAAAATTAGGTGGGGTCACGATCGGTGCTGGTAATGACCCCGCCGATGTTACCAGTTCGGTAACAATGGCATGTGCGTAACGGCAGTCGGCTCAAGGGTATGTATTCGATGCTGATTTACAATCGGTGGATACAACAGCAGGTGAGTGAGCTGGGCCAGCCACATGTAGATCCGCTTCGCCAAAACCGTCGCAACAACACGAACTTGAACTCTTGTTCGATGACAATGAGACAACCTCATCGTTCATGCACTTTTACTTCGTGGTGCCTAACAAATTGTCACTTGCGGGCTTCCAGTTCCTGAATAAGCGTTTTCATCTCATCGATCTCACGGCGTTGGGCGCTGATGATATCGTCGGCGAGCCTTCTCACACGCGGGTCGGTGATGTTAGCCCGCTCGCTTGTCAGGATCGCGATAGAGTGGTGCGGGATCATGGCCTTCATCCAGGCCACGTCTTCGACGGTGTCCTGGCTGCGGACGAGGTAGAGGGCCAAGCCGAACACGACCATGGCTCCGAGAAAGATGGCCATGTTTACTATGTTACTTGAGTACATGCCAAGCATGAACCCCAGCATGATGATAGCCATGGTGGCACCCATCACCAAGGCCATATACACTCGCGTTTCGCTCCAGTAGACATGGTCGAGGCTGTAGACGTTCAGGTACATCAGCCCAAACATCACCACAGTGGACATCAGGATCATCGCGCCAAAGCGGGCGTAGTTGGTCATTGCTAGGTTCCAATATCGCCGTTCAAGACTGTCGCCCATTAACTGCCAGCGGCATATTCACGTTCCTGCTGAACGTTAGGCATGGATGATGATTCAACGCCGGAGTTCTTGTTAGCGGAGGCGCTCTGGCTTTCTCAATTGCAGATCCGTTTCTATCGGACAGAACGACGTAGGAGCCGATAGCGAAGTGACGAGTGCGACAAGGTCCTCCTTTCACATGACAGGGCGCAGATCAAAATACCTGCGCCCTGTGAATGAGGCTGGGAAGGCAATTATCGGGCGCACTCGATGGGAACGCGCTGATCAGTGCCCTGAATAAGAACAGTCCGGCACGTAACGCCATTGATTGTCCGGATTTCATGCGGAGCGGCATTCGGGAAGGCTGAGCCGGGCGTGCCGGAAACGGGAGCGCCGGGTGCAGGGCTCACAAGAACGCTGCCGGTCGTAGTGGGATCCATGCCGGCCGAAGTGGCACACTGAACCGGAATGCGCTGGTTGCTTTCCCGATCAAGAACGGTGCGGCAGGGCACCCCGTTGGCGGAGTTGGCATGCGGTCCGTAGAAGTCGGAACCCTAGCCGGCCGCTTGTGTGAGCCCTCAGAAACTTCTCCTCCAGCTCGGCCCGCAACCGCTCCTTGGGACCGCTGGCCCGGCGCGCGGTCTCCTCGGTCGTGAGGCCGCTCGGCGGCCCATACATGTAGGAGGGCGTCACGATCAGAACCGCGTCGGTGGCTGCGGCGCCGGCGATCGCGCTTTCGGCTATGGCCGGCCGGATCCGCTGCCATTGGGAGTAGGGCACATTCACCAAATGGTAGATGACTGCCGCATCCCGGCCGGCCTTCCGGATGTTCTGGGAGCGAAGATTGTCAGCCTGAAAACCCTCGACACCTTTCGGTCATGAGCCGACGGCGCTGCGGCTGACCGCCCGCACGTGCCGGCCCTGGTGAGCCAACTCCCCGACGATGGCCCGCCCCGCCGGTCGCCGCCAAAAGTACGGTATTACAGGTCCGCTTCGACATCGTTACGGAGTTTCTGCCGCTCTCGGCGTGACCGGATCTGGTGGGTCCCGACCGTCTGCCCCCTCACCAGCAGCTGGTCCTGCTGCCTGATTAGGTCAAACCGGCGTGTCGCTCCGGCAAGAAGGTCCTCGGAGCCGTGCACCGCAATCACCTTGATCTTAAAGAAGACGAGGTTCTTGAGGTCATCCGAAGCGATGCCGCCTCGCGACCCTGTAGACCTTTGAAGCGCAGGCTCGATAAGACTATGAAACGATCCGATGTCTACGAACCGTCCCGCCTGCAACGGGCCTTGCCGGGTCTTCAGATCCAGATCCGAGCGGCCTTCCAGCAATTCGGTCACTGGGCAACTCCAGCGTCCCTCGTTCGTCTCGACGGTCGCGATGATGCTCTCGATGTAGATTGCCTCGGCGCTCATGTTGCTGATCAGGCACCGGGCCTCGAGCCCGAACCCGGCGCCGCGGTTGATCTGGATGTTCGATCTCTTCTGCCGGCGATAGCTGCTGACGAATACCTGCAAGTAGGCGATCCAGACAAACAGCATCGCGATGTTCGCTAGGGCGCTGATGACTTGATGGTTGCTCGCAATCCAGTTCCACATAATCGTCCGCTTGCAGTTAGCTTGTCCGGATGTCTGCCGCGAGCCTTCCCGGCCGCAGTTCGGCGCAGTGCATTCCGAGATGAACTCTCGTCTACGTCATCATCACCGTCCCGCTCCCTTCGAAGCTCCGCCAAAAAAGGGAACTTTTCACTATGGGGGCGGATCAAGCTCGTGTTCCGGGGCGCCGTGGACGAGTTGCGTCGCCGGCGTGTGGACGAGCAGGAGATAACGCTCGAACTGGACGAGGATGTCAGCGATGATCTGGTCGCGGTTCATCCCCATGATATCGTAGCCGCGGCCGCCACTGGAAAAGTAGGTGCGGGCCTCATAGCGGTATTCAGGCTTGCCTGCGGCAAGAGGAAAGAAGTTTGCCAGGGGCTGGGTGCTGCGGCTGACACCATAGACGAAGTCGCGAACACCTTCGGCTGGTGAGCGTAGGGCGACGGCACCACCATCTTCCTCGACGACATGAGTGGTGCGGCCACGCGATGTCAGCTCTCTCGCAACTTGGTCGAGTGCCGGACGCACCTGGGTCGCAATGAACTCATCCACTTCGACTTCGGTCGGAGCATGCAGAATGGATGCGAGACGGCGTTGCCAAGTGAGGCCGGCGGCCGGCTGCGCTGGAGGAATGTGTGGTCTTGCAGCATGGGCCTGTTGTTGGGCAAGATCTGCACGCATGCCGATCATGAGCGACCAGACGAGCGCCAGCATGACAAAGGTGAAGGGCAGGGCGCTGGCCACGGTCGCCGATTGCAGAGCGCCAAGACCGCCTGCGAGAAGCAGACTGGCCGCCACAGCTCCCTCGAGGACGCACCAGAAGACGCGCTGGCCGGTCGTGGTCTGAGTTTCGCCGCCCGCGGCAATGGAGTCCACGACCAGCGCACCAGAATCTGCGGACGTAATGAAGAAGATCCCGACCAGAAGCACGGCCAAGGTGGAGGTGAGGCCCGAAAACGGCAGATACTCAAAGAACTTGAAAAGGCCGACCGACACGTCGTCGGCAATAGCAGCACCCAATGCACCGGCTGCTGCGCCGGTATCCACGACAATTGCCGTGTTGCCGAACACGGTCATCCAGAAGAAGGTGAAGCCGGCCGGGATAAACAGCACGGCGGTGACGAACTCGCGCACCGTGCGGCCGCGCGAGATGCGGGCGATGAACATGCCGACGAACGGCGACCAGGAAATCCACCATGCCCAGTAGAAAAGCGTCCAGGCATCAATCCAAGGCGTCGGTTCGTAAGCATAGATGTTGAAGGTGCGCAGAAGCAGCGTGTCGAGATAAAGACCCAGATTCTGCACGAAATCGCGGAAGAGCAACGCCGTCGGTCCAACCACCAGAACGAAGATCATCAGCAGGATCGCCACGATCAGATTGGTTTCGGAGAGGATGCGAACGCCCTTATCAAGGCCGGTGACGACCGAAACTGTGGCCAGAGCCGTAATGCCGGCAATCAGGGGAAGCTGGACTTCGATGCCGATGGGGATGCCCAGAAGGTAGTTGAGCCCGGCGTTGATCTGGGAGACCCCCACGCCGAGCGAGGTGGCGATACCGAACATGGTGCCGACGATGGCGAAGATGTCGACAGCATGACCAATGGGGCCGTTGATGCGCTCCTTTAGGAGCGGATAGAGGCCGGAGCGGATCGTGAGCGGCAGGTTGTAGCGGTAGCCGAAATACGCCAGCGACAGGCCGACCACGGCATAGATGGCCCAGGCATGAATACCCCAGTGAAAGAAGGTGACCGACATCGCCTCCCGCATCGCCGCGACGGAGCGAGGCTGGGCCGTCGGTGGCGCCATGAAATGGGTCATCGGCTCGCCCACGGCATAGAACATGAGGCCGATGCCCATGCCGGCGGCAAACAGCATGGCGATCCAGGATGTGAACCTGAAGTCGGGGGTGGACTCGTCCGGCCCGAGCTTCAGCCGGCCGTATTCGCCCAGGCAGAGGAGCAGCACGGTTGCAAGGAAGACACCAACGGCGAGGAGATAAAGCCAGCCGAAGCTGTTGAGAATGGCAGCCTGCAAGGCTTTGAAGACCTCGCTCGCGCGATCCGGGAGAACAACCCCAATGGCGAGGAAGATGCCGATCGCCGCGATGGCACCGAAGAAGACTGGTGGGTTGATGATGAAGCGCTTGAACATGCGGCTCCCTTGGATGCTCCGTCGCCAGCCGCGGCCTCTATGTGAGCGGGGAGCGTCGCCTTCCGGAACTCCCACGTTCCTGACCTGGGATAGAAAACGTCGGAGGGAGAAGAGTTCCTTTTCCACACCCGCCTTAGACCGGCTGCGGTCAAGCTGTTTCGACGGAGCGGGGACGTGTTGGGTGGATGGAGCCTTATGAAATGCGGGCCTGGCTACCTCCCAGTAGTGACCGTAGATCCGCCTCCACGCTGCTCAGCAACTGAACCAGTATCCCCGCTCATCCATATAGGGATAAATACCAGAATGTGGGCAGAAGATAATGAAACTGGTGCCGGGAAGTGTCTCCTGAGAACGATGGGCTTACCGGCTCTGTGCCCTCATAAGGTCACGAAAGCTTGACCTTAAGTTTCCTGTCCGCTCCACTCGGCGGAGCCTGTTGATCTTGAACGTACTCACAATCCATGAAACCAAGCCTCCGATCATCATAGCTCAGGAGATGACATGCACGCAGCCGCCCCTCGTCCCCGCTCAGCCCTGCGCGCCTTTCTCAGCAGCGAGGCCTCGGGTGGTGTCGTCCTCATGGGAGCGGCCGCCCTGGCCCTCGTCGTCGCCAACTCGCCCGTGAGCGGCGCGTATTTCGAGGTATTGCACAGCTACGTGCTTGGCCTGTCGGTGCTGCACTGGGTCAATGATGCGCTGATGGCGGTGTTCTTCCTGCTGGTGGGGCTGGAGATCAAGCGCGAGATGCTGGACGGCCAGCTCTCCACCTGGCCGCGCCGGATCCTGCCAGGCATCGCGGCTCTCGGCGGCATGGTCGTGCCGGCGGTGATCTACCTCGCCTTCAACTCCGGACCGGACGACCACCCTCGCGGCTGGGCCATCCCCTCGGCCACTGACATCGCCTTCGCGCTTGGCGTGCTGTCGCTGCTCGGGCCGCGGGTGCCGATCTCGCTCAAGGTGTTTCTGACCGCACTGGCCATCCTCGATGACCTTGGGGCGGTTCTCATCATCGCAGTGTTCTACACTGGTGATCTCAATCTTTACGCCCTGGCAGGTGCAGCCTTCGTGCTGGTTCTCCTCAGCGGCCTGAACCGAGCCGGCTTCAGCGACCTGAAGCCCTATCTCCTGCTCGGTGCGGTGCTCTGGGCCCTGGTGCTGATGTCCGGCATTCACGCGACGCTGGCCGGTGTAGCCCTGGCGCTCACCATCCCGCTGCGGGTCTCCCCCGGCAAGCCGGAGGACGAGGCCTCGCCGCTGCATCAGCTCGAGCACACCCTCCAGCCCTGGGTAGCGTTCCTGATCGTCCCGGTCTTCGGCTTCGCCAATGCCGGGGTCTCGTTCAGCGGGATGTCATTGGAGACCCTCCTCAACCCGGTGCCGCTCGGAGTGGCGCTCGGGCTATTCGTGGGCAAGCAGGTGGGGGTGTTCGCCTTCTCATGGATGGCGATCCGCATGGCGTGGGCGGACCTGCCGGCGAATGCCACCTGGGCGCAGTTTTACGGCGTCGCGCTCCTGTGCGGCATTGGCTTCACCATGAGCCTGTTCATCGGCCTGCTCGCCTTCCCGACCTCACCGGAGTTGCAGGATGCCACCAAGCTCGGCGTGCTGCTCGGATCGGCTTTGTCGGCCGCCATCGGGGCCGCCTTGCTGAGCGTAACAAAGCCAGAGGCGAGACCCACCAAGTCCCGGTGACGGGGAGGGGCCGAACGACCGCCCCACTCAGCTATGCCCTAGATGCTCATCACGATGGACAGGGTGCCCATGGCGATGAACACCAGGATCATCGCCGGATAGAGAGCGAAGATCAGCGAGGACTTCATGAACGAGCGCACGTCCTCGCCCTTGCGGGGCGTCCCAGCAGGAGCAGCGCTGCCGCGATACCCAGCATCGCAAGTCCAAGCGTCACGCTCACCATTGTCTCCTTGGCCTCCCTGATGGGGCTCTGATGACCGTCCGGGAAAATGCGGGAACGCTCAAGCCCTGCTCGGTTCAACAAACCAGGAGCAACTCTGCTGGATTCGACCTCAGGGTCATGCGCGTACGGCAGTCCGGCAGGCAGCAGCCAGGGCAAGGTCCATGACATGCCATGGGTCTTCGTCTGTCCTATGAGAGTTGACCGGCAGCGATGCGATAGCGTCAGGTGAGGATCGCCGCGCTTCCGCACATTCAAGCACGGATCGCCACGTCGGGTATGGGCCGTGTTACGTCCTCAAGGAAGGGCCTTCGGCATCACTGCCGATGGCAGGTGCAAATACCTTCATGCCATTCAAGCTAAAGCTCGCGATGACGTTCCAGGCCGGCTCCGATGACAGCCAATCAAGCCACGCTCGAGCGTCGTGCGAGGTCTCCCGGACCAGGCAACTGACATAGTTGGTGCGCAGGGCCGGATCCCCTTCCACCAGCACCTCAAGGCCGCGCCGGTTCTGCCGCCCACGTCATGCGCTCGACCAGAAGGTAGGCGCCCATGCTTCCGGCTTGCCTGAGAGCGCCGGCTTCATCGCCGCGGCCCTCGAGGTACCAGGTCGAGCGGGTCTGAACATTGACGCCGATGCTCTGCCAGAGGGACAGCTCCAGCTCCCGTGTGCCGAGCGCGGCACTGCTGGACATGTAGGCCCCGCGAGCCGAGGCAATCCAGCGCAGGGCTTTCCTGATGTCCTTCAAGCCCCGCACGCGGGCCATTTCCGCCCGTGAACCTACCAGAATGACATCACCCGAGAAGACGACCCAGGAGGGCACTTGGCTGGTTGACTGGAGCCTTTCAGCAAGGCGTCTTGGAAGGAGAGCCGCATCGGCACCGGCGTCTGACAGCGTTGCATTTGGGTTCAGCTCGGTGGCAGTGACGGCAATGCCGGTCTCGGCGTGAAACGCAGGAGCCAAAACCTGCACGAGTTGGACCAGAGCTCCGGCCGGCACGCCGACCCCCATGGTGCGCTCTTGGGCTCTGGCCGAGCCCAAGCAGAAGAGGGCGGTGACCACGAGAGCCGAGACAGTCCGGTACAGTGACATGAAACCTCCGGCGCTCCTGACAGGGGTCACAAGGACAACAGGCCGGATCAATCCTGGTTCATCTGATGCGCTGAGGGCGATCCCCGTTCAGCCCGTCCCTTGCGAGGAGGCCGACGCCGGCACGATGTCGGCTTCGCGCACCACGCGCTGGATCGGCCCTGTCGCGGCCTTGATACGGTAGAGGGGCTCGTCGTCCGGTCCGGAGGGCAGAAGGCGCAGGATCTCGTAGATCCCGGTGTTCTCGAGAAGCCGTTCCCTTGGCCGCACAAGCTGGCCAACTCCGAATCTGTGAGTCATGGCGTCCGTTCCTCATCCGTGGGCGCGGCTCTTCTGGATTGGCCGGCCCGATGCCGAACCAACCGTGTCGCTTGGCTTGGCGTTCCAGCGCATGCCGCACCGAGGATCAGGCCATTCATCATCACGCTCAAGCCTTGAGCTGTTCAACAAACCAGGAGCAACTCTGCTGCTTGCGTGAATGGCGCGTTAGGATCTTAAAACCCAAGAGTGCCATGGCATCCCTTTGAAGGGTTAGATGAGGAGAAGGACGATGCTGAGCTGGCTCCGTGCCCCTGGAAACAGCAAGGCCGTACAATCCTTATGGATACCGGAGATGGTCGATCGCGTGAGTCGCCATGTAGAGGAGCAGGTGTTCGCCATCACGGGACGGCGCGGGGCGCCGCTCCCGCCTTGCAGCAGCATGACGGATCTGTTGATTGGAGCCTACATCCTGGGTGCCCTCGAGGGCTATGCCCGCACCCTTCCTGCGATCGAGAGTGCGGCTGAACGGGGGAATACCCGTAAACTCCTCAGGGGTGCAGCCACCGAGGTGTGCTTGCGGGTGTTCAGTCCGGAGCGGGTGCGATGGGTCCGCCATCAACTTCCACAATGGGATGGACCGCCGGCATATCACCCCACCTTCCGGCAGGAGCTTTCCAGCATGTGTTGCCGTGGTGCCCGCGACGGCCGACACCTGGCTGCCAATGATCCCCTCAGCTTTGCCAAGGCTGGCAGCCTGCTCGCCTTCCTGCTCGAGATGATGGAGCCACAGGTTTGATCATATTAGTCGCGCCGCCTTACTCTTGTGCTCGCCAGCGGCCAAGTGAAGTAAAGACGGCAGTCCTCTGTAGCGGATGGATCTCTCTCCGCCGCAGGTCCAGTGAGGATAGGAGCCTTGGAGCTAGAGGTTTGTCACCCTAACGTTGGCCGTTGAAGGCGCACTCCGGGACCGGCCTCGTCGGATGGGATCAGCAGCACTCCGCCTCCCTCCAAAGCAGACACCACCTGAGTTGCCGTCGAGGGATGCAGACAATGACGGCCGTTCTCATAGTCACGGATGGTGCTTCGCGAGACCCCCGCCCTTTCGGCAAGTTCTTCCTGAGTCCAGCCCAGAAGACCACGGGCTGCACGGCACTGTTCGGGAGACAATATCAGCATCCTGAATGCTCTCGTCCAAGGAACTCAACATTGGTCAAGCAAGGCGAAGTTATTTTCACACTGAGCCGAAGCAAGAATCCCAAGCCGGTGATCCGGCCATCCTGCTCGGCGGCTTCTTTGCTTCCACAGATCCCGTGCTCGCCAGCGATGGGCAGATGGCTCCGCCGGGTATGGGGATGAAGGACGAGATGCGTTTTATCCTAACGGCCGAATCAGGATTGAAAGACAGACCGGCCGGTCCCTTCGTTAATCTTACTATTGTCGCAGCGCGTGAAGCCAAGCGGAAGCTTTCTGGCTGTTCAAGTGGCGGACGCTTGATGTGATCTGGAGACCACAGCGGGGCTGGCCGGCCCCATTCGAATGGACCCGATTCCGAGATTCACTTGGGATCCGTGACCGCGTGTTATGGTGCACCGGCTCAAACATAGGATGGGCATGTGGCTAGTTTCCAGAAGCTCTCCCGATCATTTCGGCAGGGTCTGCACCGCTCCAGACATCGCTGACGAGTACGGCGTAGAGCGTCTCGACATCGCTCGCGGACCTAAGACGTGCGGCGACATCGCCCTCCCGAAGGCGTCGCGCTGTACACGACAGCGCCCGCAGGAGCGTCCTATTATCATCCTGAGGAGCGAGGATCATCACGACGAGGTCAGCGGGTATGCCATCCACTGCGCCAAAATCCACCGGGGGCTGAAGTCGCGCGAAAACGCCTACGGGAGCAGCAATTCCCACAATTGTCGCATGTGGGATCGCAGTTCCCCGGCCAAGGCCGATTGTCGTGCTGTCCTGCCGCTCGAGAAGGGCATCGAATACCGTGGTAGGATCAAGGTTGACCGAGGCTGCCCCTATATCCGCCAGTTCCTTGAGAATGGAGCGCTTATTCGTTCCGAAAAGGCGCGGAATGACCCGGTCCGCCGCAATGAAATCCGCAATTTTCACGTCGCTAATGCCCCCTATAGTAGGCCAAACCACGTGAGGGTAGCGGCCACCATCTGACTTATTTACTTCATAGCATTGCCTGGATCGACAACCCATCCGTCGTCTCAGGTTTCAAGAATGTGCTTTGATTGCTTCCCTTCCTATGTCGCGCCCGTGGCCCATGTTCAGTTACAATCCAGATGCGCGGCAATGTCCTCATATATCCTTTCAACGCAAGATCTCTTTAGGATGAACTGAGCTGGGAGAAGGGCGAAGACTGATGAAGGGCGAGCGCAGATCGCGCTTAGGTGTCTACTAATTCCTTAACGACTGCCATGGTCCTGAACAGGTTGAGGCCTTGCACAGCGATACCAAGTCCGGTCAAGCACACAACGTGGTCGCTCAGGCGTATCACAAGCATAAATACAGGGATTGGTCACGGGCTTGTAGATGAGGGCCGCAGACTCTGGAGTTTATCTGATGTAGGCCTCGCCGCGTTTTACCTGACCTCGGTAAGGAGTACGTAACATGCTCACTAATGAATGCACCGCTCATTCCATGTCCGAGGGAGCCGCAGGGACAGGAAGCCAATGTGTTGGCAACAGCACGACGCTTGTGTCGATATAAGCCAACCATTTCCCCAGGAACCAGACGCCGGTATGCCATCCGCCTTGCTCCGGGCAAAATAGCAGTAGGGGATGATCATCCCGCTGCGGAGCAGTGGAAATTGGTTGCGGTGTCAATGCGGCGCCTCATGCTAGTTGCGGCAGCGGTTGTGCTCAAAAACATTCAGCAAGGCAAGTGCCGTAGCTTGACCCTAAAGGATCTTTTCGATCCAACTTTCCCCGAGGAGCACGTGAGCGACGTGCTTGTTAAGATCCCTGCTGCGACCGCTCTTTCAGAGCAAGATTGCTTTCTGGTTGGTGACACTCTGGTGCTTTCTGGATCCACGTCTGAACTCGCATAGCTCGGTCATCAGCGGGCAGGAGGTGAGGGTCAAGCCAAGCGCAAAGTGGCGGTGTAGATCGAGGGGGGCGGGCAGATCCAGGAAATTCAAGACGAACTCACCAACCTGTGAGGGCAGCACGGCGGGCGGAAGCCTCACGCTCTGTCCTGTCGAGCAGGACCCCGTAGATCCATCCTAAGACGGCACCGAAGAGGAGATGCAGCAGGACGGGCAAGACGCCGGGCTGCGGGACAGAGGCCGGATCGTCAACCCAAGTAGCGAGGACCATGAGAAGCCACGCCAGCGCACCGAACACCAGGCCCTTGAACCAGAAGGGAGAGGGCAGGAATGGACTCAGCACCGCAAGTAAAGGACCCCACAAGAACGTGCCGACGGCAAAATGCACAACCCAGCTCAGCTCAGTCGGTGTCAGCATGATCCCACTTACGGTGTGGACAGGGTCGGCAACTTGGATCATGCCAGCGAACGACACCAATAATGTGGTGCCCGACACCGCAGCGGAGGCAACAAGCCCTGCTATGATACCCTTCCCGATGTTGATCATGAAGTCCTCGCAGTAGCCGGTCTCGACGGTTCAACAGCCGACGGGCAGGGAGGTTTCCCAAGCCCGCGGCAGTTCATCGGGTTGCAAGGAGCCGGGCGGCATACGCGGAGGTTCTAAGGCACGTGCTGAGGACCGCCTCTCCCGCTCCCCCGTATCCTCTTACCTGAACGCATTGAACACGGCCCCTCCGGCGAGAAAAGCAAACAGGGGGGCGACAGACAGCGGTAGGAGCTCCGCCATAGGCCCGATACGCCAGCAGAGCAGCGGGTTCCCGCAAGGATCGAGCGGCCTTCTTGGTCATCGATCGTCTCATGATGGTCCCGTAAATCCGGATCGTTGATGACGAAGTACAGGCCTGTGGTGATGCCATAGATGAGGAGGCCACGCAGGATTGTCTCCTTCGGGTGCAGGATTAGATATCCGATCAGCACCTCGTAAGTCGCAGGAACCGCCGATTTTGTGGTTCACGTTCTCAGCTCAGGATAGCCTTGATCTTAGGCCCTATTTCCTCGCCTTAGGGACAAGCCGCTCTCAAGGCAAACTGAGGGATTGTGCGAGTGTTCCTCGAAGCTCTCAGCCACAGCGCGGACAGCTAATGCTCGGGGGAATAATTCGTCGGAGAATGCCGGTTGGCTGCGTCAGCGTACCTCTCCTGCCGCGTAGCGTTCATTCACATCGAGCGGATCAGAACTGAATGTCATGCTCGCGCGCGGCACCTCTATAGAGAGGGTGAAGCCCTCATCTCCTGCCCTTAGCGAATGCGGAAGGCGAAGACCGGCGTGCAGCTTGCCTTGGGCATCCACGCGCGCCCCTCGCAGGATGAGGTGGTGCTTCGGCGATCGGCTGGTACCGCCCTTGATCCAGACACGTGCCTCCGGCGGCAGGTTCGACGCCGCAACAACTACCCGCCCTCCGGGTGTCAGTACCGACGGCTCCACCGAGATAATGTGAGCTTCGGCCACAGCTTCAATCGGGGAGGCCTCGTCTCCTTGGGGGCCCTGCGGAAGGACCAGCGCCATCCCAACCGGCAGAATGTTGGGATCGTGAAGGTGCGGATTGGCGTCAATGAGAGCTGACAGGGTTGTACCACAGTGCCGAGCTATGGATGACAGGGTATCACCCGGCGAGATCGTGATCGAAGAACTGCACCGATCCGGCGTGCGCGCCTGGACGGCTGAATTCATTGGCATGGCTCCGACTATAAGCAGGCATACCGCGAGGAAGATTGAGCGCCATACGGCTCTAACGGCAGAACTTTCAAGCATGTCCATGATGGGCGAACGGACTGACCGCACTACGGTTCCAAATACCGATTGCCCTCAATGTCGGGTCCTAAAAGTACGGCCTGCGGAACATCGGCTGTTAGTGGTCGTCGGATGCAGTATCGATCCGCGCGTGATTGAAAGCCGTCAACGAGATGCATCACGAATTTGGAGCTTGGACGCTTAGACGGCTGGGACGAAGCCATATGTCCAGGCAGCGAGTAAACCAAGCTGCTCTGCCAAAGAAGGCTTTGGACTGCAGGCATACTCTGCCTGTCACTTCTGCATCATATGGATCATCTTAATGGCACTATGGTTCATACGAGCGCCAATCACTGACTTGAACCTAAGCATTAGGCGAATCCGCGGTTTGTTCTCCTAATGATCCTTCCCAATCCAGTTGTTGAGATAAGCGCTTTGTCGACTGGAAACAGGTTTCTTATTACGCCGCCCGATAGTCTAGAGACGGTTCGTCGTGTCACCGGATGAGATCGACTCACTAAATCATTCGGGAGGGCCGAAGACGAGTGTCATCTCAGAAAACCTGACACTCAGAAGCGGAGTGCGGCAAGCCAGAAAGGCGAGAGGGCCTTCAGACGCAAACCGCCACTCGGTGCTGCCGAACGTGACCCGAGCTGATAAGCGGGCTCGGGTGAGCTTCATGCCATCAGGCGAACAGTGCGCGAGGCGTGTCTGCAATGGCCACCGGCCCGGGAGCCGCAGGTGCGGGTGGAACCGAGTGGACGCAATCGCTTGCCCATTCACATCTGCGGCAGCCTCGAGTGCAGCCCTCGTGCTGGTGACCGAAAACGTCGCCAAGCGCTTCGGTATGCCCCATAAGGCACGGGCTCCAGCCGCAGAGGAGGGATGGTCAACCCAGATCAGCGGGACGTGGGTTGCTGTCCCGCCAGGCCCTCGAACACGACACGCCGCCAGGACCTCGTTGTAGGCGAGGACGCCACCGGGCTCGTAGTGCGCCCAGGCTGTGCCCACTAAGGTTTGCCCATACAGGGTGACCGGGCGCAATCCTGATGGTGCGGATCCGGGAAAGCTCCTCGCTGGCACCCGCCACAGAGAGGCATAGAGCTCACCCTGCAATTGCCACGGCGGCGGCGGATAAGTCACCCCGTTCCTATCAGCACACCAGCCAGACAACACGGCTCTATCCGCACCAGAAAAACAGCGCTCACAACTCAGGCTGATGCAGCCTCGGGATTGATGACCTGCTTGGCCAGATCCGTCAGCAACTCGTCCGTGCGCTTCTCCTCATCCAGGATTTCCAGCAGAACACGAAGGTCCTCGTTGAGGCCGAGTTGCTTGGCCCAGGCGGCGAGCGTGCCATAGACTGCAATCTCATAGTGCTCGATCCGCTGGGCTGAGGCGATCAGGCCCGCATCGCGCAAGTCCCGGTCTTGGACCATCCCGGCCCATCGATCCGCCTCGCCAATGAGGGCCTGCATTGATGAATCGCGATGCTCGCGCGGGTTGGCTCCATGGCTGCTGAGGAGCTGATCCAGGCGGTCGCGCTGGGAGCGAGTCTCATTCGTATGGGTGGCAATCGCCTCCTTGAGATCAGGATGCTCGGCCACGTCAGCCATCTTCGGCAGAGCCTGGGCGAGTTGTTCCTCGACGGAGCGCAACTCCTGCAGCTCGGTTACATACATCTGGCGGAAATCATCGACATTCATGGTGATGTCCTCTCATCAGCGGTTATGGTTGCGGGCTCGTGTAGAAGACCACCCGTGCTCACCGATCAGAGGCACGAATGATACATAGCCGAAGTCATCCTCGACGAAACCGTTGTCAGCCCTGCGCTGCACCCGCACGAGCTTCTGATGGCTTTCTGGTCCGACCGGCATCACCAGGCAGCCACCCCTGCTCAGTTGTCTGCAGTAGACCTGGGGGATCTCAGGTCCGCCGGCGGCAACGAGGATTGCATCAAAAGGCGCTTCTTCCGGCCAACCGAGGGTGCCATCGCCGTGGCGGACGGTGATGTTACGGTACCCAAGCTCCACAAACCGCTGTTGCGCGCTCTCAATCAGGGATGCGTGCCGCTCGATTGAATACACGTGGGCTGCCAGTCGACTTGCAACCGCCGCGGCATAGCCTGACCCTGTCCCTACATCAAGCACGCGGTCAGACAGGCTGATCTCAGCCACCTGAAGCATGAGAGCGACGATGTAGGGCTGAGAGATCGTCTGCCCTTCCCCGATAGGAAGAGACCCATCACCATAGGCGACCTCGTGAAGGTCTTCCGGCACGAACACCTCCCGAGGCACCCCGCTCATCGCCTCCAGTACGCGAGGATCGCTGATGTCGCGTGCGGCGAGTTGCTCCTTGATCATGCGCTCGCGTGCGGCACGAAGATCGGGAGCCAGCCTCACGATCGTGAGCCACCCGTCTGCGAGTGCTCGCCACCAGGCTCCGAGATGCCCGCCAGGGCCTCGCCGGCCGGTCGGCCACCCTGCATGACGGCGAGATCGCCCAGCGACAGAATGCCGACAAGACGCTTGTCCCGGTTCACCACGGGCAGGCGCCGGACCTGCTGGTCGGCCATGTTGCGGGCCACCTGGTCCGTGTCTTCGTCCTCAAAGCAGTACTTCACGTCGGCAGTCATGACCTCCCGCACGGGTGTGTCAGGCCCCTTGCCTTGGGCGATGCCACGGATGGCGATATCGCGATCTGTGATCATGCCGACGAGCTGATCGTTCTCGCCCACCGGCAGCACGCCCGCATCTACATCCGACATCATCTTGGCCGCATCCTGGATCGTCTGGTCGGGACGGGCGACCCGCACATCCCGCGTCATAGCTTCCGATACACGCATGTCTCATCTCCGCCTTGGATTGAGGTACGGTAGGCCTTCGGGCAACTGAAAAGCTCAGTCCGCGAGGGTCTGGTTGAAGCGCAACAGCATGACTGCGCCTGCGAGAACAAGACCTTCTCCGATTACGGTGATCGCCGCCGCAGGGGCAGCGCGATGATGGGCTGGAGCATTGTTTAGAGAATCGAGAGCATTCGCACTCATGGTTCATCTCCAGCGCCTGGGGCTGTTGAAGAGGTGAACTCAGGCGATTTATCGTTGTTCCGACCCATTCTGGATGCCTCCAGCTGAATCGCGGCGGCGAATGGCCAAGTTCCTCATGGCTGAAGATGCAGCCATCCGAACCCGCTCGGAACAGATCAGTATGGCTTCCGTTCTTCGGTTAGGCTGTCCACGACGGCAGCCTTCTCGTGTTGATCAAGAAGGAGCCAACTCATGGCAGACAATGATCGATGGAGGAATGACCAAGGACGCTACGGCTATCGTGATGACGATCGTGATCGCTGGCGGAGCGAGGGTAATCGGCGCGGCGGCCGTGGTGGCGAGTATCGTGGCGGTGGCTATGGCCGTGACCAAGGTTCGGATGAGGGCTTCATCGCCCAGCGCGGCTTCGGCAACCGGAGCGCCGGCTATGACCGTGATCGGGATCGTGGAGACGACAGGGCCGGTTCGCGCGGCGGCCGCGACTATGGTGGCGGATACGGCACTGAGGGCCACGGCAGCTCGTATCAGGACTATGGACGCGGCAACAATGAGCGCGGCTATGGCGGCAATGACTACAATCGTGGCTTCTATGGTGCCCACCAGGGCTATCGGGGCGAAGAGCGCGGCCCTCACCAGGACACCTGGGGCTACCGCGGCGAACGCAGCGGCTGGGACCGAGCCACGGACGAGATGGCCTCCTGGTTTGGCAACGATGATGCGGCTCGTCGGCGCGAGCAGGACGCCCGCCAGGGCGACCAAGGTGCCCAGCATCACCGTGGACGTGGTCCGAAGGGCTACACCCGATCCGACGACCGCATTCGTGAGGACGTGAACGACCGTCTCACGGACGATCCCTATGTGGATGCGTCAGAGGTCGAGGTGAGTGTCTCGAACTGCGAGGTAACACTCACCGGAACCGTCGACAGCCGCGAGGCCAAGCGGCGGGCTGAAGACTGTGCCGAGCGGGTCTCGGGCGTCACGCACGTGCAGAACAACCTGCGGGTCCAGCAACAAGGCATGGGCCAGGGCACAGCTGCCGGGACCGCAGGCAGCATGGGCATCGGCAGCACCACAGGGGCAGCCGGCACAGGCCTAAGCGGTGCTCAGGGTGGCACCAGTGAGGCAGGCACGCCTGGGACAGGTCGGCGCAAGTCTGGAGCAACCACCTGAGTAGACCCAAAAGGTGGCGCGGCTTGGCTGCGCCACCTGATTGTTCGGCCGAGACTCCTCGGAACATCGGGAGTCGCGACGAGTTCACTCGCGAACAACCGCAGGCCTGAAGGCCTCCTGCACGCGCGAATGATCTTGAGACCGGCAAGAACGCCTCTCGAGTTGGTAAACCCTATTGCAAATGGAGAATGAAGATGAAGCTTCGCCTGTTAGCTATTGTAGCTTCGACCGCACTTGTACCTGCCATCTCACTCGCCCAAACGAGCCCCTCACAGCCGCCGCAGAGCACGCAAGCTCGTCCGGCTCAACCCGGAGCCCAGGCACCTGCAGCCGCTGATTTCGTGAACCGGGCCGCAATCAGCAACATGTTCGAGGTCCAGTCCAGCCAACTCGCGCAGCAGAAGTCGCAGAATGACCGGGTGCGTCAGTTCGCCCAACGCATGATACAAGAGCACACGGCGGCCGGGGACAAGCTGAAGTCCACCGCGCAGGGTGTCCAAGGCGTCACGGTCCCAACCAGCCTCGACCAGCCTCACCAGCAGATGGTGCAGACATTGCAGAGCGCCTCAGGGGCAGGGTTCGACCGCAACTACATTCAGATGCAAGTGACCGCCCACCGCGAAGCCGTCAATCTCTTTGACCAATATTCGCAGAATGGCGACAACCAGCAGCTAAAGCAATTCGCCCAGCAGACCCTTCCGTCTCTGCGAGAGCACTTGCAGACCGTCGAGCAGATCCAGTCTGCGCTTCCGCCTGCTCAGGTTGGCGCAGCCCAGCCCGGAACAGCCGGTTCAACCACGGGAGCGAACCAGGGTGGTAACATGAGCACCTCCACCTTTGTTACCCAGCGTGAGCCCGGCATGTACCGTGCTTCTGAGCTGATCGGCACCGATGTGCGCGGTGGTAACAATGAGGACATCGGCGAGGTTGGTGATGTTCTCATTGATCGCAACGGCCAAGTCCGTGCCGTCGTGATTGACGTTGGTGGCTTCCTCGGGATCGGCGAGACCCATGTCGCGATCCCGATGCAGCAGGTTCAGGTCCGCTCAGGTCAGCAGAACGCCAATGCGACAGGGTCTGTGACTGGCACGACCCGTGCTCCCACGACAGGTACGGCGGGAACTAACACCGCCGGCACCAGCTCAACGATGGGAACGGCCGGCCAGAACGCAGCACAGACTGGCGCAACCCAGACGGGCACGGGCGCCACTGCCAATGCACCCGAGCCGGATGCGATCATCGTCATGATGACCAGAGAGCAGCTTCAGAACGCTCCGCGGTTCCAGGACAACAATCGAAATGCCGGTGCCGGTGGCGCCACCGGCACCGCTCCTCGTCAGTAAGGATCGTGCGATCGAGTGGGGAGGAGCTCAGTCCTCCCCACCATCTCTGTGAGTAGAGTTGGTGGCGCTGCCAATATGATCCTGTTGCCTCGTTCGATCAGGTCGGATAGGGGTCCGATCACCATGCTCGCTAAACCGGATCAGTACCTGAGGCTGTACAAGCCTTGAGTATCACATTCGCTCACCAGAAATCTTTATCCCGCTGTGGGCTGCGGCGTCGTCGGCGTCACAGGGATTTCCTGCGGCGTTGTCGGCGGGACACCGACCGGCTCGCCTGGAGGTGGAATGTTTCCAGGTGTGGTTGGCGGCACTCCGATGGGCTCAGGCTGCGGTGTCTCAGGAGGAGTGGGCGGGCTGACCGGAGCCGGATTGGGGTCGGCCGGGGTCGGTTCAGGATAGGGCTGGTTCGGCAAAGGAATCGGCATCCAGGTAATGCTCCACTGTTTTCGCAAGGACCTGTGACAAACACCGTGAGGGGACACTTAGCCATGCCTGCCGAGAACGCTCCTCCCGGCTACAAACATGCATTTCAGTCGCGTACATCAGTGCTCAATGCTTCTGGGCTACTTTGCCACCACCGCACAGGCGAGACGGTCACCGGCTTCGCCAGAGGGCTGTGAGCGATAGTCGTCCGCTTTGGCGTGGATGAGAATGGCTGATCCGTCCTGATCGAACAGACTGCCCTCACCGGTGCCCAGCGTCACGTTGGGATTGATCACGTGGGCGCGCAGCTTGCCGTCCTGGCCAATGAACTGGTTTGGCATGTCGCCGGCATGCGGGCCACCCTCGGACTGATGGCCGTGTTTTTGCCCCTGCAGGCTGTAGTGGTCACCCGCGGACTCGAAGCGGGTGTTCGGCTCGCATTTGCCGGTCTCATGAATGTGGAAACCGTGCTCACCGGCCGGAAGCCCTGCGACATCGACGTTGATCAAGACGCCATTGCGCGTCTGGGTCAGAGTAGCGCTGCCCACCTGCTGGCCCTTCGCATCGACAAAGGTGGCCCGAGCCGTTTGCGTGGATTGGGCAAGACCTGGCCCTGTCAGCGCCAAAAGACAGACAATGCCCAACAACGGTGTCCTCATCGCCTTCTCCCGATTGGTTGTGTCGGTAATACGAGAGCGCTCAGGCACAGCCTGCGCCATTTGTCATTGCTCAATCGGTCGCAGGGTCAATGGTTCCGATGCCAGCATTGTCTGCCCCATTCCGCTGTTAGATTAGCCGTGGGGGCAGCGGCTCACGGGCGGGGCCGTGGATTACGGTTCCGTCGGCCTCGAACATCGACCCATGGCAGGGACAATCCCAGGTTCGATCCGCGTTGTTCCAAGTCACGGTGCAGCCCTTGTGCGTGCAGCTCGCCGAAAGAGCGTGAAGATTTCCGTTGTCGTCCCGCCATACGGCGATTCTCTCATCCCCGCGGACTATCACTCCGCCTTCGCCCGGAGCGATCTGAGCAATGTCGTCGACGAGGGATTGGGTGTCTCCGCTCTGGTGAAAGTCCTCAGGTGCAGGCCGTGTCGGATCATACAGGCTGCCCCACGGACGTGCCCCCGTAGCAATCTCGGAGGTGATGAGCAGACCGGCGGCCGTCCCGTTGCTGATGCCCCACCCGTTGAACCCTGTCGCCACATAGAAGCCAGAGGCCTTCTTCGGGTCAGGCGGGCCGACATACGGCATGCGGTCGGCCGTGTCATAGTCCTCGTTGCACCAGCGCCAGACCACCTCGCGGACGGGAAGATTCGTCCGGGTCCAGTGCTCCAAGTCGCGAAAGCGCCGGGCGACATCGCCATCCTGGCCGGTGTTGAAGCGGGGCCCTAAGGTGATCAGCAAAGGCCCATCCTGATCCCGACCAGTCCTGATTGAGTGAGTCGGGTCGTCGATGCTGATGAACATGCCTTCAAAGGCGGCGGGGTCCTCAAGCCGGAACGCCATAGCCACGTGACTGCGGGGCTGCGTGCGATTGGCATAACCAACGGGACTCTTCACGGTCATGTTGGTGGCGATGACCACTTGGGCGGCCCTGACCGTCCCATGTGCGGTCCCAACACGCCATCCGTCCTCCTGGTCGAAGGACGTGACCCGGCTCTGCTCAAAGATCCGGCCGCCACGGGCCTCGACCGCTTTTGCGAGTGCCACCAGATAGCTGGCCGGATTAAATTGGGCTTGGTCAGGAAAGCACAGAGCGCCGGCAGCGGCGAAGGGCAGGGGCGCTTGGTCGAGAACGTCAGCATTAAAGCCCAGGATCCGGGCAGCCTCGGCCTCCTCACGAATGGAATCCACCCGTTGCGGATTGCAAGTATAGGCATAGGCCGGCTTGCGCTCATAATCACAGGCGATGCCAAGCGTCTCGATCCAGGTGCGGATCCGTTCGACGGCGACGCGATTGGCCTCGGCGTAGAGCATCGCGGTATCCTGACCAACTGTATCAATCAGGTGCCGGTAGATGAGGCTGTGCTGGGTTGTGATCTTGGCCGTGGAACGCCCAGTCACCTGCGTGCCGACACGACGGGCTTCTAGGACCACGACGGATTTGCTGGCCTCACAGAGGGAAAGAGCCGCTGTCAGCCCAACGATCCCGGCGCCGACGATCACGACATCGCAGTCCAACGGGCCGTTCAGGCTAGGAAAGCTTGTTTTTGACCCGGTTGCAACCCAGCAAGACTCATTGCGTCCTCGAAGTGACATCATCGAGTCCTCCGGAGCAGACAGCTTGACACTTTTGTGAACTCTCTGCCTTGCAACCGCTCATTAGCGGTCAAGCCTGCTCGCGACCATGCGCCTGCGCCGGCGGGGCTGTGGCTTCGACAGCCGTGAACGTCTCCAGGATGCGGTAGGTGTGCTCGGCGCCCGCCGGAACCACCCAGGAGTCGCCTGGCTCCAATCGAACGGTCTGCCCTTCGATCTCCAGCTCGGCCCGTCCTGCGATCACGTACCCCACGACCTCATACTCGTGCCTATGCGAAGGCTTATCGCTTATTGGCTCCTCGTCACGCCACATTCGCATGGAGACGCGCTTGCCGGATGCGAGGTAGACTTCGCCTTGCTCGCCTGTGGGCGAGTGGGCGCTACTCACCTTCGTTACGGTTGTGTCAGTCATGGAGCTCTCCTTTTCGGCTTCAGGGCTGCTTGCGCTCAAAGCTTCCAACCAGTTCGCCTTCCGCCAGCACATGATCCTTCATCGCCTCGATCACCTCGGCCCGCATCGCACCGGCCCTGAGGTCCAGGTTGCGATCCAAGGCGAACACCTGGATGTGGTAGCGATGGGCGGGATCGCCGACAGGCGGCTTCAGGCCTGTGTAGCCCACCGAGCCGCGCGTGTTTCGCCCCTGCATCAGACCCTTCGGATCCTGCAACATGGGCGACGTCTGCAGCCCCTCCCGAAGTGACGTGGTGGTTGCCGGGATATTGTAAGCAACCCAATAGGTGTACGGCTTTGCCGTCTCAGTATCAGGATCGTCCACGATCACGACAAACGATTTCGTGCCTTCGGGCGCCCCCGACCAAGTAATCGGCGGTGAGGCGTTATCGCCATAGGCCGAGTAGGTGAGAGGGATAGCATCGTTGGCCTGGAACTTGGGCGAAGTCACCTGAAGGGCCGCCGTTTGCACCTTCGGTTCGACAAGTCTGATTGCAAGATCCGAAGCTGGGGGCGACACCTTGCCGACGGGAGTGGCTGGCGCTGGTGCAGTGCCGCCCTGGGCAGATGCTGCCGTCGCCTCGGGTTCCTTCGGTCCCGTGTAGGTTACGCGGTAGATGACACCATTCGAGTCGTCGCCCACCAGTAGTGAGCCGTCCCTCATGACAGCCAATCCGACAGGCCGGCCAAGATAGCCGTAACCTTGCTCGTCCTTCTGCAGGAAGCCTGTCATGAAAGGCTCGAAGCGGACTGGCTTGCCATCCTCGAACCGCACCCGCACCACCTCGTAGCCGCTCGGCTCGCGCCGATTCCAGGAGCCGCGCATCGCAACCAGCGCGTCGCCTTGGTACTCGCGAGGGAACTGTTGGCCGGAATAGAAGACCATCTGCAAAGGTGCGGCATGCGGCGTGTAGCCGAGCAGGGGCGCCTCGCTCCAGTCGCGCCATTGAGCGAGGGTTATGCCTTCCGGCGGCTCGTCCTCGGGGTTGAACTTGCCCTCGCCATAAATGTAGGGCCAGCCGTACTGCTTGCCTTCCTGGATCAGGTTCAACTCCTCGACATGCTCCTGGTCGCCGAGCCAGTCGATGCCGTGATCCATGCCGTAGAGCGCACCCGTCACAGGGTGCCAGGCAAAGCCGATGGTGTTGCGCAGCCCCGAGGCGAAGATCCTGCGGGTCTTGCCGTCGAGCGACGCCTGCAGGATCGTGGCGTTCTCAGGGTTGGACTCGTCACAGGCATTACAGGTTGAGGCGACCTGAATGTAGAGCATCCCATCAGGACCGACGGCGAGGGTCCGGTTCTTGTGCTGGCCGGCCTCAGGCAGGTCATTGATAATCCGCCGCAGGTCACTGAGGGTTCCATCCGCCTTCACGTCGGCGACATAGACATCCTTGGCGGTAACCATATAGGCTTTGCCTTGATGGATGGTGATGCCATGCATGTCGGACCGCGAGGCGACTGTCTTCACGACATCAGCCTTGCCGTCTCCGTTCTCATCCCGCAGCATCAGGATGTCGCCGATGTTACGCCGGCTGGCATAGACGGTGCCGTCTTCGCCCACGGCGATCCAGCGTGGGTTAATGAGGTTGTCGGCAAAAACGGAGACGCTGAAGCCTTGCGGCAGCTTGAGCATGTCCTTAGCGCGTCCCTCAGTTACCTCAAGCTTACGGGGCTCGACAACGTGCCCCTCGATCCTTGCATTGGAGTACTGATCTGCCTTGCCCTCAATGGCAAGGGCAGGTGTGAGTAACGCTCCGGAGAGGATGAAGGCAGCTACCAGGCGCATCGGAGTCCCTTCGAGCATGAGGGCAAGCGCGATCTCGACCTGAACGCAACGGGAGTTCGCACATTCTCAGGAGAACCCGGTAGTAAAGCTCAGGTTCCGTGGCTGCCGTTACCACTGTCGAGGTCTGGTTTGATCTCAGCCGATCTGGAACCTGGCCCGACGTGGATGTGTCGCCGGGGCGCATAGATCGACGGCGGCATGCTGGCACTCATGTTGGAACATTGGCTCAGTTTTGTATGGGGTGGCAGATCCAAATACCGTGTTGCGGCAAACATGAACCAATCAGTTCCGTCGACGTTAGGACGAGAATGACAACAGCGGCGCCGGTGAGCCTAAGCGCATCATAGGCGGCAGCCACGATGTGCATCCGAGTTCCCAAGTCTCTTGTTCCCGTGGCCTCACGCCTGTGACGGAGCCATCAATGCCGAAACGACTGTCTGACGACCTGCCCGACGCCAGCCGGCGTCAGTTCCTGACCGGGACTGCCACGGCAGCGGCGGCTCCCCTGATAGCGAAGTCCCTCGCTCCGACGCCAGCAGAAGCTCAGCCAAGTGCCCCGCCAGACCCGCGCCAGCCTGTTGGCGTGACACTTCGGATCAACGATCAAGAGCACCGGCTGATGCTCGACAGCCGGACCACCGTCCTCGATGCTCTACGCGAGCATATCGGTCTCACGGGATCGAAAAAGGGATGTGATCACGGCCAGTGCGGGGCTTGCACCGTTCTGGTGAATGGGAAGCGCACCCTATCCTGCCTGACGCTCGCCGTGATGGTGCGTGAGCCCGTTACCACAATTGAAGGCTTGGCCAGCCCAGATGGCACCCTGCACCCGATGCAGCAGGCCTTCATCGATCAGGATGCGTTCCAGTGTGGCTACTGTACCCCTGGCCAGATCCTGTCGGCGGTTGCCTGCATCACGGAAGGGCATGCCGAAACCGATGGTCAGATCCGCGAGTACATGAGCGGAAATCTTTGCCGCTGTGCTGCCTATCCGCACATTGTCGAGGCCATCAAGCAGGCCAAGACCCAAATGAAAGCATGACCGGCCATGCGTCCCTTCCTGTACGAACGCGCGGATGACGTGCAGAGCGCACTGCGTGCCGCGGCACCTACAAGCCAAACCTCCATTCCTCCGACCGAAGCCTCGGCTCAGTTCATCGCCGGGGGCACATTGCTTCTGGATCTGATGAAGCTTGACACCATGCGCCCGCAGGTGCTCGTGGATATCAATGGTCTTGAGCGCACGCATGGGCAGATTGCAGCAACGGCTCAGGAATTGCGCCTTGGCGCCCTCGTGCGCATGAGCCAGGCGGCCGAGCATCCGGATATTCTGCGGGACTATCCGCTGATCGCGCAGTCGCTCCAGCAGGCGGCCAGCGCCCAGCTCCGTAATATGGCAAGCCTAGGCGGCAACGTCCTGCAACGGACTCGGTGTCAGTATTTCCGTGATCCGAGCTGGCCGGCCTGCAACAAGCGCGCGCCGGGCACCGGATGTTCGGCCCTTGAGGGCGTGAACCGCAAGCATGCGGTGCTCGGTATCAATGAGCACTGTATCGCCGAATATCCGGGCGACTTCGGCCCGACCCTTGCCGCTTTGGGAGCCAGTGTGGAGACGGCAGGACCAGGCGGAGCACGCTCCATTCCATTCGAGCGGCTTCATAATGGTCCCGAAGTTCCCAACGTCGAGACCGTCCTGGCGCCTGGGGAACTCATCACCGGCTTCGTCGTGCCGGCCGGCCCATGGACAAGGCGCTCGGTCTATCTCAAGGTTCGCGACCGGCAATCCTATGCCTTTGGCCTCGCGACCGCTGCGGTGGCGCTCGACCTGAGCGATGGTGTGGTCAATGAAGCCCGTATCGGGCTGGGCGGCGTAGCGTACAAGCCATGGCGGGCTCACGACGCCGAGGCGGTTCTGCGCGGCAAACCCTTTGACGAGGCCATCGCCCACGCGGCTGCCGAGGCTGCCTTCGCTGGTGCCCGCGCCCATGGCGAGAACGAATACAAGCTTGATCTCGGGCGCCGCACGCTGGTGCGGGCGCTTCTGCAGGCCGCAAAGCTGGAGATTTGATCATGGTGGACTCCCCTCGGCCTCAGGTCATGCTGCAAGGTGCGCCACCAGACGATGCCCGTCCTGGCATCGGTGCCTCGACCTCACGGATCGATGGCCGGGCCAAGGTGACCGGTGAAGCCCGCTATGGCTCCGACTTCAGCGGCGGGCACAATCCGGCCTACGCATTCCTGGTCACCAGTGCCATCGCGCGCGGCCGCATCACCATGCTGGATGAAAGCGACACTCGAACTGTCCCGGGCGTGCTCGACATCCTGACCTACAGAAACGTGGGCGACCGGATTAAGCCGGGAAAGACGTTCGACGACAAGGGCTATATGGGTACGACCATCGCGCCCCTGGCGTCCGATCGCGTCTGGCACGATGGACAAATCGTAGCGGTCGTAATCGCCGATACTTTCGAGGCTGCCCGGGAAGGGGCTCATCGATTGAAGGTGACTTATGCCGAGGAGGCACCCTCGGCCACCTTTGACAGCCCTGGCCTTGAGATCGTCTCGGCTGATTCCGCATCGCGCGAGGGTGAGGAGCCTGGTGAAGAAAAGCCCCAGGTCGGCAATGCGGCTCAGGCCTTTGCGGCTGCACCGGTCAAGATCGATGCCTTTTATGACACGCCAACCCAGCATCACAATCCGATTGAGCTGTTCACCACGACCTGCTCATGGTCAAACGGCAAGCTGACGGTCTGGGAATCGAGCCAGAATGTCTATGGTTACCAGAATGGTCTTGCCGAGCAGCTCGGGATCGAACCATCTGACGTGCGGATTATCTCTCCTTACATCGGAGGAGCATTCGGGGCGCGCGGTTCACTCACGCAGCGCACGGCACTCATCGCCTATGCATCGCGCCGGCTGAACCGCCCGGTGAAGCTTGAAGCCACCCGTCAACAGGGCTTCACGATTGCCACCTACCGGGCCGAGACGCGCCATCGCATCCGCCTTGGCGCTACGCCGGATGGACGCCTGCAGGCGCTCACTCATGAAGGGTGGGAGGTCAGCTCGCGGCCGGACAATTACAAGGTAGCAGGCACGGATGCCTCTACGCGTCTTTACGCCTGTCCGAACGTGAGCTCCGAGGTCTTCATCGTTCATGCTGACCGCAATACGCCGGGCTTTATGCGCTCGCCACCGGAGATCCCGTACCTGTTTGCCCTCGAGTCGGCCATGGATGAGCTGGCCGTTGCCCTGAAGATGGACCCGGTCGAGCTGCGCCGCATCAATGACACCCAGAAGGAGCCAATCAAAGGGCTGCCCTATACCTCCCGTTCCCTGATGCAGTGCTTTGACGCCGCCTCGCAGGCGTTCGGCTGGTCCAGGCGCACGCCTGAGCCAGGTTCGATGCGTGACGGCGACTGGCTGATCGGGTGGGGCTGTGCCACCACGATGTACCCCACCCAGGTGGCGCCGGCCGCCGCACGGGTCACGCTGACACCTCAAGGGTCTGCGCGCATCCAGAGCGCCTCTCATGAGATCGGCACCGGGATCTATACGGTTGTGGCGCTCACCGCAGCCGACCGGCTTGGGATACCGCTCGACAAGATCACCGTTGAACTGGGCGATTCCGAGCTTCCGCCGGCTCCCGTGGCCGGTGGTTCGAATTCGACCGCCAGCGTCTGCAATGTGGTCGCCAAGGCCTGTGAGGAGATCAGATCCCGCATAGCGCGGGCGGCGGTCACCGCGCAGGACAGCGTTCACTTCGGGCTGGATCCGGCCAGTCTCACATTGACTGACGAAACGCTGCAGTCTGCTGACGGCAGGTCCGAGCCGCTGGACAAGGCCTTCGGGCGAGCGGCAGGCGGTGCCATGGAGGTCTATGCCGAGAACATCCCGCACGGTGCGCCGCCGGATGGGATGAAGCGGCTCTACCGGGGCACGAGTTCGCTTGCTGGAGGAGCCAAGCTGAAGGACAGGATCCAGTTCGCATTTGGGGCGCAGTTCGTCGAGGTGCGTGTCGATGCCCGCACCCGAGAGGTGCGCGCCCCTCGGATGGTTGGAGCCTATGCATCGGGCCGGATCGTCAATCCGAAAGCGGCAAAGAGCCAACTGATGGGCGGTCAGATTTGGGGCATCAGCGCTGCATTGCACGAGGCCACAGAAATCGACCGGCGGGCAGCCCGTTACTACAACGACGATCTTGCCGAGTACCTCATCCCCGTGAACGCCGACATTGAGGAGGTCCAGACGATCTTCGTGCCGGAAGAGGATAAGCTGGTGAATGATCTAGGAATCAAGGGGCTCGGCGAACTCGGTAATGTCGGCCTGAACGCGGCCGTGGCAAACGCTGTCTTCCACGCTACGGGAGTGCGGATCCGCGAACTGCCGATCCGGATCGAGAAGCTGCTCGATGCTCCCGCTATTCGCAGCTGAACTTAAAGAGAGATAGCGCGATGACATCAGGTCCGCCGGAGAAGCCCAGTGATGAAGCTGACAAGAAGCAGCTTGAGATGGCCAAGGCTGAGGGCGAAGCCTACTACCGCTCACTCCGGTATATGGCCCAGCACGTGGCCGACAGTGGCGGTGAGCAGCAGGTAGGCGACTATACCATAGCTTACGCTCAGGAGCGGGCTGAGGGTATGTACATGCTCTCCTCAGAGGGCAAGCTTGAATGGTCTGAGCCCAAGGACGAGAACTGTCACTTGGAGATCTCCGTGAGTGATGCGGGGGATGGTCGCTTCATCCCTTATCTGGCAATTCAGGCGTCGCTGATCAGCCAAGACGGCACGCAGATCGGCCCCTTCGACGTGCCTTTCCTGTGGCACCCTGGTCTGTACCATTATGGTCGCAACATCACAGTACCAGGGGATGGCCGCTATACGCTGCGAGTCCATATTGCTCCGCCCACCTTTATGCGGCACGACCGGATCAACGGGCGCCGATACGCGGATCCCGTCGAGGTTGAATTTAGGGATGTTCCCGTAAAGACAGGTCGAGAGTAGCGACGTCGTTGATCGTCCTGCAAGACCTGATCACTGCTTGCGCTGGTGACCTCCAGCTGTGGTCTTTCCGTCGACGGTCGCCTCTAATTGCCAATAGGCAGAGTTCTCCAAAAATCGGTCGTTGGCACCTGCACTCCGCAGTCAGAACCCGATCGCAGGCGGAGCATCGCGCCGGAAAGGAAGGAAACTTGGGGTTCGATAATCTCTCGATCTGGCTCAACGGTGGCATCTTCGCGGTAAGCGCCATCATTGTCTGGATGGCGGGCAGCCGCCTTGCCTCTTACGTAGGCGGTATCGCCAGCCAGACCGGCATCGGGCAGGCTTTTACGGGCATGCTGCTGCTGGGTGGGATCACCTCGCTGCCGGAGATCGCAACCGTCACGACGGCCTCCTGGACCGGCAACGCGCCTCTCGCTGTCAATAACCTGCTCGGCAGCGCCGCGATCAACATCCTGCTTCTTGCCATTGCGGATGCCGTGCTGGGCCGCAGCGCCCTCACATCAGTCATCGGCAAGCCGGCAACGCTTCTGCAGGGAACCCTCGGCATGCTGCTGCTCGCTGCCGTGGCAGTGGTCATCCTGGCACGCGACCTCCCCATCGCCGGTGTGGGTCTGGGCTCGACGGCCCTGATCGTTCTATGTGTCTCCTCGCTCTGGCTGTCATCCGGGTACGAGCGCCGACATGTGTGGACCACTATCGACGACGAGCCGGACACAGGCGATATGCCGGGCGAAGATGACCAGGGGGAGGATGAGGCCGAAAAGCAGCCCTTGCGCACGCTCATCATCAAGACAGCCATCGTCGGCATTCTGATCCTCGGTGCCGGTTTCCTGCTCTCCCAGACGGGCGACGCCATTGCAAAGCAGACTGGGCTGGGCGCCAGTCTTGTGGGTCTTGTGCTGGTGGGCTTTGCGACCTCGCTGCCGGAGCTCAGCTCCATTGTCGCGGCGGTGCGGATCCGCCGGTACGAGATGGCGGTCGGTGATATCTTCGGCACGAACCTGTTCAACATCGCGCTGATCTTCATCGCGGACCTCGCCTATCCTGGTGGCCCGGTTCTGGCACAGGCAGGGGCGTTCGAGGCGGTTGCGGCCCTTGTTGGCCTTGTCCTGACCGGCGTCTTCGTCATCGGCCTTCTTGAGCGCAAGGACAGGACGGTTGCCCGCATGGGCTATGACTCGCTGGCGACAATCGTGCTGTACATCGCAGGGCTTGTGGTGCTGTACGTGCTTGACCAGCGCAGCTCAGGGAGCGGGGGCTAAAGTGACCATCTGCAGGCCGATCAGGGCTCGCGAGAGCCTTTGCCGTCCATCCCACCACTGAACTGAGCGACTATCCAGATGATTGCGGTCGCACCTTCGTGACCGTCCGGTGAGGATCGGAACAGGCTGTGGGGCGTTGGCGGGCAACTCATGATGTCTGGGAGGCCAGCCATGCGCAGGTCCATTGCTCTTGCTTCTGCCTTTACTGCCGCCCTTGGCGTGGCACATGCGCAGGAGAACCGGGTTCAGACAGTGACATCCCAGACCGGCAAGGTTCGGATTGAGACCATCGCACGCGGGCTGGAGCATCCCTGGGGGCTGGCTTTCCTCCCGGACGGACGCATGCTGGTGACCGAGCGCCCTGGGCGACTTCGGGTTGTGACGAAGGATGGCCAGATCTCCGAGCCTTTGTCTGGCGTACCCAGGGTCTTCGCGCGAGGGCAGGGGGGCTTACTCGATGTGGCGCTCGCCCCTGACTTTGCGTCCAGCCGCCTTGTTTATCTCACCTATGCCGAGCCGGGCGAGGGTGGCACCGCTGGAACCGCAGTAGCACGGGGTCGGCTCAACGATGCCGCCACAGGGCTCGACAACCTTCAGGTGATCTTCCGGCAGCAGCCGAAGGTGGAAGGCCCCAACCACTTCGGCTCGCGGCTCGTCTTTACGCCTGACGGCAAGCTCTTCGTCACGCTGGCCGAGCGCTTCAAGTTCGATCCGGCCCAGGATCTTTCCGGCCATCTTGGCTCTATCGTGCGGATCAATCTCGATGGGACGGTGCCGAACGAGAATCCCTTCGTCGGCCGGCAGGGCGCCCGGCCCGAGATCTGGTCCTACGGGCACCGCAACATCCAGGCTGCAACCCTGCACCCGCAAACAGGTGCGCTGTGGGTCGCCGAGATGGGTCCAAGAGGCGGGGATGAACTCAACCGGCCGGAGGCTGGCAAGAACTACGGCTGGCCCGAGGTGAGTTGGGGCCGGCATTACGACGGACGCGACATCCCGGATCCGCCATCCCGACCGAACTTCGCGGGCTCGGTGCATCAGTGGACGCCAGTGATCTCACCCTCCGGCATGACGGTCTACACCGGTGAGGTCTTCCCAGACTGGCGCGGATCGCTGCTGATCGGGGGGTTGAGCGCCTCAAGCATCGTGCGTGTCGCTCTTGATGGCGAGAAGGTCACGGGCGAGGACCGCATCAATCTGAATGCTCGGGTGCGGGATGTGCGCCAAGGACCTGACGGTGCAGTCTATGCCTTGACAGATGCCGATAGCGGAAGGCTCGTGCGCCTGACACCCGGCGACGGGTCCTAACCGCTTTCAAGCGGCGGCCTGCTGCCGATTGCTATGCTCTTGGCTCACATCTGTCGCTCGCGCAGGCTCATTTCTCTTTTGGCACGGTGTCATCACTTGATGCCTCTTCACCGGGGACGGTGGTGTCCTCCCCCAGTGTCTGCCGCACCCAAAGCTTCTTGACAAGAACGGTGATGGTGACTGCCAGCGGCACCGCGAGAAAGATGCCGGGCAGCCCGAAGAGCAACCCAAACACGCCTATGGCGAACAACACCACGACAGGTGGCATCGCCACGGCTCGCTTCTGGATGAATGGCGTGATGACGTTCCCTTCGATCTGCTGGATGGCCACAACAACCCCGAGGGTCCACAGCACGGTTTGCAGGTCCATGGTGAATGCGAAGACGAGCGCCGGAATGGCGCCCAGGATCGGGCCGAGAAAAGGAACAAAGTTTGTCGCGGCCGCAATGATGGCGAGCGCAAGGGGAGACGGCAGGCCGATCCACCAGTACGCCAGCCCCGAGGCCACACCAACCAGCAGCATCGTAACGAGTTGACCGGCAAACCAGAACCGCAGTGCATTGCCGGTCACGTCCATGGCGTCAAAGACGCGTGCGTGCTGGCTCGGAGGCAGGAGCTTGGCGACCCCACGTCGGTATAGGCGCGGATCGGCGGCAAGGTAGATCGATGCGATGACCACCAGCGCCAGATCCGCCAATGCTCCAAGGACGGTGTAGCCGAGCCCGGCAGCCCGGGACAGGACATTTGGACCAGAGTTTGACGAGATGGCGTTCTCAAGCTCGTCTCTGGCATTGTTGATTCCGATCCGATTGCCCACGGCATCAATGGCGTCCGGCAGCCTCTCGAACACCTGGGAGATTTGACCCCCGATCTGGGATCCGAACAGGACCAGAAAGGCCACCACAAGCGCAGTGACTGTGATGATGGCAGCGGTGAGGGCCCAACGCTGCGGAACCGGGGTGTGCCGCGAGATCAGGTCCGCGAACGCCCGGAAGAGAACGGCCAGCAGAACCGCGGCAAACAGGAGTAGCAGAATGCCTGAGATGCGCCAAAGGAAGTAGGCCAACCCGAGCACCACCAGCGTGAGCAGGAGCCGCTTGAGATAATCCCAATCCCGCTCCAGGCCAGGGCTGCCAAGCCGGTCTCGCCAGGAGACCTGCCGGGATTGTGACATGGAACGCTTGCCCGTTGGTTCTGCCATACCTTCACCTTAGAGCCTTGCCCTGATCAGGGGGAAAGATGACGTCATCTCAAGGATGTTTCGCTTGAAGCCGATGAGAAGAAACTTAGGCCAGCGTCGATGAGTTCACTATGAGCCTCAACTCTTTGATTGCTCCTATCTGCTGGAACAGCAGGCCTGACCGGGCACTTAGCCCGAACGGTAGCATTGGTGAATTCCTCATGGGATCGGCATCCAGGGGGCACAAGTCGGGTTTTGTTCTTGCTGCTGAACGAAAAACCTGACATCAGCGGCTGTCGGCTGCTCTCCACACCCGCCGCACCGCCCTGTTATGCCGGCGAGAGTTTGCCAGTTGCGGCTTGCATCATCTGGCAATGCGTCCGACAAATTACCTCGAATATTGAGAGCACTCCCATCTGTACCACTTCCCTGAACTAGATTTGATGCGGCTTGGATCAGAGCAGGGTATGCCTTGAGCGGTTCTCGATTATTGGTCTGCCGCTCCTTGTTGACTCTTTGCAGAGCCACTGTGGTCTGCTGTTCCGCTTCGATTGCATGAGCCTGCTCGTCAGGTTGCAAGTTTCTCGGCCTGCCGGGACCGGCAAATGTCTGGACTGCATATAGGGTCTGATCAGAGCCGGCTATGATCCCGAACCCAAAGCGGTCTAGCCCTTGCCACAGAATGTTTTCACGATGAGGAGGCCTATTCATCCGCCCCTGATGAAGGCTTTCGACCCTCTCGACTGTAGGTGGGATTGGGCATCCACGACACTGCGCAATATTCTCTGCCGTGAGTTGCCATCGATCCCCTCCTGCCTCGATGTAACGGTCCATGACTGTGTTGCCTTCCGGCGACACGTGGGAATAGTAACTTCGCTTCAGCATGTCAGCGGCATGGGTCTGTGCCGCTGTGTTGAGCATGTTTCCTTCAGAAGGGGTCTCCACCCCGCGTTCACGTCGTTCTTTGTTGACGAGTACGAGGGCTCGCTGCCGGAGTTGCTCCAGGTTGCCCGTGTCGGCGCTGAATGACGTGCCAGGGGTTAGAATGATGATCAACATCACCATAAAACAATGTTTGATAATCCCAGAATGGGGCATACCAATTACCTTTCACAGTTCGGTAATCTGCCTTCAGCACACTGGCAAAGTGCCAGGTATAACTGAATGCGTCACGTCAACGATCATGGTAACAACGCATTGCCAAATATTGTCCAATGCATCAGGTACGACGCTGTTCGCCAATGCTTAGGCAGGTCCGGTTGATACAAGCTGCTTCGCTTTGCTGGCCGAAACACCTGTGTTCAGAAATTGAATTAATATTTCGCTCCGTTCGGAAGCGTCAAATGCAGACCGCTCTGCGGATTGGATCTCAGGCGATTGAGCCAAAAACCTATGACGGCCAAGCCTGCAGGTAGATAGTCGAAACTCGCCAGCACCCACATCACCAACCCTGCAGACTGCTGATCTTCCATCAAGGTGAAGTTCCAGACCTCGGTTCGGTCAGCATACCAGTTGTAGAGCGGCTCAGGCGCCAGAGTGATGAGGCCGCCCAGCATTCCGCTACGATCCACATCATCATTCTCCTCGCTCTCTTGTTCTGATAACTTCGGATAGAAGGGCTGGCGGATCCTTCTCCATCCAGAGCATCGGGATCGGCGGAGCCGATGCTAGTTTTTCCGGCAATATGCTGATCTGGAAACTCACCTGCCGTGATGGCATTCTCTCTGCTCTCATGGAGTGAACCATCAGCGCCGCGCTGAGTTGCCTCGTCAGATTTTTGTCTCGCCACGAGGGGAGATTGCAATGTTCAAAGGTCTTCTGCTCTGGCTGATCGGTATTCCGATTCCGATCATTATCCTTCTGTTCCTGTTGTTCTGAACAGTGACCTGCTCACTGGAGGGCCGTAGCATGACAAAGCAGCTCAGCTTGATGTTCTCGCTCCTTGCTTGCGCCCTGTTGCCGAGCGTGGCCTTGTCGCAGCCACAGACCTCGGGGTGTGGTGATGCGGTTACGGTGCAAAGAGGCGATACCCTCAGCAGCATCGCAGAGCGCTGCGACGTCACAGAGCGGAGCTTGATGCGGCTTAACCCGCGCATAGAAGGATCCCGTGATCTCCGAGTGGGTATGCAGCTCGATGTACGAGGAGATGTCGGCGAGGGGCTCGGGCGCCTTGGTTCCCTTGCGGGACAGGCCGTCGGTACTTTATCGGACTTTGCCCGCAATCTCGGCTCCTCAGCCCAGGATCTTCTCGACAGAAACCCGGATCTTCGCCAGCGCATGGAGAGCGTTGAGCGCCAGATCCAGAGCTCCGGGACTGGTTCGGTCAAAGGCTCAGTGTCGGTCACTCCGACGGAGATTGCCTCGGGTGAGACGCTAACAATGACGGCACAGGGCCTGCCGCCCAATGTGCCAGTCGTCATCGGTGCGGGTCGACGCCAAGCAGCCTATGAGATCATTGAACGGGCGCGTACAGCGTCTGACGGTACCCTGCGCATGAACGTGCGTGTTCCCGATTGGGCAGCAGACATGAGGCAGGTGGCAGTCGTCGTGGCTGCAGAGAACAGTGATTGGAGTATTAGATCCGAGCCGATCACAGTGACTGGATCGAAGCTCTGAAGCGGCAATTGCCCTGGACAGAGCGAGCCTTCTTGCAACGGTCACGTTTATATTGGCGTTCCACATCGGCACCATGACAGGCGAATGACACGATGTCCCTGAGCGGAATCCTGATAGCTCTCGTGATCCTCTTCATTGTCGCCACAGTTCCGGTCTGGCCCTACAGCCGGAGTTGGGGATTGTGGCCCAGCGGGGCTCTTGGGCTCGTGCTGGCTGCCATCGTGGGTCTGCTGATCATGGGATAATGCGGCCTTTGCCCGTGGCAAGCCGCTGAGTGCTACTGCTGGGTTGGCTATCGTGACCGGTGGAAACGGGTCGAGGTAGACCGATGTCCTTGCTTAAGTTCGGCACCTTCGGCCTCTGGGCTAACGTTCCGATCTTCGCCATGGCTGCAGCTTGCGTTTGGTGGGCCGGAACTCGCCTGACGGGGTATTTGGATGCCATTGCAGATCGAGCACGAATTGAACATGCCTTCGCAGGCATGCTGCTTCTTGGAGGTATCACCTCCCTGTCGGAGGTGGCTGCCGTAAGTACCTCCTCCTGGACCGGAAATGCATCACTTGCCGTCAACAATCTCCTTGGAAGCGTTGCCATTAACGTCCTGCTGATTGCCCTTGCCGATGCGGTTCTTGGGCGAGACGCAATCACATCGGCGATAGGCAAGTCGCCAACGCTCATGCAGGGTGTGCTCAGCATCACTGCCCTTGCTTTCGCTGCTATGGCTATCGTGTCCGGGGACGTCCCTGTGGCAGGTGTAGGTGCTTGGTGTTCGCCTTATTTTGCTACTGTGTCTTTGCTTTCTGGCTTGCTGCCGCTTACGGGCTGCGTACTCCCTGGCACACCGTCAGAGACGAGGGAACGGCGGTCAACAGCAGCCAAGGCGCTCGCAAATTTCGGTCTCCGCTCAAGCAAGTGACGCTTACCGGCCTTGTAGGGCGAACGTCTCTGGCCGCCTTGGTCATACTGGTAGCAGGCTTTGCCCTTGCCCAGGCTGGCGATGCCATCTCGCAACTCACGGGCCTCGGCGCAGGCCTCGTCGGACTCGTGCTTGTCGGTTTCGCGACGTTCCTGCCGGAAGTCTAGCTCGATCGCGGCTGCCGTTCGTATGAAACGCTACGAGGTGGCCTTAGGCGATGTGTTTGGCACAAACCTTCACGGTCGGCCTGCTTCTGCTCGCAGATGTGTTCTACGCAGGAGAGCCTGTCCTCAACACCGCCGGACGATTTGAGGCAGTCGCGGCGCTCCTTGGCTTGATCCTTGCCGCCGCTTTCGTGATAGGGCTTCTGGAACGCAAGAATAAGACCTTCCTGCGCATGGGGTACGACGCTGTGGCAGCGATCCTCATCTTCGTGGGCGGCATCGTTCTGCTCTACCTTCTTTAAATGTAAGATCTGACGTCAGGAGCTAGCATCTATCCAAGGGCGAAGCGACGGAACAACTTGGCCGTGGCAACGTTTGTCTGCAAGGCCAAGAAACAACCTAACATCCAGGAGCGGCATGCTCATGCCCCGCTTCCTCATTCCCTTTGCTCTTGCGCCCGCAACAGGGATGCTTCTGCTTGCAGTTGGGCATGCCCAAAATGGGCAGGTGCCAGATCCTGCCGTCGTCCATCCGAGCGGAACCGATGTCGAGCGCGGCCGGGCAGTTGTGGTGGCCGCAGCCGGCGTTTGGCCGGGCGGCGCATGCTTCCAGTGCCATGGTGTGGACGGCAAAGGCGATGCTGCGGCAGCCTTCCCGCGCCTGAGCGGACAGGTCTACAAGTACCTCTACGATTCCATGAAGGATTATGCCTCCGGCGCTCGGCAGAACCCGATCATGACGCCCATCGCGCAGAGTCTCTCCGACCAACAGATCCGAGATGTCTCCGCTTTTTACGCAGCGCAGGAGCAGGCGCCTTTCGTCTCGCCGGAAGCGGCTGACCCAAGGCTCCTGCAGCATGGCGGAGCTCTCGCGGCCATTGGGAGCTCCGAGCGTGGCATCCAGGGCTGCATCAACTGCCATGGGCCTGCGGGAGCAGGTTTGCCGCCGACCTATCCGTACCTTGCAGGCCAATACGCGATGTACATGGAGGCGCAGCTTAATGCCTGGAAAGGCGGAGCGCGCAAAAGTGACCGCCTCAGTGCTGTCTCCATGGAGGACATCGCCAAGCGCATGACGGATGAGGATATCCGTGCTGTTTCGCTCTATTACGCTTCGATCCGCCCACAGACGGTCACCTCCGAACGGCTTCAGGCTGCGAGCCCTCTGGTTTCCTCCCCACCGGGTGCAGTCCAGCGCCCAAACGCGAGGTGAGTGAGATGTATGCATATCATACTATCCGCGCCCTGAGCCTAGTCCTGCTGCTGACCAATGGGGCCATGGCTCCAATGGCCTTCGCTCAAGGCACTGACTCAAGCACCAATCCCGCTCAATCGGATAGCCGATCCCAAGTCCAAGAGGGAGAGGCTCGGCAGAAGGGGCAGGTTGCGCACGTGGGCGCAGGCACGACGGAAACCTCTACCACCGGTCATAGTGGACCAACACAACAATCGTCAGGCCCGCCCGGCGAGATCACGGTGCCCCCACTGCCCAATGCGTCCTTATGCGATTCCTACAAGGACACCCCGGCTCACCAGGGCTGCCTCCAGGTTGTCCTCCGGCAAGAGCAGAAACCCCAATGAACGATGCTATATCCCGCCGTAATCTCCTGAAGGTGGTCGGCGCTGCCGGGGCAGCTGCCGCCGTCCCGAGCGCGACTGTTGCTGCACCTCAGCATATCGCTCAGGCGCCCGCGCCTGCGCCGGCCCAGCCGGTGCAGGAAACGGCTCCGCCCGTTTCCGCCCAGCCGCAGACGGAGGCACTATTCTTCTTCAATGATCAAGAGGCACGGTTCGTCGAGGCTGCGGTCGAACGGCTGATCCCTGCAGACCCGGAATGGCCCGGCGCAGCGTGGGCGGGCGTGCTGTACTTTATCGACCGTCAGCTTGCAGGTGCCTATGGCTCTGGGGCCAAGATGTACCTGAAGGGTCCCTGGGTGCCCGATGCACCTCCACAGCAGGGTTATCAGCTTAGGCACACGCCTGCCGAACTCTACCGCATCGGCATCGAAGAGACCCGCCAGCATTGCCGGCAGGCCTATAATGGCCGCGAGTTCTGGGATCTCGGCGAGACTGTCATGGATGAGGTGCTCAGAAGTCTTGAGAACGGCCAGATCCAGCTTCCCTCGCTGCCAGCACCAGTGTTCTTTGAGACACTCCTCGCCAACACAGTCGAGGGCTTCCTGGCGGATCCCGCCTATGGCGGCAACCGGGACATGGTGAGCTGGCGCATGATCGGCTTCCCGGGTGCTTACGCACAGTACGTCGATCTCGTGGAGTTCTACGATCTGCCCTACACCCGCCCACCGATCAGCTTTGCGAACTCGGCTGCGCGTCAGGCTCACATCGCGGGCCACGATCACGATCACAACAAATAAGGGGAAGTGTCGATGGCGGTGCGCATGAACCCGGTCGATGTCGCCCTCGTCGGAGGAGGCCTGACCGCCGCAATCCTCGGCAGGGAGCTTGCTGAAGCCGGATATACGGCCGTTGCCCTCGAACGCGGGCAGATGCGCGATACCGTGCCGGACTTCCAGTCGCCCACCATGCACGATGAGCTGAAGTACGATGTCCGCTACGCGCTCATGCAAGACCCGAGCGTGCAGACCCTCACGTTCCGCAACTTCGTGGGCCAGCAGGCGCTGCCGATGCGCCAGCTCGGCTCATTCCTGCCGGGCGAAGGGGTCGGTGGCGGGGCCGTCCACTGGAACGGTCAGTATTGGCGCTTCCAGCCGGAATGGTTCCGGCTGAGAAGCTGGGTGAATGAGAAGTACGGGCAAAATCACCTCGGGCCCGAGGTTACCATTCAGGATTGGGGCGTTACCTACGACGAACTCGAGCCCTTCTACACCTTCGCCGACAAGGTTCTCGGCATCGGCGGAGCTGCGGGAAATCTCAAGGGGCAGATCCAGGAGGGCGGCAATCCCTTCGAGGGACCGCGCAGCGAACCCTATCCGAATCCGCCCATGAAGAAGAGCCATTCGGGCCATCTTTTCGGGCAGGCAGCGGCCTCACTCGGCTACAAGCCGTTCCCAGTTCCGTCGGCCAACGTGACCCGGCCCTACACAAACCCGTATGGGGCGGAGTTGAAGCCGTGCATGTATTGCGGCTTCTGCGAAAGGTTCGGCTGCGAGCACTTCGCCAAGGCAAGCCCGCAGGTTTGCATCCTGCCCTCAGCACTCGCGAACAAGAACTTCGAGATGCGCACGCGGTCTTATGTCACCCGCATCGAATACGACCGGCAGGCGAAGGTGGCGACGGGGGTCACCTATATCGATGCACAGGGGCGCGAGGTCTTCCAGCCCGCGAACATGGTCGTGCTCTGTGCTTTCGCGCACCACAATGCAGTCCTCATGCTGCAATCAGGGATTGGCGAGCCCTACAACCCAGAGACCCAAACAGGGGTGGTCGGTCGCAACTACACCTACCAAACGATGACCGGCATTAACGTGTTCTATGACGGCGGGAAACGCATCAACCCATTCATGGGTGCGGGCGCCTTGGGTACGGCCATCGATGAGTTCAACAACGGCAGCTTCGATCATTCGGGGCTCGGCTTTATCGGCGGCGGCTATGTAGCGGCCTATCAAACCTCAGGGCGGCCGATCTACCATCATCCCCTTCCCGAGGGCACACCCCGCTGGGGACTCGAATGGAAGCGGGCCGTGGCCCGGCACTACAACAGCACCGTCAGCATCAGCTTTCACGGCTCCTCGGTTCCGCACCCGAACAACTACATCGGCCTCGACCGCACCTACACAGACGCCTTCGGGCAGCCGCTCGGCATGCTCACTTTCGACTTCCCGCACAACGACCGTCTGATGGCCCGGCACATCACCGGAAAGGTGGTCGAGATCGCAAAAGCGATGGGCGGAAAGCAGATCTCCGTCGGATGGCTCGATGACCACTATTCCATCGTGCCCTACCAGACCACCCACAACTCGGGCGGCACCATCATGGGGGGTGACCCGAAAACCAGCGTCGTGAACCGCTATCTCCAGACATGGGACGCCCACAATCTATGGGTCATGGGCGCAAGCGTGTTCCCGCAGAACGCGGGCTACAATCCGACAGCTACGGTCGCAGCGCTCACGTACTGGGCGGCCGACGCCATGATCAAGCAGTACCTGAACAACCCAAGACCACTGGTGCAGGCATGACCCGGGCAATTCCTCTCGCGCTCGGCATTGCGGCCCTTGCCGTCGCGCCGGTCCTTTCACAGAGCCAGAATCCTCCGGCAGGACCTGCGGGAGCGCCCGACATCATCCGCGGTCGAGAAATCGCAATAGGTGGCGTGCGCGACCGGCAGAACGTCCCGTGCATCCAATGTCATGGACTGGAGGGCGTCGGCAATTCGAGCGGCGTCTTTCCGCGTCTGGCCCCGCAGAGCGGCTGGTATCTCTACAAGACACTCCAAGATTATGCCTCAGGTCTGCGCCCTAACGAGATTATGAGCCCTATTGCCAGGAGCCTGTCGGACCAGAACATGCAGGCTGTGGCCGCCTATTACGCCTCCATCAGGAATGCGCCCGCCCTACCTCAAGCGGAGGTGGATGTGCGAACCTTGCAGACCGGCGGGGCGATCTCGGCAGTCGGCATCCCCGAGCAGGGCGTCCCGCCATGCGCCGGATGCCATGGCGCGAACGGGCGCGGCGGACAGATGATCTATCCATCGCTTGCAGGCCAATATGCGCCCTATACCGAGCTCCAGCTTCGTCTCTGGAAGGAGGGGCGACGTGATGGCGATCCCATGAACGTCATGGAATTGATTTCCAAGGCGATGACGGACGAGCAGATCCGCGCCGTGTCGCTCTACTTCGCCTCAATCGAGCCTGGATTTAACCCGCAAGGAGAGCAGCGGCCTGCCGGTCCCAGCCAGAATCCGCAGGTTTGGCAGGGACAGCCCACTCCTCCGCCTCCGAAGGCAACTTCGCCGACCCCAGGGCTGCAAAATGTCAAACCGCCATACTTGCCGGAGGGACAAGCCGGTCCAGGTATGGGGAACGCCTCTACCGATGACCAGATCAACCGCTTACGATAGGGACTGCAGCGAAGTATGGAGATGCAGCACCTCTCACTGAGCATCGGCGGAATGGGCATTCGGAAGTGCGCTGCCGCACTATTCTTGTTTGCTGTCGGTGCGTGTAATGAAAGCGAAGTTCCGGCCGAGCAGCGTGTGGTCGGAGGCGATCCAGAGAGGGGCAGGACCATCATAGACACCGTCGAATGCGGGGTCTGCCACATCATTCCGGGCGTTGCTGGAGCCCACGGAATCGTTGGCCCGTCTCTCGAGAAGTTCGGTCACCGCCAGCTTGTCGGCGGGGTCGCGCCAAACCATCCCGCCATTCTCACGCGCTGGGTCAAGGATGCACCCGAGATAGCGCCCAATACCGGCATGCCCTCCCTGCCGCTCACCGAAGATGAGGCACGCCATGTGGCGGCTTATCTCTATACATTACGCTGAACGCGTGATGGTGCATCGGGCAGTCCTCGGACTTATCGCGTTCGTGATGCTGAGTGGATGCAACACGCAGCAATCAGCTTTTCATCCCGGTGGTCCCCACGCCGATAGGGTCGAAACGCTGAGCTGGGTCATGTTCATCGGAGGAGGGCTCATCTTCCTCCTGGTGATTGTGCTGACGGCCATCGCGATGTTTGTTGCGCCCGAACGGCGACAATGGATGACGAACAGGCGCTTCATCATCTGGCTCGGGATCGTCTTTCCGGTCGTCACTCTCACAGCACTTCTCGTTTATGGCTTCACGGTTGCCCGGCATCTCGTAACGCCTGGATCGCCTGCGCTCCGCATCGAGGTGGTCGGCGAGATGTGGTGGTGGCGGGTTCATTACTTGGACGCACAAGGCACGCAGCGCTTGGTGAGCGCCAACGAAATCAGGATCCCAACCGGCAGGCCGATCGAGTTCGTGCTGAAAGCCGAGGATGTGATCCACAGCTTCTGGGTGCCGAGCTTGGCGGGCAAGCTCGATATGATCCCTGGGCGCACGAACGTCTATCGCTTCGCGGCAGATCGCCCTGGCATCTACCGTGGGCAATGTGCCGAATACTGCGGCGACCAGCATGCGCTCATGGCCTTCTACGTCGTGGCCATGGAGCCGAACGACTTTGAGGCATGGTACGCTGCTCAGGCCCAGCCTGCCGCCGAGCCGGTGGTTACGCAGCTCATCCAGGGCAAGGAACTGTTTCTGCAAAACGGCTGCGGGGCCTGTCATGTGGTGCGCGGCACGCGTGCGAACGGAATATTGGGCCCTGATCTGACCCATGTCGGCAGCCGCCTGTCCATCGCCGCAGGAACGTATCCAACCAATGTAGGCACTCTCGCCGGCTGGATCTCGTCATCGCAGCACCTGAAGCCCGGCAACCTCATGCCCTCGTTCGGCAACCTGCAGGGCGAGGAGCTTCGCGCCATCGCGGCCTATCTGGAGAGCCTCAAGTGAGCGATACGACTTGGCAAGGCGGAATGGCGGATACCCGCGAGCAGAAGGAGGCTGCTCCGGTTCAGTTTCCCAGCCCGGTGCCGCGGCCCGAAGGTGAGCTCGACGAGCTCAAGCGGATCTGGCGGGCCCCAAGGGGAATCCACATCCTGTCGGCGGTCAACAACACCTATGTGGGTCTTTGGTACGTTGGTGCTGCCCTGATGTTCTTCGTGCTGGCCGGGATTCTTGCCACCATCATGCGCACCCAGCTGGCACAGCCGGAGATGCGGCTGGTCGGGCACGAGCTGTACAACCAGCTCTTCACCATGCACGGCACCATCATGATGTTCCTCTTCGCCGTGCCCATGGTGGAGGCCTTCGGGGTCTTTCTCCTGCCCAATATGCAGGCCGCGCGGGATCTGCCTTTCCCACGCCTATCAGCTTATGCGTTTTGGGCCTATTTCATCGGCGGAACAGCGTTTTTCACCAGCCTGTTCTTCGGCCTTGCACCAAATGGCGGCTGGTTCATGTATCCGCCGCTCACGAGTTATGAGTTTTCACCCGGCATCAACGCCGATTTCTGGCTTCTCGGCATCGGCTTTATCGAGATTTCGGCCATTGCCGGCGCCATCGAGATCATCGTGGGTGTCCTGAAGACGCGCGCACCGGGGCAGAGCCTCGACAAGCTGCCGGTCTATTCCTGGGCCATGCTTATCTTCGCCCTGATGATCGTTTTCGCGTTTCCGGCGGTTATCCTCGCAACCCTTCTGCTCGAGCTGGAGCGGGCCTTCCACTGGCCCTTCTTCATCGCGGAAAGAGGCGGGGATCCGCTCCTGTGGCAGCACCTGTTCTGGTTTTTTGGCCATCCGGAGGTCTACGTCATCTTCCTGCCCGCAGCCGGCATGGTGTCAATGATGGTGCCGACAATGGCGCAGACGCCGCTTGCCGGGTACAGGCTCGTGGTGCTGGCGATCATCGGAACGGGCTTCTTGAGCTTCGGCCTGTGGGTGCACCACATGTTCACCACAGGGCTTCCGCAAGTCTCGCTCGGTTTCTTCTCGGCAGCCAGCATGGCGGTCGCCATTCCAAGCGGCATCCAGGTCTTTGCGTGGATCTCCACCATCGCGTCCGGCAAGCTGCAGATGCGAACGCCGACTTACTTTCTCCTTGGCTTCCTGTTCATCTTTACGCTCGGCGGGCTCACGGGCGTCATGGTCGCCATGGTGCCCTTTGATTGGCAGGCGCATGATACGCACTTCATCGTCGCCCATCTGCATTACGTGCTCATCGGCGGCATGGTGTTTCCGATCTTCGCTGCCTTCTATTATTGGGCTCCCACTGCCTCGACGCGGCCTTTGTCCGAGCGGCTCGGCAAGTGGTCGTTCTGGTTCATGTTCATTGGCGTGAATGTGACCTTCTTCCCCTTGCATATCGTAGGCCTGATGGGCATGCCCCGGCGCAACTATACGTACCTTGCCGAGATGGGGTGGGGGCCCATCAACCTGATCGCGACCATCGGCGCCTACATGATCGCGATCGGCGTACTGATCTTCCTGATCGATCTCGCCAAGAACTTCCGGCCCTTCCAGGGCGATGCTGGCAACGTGTGGAATGCCGGAACCTTAGAGTGGCTCCCGAGCGGCAACTATCAGACCCGCTCGATCCCCATTGTTACCAGCCGCGAGCCTCTTTGGGATCAGCCCAACCTGGCGCGGGACGTGGAGGCGGGCCGCTACTATCTGCCGAATGCTCCGACGGGTGGCCGTGAGACTATCATTACGAGCCCCATTGATGCCCGGCCGCAATATGTGCTGCAGATGCCGGGTCCGAGCTGGCCGACCGTCCTGGCGGCGGTGTTCACGGCGGCATTCTTCCTGGGCGTGACAGTCAAGCTCTATATTCCAGCCTTCACCTGCGGCGTTTTCGCCGTTGTCATGGTGATCTGGTGGATGTGGGACACGGATCCGGGACCAAGCTCTCCGTCCGTCGATATCGGCGGCGGCCTTCATTTGCCGACCTATGTTACGGGCCCGATGAGCCATTCCTATTGGGCGATGATCGTGCTCGAGCTGGTGGCCGGGACCACCTTCGCCTGTCTCCTGTTCTCCTACTTCTTTCTCTGGACTGTAAACCCCGAGATGTGGCCGCAGGCAGGCGGGCTGCCGTCGCTCGGCTGGCCTGCCGCGTCAGCCGTGCTCTACATTGTCGGAAGCGCCGCGATGTTCATCGGCGGGCGCTCCCTTGCCCGTGTGCCCGAGCGGAGCGCATGGCCGATGCGCCTGCTCGCCCTCCTGGCAATCCCGACCTTCGTGGGAGCCGTGACCCTCGAGATCTTCGGACAGCTCTCCACGGGCCTTCGACCGTCAGAGAGTGGCTATGGCGCGGTGGTTTACACCATATCGGCCTGGCAGGGCTTCTTTGCTGCCGTGCTCGTCATCATGGTGCTCTATACCATCGCGCGCTCTCTGTCCGGCCGACTGAATGGTGTGCGACGGGCCACCTACGACAACACCCAACTTCTGTGGCAGTACGCGACAGTCCAGGGCCTCATCGGCCTGATTGTCGTCCATGCCTTTCCTCGACTGCTGGGGTAGGCGCGATGGGCGACAACGATTTCATCCGCAAATCGCTGTTCATGACGGGCGGGCTTCTCGTGTGGGCGGTCCAGTTCACGCTGGTTTATGTGTTCAATTCCTTGGCCTGCGCCCGCCGGTTCGCCGGGATGGAGCTCATGGGAATCGGCATCGTCCCGTTCGTCGTGACAGGCATAACGCTGGCCGCACTTCTCGCGACAGCCTTGGTGTTCTTTCTCGCGCTGCGGCGAAGAGGTCCAGCCTATGACTCGCGGGATGACAAGCCCGTCAACGACTTCATGCGCTATACCACCATGACCATTGCCGGGCTTTCGTTTGTTGCCATCGTCTGGAATGGCATCCCGGCCCTGCTGGTGCCGCCATGCGGTTGAGCTGCCTGGCTCTTCCCCTGCTGATTGTCATTGCCGCCGGTCCTGCGGCCGCCCACGGTGATGGCATGCCCATCGGACCCGATGATCTATGGCACCACTGGACCTTCGACCCCTGGATATGGGTGCCGCTCATCATCGTGCATTGGCTTTATGGACGTGGTGTACTGCGCCTATGGAACAAGGCCGGTTGGGGCAGAGGCATCTCGATGCCTCGTGTCGGCGCTTTCATAGGTGGTGAGCTCATCCTCGTGTTCTCCCTTATTTCGCCCCTGGATTCTCTTGGCGAGACCCTGTTCTCGGCGCACATGGCACAGCACACGCTCCTTGTTGCGGTCGCGCCGCCGCTTCTTCTCGCCGGGTTGCCGGGCGCTGCTTATCCCTGGGCGCTTCCACGAGGCTTTCTCACGACGGCAGTGCAAACCCGCGGCGCGAGGTGGGTCGCGAGAGCGTTATCCTGGTCTCTGCGGCCCTTGCCTGCCGCTATCATGCACGGCGTCGCTCTGTGGGTCTGGCATGCCCCGGTGCTGTTCGATGCAGCGCTCGAGAGCTCATTGCTCCATACACTTGAGCACATCTCGTTCTTCGGCACAGGTCTACTCTTCTGGCAGAGTCTGGCCCTCTCGTCCCGAAGCACCGCAGGTGTTGCGTTCGGTATCGCGGCCGGATTCCTGACGCTGATTCATAGCGGCTTCCTCAGTGCGCTGATTACCTTCGCGCCCGATCCTCTTTATGAGTGGTACCTTAATCGGACGGCGACGTGGGGAATGGGGGCTCTGGAGGATCAGCAACTCGCCGGCCTGCTCATGGGCGTTCCGATGGGCATGGTCTATCTCCTGGCATGCCTTGCTCTCGCCGCCCGTTTCCTGGAGCCGACGCACTCGCCCCCGGAATTCGCCCGAACTGCGGATGCAAAGAGGGTTCTGCCATAAAGGAAGGCTGCAACGTGCGCAGCCCGCCTGTACGCTGGGGCCAATGGAACACCGCTGTCCATGATGAGTTCCCTGCCAAGCAGTTTTCGCAGATGAACTGGAGGCAGCCCATGAACACCCCGAAGACGGACGACTTTCGGCTGGAGCGAAGAGACGATGGCTTGGCTGTCGTCTTTACACCCACAGGGCAGACCTACACCTTTGCGGTAACGGATGGTGGCAAGCTTTCTGAGCCAACCGTGTCGCCGGCCCAAACGAATGCTGGGGATTACGCTGATGGCGATATCCGCAATACCGCTACGGAACTCGCGCGGCTTGCGGTCTCGGGATCTCCTCGAACGTAACAGACTGAACAGGAGACAAGGACATGAGGACCTATAAGGTGACCGGAATGACCTGCGGCGGCTGCGAGGCGGCCGTCTCTCGTGCAATCAGGCAGCGGCTTGGCGAGGATGCTTCCGTTGAGGCCGATGCAGGCAAGGGCGAGGTGCGGGTTTCGGAATCCGCCGATCCGCAGATCGTCGTATTTGCGATCGACAGCGCTGGTTACGCAGTCGAGAGCGTCTCGGACTGATTATTCCCGCTCTCACGAGCTTTGTTCCGCAGATTGGAGCAAGTTATGGGCAATGTTCTGCGCGTTATCCTTGCCATCCTTCTTCCGCCCGTCGGCGTATTTTTCACGGTCGGCCTCGGAGGTCAGTTCTGGCTCAACATCCTGCTGACGATCCTAGGCTATATTCCGGGAATTGTGCATGCCGTCTGGATTATTGCCCGACACCGTCATCGAGCGGCATTGTAGGAGTACTGGCGCGATGAGCCTGTGATCCCACCTCTTCTCGCCAATCGGATTCAATGCGTACGCAAGTACTTCGACGAGAGGTGAGAGCATGCAACTTCTATCGCGCCTGATGTTCGGCCTTGCAGGTTCCGTTCTGATGCTACTTGCTCTCGGACTGATCATCTTCGGATGCTGGCGGCTTGTGGCAGCCTTCACCCTCTCCGGAGAGCATCTTGCGGAGCCGCTTCTTGGGGCAGTCGGGTATGTTATCATCTCAATTGCGGTCTTCGATGTCGCCAAGTTCCTCATCGAGGAAGAGGTGTTGAATGGTCGTGAGCGTCGAATAGCCTCGGAGGCCCGCAGGAGCCTCACCAAGTTCATCTCCACAATCGCCATCGCGATTTTCCTCGAAGCGCTGGTGACAGTCTTTCGGGTCAGCGCAACGCGCGTCACGGAACTGCTCTATCCAACCTTCCTGCTGATTGCCGCAACGCTGCTGGTCATCGGCCTTGGCGCATATCAGCGCCTAAGCGCAATGGTCGAGCGTCAGGTGGACGCCGGGGATCGAACGCACGAGCGAAATTCTTAGCCGATGTAAGTTGTCAGCGTGTTCGCGCTTGTCACGTGGGCACCCGACACCGTTGCGGAGAGCAAAGCTTGTATTCACCACAGGGACTGGCTTTGTAGCAGGTGGAGCGATTGTAGATGATCAAGGAAGTCCGCATCGGTTGAGCCGGAGTTCCGATGGCATGGGCCGGTTGGAGCCGGGGCCAGGGGCCCGTGCCCGCACGAACCCGGCCGGACCGGTAACTGGCTCAGCCGATGAACGTACCAATGTGCCGCCCTGATCCCGGTTCCGGTGTTAGACAAGGATCGATCCGCGAATGCGCGCCTCAATGGCGGCGGCGGCTAGATCGAGGAGCGTTGCCGGCGTCCTTAAGCTCGCCTCCGCCATCGATGACCACCTCATTCAGGTGGCGCGGGGCTGGAGCGTTGTCGCCGGCAGGCCAGCCCTCGCGCTGGCGCGTGCGGTCCCCGTCGGCCTCCTCGGTCTGGTCATGCAGAAGCACCACATTCGTGGGGAACGGCAGGTCGATCCCAGCCTTGCTCAGGGCCTCCCTGACCGCATAGATCACTTCCCCACGGGCATGCACGACGTCGGCTTGGTGCGGCTCGGTCCACCAGCGCACCCGGATGTTGATGCTCGAGCCAGCAAGTTCCCATGGGATGGCTTCAGGGGCTGGGTCAGGCGCCACGCCCGGCACGTCCTTGAGCACGTTGCGGATCACCTCGCAGGCTTTCCTGACATCGTCTCCGTATCCGATCCCCACATCGTACTCGCTCCGGCGCCGCTCGAACGCGGTGTTGACGGTCACGGACTCGGTGTAGACGCTGCTGTTGGGGATGATCACCCGCTTGCCGTCATAGGTTCGGATCAGCGTGGCGCGCGCCTCGATCCGCTCGACCGTTCCCTCGTGCTTGCCGACCACGATCTGGTCGCCTTGGCGGAACGGCTGGCGCAGGAGGATCAGAAGTCCCGCCAGCCAATTCTGCAAGATGTCCTTGAAGGCGAAGCCAATGGCAATCGAGCCAATGCCCAGGGTTGCCAGCACATCGGCAGGCTTGACCGAGGGAAACACGATGGTGGCGACAACAAGCAGGCCGAGCGCAATGATCGACCACCGTGCAAAGCCAGCCAGAAGGGCTGCGAGATCGGGACGGCCCCGATGATGGAAGAACCGGGACACACCCGCACGCACGCCCCAGGCCACGGCCAGGAAGATCAGGAAGACCACAAGGGCAATGCCGAGGTTGGGCAGGATCCACCAGAAGCCCGTGATGAAACCCTCGATCCGCTCCAAGGTGATGCTGGCGTCCGTTTCCACGATCTCGCTCCGGCTGGTTTTTCACGGTTCAGGCGGAACGTGCCTGGGCCGCACCCGTTCCGGCATTGCCTGCGACCGGGTCGTGATCCCCAGCCGACACTTGCCTGGTTGGGCCTACGGCTTACGAACGTTCTCCAAGGTAGGCTTGTCCGCCTCGTCATCCGTTCCCTTGATTAGGGCAATCGTGCCGTCCGTTTCCAGGATCACAGCCGCGACCTGGGCCGCGTCCGAGACCCCGTTGGAGCGCAGCGCCGCCATGACTTCCTCGCGCGTGATCCGCTGCGACCGCATCGCACCGTCGAGGAACCGACCCTGATGCATGATCAGGGTGGGCTCGCTTTTCACCATGTTCTGGAAGCCAGGTGAGCGCACGGAGAGCCAAGTGATCACGAACTGGAGGAACACCAGAAGGGCCATGGCAAGGATCCCTTCGGCGAGAGCCACCGACTTGCTCAGCAGCACGGTGGCCAGGGTGGAGCCGAGCGCCACCGTGACCACGAGATCGAAGGCGTTCAGCTTGGTGAGCGTGCGCTTGCCGGAGATGCGCAGGATTGTCACGAGAGCGACATAGGCCAAAGTCCCGACGACCAGAACCCGCCCCAGACCGGCCCACGAGTCAAAGAACATAAATGTTACCCTCCTTTGGACGAGCCGCGGTGGCGATCCTCGCCCGTTCGATCCGGACCAGCACCGCCTGGCGGTCACAAGCGGCAAGCCGCGCCTCCTCGGCGGTCTCGGCCAGTCTGCCGAGATGCCGGGCCACCGCGTCCCGCGCTTCTCCGGGGCGGAGAACGGACGCAAGCTGCCCCAGGACGTCCGCCATCCGGATCAGGACGGCCGGGATCTCCTGTCCCGCCTGCCGGACCGGATCGAAAGCGGCATCGGCCAGCCCCTGCACATCCGAGCGCTCGGCGATCACCCGCACCACCCCGTCCTTGTCGCGTAAGGTGATTGGCAGGAGGGAGCGCTGGAAGATCTCCTCCAGTGCCGCGCCAAGGCGGTCCACCACGGCAATGGCCGTGTACGGGTCGTTGATTCCGGGCGACAGCGCCCGCAGGGCGATTTCCACGAGCTGACGCAACCCGTATTCCAGGTCCTGCGCCGGGCTGCGTTCCTCGCCGACCACGAAAGCATCCCTGATGGCCTCCGCTGCATCATCCACGAGCGGAGCTGTGCGGTGGACGGTCACATGCTCCCCGCCTTTCAGGACGAAGTGCCCGGCCCGCACCTTCACCTGGAGGAGGGCGTTCTCCCGGCAGGCCACCGACACGAGCCTGTCGTAGTCGATCACCTGGATGTAACCACTTCGGCCCAACGACACGGCGCCGGCTGTTGGCGGGATGTCTTCCGGCACGGCGTCGTCGCTCTTGCCCGCGTCCGGGAGCATGTCATGGACATTGTTGTGCAGGTCGTCCGCCACCCGCGCCACGATGCTGTCGGCCACAATGGCACGGGCAACCTTGTGCACGTAGAACAGAAGGGCGAACAGGCACAGGATGGTCAGGACACTGCCAATGGTCACAGCGGCATGGGGCACGCCCTCGGCGCCGAGGGTCTCATCGAGGCTGCGCAGCACCACCAGCACGTAGAGGATGGTGCCGAGGAACAGCCCGAGCACGGTCTGGATCTGCCGGTCGCCCATGAAGGTGGGGATCAGGCGCGGCCCGAGCTGATTGGCTGCCAGCGTCAGGATGACGAAAGTGACGGAAACCACGAGCGAGAACATGGTCATCAGGCCCGAGAGTAGGCTGGATAGCAGGCCGCGGGCGCTGCTGGCGTCGCCGCCGTAGAGCCACCAGAACTCGCCGTCGTCCCAATCCTCAAAGAGGGAGGGACCGAATGCGAGAACCCAGTAGGCCAGCCCCAGCGCCAAGACGCTCAGGACCAAGGGGAGGATCCAGAGCTGCCCGCGCAGGAGGACAATGATGTTCCGGATGCGCTCCATGACCTGACAACCCCGGTCGCGCAGGCGGGGTCCATCACGGCTCTGTCAGTGGAGCGGCCTGCGGTAATGGTCATCGGCCTGGATCGGCTTGCCTCGGGAGGGAACCGAACCGCAGCCGACTGCCTTTCCCGTCCGATCGTTCTTGGGAGGCACGGGTCCCGCGTGATTGCCATCGGATCGCTCATCCTGGTCCTGCTGCTGTCGCTGATCGTGGTGAGGATCGCCGCCGAGGCCCTGATCCTCACCGGCATGTCGCGCCAGGCCGCGCGTTTCCAGGCCCGTTCGGCCTGGACCGGCACGGGGTTCACCACGGCGGAGGCCGAGCAGGTGGTGAACCATCCCGTGCGGCGGCAGATCATCAGCAACCTGATGTTCCTACGCAGCGCCGGCCTCGTGACGGCCGCCTCCTCGTTGATGCTGTCGTTCGTCAGCGTCGAGGAGCGCGGAGAGGGCGCGTTGCGGCTTCTGGTGCTGATAGGCGGCCTGGCAGCGGTATGGTTCATTGCCCGCAGCCGCTGGATCGGCACCTGGATGTCGCGCGTGATCGCGCGGGCGCTCAAGCGGTACACGGACCTGGACACACGCGACTATGCGGGCCTGCTGCACTTGGCGGGCGAGTACGCGGTGATGGATTTGAAGGTGCAGGAGGGAAGCTGGTTGGCCAAGCGCCCCTTGCAGGACCTTCGCCTGCCCGAGGAGGGCGTTCTCGTGCTTGGCGTCACGCACCCGGACGGCCGCTACGAGGGCGCCCCCCGAGGCCGGACGGTGGTCCAGGTCGGCGACACGCTGGTGCTGTACGGACGCTCGTCCGAGCTGGCGGGACTCGGCCGCAGGCGGGCCGGGGGCGAGGGGGAGGTCGAGCGCCGGGTTGCGGTGGAGGTCGAGCGGCGCGTCGAGGACGGGGAGGCGCGGGAGGGGCTCACCGAGCCATCAGGGTAGCCCGCGTACCGGAAGCCTAACGCTCCGGCCTGTCGAGCAGCACCCCGTAGATCCACCCGAGCACCGCTCCGAAGACGAGATGGATCAGGACGGGCCCGGGGCTAGGCCTGCGGGTGCCGATCTCACTCAAGGTGTTCCTGACGGTGTTGTCTATCCTCGATGACCCGGGCATTCCGTACATGCCTTCTCGGAACTACGCACCAGCCCGATCCATCCGACAACTACCCACGTTATCTCAAGCCGTGACAGGAGGACGGTACTGGCATGGGATCAACAATGAGCGTCCGGACAAGACTTCAATCCCTTTATTTTGGCGAGAGCGAGCAGGCCCGGCGTTTCCGGTACGGCATCATCGTGTTCGATATCTTCACCCTCGCCACCTTCATCCTGACGGCGGCCGTACCCGGCCATTGGTGGATCATCCCACTCGACCTGCTGCTGGCGCTGGCACTCTCGCTTGAGTTCGCAGCACGCTTATACGCCGAACCGGACCGGCGAGCCCACCTCAGCTTTGCCACCCTTACCGATCTGGTGGTCATTATTTCCCTGCTGCTGGCGACCTTTATCGACAACTATGCCTTCCTGCGGGTTGTTCGCGCCCTGAGGGTCCTGCGCTCCTACCACGTGCTGCGGGACCTCAGGTCCACTTCGACGTGGTTCCGGACCTATGAGGACATCATCCAGCGGACGGTCAACCTCGGCGTCTTCATTTTCGTGGTTACTTCGGCCGTCTACGTGACTCAGAATGACATCAACCCTGGGATCAGGACCTATATTGATGCCCTGTATTTTACCATCACTACGCTCACCACGACCGGCTTTGGCGACATCACCCTGTTAGGGCCGGGCGGGCGGCTGCTCGCGGTTGTGATTATGGTCGCGGGCGTGAGCCTTTTCCTGCGTCTTCTCCAGGCGATCTTCCGACCGAACAAGGTTCGCTTTGAGTGCCAGGATTGCGGCCTTCTGGTTCACGATGCCGATGCGGTTCATTGCAAGCACTGCGGTCGGACACTGCACATCCAAACGGAAGGTATTGGTTGAGGCGGCACTCGCGTTGCCAGTGGTAATGAAAAACATTGCGTTACGGTCTTTAGGGTTGAACCGAGACGCGACCCAGCCCGTATTTCGTTCTAGTAGATTGCAAACCTTCTGAGGAGCATGTTTGCCAACGGGCTGCTGGCAGATGTCAGCGGAACCAGATGGTTCCAAAGCGTCTACTTCTGGCAGAATAGACCTCAGTCAAGGACGGCGACCCGCGCTATGACCGATCCCCAAGGCCCGAATGGCGTTGCCAGAAAGGCGGACCTTCGGATCCGCCAAGAGCTGCTCGAGACGCTTGGTGTACCAAAGGGTGCCGCGATCGTCGCCCGCCGCCCCACGCCGGAGGGTGACGTCCTCGTAGTTCGCCTGACAGCGGCCGGCCTTCTGTCGGTCGACCAGAGGCCTGCGAGGTTCCGAGGATTTCCCGTCACATACGAGGTTGTGAGGCCGTTGAAGATCGGGCAGCATTAACGAGACGTCGGACTTGCCCCTTCTCATGGAGGCGGAGACCTTTGGTCGGACAGGCTGTTGTAGGGTGAGACCCAACACGAGGAGGGGGGTGGTCATGGCCACCTATGTCGTCGCAGTCAGGCGGGAGGCACAGTCGGACACAGTGACGGCCGAGGAGTGGGTCTGCCAGGTGCCTGGCGTACAGGTGAAGGGAGCAGGCAATCCAAGCCGCGTCGTCATCGAGGCGTCGCTCCATGCGGTATCCGAGATCGAACGCCGCTTCGGCGACAAGGTCGTCGTGGAGCCTGAGGTTCGTCACGAGCGCCTGCCGTAACCCAATGGGCTTTGGCAGGCGGAACGTGCACTGAATTGCACGCACGGGTGCAATGACGACATAGAATTCCAGAATCAGACGGCCAGGCGTCATTATCTTTCGCATCGGCGTGTCTTGGACGAAGGACGCAACGGTTCTCTGGAAAAGAGGGCTAGCCCCTCTCAACTTAGGGCCGCTGGGAACAGCGGTCTTTTCTTTACCACGCAGCACCCAGGGCGTGACTTGAATGGTGAGCATCGGACAAGAACAGGTGGAACGGGAAGCCCGGGCGCTGCTGAAGGAAGCGATTGAGCGCTCTGGCTGGTATCCCATCCTCTCCGGTGCAGAGCGAGACAAGCGCATTGAGCAGGATGTCGAGCGCTATTGGCATCTGATGGCACAGGAAGCGGCACGGCGCCTCCTCGACCGCTTTGAGGCGTGCTCCCATGTTGCTTGTCACAGAGCGGGGCGGGCTCTGGACGTCGGCTCTGGAGCCGGTCTTAGGCCTTCGGGCAGGGGATGAACTCCTGATTCTCGTTCTACCGCCGGAGCAGAGCCCCGAGGTGATCACCGGCGTCAGACCTCAAGTTTTCCGGAGCATCACCGCTGCATGGTGAGGCAGGGCGTAATTCAAATCTGCCGGCCAGAGCCAGCCTCACACCGTCAGGGTCTTGAGTCGACGTGGTCGGTTGGGATCCAGCTTCAACGGCAGCACTGTCACAATCACCTTTGTCCGGCGATCATAGACAATCCTCACCTTTGGAGAGACGGCAGGATTCCGCCGCGTCAGCTTCGCGACGATCATCACCTTAGAGTGTTTGTCCCAATAGGGATTCGTGAAGGCGATGCGGTATTTGCCTTCGATCCGGTCCACGAGGTCGACTAAGGCATCCGGCTCGTAATCGGCGGGGTTGTACCGGGCGCAGAACTGCTCAAGGGCGTGGATCGTCCAGTGACGCCTCAGCACGGCAATGGGGTGCTTGCGGAACTTGGTAGCAGTCATGGCGGCCCTGGAGCTGCGCTGATCACCTCACATCACAATTTACCATATCTGCGGCCTTCATTGCTTCGGGCATTCGCCCAGGCGGTGGATAACCCGTTTTTGGCGGCGCTATGGATCCCCGGTTCATTTGCCAAATAATTCGTCTGCGTACTGCAACAGGACCCTTCAGATGCAGGTGGAGGATTCCTGTTTGGAGGAACTCGTTCGGAACCCTGCTTGCTGGAGAGCACATCCAGCCCGGTGGAAACTCCGGTATCGCGCCTCATACAATGCCCTCAGCGCTATCGACCGATGCCACGCCGGAGCTTAAGGCTTGCTCCCGGTTCCCCGCCGCGGCATCAGCGGAGTGTTGCGATAAAGATCTGCCACGGAGCACCGCAGGCCGAACCTCGGCAGGATGATCAGTTGATCCGGCGCCGTGAGCCTCTCCGATTGCCATCCTATGCTGGTTTTCACGTCAACGATTACGTCGATCCGATCCTCCTGAAGGGCCAACACAGCCTCGCAGGGGGCGTGCCCGCGATATAAGCGACGCTTGACCTCGATCCATCGTTCGCCAGTCCCAGGAACAGTCTGATCATCGCTGTCTGACACGATCTCGGCCAGGAGATAGCATCGGCTGGTAAACTGCTGTCCGGGGGCATAGTCGGCGTCGATCACGGACACATCCGGCTCTGGGCAATGATTCCCGCCGACGCCCAACTCCACGCCCGGACGCTGACACGCCATTCGGGTCGGGTCATACTCCATTAGGGCCCTGACCAGCAGGGCCTCCAGGCGGCCGGTGATCAGATTGTGGACGATGGTCGTCATGATCCTCCTAGGCGTCCCGGCCACGAGTTCCCAGCGCTCGTGATCAGGTCGGCAGGCTTGGAAGGCCCGGAACTCGGCGGGTGATATAGGCCCGGATGGTGGCGTCCCGACGACGTCAGCGATCATTCTCTCCAAGCCTCGCGCAGCCCATCGATCGGAACCCGAATATGCCTGGCAGCCAATTGGACCAGTGCTCGGCAACGCCATCCATTGAGCGTGTGGCGAAACTCCGAACTCGGTCGATAATGTGATTACGGCCGAACACTGCCCTTATATTGAAATAATCCCAAGCCGATGCGGCCAGGGCGGGTCTGCGCCCTCAGGATCGTTGCGTCACCTGCGGGATGGACCCCAAGGTGATTATCACAGCAACCGCGCCTAGCGATTTCGTTTCGTTAATCTTCGATTCATGATGAGATGAACGCGGCCTGCAATGGTCAGGTTCTCAGAGGTCGTGCCTCCGAACAGTCCAAAAGGCTTATTTCCGGGTCCTTCGGACGCGAAGATCCAAGTTCCTTCAACTTGGAACACTCGACCAATGGTCAGACGCCCCGCTTTGGAAACGAGAAAAATTTCACCTTCCGCCGGTTGGCGATCAGATGGATCGATCAGGAGATCATCCATGGCCCAAATGGTTGGCGACATTCCATCGTCGGGTGCAGCAAGAACGCCGACTTTGGCTGCATCAATATTCAGTTCTGTAAAGATCTCGGAAGGCACGATTACGGGCGGCGCGGCGGCTTGGCTAAATGTTACTTCGTTATGAACATCTGTCCGCGCAGTAAGGCGAGAAATCATCTCAAATCGCCCTGCCGACGCTCCTATTGGCATGCCTTCTCCTCGTGCCAGCCAGTCGAGACTGTAACCCGTACTGTCAACTATTGTTGACAGTACGGCAACGGAGGCCGGTTCTCCATTTAGTATGCGATACAGCCATTGGCGTGAAACGCCCACCCGCCGAGCAAACGATGCCATACTCTCAGCTCCGATGATGACACGCAAACGCCGAGGTAAATCCTTGTCTGCAGCCGGTTCCGGCGAGTTCTGGGGTGGGGTTTCAGTGGAGCCCGACAAAGAGATTGACCTCCATTCATTCAGTGTCAATAAGTGTCACCAATAGTTGACACATGCGATTCACCAAGGATCGCTCTCACATTCCTTCTAGCAGGCGCCCTCGCGTCAAGGAGGTCGCATTGAATTTGAGGTGGAGGCCGGTCGTGACCCCTGACTATGCAAGTGAAGCCACGTTTGAGAATTTAGCATCATGTTTAAAGACGGATGTTATCACCCTCAGAGGAGAGATGCTAATTGCAGCATTCCGCGTTGGAGTAAAAATGTATCCGCGCGCTGATTTAATCGATGATGTCGAGGAAATAATACAAAGAGATATTATAGCAAGGGACATTTTTACCTTGTGCGATATATTCGGCATCGATCCGTGGGACCCTTGTAACCACGATAAACTTCTCAAATGTTGTCTGTATCAAGCCAAACATTTGGTCAGAATAAAAAAGCCCTGCGGCCAGTGATCGGTGAATGAACCATGGTCTCAACTCCGTTTGGATCCTTGCTATGAAACAAGATGAAGTCCGCCAGCGGTTCCTCTCACTCCATCATGATCTTGACCTCTACGTCTCAGGTGGTCAGCCGGGAAAGGATGAACTCGCTACAGCGCCAATCGCCGAGTTGTGGCGCCCTGGCGAATACCCAGGAACCGGTGATCCATGCATCCTCGCGAAGTTCATCCTAAACCACCCGCGCCTCGGCACGGCCCCTGACTATATCAGTTCGCCAGTCTACTATGCTGATCCGGGAAATGGTTGGGTGAGAACGCAGGGTCAGCTACTGCGCCTTGGCCAACGTGATCCGGAACACGAGGCGCTCTCGGTTCGTGTGAAGGAATACGGTGAAGTTGACAGAGCGGCCGATCTCGTCGGCTATCGGCAGCCCTCATCCGAATTGGAACCAACGGGACCGATGGGTGAAGATCCAAAATGGCATGGTCTATGGAGCTGGTTTGAGGAAAACACCTGGAGTGCACACGACGCGCTCCTCGTATATATCGCTAGGAGATGGCATCAAGACATATCGACTGTATACATCAATACTGACTCATGGATGAAATCTAAGCTCCGCCAAGTGGAACGTGACCTTGCTGATCATGACGATTACAATGCAGGGTCCAATTATAATTGAGACACTGTTAGAAAATTCATAGGCTTCGCTTTAAGGCGCGGACTGAGATTAATTTTCATCCGTCAAGGATGCACTTCTGCGGTATGGGACTGCTATCGGCCGTGAAGGATGCTGCTATCCCCTCCCCAAACCCCACCCCCCCTTCTGGAGCCCTGCTGGTCAAGCTAGCCGTAACGACAGCGGGTTAGCTGCATGCATGTCGAGTGCAAGGCCGCCCACATACCCACAGGCCCGCCTCCGCTGCGATACTGAGGTCTACGCTGCGGCGGGCCTGTGGATATATGGACGGTCCTAGGAGCGTTCCGACCTGCATTGATGTCTTTAGAGGCGATCCAAGCCTACCCCGGGCTGCTCCAACGGAAGCCGATGCGAGACGTTCGCTAACGCTTGGTATGGTAGGCGAGGGGGCAACGTAGAGGTAACTGATGGCTACCTGCCCTCTCGCATAGAAGGAATGTGTGCAATCGTTGGTAGCGTTTGGGAGGTTCAAAGAGGGGGATAATTGGACGTCGCCCTCTCACGGCGAAAACAGGGGTTCGAGTCCCCTAGGGAGCGCCATAACCTTTATTTGTCATTAGGTTATGAGGCGGTTGGCCATGGCCCTTCAGAGGGCGAACCCTTGAACAAGCAAAACCATACCATGGCGGGTCAGGCGCTCCTGACCGGCCTCGCGCGGATACAGCTCGGCGTGCGCGATATCGCACCTCTGTTTCCGAGCCATCATCGATTCGTGGCAACCTCATGGTGCGAGCAGACATCGTGCTCGCCACGAACGCACGCTTTTGATCCTGAATAGACGTTGAGTGTCTGATCTTGCGAATCAGGCTTGATGGACAACAGGTCCATCGATGATGACCTGGCAGCACAGCCGGGAGCAGCGCTCGATCCTGCCTTCGACCTTGTAGATCTCCCGGAGCAGGTCGGGCGTGATCACCGCCTCGGCCGGACCGCACCGCACCATTGTTCCTGCGTCGATCACCATGACGCGATCCGCCACCCGCAGGACCTGATTGAGATCATGGATCGCGAGGACCACGCATATCTGCCGTACCCGCGCCAGATTCTGGATCAAGGACAGCACCTCCACCTGCCTATGGAGGTCGAGCGCGCTCGTCGGCTCGTCCAGGAGCAGGATCTCCGGATCCCGCACGAGGGTCTGTGCCAGCGAGACCAGTTGCCGCTGGCCGCCGCTGAGTTCCGACAGGCCTTTGAACGCGATGCTCTCGATGCTGAGCGCTCCGAGAGCCTCGTCCACGGCTTCGAGGTCCGCATCGCTGACCCGGGGATCCGCGCCCTGTTTGCGGGCCAGCAGGACCGACTCGTAGACGGTCAGGACCGTGTTCACCGAGGTGTCCTGGGGCATGTAGCAGATCCGCGACGCGCTCTGTTTCGGGCTGCCCGGAATGCCGTCGATGGAGACGTCTCCCGGTCCGCCGAGAAGCCCCGCAATGCGCCGGAAGAGGCTCGACTTGCCGGCGGCATTGGGCCCGATCACGGCCGTGACCTCACCGCCCTTCAGCGCCGGGGTGGTGATGCCCGAGAGAACCTCCACTTTGCCGTAGCGGACGCCGACGTCATTGAGTTGCAGTGTGGCTACCATGCCCGTCTCCGGTTGGTCATGATGAGGCTGAAGAGGAACGGCACGCCGACCAGAGCCGTGATGATGCCGATGGGAATGATGCTGCCCGGAATGAGGGATTTGCTGATCACGGAGGTCAGCGACAGCATCGCGGCCCCCGAGAGGGCGGAGGCGGGCAGGAAGAACCGCTGATCCTCGCCGATCACCATCCGGGCGATGTGGGGACCGACGAGGCCGACGAAGCCGATCGTGCCGACAAAGGCTACAGGCACCGCGGCAAGCACGCTGACGACCAGCATCGTCTCGAGCCGCACCCGGCGAACATTCACCCCGAAGCTCGCTGCCTTGTCCTCGCCGAGGCGCAGCGCGGTCAGCGCCCAGGCGCGGCGGAAGAACAGCGGGAGCGCGACGACAACGATGAGCGTGGTGATCGCCAGTTTCGGCCAGGTCGCCCGCGTCAGGCTGCCCATGGTCCAGAACACCACGGCGGCCAGCGCCTGCTCGGAGGCGAGGAACTGCACGAGCGCCAGCAGGGCGTTGAAGGTGAACACCAGGGTGATGCCGAGAAGGACGATGGTTTCGACCGTCACGCCGCGCTTCTGGCTCATCAAATGGATGAACAGGGCGGCCGCCATGGCCATGAGAAGGGCGTTGATCGACACCACGTACTCGATGGCGAAGGGCAGGATGCCGACCCCGAACACGAGGGCCAGCGACGCACCGAAGCTCGCGGCGGCCGAGATGCCCAGCGTGAAGGGACTGGCAAGCGGATTGTTGAGGATCGTCTGCATCTGCGCGCCGGCGGCCGAAAGAGCCGCTCCGACCACCACGGCCATGAGAGCCACCGGCATGCGGATGTCCCAGATCACGACAGAGACCTGATTGGAGATCTCCGGCGATCCGGCGAGGGCGAGCACAACCTCCCGCATGCTGTACCGGGCCGGTCCCAGGCCGAGATCGGCGATGACGGAGAGGACAAGGACAATCGCGAACGCGAGGAGCACAAGCTTCTTGCGAAAGACGAGAGCGCGGTAAACACCGCGCCCCGATTGTACTGCAATGGATGCCGAGTGAGCCAAGGATCTATTCCTTATCGGTCAGGGAGACCCAGTAGCCCGGCTTGTAGGTCACGGGCAGGAAGCGCTCGTAGAGAATCTTCATGGTCTGGTCCGGATCGAGGTCCTTGAACAGTTCCGGGTGCAGCCACTTGGCCATCTGCTGGATGGCCACGAACTGGTAGGGGCTGTTGTAGAATTGGTGCCAGATGGCATGGACCTGCTTGTTCTGCACCGCCTTCACGCCCGTATAGGCCGGCCGCTTCATCAGCGCGGCGAGCTTGTTGCGGGCCTTCGCCTTGTCGGCGCCGGAGCCGACGCCGACCCATGCCCCGCCGGGCACGTACAATTCCCAATTCGACCCCGTGACGATGACATGGTCCGGGTTGGAAGCGATGATCTGCTCCGGGTTCACGACACCGAACGTGCCGGGGATGATCTTGGCGGCGAGGTTCTGACCGCCGGCAATTTCAACGAACTTGCCGAAATTCTCATTGCCGAACGACATGCAGCAATCGTCGGAATAGCCGGCTGCTCGTTCCATCATCACCACTGGTTTTTTAGGATTGGCCTTGGCCAGACGCTCGGTGACGCGGTCGATCTGCTCCTTCCGAAAGGCGATGAACTCCTCGGCCTTTGCCTCCTTGCCGAACAGCTTGCCGATCAGGCGCATGCTCGGCTCGGTATTCTCGAAGGGCTTGTCGCGGAAGTCGACGAACACGACCGGGATGCCGACCTTGGCGAGCTTCTCGGTGAGCTTTGCGTCGTCGGTCGCGGTCTTGGCCTCCACGTTCATGATCATCACGTCGGGGGCAAGGGCCACGGCCTGCTCGATATCGAAGGTGCCTTCCTTCGAACCGCCGAAGGTCGGGAGTTTCGCGATGTCCGGGTACTTGGCGAGGTAGTCCTTGTAGCCATCGAGGTCGGCCTTCTCGAAATCGTCCCGCCAGCCGACGACCCGCTTGAACGGCGCCTCGGTGTCTAGGGCTGCGACGAAGTAGATCTGCCGCCCTTCGCCCAGGATCACCTTGTTGACCGGAGCCTTCACCTCGACCTGACGGCCGGTGATGTCGGTGACGGTGATCTTGTCTGCAGCCTGCGAGGGCATCGGCAGGAGGGAAACGAGCGCCAGGGCGGCCCAAAGGCCCAGTTGGGGAAGCTTCATGATGCACCTCGCATCGAGAGGGAAAAGGCGGCTCCTCCTATGGCTGCCCGGAAAGTATAGCAAGCAATATCTTCTAGAACGACTACAATCTAGCTCAGAGCGTTTGTCAGTTTAGAACAAATCTATTCTACAGATTAGAACTTCTTTAATTTGACGGATGCTGCCTCCGATTGTAAATCGCAGCGCGCTACATGTCGGGACAGGCTTGGCGATGACGTCGAACTACACACTTCGGGATGAAATTCGCGATTATTGGTCAGCGCGCGCCGCAACCTTCGACCAGCAGGTGGGGCACGAGATCTTCTCCGAGGCGGAGCGGCAGGCCTGGCGGGAGCTGTTCCTGCGCCATCTCGGGCAAGGCGACGGGCGCCATGCCCTCGATCTCGCGAGCGGTACGGGCGTGATCTCGCACCTGCTCGACGGGCTGGGCTTCCAGGTCACGGGACTCGACTGGTCGGAGGCGATGCTCACCCGTGCTCGCGCCAAGGCCCAGGCTCGAGGCGCCCGGATCCGGTTCGTCATGGGCGATGCCGAGCGCACGCTGGAGAAGCCCGAGAGCTACGACGTGATCGTGACGCGGCATCTGGTCTGGACCCTCGTTGATCCCATGGCCGCCTTCAAGGAATGGCATTCACTCCTGAAGCCCGGCGGCAAGGTGCTCATCGTCGATGGGGATTTCGTTTCGGACACGCTGGTGAAGCGCATGATCCGGCTGTTCGAGCGTCTGACCGGCCGGATCGCGGCCGGCCACACGCCGGACGCCATGCGGGAGACACACGAGCGGATCCTGCGGCAGGTCTATTTCTCCAAGGGCGCACGAGCCACCGAGGTCGTTCGCCTCCTCCACCAAGCGGGCTTCGCCGAAATCGTGGTCGACCACGATCTCAAGCGCATCCACCGGCAGCAGGCAAAGCACCTGTCCCTGCTCAAAGGCCTGGAGCGCGCTACCCAGCACCGCTACGCCATCGCGGCGAGGAAGCGGTGAGGGTCTTGCGGCAGCCCTGCACCGGCGGCGGCATACGCGGAGTGCGCTGCGTACCGCGAAGATCCGCCGTTGGCTGGTCGCTTCCCTGCATCTCGCATCGCATGCCACAGGACGCATTGTCGTTCTGCGCCTGAACGTTTCCCGCGTGGTTTATCTCTCTGAACAGCGCACTCGCGGAAACTCGTGACTTCTCTCTTGAGTGCACATGCTCGCGATAATGGATGTCCGTTGAATATCGACGGTAGACAGGAGCCGCGGCAACACCTCGAGCAGATGTTTGCCTGGACAAACGGTCTTGGCATGGTCCTTGTGCGCAGTGATCCCCTGAATCGGGATGCCCCAGGACAGCGTTAGCCAGGTGAGTAAGTCACGCGCTGCTTCAAGCTGTTGCTTCGTCGGCAGTTCGTGTTCGAAGTTCCCTTCGAGCGCAATCTGAATATGACCAGTCACGTCGTAGTCAGTGTTCGTGTCGCCTTTGTATCGCACATCCCTGCCTTCAGCGATGCGCCCGGACGGATCAATGTAGTAATGGTATGGGACGTCCGGCCAAGGCGCACGGCTTCGCGTCTCAGACACTTGCGCACGCTGCTGCGAAAACGACTGCAGGGCTCTCATCTTCGATTCCAGTGAGAGTTTTGGACTGCTCCGCACGCCGGTATGGTGTAGGATAATACTCAGCGGTTCCTGAGGCTGAACCCCATCCATGGCAGGTTGGGCGCCCCACATCTCTCGGGTCAGGATTTTCGCCAAAGCCGAACCTTGGTCGAAATACTGACTGCTCCCCTCGAGAGAGGAAGCACGCACCGACCCGATGGACATGGGATTGCAGGCGATGCCGACGAGTAGGTATGCCGCCAACGCTTGCCTCCGGCGGGCACCAACCTTGCACCGAGTAAAGCCTGCTTGCCTCATCTGGCACCTATACAGCTTCTCACTTCTTTTTTGTTTGCTTCAGGTCAGCGAAACAGAGAAGCGATGCTTAGGTGAAGAGCTTAAAGTATCTAATGTACTTCCCCTTAACAACGAGATAATATGCGGGACTGAGATCATTCAGCTGATTTACAAAAATGCCGAAGATCGTGATCTCGTACCGACGCTCGGATTCCAAGGCGACCGCAGGTCGAATTCGCGACTCCTTGGCACGTGAATATGGGGAAGATTGCGTCTACATGGACGTGGAGAGTATTCCCTCGGGTGATGATTATAGAACGCACATCCAACGCGCCATCACCGATGCCGATCTTCTCGTAGCCGTTATCGGCCCGAGATGGAGAGGGTCGAGGCGGGGCACTTCGCGCATCTCGGACGAGGCAGATCCAGTTCGAAAAGAACTGGAGGCGGCGCTTGACCGGAAAATCCCGATCATTCCGGTGTTGGTGAATGACGCGGTCATGCCCAGTGAAACGGACTTGCCTGACCGTCTGAGAAAAGTGGCCTACTTTCACGCCGCGCGAGTCAGTGACGGCGAAGATTATCACAGCCATATCGACCGCCTCGTTCGCGACATTGACAGAATCGTCAGCGATGGATCGACCTCTCTGGTCAGGCTTCCCCTGTGGAGACGGATAAGGCGACGTTACCTGTTTTTCTCATCCGCCTTTGCCGTTGCGGGCGTCGCGATCCTGGCGTCTGTATTATGGGTGTTTGATTTCTTCTCACCTGCAAGTTCCGACTCCCAAGGTTCCTACATGCCACCGAGCCCGCGGTCCTACTGGAGTGTGGGGCAGTCGCTGGCGTTTCTGGAGGCCACAGGTCCGCTCAGGCAGTTCTTTCTCGTCAAGCCGGGTCCGGATCTGAACCTTCAAGGCGCGGAACCCGGCAGTCTCCTGTTCGAGGGGAGGCGAGAGGGGAACACGTACCACGGCAAAGCATACGTATTTGCGGGACGATGCGGTCGATTTGCGTATGATGTTCAAGGAGAGGTGCTCAATGCCGATCGAACGGTCGCCTTGATGGGGAAGGCACCTCAGGTCGATACGGATGTCTGCCAACCCATGGAGTGGCAGGATCAACGGCTGGTATTCGACCTCAAATACGTAAAGTAGGAATCCCAAAGGGCTCACGAAGCGATTTCCTGAGCCTCCGAGGGCAGCCCCTTCGCGTGAACAGTCTCGATGGCGGAGGCGGCCCTCACAAGCTCCGATTGACCAACCCGGCGGCCCATTTATTCGCAGGGGACGCTGCATGGCCGTTCACTCGCTTCAAGACCGGAGCTACTTCGCCGAGAAGACTCTCGTCGCGCATGCTTGACATGAAAGCCTCCGTTGCGTTGACCGCCATCGCATTGGCGCAGCGCCTCGTGGGAGAGCCCGCTGCAAGCTCGCCCGGTTGGCCACTCAATCAAACAGCCAAGGTTAACTGATGGTTAGTGTTCTCGCGGCACGGTTGGGGCTCAGCAAAGGAGCCTTGTCATGCGTATCCTCAAAAATGCCTTCGGCCTTGTTGTGGCAGCCATGGTGCTTGGCCCGTTCGTGACCCTATCGGCCTATGCGGCGACCATCCTGGCTGCAGCGGTGGTCGCTCCGTAGCGGCTGCCTCCGATCGACGATGATCGGTGATGTGGCAGCCTCCAGGGGGAGCGACGTCGAGGCTTGAACTCAGGTGAGAGACCGGATCGATCTCGTGACTTGCTGAAGCATCTCGCGTGCCTCAGTCGGTATCGGGAGCGGGGTGATGTGTCCCGTCAGCTTCTGACTTCCTTGTACCATGGTGAATATCGGTCTGACGCGGCTATGGGACGTACAGGCCAAGATGGGATGCGTGGTCAAAAGCAAAGTAGCCTGCAATCTCAAGGTGCTGCAGGCGGAACTCAGCCCCATCCTCGACGCTATGACGGTCATGATACAGATCGGCGTATTATGGAAGTATCGTGAAGTCGATGATCCATCAAGACCTTCAACGTTGAAGACGAGAGGGCGTATAAGACCCGTCGCGGTCAGAAACGATCCCCGGGGATGCGCGTTCCTTATAGCCTTACGTATCGTAAACCAACCGAACGCAGCCTCTTACTGGAATTTGGAGTGGGGTTTTCAGCTCTGTCCTTGCGGGAGAGCGCAATCTATGAAGTTTGAGTGGGCTGTTCTGTCAACAATATGAAAAAACGTCTCGATGTATGGATGTACTCTGAACAACGAAGATTATAGAAGGACAAGAGATAGCTTCGAGCAAGCCCCGAGCGCTAAAGTGTTAATAGTATATAATCCTACTGAGATCGAGAGCTTGCAGAGCATCACCTCCTCAGACCAGATGGCCCCTCAATTTTTGAGGCGTGTGCTTCTTCCTATCCTGCTCGTGACGACGTTCGCGTTGTTGTTGTCGGGCTTCGCGCTGTATTGGTCCGTTGCCCAAAGCAATACCATCTCCGTCGAGAGGCAGCTCAAGTCGACAGAGCTTTATATCAGGGCTGCTGTCGATGAGTTGGCCCAACAGCAGGAGATGGTGGCGGTTTGGGACGATACGGTTGAAGAGGTACGAAAAGCCGAGTTGGATACGATCTGGCTTGACGCCAATATTGGCGGATGGCTGCACAAGACCTTTGGCCAGGACAAGGTCTTTATTCTGAATTCCGAGAATCAACCGATCGATGCGACCGTTGACGGTCAGCGCGTCAGTCCCGAAGCATTCTCTCCCTTCGCTCCTGCGCTTCACGACATCATCATGGGTCTCCGAGGTGAGCTTTCGTCGCGGCATCGGGGCCATTCGGAGGAGAGGGCGAGCAACCCTTATCTCACATCCGGCAAGGCCGTGAACGATGCCCATCTCCTGCGGATCGGCGACAGGCCTGCTGCGGTCAGCGCCATGCTCATCGTGCCGGATTCCGATCGCGTGACTCAGCAACCTGGCAGCGAGTCAATTCTCGTGAGCATCCGCTTCCTGGATGGTGACTTCCTGACCCAGATCTCCAACCGCAACCTGATCGAGGATCTGCGATTCTCCCTGTATCCCGATACAAAGGACGGTGAGGTGTCTGTTCCCTTCGATTCGGACGAGCACGAGCGCATTGGCTACTTCCTTTGGCGTCCAGAACTGCCTGGCACAAAAATCCTCCAGGTGATTGGCCCCAGCACGGCTTTGGTTTCCGCCCTTCTGGTTGCCGCCATGGCGTTTCTCGTTGCCTGGCTTTGGCGAACAATGAAGGCTTTGGGTACCGCCATCATTGAAATTCGAGCAAGCGAGGCGCAGGCACATCATCTCGCGTTTCATGACAGCCTGACAGGACTTCCGAACAGGGCTTGCTTCGAAGAGCGTCTCAACAAGGCCCTTCTGCACAACAAGGCCGGAGAAAAAGTCGCGGTTCTCCTTCTCGATCTCGATCGATTCAAGAACGTCAATGACACCCTCGGACATCACGCCGGCGACAGCGTCGTTCGGGAATTTGGCAGCCGTCTGCGCGCCATTATCCCTTCGGGCTCCACCCTGGCACGATTCGGTGGAGACGAGTTCGCGCTTATTCATTCCGGCATCAGCAATGAGCAAGAGGTTGAAGCCTTGTGCTCTCGGATCATCGACGCTGTTCGTCGACCGTTCCCGGTTCTGGGTACGGAGGCATTCGTCGGGGTCAGTATAGGCGTCGCGTTGGCACCTGACGCTAGCCAGGACTGCCATGATCTCGTGAGGAAGGCCGACATTGCCCTCTACCGCGCCAAGGCAGATGGCCGCGACTGCTTTCGCCTGTTCACCTGCTTGATGGATGAAGCCGTCAGAATACGAAGCAGGGTCGAAGGGGAGCTGCGCGCTGCTCTTAGGGCAGGCGACGAATTGAGGGTGCTGTACCAGCCCCTGGTCACCGCAAAGGAAGGAAGGATCATCGGCCTTGAGGCCCTCGTGCGCTGGCAACACCCCAGCAGGGGCCTGATCTTGCCTGATCAGTTCGTTCCGATAGCGGAGGAGACCGGGTTGATCTCCGAACTCGGTGAATGGGTTCTCCGGGAGGCCTGTACGGTGGCACTGCAATGGCCCGATTTTGTTGTTGCCATCAATCTCTCTCCAAAGCAGTTCCACCATAGCGGCTTTGCCGACCGGATTCTCGCGATCGTCCAGGAAGCCGGGGCCGACCCTCATCAGATTCACCTCGAGGTTACGGAAGGCATTCTATTGGACGACAACGATGTGACCCAGGAAGGCGTGAGGTCATTGAGAAGCGCCGGATTCAAGATCGTCCTCGACGACTTCGGCACAGGGCATTCTGGTATCGGATACCTTCAGCGCTTCGATGTCGACAAGATCAAGATCGATCGGTCGTTCGTTCAGGATCTGGGCCAGGGCGACGGTGCTGCGGTTGTGCGGGCCATCATCGATCTGGCGCATGCGATGAAGCTAACGGTGACGGCTGAGGGCGTGGAGACGGCGGCCCAAAAAGATTTCCTTTCCAGTGCAGGATGCAACGAGTTGCAAGGTTTCCTCTTCTCACAGGCGGTCCCTCGAGAGCAGATCCAGGACATCTTTGCCTTGACCGAGACCTGCAGAGGCTATGCCTCGTAAAAGTGGGAAGGACCTTTCTGCGCTGATCTCGAGGATGGGATTGGAAGCGCATCGATCCGAGCGATCATTCACCATCGTCACGATTTCGCCCAATTGTGTATAGAAAAGGCGTTCACCAGATTATCTGGATGGTATGTCGCTGGACTGAAGTAAAGTAAGGTATATCAGAACAGCTCATCCTTTTTATGATAAAGTTGCGTAAAATTTCAGCGAATTGAACCGGTTTTTATTCAAAAACCAACGAACGTAGCTCGGAAGTCTCAACAAGAGGCTTGGAAGACACTGGGGCAATACTCATGTCGTTGAACCCTAATGTCGCTTCCAGCGGCAACTTCGATCGGTCGAACGGGAAGATCATCCGACCCGTCGACTTTTCCGGCGGGCCTCCCGGCACGGCTCTTGAGGCCCGCAATCTGAGCGGCTGTCAGCACGCAAGTGCTTTTATCGTGCGATGGCCTTCCACGCTCCCGTCGATGCGGCTTCGATACGCGACGGTCAGGGCCACAAGCTCGTGATCGGCCGCCGATTTTCCTGTCATCTGACGGACTTGCGCTGAGCTGAGGCGGCTCTGATGTCCTCCGGCCGCCCTTGTTCATGACCATTGTACCGACGACTTTCTCGCCCGTCGCACAGCTCGACGTTTCAGCTTTGCTGCCTGGGATTTTTCAAGGATTGCTCCTGCCCATCTCATCTAAATGCAGACATTTCATATGCGGCCCCGCCATTGCGCGGGGCCTTTTTTATGACCTGACGATGGGAACCGTCATTCAGCAGGAGTCATCCGGACCGTGGGGCCGGGTTCGACGACGTGCGCCGGACGGAAGACGAAATAGGCAAAGATCAGCATCGCCGCGAGAACGATGAGCGACGCGATCGCGGCAACAGGCTCAGCCGCCGCATAGCCAAGATGGATCGCCGCGACGGCAATGGTGAGAACGACCGTGCCGATGGACCACAGCACAACCTGGATCATCGCCAGGCGACTAATATCCAGGGCAGGACGGCGCTCATAATAGATGCCGAACAGGAACAGGGACACCCAGCCGAGCAGGTTCAAATGGGCATGAGCCGGCATGATCGAGTGGTCCTGGGAAGCTGCCATTCCAATGCCCATGGCCATGCCGGCGATGACGCAAAGAACGGCGAGTCTGAAGCTGAGGGATGATGCGGTCATGTTTGTCCTCCTGACGATTTTCCCTGGCGGATTGCGACTTGTTTGGATCACAATTCCACCGATCCCTCCGTGTGGAAAATCACAAAGAGCCCCGAAGGCAGATGATGTGTAAGGGCATCTCGGCTGGATATCGCCCAAGCCTGAGGATCCCGGCATAAGAAAGCGGCCTGCTCTTGCAGGCCGCAATCGATGGAGTGCCAGGGTGTTTCAGCTGTGCTGCGTCGTCCGCTTTTGGGTGAGCCCGATGTCCCATTCCCGCAGCGCGCCCGCTTCTTCCACGATGGTCCGATGCGGGTTTCCCCCGCTAAGGCGGCTCCTCAAGGCCTGTATCGATCCTCCGGCTTCGGGCGTCCGGGATCGGTCTTCTCCAGTCCCTCCCGCTGGTGGTTCCCCGTCAGGGTACGGTTCCCGGCGGACCGGTCGCCCTGCTCCTGGTGATCCGGACTGCTCTGGCTGGGATGAACAATGCTGGTGTTGACGCTCCGCTCGGCCAAGCCTTCCGCGCGATCTTCACCATTCCCGGCCATGGTTCACCCGTTGCCCTGAACGTCGCGACGGTGAGCGCCCGTGCCTGCACCCTGCTGGCTTTGCAGGGCGTGTTCGCAACGCTCCACATGACTCGTCGCGCGCTGCTGCATCTGTTGGGCGTTGTGGCACGGATCGTCCACGTCCTGATGGCAGAATTGGCATTTCATGAAAGCCTCCTTGCTGGCGTTCGCTCAAGGCCAACGTGATCGGGCAAGGCATGTTCCGGTCTCGTGCCGCTCATTCCGGACGTCGAAAGCCAGCCTCAGCCATAGAGATAGCCGGGCAGCCAAAGGCCAAGCTGCGGAAAGATGTAGAACATCGCCATCGCGATCAGGACGAGGAACAGAAACGGCATCACGCCGGCGAAGATCTCGTTGATGGTTACATGGGGAGGCGCGATTCCCTTCAGGTAGAAGGGGGCCATTGCCACGGGGGGTGACAGGAACGACGTCTGGATGTTCAAGGCGATCAGGACGCCGAAGAAGATCGGGTCGATGCCGAAATTGTCGAGGAGCGGCAGGAAGATCGGGACGAAGATTACCACGATCTCGGTCCACTCCAGCGGCCAGCCGAGGACGAAGATGATGATCTGCGTGAGGATCAGGAACCAGAACGGCGAAAGGTTCAGGTGGGTGACGAAGTTCTCGATGGGCTGGTGGCCGCCGAGAAAAGCGAAGATCGACGAGAAGATGAAGGAGCCCACGAAGAGCCAGCACACCATGGCGGAGGTACGCGCGGTGAGAATCACGGATTCCCTGAGCTTGGTGAAGGAAAGCGAGCGATAGGCTCCCGCAAGGAGGAGGCTGCCGAGGGCGCCCACCGCCGCTGCTTCCGTCGGGGTCGCAATGCCGAAGAAGATGGCGCCGAGCACGGACAGGATCAGGAGCGCGAGCGGGAAGAACGATGTCGCCAGCGACCAGACGACCTTTGCTAGGGAGACCTTTCGCTGCTCGGGGGGGAGCTTGGGCGCAAGGCTCGGGTTGAGCGTGCAGCGGACGATGACGTAGAGCATGTACAGCCCTGCCAGCATCAATCCGGGGAAGAGCGCGCCCGCATAGAGCTTCGGAACGGACACGCCCGCAGTGGCGCCGTAGAGAATGAGCATGACGCTCGGCGGGATGAGAATGCCGAGGCAGCCGCCCGCGCAGACGACGCCCGAGGCGAGGCGCGTATCGTAGCCCGCGCGCAGCATGGCCGGAAAAGCGAGCAGGCCCATCAGCGTCACCACCGCGCCGACGATGCCCGTCGCGGTGGCGAACAGCGCGCAGGTGAGGAGTGTCGCAACGGCAAGTGATCCTGGAACGCCCCCGACGGCGATCTGGATCGAGTAGAAGAGCCGGTCGAGGATGTTGGCTCGTTCGATGATGTAGCCCATGAAGACGAAGAGCGGGATGGCGACCAAGGTGTCGTTCGTCATCACGGAATAGGCGCGCTGCACCACGAGCGCGAACACGATGTCGCCCATGGCCATGTAGCCGAAGCCGAAACCCAGCGCCATCAACGTGAATGCGATCGGAAACCCGAACATGATGAACACGATGAACAAGCCGAGCATCAACACGCCCAGCTCGGGATTTCCGATCCCCCATGACGCCAGCATCAGACGGTTCCTTTCTTGAGGCCTTCTTGTTCGGCTTGTTCGAGGATAAGCTTTTCCGTCTCCTCGACATCGTGAAGACGGGGAGGCCATGCGCCTCTGCGAAGACAGGCGATGCAGCGGACGACTTCGGCGACGCCCTGGAACGCCATCAGGACCCCGACGACGGGAATGAGGGCCTTGAACGGATAGATCGGCGGCCCGTTCGGCGAGTTCATGGAATGCTCGTTCATGAGCCAGGACATCTGCATGAAGGGGATGCCCGCATAGACGAGCGCGAGGATGCCCGGGAAGAAGAAAAGCAAGTAGAGCACGAGATCCATGGCCGCCTGCCGGCGCGGCGGCCATGCGCGATAGAGGAAGTCCCCACGCACATGGTTGTTGCGGGCCAGCGTGTAAGGCCCCGCCACCATGAACAGCAGGCCGTAGAGCATGTAGCTTGCGTCGAAAGCCCATTCCGTCGGCGCGCGCAGCACGTAGCGGGCGAAGACCTCGTAGCAGACCGCGAAGGTGAGCACCAGGATGGACCAGCTGACCGTCTTGCCGATGAACGTGTTGATGCGGTCGACCAGATAGACGAAACGCATGCGGGAGCCCTTCTCGATGAGGGTGCGGGACGCAGAGGAGGGCGGCACCGATCATGCCGCCCTCGGTCTTGGTGAATTCGGCCTGCGTCCTAGGTCGCCTTGAAGAAGTGATCGTAGGCCATATCGCGCGAAGGCTCGTTCAGGCGCTCATAGGCATAGGTACGCCGCACCCAGGCCTTCTGGCTGTCGATGACCTTCTTGAAGAAGGGATCCTGCGAGAACTCGTCGATCACCTTGTTCCATGCGGCAAGCTGCGCCTGCAGAACGGAATCCGGCGTCTTCTTGACGGTCACGCCACGGGACCTGATCGTCTCGAGGTCCTTCGAGTAGCGATCCAGGGCCTTCCACGACATGTCGGCGGATGACGCTTCGGCTGCGTACTTCACGATGGCTTTCAGCTCCGCCGGAAGCGCATCGTATTTCGCCTTGTTGAAGATGAGCTCGAAGGTCTCGCCGGATTGGTGATAGCTCTGCAGCATCAGGTTCTTCGACACGTCGGGGAAGCCGAGCACCAGATCGGACGATGGATTGTTGAACTCCGCTCCGTCGATGACGCCGCGCTCCAGGGCGGGAACGATTTCGCCGCCTGCCAGGATCGTGACCGCGGCGCCGAGCTGCCGGTTCAAGTCCGCGGCAAGCCCGACGGTGCGATACTTCAGGCCCTTGAAGGCATCGGCCGACGTCACCTCGCTCTTGAACCAGCCGAGGGGCTGGGCCGGCATGGGGCCGCTGAGGAAGCCGACGATGTTGAGCTTGAGGATCTGCTGCTGCAGCTCGTTGTAGAGATCGTAGCCGCCGCCGTAGTTCATCCAGCCGAGAAACGAATTGGCGTTCCATCCGAAGGACGGGCCGGTGCCGAACAGCGCGAAGGCCTTGTTCTTGCCGTACCAATAGGCGGCGACGCCGTGGCCGCCGTCGAGAATGCCGGCATGGACGGCGTCCTGCAGCTGGAAGGCCGGAACGACGGCGCCGGAGGCAAGAACGTCGAGCTTCAGGCGGCCGCCCGACATGTCGTTCACGCGTTTGGCGAAGTCGTTGCAGAATTCGTGGAAGATATCCCGGTTGGGCCAGGTGGACTGGAATTTCCAGGTGGCGGTTTGCGCCCGCGAGACTTGCGGTGATGCGACGGCTGCAGCGCCGCCGATGCCGGCGACCTGCAGAAAGCGGCGGCGTGAATGCTTCGCCGGTCCCGGAACTTTACTTTCCGGTGGCATGCTCTTCTTCATGATTTCCTCCCTGACCCCTCTGGTCTTTGTGAAGGATCGCGCTTTCTTGTTGTGGAACGCGTTCATCCCTGGAGGATGGTGCGTCACATTGTTGGGGAATTCAAGAGGCGCTCCCCGAAAGCATAGGAAATCTATCGTCCAGTCCTGCTTTCTACTTGACCCCGATGGGGTGCTGTCTTTGAATCGGCAAAGAATCTCAGGCTGGTTCATAAAATTTGCGTGATGAGCATCCTGTGCCCATCAGGCGTTTTCAAGAGCGTGGACCAAATCCGCCAGCAGATCCTCGCGATGTTCCAGACCCACGGACAGGCGCACGAGACCGTCCGAGATTCCCATTTCGGCGCGCATCTCCGGCGCAAAACGCTGATGGGTCGTGGTGGCCGGGTGAGTGACCAGGCTTTTGGCGTCACCGAGATTGTTCGAGATACGGATGAGGCGCAGCGCGTTCATGAAGCGGAACGCCGCGTCCTTCCCGCCTTTGAGGTCCAGCGCGACCATGGTCGAAGCGCCGCTCATCTGCCGGCGGATCAGTTCCGCTTGGGGGTGATCCGCGCGGCCGGGATAGGCCAGGCTCCTGAGCTTGGGATGGTCGTGTAGGGAATCGGCCAGGAACCCGGCATTCGCCGTCTGGCGTTCCACCCTCAGCGACAGCGTCTCCAGCCCCTTGAGAAGGATCCACGCATTGAACGGCGAGATGGAGGGACCGGTCATGCGCAGAAATTGCTGCACCTTGCTCTCGATGAATTCCGTGGAGCCCAGAATGACGCCACCCAGACAACGGCCCTGGCCGTCGATGTGCTTGGTGGCGGAATAAACCACGCAATCCGCACCGAGCGCGAGAGGCTTCTGGTAGAGCGGCGTGGCGAAGACATTGTCCACGGTGAGCGTTGCCCCGGCCTCGTGGGCAATGTGGGCGACGGCGGCGATATCGATGATCTGGAGGCTGGGATTGGAGGGGGTCTCCAGAAGAAAGGCCCGCGTCTGCGGGCGGACGGCCCTGCGCCATGCCTCCACGTCGGGACCGTTGACCAGGGTGCAGGACACCCCGAAGCGCGGGAGGAGATCCTCGACCACCCATCGACATGAGCCGAAGAGGCCGCGGGCTGCCACCACGTGATCGCCCGCCTGGACCTGGCTTACCATCGCGGCCGTCACCGCGGCCATGCCGCTGGCTGTTGCTCGGGCCGTCTCGGCGCCCTCCAGGGACGCCATGCGCTGCTCGAACATGTCGATGGTCGGATTGGAGTAGCGGCTGTAGCTGTAGCCCGGCTCCTCGTTCAGGAAACGGCGTTCGGCGCTCTCCGCGCTCTCATAGACGAAGCCTTGTGTGACGAACAGGGCCTCCGACGTTTCGCCGAACGGCGTCCGCAGATGACCGTCATGAACGAGGCGGGTTTCGAGGCGGTAGTCGGGGTCATGGTGTTCGATCATGACGTGATACTAAGTTTGTTCTGTAAAAAGAACAAAGATATTTTTTGAGAAATGCCGGTGCCTTTGGCTCATGGAGTCCCGCTCGTCCGAAGCTCCGCGATAAGCCGTCTCAGACAGGGCTCCAGGGACTCCCGCCAGGAGGGGAGCCGGATCCCGTGGACTGCCTCGAGCTTCGTGCAGTCGAGGCGGGAATGGGCGGGCCGCCTTGCCGGGGTCGGGTAATCCGCGGTCGACAGAGGGCGGACCCTGGCGGCGGGACCGCCCAGGCGCGCCGAAAGGGCGAAGATGCCGGCGGCGAACTCGGCCCAGCTCGCGAAATCCGTCCCGGCCATGTGGAAGGTGCCGCGCAGATTCCGCTGCCTTGGCCTTTCCAGGAGATTGCGGGCGACGCCATAGATCCCGTCGGCGAGGTCGAGGGCGCTTGTCGGGGAGCCGACCTGGTCGGCGACGACGCCGATCTCGTCCCGCTCAGAGGCGAGCCTCAGCATTGTCTTCACGAAATTCTTGCCGAAAGGGCTGTAGATCCATGCCGTACGCAGGATCACATAATCCCCGGTCTCGGCGGCGACCGCGGTTTCTCCCAGCAGCTTCGAAGCGCCGTAAGCTCCCAGCGGCCCCGTCGCATCGTCCTCCCGATAGGGACGATCCAGCGTCCCGTCGAAGACGTAATCCGTGGAGAGGTGGATGACGGGCAGGCCCATGGCGGCAGCGGCCCCGGCGACCGCGCCGGCCCCGATGCCGTTGATGGCATCGGCGAGATCGGGTTCGGTCTCGGCCTGATCGACGGCCGTATAGGCCGCCGTATTGACGATCAGGTCGCCTCCCTTCTCCCGAAGAAGATCCTCGATCCCGGAGGGGTCGGCGAGATCCAGCTTGGGCCTTCCCAGGAGGACGGTCTCCACGCCATGCACGGCGGCGCGTTCCGCCAAAGCGTGGGCAACCTGTCCGTGCCTGCCGATCACGATGATGCGCATGATCGTTTACTCTCCGTCTCGAGCAGGATTGCCCCGGGCCCGGGCGAAACTGCAACTAAGTTACCGCGAGGGCAGCTGCTTTTTGGCATCGCTGCACTGCAATATCATACTCCCGTCATGGTTTTAGGGAATTTTATGATTCGTGCGATGATGAGATGACGGCATGGGGGCAACGATGGAGGAGGTCATGTACGCTTACAACCTGTTCCGCAACACGCAGCAGGACGGACTCGTCTGCGCGGTTCCGGAAGAGCGTTCGGTTCCTGCCTTCGTGACCGGGCCGCAATGGCAGTTTGGAGGACGCCTCCAGCAGGGTGAGCCGCTTCTGGGTTTCGATAATCAGGCTGCCAAGACCGGGGTCCGGTTCAACGGCTATTATCTGTTCGCCAGCTTTTCGAAGGAATTGCCGCGCCAATGAGCCCGGCCGAGCGATCGCGGGGAACTTCTTGGAGAATGAGCGCCGCAGGACGGATCAGGCTTGATCTCGTAGGACGTCTGCTCTCTATTCGCTAGGAGCGGCGTCCGCCGTTGCCTTTCCCCGCGTGCGTTGTGAACTCTTCTCTCGCCCTCATCTGGACCATTACGGCGGCCACCACCCTGCTGCAGGCCGGCAACGGCTTGCTCCAGGCTCTGATGCCGCTGCGCATGCAGGCCCAGGGCCTTTCGGTCTCTGCCATTGGCATCGTGGCGGCGGCCTACGGACTCGGCTTCTCGACCGGCTGCGTCCTGGCTCCCACCTTCATCCGTCATGTGGGCTATATCCGCGCTTTCGCCAGTCTGGCAGCCATGGTCGCCGTCCTGGTGCTCGCAATGACGCAGGCCCATTCGACCCTGGCCTGGGTGATCCTGCGTGGCCTGACGGGCGTGACGCTGGCCTGCATCTTCACCGTGACCGATGGCTGGATCAGCGCGCGCGCCACCTCGAGCCATCGCGGACGTGTCCTCTCGTTCTACATGATCTGCACCAAGATCGCCCTGATGCTCTCGCCTCTCGGCATCAGCTTCGGAGATCTCAGGACCGATGGATTGTTCATGGCCGTGAGCGCCGTGATTTCGCTGTCTTTGCTTCCGATCGCCGCAACCACGACGAAGGAGCCCCCGGCGCCGTTGGGCGTGAAGATCGACGTTCGACACCTTTTCTCACTTGCGCCTTCGGCGGTCGTCGGATCCTTCGTGGTCGGGCTCGTCAACGGGCCGGTGATCGCCATCACGCCGGTTTTCGGCGTCGGCATCGGATTGACCCAGGAGCGGGCGGCGGCGCTTCTTTTCGCACTCCAGGCCGGGAGCCTTCTGCTGCAATGGCCCCTCGGCTGGCTCTCCGACAGGGCGGACCGGCGCTATGTCATCGCGGGACTGGCGGCGGGGACGAGCCTTGTGTCGATCCTGATCCTGTTCGCGAGCGCGCAGGAGGCACAGGGCATGGTCCTCTGGAGCTTCGCCGCCTGGGGCGGGTTGGCTCTCTGCATCTACTCGGTGTGCGTGGCGCATGCCTGCGACATCGTCGATCCCGGGCGCATCGTGTCGACGGTCGGCACGCTTCTGTTCGCATGGGCGGCGGGCGTGACCATCGGCCCCCTGTTCGGCGCCGTCGCGATGGAGCTGCTCGGGCCGGGCGGTCTGTTCATCTATTCGGCGCTGGCCTCGTCGGGACTGGCCATCTTCACGGTCCTGCGCATCGTTCAGGTCCAACGAGCGCCGGTCAAGGGTGGCTTTGTGGTTGCCTCTACCAGCTCCGCTGCTCCCACCGTGATCGCCCGCGCGGAGATGGCCGCAAGCGATAAGGGTGAGGATCGCGGAGCTCCGGATCAGAATTCCGCCTCGGCGGTGACACGGGACGAGACGTCTTCGTAACGGTTCAGGCGCTTGTCGATCATGGTGTCGATTTTGCCGTAAACCTCGGACACACTCAGTTGGCGGGTCTTCTTGCCGTCCTTGGCATAGAACAGCGACTTGTTCGACTTCGCCGCTCTGGGAAACACGCTTTTCGCGCTCTTCTTCGGCGTGTCGTCGACAAGGGCAATGAATTTGCTCGCGCTGTCCACTCCGAAGAAATGCGAGAGATAGAACTCGGACCGGCTGAGCTTGCGGCCGAGCCTTGTCTCGATCTTCGCCTTGTCGCGCTGCATCATCTCCGCGGCCATGAGCGCCGAGATATAGGGGTTGCGGCGCAGGCCGAGAATGTGTTCGCGCTTGGCCTCGTCCGGAACCGAGAGTTTGCCGCCCTGGTTCTCGATGGACGACGCTTCCATGATCAGGCCGTGCTTGGGTCCGAACGAACGCACGGCCTCAAGCCAGGTGCTCGTGATGAACTGGAAGAGCCCGACGGCCGACGACGTCGAGGCTTTATTCCCCGGAAGGAAACTCGATTCCTTGTCTGCGAGCGCCATCATGTAGACGGGGTCGGCGCCGGTGATCTCCGATGCGCGCAGGATGGTATCGACGATCCAGCGCGGGACGCGCATCTCCTCGAAGTCCACATATTCGACCGGAGTCGCGTCGATATCGTCGTCCGTGTCGCCTTCCGCGGCAGGTGGATTGGTGAGCGGCATGGAGGTGATGAAGAGTTCCTGCAGCTGCGCATACGTGAGCATTCTTGCGGGCTCTGCGGGATCAATGGCCTCCAGGGGGTCGGCCTCGCTTGTCCGCATTGCCGGTTGAGAGGCCATTTGGAATGGAAGCACGGCCTGCTTTTGAGATGTGGCGGAGAGAGCCGGAACAACTCCGACGCCAGCGGCAACACAAACGCCCAGTCCCGCACTCCCAACGAGACTGAGCAGAGCCGGCCGCTTGCAGGTGGATGTAAGGCTTTGCAGCGCATGGCGCGCTTGAAGCCCGGCAAGCGCGTTGTTCTTGTGACGAAGCACCGACGACTGGCACGCGCTGTAAAGCGCTGTCAGAGCAATCTGCATTCGAACTAGCCCCCACAGGATCGACTGCTTCTCCGCGGTGCGGGTGCGCAGTCCTTCTTCGTTGACGAGGGGAGTATGTGCTAGGTCGATATGTCCAGAATAGGTCAGCTTAACCTTTGACTAGGCAAATTTTCCGAATTGCGGCAAACGGTCGCCCGTTCGAATGAAGGGGAAAACTCTCTAAACATAGGGGTTTTCACGACATCGCGGCGAGTTCCGTACATCGTGCCGGGCAACTTGTCGCAAGGGAAGTTAGGGCCTCGGAGACCGCAAAACGAGCCACGTCCACCGGCTCTCAGGCAGGCCGTTGCACGTAATCGCCACAATTTGCGAGCTGAAAAGAAAGGCTGGATGCCGTTCAGCATCCAGCCTTTTCACATCACCTAAGCGTACCGAAAGCACATGTTACCAAGTCGCGCGCAGGCCTGCGTAGAAGGAACGGCCTGCCGTGCCGTAATTGTACACTTCCTGATACTCCGCGTCGGTCAGGTTCTCGGCGCGGGCATAGATGCTGAACGTATCATTGAGCTTGTAATCGGCGTACACATCGAAGCGCGCATACGGCGCGAGCTCATAGACCTCGTTCGGTGAGGAGAAGCGGCTTCCAACGAACACGATGGAGGGCTCGATCGACAGGCCCTTAGCCGGCGTGATTGCAAGGCCCAGACGGCCCTGATGCTCGGGGCGACGGGCAAGGCGCAGATCCGTGTCCTCGTCGAAGGCTTCGAGGTAGGTATAGGTTGCCTTGACGCGAAGCCACGTGGGAATGACGTCGACGTCAGCCGAAAGTTCGACGCCGCTGGTGCGTGCCCGTTTGACGTTGAGGAAGCATCCATACTGATCGGGACGGCAAGTATCCACCGAGCCGTAAGCAATCAGATTGCGGAAGCGGTTCGCGAAGAAGGTTGCCGAGAGGAGAACACGATCGTCCGCAAGGCTCTGGTCGATCCCCACATCGAAGCCGATGGATCGCTCGGATTCAAGGTCGGCGGTACCAGAATAAGGATCGAACCTCTGATACAAGGTCGGAGCCTTGGCCCCCGTGCCGGCGCTGGCGCGCAACTTCGTGCCGGATGTCGGGATCTCGTAGGCTGCAGTTGCACGCCATGTCGCGAAGGTATCGCTGCCCTGGACGTCGTCGATGCGACCGCCCAGCGAAAGGTGAAGGTTCTCGACGGGGCTGAGCTGATGCAACGCATAGACGGACCGGGTCGTCTGCGAGGCGTCGACGTCCTCGCTCTCCGGCATCTCGAAGGGCAGAAAGCTCCGCGTCGTCGAAATCATGTGCTCTTGCTCGGCCTTGGCCCCGAAGGTGAAAAGCCCAAGGGTGCCGAGCTTTAAGTCACCCTGGTACTCCGCCGAGAATCGATCGCCCTGATAGCCATATTCATTCCCGTACAGGTCGGGCAGGGCGTAGGAACCGACGAGGCGGAGGTTGTTGTCCGTGCGGCTGCCCGAAATGAGGAAGGTGTTCTTGAGCATGCCGTCGAACGAATTGATGGTGAGGCGCGAGTGGCCTTCGAGCAGACGCTGCCGCGTTATTGAAGGACCGTCGGGCAGCGCGTCGAAGCCCGGATCGTTGTCGATCTGGGCGCGATTCGAACTCGCAAAGCCTCCGATCTCGAACTCCGCGTCAGGCGAAAGGGCAATCGAGACGCGGCCCGCCGCGCCAAGGCGTCGGGCGCCGTCGTCCTCGAGAGGGGACGTGAGGGTCTCTTCGATGCGGCCGATACGATAGCCGTAGCGCGAGAACCCTGCCGTGTCGAAGCCGGTGGTCGAGAAGGCGTAGGAGACGGAGCCATTGCTGCCGGAAACGGAGGCGCGTCCTGCCTTGGTGCCGTAGCTGCCGCCTTCCACCCCGACACTCACACGCGGCGCACCCTTGCCCTTGCGGGTAATGATGTTGATCACGCCACCTATGGCATCCGAGCCGTAGATGGCGGATTGCGGGCCGCGCAGAACCTCGATGCGCTCGATGTCGACAGCCGCGAGATTCGAGAAATCGAACTCGCCGGAATTCGCCGAGGGATCGTTGACGCGGATGCCGTCGATGAGCACGAGGGTGTGCCCGGAATCGGCGCCCCGCAGCCTGACGGTCGTCGTCGCGCCGGGACCGCCGGTTTCCGTGACCGTCACGCCCGGAACGCGACGCAGCACCTCCGCCGGGCTCTTGATGGATTCCTTCTCGATGTCCTCGGCGGTGATCACCGAGATCGCGCTACCGGCCTGTGAGATTGCGAGCGGCGAGCGCGTGGCCGTGACGACGATATCGGGAATCGGCACGGGCTCGGTGACGGTCTGGGCGTGGGCTGCGCCCATCGAGAGTGCGCACAGGGACACGGATGCCGCGAAGACGCGGCGCAAGGGCACGATCATGGAGCCTCCTGCCCGCCCCACCGGCGAGCAATACGGGTTGCATTTTCGACGCCGGCCGGTCTCCTGGCTTGCGGGTCGTCGCAGGCGATCCGCCTTCCCAAATCCTCTTGAGCTTGTCCGGCTCAAAGATTCAGTGGCATGAAGGATCGCTGCTCGCCGCTTACAGTTGCGGGGGCAGCCACGGCATAGGACAGGGTCCGCACCGTGTTCCCGTTTCACCTCGATGATCCGAGGCACCAACGTCGAATTCTCCTTTACGGGCTTGTCTGTTATGCCGCAACTGCGCCTCGGTCGGATTTCCAGAAGGATGTTGCCAATCTGCATCGCCTTGGCTCTCGGGAGCGCCGCCGAGGCGCAGGAGCGCCCCCGGCGCGTCGTGTCCCTCAATCTCTGCACGGACGAGATGCTGCTGGACTTCGCCGACCGCGAGCAGATCGCCTCGCTGAGCTACCTTGTCGCCGATCCGTCGATCTCGACCATGGTGGAGCGGGCCCGAGGTTATCCCCTGAACGACGGAAGGGCGGAGACGATCCTGTTCAGCGGTCCGGATCTCGTGCTGTCCGGAACTTATGGCCAGCATCATCAGACGGCCATCCTGAAGGCGCAGGGGCTGGAGGTTCTGGCGCTGGGACCCTGGACGAGCTTCGAGGAAGGGCAGGCACAGATCCGCACGATGGCGCGAGCCCTCGGCCATCCCGAGCGGGGCGAGTCCTTGATCGGGCGGATCGATGCCGCGCTCCAGCGCACGAAGGACATCGTTGCGGGCAAGCCCAGTGTCCTCGTCTACGATCGGGGCGGGTGGGTATCCCCGTCGGGTTCGCCCATGAACGAGCTCCTGGCTCACATGGGCTTCCGGCTCCATCACCAAGCCTTGGGGCTGCCCTATGGAGGCGTGGTTCGTCTGGAATCCATCGTCACCTCGCCGCCCGATTACCTGCTCGTGGACGAGGACGCGGGAAGGGCGGTCGACAACGGAACCGCGCTCTTTTCGCACCCGGCTCTCATGAGGACCGTCCCGCCCGCGCGGCGTCTCGTTGTGCCGAGCAAGCTCGCGCTCTGCGGCGGGCCTGCAACGCCCGCATTGATTGAAGCGCTCGCGGCGGAAATCAACGCGAAGGTGCGCTGACGCCTCAGCCCAGATGCAGGTTCACCGGCGGGGCGGGCTTGAGAAGCAGGGGGCACCCGGCGGCCACGAAGACCACGGCGTCGCAGGCTTCCGCCATTCGCTGATTGAGCCGGCCTTGCTCATCGCGGAAGCGACGCCCCAGGGCCGTCGGAGGCACAATGCCTTGACCGACCTCGTTCGACACCAGCAGCACCGGTCCTTCGGCAGTTCTCAGCACATCCATCAACATGCCGATCTCGCGATCTGCATCGCGCCCGTCCAGCATGATGTTCGATAGCCACAAGGTCAGGCAATCGACGAGAACGATCCTGTCGGGGCCGACGCTCAGGTGAACAGCTTCTGCCAGATCGAGGGGCGCTTCCTTCGTCAGCCAGGAGGAGTCACGCGTCGCCCGGTGATGTGCGATGCGCTCGCGCATCTCCTCGTCGAAGGGTTGTGCCGTTGCGATGAAAACACGCGTCGACGATGCGGCCTCGGCCCATTGCTGGGCCATGCGGCTCTTGCCCGAGCGGGCTCCGCCCAGAACGAGGACACGGCGGTGAACGGCCATGGGCGTCTCGGAGGAGGGAAGAAGCACGGCGGGGCCGTTATCCGCTCAGGCGATCGAGCGGAAGGGTCATATGGACACGCAGACCTACGCGCAGCCATTCCTGCTCCAATGTGCCGCCGAGCTGGCCGGCGATGCTTCTCTGGGAAAGCTGCGTGCCGAAGCCCTGGAAATTCGGTGGCGTTTCGATGGGAGGGCCACCGCTTTCCGTCCACACGAGATCGACGATATCCTCGTGAACCATCCATCGGATCGACAGGTGACCTTCCGGATTGGACAGGCATCCATATTTTGCCGCGTTGGTGGCCAGTTCGTGAAGCACGAGGGCAAGGCTCGTCGTGGTGTTGGAGCCCACGCGCACGCTCGGTCCCTCGATGCTGACCCGGGGCGTTCCGGTCTGCCGGTAGGGCTCGAGCACGGCCTCGCACAATTGGACAAGCCCGACGTCCGGGCCGGAGCCATGTCGGATGGCGGCGGGCTGCACGAGTTCGTGAGCCCGGGAGAGTGCGCTCAGGCGACCACGCAGCGCAGTGGCCATTTCCTTCGGGTCCTTGGCCGTGCGCGCCGTCATCGAGACCATGCCGTTGGCGATGGCGAAGAGATTCTTCACACGATGGTTCAACTCGCGCGTGAGAAGCTGCTGCGCCTCCTCGAAAGCATGCCGCTCGGTAATGTCGCTGACGACGCCGGAGATGATCACGGCTTGGGAATGGTCGCCGTCGACTGCGAAGAAAGCCTGCCCCACCGAACGGAACCAGCGGAGTCGTCCATCGGGCAGGATCGCCCGGTACTCGCTTTCATAATGGCCGTCCGATTGTGGATCGCAGGCTTCGACGATGCGCGATTTCACGGCTTCCCGATCGTCAGGGTGAACCATTTCGATGACTTGGTCGAACGGTAGGCTGAACGATCCGTCGTGCGGGATCCCGTAGAGCGCGCAGGCTCCCTCATCCCAGAGAATCCGCTTTTCCTCCAGATCCATCTGCCACGTGCCGAGATTGGCTGCTTCCAGCGCAAGGCGATAGCGGGTCTCAAGGCTGCGGACAGCTTCCTCGGCGTTCTTCTGCGCATCGATGTTGGTGCTGGTCCCAAACCAGCGCGTGGTATGGCCTGAAAGATCCTGGATAGGAACAGCGCGACTGAGAACCCATTCAAAGATACCCGCGGCGTTTCGGATCCGGTACTCCGTCTCGTAAGGCGCGCCGGTTTCGACGGAATGGCGCCATTGGGCCTTGACCGCGGGCAAATCCCTTGGGTGAACGGCATTCTGCCAGCCATTTCCCTCGGATTGCTCGGCGGTCATGCCAGTAAATTCGTGCCATCGCCGGTTGAAATAATCGTGAGACCCGTCGGCACGGGCCGACCAGACGAGCTGGGGGAGGGATTCGGCCAGGACGGCAAATTGATTTTCCGTTGCGCTGAAATCCACTCGGATCTCCCTAGTGCCGCGACTTGCCGCCTGTTCTCGTGCCAAAGGGAGCTTCATTCTTGAGGGCCTTTTCGATGCTGACAACCTAAATCGTGCTCAATGTGTGTTTTTGGGGGCGAAAGAGTAGCCCCAGGGAGGGGAAAGGACTAAGAAACCGCTCGCGTCTGGCGCTTCGCCGCCGGAGCACATAGATGCAGGACAGCTCTTGAACCCTGAAGCGGCGTTTCACGCCGAGGCTTGTTGAACCCTTCATGAACGATATGAGCCCTCATCCGGTTGCTCCGCCGGACATCGCATCTGCCGACCTCCTGCACCCGAGGGAGCGCCGTTCGCGACGCTTCGCCTGGATCGGCATGGCCGCGAGCGTAATCCTGTTCGCCGCCTCCCTGGTGGTCCTTTGGCATATCGTCTCTGAAATTGACGTGAACGAACTGAGGGCCGCCTTCACGGCGGCGAGCCTGCGCCAGATCGGCCTTGCGGTTCTCTTCACGACGATCAGCTACAGCCTGCTGACCTGTTATGATGCCATTGCCCTCAGGCAGCTCAAGCTGAAAATCCCCTATCGCACGACGGCAATGGCCTCCTTCACCTCGTATGCGGTGAGCTTTACCCTGGGCTTTCCCCTGCTCACGGCGGGCACGGTCCGCTACTGGATCTATGCTCCCAAGGGCGTGAGCCCGGGCCGGGTGGCAAGTCTCACGGTGATCGCCGGCGTGACCTTCTGGCTCGGAATGGCCCTGGTCCTGGCCTGGAGCCTGATCCGGCAGGCGGACGAACTCGCGAGCCTCGTCTACACCCATATCTGGGTTAATCAGCTCATCGGCCTCGCCGCCGCCGTTTTCGTTGCGGGCTATCTGGTCTGGGTATCGTTTAAGCGCCGAATCGTGCGCATCCAGGGCTGGAAGCTGGAACTCCCGGGCTTGCGCCTGTCGCTCGCGCAGATTCTGATCGGCGCCTGCGATGTCTGTGCCGGGGCAGGCGTGCTGTTCGTTCTGCTGCCTGGCGGGCATGGGTTGAGCTTCGAGACCTTTCTGGCGGTTTACATCTTTGCCGTCATGCTGGGCGTGGCAAGCCATGCGCCGGGAGGCCTAGGGGTCTTCGAGGCCACGATTCTCCTGGCGCTCTCGAGCTATCCGCGCGAGCCGGTGCTCGGCGCGCTCCTGCTCTACCGCCTGTGCTATTACCTCCTCCCCTTCGTCATGGCCTTGGCCATGCTGGGTGCCTACGAGATCCGCAACCGTCTGCGCTCCTCGCGAGGCGCGTTCAAGCCCGACGAGGAGCCCGCGGAGGGAAGCTAGGCTGAGGAGATGACACTTCGGAGCCCGCGTCCTAAAACCTGACGCGACATTCATCCGAGGCTCTGGAGCACCATGACCGATCCCAGCGAGATCACGCCGGCAGCCGGCCCTTCCGGCGCCGCTCCGCTGCGCGCGGCGGCCTTTCGCGGAGCGGCCCTGACCAGTCTGCTTCTGAGCGCTATTGCCCTCTGGCGCGGCTACGGCGACGGCTGGTTCGTCGTCGGCGTCGTCTGCGCCATGATGCTCAGTGCCGGGACAGGGGGAGTGCAACGCAAGCGGCTCGGCCAGGTTCTGCAGTCGGGTCCCAAGGCATCCGCGCGAAGCGCCGTTGCCGAGGCCGTGCTCACGCAGATCCCGGATCCGGTGATCCTGGTCGACCGGCGCGCGGTCGTTCTGGAGGCCAACAGGGCTGCCCAGATCCTACTGCCCGGGCTGAAGGTCGGTCATCCCCTGTCGTTCTTCCTCCGCAGCCCCGACGTGCTCGACGGTATCGAGGAGGTGATCGAAACAGGGGGGGCGTTGCGGGTCGAATATTCCGAGCGCGTTCCGACGGAGCGGACGTTCGAGGTTCATATCGGACCTTTGCAGGCCGAAGCCTCGACCGTGGCCGTGCAGTCCGGGGTTGTCCTGTTCTTCCGCGATCTCACCTCGGCCCGACGCCTCGAGGCGATGCGGGCGGATTTCGTGGCGAATGCAAGCCACGAACTGCGCACGCCGCTCGCCTCCCTCCTGGGGTTCGTTGAGACCCTGCAGGGGCCGGCCAGGGACGATCCCGGGGCGCGGGAGCGCTTTCTTGAGATCATGCGGGTCCAGGCCCAGCGCATGAGACGCCTGATCGACGATCTCCTGTCCCTCTCGCGCATCGAGATGCGGGCGCATGTGCCGCCGACACAGGTCGTCGATCTCGGCTCGCTCGTCGCCCCCATGGTCGAGACGTTCTCCCCCGCCGCAAAGGAGAAGGGCGTGATGATCCGGGCGGCTCTGCCGCCGCGCCCTGTCCGCGTGCTCGGCGATCGCGACGAGCTTCTGCGCGTGATCGAGAACCTGATCGAGAATGCCGTCAAATACGGTGAGAGTGGCGGAGCCGTCGACGTGACCGTCGAGAGCGTCGAGGCTGACCGGGGACCTCAGGACCGCCTTGCGGTCCTGTCGGTTCAGGATTATGGCCCCGGCATCGCGCCGGAGCACCTTCCGCGACTGACCGAGCGCTTCTACCGGGTCGATGTGGCTCAGAGCCGGGACAAGGGGGGAACGGGCTTAGGACTGGCCATCGTCAAGCACATCGTCAACCGCCACCGCGGCCGGCTCGACATCGCCAGCGAGCCGGGACAGGGCGCCCGTTTCACCGTCAGGCTTCCCGAGGCCCCATCCGGCCTCTAAGGGGTTTCCATGGCTCTGCCCTGGGATCCTTTCGGGGTGTCATCTATTTGTCATCCAACTGTCGTAGAGCCGACACGCGCCGGGCCTAGCTGTCCAACCGCGCGGCCCGGAACAGGTCTTCGAGCTATCTGCCGCGCTTGTATGAACAGGGAGATTTACCGTGAAGATCATGTCCTTCGCCATGGCGGCCGGCTTTGCCGTCGCAAGTCTTACGACCCCGGCGTCCGCCGCCGATATCACCGGCGCAGGCGCGACTTTCCCCTTCCCGATCTACGCCAAGTGGGCCGAGGCCTATAACAAGGAAACCGGAAACCGCCTGAACTATCAGTCCATCGGCTCCAGCGGCGGCATCCGTCAGATCCGCGCCAAGACGGTGGATTTCGGCGCGACCGATGCTCCTCTCAAGGGTGAGGATCTCCAGAAGGATGGCTTCGTCCAGTTTCCGGCCGTAATGGGCGGTGTGGTTGCGGTTTATAACCTGCAGGGTGTTGCCTCCGGCCAGCTGAAGCTGACGGGCGAGGTTCTCGCCGACATCTTCAACGGCAAGATCGCCAAGTGGAACGATGCCAAGATCGCCCAGCTCAACTCCGGCGTGAAGCTTCCGGAGGCGGCGATCACTCCGGTCTACCGTTCCGACGGATCGGGCACCACCAGCGTGTTCACAACCTATCTGTCCCAGGTTTCCGAAGGCTGGAAGAGCGGTCCTGGCGCCGGCTCCTCCGTGCAATGGCCCGTCGGTCAGGGCGGCAAGGGCAACGAAGGCGTCGCGGCACTCGTAAAGCAGGTGCCGAACTCCATCGGCTATGTTGAATATGCCTACGCCAAGCAGAACAGCATTCCCTTTGCTCAGCTTCAGAACAAGAGCGGCAAGTTCGTGTCGCCCGACGCGAAGACCTTCCAGGCCGCAGCGGCCAACGCCGACTGGAAGTCCGCTCCCGGCTATGGCATCTCTCTGACCAACCAGCCGGGCGACGAGGCTTGGCCAATCACGGCTCCGACCTTCATTCTGGTGCCGAAGAGCCCCGAGAAGCCCGAGCAGGTCGCCGAGGCTCTCAAGTTCTTCGACTGGTCCTTCAAGAACGGGGACAAGATGGCCATCGAGCTCGACTACGTTCCGCTTCCCGATCCGGTGAAGGAGCAGGTGCGCGCAACCTGGAAGAGCGAGATCAAGAACGCTTCGGGCCAGCCTGTCTTCACCCAGTGATCAGGCCTCTCTGAAAAGCAAGTGGATCGGCGGATGGTAGCTCTCTCGCAAGAACGTTTGGCTTCGCGCAAGAACGGTTCCGTTCGCCGATCGTCCCAACCCGGTTTCGACCGTGTTTTCCGCATCGCGAGCCTTGGCTCGGCCCTTTTGGTGCTGCTTGTTCTCGCGGGCATCATCGGGGCGATGATCTACGGCGGCTGGCCTGCTTTCCGCGAGTTCGGCTTCGGTTTCATCACGTCGAGCGTCTGGAACGTCAACGAGGATCAGTATGGCGCGTGGGTCGCCATCGTCGGGACCTTGTCGACGGCCGTGATCGCCCTCGCCATCGGCGTTCCGCTGTCCCTCGGCATCGCCATCTTTCTCACGCAGTTTTGTCCCCCGTGGCTCAAGCGGCCGGTCGCAACCGTCATCGAGCTGCTCGCGGCGGTGCCGAGCATCATCTACGGCATGTGGGGCCTGTTCGTCTTCGCGCCCCTGTTTGCGAAGTACGTCCAGGTCCCGGTTTCCAGCGTCGTGGAAGGCATGCCCATTGTCGGAACCATCCTCTATGCCCGCACGCCTTCGGGCGTCGGCGTCCTGACGGCCGGCATCATCCTGTCCTTCATGATCATTCCGTTCATCGCGTCCATTGCGCGCGATATCCTCGACCAAATCCCGTCCGTGCTGCGCGAGAGCGCCTATGGCATCGGCTGCACGACATGGGAGGTGGTGCGCAACGTGCTGCTTCCGCAGGCCGGCGTCAGCATCATCGGCGCGATCATGCTGGGGCTGGGCCGCGCCCTGGGTGAGACCATGGCGGTCACCTTCGTGATCGGAAACGCCAACCGCCTGTCCGGCTCGATCTTCGATCCGGGGTCCACCATCGCATCACGCATCGCCAACGAATTCAACGAGGCCATCGGACTTCAGCTCAACGCGCTCATGGCGCTCGGCTGCATCCTGTTTCTCGTCACCTTCGTGGTGCTCGTTCTCGCCCGTCTTCTGATCGCACGCGTCAGGACCGCATAAGAGGTCGCGATGGATACCGCTCTGCAAGGAACCGTTACCGCAAGCCCTGCGCCCTGGGGGCGCGTGCGCCGCAGCCGCTATCTCGCGGATCGCGCGCTCAAGGTCGTCTGCGCACTTTTCACCATCCTCGGAGCCGTGGTGCTGGGCTGGATCCTCCTGATGCTTCTCGTCGAGGGGATCGGCGGATTGTCGGCGGATGTGTTCACGCATACGACCCCCGGCCCGGGAAGTCAGGGCGGCGGCATCGCCAACGCGCTGGTCGGCAGCCTCATCCTCACCACGCTCGGCATCGTGGTCGCCACACCCATCGGTGTCCTCGCGGGAACCTATCTGGCGGAGTACGGGAAGGGCTCGAAGCTCGCCGAGACCATTCGTTTCGTGAACGACATCCTGCTCGCCGCGCCGAGCATTCTCATAGGCCTCTTCGTTTACATGCTCATGGTGCAGCCGATGGGGGGTTACTCGGGATGGGCCGGAGGCGTGGCACTCGCGATCATCGCCGTTCCTGTCATCGTCCGTACCACCGAGGATATGCTGCGCCTTGTGCCCGGTTCGCTGCGCGAGGCGGGCGCTGCCCTTGGTGCGCCCATGTCGACGGTGATCATCAAGATTAGCTGGAAGGCCGCACGCGCCGGCATGGTCACCGGTATTCTACTGGCCACGGCCCGGATCGCTGGCGAGACCGCGCCACTGCTGTTCACGGCCCTCAACAACAATTTCTGGTTCAACCCGAATCTGATGGGCGGCGTCGCCAACCTGCCGGTCATGATCTACCAGTTCGCATTGTCCCCTTATGAGAACTGGCGTGAACTCGCCTGGGCCGGCGCCCTCATCATCACCATGTCGATCCTCGCGCTGTCGATTGCGGCGCGCCTGATCCTGAGGAAGGAAAAAGCCCGATGAGCCCGATTGCCGTTTCCGCAAGCAATGCCATCGGCAATGCGGCGTCCGCCGACGTGGGCGCGCCAGTGCGGATCGCTGTGCGCGACCTCAACTTTTACTATGGCGATTTTTGCAGCCTGAAGAACATCTCCATGGATTTCTTTGATCGGCAGGTGACGGCGCTGATCGGCCCCTCCGGCTGCGGGAAGTCGACCTTGCTGCGCACCTTCAACCGGATCTACAGCCTCTATCCAGAGCAGCGTGCCGAAGGTCAGATCCTGCTCGATGGGCAGAACGTTCTGTCCCCTTCCGTCGATGTCAACGAGCTGCGGGCGCGAGTCGGCATGGTGTTCCAGAAACCCACGCCGTTTCCCATGTCGATCTACGACAATATCGCCTTCGGGATCCGCCTCTACGAGAAGCTCCCGAAAGGCGAGCTCGACGGTCGCGTGGAGGAAGCCCTGCGCAAGGCGGCTCTCTGGGACGAAGTGAAGGACAAGCTGCGCCAGTCCGGCATGGGCCTCTCCGGCGGACAGCAGCAGCGCCTGTGCATCGCCCGCACCATCGCCCAGCATCCTGAGGTGATCCTGCTCGACGAGCCGACCTCGGCGCTCGATCCGATCTCCACGGGCAAGATCGAGGAGCTGATCGAGCAGCTCCGCTCCGAGTTCACCATCGTGATCGTCACCCACAACATGCAGCAGGCGGCGCGCATCTCGCAGTTCACCGCCTTCATGTATCTGGGCGAACTCGTGGAATTCGGGCCGACGACCAAGATGTTCATGAACCCGTCCAAGAAACAGACTCAGGATTACATCACGGGCCGCTTCGGCTGATCGAAGCGCTTCAAGGAGGCCTCCCCATGGCGGAGCATATCGTCAGCTCCTACGACAACGACCTGCAGGCTCTTAGGCGACGCATTTCCGAGATGGGCGGCATCGCCGAGAAAATGCTCGTCGATGCGATCAGCGCGCTCGTGCGGCACGACACGGCCTTGGCGCAGACCGTCATTGCCTCGGACAAACGCCTCGATCTGCTGCAGCGCGAGATCGAAGAAAGCGCCATTCTCACCATCGCCCGCCGTCAGCCGTTGGCGGTGGACCTGCGCGAGACCATCTCGGCCATTCGCGTATCCGGAGACGTGGAACGCATCGGCGATTTGGCCAAGAACATCGGCAAGCGCGCTCTCGCCATCGGCAGCGACTTCCAGCCGCAGAAGATCGTCCTTGGTCTCCAGCACATGAGCGACCTCGTGCTGGGGCAGCTCAAGGATGTGCTCGATGCCTATGCGCAGCAGGATACGGCCCGCGCGCTCGACGTCTGGAAGCGCGATGGCGCCATCGATGCGCTCTATACTTCGCTTTTCCGCGAACTCCTGACCTACATGATGGAAGATCCGCGCAACATCTCGTTCTGCACGCATCTCCTGTTCTGCGCCAAGAACATCGAGCGCATCGGCGACCACACCACCAACATCGCCGAAACGGTGCACTACCTCGTGACCGGCGAAGCGCTGTCGATCGATCGGCCCAAGAATGACCGCTCCATCGACACGAGCGGCGAGGCGGGAGCCTGACGATGGGGCCACGCGTTCTGATCGTGGAGGACGAGGAGCCGCTGACGCTGCTCCTGCGCTACAATCTCGAAGCCGAGGGCTACGAGGTGGACAGCGTGTCCCGCGGTGATGAAGCCGAGATCCGCTTGCGCGAGCAGGTGCCGGATATCGTGCTGCTTGACTGGATGCTGCCGGGCCTCTCCGGGATCGAGCTCTGCCGCCGCATCCGCGTTCGTCCCGAGACCGAGCGCCTGCCGGTGATCATGCTCACGGCCCGCGGCGAAGAGGGCGACCGGATCCGCGGGTTGTCGACGGGGGCCGACGACTATATCGTGAAGCCCTTCTCCGTCCCTGAACTCCTCGCCCGCGTGCGGGCGCTTCTGCGCCGTGCGAAGCCTGGACATGTGGCGACCCTGCTCAGGGCCGGCGACATGGAGCTCGATCGCGAGACCCATCGCGTGCGCCGCGCCGGCACGGAGCTGCACCTGGGACCCACGGAGTTCCGCCTGCTCGAGTTCCTCATGCAGAGCCCCGGGCGTGTTTTCTCCCGCGAACATCTGCTCGACGCCGTCTGGGGGCACGACGTCTATATCGACGAGCGCACGGTGGACGTTCATGTGGGCCGCCTGCGCAAGGCCATCAATCTTCCGAAGCTGTCTGACCCGATCCGCACCGTGCGCGGGGCAGGCTATTCCTTCGACGAAACCTTCGCCCGCGCCGAGACGACGGCGAGCGCCGGGCGCTGACAGTCCAGGACAAAGAAAAAGGCCGCGCCGAGGTGATCGGCGCGGCCTTTTTTGCGGAAACTCCGGTTCCGTCTCTCAGGCGCGGGCCAGCTTGCGCTCGCGCTTGCGGTCGGCCACCGGCTGGTAGGCGATACGGGCGTGGTGGGTGCAATAAGGGAGGCCCGTGATGGAGCGGGCCCCGCAGAAACGGAATTCCGGCTTCGTCGGATCGCCCATGGGCCAGCGGCACATGGACTCGCGCAGATCCATGATGGTGACGCGCTCGGACATAGGGATAGCGACATCCTGCTCGTCGATTGCCATCTCCGGCTCCTCTCGCACGGGCTGAAGCGGGATAGGGGTGAGAACCACGTTGCTGTGGCTCTGGGGCGCAATCGGCGCCGGAGCGCTGGGAGCGCGGGTGATCTTGCGGACGCGGGGCGCCGCCGGGGCAGCCTTCACGTCCTTGGCGCGGCCCGAGAGGCCGAGGCGGTGAACCTTGCCGATCACTGCGTTGCGGGTCACGTTGCCGAGCTCGGCGGCGATCTGGCTCGCGCTCAAGCCATCGGTCCAGAGCTTCTTGAGAAGCTCGACCCGCTCATCCGTCCAACTTGCGCCCGCATCTGTCATTTTTAAAACCTGCCTCCATCGTGGCTGCTTGTTCGAACCCGGAATCCCCTACACCTCGCGGACAGAAAATTGATGTCCGACCGCGTTGAGAGGGTCGCTCCTGAGGGTGAAAGCCGCCGCACGAATGCTGTACTCGACTGGCTTGAGGTTACAGGATGGGTGGACTCGGGCGCAAGAGTCCCGGGTCACCCCCCGTCGTTTTCCCCAGGGAACTCTCCCGGCGCGTCCTTCGGAAAACCAAGGAGGGCCTGGTCCTCCAGGCTCCGGCGGTGCGGCCGCAGACAGGAGATAGGATTGATCTCACAAGTGGTGTTCCGGTTCTGAGGGCAGTGCCTCCGGCAGAAAATTCACCCGTGATGGGTCACTTCATTTCTCTTGAATTGACAGGGTCCCGCTCCTCGTTAGAATCCTCGCCGTGCCGCCCCGCTTGGGCGGCGCTTTCTTTTTTGAGGCCCAGGACTGGCATATAAAGTGCAACCTTGGGTCTCCATCAGAGGCGGAGATACCCTGTGACATCGCCATTGCTGCCGACCTATGCGCGCGCCGAGCTGTCCTTCGAGAAGGGGGAGGGCCCCTGGCTCTACGGCCGAGATGGGCAGCGATATCTCGATTTCGGGGCCGGCATCGCGGTGAATGCTCTGGGGCATGCCCATCCGCACCTTGTCGAGGCTCTGACCCAGCAGGCTTCAAAGCTCTGGCATACCTCGAACCTGTTCCAGATTCCGGAAGGCGAGCGCCTGGCCCAGCGGCTGGTGGAGAATACCTTCGCGGATGTGGTCTTCTTCTCCAATTCCGGCGCCGAGGCGAACGAGGCAGCCGTGAAGATGGCCCGCAAATACCATCACGCCGGCGGCCATCCCGAGCGCTTCCGGATCATCACGTTCGAGGGAGCCTTCCACGGTCGGACTCTCGCCACCATCGCGGCCGGCGGCCAAGCCAAATACCTGGAAGGCTTCGGCCCCAAGGTCGAGGGTTTCGACCAGGTGCCCCTCCACGATCTCGACGCCCTGAAGGCCATGATCGGCCCGGAGACCGCGGCCCTGATGATCGAGCCGATCCAGGGTGAAGGCGGCATCCGCCTGGTCGACAACACTTTCCTCAAGGAGGTGCGCGCGCTCTGCGACCAGCACGGACTTCTCCTGATCTTCGACGAGATCCAGACCGGCGTGGGCCGCACGGGCAAGTTGTTCGCCTATGAGTGGACAGGCGTGACGCCCGACATCATGTCGGTGGCCAAGGGCATCGGGGGCGGTTTCCCGCTGGGCGCCTGCCTTGCCACCGCCGAGGCCTCAAGGGGCATGACCCTCGGGACGCACGGCACCACCTTCGGCGGCAACCCTCTCGCCATGGCGGTCGGGAATGCCGTGCTCGACGTGATCCTCGCCCCCGGATTCCTGAAGGAGATTGAGCGCAAAGCGCTCCTGCTGAAGCAGCGATTGGCAGAGCTGAAGGATCGCCACCCTGCGATTATTGCCGAGGTTCGCGGCCTGGGACTCATGATGGGCCTGCGCACCGTGGTTCCCAACACCAGCTTCATCGCCGTCGCTCGCGATCAGAAGATCATCCTGATCGGCGCGGGCGATAACGTCGCCCGGCTTCTGCCCCCGCTAATCATCTCCGATGCGGATATCGCGGAAGCCTTCAACCGTCTGGATGCCGCCTGTGCGGCCATGGAGGCCGAGCTGAAGACGCAGGCTCGGCCGGGAGCAGCTCAATGAAACCCCGCCACTTTCTCGATCTCAGCGACTTCTCGGGCGATCAGATCCGCCACATCCTGACGGTCGGCTCCGCGATTAAGGCCAAGCGCCGTCGGGGCGAGCGTCAGAAGGAGCGTCCGCTGGAAGGCAAGACGCTGGCCATGGTGTTCGACAAGCCGTCCACCCGCACCCGCGTGTCCTTCGACGTGGGCATGCGCGAGCTTGGCGGCGAGACCCTGATGCTCACCGGCAAGGAGATGCAGCTCGGCCGTGGCGAGAGCATCGCCGACACGGCCCGGGTCCTCTCCCGCTACGTGGACGCCATCATGATCCGCACTCTCGATCACGCCATGGTGACGGAGCTCGCTCAGTACGCCTCGATCCCCGTGATCAACGGCCTGACGAAGACGACGCATCCGTGCCAGATCATGGCCGACGTCATGACCTTCGAGGAGCATAACGGCTCCATCAAGGGACGGACGATCGCCTGGGTGGGGGACGCCAACAATGTGCTCGCCTCCTGGGTTCACGCATCCGCGCGGCTGGAATTCACCCTCAAGATCGCGTCCCCTCCGGAACTTGCTCCACGCCCGGAGCTTTTGTCCTGGGCAAGGCAGGAAGGAGCACAGATCAGCGTGACGACCGACGCCTTCGAGGCGGCCGAAGGGGCTGACGCCGTCATCACCGATTGCTGGGTCTCCATGGGCGATGACGACGAGTTCCGCCGCCACAACCTGCTCAAGCCGTATCAGGTGAACAGCAGGCTGATGGGTGTCGCCGCTAAGAACGCCGTGTTCATGCACTGCCTGCCGGCCCACCGCGGCGAGGAAGTGACGGATGACGTCATGGACGGCCCGCAATCCGTGGTCTTCGATGAAGCCGAGAACCGGCTTCACGCACAGAAAGGCATCCTGGCGTGGTGCCTTGGAGCAGCAAACGCATGAGTTCAGCTTCGTTCGAGGGACATGACGACGTTGTGCTGCCGTTCGCGGTGGAGCCTCTCGACGTCCGTGGGCGCGTCGTGCGCCTGGGCCCCTCCATCGACACCATCCTGGCCCGTCACGGGTATCCTGCCCTGGTCGCCCGCGTCATCGGCGAGGCCGCAGCCCTCACCGTCATGCTCGGCGCGTCCCTGAAGCTCGAAGGCCGCTTTCAGCTTCAGACCAAAACCGATGGCATCATCGACATGGTGGTGGTGGACTTCAACGCACCTGATAAGCTCCGCGCCACGGCCCGCTTCGATCAGGAGAAGCTGGATGCTCTCGGGGCCGGCGCGCCGAACACGGGCGAGCTCCTCGGCTCCGGTTATCTGGCGATGACGATCGATCAGGGCACGGAACGCAGCCGCTATCAAGGCGTCGTCGCGCTCGACGGCCAGGGTTTCGAGGAGGCCGCGCATCAGTATTTCCGGCAATCGGAACAGATTCCGACGCAGGTGCGCCTCGCGGTCGCCGAGCAGTTCGAGAACGGACGTCACACCTACCGTGCGGGTGGGGTGATGATTCAGTTCCTGCCCTCCTCGCCCGAGCGTCTGCGCCAGGCGGATCTCGATCCCGGAGATATCCCGGAGGGGCATCCGTCCAACGATCTTGCCGCACCATCCGAGGATGATGCCTGGTTCGAGGCCAAGTCGCTGCTCGCGACCGTTGAGGATCACGAGCTCATCGACCCCGCCGTGTCGAGCGAACGGCTGCTCTACCGGCTCTTCCACGAACGCGGCGTTCGCGTGTTCGAAGGGCAGCCCGTGCATGAGGAATGCACCTGCTCGCACGAGCGCATCATGGCCATGATGCGCCGCTTCTCGCCAGAGGATCGCCGCGATATGGTCGGCGACAACGGGCGCATCGGCATCACCTGCGAATTCTGCTCGCGCTTCTACGATCTCGATCCATCCGAAGTCGAGGCCGAGATCGCCAAGGCGGAAACGTAAGACGCGGCCTCTCGCCTCAAGTCAGAATCGTCATGGCCGGGTCGAGCCTGGCCATGACGGAGGAGGTCTGAAACTCAAGACGCAGCACACATCGCCGCCAGACGACGCATGAAGGCCGCGCCGGCTTCCAGCTGATCGAGCGTAATGTACTCGTCTGCCTGATGCGCCTGGTCGATGGATCCGGGGCCGCAGACGACGGTTGGAATGCCGGCGGCCTGGTAATGGCCGGCTTCCGTTCCAAACGGTACCGTCTGCGTGCGGTTCTTGCCCGCAAGGCGCAGCGCCAGCGTTTCCGCGAACGATCCGGGCTGCGGCGCGAGACCGGGGACATGGGCATGGAGCTTTGTCTCGATCCGGCCGAACTCGCCGAAGCGGTTGAGCCGCTTGAGCGCAACCTCCTGCGCAAATCGTTCGAGCTTTTCCGGAATCTCGTTTGGATTCTGGCTGGGCAGGCCGCGGAATTCCCAGTGGAACGTGCATGATTTCGAGATGATGTTGCGCGCGGTGCCGCCCGAGATGACGCCCACATGGACGGTGGTGTAGGGCGGGTCGAATCGCCCGCTACTGTCGCCACGCTCCATCATCTCGTCGGCGATGCGGTTGAGCTCCGCGATCATGTCCGCGGCCGTCATCACGGCGCTAGCCCCGAGGTACGGCTTCGACGAGTGCCCCTCCAAGCCGTGCACGGTCGTCGTGAAGGTCACGACGCTCTTGTGGGCATCGACCACCTCCAGCATCGTCGGCTCGCCGACGATCACCGCTTTGGGCAACGGCAGGTCGTGGCCAAGGCGCCGGATGGTGTCGACGACGCCGAGGCACGTGGTCTCCTCGTCATAGGAGAGCATGATGTGGATCGGCGTCTTGAGGCCGGTGGCCAGAAATTCCGGGACCAGTGCGAGGGCCAGAGCGTCGAAGGCCTTCATGTCCACCGCGCCGCGACCGTATGCGCGCCCGTTCTCCACACGCAGGGTGAAAGGGTCCGAGGTCCAGGGCTGCCCGACCACAGGCACCACGTCCGTATGGCCGGACAGCACGATGCCGCCCCTGTCCTGTGGGCCGATGGTGGCAAAGAGCGCGGCTTTGTCGCCCGCGTCGTTCGGGACGCGCACGAAAGGCACGTTCCAGCTTCGGAGGTAGGATTCGACGAATTCGACGAGAGCAAGGTTCGATTTCGCGCTCTCGGTGTCGAACGAAACCAGCCTAGCCAGCATTTCAAGCGGTGTCAGCCGCTGACCGTTGGAAGACATGAAAACCTCAGTGCAGCACGCGCTTGTTGCGCGGCATGTCGAGTGAAAAGGCAGGGATCTCGGCGTCGAAGGTCTCGCCGCTGGCAGTTTCCATCACGTAGCTGCCCTGCATGGTGCCGCTTGGCGTCGTCAGCGGACAGCCGCTCGTGTAGCTGTAGCTCTCCCCCGGACCGAGCACCGGCTCCTCGCCGACCACGCCCGCGCCCCTCACTTCCTGGACGCGGCCATGCTCGTCGGTGATGCGCCAGTAGCGGGCACGCAGCTGCACGCGCTCCAGGCTCAGGTTGATGATCTCGACGGTGTAGGCGAAAAAGTAGCGGTTCTCGTCGGGCGAGGATTCTTCCGGCAGAAAGCGGGGTATCACGGTCACGCTGATGCCGCGGGTGACGGCCTTGTACATGAGTGGTCCCTTGGCCAGTGGTGGAATGCTCGCCTCCCGTGGTAAGGCGGCCTTCAAGCCCCGTCAATCGAGGCTGAAGAGAAGCAGCCATGCTGGACGCGGCCACGGGCCGGTCTTTCTCACGACGATAGGGGCGGACCCGAGCACCCGATGGCGCCTTCTTCTCGCTGATCATGAGGCCTTCTGCTGGTCCTCCCCTAGGCCCTATTAACCTTCACACGCTCTGCGGGCCGGAGAGGGCTGGCCTCGAGCGCCTTTCCAAACAACAATGGCAAAAGGGATTGACAGGCCGGCCCACGGCTTCGACAGCTAAGCGAATAACACTCGAAAAAGGGCTGGGGCCCTGGAAAACGGTCATGGTTGCGTTGAAGGACGGAATTCAATCGGCGGATGCCATCATGCGCCTTGCGGAAGCGGGCGTGATAAAACCGGAGACGCCCTTCGCCTCCGATCAGGTGCAGCCCGCGAGCCTCGACCTGAGGCTGGGCCGCCGGGTCTACCGGGTTCGCGCCAGCTTCCTGCCGGGCCGCAACCACACGGTCAGGGACCGCCTGGAGCAGCTGAGCTTTCATGAGATCGATCTCTCCGTGGGCGCCATTCTGGAGACGGGGAGTGTCTACATCGCCGAGTTGCAGGAGGGGCTGGCTCTGCCGGAAGACCTGTCCGCCGCCGCCAATCCCAAGAGCTCGACGGGCCGGATCGACGTGTTCACCCGGGTCATTACCGATCGCAGCCAGGAATTTGACACGATCGGGGCAGGGTATACGGGGCCCCTTTACGCGGAGATCTCGCCCCGCACCTTCCCGGTGCTGGTACGGACCGGCACCCGCCTCTCGCAGCTGCGGCTTCGCAAGGGCGAGGTGCGCCTGAGCGATGCCGAACTCTATACCCTCCATCAGCGCGAGCGGGTTGTAACCTCCGCCGAACCGTCAATTCAGGATGGCGTTGCCGTCAGCGTCGATCTGGCGGGCTTCGGCTCGGACAGGCTCGTCGGCTACCGAGCCAAGCGCCATACCGGTCTCGTGGACGTGGACAAGCCCGGTTCCTGCCGGATTTCGGATTTCTGGGAGCCGCTCCATGCGGATACCTCCCGCACGCTCATTCTCGATCCAGGCCAGTTCTATATCCTGGCTTCGAAAGAGGCCGTGCACGTGCCGCCGGACTATGCCGCCGAGATGGTGCCATTCGATCCGCTGGTAGGCGAATTCCGGGTCCATTACGCCGGGTTCTTCGATCCCGGTTTCGGGCATGCCGCAGCGGGAGGTGAGGGGGCCCGCGCCGTTCTCGAGGTCCGTTCCCGCGACGTGCCTTTCATTCTGGAGGACGGGCAGATCGTCGGGCGTCTCGTTTATGAGCGCATGGCCGAGCGCCCTCAGGTGCTCTACGGGGCTGACGCCGGATCCAACTATCAGGCCCAAGGCCTGAAGCTGTCGAAGCATTTCCGCTAAGCTCAATTCAGTGGCATGGGCGGCAGCAGGCGGCGAATATCACCTTCGCCATGCACAAGGCTATGGCCGGGCAGGGCTTCAAGGTTGGCCCAATCGTGCTCGGCGCCAAGCCCCCGGTTCACATCCTAGAGCATCGGGCGAGAAAAAGTGTCTTGCACTTTTGGGATCAATCCGATGCTCTAACGCCCACGAGCACGGTTCGGCGGATCACGAACATGACGGCGCTGACCTCGGTTGACGCTGCCGTGGCTCAGGCTGCTCCTTTTCCGGAATGAGTTTCCATGGCAATAGCAGCCATGGTCTGCATTGATAATGCACGTGCCAACCGCTCCCGTTGTATCACAGAGAATGACCGGCATGGAAACCTTAGACGCTCTCGATCACATTGCCATCAACGATGTCCTCTGCCGTTTCTTCCTTGCCTTCGATGAGCGCGATTGGAGCGCCATGGAGAACTGCCTCGCCCATGAGGTATTCATCGACTATGCCGCGTCAGGCCGCGAGCAGCCCAGCATCATGAGCGGCGCCGAGTTCGTTCAAAGGCGACGGGATGCAGTCGACACCCTGTCCAAGCATCACAGCTTCTCCAACCTGATGCTGGCGAAGGAAGAGGAAGGCGTGCGGGGGCGCTGCAACTACCTGATTCTGAGGTTCGACCGCGACTTCAAGGGCGAGGGCGAGGACTTCTATCACTCGTGCGGGGCCTACGAGTTTCGGTTCGGCAAGGCTGATGGTGCGTGGAAGATCACCAGCATCACACAACGGGCACTGCGGAGCTGGGGCAATCGCCAACTCCATGGAGGCACGCGCAAAGCTGACGGCCAGCACACGCAGGCTTGACGCCAACCCTCCGCATCATTGTCTTCATGCGGAGACTCAGACCTGTTGCAGGAGTACTGCTGTCTACCGCTTGGCCATGTCGACGAGGGAGCGGCTCCAATCAGCAATGAACCGTCTGCGTCTCTCATCGTCCTGAACCGCAAGCAGGGCAGGACTGATCGCGATAGGGCGGGCGATGCCGGTCCGAACGATGGAGGCTGCTCCTTCAAGGCCTGCGGGTGCCTCTCCGGCGAATCCGAAAAAGAAGGCTTCGCGCTGCGCCAGCGTTTGGCCGCGGTTCGATAGAAGATAACTTATGAAGCGGGCACCTGCGGTGGCATTGCTCGCCGCGGCGGGGATCATCGCTCCCCGGCTGAGCACAAGGGTGTAATCCGCGGGCACGACCAGACCGAGATTGGCTCCGGCGCGAATGCGAGCGTAGGCATAGGATGCCAGCATGTTGTAGCCGATGAGAAGACGACCCGCCTCGATCTCGTCAAGGATTTCACCCGTACAACAACGCACGACCGCCTGGGCGCGCCCAAGGCTTTCGAGGAGCCGGCCATACGTGGTTGTCGTCTGCTGAGAGTCGTTGAACGCCAGCAGGTAGCCGATGCCCGACTGACGAATGTCGTAGGTGCCGACGCGGCCTTGGTATGTCTCAGGTTTCAGCCGCAGAAGGTCGGCGATCTCAAGATGTGTTGTCGGGACATCCTCAACAGGGACCTTCGCGCGATTGTAGACAAACACGACCGGCTCGAAGGTGAAGCCGAAGACTTCGTCCCGCCAATTGGCCCAACGTGGGACTGTCTCGGTTTCCGGCAAGTTGACACTGTGTGCGCAGCCGTCGTTGGTAAGTTTCACCAGCTGGTCGACGCCCGAGGACAGAAGCACATCGCCCAAGGCACGGCCGTCCTGACAGGCCTTGGATGCCGCAGCGAAGAGATCGTTCGTCACGTACTCCACGAACTCAACCCGGGTGTTGGGGTTCAGGGTCTGGAAATCGCGGATCAGCGGCTCCATGGCCGGGCGGTCTGTTGCAGCGTGGATCGACAGAACCTCCTGCTCAGCCTGCAAGGCAGGGAACGTTGAGATTTGGCTATCCTGGGCAAAGCTGGCCAAAGGCTGGATCGCAGCCCAAACCAGACAGAGGCACAGCAACATGGGGTGACATAACCGAATCTCTTGACCGTTCATGCCTTGGGTCCAGTCTCGTTCGGTAGGCTCATGATGACGACAAAGCCGTTGCCATCTTCATGGCGGAAGCTCAGGCTTCCGCTACAGGCGGCCAGCACGTTCGCGGCAATGGACAGCCCAAGTCCGGATCCACCCGGCGAATGTGCGCTGAACCGCTCAGTCACCTGAGACCACAGCTCAGGCGGAATGCCGGGGCCATCATCCTTCACTTCGATGTCGACCGTATGGAGCTTCTGGCACACGCGAAGTGTGAGCTGCGATGGGGCGCCATGGCGAACCGCATTGTCGATCACGTTCTTGACCGCTTCCTTGAGACTGATGGCATCTCCCGCGATTGTCACCGGAACAGGAGGTAGCTCCAGGGAGATCAGGACATCGCGGTCAAGCGTTTCCGGCACCGCCTCGCGAATCGCACGCCGAACGACTTCAGCCACATCGACCGGCTCAAGCGGAACGGCTCCCGCGCGATGATTGACCATGGCGTGGCTGAGCAACTGGCCTGCGAGGTGGGACAGCTGGTCGACACGCTCCTGTACCCGTGTGAGATATTGCAGCGCCTGCGGGTCCATGGGCTGCCGTGACAGAAGCTGAAGCTGAGCCTTCAAGGCCGTCAGGGGTGTGCGGATCTGGTGAGCGGCATCGGCGATGAACTGCTGCATCAGATCCATTCGGTTCTTCAGGCGGGCGATGAACGCGTTGGCGGCGGAAACGAACGGACGCAGTTCGCGAGGGGTGCTGACCGTGATCAGCGTCACGTCGTGGGGATCCCGGTCCCGAAGCACGGCCCCAACGCGTCCAATAGGTCTGAGGGCATACCGGATCGCAAACACAGCTCCACCGAGGGCCAGGGCGCTCATGACGATGATCAGTGCCACCGCACGCAAGGTCAGCTCCCGGGCCAAAGCCGTGCGCGCCTCGGTGGTCTGGGCCACGACCACATCGACACGCCCCTGGACCGAAGGGTCAGAAAAGGAACGGCCGACCTTTGTCACGCGAACGTCCACTCCCTTAAACCGACCGTCTCGGACATCCGGGCTTCCCATAGCGGGAGCATCGTTCTCAGGCGTCACCAGATCGGCATAACCGGTCAACGTGCGTCCACCCGGCTCGACGATCTTGTAGAAGATCCGGTCACGCTCCGAGTTGGCCAGAAGCTCGAAGGCGGATACCGGCAGTTCGACGGTCAGTGTTCCGCCCTGCACGTTGAGGGCCTCCGCCATCTGGTAGGCTGCGCCGACCAGCAGACGGTCATAGGCATCGTTTGCAGCCTCCCGGGCGTAATACCAAGCTGCCGTTGTCAGGGCGGCAGCCCCTGCCATCAGCACCAGCGAGATGAGGACGATCAGGCGGGTGAACAGGGATGGTTCACGATGAGCCATGGGGAACCATCTGATAACCGAAGCCTCGGACCGTCACGATCTCGGCGCGCGCGCCATGGAGCTTCTTGCGCAAGCGGCCGATGTAAAGCTCGACAGCGTTGAAGGAGGGAGCTTCCTCGTCGAAGCCGAAGACCTGATCCAGCAAATCCTCCTTGCTGAAGACCCGGCCAGGGCGTGACGCCAGGATTTCCAGCAGGGTCACCTCTCGGCGGGTCAGGTGCACCTCGCGCTGGCCCACCCGCACCGCACGGGCCGACCTGTCGATGCAGATGTCGCCGCATTCAAGCAGGTTCGTGGCCTCGCCATGGCGGCGGCGCAGCAGGGCCCGAGCCCGGGCTTCGAGTTCGCGAAAGTCGAACGGCTTCACCAGGTAGTCGTCGGCACCGATATCGAGAGCGCTTACTCGGTCCTCGACCTCGGACCGGGCAGTGAGCATCAGAACCGGGGTCGTACTGCCGGCAGACCGAAGATGTTGCAGGATTGAGAACCCGCTCCGGCCCGGCAGCATCACGTCGAGAATGATCAGATCGTAGGATGTTCCATCAAGTATGGCGGCCGCCGCTTCCCCGTCAGTCGCCCAGTCCACGGCATGGCCGATCCGGGCGAAGTGCTCGACGATCGCCTCGCCCACATCGTGGGTGTCCTCAACCAGAAAGATGCGCATGCGTTCCGCCACCCCGGATGACAGGTGAATGACAGGTTTTGACTCTAGCGTACCCGATAAGCTCGGGCCACTTCGAGCGTAAGACCAACTTCATAATGGGTGGAAACGATGAGGGCTCTCCTCCTGCAGGTTCCTGCATGTGACGCGACCGGTGCTCGGATCGGCGTTGCGGCCCCTTCCTCTCAGCGTCAGACCCAATCCTGCCGGTTCAATGCGGCACACGATTGGAGCCATTCAGCAGATTATACGACTCTAGAGATACAATGATTCACTCTCCTCGTGTTGAGGAGAACGTACGTGGGAGACAGGAAATGCCCTTAGATCGTCGCAGCTTCAACAAAGCTCTCCTTGCAGCCGCCTCAGCCGGTCTTCTGCCGGCGCTGCCAGCCTGGGCGCAACACTTCAAAAGCCTCAAGATCATCGCTCCCGCCGGTCCCGGAGGCGGATACGATCAGCTCGCCCGTGCGGTGCAGGATGTGTTGATGAGCGAAAAGATCGCCGCCAGCGTGCAGGTCCAGAATGTACCGGGCGCCGGCGGCACCATCGGACTGGCCCAGTTCATTAACGCCAAGGATCGAGACCCGTCGCTGATGGTGGCCGGTTTCGGCCTTGTCGGTGCGCCGGTCATCAACAAGTCACCGGTGACGCTGGAGCAGACCACGCCGCTCGCCCGTCTCCAGGGCGAGTACCAGCCGCTGTTCGTTGCCGCCGAATCGCCCATCAAGTCTGTTACGGACTTGGTCAACAAGTTCAAGCAGGATCCGGGATCCGTCACCTGGGGCGGCTTCGCACACGGCTCCCCGGACCACGTCCTGTGCGGCTTGGTCGTGAAGGCTGCCGGCGGTGACGTGAAGAAGATGAACTACATTCCCGTCGGGACCGGTGGCGAGATGCTGCCGCTGGTCATGAATGGCAAGATCACCGTTGCAACGGGTGGCCTCAACGAGGTCGCGGGCCAGTTCAAGGCCGGCAAGCTCAGGCCGATTGGCATCTCGTCGCCGGAACGCTTGCCCGGCGTCGACATTCCGACCTTCCGGGAGCAGGGTGTGGATGCAACGCTCGTCAACTGGCGCGGATTGATGGCACCTCCCGGCATCAGTGCCGAGGACAAGCAAGCTCTTGATGATGCAGTCGCCAAGCTGGTGCAGAGCGCGCCTTGGAAGAAGATCCTTCAAGAACGGGAATGGGTCGACCTCTATATGCCGTCCGCTCAGTTCACGACGTTCATCAAGGAGGAGCAGAGCCGTATCTCCTCCATCCTTAAAGAACTCGGGCTCGGCTAAATGGCCGGCCGATGGCACAGCGGCAGGAGCGCTCGAATTGCAGGTGCTCCTGCCAAAACCGGAACCAGAGAGTGTGGTCCGCTTCGGCGCAAGAGCTGACGTCCGATGAGCGGCCGGAATGTGAGCGTTTGACCGAGGTCGTGTGAAAACCCGATTTCGACCGACGTGCGATGGCGGCTGTTGGACGTGATCCGCGGCGGTAAGAAGGTTCAGGCTGCCAGAGCCCTCAGCTGGGTCCAGGAGCCCAGGATGTTGATCATCCGCTTCAGGTCTAGGCCATTGGCTTTACGTCAGCGAGACCTCGTACTTAGCCGTGGTTAGCACGAGCTTCCTGAAGCCGCTCCATAGTCGCTTTGATCTCCTCGGCGGCCTTGATCCCCCGAATGCCGATGCTGCGGTCGACGGTTTTCCCATTCTCGCCGTCCCGTCCGCCAAGCTGCTATTCAAGTTTGGATCCGCTGGTCTTAGTCGATATCAACTCGGATGCCCGCGCCGAGATAGTTCGATCCTGTCCTCTGAGGACTGATAATCCCATAAATGCCTGATCGGTGGTGTAGCTTTGTGACAAGATGGATCTTAGGAAGCGAAGTATGGGTCCATTCCGTTTCGAATCCCATGTAGTACTGTAGCCGCCGAGAGCCGATGCCACGAAGTCCGTCAGGTCCAAACTCATACGCCGGATTAGAGAAGGCGTATGAGAGGCCGTTTCCCCACGCGACGTTGAAAGAAAGGCCTTCAAACACAGGGATTTCGCCGCTGCGCAGCACAAGGGCCGCTGTTCCTTCGATATGGTCCTGAAAACCCCAGTGCTTTACGAGTTGAACTTCAGCCTCGAGGGAATTGCCAGGCAGCGTCCAACCTGTGGCCGGAACAGGAATGTCAAACTGGGGGATGATTGCCCGGCTGACAGCTCCGGACACGAAGTATGTACCATCCGCCCTCAATCTTCCCGTAACGAGGTTGTAAGGGAAAGTTGGCAGGCGTGTCTCGGACCACTGTGCTCCAACAACCGTAAGGAACCAGGTACGATCGCGTGTACCGAGAACGTCCGCAACAGCATCGGAACAGCCGGTGCCCACAATCCCCACGCCGGTAGCCAACAAAAAACGCACACAGCCCGCGTAGCAGTTTCCCAACAATGCTAATTCCCTTGTAAGAGCTAAAAAGTCCTATGCCTGCCATTCCCATATGTGTCAAACGGACAGGCGGGCATGCTTGTGAAGTTACTGGTGTGTGGGAGCGGCACTCCTGAAGGCGCTCCATGGTCGCTTCGATCTGCTCGTGGTTACACCTGGAGGAAGGGCAAGCCCCACGGCGCGTGGCCAGATTGCCCGGCCAGCCCCGGCGATCTGGAGCGCTCCAATGGCAGCGCCAGCGGCTGCGAGAAGGATAATCCAGCGTAATGACAGAATGAAATGAAGCATGTGATCACACGGACAGCTTGGACAACAGGTTCATGGCCCGCCATCAAGAGTGTCGAGGCCAAATCGGCGGTTTAAGCTGTGGTCGCCACCCCGCCATGCAGAAGATCGCTGCCGCACTCCCAGTGCATGGCGTGATTGCCACCCAAGCCCCTCAGGGTGCGGCTACCGCCTCCGCGGGAGATCGGGGCGTCGTCAGCCGTGCCGGGCACGAAGCCATCGAAAGGAGTGTCAAGGATCAGAACCATGTTCGGTCAGCTGTTCCTTGGAGGCTGAACGGCGAGGAAGTTCGATCTCGTCACGCCTGCGACAGCGGCCGCAGCTCGGACACAGCGCAACAACCGACGATCCGGTATCCGACATGGCAGTTCGATCATTGCCCCAAGTGAACTCACGGACAACCTGCATCGAGCGGCTTGTACAATGAGTTTATGAGGGCCGGTCGAAGCGGCCTCCGACGCAAGGGTTTGTTTCTACCTCCAAAGCGGTAAATCTCCAGGATGCTGGACGGCTGGCTCTAGGCTGACGAAGCTCAGATAATGGTCACCTGCTCGCAGGGCACATTCCTGGCAGCGGCAGCACGATCGAGGGGCCACGGCAATGCCTGATGTGCAAATGACAATCCAAGTAGATAAAGATCGCAACGCGGTCGCTCTAGAGATTGCACCTGTTGGACAATCACCACAGCGGTTTCTGCTTTCCCTCGACGAACTCGATAAGCTGATCGGCACACTTGGAGATGCGCGGAGCAGGCTGTTTGAGGGGCAGCCAATCCCTGATTTTGAGGGAGCGGGCGTCACCATCAGCACGTCGGCTAACACGAAGTGGTATATTGAGGCGCACCCTCCCGCAGGTGCTTTACTTGCATTCTATCATCTCAAGTTCGGGCCAGTCGGCTTCACGCTGCCAAGCGATCAGATTGCCACGATCACAAAGTTCCTGACAGAGCGATTCATCCTTCAGCCGACACAATCACCGGGGAGTCATTGAGCTGCAGACGATGGATAGTGTAAAGAGCATCAAATGTTTAGGGCACGCACATGCCCGGCGACGGTGAGATCGTTCTAGGACTCTTGCGACACAACCAGCTCGCTCTCAATGCTCAAATAAGACGTCAAATTCCTATATTCCGTCTTAAGCTTGACGCATTTCCTGTGAAACGTCGGGCGGTCAATTGACAAGGTTCCGTATCCGCTAAGTGAATGTCCCGCATTGTAACTAATCCCGCTTGAGTAGTGAGAGTTTGACGAAGGCGATCCCGAGATGGGAGCGCCTTGTAGCTTTCGATTTCTCAAACAGGAGAACTCCCTTGAAACTGTTGCTTCATCAGATGGGCTGACAACACCTGTCTTGCTCTGTCTTTGCAGGGCAGTCATTGCGCTCGTCTGCGTATGATTGAATGGCAGCCTCACCATTGTCGGAGCAGGCGTAAAACTCATTTCCCGCAAGCCAACGCAGCATTCTGCAACAAAAGACCCTTCAAGTACCAGAAACAACCCCTTACTAGTGGAGCATACCCTATGGCGACATCTTCGATTTCGCTTGCATCTCTTCTTGCGCCCAAAATTGCCGTCGGCACCGTGTCGGCGATGGACGGTGTGTACAGCACTTACGAATCCAATTTCGTGAAATACGCTGCCCAGCACTGGAGCCTGGAAGGCTCTGCCTGGGACGAAGCCAATTACTACGACCGCGCCGAGATCTT
>NZ_SPJX01000029.1 GCF_004458765.1 Microvirga pakistanensis | reverse complement strand
CGGGCTGAGGCCCGGGGCCTCGGCTTCTGATCCTCTCGACCCCGGCCGCTAAGAAGCGAACGCCGGGTACCCAGCGGCTTGACCGGCGGAGTTTTTCAACAGCATCGACCCAAGGCGGACATTTGCTTCAGTGGCCAAGCCTTCAGCTCGGTGTTGGATTAGGCGCGGCACGTGCTGAACAGGAGATTTTATGACCTTCTCTGGGCACCAACTGCCTCTATCACCGCCGTAAGGACGTTCTCGATCCTGAACGGCTTGTCGTAGACAGCCGCGAACAGCTCCGGATGGCTACGGGCAATCGCCCCCTGCGCCCCGCTCAGCAGGATGACGGGGATCCGAGCCCAATCCGGATTGGACTTGATCACCTGCGCCAGCTCCAGCCCGTTCATCAGCGGCATCATGAAGTCGGTCACCACCAGCGCCGGCACCTCCTTGTCCAGCACCTCCAGGGCTTTGCGGCCGTTCGAGGCGGTCAGCACCCGAAACCCTTCCTCCTCCAGGGCATCAACGAGAATGTCCGTGATCAGAAACTCGTCATCAACAACTAGGATCGTCGTCATTCCCCGGTCCTGCTCCCGCTCAGACAACGTGCCGTCTCAAGAGCGGGTCCCGGCACCCGGCCGGGGCGTGCCTTCCAGCGCACGTTCCGCCTCGTCGAAGGAGAGTGGAAGGCTGATGCCCTGGCTGCTGATGGCCAGTTCGCGGAAGGAAGGGTCGAAGGCACTGTCCCGCACCTTTACGATGGAGATCAAACGGCGGAGCTGAGCCTGCTGATCCACAAAGCGCAGGGCGATCAGGTTGTCGATCACGCTGGAGATCTCAGGCATCGGAGCCAGGATCTGGCGGCTGAACAGATCGGTCAGTTCCCAGGTGCCAATGGTCGTGACGTTCCGAGCCCGCAACTCGTTGGTGAGCGCAGTGAAGAACTCCACCAGCCGTGGGGGATGAAGTGCAGCTCGCTCAAACCCGCCAAAGCCATCGATGAACAGCCGCTTGACCCCGCGGCGATGCACCGCCTCCAGGAGCTTGTGGGCGAGCCCGTCCAACAGGTTTTCCGTCGAGGGCTGCCACAGGATCTCCAAGGCTCCAGAGGCGAGCAGCGGGTCAAAATCAAGTCCGAGAGTACGCGCCTTGAGCTTCAGGCGCTCCGGCGTCTCATAAAACCCGAAGTGAAGCGTCGGCTCCTCTGGCGAGGCCTGAGCAAGGAAGTGCAGCCCCAGAGTGGTCTTGCCTGTACCGGAAGCACCGATTACCAGCGTGCTGGAGCCCTGTTGCAGGCCGCCACCCATCATCTCATCAAGTTCTGCCACGCCTGACGTGGAGCGGGTTGTGGTGGGGCTGTCCGGCATCGAGGGCTGCCCGAGAACGGCCTCCAGACGTGGGTAGACCACCACACCCCGGTCGAGGATCTCGAACTGGTGATACCCGTGCAGGGCCTTCACGCCCCGGGACTTGCGCACCTGAAGGCGCCGCGCCGAGCGCACACCGAAGTCCTCGTCGGCGAGCTGGATCACGCCATCGACCATCGTGTGCTCGGGGCTAGACTCATCCACGCGGGAGCTGGTGAGAAAAAGCACGGTGCAGCCGGCAAAGGCCGCATGACCCTGCAACTCGGCGATGAAGGTCTTCACGTCCAGGTTGCTCTCGGCCTTCTCACGGGCGTTGAGCAGGCCGTCGAGGATGAGCAGGGTCGACTTCGTGCGCCCGATCTCCTGACGCAGGAGCTTGACGACGGCAGTGAGCCCCTCATCGCGCAAGGTCGTGAAGGCGCTCACATAGTTGATGCCATTGCCGAGTTTGGAGGGATCGAAGAACGTCAGGGTCGAGAGGTTCTCGAACAGGCGCTCGTGGGACTCAGCCAAGAGGGTCACGTAAAGGACGTGCTGACCGGATGCGGCATGGTGGAAGGCGATCTGGTTGGACAAGATCGTCTTGCCGGCGCCGGGGTGGCCCTGGATGATATAGGACGTGCCGGCGACCAGGCCGCCGCGCAGCACCGCATCCAGTCCTTCGACACCCGTCTCGACGCGGGGCAGCTCATGGGGCACAGCTTAAGCTCCTCGAAGATGCTGTCCAAAGGAAGGAGCCCCACCAGAGGCGGAGCGCAGGATCGGACGGACAAGCCTATAGCAGCGATAGTCTCGGACCACCAGAATTGCACTCGATCAATGCCGTGGAACCCGCTGCCAATGGCGGTCCTGCGCCGGGTTACGCAGCCTTGCCCACATGTTCGTCCCGCTCGTCCACTAAGGGCGCCTTCACCTCACAGACCACCCCGGTGGGGTTATAGGTGATCTTGACGTCACCTCCGAGTTCCAGCGCCAGGCTGCGCTCGATCAGGCGTGAACCGAAACCCTTCTGCTCGGGTGGTGAAACCGGTGGGCCGCCACGCTCTTGCCAGCGAAGGATCAGATGCGGCGGATCGCCGGCCTGAACCTGCCAGGTGATTGCGATCCGGCCTGACGGGGCCGAGAGCGCGCCATACTTCGCTGCATTGGTCGCCAACTCGTGCAGCGCCAAGGTCAGAGCCAAGGCCATCTTCGGGGTCAAGCGCACATCCGGCCCGCCGGCTTCGAAACGGTCACGGTGGTACGGCGAGAGGGCTTCTGCAACGACCTGCGACAGACCAGCCCCATCCCAGGTCTCTCGCGTGAGCAGGTCGTGCGCCTTGGACAAGGCAAGCAGACGCGCCTCGAAGGTCTCGCGCACTGTGTCGCCTGATTGCCGGGAGTTGAATGTTTGCCGGGCAACAGCCTGCACTGTTGCAAGAATGTTCTTCACGCGGTGGTTCAGCTCATGCACCAGAAGACGTTGCAGGCGCTCGGCCTCCTTGTGCCTGGTGATGTCGCGGGCAATCTTCGATGCACCCACGATCCTGCCTTTGGCATCCTTGATCGGGGAGATCGTCAGGGAAACCTCGACCAGACTGCCGTCCTTGCGCTGGCGGGTGCTCTCGAAATGCTCGACGCGCTCACCCCGGCGGATGCGTGCGAGGATCCTCTCCTCCTCATCCTGCCGGTCCTCAGGGAACAGGATCGTGATTGGCTTGCCAATAATCTCCTCGGCCCTGTAGCCGAAGAGCCGTTCCGCCCCCGCGTTCCAGCTTGTGACGATGCTCTCAAGGTTCTTACTGACGATGGCGTCATCCGACGACTCGATGATAGCAGCGAGCCATCCCTCGACCTCTTCAACACGCTTGCGTGCACTGATGTCGCGGAAGTAAACGGACAGCCCGCCATCGCGGGTTGGGGAGATGCTCAAGTCCACCCACTGATGCACAACCGGAGACACCACCTCCAGGCGTGTGGGCTGACGCTCCTGCATAGCCTTCAGAAATGCCTTCCAAGGTTCAGAGTCGGCTGCTTGCGGAAACTGCTCCAGAAAGTCCTTGCCGATCAGGTCCTCGCGGCTGCGGTTCCATCGTTCTGCTGCGGCGCGGTTGACGTAGGTAAAGCGCCAGTGGTGATCGACGGCGAAGAAGGCGTCGGCAACACTTTCCAAGATGTCGAAGCTCTGCTCGCGAGACGTCCCGACGCGGTTGCTTTTGGCCCGCCCTTGCTTCGTCGAGGGTTCACGCGGCATCGCGCGACCTTGCGGCAGGTGTTCTGCTCCTGCTCTCGTTCCGACGCTCGTGATCGTCTAGGAGCCGCAGCGCGGCCCGCACCACTTCGCTGGCGCTCCGATAGCGTCCAGCCGCCACCTTCGCGGCAATCATGGCTGTGAGTTCCGGGGTCAATGAGGCGGTAATGATCGACTTTGAAGGCATGGCAGGACGGCCCGATAAGAAAAGTTCTTACCCTTGTAGGGGTACGCTGCAAGGTCTGCAAGGAGATGGAAGGCATCTCAGTGTCCAAAGTCCAAGCCGAGCTTCGGGAATGCGGGAGTGAGCAGATCATGTCACGCCCACGCTTAACGGCCGAGATTGGCATGGGGCGGACGTGGGCCGGACTTCCGCTTTGGACAGGAACATTAGACGTTCCTCTCAGTGAACAAACTTCATTGCCTGACCCATTGGAGACCTTCCCACTTTCAAGAAGGCTTTCTCGTTCAGAGCTTGGTCGGAGCAGAGCGACCGGAGAGCGGATCCACGTGTTGACGAGTGGGCCAATGCCACTAGATTGGCCGCTTGAACTGCAAAGCTCGGAAGCCTCAAAAGGTGAGCTGACGATCCAGTGGAACCCAATTGCCCGGAGCACCCATGTCTGCCGTTCTGATACGACACAATGTTAAGATTCTCGGCCGTGGCGAGCAGCCCATGCTCTTTGCCCATGGCTACGGCTGCGATCAGAACATGTGGCGCTTCATCACGCCAGCCTTCGAGGACCGGTACAAGATCATCCTCTTCGACCATATCGGGCATGGCCAGTCGGATGCCGCTGCCTTCGACCGAGCCAAATATGGCAGCCTCAATGGTTACGCGGACGACGTGCTGGCGATCTGCCAGGAGTTGGACCTCAAGGACGTCATCTTCGTCGGCCACTCGGTCAGCGCTATGATCGGGGTTCTCGCCGCCATCAGGGAGCCGGAGCGGTTCGACCGCCTGGTCCTGATCGGCCCCTCACCGCGCTACATCAACGATGGCGACTATGTCGGCGGCTTCAAGCAGGAGGACATCGAGGGCTTGCTCGACTTCCTCGACAGCAACCATCTCGGCTGGTCCAGCACCATGGCGCCGGTAATCATGGGCAACCCCGACCGGCCTCAACTCGGCGAGGAACTCACCAACAGCTTCTGCCGCACCGACCCGGAGATCGCCAAGCACTTCGCCCGGGTGACGTTCCTCTCGGACAACCGGGCCGATCTGCCCATGGTGGGGACGAAGGCGCTCATCCTTCAGTGCTCCCAAGACGTCATTGCCCCCGAGGCAGTGGGGCGGTATATGCATCAGAACCTCACAGGCAGTGAGTTCGTCCTGATGAAGGCAACGGGGCATTGCCCCAACCTGAGTGCGCCTGAGGAGACGATTGCCGCCATGGAAGCCTTTCTGCGCGATCCTGCCCCCATCAAGACGGCCGCCTAGTGACCATTGACCAGGGTTGCCTGATCGAGACGGCCGAGGAACTCTACGAAAGTGCCCCCTGCGGTTATCTTTCAACCCTGCCGGACGGCACCATCGTTAGAGTTAACCAGACCTTCCTCACCTGGATCGGCGTGGAACGGCAGGAGCTTGTCGGCCACAAGTGCTTCCAGGATCTCCTGAGCATCGGCGGCAAGATCTTCTACGATACACACTTCGCACCGCTCCTGCGGATGCAGGGCTTCGTGAACGAGATCGCCTTCGATCTGACCTGCGCGGACGGGCGACAACTGCCGGTTCTGGCCAACACCGTCCAGAAGTTGGATGCGAATGGCTGCCCCATGGTTCATCGCATTACCCTCTTCAACGCCACTGACCGGCGCAAGTACGAGCGGGAACTGCTGCTGGCCCGCCAGAAGGCCGAGCAGGCGACTGAGGAGCTCAAGCGCCTGAATGAGACCCTGGAGGAGCGGGTTGTGCAGGAGGTTGCCGAGCGCCTGAAGGCCGAGGAGGCGCTGCGGCAGGCGCAGAAGATGGAAGCCGTCGGGCAGCTCACCGGCGGCATCGCGCACGACTTCAACAACCTGCTTACCATCATCGTCGGCAACATCGAACTGTTGCAGCGCCGCCTGCCCGAGGGTAACGAGCGGATCCTGCGCGCCGCCGAGCACGCCATGGAAGCAACCCGGCGGGCTGCTACTCTGACCCAGCGGCTGCTGGCCTTCTCGCGGCGCCAGCCGCTCGATCCCAAGCCCATCGACGTCAACAAGCTGGTGGCCGGCATGTCCGAGTTGCTGCGCCGGACCTTGGGCGAGATGGTCGTGCTGGAGACGGTTCTGGCCGGTGGTCTCTGGCGGACCCAGGCCGACCCAAACCAGTTGGAGAACGCCATCGTCAACCTGGCGGTGAACGCCCGCGACGCCATGCCGGGCGGCGGGAAACTCACGATTGAGACGGCCAATGCCCGTTTGGATGAGGCCTATGTGGAAGTCATAGCCGAACCGGTGCCGCCCGGACAGTATGTGCTCGTGGCGGTTTCCGACACCGGAACGGGCATGGACAAGGCGACCATGGAGAAGGTGTTCGAGCCGTTCTTCACTACCAAGGAAGCTGGCAAGGGAACCGGGCTGGGCCTGAGCATGGTGTACGGCTTCGTTCGTCAGTCCAATGGCCACATCCGGATCTACAGTGAGCTCGGCGAAGGCACGACGATCAAGATCTACCTGCCGCGCCTGATCGGATCGGACGAGGAGACTGCCGAACTACCTGCCAACAAACCGGCGATGGTGAGGGGTTCAGGCGAGACCATTCTGGTGGTCGAAGACGAGCCGGCATTACGAGCCTACGCCGTCGAGGCGCTCCGTGACCTTGGATACCGGGTTCTTCAGGCCGCCGATGGACGAGAGGCCCTGTCGGTCGCGGAGCGGCATCCAGAGATCGAGCTGCTGTTCACTGATGTTGTTCTGACCGGAGGAATGAACGGGCGCGCACTCGCCGACCAGATTACCAGGCACAGGCCCGGCCTTCCGGTGCTGTACACGACCGGCTACACGGCCAATGCCATCGTCCACAATGGCCGCTTGGATCCTGGGATGCACCTGATCAGCAAGCCCTTCACCTATGCCGAACTCGCCTCCAAGATCAGGCGCATGCTCGACGGAAACTAATCCGGAGCGCCAGCGGAAGAGGGCACAGCGGCCCAAGGTACCCGTTCGGCTGCCCTGCACCGGCAGCTCGACGAACCTTATCGCCAATGGGCTTCGGAATAGACTGACCCTTAACGTTCGATCATCTCGCGAATACGGATTGCGAGCGCTTCCACGGCAAAAGGTTTGGTGATCATCTCCATCCCCCGTTCAAGGAAGCCGCTCGCCACGGCCGCGTTCTCCGCATAACCTGTGATGAACAGCACCCTTAGGTCGGGGCGATGCTCGCGGGCCTGATCCGCAAGCTGACGTCCATTCATCCCCGGCAGACCGACGTCCGTGACAAGAAGATCAATCCGTCGCGAGGATTGCAGCAGCTTGAGGCCAGAAGGACCATCAACCGCCTCCAAGGCCCGGTATCCAAGATCCCTGAGAACATCGACGATGAGGTCGCGCACCACCGGCTCGTCCTCGACCACGAGCACCGTCTCACCCGCCTCCGACCGCGGCGCATCCGCCAGCCCTACCATCTCCGCTTCCTCCTCCACCACCCCGTTGAAGCGCGGCAGGTAGATCTTGACCGTCGTGCCTTGTCCCACCTCGGAATAGATCCGGGCATGCCCCTCCGACTGCTGCGCGAAGCCATAGATCATCGACAGGCCAAGGCCGGTTCCCTGGCCAAGCGGCTTGGTAGTGAAGAACGGATCGAAGGCACGCTCGATTACATCGGGCGGCATGCCGGTGCCCGTGTCGGTGACTGCGACGCAAACATACTGGCCCGGGCGCACACCCGGGTGAAGCGCCGCGTAGGCGCGGTCGAGATGGGTGTTGCAGGTCTCGATGGTGAGCTTGCCGCCACCGGGCATGGCGTCGCGGGCGTTAATGGCCAAATTGAGGATGGCGCTCTCAAGCTGGTGCGGATCGCAGCGCGTCAGCCAGAGCCCGCCGGCCGTGACGAACTCCATCCGGATGGCCTCGCCGAGTGTGCGCCGGAGCAGGTCCTCCATTGAGACCACAAGCTTGTTCGTGTCCACCGTCTTGGGCGCCAGCGGCTGCCGGCGCGCGAAGGCAAGCAGGCGGTGTGTGAGGGCAGCGGCGCGCTGGGCCGAGCTCATGGCCGCCTTGGCATAGCGCTCCACCGCCTCGGTACGGCCCTGGGCAATGCGGGTCTGCATCAGGTCGAGCGAGCCGACAATGCCGGTGAGCAGGTTGTTGAAGTCGTGCGCGATGCCGCCCGTGAGCTGTCCGACAGCCTCCATCTTCTGCGCCTGCCGCAGCGCCTCCTCGGTCTGGCGCAGGGTCTCCGATTGCTGCTTCTCGGCCGTGACGTCGCGGCCATAGGCGTAGACGAGATCTCCCTCGGCCGAGGTGCGCCAGGAGATCCAACGCGGCGTGCCGTCTTTGTGCGTGTAGCGGTCCTCGAAGTTCGTCAGATCCCGGCCGGCAGCCGCGTCATTGAGCGCACCCTGACTGCGGGCGACATCCTCGGGCCAGATAAAGTCGAGGAACGAGCGCCCGACTACTTCTTCCGGCACGTGGCCTAGGATCTCGGTCCAGGCGGGGTTCACGGCCCGGAAGATCCCATCCGGGCCGACGACCACGAGCAGGTCGCGCGAGTTCCTCCAGACCCGATCGCGCTCAGCGGTGCGCTCGGCCACGCGTGCTTCCAGCGTGTGGGTGAGATCCCGCAGCGCCTCTTCGGCGCGTGTGCGCTCGGCGATCTCGTGCTGCGAGGCCCGGAACAGACGGGCATTGTCGATGGCAATCGCCGCCTGGCCCGCAATGCCGGTCAGCAGGGTCTCGTGCTCGTCCGTGAAGACGCCCGGCCTCTCGTGACCGAAGAAGAGGCCGCCCAGAACTTCTCCGGAGCGGGAGATGACCGGGACGGCGAGATAGCTGCGAACGGGGAGGTGACCCTTGGGCATGCCGTAATGAGGATCATTCTGGCCGTAGCGCGGATCCTTCAGAATGTCGTCCGACCGAATCACGCCGTCACCGGCGAAGGTCGGGTGGAACACGGCGGTGTTGCGGGGCATCGGAAACCGGGAGAAGGCCTCCCGCGCCACCCCTGAGAGGGAGTAGAGCATATAGCTCTCGCCCTGCTGGTTGACGACATTGTAGAAGAACGCGCCGAACTGTGCCCCTGTCAGGGCCACACCTGCGTCAGTGGCGGCTTGGACCAAGGTGTCGAGGTCGAGTTCCGAGGCAAGCTGCGAGCCGATGCGGTTCAGGATCTCCAGACGCTCCTTCTCCCGGGCGAGGGCCTGCTGGGCAATGTGTGTTTCCGTAACGTCATGGCCTTCACAGAAGATGCCGATGATGCCGGTCTCATCAATCACCGGCTCATAGATGAAGTCGAGAAAGAGCTCTTTCGCAGGTGCGCCGGGCGAGGCATGCAGGCGGGCAGGGATATGGCTGGCCACAAACCGCTGCCCGGTCTCGTAGACCTGGTCGAGCCACTCGAAGAAGCCTTGGTCCTCCAGCTCCGGGAACACGTCGCGGACGGTCCTGCCGACATAGCCACGGTCCCCGAACAGCCTGATGTACGCTTGGTTGACGAATTCAAACACGTGGTCGGGTCCGGTGAGGACGGTGATAAAGCCGGGCGCCTGCTCGAACAGGCGCTGCTGGCGCTCCTTCTCGGCCACCTGGCGACGCTCGGCCATGACTTGGGCCGTAGTCTCGATACAGGGACAGAGGATGCCGGCCACTGCACCGGTTTCGTCGCGAATGGGGGTATAGGAGAAAGCGAAGTGGGTTTCCTCGCGAAAACCATTCCGCATCATGAACAGGGTGATATCGTCCATGTGGACCGGCTCGCCGGCATAGGCCTGCTCGACGATGGGGATGAGGTCGTCGCGGATCTCGTCCCAGACCTCCAGGAAGGGCTGGCCCAGCGCGGCTGGGTGTTTCTGAGCCAGGATCTCGGAATAGGCGTCATTGTAGAGCAGGATGCGCTCGGGCCCCCAGGCGATGAACATCGGCTGGGAGGAGCCGAGCATGACGCTGACCAGCGTCTTGAGCACCTGTGACCAGGCATGCGGCGGGCCAAGCGGGGTTGCCGACCAGTCGTGGGCGCGGATCAATGCTCCCAAGCGCCCGCCGCCGGAGAGAAAGTCCAAAGGTGCGGCGGTCTGGTCAGGCCTGCCGTGCATTACGCGATGTTCCTTCTGACAGGGTCCTCACCCCGAGAGGCGCTGATGCTCAGAGTCTCCACGTGTTATGTCCCGCAGTTATCAAGCAAGTGGACGCCCCTTGGTGTTGGTGGCAGAGCGACCGGGTACCTAGAACAGGGCTGGGCTGGAGCAACCCCACTCCCTTTGGCGCACGCTCTGCACAGCCCTCTCAGGTATACTCGCGTGATGCAAAGGGCCGGATGGTGCCTACAGAAGCCGTTCGGAGCCCATCACCAACGCTCAACCGCCTTCATTAGAACCTTTTGGAGCTGCGACTGCGGAAACGGCTTGGGGATCACCGGATAGGCGCGAAAGTCCTCCCGCACCCCTTCAGCTCCGTACCCCGTTGCAAATATAAATGGGATCTTCCGATCCCGGAGCCTCTCGGCCACAGGGAAGACCTTCTCGCCGGCGACGTTCACATCGAGCACAGCGGCGTCGATATCCGTCGCCTCGATCAACTTCAGGGCTTCCGAGACCCTGGCCGCACTGGCCACCACGTCGCAGCCCATGTCGGCGAGCATGTCCTCCACCAGCATGGCCACATGGCTTTCATCTTCCACCACGAGGAGGCGCAATCCATTCAGCTCGGACATCAAGGGCCTCAGAGCTGATGGAGTGGCAGCTCGAGGGTGCAACGCAGGCCCGCCGGATCGAAGTCGAGCTTGGCCATTCCTTGGAGGTCCTTGGTCATGCTGCGCTCGATCAGGCGGGTGCCAAAGCTGCGCTTGGCCAGCGGCCTGACAGCCGGGCCGCCGCTTTCGATCCAGTCGATCCGAAGGACTTCAGAAGCTCCAGATCCTGAAGCGCTCCACCGCACGGTGACGAGACCCTGCTGGGTCGAGAGGGCGCCGTACTTGGCGGCGTTGGTGGTGAGCTCGTGCAGGACGAGGCTGAGGGCGAGGCCGACCCGCGGCTCCAGCGTAAGATCCGTGCCCTCCAGCCGAACACGCGTGGCGGAGCCATTGTCGTAGGGCTCCAGCTCCTGACAAACGATGTCGCGTAGATCAACCCCCGTCCATGCCCGACGTGTCAGCAGCTCGTGCGCCTTGCTCAGGGACAGGAGGCGCGCCTCGAAGTTCTCGGAGAAGGTCTCGATGGCGGGTGAGGTTCGGATGGTCTGGGTCGCAATCGACTGCACAATGGCCAGCGTGTTCTTCACCCGGTGGTTCAGCTCGTCGATCAGAACCCTCTGATGTTCCTCCGCCTGCTTACGCTCCGTGATGTCCACCAGCATGTTGATCGCGCCGATGATCTTGCCTGAGGCATCCCGCAGCGGTGTCGGGAAGGGAATGAATGGAACGCGGGTGCCGTCCGGGCGCTCCGCAATTGCTTCCTCACCGCGAATAGCCCGACCCTCCTTCAAGGCGACAGCCATAGGGCATTCAGCATGCGGCAGGGGGGTTCCGTCCGGCGTGAAGAGGCGCCAGGTCACGCACCACTCATCACTGCCGAGGATGGGCCTCCTCCCGGAGAACTCGACGGCGGCCTGGTTGTAGTAGGTGATGCGGCCCACGGCATCGGTGGTGTAGATCGCGGCCGGCAGCGCCTCCAGGAGTTCACGAACGTGACGCTCGCTCTCGCGCAGCCGCTCCTCGGCCTGGAGCCGCTCCGTGACGTCCTGAACGACCCGCACGCCGTAGCGGAACTGCCCCAGTTGGTCGAGCACGGACGAGCTGAGAACATTCACGAAGACGGTGCCGCCGTCCTTGCGCAGGAAGCGCTTCTGCACCGAGTAATGGGTGATCTCGCCCCGTACCTGGCGCGCGTACTGCTCGCCATCGTCGTCCCTATCCTCAGGGTGGGTCAGCTCGAGGAAGGATCGCCCGAGAAGCTCCTCGGGAGTGTAGCCGATGATGGCCGAGAGAGCCGCGTTGACACGAACGAAGCGTCCGGCTGCGTCCATCTCTGCGATGCCGATGGGCGCTTTCTCATAGGTTACGGCCAGCCGCTGCTGGCTCTCCCGCAGGGCTTCGTCGGCGCGACATTGGTCGGAGACATCGACCGTGAAGCAACGGGTGTTGTAGAATTCACCATTGCGGAAGTGCGCATTGGACGTAATCAGAACATGCCGGATCGAGCCATCCTTGGCCTTCAGGCGCGCCGGATAGCGGTCCAGCGTCTCGCCCCGGGAGAGGCGCTGGAGGATGTCCCGGATCACGTGGGCATCGGCGTGGAAGGCGGCGATGGGCTGGCCGATGTACTCGTCCGCCGTATAGCCGAGGAGGGCAAGTTCAGCCCGGTTGGCCCGCAGGATGGTGCCATCCGCAGCCACCAGATGGAGGCCCACAGCGCCGTTCTCGAAGAAATCCTCAAGATCCTGGCGGCTTTGGCGCAGTTCGAGTTCCAGAGCTTTGCGGCCGGAGATGTCCTGGAAGCAGTTGATCGCACCAAGAACACGGCCTTGTTCGTCCAATAGCGGCTCGATCTGCACCAGCACGGTACGGTGGCTTCCATCCGGCCGTTCGATCAGAACCTCGAGCCCATGGGCAGGCTCTCCGGTGCGCAGGACCTGCGCCATCGGGGTATCGGCGTGCGCAAGCGGGCGTCCGTCGAGGTGGTAGAGCCGAAACGAGCCGCAGTACCGTTCATCTCTCTCGCCCAAGCGGGGCGTGCGCCCCCACAGCTCGGCGGCCCTGTTATTGTAGCGCAGGACGGCCCCGTCCGCGGCACACACATACAGGGCCGTAGGCATGGCATCCAGGATGGCCTGGCTGACGGTGGCGAGCTCGTGAAAGCTGGACCGGAGCAAGGGACTGCTGGAGGGAAGAGCGGCAACCGTCATCGGAATTCATCTTCCTCTGCGCCAAGCACCTCTCGCGCTGGCAAACCGGGTGATTACTCCGGCACACCGGCAGAAATACCGGCTTGCCCACGATAATAGGCCGTTGAAACGATCGTTCTTAGGCCAGTGGCGAACGCCTGTAGATAGAGAGGTCTCTGCCGATTTGGAGGCCCCGTCAAGATTATTGTCCGTGGGAGAAATGCCTGGAGTCGGCACTTCTCGGACAAAATGGCGAAGTCTGCTTCAAGCGCTCAAGAGCCGGAGCTCGCAAAATCGGCGGAATGTGCAAGGTTGACCCCGCCTAGACCCCAAGCGCGGAGGCATGAATGAGCAAAGTTCAGTCGCGGACCTGTTCAGGCTTCCTCATTGAGACTCGCACAGCTCCCTAGTGAGGAGTGGATTAAAGGCAGAGCCTTTTTGGACGGTTATACAAAATCCATATGCAAGATCTCTTTCTGCTGCCACGAGCAGCGATGTTAAAAAACACTGATTTAGCTTTAATAATTTCTAAGTATTCATACGAATTGAGCTGCATAGAATAAAATAAGATGCTGGCGCGCTCGGTCACCAAACCATCTTGGGGTGTGTTTCTCTTAATTGCCAAGAAGGCGGCGGACGAGGCAGCAGCGGCCGGTGGAGCGGACGCCAAGATGCGCCGCGCTCAAGTCGTGGACGAGATGACCAAGAACTTTGAACGCAACGTGTCGTCGCTGACACAGGGTCTGTCGTCGGCGGCGATTGAGATGGATGCCGCTGCCCAATCGATGGCCCAGGTTGCCGACCGGACCAACAACCAGACTTCCGAGGTGAAGGAGCTGGCCACCAAGACTGCCAAAGCAACCGAGGAGATCTCGGCCCAGATCGGCTCGGTGCAGCAGGAGACCCAGCAGACGGCGTCGGCCATTCAGGAGATTGCGCGTACGATCACTGAGATGTCGCAGATCTCGACCTCAATCGCAGCCGCCATGGAAGAGCAGGGTGCGGCTACGGCGGAAATTGCCCGCAACGTCCAGGAAGCGGCCCGCAGCACCGAGCACGTCACGGGCAATATCGCTGATGTGCGTCAGGGAGCAGGCAAGACGGGAGCTGCGGCGCCTCAGGTGCTGGGCGCTGCACAGGAGCTGGCGCGCCATTCCAATGATCTCGGCCACGAAATCCAAACCTTCCTCCAGGACGTCAAAGGGGTATCTTCAGAAGCTGACCCATTTTGGAGCTTGGGCGCGGACGTCACGTCGGCCGGAACGGCCCTCTCATGGCAGCGTTGCCCCTGAAAGGAGCGCGCCATGCCGACAAGATTGCCTAACGAGACACCGGCTCGGAAGCCTGGATCCATGGAAATCGACCCGTCAGGCGAGGGTGTCGCTATCGAGGAGACGCGGCGCCTGATCGCCTCCAGCAAAGTCGAGGGCACGCCCGTGTTCAACCGGGCAGGCGAGCAGCTCGGGGCCGTTTACAATTTCATGGTCGACAAGATCTCAGGCCAGGTCGCCTATGTGGTCATGAGCTTTGGGGGCTTTCTGGGCATCGGCGAGAGCTATCATCCGCTTCCGTGGCGGGCACTGACCTACGACACTGGGCTCGGCGGCTATGTTGTGGACATCGATAAGGATCGGCTCGCGGATGCTCCCCGCTATGGTGCCGACGAAGATCCGTTCAGGGATGATGAGTATGGCGCCCGGGTGGATGCCTACTACAGGATCGCGCCCACATCCTGAGGGCCCTGGCGCTCGCGGTCGTGGCATCCTGGGGTCGATCCGGGGCCCTTCCATTTGTGCCATCGACGGAAGCCGGCAGGCTTACGGCGGGAAGCTTCGGCTTCCTGGTGCGCTGAGCCCGCATGAGTATTCTGCAACTGAACATCGCTAAGGATGACCGCGCCGCTTGGCCGACAAGTCGACCGCGTCGATCGGCAACCTGAACCCGAAGGCGGTCTCGGGGTTGGTCGCACGCGCGAGCCAGAAAGCACTGATGGCAGCCCTGCGACTGGCGATGAGATCTTGGCCATAAACCTCTTTGGCGCAGCGAATTCCTGCACAAGGCGGCGGCTGCCGGATTGTTCGCTGTGGGTGGTCCATTCGGTCTGGCCACGCTTTCGGTCGAACTGCCGCTCTCGAACGTGTTAGCTTAAGACTGGTCGCACGAAATGTTTGGGTAACGCGCTTCATCATATGCAGGAGGCCGCCGTGTCCGAGGATCATCTCTTTGCCGCCGGACGTGACCGGCTCCGACAATGGCAATGAGCTCGCAGGTGTTGGTGCCGATCTCCGGGAGCATGCTTTCCGAAGTCCTGGCCTGGATCGAGCCCGCTGTTGCCGCCTACGGTGCTCCTGCGCTTTTCCTGATAATCTATTTCGAGTCCTTTGGCCTGCCGCTCCCTGGTGAAAGCGCCCTCCTGGCGGGGGCATTTCTGGCAGCCCGCGGGGACCTCGCTGTGGTCGATGTCTTCCTAGCAGCTTGGCTCGGCGGTGTCCTTGGCGACAGTACCGGATACCTGATCGGCCGCTTCGGTGGACGCCCGCTTCTGCAACGGTTCGGAGCTTTTGTAAGGTTGACACCGGAGCGTCTCTCTCATTTGGAAACGATTGCCCGCAAAAGGGGCTTCATCATGGTCTTGACCGCACGGTTCGTCGTGGTGCTGCGACAGCTCAATGGCCTCACGGCCGGATCGGTTGGGATGCCATGGCCGCAGTTTGTCGTCGCCAACACGTTAGGCGCGGCCCTGTGGGCCGGGTTCTGGACCTTGGGACCCTACTTCTTCACCGATCTGTTCGGCCATTCTCCCCTAATGCCTCGGCCTTGAATGTTGAGCCATCTTTCCGCACCATGCTCTAGGCCGAGGGCCTCACGCATGCATAGGGGCAAGGCAATGGCAGGAGACGCGGAAATCGGCGGACGGCATGGGCGCTTCTGGAGGGTGGCTCCTTGGGCGATCGCAAGCCTTATCTTGCTTCTGCCCCTGGTTGCGATGCAGGTCACCGACGAAGTGGACTGGGATAGGGCCGACTTCGCCGTCCTCGCCGTCATGCTGCTTGGCGCTTGCGGCGCCTACGAGCTGGCAGCAAGGATGACAGGGAATGTCGCCTACCGGGCCGCCGTCGGCGTTGCGGTCGTGACGGCCCTCATCCTTGTCTGGGTAACCCTTGCCGTCGGCATCATCGGGTCCGAGGATGATTCAGCCAACCTGATGTACGGCGGAGTGCTCGCCATCGGGATTCTGGGCGCCGTTATCGCGCGCTTCCAACCCGAGGGTATGGCGTGCGCGTTGGCCGCGACAGCGCTCGCTCAGGCCTTGGTCGGTGTGGTTGCCCTGAGTACTGGATTGGGCTCAACCGCGGCAAACGGGCCAGGGGCTTTCCTGGTTCTGACCGGATTCTTCGCCGTGCTGTGGCTCCTATCAGCCTGGCTGTTTCGCAAGGCGGCGCGGGAGCAAACTTTGGCTTGTGCGGCGCCATAGGTTCCACCCGCAACATCCTCTTGGGTATCTCGGCTATCATCATGGGAGCAGGGGAGGGCAGGCCCCGGGTGACGAGCAGAGCGTATCACGGCCACGCTTAAACGACTCCTAGGTGAGCTTCTGCCGCGAAGCTCATAGGTTGTTTTCAGGAGGGGCAGTCATCGATAGGGATAGCACCGGCTTCGGTCGAGGGAGAGCCCAAAGTGCTCTCCGAGCTTGCGAATGGCTTCCCCGTGGTCCGGGTAGGGATCCCTGTTCTCAGGTCCGACAACGATGATCTTGAAGGATGGGTCGTTGCGTCCGCGCGGCGGAAGCATGGCTGTTGCAAGCCCATTGCCCTCCGCATCGCGCAAGGTCAGAAACACCGGCATGGATCGCTGCACGTGAGCCGCAAGACCAATGTTCTGCTCAATGAAGCGGCTGGCGGTCGAGCGGTACGTCGCGGCTGCCGCCTCCCAGGCTTAGCGAAAATGCTTCTCGACGGCGTGGCCCATGATCTGCGATTCGCGGGTGGCTTCCCCCTCGGTCTCGATCCGGAACCAGCTTGTTTGCCCAGGGGCGTCGCAGACGAATTGCATGCCGTATCAACGCGGAAGTCTACCAACTGGTTGAGGTCCCGACCCGTGCCTGGCAGCGGGAACTCGCCTCGGGGCACCATCCCCACTTTCTATCAGCTGGCCTTGCCTCGATGGTCGTATCTCAGAAGCCGTCCTGTCAGCTTCCTGCCTTCGCCGATCAAGCGCTTGGCCTTCTCGCGCAGCTTGTTCTTCCTGGCGCTGCTGCGGTGCTTCTCGCTTCCTTTGCCCATCATTTGTCTCCCGGGATCTCCCCAGCATTAAAACGACCCCTGTCAGGAGCGGTTCCGATTTCGATACCCGAGCAAACGTCGCCCTCTTGTACTGAGCTGAACGGGATAGAATGTCTGCAGCCCATGGAAAAGCACTGCCAGATTAACTGGATGGTGATCGGATTGGATACCCAACTAGCACAGCAACTTGGCCGGCTGCTGGAGGAAGTGCAGCGCCGGCTCAAGAAGGGCAGGAACAAACGGCCGGAGCTGGAGGCGGCAGCCTGACAGGCCAGCCTGTCACTCAGACGTCTCGCTCCGGCCCCAGCAAGGCAGGGAAGATCCGCACCTCTGCTGCAGGAGGGACAGCGCAAGGCCATCCAGGCTGCTGTTCGGGCCGGTGTGGCACCCGCCCAAGGTGGCGAGGCATCTCGGTCAATCGCCGGCTGCCGTGCGCAAGATTTGTGAAGAGCCTGTGTAGTCCCACTCACCGGCCATCGTCGGTCAAAGATTGCGGACAGGTTCCAGGCAGGCCCGAGTAACCCGAATGAACATGGCGGGGCCGGAGCTTCTCGCCGTCCCGGACTTGCGCAAGGCCGCGGTTCGGTCGACCATCAATCCATGAAGCTGCCCTCGATCTTGCTGGCCGCGGGCCTGTCCCTGACGGCCTCTCCCGCCGATGCCTCTCCCATACTGCTTGTGGATGCATCCTCGGGCGACATTCTCGCTGCCCAGGAGGCCGTCCGCTCCTGGCATCCCGCTTCGCTCACCAAGCTGATGACGGCACATCTCGCCCTCATGGCGGTTCGATCAGGCAAGCTGACCCTGAACAGCTCCATCGTCCTGAGTGCGCGGGCCTCGGCCCAGGCGCCCTCAAAGCTAGGAGTTCCACCGGGCACGTCTCTCCGCCTTGAGGATGCTCTCCGCATTATGATGGTCAAGAGCGCCAACGACGTGGCGGTGGCGATTGCGGAAGCGCTCGGCGGCAGCGAGGCGGTCTTCGTCGCAGCGATGAATTCGGAGGCCAACCGCCTGGGCATGAGCGGCACGCGCTTCGTCAACGCCAGCGGCCTGCATGATGACCGCCAAGTGACCAATGCGCGGGACATGGCCGTGCTCATGCTCGCGGTCCTGAGCTATCATGCGGGCGACACCGACCTCTTCAGGACGCCGGCTGTCTCGGTCAACGGCCGGACGCTCAAGAATACCAACACGCTGGTGGAGGACTATGCCGGCGTCGAAGCGACGAAGACCGGCTATGTCTGCGCCTCCGGATTCAACGTGGTCGTCTCGGCGGTCCGCGGGGGCAGGCGCATTGTCGGGGTCGTGCTCGGTGCTCCCAGCGCAGCAACACGGGCCCGGATTACGAAGGAACTCCTCGATGTCGGCCTTGCCGGAGCAGCAAGCTCCGTCGGCCGTCTCGGCATGATGAAAGCGAACGCCCCTGCACCGGGCACCGATCTGCGTCGCCTCAAATGCGGCCGACAGGGGCCTGCAGTCGCTGGAGCCGTCCCCGCCGGTGGTGACGGAAAGGCGACAGCGATCACGCAGCCTCAACGGCAATCTCGGAGGGAAAGGAGGATCGATTGACTCAACATCTCAGCTGTTGGGCCGACCCGACCTCCGGGCGCCACTGGCGGTTAAGTAGCCGGCAGTGATGACGGCAACCAGCAAGCCGAGACTGTCGAGCGGAAGCGCGAACTCGCCCCGGATGGACGGCCACGACACGCCGAGCAATCCATCCGGCAGGCCGAGGCTGATGAAGGCGGCGAAAGCAAGTGCGGCCACGAAGGTGCGTTGCGACATGGTTGACGTCCTCAGAGATTCCGTGTGGCGCGGGAGTAGCTCAGTATGTGCGGATCATGCGTGCGGGGTGGCCCGCGGCGAGCACGTCCGGTGATGGATCCTTCGCGACCACGCTGCTGGCGCCAACCACGGTGTTCTCGCCAATGATCACGCCCGGGCAGATGATCGATCCGCCCCCGATCCAAGCGCCGTTCGCAATGCGAACCGGAAGAGCGTACTCAGCCCCTGATTGATGTGTTGCCGCGTCGAGGGGATGGGTTGCCGTGTAGATATGGGCCCCGGGCGCGGTCTGGTCCTCCTGGCCAATGGTATTGCAATCGAGAAGCACGCAGTCGTAGTTCACGAAGGTGTGCGCTCCGATAGAGATGTTGTAGCCATAGTCGCAGCGAAGCGTGGGCCTCAGAACCGCACCTTCTCCGAAGGAGCCAAGCAGTTGCTTGAGCAACTCACGGCGCTCAGCTTCCTTAGTTGCCTGTGTGGCGTTGAACCGGGCCAGGAGATCGTGCGCTCTCAGGTGGTCCGACGCCAGTTCGGAGTTGTTCGCCATATGCAACTCCCCTGCAAGCACTCTTTCCTTTTGGCTGCGTTCCATTCGCCTGTCCTGGGAGTTGTTGTGTGGCCCTCAGTGTTGCTGGCGCCGCTCAATTTCCGACAAACTTTGACAGCATGGACGCAACATGTACAGATGTACACATCCTCAGGTTGGTCCAGGTCCTTGAGTTTTGGGCAGCCGTCGCGGAGCGCGTCGACGTCGATCCGAACCCTGGACCTCTCCTAGGTTGTCCTGGCGCTCCTTGCCGTTCACTCTCATCAACGGCGTTCCAGCAAAGGCACCCCAGAGAATTCCAGGGAGAACCGACCGCGTCCGATTCTCCTGAGCTGAAGGGGCGATGCCTTGTCTTCTAACCGGCGCCGCAGAAGCAAAAGACGCGTCTCAAGGTTGTCCTTGATGTCGGGAAGCCGTAGGTCCTTTGAGAGCCGGATCTCGCGATTGGTGAAGGACGTGCGCCCTTCCCGACGATACAGTTCAAGCATATGGAGCAGGAGGCGGCCCGCGACCCCTTTGATCATGTACTCGCCGTCAATAAAGACACTGTCATCGAACGTATGGTGCACGACCTTGAACATCTTGTCGGACGACGTCCGAAGCAGGGGAGGCTTGTCAATGTCTTGCGGCTCCCGCGAGAGCATCTCCGAAAGGGCAAGTGCGGTTGCGATGTGGCGCGCAATGATCGTGAGGGCGGCCTCGTCGCGGGAACTGAACGCCAGGCGCGCACGGCTCTCTACAGCAAGTATCCCCTGGAGGCCGCCGGCTGCGACCATCGGCACCGCAATCTGACTGAGCGTGTCCAAGCGCCCTGGCAGGGCCACAGCCTTGGTGCGGTTCTCATCCTGAGAGGAGGCTTCGACGGCTGCACTGTAGCGGCGAACTCGGCTCATGTCGCTCACCTTCACGATGCGTCGGTCGAGTGCTGCCGCCCCGATGATGCCCTCGCCAAAGGGTACCTCCGACCCGATGCCGGAGCGGGCATAGCCGCGACTTCCCACTGTGGTGAGCACGCGGCTCGTGTGGTCGCCCAGCAGGATGAAGGCGCTCTCGTATCCGAGCCTATCGCACAGACCATCGAGGGCGGCATCGACGATTGCTTCCATCTCCCTCAAGTCCGCGATCGCCGTGGCAAGGGCGGCACACAGTGAGAGCCATGTTTCGTCTGGCACTGGCTCGATAGGAGCCTGCACGGGGGACGGACAGAGTTCAATCCGGCTGACCCGAAAGATATCGACCCCGCGAAGCCGCATAATGCCAGCCATTCCAACCTGCGCGCTAGACGCGTTAAGTTGGGTGGCAACAGTATCGAAGAGGGGGCCATGGTCCACCGTCTCAACGAAACTGGCCTCAAGGCGGACCTGCGCCCCACGAAGTCCATCGACAATGAGGATTGTCGCCTGCGGATTGTCACAAAGATTGCGGGAGGTCTGCGTGAAGAACTGGTTCGACAATCCGACATGGTCGTCGTCGATCATCACGACATGCGAGAGATAGGAGATGTTTGGAGTCCCATCCGCTGCCGCCGTTGCGATGATCGATGGGACCACGCCCTCGAAACAGGTGGCGAGATCACGGAGCCGCAAAGCCATGATCTACTCCCAAAACGGTTCCAGCCCTTTGACCAGGCGTCTTGATCGAGACAGTCTCTACTGACAGTTGAGCCACGACAGCCTCTCGGTTCGTCAGCCACACGGCGGACATTGCAGGCAGCACGCCCTGTTCGTGCAGTGCCGCGGTTACGGCAGCAATGTACGCCTGCGACAGGTCCATGTCGGATGCTGTTGCCATTCTGATACGGGCCCGTCCCTTGACTTGGTAGCAGGCGTAGTCGGAAGGACGGACAAACGTGATAGCGGCCTGACCGTTGACAAGAAGGTTGTCGACCGTTCGACGCCATTGCCAGGCGGAGATGATCACCTCCACGCTCGCCGTATCGGGCACCACGCGCGAGCCCACGCAGCGACCGATCTCTGGCTTGTTCCGATCGTCTCGGGTGCCGATGATGATCATAACCGGGCTTGTGATGAACCCGGCGAGTTCCGGATTGAGCAGCACGACGGCTCCTCATAGTGGAGCAGCATTCACGCTTTCCGATTAGCAAAGTTTTAGGAGGACGAAAAGCGCACTTAGGAACAATTTAGGAAGCCGTTCCGACTGTGCCGATCTACAAGGCCGGCCATACGTGTAGCCCGCGTGGGCTGCATCCTTCCTGCTTCGCATCGGAGATCGACAATGGCTTTCGACCTGAGAGTTTACTTTGAGCGTATCAGCCTTGGTGGCTGTGACCTTGACCTCAAAGACCTTGAAAACTTGCAGCGTGCGCAGATGTCCTCGATCCCCTTTGAGGATGTCGAGCCCTTCCTCGGTCGGGTACCAGACCTGTCTGATGAGGTCGTCTGGACCAAGCTCGTGCTCCAGAGAAGGGGCGGCTACTGCTTCGAGCTCAACCATCTGCTGGGCCAGGCCCTCACCCGAATCGGGTTCAAGGCGCGTCCCATCCTCGCCCGCGTGCGTATGGGAGCCGCCGAGGGTGGGATCAGGGCGCACCTGGCCTGGGTCGTGTCGTTGGATGGCCATGATTGGCTTGTGGATGCCGGGTTCGGAGGACCGGGCCCGTTCGGGCTGTTGGCATTGTCTGATGCGAACCCGCAGATCCTGCCGAACGGGACCTTCCGGTTTCGGCAGGACGAGGCAACTCGCGAGACCGTGCTCGAACGCCAGGAACCTTCCGGGTGGTTCCCGCTCTTCGGCTTTGACGAAACCCCCTTCACGCCGGCTGATATTGAGGGCGCGAACTTCCTTTGTGCTCGGTCTCCGGTACAGCCTTTCAGTGCGAACCTCATGATGAGCATGCATCATCCAAACGGGTACATCTCGGTCATGAACCGGAACGTCAAGATGGCGAGCCGTGCTGAGACTCGGACGTGGGTCATCGACGCACTGTCGGATCTGCAAAATGTCGTCTGTGAGCTGCTTCGGCTGGAGTATGATCACGTAATCCTTGAGAAGGTTTGGGCGCGACTTGCATCTGACAACGTTAAAGCAGCCGCCTGAGTGTCTACTAATCGAGACCGCTTCGGACCTGGGTTAGTGCGGTAAGGGTTTCTCTGACAGAGGGACCCTTACTTCGCTCGCACGTTCGGACGGCTATCTCCTCAATCGCAATCCGACTGGGCTCGCGTAGGCATTCGACGAGATGATCGGCAAATGCCCTGACCCGGGGCGTGATGTCCTTGCGCGTCGGAAACGAAACCGACATCTGAACCGGCGCCCGAATGCTCTCTGTCAGCACCTGAGCCAGCCTCCCGTTCCGCAAGTCGGCCTCGCACACGACGCGTGGCAGAAGGCCAATGCCTGCCCCCCTTAGGACTAGATCACGGATCATCTGGTAATCGTTGGTTCCGACCGAGGGCAGGGGCAGTCGCTCTCCGCCAAAGACGATGCGGGCCAGGAACTCGCAAACCGCAGGCGGCGGCCCGACGAACGGGTGAAGCTCGCCCAGGCTGGTCGGCACTTCGTTTGCCTCAAGCCATGCGACACTGACAAACAGCCCGTACTCGAATGCTGCAACCCGTCGGCTGATCATGTCCTGCGGGTTGTCGAGACCCACGCGGATCGCCACGTCGACGTCGTTCGCCACAAGGTCAAGGACTGCATTGGTCATGACGATGTCCACGAACACTCTTGGATGATCCCGCCGAAATGCGGTGACTGCCTGCGCCAGGGGAGCTGTCGGGAAGTCGGCCGGCGCGGTGAGCCGGACGGTGCCGGTCAGTTCCTGACGCGAGACCTCAAACTCCTGAGCGACGGACCGTAACGTGCTCAGCGCGCCCTGCGCCTTCTCGAACAAGCGGCGCCCGTCGTCTGTCAGGACGACAGTCCGGGTCGAACGCTTGAACAATCTCACCCCGAGAGTGTCCTCGAGGGAGCGGACGCGCAGGCTCACGGTCGAGCGCGGCATCCCGAGCCGACGGGCGGCGGCGGAGAAGCCGTTCGCGGTGACCACCTCCACGAAGGTTGTAAGAGCGTTCAGGTCCATCATTGTCCATCCTGATGGACACAGTGGCTAGCATCTGCCAGCTATTCTGTCGACCGGAGTTGCCCCTATCCTCCAGCATTAGTGAGCGACAGGAGCAGCAAGCCATGAGCGCCTTCTACATCTTCGACAATCGGGAGATCCGGGATCCCGCAGCCCTGGAGGCCTACAAGGCGGCCGTGGCGCCGATCACAGGAGCGTATGGCGGGCGCTATCGTGCCCTCGGCGGGGACATCGACCGCACGGAAGGCGAGTGGTCGCCGAACTACCTCGTAATCATCGAATTCCCGACGCTTGAGAAGGCCAAGGCCTGGTATGCGTCACCCGAGTACGCGCCCCTGAAGGCGCTTCGGCTTAAGGCTGTGCGATGCGACGCGGTTCTCGTAGCCGGCTTAGACAGCCAGCCGACCTGAGTCCCGCTTACCACCTCATCCAGCCTTCTCCGCTGCAACGTTCACTATCCACATGACGCCAGCACTCCTCCTGTCCATGGCAGCCTTCTCGCTGGCTGCCTCCATCTCGCCTGGACCCGTCAACGTGGTCGCCCTCTCGGCCGGCATTCGCTACAGCTTTCGCCCGACCATCGGCTATGTCACGGGCGCAACCGTTGGCTTTACCCTTCTGCTGGTGCTGATCGGCTTCGGACTGAACGAGATTGTCACCCGCGTGCCGCAACTGCTCGCCATCGTGCGGTGGGCGGGTGTTCTGTTCCTTGTCTACATGGCGGTCGGATTGGCGTGCGACGATGGCACCCTATCCACGCGGGACATGAAGGGGGCGCCGACGGCCATGGAAGGAGCCCTGCTGCAATGGCTCAACCCCAAGGCATGGCTGGCCTCGATTGCTGGGATGGGAGCCTATGCGGCGGATGGCAACTGGCGACACATCCTTGTATTCGCGACGATCTACTTCCTGAACTGCTACGTCTCCATCGGCTTTTGGGCTTTCGCGGGAGCTGTCCTGCACGGATCGATCGACAGCCCGACGAGCCTCCGTCTGCTCAACCGCATCCTATCGGCTCTCTTGGCTGCCAGTGCCTTGTACCTCGGCCTGAACGCGGCGGTGAAGGGCGGCTCTCTTATAAATCGGAGGCATCCCCGTGCGAGTGTTGGCGGCCCTGCTCAAGCACCTCAAGCGCGCCTGGCTCATGTGGCTCGCGGAAGAGAGTGGATCATGGCGAGCGGAGTTGGAGAGAGATCCGCTGTCCCATCCATCTTTGAGACATATGAGCCCTGAACAGCTTGCCGATCTGCCGTTCGAGCGGCAGGCCGTTCAGAGAAGCCGGCCACATGACGGTGTGGGTCGAAGCCGATACTCAACTCAGTCGTTGAATCAGAGCGAAGGCAGCATTACGCTGTTGCTATCCTGGCCCCTTACCCGGAGACGAGGATGACTAAGGCTTCCTTCAGATGCGGAACGGTTCAGTTTCATCACAAGGCCGACGACAAGAGCTACAACATGTTGGTGGTGGAGCGCTTCTCCGGCGAGGCGGCGGATCAGGGCGTCAAGATTCTCGCCTTTCCGGAAATGTGCCTCACCGGGTACTGGCACGTGCGCAATCTCGGACGCCAACGGCTGGAGGAGCTTGCCGAACCCGTGCCGTCGGGTCCGTCGACCCAGGCCGTTCTCAAGCTCGCGGCGCAATTCGACATGGCCATCGGCGTCGGCCTGATCGAACGCGCCGACGACGGGCGCCTGTTCAACACCTATGTGGTGTGCCTGCCCGACGGACAGGTTCACCGCCACCGCAAGCTCCATGCCTTCGAGAGCGACCACATCGCCAGCGGCGACAGCTATACGGTCTTCGACACGCCATGGGGCGTGAAGGTTGGCGTCCTCATCTGCTGGGACAACAATCTCGTGGAGAATGCCCGCGCCACGGCGCTGCTCGGCGCCGACATCGTCATGGCGCCGCACCAAACCGGCGGCTGCCACTCGCGCAGCCCCCAGGCCATGGGCCTGATCGATCCGGCCCTCTGGGACAACCGGCACACCGATCCCGATGCCATCGAGGCGGAGTTCCGCGGTCCCAAGGGCCGCGAATGGCTGCTGCGCTGGCTGCCGGCCCGTGCCCACGACAACGGGTATTTCCTGCTGTTCGCCAACGGGGTCGGCGAGGACGACGGTGAGGTGCGCACCGGCAACGCCATGATCATCGACTGCTACGGCCGCATCATCGCCGAGACTTGGAAAGCCCGGGACGCTCTGGTGGCAGCCGACCTCGACCTCAGCCTCCTGCCGCTTGCCACCGGCCGGCGCTGGATCCGCGGTCGCCGGCCGGAGCTTTACGGCCTTCTCACGCAGCCGCAGGGCCATGAGCTCGCGCCCCGGCAGGCCCGGTTCTCGGAGGCGCCGGTTGGCATGAATCTGGATCGGTCCTGAGATGCCGATTGTTAGTGTTTCGGCAGCTTGTCGCCCTGAGAGGAGTGCCTCGTGTCCGAAGCGGAGAGGATTGTTGGACTCCATCGGCGGCATGCCGAGGCCTGGGCACGTGACCGAGGCGATCGGTTGATCGAAAAATCCTGGCTCGAGCGGTTTTTCAAACTCCTCCCGCCCGATGCCTCCATACTCGACATCGGGTGTGGTTCAGGAAAGTCGATCGCGAAGTACTTCATTGACCGGGTTTGCAGGGCCACGGGGATCGACTCCTCTCTGGAAATGATCGCGATGTGCGGGAATGCCTTTCCTGAGTCCGAATGGCATATCGGGTTCATGCGAACCCTCGCGCTACCTCGCACCTTCGATGGGATCCTGGCCCGGGACAGTTCCTTCCATCTCACATATGACGATCAGAGACGCATGTTTCCCGTCTTCCGGCGGCATGCCGCCCCGCACGCCGCCTTGATGTTTTCGAGCGGACCGCGGCATGGTGAGGCCATCGGGTCTAATGGGGTGAGCCGCTTTATCACGCCAGCCTGGATACTTCCGAGTACCGCCACCTACCAGTCGCGAACGGCTTCAACGCGGTTGCCCATCTGGCCAAGGATCGGAATTGCGGCGGTCACACCGTCTGGCTCGCCCAGCTACGGGACGACCACTTCGGACGGGAAGCAAGGCCGCCTGCCAGAAAGACCTAATCTGTGAATCCGGAATGTCTCGCCATGGCACGTTCCGGACGAGGGGCGAATTTCACTGCCTGACCCAGAACGGACATTTGCCTCTGACGGTGGCTTGAGAAAAGCGAGGTGGGTTGTCACCAGCGAGCCACACTCCCGCACAATCCACACTTATGGACCTAAGTTGAACCGCCTGGGCTCTCCGATCGCAGAACCATAACACTTTGATCACACTGTCCACTCGTACAAAGCGTCCGGCTCCTTCTCCTCGTTTCCTGCGCCATCGGTCGTCTCTATCAAACGGAACCCATGTCTCTCATAAAAGCTGATCGCAGGGGTGTTTCGTTGGAAGACCCACAATCGCAAGGGTGAGTGAGCCTCCATGGCCTTTCTCAACAGCATGGATCCAACACCCTTCCCTTGAACTTCCGGGCCGACATAGAGATGGCTCACCCAGCCCTCGCGGAAGCCGCAGTAGCCCTTGATTGAGCCTTCTGCATAGACCCACACCTGGTGCTCAGGGAAGAAGCGGTTGGTGAAGTACCAGAGATCTTCTTCTGGTGTGTGCAGATCAGGCAGAAAGGGAAGACAAGTCCGTACGACGTAGCGGTGGAGCCGCGCCACATCACCAGCTTCATCGAACGAGGCCTTCCTGAAGGTCTGCAGCAAGAATGGTGAGTTCGTATCCTGGTCCATATCGGCATCCTGCATCGCAGCTATCCAGCCCTTACATCAAGGGTATTAACCTCGAAGGCTTCTGTCGTCTGCTCCCCCAGCAGAAAGCCTTTTGCCAGGATCTGTCACACGGTGTTCTTGTACGTGCGCGACTGATCCAGCGCATCGACATCACTCATGCTGTGCCAGAGGGTTATGACAATGCAACTGTCACCGCTGCGTTCCATGATCACACCGGCATAGCCCTGCTGCTGGCAGAACATGGGGAGTGAAACTGTTCGGGCGAAATATTCGTACTCGGCAGCGCGTTGCGAATCGACAGCAGTACGCCAGATCCGTGCGATCATGTGGTAGAGCCTGAAGGTCAGTGAGATACACGTTCTCAATCAGAGTGAGCTTCTATCAGACATTGTGATAAGGTCACCGGTGCGGCTTTGCCACTGTAGTCAACAGAATTGTTAGAGTGACATCCTTGGCACCAGCGCATCTCTGGTAACAGCAGGAATGGCGGCCTCGTCGCCAAACAGCCGCCAGACAGCAACACCCGGTTGAACCAGGCTCATGAAGTGCATCATCCTCACCGACATCAATGGCTTGCCGACCAAGGAGACCTGCTTTCTTTCCGGCTCGGATAGGCTTCTCTCGATCGAAAGAGTGGGCTTGGCTGAGCTTCTCGGCATTTCCCGCCAGGGCGAGGATCTTCATCGCGCTCTCATCGAAGGCGGCTTCGATGTGGCTGCCGCAAAAGCGTTTGACCTCTTCAAGGAAGCGGATATCGGTCTGGGCTACAGCTCCGGCGGAGCTGTCCTCTGGAAAAGCGTTCTGTGCGGTCTTCAGTTGCAGCGCCTCGTTTGCATCTCCTCGACACGCTTGAGAGATGAGGATCCGAGCAGGATGTCCATTCCAACCCTTACAGTTTTCGGCGGCCGGGATGCCGCTCGTCTCCCTGCTTCGTGGGGCACAGGCGGCAACCTTCACGTGCTGCATCTCCCGCAGGCCGAGCATGCGTTCTACGGCTCCATGGAGGCGGACTGGCGGAAGTGCCGCGAAACCGTTCTGGGCTTTTTACAACTCAACGGCATCGAGGCCTGAATGGGGTTGCCAGTGGAACCTCGGCTTAATCCCCTATGGACTTGCACCTATGGAGCGCACGGGATGCTGACGATTCGTCCATTACGCCCCTACGAGACGGAAACTATGTTCAACATCTGGCGTACCGCTGTGCAGGCGACCCATAACTTCCTGAGCGAGTCTGATTTTGAGTTCTTTTCCAACATGGTTCGTAACGACTACCTGCCCCATTGCCGGTTCTGGGTCGTCGTTGATGCCTCAGACGCGCCTGTTGCCTTCATGGGCATGACAGGGTCGATGATCGATGCCCTCTTCGTCGCCCCTGATCAACACGGCAGGGGAATTGGACGTCTGCTCGTTGAGCACGCCCGTGGCCTGGAGGATGGCTTGGCCGTTGACGTCAACGAGCAGAACGAAGGAGCGCGCGTCTTTTACCGGAGGATGGGGTTCAAAGAAGTCGGCCGCTCTGAATTGGACGGCACAGGTCGCTCTTACCCGCTGATCCACATGAAGATGGTGGCTTGAGACTCCGCTGCTTCCAAATCGAGCAAGTGGCCTGCCCCAACCGCGACGATCCAGGCCCGAACCGCTTTGGCCACGAACTCGCTGCCGTTGTCGGAACGAACATGGCCCGAAACACCGCGCAGGATAAACAGGTCCGAGAGTACGTCGATCACGTCAACGGCCTTGAGCGTCCGGCCCTGCGCCGTCAGCACGTCCATCTGCCGCAGCTTCACGACAATCTCTTCAGCCGTATGCCTCTTCTTGCCCATCTTCAGTCCTCCTTCGGCTCAAAAGCCATACTTCAGGGAGGATCACTTTTCAGGAGGCAGACCAGCACGATGGTTCTCGTCGGAGTGCGTGACCTCGATCTCGTCGCGACGGACGGTGTCCCGCACGGTCTCAATCCTTTGAGTACGCTCCCGGCGCACGACGACCTCTTCCCGCACCTTCGCGCTCTTGCCCACCGCGGGCCTCTCGGACGTCTCGACCATCTCGATCGTGAGCTCGGTCAGGATCTCCCCGGTCACGGCATCGGTGACTGGCTTGCGCCGTTCCACGATGACCCTCTCATTGTGAAGCGACACCTGCTGCTGAACCGGAGTCTCCCCGACAACGCGGCGCACGGTGGTTGTCCCGCTGGTCACGGTGTGCTTGCCCACGACCAAGGTCTCTTCGGCGAGCGGATTTCGGGACTGACTGAATGTCGGAGAGCGGTGGCGCAGATACTAGGAAGACAATCTCGCAACAGCGAAGGGATTTGCTGCGTCGCAACATGGCAACGGCCCTGAACCTGACCGGTGCCCTGCTTCCCGGCAGTTTCGGGCGTTGACCCGCTGGACGGCGTCGCCATTCGAGTTCGGCGATCTCTATGCCACCAGAACTGGATTGCGCAGCATATCAGCTTTCAGACGTGATACTGCCTAACAGTTCCAGAGGCAGCCTTCCGGGAAATCGATCCAAAACTAGGAGAGTCCGGTACTGGCACGAGGAAGACGAAAACTGAACTTCCGGAGCCATAGGGTAAGCTGACTCTTATAACGCCAAGCCCAACGGCTCAGTTTGACCCTGAGCCGCCTTTCAGGCATCCAGCTCATTGCGCGAGTATTCCTCAAGCCGCTACGATGGGTCCAAGAGTGTTCCAATTAGAGCAACGCAGCCATCCCGAAACGACACTAGCGCCCTCTGCGCGGCTTCTGAATCATTGACTCTGTCGATTACAGGGGATGCCCATGAAATCAGATGAAATCGCCGAGACAATCTCATGGCGGCATCATTTGCATCGTAACCCGGAGCTCGCCTTCGAGGAGCATGAGACTTCCTCTTTCATTGCCCGTATGCTCGACTCGTTTGGCTTGAAGGTCTCCACAGGACTCGCGGGCACTGGTGTGGTTGGGACGCTGTCGAGGGGCACTTCCGGCCGTTCCATTGGGATCAGGGCCGATATGGACGCCCTGCCCATCGAGGAACTCGGCCAGGCCCCGTACAAGTCGCTCAGGCCGGGCAAGATGCATGCCTGCGGCCATGACGGCCATGTTGCCATGCTGCTCGCCGCGGCCCGGGCCTGCGCCCAGTCCGGGCGGTTCGATGGCACCGTCCATTTCATTTTCCAACCGGCCGAGGAGAATGAAGGCGGCGCGCGGCGCATGGTGGAGGACGGGCTGTTTACGGAGTTTCCCTGCGATGCCGTCTACGCGCTCCACAATTGGCCCGGGATTCCGGTGGGGTCATGCGTCGCCCGAGACGGCGCAATGATGGCGGCCTTCGGCACGTTCGAGATCGTGATCGACGGAGTCGGATCGCACGGGGCCATGCCGCATGAGGGCGCCGACCCAATCATGGCGGCCTGCACCCTGGGAACCTCCCTGCAAACGATCGTCAGCCGGAACGTGTCGCCCCTGGAGCCTGCTGTTGTTTCGATTACGCAGATTCACGCGGGCGAAGCCTGGAACGTCATTCCGCCCAGTTGTGTCATCCGCGGCACGACACGATGGTTCGATAACGCCGTCGGCGACCTCATCGAGAGCCGCCTGGCCGACCTCACCAACTCGGTCGTGAGCGGCTTCGGATGCAAGGCCACGGTCAGATACGAGCGGCGCTATCCTCCGACCATCAACGATGCCGCCGAGGCGGCATTTATACGCTCCGTGGTCGGTGCCCAGACAAAGATCAGGGTCGAAACCGTCTCGCCGAGTATGGCCGCCGAAGATTTCGCCTTCATGATGGAGGCTCGGCCGGGATGCTACCTGTGGCTTGGAAGCGGCCGTGACGGAGCGAACCCTGGCCTCCATTCCCCCTACTTCGACTTCAATGACGAGGTCATCCCCCACGGCGTGGACCTTTGGCGCAGGGTGGTCGAGACGAGGCTCTCCTGAAGCAATGAAACGAATTGACAGCATAGCTTCGAAATAGGGGCTTGCCGAAAACGTGCGCCAATGCTGACTGTGCGTCATGTCCTTGGATGCGTTAGACACCCGCGCGCTTCGCCATTTCCTGGCCGTGGTCCGGACCGGCTCGATCAGGGCCGCCGCAGACCATATCAGCATTGCGCCCTCGGCGGTGAGCCGCCAGATCGCCGATATCGAGCACCGCCTCGGCCTGCCCATCTTCGAGCGGACGGCCAGGGGCGTCGTCCTCACCGAGGCGGGTGAACTCCTGGCGGAGCATGCCAAACGCATGGTCGAGGATGAGGAACTCCTGCGGGAGCAACTCGGTCGTCTGAAGGGCGTCAGGCAGGGGCTTGTCAGGATTAGCTGCGGAGACGGGTTCGCCGCGGACATGATCGCGAACGGGCTCAGGACCTTTGCCCAGATCTATCCGGATATCCGGTTCACGATCCACCTTGCCGGAACCGCAGGCGTGCTTGCTGCTGTCTCAGATGGCGATGCCGACGTGGGCCTCGTCTATAATCCCGTCATCGACACCAGCATCCGGTCGATCGCCATCGCGAGGCAGCCTCTTGCGGTCATAACCCCACCGGACCACCCGCTCCTAACGCTGCCGAGCATTAGCTTGGCTGAGAGCCTCGCGTACCCCTGTGCATTGCTCATTCCGGGCCACGGTGTCCGTCAGCTCGTCGGGCGCGTGGCGGCCGATTGCGGGCTTGCCTTGTCACCTGCGCTGGAGACCCCCTCGATCGACGTTCTCCGCCAGTTTGTCCGCGCCGGGCTCGGGATCACGTATCTCCCCCCGTTCGCGGTTGATGCGGAGTTGGCCCGCGGCGAGGTCGGCGTCGTCAGGCTTACGGATCCGCTGCTGGTAGAGGCAAGCGCCCACATCATCGTGCGGGCGCGGCGGCGCCTCCCAGTCTCAGTTGAGCAACTGGTCGGTCACATCGCACGCGAAATGGTCGCATTCCAGGTGAAGCATCCTTACTGATTTGGCGTGTTGCTGCCCCGGCAACACCTTGTTCTTTCCTTTCGTCTTGCTGGCAGGAACTCCGTCCCTGACTGTTGACCGAGCATCGGATCGCCCGGAGGCGGTCTGGAGGAAGGAGCAGCGAATGAGCGAACAGGATCGTGAAACCGTCGGGGTTATCGGCCTTGGAAGCATGGGCCTGGGGATGGCGCAGACGCTCGTCGGCAAGGGTTTCCGGACCCTGGGCTACGACGTTTCGGATGCCCGTTGCGATGCCGCCGCCGCGGCGGGGGTCGAGCGCGCCCGGACAGCCGAGGATGTCTTCGCCGACGCGAGCTTCGTCGTGTTCTCGCTTCCTTCCGCGCGTGAGGTGGAAGCAGTCGTGAAAGCTCCGGGGGGCCTGCTCGAACGCAAGGGTGCCAAGCGGGTCATCATCATCGATACGTCAACCTCGGAGCCGGATGTCAGCCGGACCCTTGCTGCGGAGCTGGCTACCGCCGGGCACGGCTTCATCGACGCACCCGTCAGCGGAGGCCCCCTGGGGGCCAGCTCGGGCAATCTCACGATGATGATCGGCGGCAGCGAGGAGGACGTAGCTCTGGCTCGCCCTGTCATCGAGGCGATGGCCTCCAAGATCCTGCATGTCGGCCCGACCGGGGCCGGAAATGTCGCGAAGCTTGTCAACAACATGCTCGTGGCGGCTCACATGCTGACCACCAGTGAGGGACTGCGGCTTGCGGCTGCTGCGGGCGTGGATCCCGACTCGGCCCTGCGGGTCGTGAACGCCGCCACCGGGCGATCGGCGCTCAGCGAGATTCACTTCCCGAAATGGATCATGTCGGAGCGTTTCGACAGCGGGTTCTCGATGGGGCTGATGCGCAAGGACGTGCGGCTCGCCCGGGAGCTGGCGGAGCGGGTCGGGGTCGATCTCCCAATTGCCCAGGCCGTTTCACGGCAATGGGGATCGGAAAGCGAGCACTTGGCCGATACCGACGACTTCACGCGCATGGGCGCCGTTTCGCCCGCTCCCGTCTCCTCCAGCAAGAAGGTTGCCTGACATGAACATGCCCCTTGTTAGTGTTGACAGCAGCGCACGCGTTCTCGAACTCCTCCAGGATCTCCTGCCGTCGAAGGAGATCGGAAGCCTTGTCGCCGGTCAGATCCTTCCCGGAAATGGAGAGGCAGTCGAGCTGGTCGACCCTGCAACCGGCAAGGTCTTCCTGACCTATGCCGATGCCGGATCGGCCGTGGTCGATGCGGCGATGGAGGCTGCCAGGGAGGCACAGGGCCGCTGGATGGCGCTGACCGCATCGGCCCGTGGTCGGGTGATCTGGGAGATCGGCAGGCTCTTGCGCGAGAATGCACCGGCCATAGCCGAACTGGAAAGCCGGACCGCAGGCCAGCCGATCCGCGACACGCGCGGCCTGATCGGCAAGGTTGCCGAGATGTTCGAGTACTATGCCGGATGGTCCGACAAGATGTACGGTGACGTCATCCCCGTACCGACTACCCATCTCAACTATACTCGCCACGAGCCCTACGGCGTCGTGGTGCAGATCACCCCTTGGAATGCGCCTTTGTTCACGGCGGGCTGGCAGATCGCTCCGGCCATCTGCGCTGGCAATGCCGTTGTGCTCAAGCCTTCTGAACTGACCCCGCTGACATCCCTCGTCCTTGGGGCCCTCTGCGAGCGTGCCGGAGCTCCGAAAGGCCTCGTGAACGTCATTGCGGGCGTTGGCCACACGTCCGGCCAGTATGCGGTCGCACATCCGAAGACCGCCTTAGTGGTGTTCGTCGGCTCGGCAGCGGCCGGTTCCGCCATCGCCGCAACAGCGGCCCGCAATGCAGTGCCCTGCATCCTGGAACTTGGCGGCAAGTCGGCCAACATTGTCTTTGCCGATGGCGACCTTGACCGAGCTGTCGTCGGCGCCCAATCGGCCATCTTCGCGTCCGCGGGGCAGAGCTGCGTGGCCGGATCACGCCTGCTCGTCCAGCGCGCCGTGCATGCCGAGTTCGTTGAGAAGCTCGCGAAGGCCTCCGAGAGGATTCCCGTCGGGGCCCCGCTCGACGACCAGACCCAGATCGGCCCGATCAACAACGAGCGGCAGTGGAAGAAGATCGACGAGATGGTCCGGCAGGGCATATCGGACGGCGCCCGGCTGGCGACGGGGGGGCGCAAGCCTGCACATCTCGAGGCAACGGGCGGATTCTACTATTCCCCGACTATCCTGGACCGTGTTGCCCCGACGATGGAAATCGCCCGAGAAGAGGTCTTCGGACCTGTTCTGGCGGTAACGCCGTTCGATGATGAGGCCGAGGCGATTTCCATTGCTAATGGCACTCCGTACGGTCTCGCGGGAGCTGTCTGGACCGAGAACGTCGGGCGTGCACATCGCGTGGCGGCCAACGTCCGCGCCGGGACCTTCTGGATCAACGGGTACAAGACCATCAGTGTGATGTCTCCCTTTGGTGGCTTTGGCCGCAGCGGCTATGGCCGTTCCAGTGGCAGGGAGGCTCTCATGGCCTATACGCAGACGAAGAGCGTGTGGGTGGAAACCGCCGAGGATCCGGCAATCACGTTCGGCTATCACCCCGTCGATTGAGCCCCGACAATCCGGCGGATGGGACTCAGGTCGACCTGAGTCCCATCCGCCATCGCAAAGGGCTTCACCTTGCGAGTTCGCGTCCCGATTGGAGGCGCATCGCGGCAATCCTTACAGCCTGGGTTGCCGCTCGATGAGAGGGCATCTGGCACGTCGCACCTTACGGCGTTGCCCAATCGGCAACACCTCGTTACGAATAAGTGATCTATTCGCCTGTTATGCCGACTTCATACTTCGTAGCCGCCTCATAAGGGAGGCAGAGACGAAAAGCGGTCCAGCCGCATGTGCTCGAGGGAACTAGAAATATGGCACAGACAACATTGGAGAGATACGGAGGGGTCGGGCTACACCTCTTCGTTTTGGGAATCGTGGTGGTAGCCGAGTCCATAGGGTTGATCCGGATTCCCATCGGCATCGCTGCCGTGATCCTTTTGCCGATCCTTTATGCCTTCGCGATGGGGATCATTCTGAACCCGAATATCATGAAAGGCACTCGGCGCGTCCTGTCCGGCAACGCCACAAAGGTCGCCGGCACCATGATCGCCATCTCTATCATGCCGTTCATCGCAAAATTTGGGACGACGGTCGGACCGCAGATTCAAAAGGTGATCGAGACCGGACCGGCCCTGGTGCTCCAGGAGATCGGCAACCTGGGCACCATCCTCGTTGCCTTTCCAGTGGCCGTCTTCCTGCTCAAGATGGGACGTGAGGCGATTGGGGCCACCTATTCCATCGACCGTGAACCGAACCTGGCCTTGATTGCGGACAAGTATGGGCTCAACAGTCCCGAGGGCGCCGGGGCGATGGGTGTCTACGCGACCGGAACGATCATCGGCACCTTCGTGTTCGCGATCATGCCGCCCCTGATTCACGGTCTCGGAATCTTTGACGTCAGGGCACTCGCAATGTCGTGCGGAGTGGGGTCCGGCAGCATGCTGGCAGCCTGCACGGGCGCACTCGTGTCGGCGGCGCCCACGGACAAGGATATGATCCTGGCCCTGGCGGCGGCGAGCAATATCCTTACCTATGCGACCGGCCTCTATGCCGGTGTGTTCGTCGCACTGCCGCTGACCGAATGGCTGTACCGGATCAGTCGCGGTGAACAGACGTCGAGCATTTCCCGGGAGGCGCAGTCATGACGATTGAAACCATCAAGAACACCGCTGTATCGGCGGATATCCTGAACGTGGAAGATGAACGTCGAATCGATTTGGCGCATCACGCGTTGCTCCTGCTGGTCGCCTGCGTACTCGGACTGATCAGCAACTGGGTCGCAACCAAGGTCGACCCGATGACCGCACTGCCCGGGATGGCCTTTCTATATGCGATCTCGATCGTGGGGCTTCTCCTGGCAAAGTTCGTGCCCTTCTATCTTCCTAGCGTTGCGTGGATCTCGCTTGTCGCGATCCTGGTAACGATTCCCGGTGTGCCGGGCTCAGCCTTGATCGTTGAGCAGGTTGGAAAACTGAACTTCCTGGCTCTGGCAACGCCGGCGCTTGCATACGGTGGCCTGGCGCTGACGCAGAACGAGTTCCAGATTGCCCGCACCTCAGGCTGGAAGATCGTCATTGTTGCGATCTGCGTCATGTTCGGAACCTACATGGGCTCAGTCGTGGTCGCAGATGTGACCCTCAAGCTTTTCGAATGAGAAGCGAACGGGCACCTGCTGGCGGGCAAGTGTCTCAGGCAGTATTCTCTCCACTCTGGGCTGCTGACCAAGGCAGCCCATTTTTCTTCGAGAGGGAACTACGCGGTGAGTCAACAGGGTTCAAGTCGGGCCCGCATCTGCATGCCTGCCCACCGCTTCCAGCAGTTGTGCTGCTCCATGCGGGTAGGTTAACCCGATAACATGGCTTTGCGCGACTTCTTCTTGATGCTCCTTGTCTGCCTGCTGTGGGCAGCACACACCGTGGTGAGCAAGATCGTGGTGACGGGCATGGAGATCCCGCCTCTGTTCTATGCCGCTGTTCGTTATGGGATTGTCGCAGTCTTGGCCCTGCCGTGGCTTCTGCCTGTCCCACGGCCCACCTGGCGTATTCTTCTTGTCGGTTTTCTGATGGGCGGCGGCGGCTTTGCCCTGTTCTTCCTCGGCATCAAGACAGCCAGCCCGTCGAGCGCTGCGGTCGTGACGCAGCTTGGGCTTCCGATCACAACCCTCCTGTCCGTCGCCATGCTCGGCGAGAGGATCTACTGGAAGCGAGGGCTTGGAATAGGGCTGACGTTCGTGGGCGGTGTGCTCGTGATGTGGAATCCCAGCAGCGGGCTCCCAATCTCGGGCGGGTTGGTTCTTATCCTGGGGGCAGCAGCCGCGGGATCGCTGGCGGCCGTGATGATGAAGCAGATGGAGGGTGTCCAGCCGCTGCGGTTCCAGGCCTGGGTCGGGCTCGCATCCGTGGCGCCGTTGGCCATCCTGACAGCGGGCCTCGAGACTGATCAGATCCCTCGGGCAATGGCAGGGGGCTGGGCTTTCCTGGCGGCTCTGCTGTTTTCGGCGCTGATCGTATCCCTGATAGCCCACACCATCTACTATGATTTGATCGGAAAGTACCCGGCCAACCTGATTGCGCCTCTGACGATCATGAATCCGCTTATAACCGTGGTTCTGGGAATCCTTGTGACGGGGGACCAGTTCGACCTGCGAATGGCCCTCGGCACCGGGATCGCTCTCTGCGGCGTTCTGATTATCACCGTGAGGCGCAACCATGTCATGCCGCTGGCGGCGCTCGTCTGGGATCGCCTTAGGTAAGTGGTCGAAGCATTGCTGCCTCTCCATCAATCATCCCGGGTGCGGGATTCTGTTCTGCGATTGCTTCTGCATCTGTGTGACCATCATCGAGAATGTCCGGTGCTGGCACGCCTGAGACCTAAGCTCGAAGGCAGCAATCCTCACCGAACCGCGCATTCCGAACATGCGGGAAATCTCGCTTCCGACCTACAACAGACGTTACCAATAGCTGTGGCTCAGCGGAGGTGCGTTCAGTCGATCGGAAACCTCTCGAATGCGTGCGGTACGCAGCGGGAACTTGCCACGCACGCGTAGCGTCTCGAAGGGACCGAGCCGTATCAGGCCGTATCGACGGCAAGTGGCGTAGAACATGGCAGGTTGCTCCAGGTCTTGAAGGAGCAGAGATCGCCCGGACCAACTCGATATCGGCAACGATCCCGTGCTTCGCACAGAAGTCCGGCAGACGGGATGCCACCTGTACTACTCGAGTCGCCAGCACCCTCGGCGGCTTTCACCGTGCGGGTCGATGCGCTCCACCATCGCGGTGGTGTCCCTGATACGCCACCCTTGCCTTGCTCCTGCAAGCCTGATCAGCGCCCGCGTAGGACAACCTTGCCCTTGCGACCGGGTTCGTTACTGGCGCTCACGGCCTCGGCGATTCGATCGAGCGGAAGGGTGGCGTCGATCGGGAGCGTGAGCTTGCCATCGGCGGCGTCGGCAATGACTTCCTCGAGTAGGCCGCCGATCACGTCGGGCGCGAGGCCTGGCTTGGCACCCCAGAAGCCTCGAATGGTGATCTGTTGGAAGATTGCAACAGACGGCTCTATGCGGATCGGCTGGCCGCTCAGGGCACCGAAGATGACGATCTCGCCGCCGTCGGCCACCAGACGCGCAAGTTGCGCGGGGCCGTCCCCACCCACGGAGTCCAGGCCGGCGCGGATCGTTCCATCGCCGACAAGATCGCGGGCGCGCGCTTCCCAGCCGGGCTGCTCGGTCGACACGACGTTTGTGATGCCGGCGGCGGCAAGTTCGGCGACTGCCGCGTCACGCCGAACAAGGCTGAGCACGTTGACGCCCTTTTCCGCCCCGAAGCGCGAAAGAAGGCGTCCGACGGCGCCAGAGGCACCGTTCTGCACGAGCCAGTCGCCGCGCTGAAGGCCAAGGTCGGCGAGCACCATCTTGGCGCTGAGGGGCATGGCAATGAGCTGACAAGCGGTCTCATCGTCAATGCCATCGGACACGGGGCGTGCGTGCCTCGCATCGACCAGGTAATAGTCGGCCCAGGTCTGCTGGCCACCGCCGATCACGCGCTGCCCGACTTGGAGGTTCTCGACCCCGGCGCCGAGTTCCTCCACCACGCCGAGCGCCTCCGTACCACCGATCGCCGGCAGCGGCGGTTTGATGCCATACGTGCCAGCTATGGTCATCAGGTCATGATTGTGGATGGGAGACAGGATCATCCGGACCAGCGCCTGCCCCGGCCCGGGAGCCGGCCGCTCACGCTCGGCAAGGGTCAGCACCTCAGCCGGATCGCCGAACCGTTCGAATACAATGCTGTGCATGAGCAATCCCTTCTTCTGAAGAAGTTCTTCAATTAGGTTGGGTGGTCCTGAGAGCAAGATTTAGCACGCGCCGGTGGTCGGATTTATCCCAAAAGCGCAGATCCACTTTAGGGTCCGATGCTGTAGCGTCGATCTCCTCCTCGTGGCCGAAGCCGAAAGGGCGCTAACGTCGCGTTGCGCGCAGGTAATCCACGAGAACCCGTAACTTGAGCGGCAAGTTGCGGCGGGTCGGATAGTAGAGGTAGAAGCCAGGCAAGGGCAGGCAGAACTCTTCGAGGAGGGGCACAAGTTCAGCTCGAGCAATATAGGGGCGGAAGATTTCCTCCATCCCAAAGGTCAGACCTGCTCCCGCGCAAGCCAATTGGATTCATCGCCCTCATGTCGGCGCACGCCGGACAGAGCGTCTGCAAGACCTCGTCAGCCGTATCGAGGCATCCGGCGGAGGCGCCCGGGCCCACCGGCTTGACGTGACCTTACGAGACGACTTCGCCAGGGTGGTGTCTGCCACGCTCGAGGAGTTCGGTCGTATCGATGTGATCGTCAACAATGTAGGCATCATGCCGCTCTCCCGTCTCAACGCTCTCAAAGTGAGCGAGTGGGACCAGATGGTGGACGTGAACATCAAGGGTGTTCTGAACGGCATTGCGGCTGTGCTGCCTGTCATGGAGGCTCGAGGCTCTGATCACATCATCAATATCGCGTCCATCGGTGCACATCGCGTGTCGCCGACGGCGGCAGTCTACTGCACGACCAAATACGCAGTCTGGGCGATTTCGGACGGCCTCCGGCAGGAGACGGGTCGGTTGCGGGTCACGGTGATCTCGCCTGGCGTGGTCACGAACGAGTTCGACGTGACGATCTAGGACGAGAGCGCTCGAGAGACCACGTGCGAGTACCGCAGGACTGCGATCGATCCGGACTCCATCGGACCAGCGATCCGCTATGCGATCGCGCGGCCACCGGAGGTGGACGTAAGTGAGGTCATCGTTCGTCCGACTGCGAGTTCTCATTGAAGAATGGAGCGTACGATGCCAAGGAGAACTCTCCCGCTCGTCTTTGCTGCCGCAATGGTCAGCGCACCATGGGCGCTCGGCCAGCCTGCGAGCACCAATCAAACCTTCGTCAAGGGACCAACAGAGATGGCAGGTCACCCTTATATCGGTATGTGGGTCACAAAGGACGGCCACATCCGCCAGGAGCTTCTCCCGAATGGCCGTTACGACGAAGCGCGGGGCACCCGCAGGAGCGCCTATCGGGGGCGCTACGAGATCCGCGGCACCAAAATCGACTACTGGGACGATACGGGAGTTCACGGCCGACGGTGAGTTCATCGACGACGTGCTCCACCACGGCGGAATGCTGTTCTACAGAGAAGGGCAGGCAGAACGACGTCCATGATCCTCAAGACGATCCCAGTCGAGGTCCTGTGCTCCTCGACGGGGAGCTAGTGTCCGTTCACGGCACGAGGCAGACGAAAGCCGAACGTCCGTAGTCATAGGATAAGCTGACCTTCGTAAGGCCACGCTCAACGGCTCAGGTTGACCTAGAGCAGACGCTCGACGCGCGGTCTTACTACGGGTTGTCGGCACGCCAAGCCTCCATATGAAAGTGAAACAGGCGGGCGGCTGTCGCGCGAGGCAGGCGGACAGCTTCAATACGGACGAGCCCGGCATACAGGACCGATCCGAGAGAAGGCCCCACTATGTAGATCCATGGCTCCAGGGGCACATGGGCTACAAGTGCCGGCCCAAACGAGCGCGCCGGGTTTGCGCTCGCACCTGAGATCGAAGCTTCCAGCCATACCAGGAGCGACATGATGGCGGGCAACACGAGTGGGGTGAACCGCCGAGTGCGCAGGTGAGCCGCCGTGGTAAGGATTGCGAGGATGAGCAGGAACGTCACTCCGGCCTCGCCCAAAATGGCGAACCAGACCGGGACGTCCGGGCCCGGCTGCGTTGCCCCAAACGCAACGCTTCGTCCCATATGGCCCCAAGCCAAAAGTGGCACGGCTCCGACTACGCTGCCTGCGAACTGCGCCAGGATATAAAGAGCCGCGTCGCGCCACGCCAACTTGCCCTCCAGCCAAAACGCGAGCGTGACCGCGGGGTTGATGTGTGCACCGCTGATCCGGCCAATCGGAGACACCGCAATCAGGGCGCCAACTGACCCAAACAATCCTCCCGTCAGAAACAGGCGCAGTCCTTCGGCCGGGATCAGCTTCGATCCGGGACTACCCTGCCCGAACATCAGGATCACCACTGACACCCCAAGGAAAACCAGAAGCGCTGTGCCGATGAACTCGGCCACATACAGAGCCGGATGCAACCGAGACGGCGGAAAGGGATCGCCATGAAGAGGCCGGTCCCGGGCTGGCGGCGCGGGCACAGGTTCAGCCCGCATGATCGGGCATCGTCTGCGATGCCATAGCCCCGCGGCGCAAGTCCTGGGCCGCTTCCTGCTGGGACATGGCATGCGCACCGCCGAACTGACTCGGCTGAATGATCGGGAGTGTGAGACACACGCTCTGCGTCGGCAAAACCCTGCGCCATCTTTGGATCAATTGCTGATAGGCCCGACCGACGGGTCGGATATTCCGATCAAGATCATAGAGGCCGAGGGGATTGACCCGGCCGTTGTCTTCACGCAGCGCCGTATCCCAGTCGACCTGGTCCGTCAGAGAATACCACGTGAACCCGACGATCGGGACGCCGCTGTTGCGGACTCGCATGACATTGGCCCACTCCTTCCGCAGCCAGTTTGCCGCCTCGTCACTGTTAGCGCCCTGTGCCAGGTTCGTCTCAGTGTGCATGACCGGGAGACGATAGCGGTCGTAGTATTGCCGGGTGATCTCGGCGTATCCGAAGATTTCTCCTGCCGCCCAGGTTCGTCCATCGGGCGCGACCCGATGCTCGTTCGTGATGTAGTAGTCGTTCCCCATGATGCAGTGCTGGCGCAGATGATGGGTCAGGAAGAACTGGTACTCATCGCGCGTCATGCCGTTGTCCAGGAGGAACTGGTACATCTCGGAGTCGACGCGGCGGCCATAGTTGAGGTCGAGAGAGAGGAACCGGCGCGCGTTCAGCGTCTCGGCGTTCCCGATCGCATCGGGCTCGTCGGCATGGAAGTATTCGGACGACTCGCTCTGGATGAAGATCGCATCGGGACGGATCTCTAGGATTGCCGCCATGGCCAAAACATTCGCCTTCACGATGTGCTTGAGCGCCGTCACGAAAGCCGCGTCGTTGGCAAGCTGTTCATTCCACCACCCATACGCCGCTGAGAAAGTCGCACAGATGAACATCTCGTTCACGGGTGTATAGAGCTGCACCCACGGAAACCGCTGGGCGAAGGCACGGGCATATTCGGCGAACAGAGCCGGAAAATCGGGGTTCTGGAAATTGCCGATCCAGTCAGGCACCCCGAAATGGCAGAGATCGACGATGGGAACGACGTCGAGGCTCTTGAGCACGCCGAATGCCTCGTCCGGAAAGCTCCAGTCATACGAGCCGTGGCCGAGCCACGCGCGGTGGATCGCCGGCCCGTAACGCAGGTAGCGGATGTCGAGTTCCTGAAGGAGTTCGAAATCATTTCGCCAATGCGCGTAGTGACCGCACTTTTCCATCTCGTCGACCCGGACGCTGCCGCTCTTGATCGTCGGATAGCTGTTCTCGATGCCGGTCGCGAACATGAACCAGGGTGCTGCCATTGCGGGCCTCCAACTAGGACTCACCAAGCCTCTGGAGCAAAGCGGCCGGGCGCATACGCCCGGCCGGCGCGGAATTTTGGCCTTTTACGAATCATATGTTGATTAGACGCTGCCGCAAAGGCACGCCGCAGCAATGGGCCGCCTCGAATGGCGTACTCCCATCCGTCATGCTGGACCACCGGGCGGGCCGAGCCAGGCGGCCCCTGGTCACAGGCGGGCCGTCCCGCTCCCGGTGCGGCCGCACCGCTGGGTGACGAAGCCCCGGACCGCCGTCGCGACCTCTTGCGCGGCCTCGAACGGAAGGAGGTGCCCGGCTCCTGCAATCTCGAGGCGGGCGGCGTCGGCCAGGCAGGGCATGACCTCGGCGGCGATCACCTGGGGCTGAATGACTGGGTCGTCACTCCCCCCCAGCACCAGAGCCGGACAGGCGACGAGCCCGGCCTGTGCCGTGATGTCTTCGCGGCTGCCCTGTGCGAGCCACCAGTGCCAGGCCTCGGGCGAGGTTAGAAGATTGTCCTCGATGCAGACCGCAGCGTCGTCCGCCCGGATGGGGCGCCGTGTGATCGTGCGGAGGGTTTGCTCCGCCGAGGCGCGATCACCATGCGTCGCGAGCAGGCGGCTTCGTTCTCGCTCGTCCATTGGTTCGGGCGAGGGAGGCGAGGGGGCCACGAGAACCAGTCCAACCAAGCCCGGAGGGTTCGCGGCCGCGCAGGCGAGCGCTAGCTTGCCTCCCATCGAATGGCCCACGAGAACGTAGTTGTCGAGGCGATGACCGGAGATGCGCATCGCGACCGCCTGGGCCACCATGTGCACGCTGTACGCAAGCAGCGGCGCCGAATGGCCGAAGCCGGGGAGGTCAATGCTCAGGCACCGACCGCTGCTCGATAGATCTCTGGCGACATGGGCCCAGGACCGCAAGGAGCCGCCGAAATAGTGAAGGAACACGAGAGCAGGAGACCCGCCGCCTTGATCTTCCTCATGCAGGGTTGGTCCGTTCATTTCTCTCACCGTCGGCCGCGCGAGCCGTCGTGCGCCCCTATCGCTCCGGTGGGTTGACGGAAGCGGTGCAGGCCCCGGGGATTCTGAAACATCTGCGGTATGCCGCCAAGACAAATTTCGTGAAGGGCGCCCGGCTTCGGCCAGATCCGAGCCGGGCCGAACTAGGGATCTCGCCTATAGGCGCTCCAGCGCTGATGATTCCGTTGTGTTATAAGAGCAGGAGCCACACCCGCCGGCTGAGGATACTGCTATGATGGCCCCATGTCGTAGCGATGCCACGGGGCTCCCGCGCCGGAGGGATCCTACGTTCGCTCCTGATTGCCGGGGTGCTTGCCGGCGCCGACGGGCTATCGGCCGCGAAGGCTGCGGAACCGTCCGAGTCCGGACCGGCCCTCGAGGCGCGGATTGAGGCCGGCGACAGTGCGGGTGGAGGGTTGACGCTGGCTTTGATCGGTCAGCTTCAAGCGGCTGGGAAGGAACTTCCCGCCTGGACGGAGTACATGGTGACGGTGTTGATCGATGGAACAGCCATCGCCGTGAGTGGGCCATTCCTCACCTTGGGCGAAGCAGTCAATCAGGCCAACCAGCAAGCCAGGCATTATGCGCTCGACCCGGTCTACTTCAGAAGAGAGCAAGCCTGAGAGGTTGAGGGGAGGGGCTCCGTGCCCTCCAACCAAGCATGGGTTGCGGCCTCGCGGGCAGTCTTCTCGTCCTCAAAGCCACGCCCAGTGGGCTGCTCAAAGCCGCAGACGTGACACTGAACCGCGGCGGCGAAGCCACCATCACTCATGGCGAAACTCAAAACGGATGCTGCATCGCAGGAGCACTGCGGACAGAACCTCTGGCCCATGCGGCTCTTCCTTTCCCTAGCGATTGCGGCTGGTTGACGTGAGACTAACGCATACAGAGCCGCTTTCGAGCCCGGACAGCCGCGACAAATTTGTGCAGTGCAACCGCCGTATTCCGGAAACCTGTCCTGTGGACATAGACGCAAAGCAGGTGCCGGATTGAGGGAATACCTAAAGTTGGGGCTTGAACTCGCCGCCGCCACCATCCAGATACCATCCATGCAGATGGCTAACGGATGATAAGGATGGCGAACAACGTGCATGAACTTCGGCCCAAGGCCGGAGACAGCGAGAAGATCACGATCAACCTGGGCTATGTCGACCTCGGCCATATCGATCTCCTCGTCGAGGAGGGTTTCTACTCCAACCGAAGCGACTTCATCCGCACAGCCATTCGAAACCAGCTCGATCGGCACACCGATGCCGTCAGGAAGTCGGTCGAGCGACACCAGCTCGACCTGGGCCTGCGCCACTACAGCCGCCAGGACCTGGAAGCCGTGCAAGCGGCCGGCGAAGTGCTGCACATCCAGGTTCTTGGCCTCGCCAGTATCGCTGGTGATGTCACGCCCGAGCTGGCCCGGCAGACAATCGCCTCTCTTCATGTTCTTGGCGCCTTGCACGCCAGCCCGGCCGTGAAAGAGGCGATCAAGGACCGCATGCGCTGACCATCCGATAGCCCCTGCCGCAGCATCGAACCTGCCCAACCCTTCCTACGAGGAAGGGATCGGCCTCGCCTTGTCCAACAACAGGATCAAAACCATGAACGCACAACCGAACATCGACATGCTCGAGGCAACCCGCCTCACCCGCGAAGGCCGGCTCGCAGAAGCCATGGCTCTCCTCCAGGGAGGGCTTGTCCAGGGAGGACTTGCGGGTGCTCATCCAGCAACGACCTCAAGCGGCGTTGGCGGAGATGGAAGCAAACGCCCAGCAGGGCATTTTTCTCGCATCATCGATATGGTGCCGCCATCCGCCGGGGGAGGGGCCTGGACCCCACTGAAATTCGACCTCCCACACGGTGCTCCTCACCGTCTTGGTGGTCTGGCCGGAGCGTCGGGCCAGCGCCAGATGCCGGAGGTGCTGCGTGGCCTCCTCGACCGCATGGGCCAGCCCGGTTCCGGCCTTGGCCTCGATGGGCTCGTTGGACCTATTCCAACCCGTGCACCGGCCCCGCTGCCGGAGGGGGCCCGTTTCGAGGAGCGGACCTTTGCCAACGAGGCGGGAAGCCGCGCCTACAAGCTCTACATCCCCAGCGGCTACACGGGTCAGCCTGTGCCGCTCGTGGTGCTGCTGCACGGCTGCACCCAATCGCCCGACGACTTTGCCGCTGGAACTCAGATGAACGAGCTGGCCGAGGAGCAGACGTTTCTGGTGGCTTACCCGGCGCAGGCCCAGTCCGCCAATGTTTCCAAGTGTTGGAACTGGTTCAACGCGGGCGACCAGCAGCGGGATCGCGGCGAGCCGTCCCTGATCGCCGGCATCACCCGTCAGATCATGCGTGACTTCTCGGTCGAGACCGGACGCGTCTATGTGGCTGGGCTCTCCGCCGGCGGGGCGGCAGCGGCGATCATGGGCTCAACCTATCCAGACCTCTATGCGGCGGTCGGCGTCCACTCCGGCCTGGCGTGCGGGGCTGCGCGTGACATGCCGTCGGCGTTTGCTGCCATGCGGCAGGGCGGGGCGCCTCAGAACAGTGGAGCCAAGCAGCCAGTGCCGACAATCGTATTCCACGGTGATCGCGACACGACCGTGAACCCTGTCAATGGCGATCAGGTCATTGCTCAGTCGAAGGCGGGCTCGGATCTGCAATCAACCGTCAGCCAAGGTCAGGCTCCGGGCGGGATCAGCTATACTCGAACGGTCGCGTGCGATGACAGCGGCCATCCGATGCTCGAGCATTGGGTTCTGCACGGGGCAGGGCATGCCTGGTCCGGCGGCAGTCCGGCTGGCTCGTACACTGAGCCTAAAGGTCCCGATGCCAGCCGCGAGATGATGCGCTTCTTTCTTGAGCACCCGAAGCCGAGAGCCACGCCCCCAATGTAGGCACAAAGAGCCCGCCAGATCTTGGTGAGGACTGGCGGGCTCTGATTGCATATGTCGTGCTTCCTATCACTCAAGCTCGGCCTTAGTCGGAAAGGCCCGATTGAAGGCCTGCGGGAGTGAGGCCAATCGCGGTCTCTGCTGGGCGAACGCCGCACCACGACGCTGCGAACAAAGCGATCGCCTTCGTCACACGCCGTAAGGAAGGAAGAGATACACGCTCGTCGATGGCATGGATGTTCTCCGCAACGGGCCCGTAGACCAGAGAGGGAATTTTCCCGTGGACGGAATAGACAGCGGCATCGAGATAGCAGGCCATGACATAGGACTGTAAGGGCGAGGCATCGGGCGCATTAGCATCTGCGTGAGCCTCAGTCAGGACAGCCTCAGCATCCGAGCCCGGGGCAAGGGTGTAGCCCGCATGCACGACACCAACCCACTCCACAATCGGGGGTGGGCAGCGCTTTAGCATGGGATCGTTAGCTGCCGCAGTAGCGACAAATGCTTCGAATTCCTTCACACGCTCATGCGGGTCATCGCCGGGATAAAAGCCGATGCGTCCCTCGAACCGGCAGGACGAAGGAACCGATGCGATCCACTCGCCGCCATTGATTGTTCCAATCGTCAGGGCTGCGGGGTTGTCCACGTTGTCGAAGAACGGCTTCGTCGCCCGTTCCTCATTCCAGCGGGTCTCGAGCTGACGCAAAAGCTCGATGAGCCGCATGGCTGCATCAAGCGCGCTCACGCCCCCACTGACCTCGCGCGGGTGGGCAGGAGTGCCGTCGATCGAAACTTCGAATTTGATCACGCCGGAATTGGCGCGGACGAGCTTTTCGTCGGTTGGCTCCGGGATCAGCACCGCGTCGGCACCTTTGCCGCTGGCCAACGCCATCGCGGCTCCATTCCCGGTAATCTCCTCCTCCACGACCGAATGGATCTGGACGGGAGCGGTCAGTTCGAGCCCTGCGGCATTGATCGCATCAAGCGCGAAGATCACCGCGGACAATCCCGCCTTCATGTCTCCGGCGCCGCGGCCATAGAGCCACTCGCCGTCTTGCGTCGGCTCGAAGGGAGGATATCGCCAACGCTTCGGATCGCCCGTGGGCACGATATCGACATGAGCGTTCAGGATGAGGGATCGGCCATGCGTGGTCGGGGGTTCGCGGATTCCGATCACGTTCCAGAAATTCTCATAGCTGACCGTTGCCGGGGAAAAAGCCGGATGCTTTCCGATGAGTGACGGATCGAGCAGTTGGCGACCGACGTCATATCCCCGTTCCAGAAGCGCCGCTTCGACGAGTGCCTGGACCTCCGCTTCCTGTCCCCGCAGCGAGACGCAGCGGACCAGGTCCGAGAGAAATTTGACCTGCGCGTCGAAGGCCCTGTCAACGGCGGCAAGAATGCGCTCACGGTCGGCTACTGAAAGGGAGCTTGCCGGTGAAGAATCATCGGTTGGGACTGTTGTGCTCAATGCGAGATCCTATCGAACGAAAACTCGAGCTGAAAGAACTGCGGCATCCAGTGACGCCATCGCATGGCGGCGTCAATTGTCCTATCGTTCCCGCAAGCGGAACCGGCTTTTCGCTCGATCTGCTCGGAAAGAAAGCATCCGGCCCGACACATCGTTCCAGGGCCGGGCGATTTTCCGATGGCTCAGAGAGTGGCAGTCACGGCTTCCACTGCGTCCTTGGTGGCGGACACGATCGTATCGGCTTCGTCCCGCGTCAGGCAGAGCGGCGGAGCAAAGCCGAGGATGTCGCCCTGCGGCATGGCGCGACCGATGACGCCCCGCTCAAGCAGGGCTGCCGTGATACGCGGGCCAACCTTCTCGGAGGCATCGAAGAACACACGGTCGTCGCGGTCGCGCACGAACTCGATGGCGGCCATCAAGCCTTCGCCGCGCACCTCGCCGACGAAGCGGTTGGCGAGGACGGAGTCTTTCAACGCCTTGATGAAATAAGCGCCGACCTCGCGGGCATTGTTGACGATATCAAGTTCGTCGACGACTTCGAGATTGGCCACGCCGGCTGCGGCGCAGAGCGGATGAGACGAGTAGGTCCAGCCGTGGCCGATAGCGCCGTAGGTGTCGGATCCCTGCTCCAGCACGCGCCAGACCTTCTCGGACACGATCACCCCGGAGAGCGGCGCGTAAGCTGAGGTCAGGCCTTTGGCAATGGTGATGAGGTCCGGCTTAATTCCGTAGTGATCGGAGCCAAACATGGTGCCGAGGCGTCCGAAGCCGGTAATAACCTCGTCCGCGATGAGCAGGATGTCATACTTTTCAAGAACGGCCTGGATCTTCTCCCAGTAGCCCTTCGGTGGGGGCACGATGCCGCCTGTGCCGAGCACCGGCTCGCCGATGAAGGCCGCGATCGTTTCCGGGCCCTCGGCCTGGATCATCTCCTCGAGCTTGTCGGCGCAGAATTGCGAGAACTGCTCCTCGCTCATGGCGCGGTCAGGGCGGCGGAAGTAGTAGGGGGCTTCCGTGTGCAGTATCGGCGCGCGCGGCAGGTCAAACAGATTGTGGAAGGCGGCCAGGCCCGTCAGGCTGCCGCTCATCAGACCGGAGCCGTGGTAGCCGCGCCAGCGCGAGATGATCTTCTTCTTCTCTGGCCGTCCCAGCACATTGTTCATGTACCAGACGAGCTTGATATTTGTCTCGTTGGCGTCCGAGCCGGAGAGGCCGAAGAACACGCGGCTCATGCCTTTCGGCGCGCGGTCGATGATCATCTTCGCCAGACGGATTGACGGTTCGGAGCCGTGGCCGACATAAGCATGGTAATAGGGTAGGGCGGCGGCCTGTGCAGCGATGGCGTCCGTAATCTTGGTGCGGCCGTAGCCGACATTCACGCAATAGAGGCCCGCAAAGGCATCGAGACTGCGCTTTCCGTGACGGTCAACGATGTAGACGCCCTCGCCGCCAGTAATGATGCGGTTGGGCGTTTCTCCGCGCGCATGCTGGGCCATGTGGGTGGAGGGATGAAAGAAGTGATCCCGGTCCCAGGCGTCGAGTTGGTTATCGAGGTTGTTCGCTTCGTTCAGCATGTCTGGCTCCGGATCATTGTACGTCGATGCAAAGGTATTTCAGGTCGGTGAAGGCTTCGAGGCCGTGGCGCGATCCCTCGCGACCGAGGCCCGACTGTTTTATGCCGCCGAACGGAATCGGAGCGCCGGTGATCTTCACACGGTTGATCGCCACCATTCCGTACTCGAGGGCCCGGCAGAGCCGCAGGGCGCGCGCGCCGTTTTCGGTGGCCACATAAGCAACAAGGCCATACTCTATCGCGTTCGCCCGCGCCACCACCTCATCCTCGGTGTCGAACGGCGTCACGGCGGCGATCGGCGCGAAGGTCTCCTCGCGCATGATGAGCGCGTCATCCGGCACGTCCGCCAGCAGGGTCGGCGTCACGAAGTGCGGTCCCGGAGCATCATCGTCCGCCGTGAGGCGGCGGGCGCCATGGGCGAGGGCGTCTGCCACCTGCGCCTGTGCCTTGGTTACGGCGTTGGCATGCATGAGCGGGCCGATCTCCGCGTCGACCTCCAGGCCTGGTCCAACCTTCAGCCCAGCGATGCGCCGGCCGAAGGCTTCGCAGAACGCCTGGTAGATCCCGCGCTGGACATAGATGCGGTTGGCGGCAAGGCAGTCCTGCCCGGATGTTGCGAACTTCGCCGCCATGGCGATCGCGACCGCCTTATCGAGACTGACATCGTCGAACACGATTAGCGGGGCGTGGCCGCCCAGCTCCATCACGAGGCGCTTCATGGTGGACGCGCAGCGTGCCGCAATCTTTCGCCCGATCTCCGTCGAGCCCGTGAAGCTGACGACACGCACGCGCTCGTCATCGCAGAAGCGGTTGGCGATGGGTTCGGCATCGCCCGTCACGATGTTGAAGACGCCGCGCGGCAAGCCCGCCCGTTCGGCGAGCTCCGCCAGCGCGAGCGCGGAGAGAGGCGTGTAGGAGGAGGGGTGGGCCACCACCGTGCAGCCTGCGGCGAGCGCGGCCGCCGCCTTGCGGGTCAGCATGGCCGACGGGAAGTTCCACGGCGTGAGCAGCGCCGCCACGCCGAGGGCCTCGCGGCGCACCAGCATCTCGGCGCCAGGCAGGTGACTCGTGACGCTCTCCACGTTCAGGCGCTTGGCCTCTTCGGCATACCATTCCACGAACGAGGCGGCATAGGCGATTTCGCCCCTCGATTCAGCAAGAGGCTTTCCCTGTTCGAGGGTCATGATCAGGGCGAGATCATCGAGGGCCTCCAGAATGAGCGCATGCCAGGCACGCAGGCGTGCGGCCCGCTCCTGCGGCAGCAGGGCCTTCCATGTGGGGAACGCACGGGCGGCGGCATCGACGGCCTGTCGCGCCTCATCCGAGCCGAGGCGCGACACGCGGGCGACGTTCAGGCCCGTCGCCGGATCGTTGACCTCGAAGCGGGTATCGCCCGAAGCCGCCACCCAGCGCCCGTCGATATAGGCCATTTCACGGAGCAGGCTGGGATCCCGAAGGCGGCTCAGCGCCGGGTGGATATCCCTGTTGACAGGTATGGGAGCGGTGGTCTCTGTCATTGCGTTCATGCGTCGTCCTCCTCGGAAGATGATCGAGGGAAGGCTACCGCCTCCGAGGCCGAGACAATGTCGGTTCTTCGAGGGACGGGCAGAGAATGTCTCGGTTTTTACTGGGCGCAGCGGAGACTTTCTCGCATTTGCTCCTGCTCGCCCAGAATGGAGCTCAGAAATTCCCGAGTCCGGGGCTGCTGCGGGTTACTGAAGAAGCGCTCCGGTTCGTCCTGCTCGACGATGCGGCCCCTGTCGAAGAAGCAGACCCGGTCCGATACCTCCCGGGCAAAGCGCATCTCGTGCGTGACGAGTAGCATCGTCAGGTCGTGCTCGTGCGCGAGATCGCGAATGACGCCAAGAACCTCGCCGACGAGTTGCGGGTCGAGCGCGGAGGTCGGTTCGTCGAACAGGAGCACGCGCGGACGCATGGCGAGCGCGCGGGCGATCGCCACGCGCTGCTGCTGGCCGCCGGAGAGCTGGCTCGGGAAGTGATCCTTCTTGTCGGAGAGCCCAACCATGCGCAGAAGTTCAGTGGCGCGGCTTTCCGCCTCCCCCCGATTCATCTTTAGGACAGCGACTGGAGCCTCAACCACATTGCGCAGTACGGTCATGTGCGGGAACAGATTGAAGCTCTGAAACACCATGCCAACATTGCTGCGGATCTTGTGAAGGTGCGTTTCACTCGCCTTGAAAGGACCGCGGCCACCGGGCTCGTGGTAGCTTATCCCGTCGATCTCCAGGAGACCCTCCTGGAAAGGCTCCAGCGTCATCAAGATGCGCAGGACGGTGGACTTCCCGGATCCCGACGGGCCGATCAGGGTCACCTTCTCGCCGCGCCGGACCTCGAAGTTGAAATTGTCGAGCACGGTGAGCGCACCGAAGCGCTTCGTGACGTTCTCAAAGCGGATAATCGGGTTCATCGCAGCGGAATCCCACTTTTGGGCAGGGCCCTCTCGATCGCGTAGATGAGGGCCGAGCAGATGAGAGTCATCGGAAGGAAGATCAGGCCGACCATTGAAAGCGGCACGAGATACTCGAAGGTCCGCTCGCCGATCATGTTGGCGAGACCCAGCATGTCGAGCACCGTCACGACGGAGAGAACCGGCGTCTCCTTCAGCATCGACACGAGATAGTTCCCGAGCGCCGGCACGATGCGCGGGATCATCTGCGGCACGACGATGTCGCGGTAGGTCTGGAGGCGCGTCATGTTGAGCGCCGTCGCGGCCTCCCACTGGCCGCGCGGCACCGCCTCGATGCCGCCGCGATAGACCTCGGACGTATAGGCGGAGTATTGCAGCCCAAGCGCCAGCGCTCCGGTCATGAAGGCCGGCAGCACGATCCCGAAATCGGGCAGGACGTAATAGAGGAAGAAGAGCTGCACCAGGAGCGGCGTGTCGCGCACGAACTCGGTGAAGCCCGCCACCGTCCAGGAGACGACCTTGAACCGGCTGCGGCGCAGGAGCGCCAGCACCAGGCCGAGAACGAGGGCGATCGCATAGCCGACCGCCGCCGCCTGGAGGGTCACCAAGAGGCCGATGCCGAGGATCGGCAGAATGGAGATCGCGAAGGTCAGCGGCGTCGTGGTGTCCCAGGCGTAACCGTACATCATGAATGGGCGCTCCGGGGAAAAGCGGGTCCGCGTCTCAGCTTCATCTCGATGAAGCGCACGATCAGCATGATGCACAGCGCGATGATGAAGTAGCCGAGCAGCGTCAGGGTGTAGACCGTGGCGCTGTCCAGCGTGATGTTGCGCATCGACTGCGCCTGGAAGGTCAGGTCGGCGATGGAGATCAGCGAGACCAGGGCCGTGTCCTTGAGGTTCTGGATGGCGAGGTTGCCGAAGGCCGGCATCATCTCGATGACGGCCTGGGGCATCGAAATATGCCAGAGCGTGTAGCTCTTGCTGAAATTGAGCGCCCGCGCCGCCTCGAGCTGGGTGTGGGGCACCGCGAGCAGCGCTCCGCGCACCACCTCGGCGCCGAACGCGCCGGTGAGAAGCGACAGCGTCATAATGCCCGTGGTGATCGGATCGAACGAGATCCCGATCAGGGGCAGCGCGTAGTAGAACCAGAACAGCTGGACGAGAAGCGGCGTGCCGCGAAACAGCACGATATAGACGAAGGCGATGCCCGACAGGATCGGGTTGCTCGAAGTGCGTGCAATGCCGGCGGCGAATGCCAGGATCGCCCCGATGGCGATCGAGGACAGCGAGATCATCACCGTCACCTGCGCGCCCTTCAGCAGGGGGGGCAGATATTGCATCCAAGTCATCGTCGGAACTCCTGACGGGCGTTCATCCGGCCGGGGCGGGCGTGCCCCGGCCGGATGGTTCGAGCGATGCGCGGATTACTTTCCGGCGCAGAGATCGGCCACGTTCTTGGCGGCCGCCGCCTTGATGCTCTCGGGGCTCAGGCCGTAGGACGTGAGGATCTTCTGGTACTCCTCGGTCTGGCGAAACGCGACGAGCTCCTTATTGAAGGCGTCGCGGAGTTCCTTGTCCTCGGGGCGGAAGGCGAAGCCACCGTAATTGCGCACCGGCTTGCCTTCGACCACCGGGTCCGTGAACGGACGCACCTGCTCGAGGTTCTGGCTGCCTTCGGCGAGCTTTGACACGGTGAGCTCCGTCGCCGCATAGGCGTCCACGCGGGATTGCACGGTCGCGGGCGCGTCGGCATTGGCCTGGATGATGACGATCTGGCTGTCCTTCACGCCGACGGCGCGCAGGAAGTCGATGTTGTTGGCACCGGAGACGACCGCCACCTTGAGGGACGGATCCTTGGCGATGTCGGCATAGGTCGTCAGCTTCTTCGGATTGCCCTTCTTCACCAGAAGGCCTTCGCCGTAGCTGGAGTTCGGCTCCGTGAAGGTCACCTGCTTGCAGCGCTCGGCCGAGATGTTCTGCTCGGCGGCCGCGAAGGCAAAGCGGCGGGCCTTCAGGCCGGGAATGAGGGTGCCGAACGGCGTCACCGTCCAGTTCACCTCGTTGACGCCCATGCGCTTGAGCACCGCGATCGCCACGTCGGGGCCGATGCCCGCAGCGGTGCCGTCCTCCTTCATGTAGCCGTAGGGCACCTCGTTGGCCGTGGCGCCCTGGATGTAGCCGGCGCTCTTCACCTCTTCAAGGGTGAGCGCCTGCGCGCTCCCGAGCCCGGCCGCGAGAGCGAGAGCGGCGACGCCGTAACGGATCATGGTCTTCATCAGGTCTTCTCCTCTGGTGTTGTAAGAACCGCGTGCCGGTTAACCCGGCTTGCAGCGTTGTCGCTGGCGGCGTCTGATTCAGTTCTCTGATTCAGTTTTCTCCTCCACAGTTGCGACCACCGCGAGGCAGTCGCCTGTCTTGATGAGCCCGGGGAAATGCCGGGCTGCGAGAACGCCGTCGAGGGCCGCCCGATATTCGGCGGGCGCCTGTCCGGTTCGTCCGACAGGATGAATGCGGGCAATCACGTCGCCCACGTGCACCACGTCGCCGAGATCGACGCAGGACTCGACGAGGCCGTCATCCTCCGCGAAGCGGAAGCAATCGCTGGAGGGCATGTCGAGCCAGCGCGTCGGGCTGGTTTCCGGCACGCCTGCGACGATGCCCGCGTGCTTGAGCACGTTCATGACGCCGCGCTTGGCGATGCCGACCGTCCTGGCGGAGGACGTGCCACCGCCTGACAGTTCCGTGGTCACGAACACCTTGCCCATCGCTTCAGCTGCCGTGTCGTACATGCCGACGGCGTCGATCTCGATCATCCGCATCGAATAGGGTGCCGAAAAAGCCGCGACGGCATCGAAGCAGCGTTTTTCCTGCTCTTTGTCGGGCAGCTCATGTGCTGCCGCATAGGGCAGGAAGTCGAGGGTGCGTCCGCCCGAGTGGAAGTCGAGCACAATGTCCGCGAGCGGCAGCAGCGTGCGTTGGAAGTAATCGGCGATCTTCTCCGTCACCGTGCCGTCCGGACGTCCGGGGAAGCTTCGATTGAGGTTTCCGCGATCGATGGGCGATGTTCGGGTGCCCGCACGAAAGGCCGGGTAGTTCATGGCCGGCACGATGATGACGCGTCCTTGCACTGCATCCGCCCGGAGCCTGCGGGCAAGGTCGAAGAGAGCCACGGGACCTTCGTATTCGTCGCCGTGATTACCGCCGGTGAGAAGCGCGGTCGGTCCGTCGCCGCGCTTGACAACGGTGATCGGGATCATCACTGAGCCCCAAGCCGAGTCGTCGCGGCTGTAGGGCAGGCGCAGGAAGCCGTGCTGCACCCCATCCGCATCGAAATCGATGCTGGCGCTGATTGGGGAGGGGCGCTGAAGAGGCGTCATGACGTTCATGGCTTCACGAAGAGCTGGCGCGGCACGTTCGAGAGGCACTCGACTCCCGTCTCGGTGATGAGGATGCTCTCGGTGATCTCCAGGCCCATGTTCTCGAGCCACAGCCCCGTCATGAAGTGGAACGTCATGCCGGGCTTGAGCTCGGTTCGGTCGCCGGGGCGCAGGCTCATCGTGCGCTCGCCCCAGTCCGGCGGATAGCTCAGGCCGATGGGATAGCCGGTGCGGTTGTCCTTCACGATGCCGTATCGCTTGAGAACGGCAAAGAACGCGTTGGCGATGTCCTCGCAGACATTGCCGGGCCTGGCCGCCGCGAGACCTTCCTCCATGCCCTCCAGCACGGCCTTCTCGGCATCGAGAAACGCCTGCGTGGGCTTGCCCAGGAAGACGGTGCGCGAGAGCGGGCAGTGATAGCGCTTGTAGCAGCCCGCGATCTCGAAGAATGTGCCCTCGCCGCTGCGCATAGGCCTGTCGTCCCAGGTGAGATGGGGCGCGGACGCCTCTTCGCCCGAAGGCAGGAGCGGCACGATGGCCGCGTAGTCGCCGCCGTAGCCATCGACGCCGCGAAGGCCCGCATCGTAGATCTCGGCCACGAGGTCGTTCTTGCGCATGCCGGGCTCGACCGTCTCGACGATGCGCCGGTGCATGGCCTCGACGATGCGGCCCGCCACTTTCATGTATTCGATTTCCGTCGGGCTCTTGACGGCGCGCTGCCAGTTCACGAGCGACAGTGCATCCTTGAACGTGGCATTCGGCAGGTGCCTGACCAGCGACAGGTAGGCGGCGGCGGAGAAATAGTAGTTGTCCATCTCGACCGCGATGACGCCCTTGCCCCAGCCGCGCTCCTCGATGATGCCCGACAGAAAGTCCATCGGGTGGCGTTCCTTCGACTGAACGTAGTGATCCGGGTAGCCGATGATGTTGTCGTGGGCGAGATAGGCGGTGCGCTTCGCGCCGTTGGCATCCTGCCCGCGGCCGAACCAGATCGGCTCGCCCTCCGGCGGCACCAGGACGCATTGATGCACGTAGAACGACCAGCCGTCGTAGCCTGTCAGCCAATGCATGTTGGACGGATCGGTGACGATCAGGAGGTCGATCCCGCCTTTCTCCATCCCCCTGCGGGTTTTGGCGAGGCGCTCGGCATATTCTGCTCGGCTGAAATTGAGAGTGGGCGCGCTCACGAATAGCCTCCAGTTGCTTCTTTTGTATTGATGGATCTGCCCGCTCCGGCGTCGCGCGCGCGTGCATGGGCGAGGGTGGCGATGGCAGTATCCTGCACGCCGGTTCCGGTGAGGTCGCACAGAGTGATGGCGTCCGAGGTTTCCCGTCCGGGAACTTGCCGGGCGATGACCTGCCCCAGTTCCGGGAACGATCGATCTGCCGCGATCAATCCTGTCCGGATCGCGTGATGCAATTCGCCGAGGCGGCGCGTCTGAGCCACGCTGTCGGCAATGTAGGAGACACGCGTCAGGATCGTAGGATCGATCTCGTTCTTGTGCTCGGAATCCGAGCCCATGGCGGTGATGTGCTGACCGGGCTGCAGCCATTCCGCCTTCAGAAGCGGCTGCTCGGCGGGAGTCGTCGTGACGATGATGTCGGCACCGTCGCAGGCGGCTTGCGGACTTCGCACAGCGTCGACCGTGATTTCGAGCTCTGCTGCGAGGTCCTGCGCCGCCGCCTCGGCCCTGGCGAGATCCCGCGCCCAGATCCGGGCATGCGTGATCGGACGCACAAGCGTGAGAGCCTTGAGCTGAAGGCGGGCTTGAGTGCCTGCGCCGAAGATGGCGGCGCTCTGCGCATCGGCACGTGACAGGTGCTTCGCGGCAAGCGCACCGGCGGCAGCGGTGCGAACATCGGTGAGATAGCCGTTATCCAGCAGCAGAGCCTCGACGAGACCGGTCTTTGTGCTGAACAGGATCATCAGGCCGTTGAGGCTTGGCAGTCCAAGTTTCGGATTGTCGAAGAAGCCTGGGCTCACCTTGATGGCGAAACCGTCGAGGCCCGGGACGTAGGCAGTCTTCACGTCAACTTCGCCGCGATGCTCGACAATGTCGAGTCGGAGGATCGGCGGCATCACAACCGGCTTGGTGGCCAGGGCAGCGAAGGCATCCTCCACGCAGGCCACAACGCCTGCATCGAGTTGCACAACGTGGCGGAGATCGGGTTCGGTGAGAACGAGCATCTGAGTCATCGGTCTCGCTCTCCCGCGTTGCTGCCGGTGGTTACAATCTGCTGGTGGAGTATCTCGTCGATGTTGCGGCCCGAGACGATTACGACGGTCGGTCCTCGGACATCGACCTTCTTAGCCAGGAGCGCTGCGATACCAACCGCGCCGGCTCCCTCTACCGTTTCGCCTTCCGCCGCAAAGGCATGACGGATGCCTTCGGCAATCTCGTCCTCCGACAGCAGTACGACGTCGTCGAGGAGATCGCGGCACAGGGCGAAAGTGTAGCGGTTCTCCAGCCCGATACCGCCACCCAGGGAGTCGGCCAGGGTTTCCAGTTCCTCGACCGGGACGGGCTTTCCGGCGCGCAGACTCGCATACATAGCCGCGCCGCGCTCCATCGAGATTCCGATTACCCGCGCCTGCGGAAGCCGTCCTTTGATGGCCGAGGCAACGCCCGCGGCCAGTCCTCCGCCTGAGAGCGGAACGAGCACGAGTTCGGTATCGGGACGGTCATCCGCGATCTCGAGGCCTATCGTTCCTTGCCCCGCAATGACGTCGGCATGATCGAAAGGCGGAATGGCGGTCAGACCTTCCTCACGTACCAGACGTTCGACCTCCTCCTGCGCATCGTCCTGGGAGCGTCCGACAATGCGGACCTCAGCTGCGAGAGCCCGTACCGCTTCGACCTTGTTGGTAGGGACGAGAGCGGACATGCAAACAACCGCTGGCACGCCTTCGGCCTTCGCCGCATGTGCGACCGCACGACCGTGATTGCCCGTCGAGGCAGTGACGAGGCCGCGCTGCCGTGCTTCGGTGTTCAAGGAAAGGACAGCATTCGTGGCGCCACGCAGCTTGAAGCTGCCGGTCAGCTGATGGCTTTCGAGCTTGAGATAAACCGGAGCGCCGCAATGTGAGGAGAGTCCTGAGGACAAGGTGAGGGGCGTGCGCCGAACCCGATCGACGATGCGCTCCTGGGCTCTCATGATACCGTCGAGCCCGACCGCGCTCATCGGAGGGAGCCTGCGATGACGGAAACGGTCGGGGTCCAACAAACAACACCGGTGCTGCCGCACCGGGGTGTGGACTGAACTGCTTCGACGATACGGCTTCGTGCGGGCTTCAAGGGCATTCACCACTTTTGAGCAGGACAAAGGGATGGTGTGATGCACCCTATTTCATGTCAATAATTATATTGTTATGAAACAATCATGGTCACGTTAATTGAAACATCCTTTCGGAGAAGTCTCTGTCTAAGCGATAGAGCTGGTATCGAAGACAGGAGGCAGCTGGTCGAAAGTTTCCGCGATTGTCCGAAGAGTGCGGCTCAGGGTCGTATGGGACAAGCGTCCGCCGATGCAAATCCGGATGCCGCCCGTACTGTCCGGGCCCGCCATGAAGGGATCAGATGGGGTGACGGCGATATTTTTCTGGGCCAGCATCCGCACGAGTCCCTCTTCGGTCCATCGGGGCGGCACCTTCAGCCAAGCGCAAAGAGACAAGGGATGCGTATGGGCGATGTGCAGCCCGAGGATATCCTCCACAACGGCCTGACGTGCGCGAACCTCCCGGCGTTGCAAGGCAATCAGGTCTAGGGCCGTGCCGTCTTCGATCCAGAGGGTTGCGATCTCGGCAGGCAGGTTCGTGGCGCTCCAACTCGTCACGCGCATGATGCTCGCGACCCGGATCGAGTATTGCGGCGGAACCACGAGATATCCGACCCGCAATCCCGTCAGAACAGATTTGGTGAAGCTGGTGACGAAGAAGCCAAGCTCCGGGAGCAAGTCGGTAAACGATGGAAGTGGGGTTTCCAGGAGCGGCTTATAGACTTCATCTTCCACGACATAGATGCCGTAACGGCGCGCAATTCCCGCGATCGCCTGCCGTCGCTCGGCTCCCATCACATGGCTAGTCGGATTGCCCAGAGACGGGATGAGCACCAGGGCGCTCACTCCGCCGGCTGCGCAGGCCTCCTCGAAGGCCTCTACGAGAATGCCCTCATGGTCGGTTGGGAGACCGCGCAGGGTGAAGCCCAGAACGTTGGCGAGACCGATGATGCCATGGTCCGTCAGATTTTCGGTGAGAACGGTGTCGCCGGGCTGGACGATGGCGGCGACCGCCAGGAAGAGGCCGTGGGCGGCGCCGTTCGTGATCAGGATGCGGTCCTTCGCGGCGTCGACGCCGAGACCCTTCAACCAGACCTGTGCCGCAGCCCGATGGCGGTCCAGGCCCGCAATGGGCCGGCAGGGGCGCATGAAGGCGCTGTTGTCGCTCTGGGCGAGGCTCCGCATGACGGCGCGGGATGCGTTCTCATGCGATTCGGTGTAGATCGCCCGAATGATAGAGAGATCAACCGTCTCGCCAGGGTCCTGATCGAGCATAAACCGCTCTGCCTTCTCCGTAACCCGGCTGCGGACGAAAGTACCCCGGCCGACCTCGCCCCGCAGATAGCCACGCCGTTCGGCTTCCTTATAGCTGAGGCTCACGGTCTGGACGGACACCCCGAGCTGCCGGGCAAGATCCCGGTGCGTCGGCATCCGCGCATGCGCCGGCAAGATATCCGCATCGATGTCTGCGATGATCCGCTCCGTCAAGAGCTTATGCTTCGTGATCCCCTTCCGCTTAGTAAGCATGGGCCGCCAGTCTGCAATCCCCCGTTCTTCAGGTCGAACAAAGGCGTCTTGGTCATCGGAGGGGCGAGGCAGCTCTCGCATGGGATTGTCTCGTGTGATTGTAATGGATAATGCCTTACATTGTACTGGAGCTTCGAGATAGCCATGAAACTCGACAAAATCGACTTGAAGATCCTTGCTGCCCTTCAGAGAGACGGCCGAATGACCAAAATTCGGCTTGCTGAGGCCGTGAATCTGTCCCCCACAGCATGCTGGGAGCGCCTAAGCCGCCTTGAGAAGAGCGGAGTGATCACGGGCTATACAGCGCGCATCAATACGGACAGGTTGGCCCGCAGAACCGCTGTTCTCGTAGAAATCAGGTTGAAGAGCCATCAGCAGTCTGACTTCGACCGCTTTGAGGAGGCAATCCTCAAGGAACCTGCGATCGTTTCCTGCGACGCCACCGGCGGCGGTGTAGACTATATTCTCAAGATCATATCCGAGGATATAGATGCCTATCAACGGTTGATCGACAAGCTACTGCGGCTTGACCTTGGGATCGAACGTTATTTCACATACGTCATAACGAAGAACGTGAAGACCTCCGACCTGCTCCCGAGCATTGTCATCGAAGGCGCGGTCTGAAGGGGTGCCTTGCCACCCGGATTTCCCACCTCTTTCGGATGGGCGTGTTGGAGGCTGGCGCGCTGCGGGTGAACGGATATGGTCTCATCGGCTCCGTACCGTCGCGGTAGCTGTGAGAGAACTTGTCTCATGTGATTTCCGGAGCACCAGAACAAGCGGGTGCCGATTATCAACAATCCCGAAGCGACTGCTTCTGGCACATCCCGGTCCTAGTTTGAATGTCTGCTCATGAGGTGAACAGCGGATGTTCGCGCAGGGCAGGGGATTGGCGGAGAATGACCCAGAGCAGACCATCTCGACCAACAGAGTCTGCTGCATCGGCAAGTGCTGCCGAACTATCCCCTTGAGCGCTACAGCCGACAGCCTACTCCCAGGCGCTGATTAAGGTCGGGATCGGCCAGACCATGCCGGACGATCAGACATCCGCCGCGAACGGGGAAGAGGTCGAAATTGGTCGATGTCGCATCGCAGGTGCGGCGACTTTCTTCAAGCCGTGCGTACGTTGCCATGTCATGGGTCAGAGTCTCAGGCGTAGGAGTCCGTAATCCAGGCGTAAAGTCGAGGTTGTTTACCACGTCCCTGGAGTAACGCTCCGCCTTCGTCGGTGATCTCTCGTCATCTGGCACCAGTGTTCCATTCCAGTGTGCCTCCGAGATCAGCACCAGCCCACCGGCTGTCAGGTGCCCGCCTTCCACTGTGCGAGGTCGGTTATAGAGCGCCGCGGACATCGGGCTTTATCCTCCGCCGGGTTGCCTGACGGATCTGCGCCTGGCTTGCGAACGTACTGCATCGGATCGAACTGGCATGCGAGCGGATTCGTTACAACTCCGTCCCGCCCCCACATTCCGCCCGAACCAGCCGGTTCAGCAGCGACAACTGACTAGAGACCGGCGCCATTGTCCCATGTCTTCGCTTGTTTGATGTCACAAAACCTTGCGGCAAATCTGGTCTTAAAGAATGCGCGCGCCGGTGCCCGCATCGAAAAAGTGACCCGTCGTTATGCTCGGCACCAGCTTAACTGTCTCGCCTGGGTTCAAGTTAATTCTCTCAGAGAAGATCGCCGTGAGATCTGTCTTGTTGGTTGTCTTGAACAATACCTGTGTTTGTGCGCCTGTTGGCTCTACCACGGCGACTTGAGCGGGTATGCCCTCTTCCGTTGCGGAAATTGCAAGGTGCTCCGGGCGAATGCCGTAGACGATCTCATCTGGCATCGAGGGTCTGTCAGTTGCCGGAAAATCAACGTCAAAATGTTCGGCTAGTTTGAGTTTCTGATTGATTCTATCCCATTTGCCGGAAAGAAAGTTTATCGAGGGAGAACCGATGAAGGCGGCAACGAACGTATTGACAGGATGATCGTAAAGATCGAGCGGCGATCCCACCTGCTCAATAATGCCGTCCCGCATCACTACGATCCGATCCGCCATCGTCATAGCCTCTACTTGATCGTGGGTGACATATATTGAAGTTGTGCCAATACGCTGGTGTAGCTCTTTGATTTCGGTCCGCATCTGAACACGCAGTTTGGCGTCGAGGTTTGAAAGTGGCTCATCGAAAAGAAAGGCTTTCGGCCGACGAACGATGGCACGTCCCATAGCCACACGTTGCCGCTGACCACCGGACAAATGACGCGGATGCCGATTCAGATACGGAAGGAGGCCAAGAACTTCAGCCGCTGCAGACACGCGGCGGTCTATCTCAGTCTGTGCTACACCATTCATCTTAAGCGGGAAGGCCATATTCTCCCACACTGTCATATGTGGATAGAGAGCATAGTTCTGAAACACCATAGCAATGTCCCGATCCTTCGGGAGAACATCATTGACGAGGCGTTCACCAATACTGATTTCGCCCGAGGTAATGGACTCGAGCCCTGCGATCATTCGCAGAAGAGTGGACTTGCCGCATCCGGACGGGCCAACCAAAACAACAAACTCTCCATCTGCAACGTTCAAGTTGACGCCGTGGATGACCTCCAAACTCCCGTATGACTTTTTGGCTTCCACAACCTCGACACTCGCCATGTCCGCAATCTCCTAGCTCTTCCAGATCGCCGGAACGTCGATCAGCCTTTGACCGCGCCGGACGCTATCCCTTGGACTATGTGCCTCTGTACGAAAAAAGTGAGGAGAATGACCGGAATAATCATGATCGTTGAGACAGCGCCGAGCTGTCCCCACAGTACTCCCTCTTCCACTCGCATCCGTGATGCAATCACCGGGAGTGTTACGGCGTCAACGGTGGTCAGCGGTAATGAGAACACGAGATCATTCCACGCCAGCAGGCCTGTGAAAATCGACGTTGCCGCAAGCCCCGGTGCGGCGAGGGGCAGAATCACGTGCCAGAACGCTTTGATCCGTCCGCATCCATCGATCATCGCAGCCTCCTCCAACTCCTTGGGCAGATTCAGGAAGAAGCCAATCATCATCCAAGTCGCAAGCGGAACAGACAGGCCCACATAAGGTATAATGAGCGCCGTTTGTGTGTCGGTTATCCCCCAGGACTGGAAGATTCGGAATAGCGGCACGACCAGTACGATCGGGGGGAGCATGCGAACCCCGATGATAAATACGACAATGGCTGCCCCACCCGCTGGCTTCAGGCGGGAGAGCGAATAGGCCGCGGGACACGCGACGAGCAATGTGACGATCATGGAGATCCCGGTGGTCAGGATCGAATTGATGAACGCCTTTCCCAGCACTTCGCCGCCGCTACCGGAGAGCAATAGTCCGTAATGTTCGAGTGTGGGGGTGAAAAAGAACCTGGGAGGATACGAAACGGCGATGTTCGCTGGCTTCACGCTCGTCAAAATTATCCACGCAAGGGGGAAGACGGTGAACAGGATCACCGCGATTACGCACAGGCCGATGAGATATTTCTCTAAGAGCCGAACAACGCTCGGGTTCATGTCAACGCCTCCCTACGCAGCAGACGCATGTAGACGAGGGTGATTGCAAGAGTGACAGCGAGGAGAATGATGGAAAGTGTGGCGGCTATTCCCAGATTATAGTAGCGGAAGGCTGCACGATAGATATCGACGCCGATAACCAGGGTACTATCCGCTGGGCCGCCTCCGGTTAATACCCAGACCGGTGCAAAAACACGCAAGGTAAACATGGTTCGAAAAACCAACGCCAAAAGCAGGATCGGAGTGATCAGAGGGAGAACCACGTAGCGGAAACGTTGCCAGCGTGATGCGCCGTCCATCATCGACGACTCAAGCAACTCGCGTGGAACGGTCTGCAGCCCAGCGAGCATTATCAGCGTAACGAAAGGTGTATGCTGCCAGATCTCAACAATCATGACCGATGGGAGCGCCAAATCCGGTCCGAGCCACACCTGTGGCGACAAGCCGAATAACCCGATCAGGTAGTTCAGTAGTCCGAATTCGGTATGGTAGATGAGACGCCACGAGAGCCCTGCTACGACTTCGGAAATGAGCATCGGTACGAGTACCAATGTCCTCACGAAATGATTGCCTGGAAACGGCAGATTCAACAACAATGCGAGGGATGTGCCAAGAATTACCTCGGCAAGGACAGTGATCGCCGTGAAACGAACGGTCAGGAAGAGAGACGAGACGTGAGCCGGGTCTTGGATGACCTTAAGGTAATTCCCAAAACCGACGAAGGTGTTCCGTGCCGGGCGCAACAAGTTATATTCATGGAAGCTCAACCAGATATTGTAGATGAGTGGGACTACCAGAATGCACCCCAATGCGATAAGGGCCGGAACCAGGAGCAGATAAGGTAGACTGTTGTCGCTACTGAGAAGCCGGCGGGTGCGCCGGCGACTAGAAGCCTTCGGCACAACTGTTCTGGACGCGATTATCATGGCTCATCCTCTAGGATTGCCTTGTCAAAGTGCTGCGTTGACTGCTTTCTCAGCAGCGTCCAGAGCCTCTTTGACCGTCTTCGTGCCAGTCACCGCGGCTGACAACTCCCGGGCGAGGATGTCTTCAATCATAGTCCAACTCTCAACCAATGGACGATCAGATGCACTCGCCAAGGCCCCCTGGACATCCGCCGCGGCCGGAAACACCTTCAGGTAATCTGGGTCCTTGTAGACGGCGGAGGCGGTGGGAGCATTATTGTTCTCTACCGCTAGTCGCTTCTGTTCGGCGTCGCTTGCCACGAACTGAATAAACTGATGTGCCTCCTTCTTATTGCGGGAACTGGCGGCTACACCAAATCCCCAACCCGAGATGAGAGTGCGCCCCGTCGTCATACCTGTGGCTGGATCACGGGGGAGCGATGGCGCAATTGCCAATTTCCCAGCCACCTTGGATTCCTTCGGGTTGTTCATGTTGAGGAAATAGGGCGAGTAGGTGAGCGCCATCGCTGCAATCCCTTGAGAGATCGCAGTGATGATGTCTGATTGCTCGTATGCAGTAGCTCCAGGCGGCACGAGGCCATCACGCACCAAGTCCACGAAAAACTGTGTTGCCTTGATGCCCTCAGGTGAATTGAAGGCTGCCGCTGTGCGCTCCTTGTTGAGTATTTGGCCGCCATGGCTGAAGAGAAACGGTATCCACTGGACAACGAGGTAGTTGCCTTGCCGCAGAGCAGGGGCAAATCCATAAACGCCATCTTTGGTTAGCGTTCTGGCGGCGAAACGGAACTCCTCCCAAGTCGTTGGAGGCTTGAGTCCGGCCGCATCGAAGAGATCTTTTCGATAGATAAGCACCCATCCGGCGATGCGAACAGGCAATGCAACAAGCTTGCCGTCAGCGCGAAACAGATCAACCATAGAAGGTATAAGGTGCTTGGTATCAGTAGTCTGCTCGTCGATAGGATCGAGAAAGGGCGCGACCTCTGGCATCCAGATTGTTCCGTCGACACTTATCACATCGAGGTTGCCTGTCTTGCCGACCAGCTCGAGTAACTGTTTTTCGCGCACTTCAGCATAGGGATTTTGGATGACGTTTACCGGGATACCGGTAGCCGCGGAGAAATGTTTAGCGGCCGCCTCAAAGGTTCGTCCGGACCCCCCCGAGGAGACCAACATTGTGAGGGTTTGTGCATGAACCCCACCAGCGCCGAGTGTGATTGAAACGGCGGCTGCAAAGAAAAGGCGTCGAAACATAAACATCCTCCCGCTTTTTGTAAATTAAGACGGTGCGGTTGGAGTCGCACTCATCCAGAGAAATCGATTGTTGCTGCTGTTTGACACTCACCACTTCTCGAGAGCAAATACTTGTGCCGGAAAGCCTCCCTGATGGCTGGCGGGAAGAGCGCAAATCGCCAAGATGAACCGCTTTTTACGTAGGTTCTTCATATTTACACACCACTCGACCACGGGAATATCATTCTTGTGGAGGAAATAGTGGATCTTGTTAGGAGTGTACTTTACCGCAGGGCTCGAAGGCATGGGATCACTTTTCTCTACGGCGAAGTCTAGCACGAGAGCACGGATCTTCTTTTCGACGAGCCACATCGCTGCGTCAGGCGATAAGCCGGGAGTGTTGCCAGGCGTGCTGCCATAGAAGCTCCAATCGGTGATATCGGCTCGCATGACACAGATATCACCCGCCTTAAGTCCTGGGTCATTGCGTTTGAGATGCCGGCTGTCGATTTGTTGAAGGGGGCCGACTTGATCCGCAAGATCGATCAGAGCCGCCTCACCGACTAAGCGGTCTTTTGGTATGCGGATGTAGCGCTTGAGGATTTCTTCCGGCACGCCGTGCCGCCCCCAAGGATCGAAGAACGCTGCCTCAATGTGAGTCCCGGTTCCGTGACTGTACTCAATGTACATATCCTGGCCGATCTCGCGTCCTTGTTCATTCAACAGGCGAAAGGGGGTGAGGCGTGTACCACGCTGCGTTTTGCCCTGCTCCTCGCGAGGTTCAATGCGGCCGGGCCATGGGTTCGGGTAGTCGCCAATCTCGTCGATGGCAACTTCGCTCTCCGGTAGTGAAAAGGGTAGCGGGTGATCCCTATGGGTATTCGGGTGGAAGTCGACCACATGCGAAAGATCGACAAAATCGAGCGGGTTGTTCGGATCAACGGCGAATACGCGGGCTGGGCCACCCAGTGCCCAGCGGATCGGCAAAGGAATTCCAATGAAGGCCATGGTATGGGAATTCCGAACCTGATCCAGATTGGCCATATCGTCGATCACGACAATTCCAGCCTCGTTGAGGATTGTATAGACGGGGGTTTCTCCCTTGCCAGCGTAGCGTGGGTCGATTGTGCGCGCGTCTGATCCCAGCATGCGGATGCCGAGCGTTGTCAGATAATGAGCCGCAGCTTCATCGAGGACGGGGGAGCTCGCTAGGTACTCTTCATTCGGTGTTGGGGGGCGGTTCCGGGAATGTCCCGTACGAAGAAAGACAGTACGCTCAGGTCTCTGATCGCCAAGAGCATCCTTGAGCGCCGCAGCCGTGATAGTACCGTTTTCGATACTGTTTGTTACATCGAGCAACGAGTATGGACCGACAAGGTCTTTTGCTGGAAGCTCCGCCAAGTACCGTCCGGCCCAGCTATCGGTTTCTTTCGGATTGTGGAAAGTCGCATAAGTCGTGTAGGGCTTAGTCGTGAGCATGCCTTTCTGGAAGATCTCGCCCGGTTGTACGCCGGACATCGCGTAGGTTACTTTGTAGAAGCTCAATATTTCTGTTATGGAACGGTTCTCGTCCGAAGGCTCATGGAGAATAGGAGCTTCTGGGCGATAGCCGAGATTGGGGCGGACGACGCCCTCGCCATCTCCATTCGGTGCGGGATACGGCTTAAATGTTAGGTCGACACATCTAAACATTGCTTTGGTGCCCAGGCTACGAGTTGCTCTGCATCGCCTGCGTGTACGGCATTGCACAATCGCAAGCTGGTTAAAGATGAGGCCCACAAGGCTGGACAATTCCTGAGGTCAATACGCTCAATGGCGTTAGTCCCTATCAGAAGGAGTACTGTTCAGCTTGTGTCATATGAGAGCTTTTCATTGACGAAGCGGAGCTTCAAACGATATTTTGAGCGAACTCAGATGAGTTTTTGTTAAGTGAAGGGTGTCGTTATGCCGTGGCAATTACCGCCCCTGAACCCGCTCCGCTGCTTTGAGGCGGCCGCGCGCCATGGCTCAATAACGAATGCTGCTCTGGAGCTACATGTAACGCAGGCGGCGGTCAGTAAGCAGATCAGGGCCCTTGAGATTGCGCTACATCAACGTTTATTCGTACGCCTGCATCGCGAGATCCGCCTTACAAGCGCAGGTGAGGAATACTTCGCGACTATTACTCAGTTGTTCGGGGAGCTTGATAGGGCAACCCGGTCCGTCACAAGCCGTCGCGAACGCGCCCGAGTTCGCTTCATGGGATACAATACATTCAATCTACGCTGGTTGATTCCCCGTCTTGCGGACTTTTATTCTCAATACCCACATATAGAGATCGATGTCTCAGACAATCTGGAACCTGTCGACTTCTCCCGCCACAGAGTCGATTGCGCTGTACGGACGGGACGAGGAGAATGGTCGGATTGCACAAGTGTCCTCGTAGCACCGATCGAATTCAGGCCCATATGCAAGCCGTTAGGTCCGGCCGATCCTCCCCTCGATCAGGTTGAAGACCTCCGCCGTCATACTTTGATCATGTCAGCGACACGATCGAATGTCTGGGGCCATTGGCTTAGGATCGCGGCCGATACCCAGATCGAGCCCGCCGGCTGGCTGACCTTCGATCATGGAAGTTACTGTTATCAGGCCGCTGTTGAGGGGGTCGGAGTCGCAATCGGAGAGCCGATTTTCGTAGATGCCGATATCAAAGCAGGGCGCTTGTATTATCCCTTCCAGCAGTCGTACCAGGACAATATTTCGTATTATTTCCTGCACCCAGCGGGATCCGACAAGCCGGGCGTTCGTGAGTTTGGGGAGTGGCTTGTCCATCGTGCAAAGTCGGACGTGACTTCTGCTTTGCCAAAAAATATCAATGATTACTTCTCGGAATCTGCTGCGGTATTTTGAGCTGATTCAAATTAGGCGATTAGGCAATATCGTGCTGGCGGTTGCTGAGATATTTCTCGCATTACTCAGTCAGGAAGCTGTCGAACACCTAGCGGTAGGCGTGCCGTCGGCCAAGAACTCGGACGGCCGCCGATGGTCCGATGTGAGGCGAGATCTTCCGGTCGTATGTCGAGCAGGTGCCGGCGCTCGCAATCGCCAGTTCTCAATATGCTCGACTGCCAACAGTCCGCGGCGCCCTGCCACTTTGGATCCGCTCCTTTGAATGCCCACATCATCAGAATGGATGTGCTCTCGGACGAACTCTTCTCGAACTGCTCAGCAGGACAGCCCGCCAAGCCGGCCGTCACCGCGCCGCGACCTTAACTCCTGCAGCCCAAGCGCGTGCTCGTCACGCCTGCCGCTCTCGAGTGGGAGCACGGCCACGCCATGCTCACCCGCGCTGAAGCCTTGGGTTGTGAGGTCGTGCGCCTGAAGGCAAACCGTCTCGCGGGGCTCGCGGGCAAAGATCCGCGGCGCGCCTATACGGATGCAAAGAACACGCTCGCGATCGTCGTCGCTCCGCCTACCAACCCGCCCGATGCAACAAGGTCCGTGACGGCGGATCCGATGCCGCCGGATGCCCCAATGACAACAGCTCGAGCCGGTCGCTCAAGACTGCTCAAGAGCTATGGGCTTGACACGCCTGAGGCATCGCAATCACCCGTTCTTTGCGGCATAAGCTTAGACCTGAAGGACATGCACCCTGACAGCGTCTCGAACCAAGCATAGCTTGTCAGACTTCCGATACTTCTTCGGAATCCAGATAAACCTTAGGGAGCACTATTGCGCCGGAATAGTTCGGTTCTGGCGCATCCCGGAACGAGGTTGAATGTCCGCTCATGCAGTGAACAGCGGATGTTCGGGCAGGGCAGGGGATTGGCGGAGAATGACCCAATGATGACAGTGCCCTGAACGATTGTGGCGGTACGGCTCAGGAATGCTGTCAGGTCGACTGATCCTGTTGCACCGGCTGAACCTTCTGGGGGTAGCCGAGGGCGTTGAGACTGAGGAACAGCTCAAGGTTCTGAGTGATGCAGGTTGCGCCGAGGTACAGGGGTATCTGATGGGGCGCCCGATGCCCTCATGCGAGATCGCAGCTTTCCTGTTGCGGAGAGCAGCGTGCTGGGAAGGTCATCCGCTTGGTTCCTCACGAACCGGCACTCCCCATATCGGCGTGACTGGGCGCATGCTCAGCCTCAGCAGCCAGAGCCGATGTTCTGAGCTGGCGCATGGCGACCGATTCCGGCAGCCGGTAGGGCCGCTTGCGGAACGAAGCCGAATAAGGGAAATTCCCGAATGAACGGTCAATTTGCAGCTTGGGTAGGCCAAGCTGAGCTGCTCTCCTTTCCTGATCTTGAGTTTCCATGACCTCTCTCCCTTTCAGCCCCGACGACGAAGCCCTCCGTTGCCTTGTGGAGGCCCTTACCGAAAGCGGGCAGGCGGTCTCCATCTTCGATGCCGAGGACAATCTCCGGTACGCCAACAAGACCTACCAGGGTATGTTTCTTGGGAATTACGACGGTCCGCTCACCTTTACCAGCATCCTTCGTCACGCGCACAGGAACGGGCTTGGCGTCCGGATCGATGATGGTGATGTCGAGGCCTTCATCGCTCGAACCCTGCCGCGGCGGCGGAGCGTTCCCCGCAAGTCCTTCGAGACCGATCTGGTGGATGGCCGCTGGTTCTGGATCGACCACACGGTGCTCCAGAACGGCTGGGTGCTGTCCGTGGGCGCTGACATTACAACTTTGAAGAACAACGAGAAATCCCTGCGCCAAGCCCATGAGGCGGCGCTCAAGGCATCACGGACCGATCAGCTCACGGGGTTACCGAACCGCCGCCATATTCTAGGACTGCTGGATGAGTCGCTCGCCGCCGACGAGGCGACGGGAACAGGCTTGTGCGTAGCCGTGATCGACATCGACCACTTCAAGGCGATCAACGATGCCCATGGGCACGAGGCGGGCGATGCCGTTCTCGCGCATTTTGCACGGTTCTGTCGTGAGAGGGTGCGGGTCCAGGACCGCTTGGGCCGCACCGGCGGGGAGGAGTTCCTGCTGCTGCTGCCCGAAGTTCGTCTTGAGGACGCTGTGCGCATTATTGAGCGCATCCGGGACAGCTTTCCTGCGGCGGTGCTGGAGCACAGCGGTCTTCAACTGCCTTGCACCTTCAGTGCGGGCGTGACGGAGGCCATGCCGGATGATGACCGCAGCTCGATCCTCCGCCGGGCGGACCGGGCCCTGTACGCTGCCAAGGCGGAGGGACGAAACCGTACCAGAATCGGGCTTGAGGAAGCATAATGCTCGTAATGCCGGGCAAAGCACCGCTCCCGGCACTGAGCGGAAAAAGCCGAATGTCCGCCTTCGCTCGGCGAGCGGACCTTTGGCTTGGACCTCAACGCTAGGCACCTGCTCTGTTCCGAGTTCCCGTCCGGACCTCAATCGCGTTCTTTATGCCTTCGGGAAGATCGATCGGCGCTTCGACCATCTGGACCGTGCTTGAGGATGCTAATCCGGAGAGGAAAGTCCTATACTGATCCACCTTTGGCTCCTGCACGACATCGAGCGCTTCTGCCATGACACGCGGAAGATCATGGCGAGGCAGGCGGCTTAACGGCCTCGTAAATTGCAGTCACCGCCTTGTGGAGCCGGTCCATTCCGTCGGCAGGTTGCGAGTTGGTCTGCACCGTGATCAGAATGTCGTCCTGCGCAAACCAGACATAGAGAGTGCGGTAGCCAAGCGTTTCACCCTCGTAGAACCAGTGCGCTCCCATCGGTCCGAGGATCGACTGGGCTAAGCCAAGGGAGAAGCCGCGCGGGTCCTCCGGTGACACCTCGGCGAGGGGCGCCCCGGTGCGGGTCGAAACCATCCGAAGCCACTCAGCCTGTTGCTTGGGCGGCACGACCTTGCCCGCAAACAGCGCCCGCATCCAGCGATCGACGTCGCGTGCGTTCGAAACTGCGCCGCCAGCGGCCTGGGCCCACGATGAACTCATGGCACGCACGTCGCGCCCCACCAGCGGAAGGTTCCAGGATACTGCACAATCCTTCGGCTGGTAGTCGGTGCAGGCCGGGTTCTCGAAGTAGCCATGCGCCAGCCGCCGGAGCACGGTTTCGGGATAGATGCCACTTTCATAGAAGGTCGAGTGAAGCCCGAGCGGTTCGATCACCAGCTCATGAACCAGATCCCGAAATGTCTTGCCGCTTGCTCTCTCGGCGATCATGCTCGCCAAGATGTAATTGGTGTTGGAGTAGTGATAGCCCGTCGTGACAGGTAGTCCGTTGCTGCTGGTGGGGTACACGATCCTCACAAGTTCCTCGGCGCTGAGGTCGCGCTGGGCTTCCTCGACCCACAGGCGTGACATCGCCTCGGTTTCGGAATAGTTCGGGATCCCGCTGGTCATGTTGAGCAGGCGCCGGATACTGACATCCCGCCAGGCGGGATACTCCGGCAACCATCTGCCAACCGTCTCGTCGAGCGACAGCGCGCCGCCCGCCTCGAGCTTGAGTATCACAGCAGCCGTGAACGATTTCGACGTGCTGCCCATCTGGAACAGGGTGTCTTGGCTGACGGGCTTGTCGGAGGGCGACCGGCCTGTGGTGCCAGCAAAGGCCTCAATGGCCGGCCCAGGATCCCCCAGGCTGATATAGGCGGCAACGCCTGTGACCTTCTCCAATGGAGCTCTCTCTGCCAGCCAGGCTTCGAGTGCGACCTGCACCTTCTCGGGCCTGCCTGGCTCGGCACCTGCGTCGAAGCCAACCATCAACCCGATGACGCCGATACACGCGGACAGAGGAGTTCTTGCCCTGGCCATGGTTGCCTCCCTGGTGCCTCACAATCGGCTGCCATTAAAGCGGATCTATGGCCAAGCCAGCAGCGCACGCCCGGCACATTGCTGCGCCTCGATAGATGGTATGCGGCATCATCAGGTCCGTTCACCTTGGAGCTGGGGCTTTACCATGTACCGGCTCCCGCTCAACTCCGGCTGGATCCGTCGCAAATAATTCGTTTCAGAGTTTCAGCTAGCGGCTGGTCTCGCTCATAGGTCGGGATGCCATTGTCGTGGCGACGATCCAAGCCGGCGGGGCGGCGAGATCCCGCCTCCGCAATCTTGTCATCCCCGGTTGGCAGCAGACGTTGGCTAATCCGGATGACAATTCAGACTTTTCTTCGGGATCATGCCTGGCTTAGCTTGAGGTATGAAGCCTCATGACTACACCACCACTCCCACCCCAAAGATCGATCACCGCGCCAATCGCCTCTTGGCGGCTTTGGAGCCGGACGACTTAGCGGTACTGGAGGCGCACCTGCACGGGGTTTGCTTGCAACAAGATCAGGTGCTGTACGAGGCCGGCGATGCCCTACGCCACGCCTACTTTCCCCATGACACAGTGGTGTCGCTGGTGGCCATGCTGAAGGATGGCCGCACAGCCGAGATGGCCGTCTACGGCCGGGAAGGCGCTCTGGGCCTGGTGAGTGCCGTGACGGCTGTCCAATCCTTCGGACGCTACATCGTGCAGACCACTGGCACCGCTTCTCGGATCGAACTGGAGCGCCTGCACGAGGTGATCGGCCAACGCCCAAAGGTGCGGCAGCTGGTGCTGCGCTTCACCGAGGCCATGATGGCGCGGGTGCTGCAGAACGTGGCCTGCAATGCGGTCCACAGTGTCGAGGCCCGCGCGTGCCGCTGGATCCTCAGCATGCACGACCGGCTCGACGGGGACACCATGCCGCTCACGCATGAGTTCCTGGCCGACATGCTGGGCGTACAGCGCTCCACGGTCAGCAGCATTACGCGAGCCTTTCAGGAGGCAGGTCTCATCAAACAGGGCCGGGGTCTGATCACGGTGACGAACCGGCTCGGTCTTGAGGGAGCCTCCTGCGAGTGCTACGGCATCGTGCGCCGCAGCTTCGAGCGCCTGCTTCCTCACACCTACAGGACCGGCTCAACGTTTGACACGCGTTCGCAGCCTCGATGTTCTTGATCTCGGAAAGTGAAGGGGACAGGAGGACATTTATCAGGAGCAGAGCCGGTCACGGGACACCTGCACTCTTGGCCTGCTGAGCCGTTCTTGATACAGCCGAAGTGCCGACGATCCGGTTTAGTTGCTCGGCCCAGGGCCTGCTAGAGCCGACCGCTCATAACGGTCTGGTCGGGCTTCAAATCCGTCCGGGCCCACGTCAGGGCGCTGGTGTGCCAAGGGAATGACGCACACCCTGGATGTAGGCGGCCAGGAGGGATCGACAATCTGCATTCCACTCTGGTGCTGGTCCCCATGGCGCAATAAACAAGTCGTGCTAGGGGCAACGTCTGCCCTGAATGAAGTGGCCTCACCCCAAGCCGCAGCATCACGAACCCATCGTGTGTCCTGCCGGCTACAGACATCGGCGTACCAATCGGACAGATAAACGCCCGCCGGGCCGCACGACCGCTCGAATCTTTTTTGTCAATTTTCCAAGCCAGCTGAATTGTTTGAGGGTGCTCATCATGCGTCAGACAGATGTCGCAGTGCCGGATTTTCCTCCGGCGTCGGCACCAACGTTCAAAGGCGCCGCCATCCGGTTTGTCGTCTCGCTTGCGGCCCTGCTCGGCATCAGCCTCCTGCTGGCCAGCCTCTGAGAGTGCATCTCTCTTCGCCTGTGCTCTTTTCGATACAGCCACAGCCTTGTTCTTCAGGCATTCTGGTCATGGTCCATGATGGAGCGGCTGGGGGGCCGATCCTCCCTGGAACTTCAGCGCCTCTGCACACGCGGGGCGCTTCTCTTTGTCGTGAGCAGGCGTGATCAGCCATCGGCGGCCGCAGCTTAGCCTTCCTCTATCAGGGATGTGCGCTAGTCCAACCCGTTGAAGTACACCTCGCCAGTTGTCCCTGGTCTTTCGACGCAGGTTTCGGAAGATCTGCCGCTGATCGACGGATGTGACGATGGGGGATCAGCACGGTTCGGGCATCACGCTCGTAGCGATAGAGAAAGGCCGCTCAAGGCAGAGTTCAAAGGATGGTTGCGACCAGGAATCAGTCGCAGCGGCGTCATGTAGGTGTCATCGAGCCGCTTTAGGTGAGCCCCGTGGTCGCTTGACCTGAGGGGCAAGGACAGGCACGGATGCACTGCCGCCCTAGCCCCTCACCCAATCTTCTTCGCCGTAGCGGCAGCCAGTTCAGGCTTCAGAGGCCTTGGCGCGTCACTTGCCCGATATCGTGTCTTGCAATGCCAATGTCGGACAAGTCACGGTCGGACAGGGCACTCAATTGCCGTGCCGTTTCGCGAGCACGCAGCCAGCGACGCAAGCCTGAAAGAATGACTGACAAAAACATGACGCAACCTCAATGATAAGCCAGCCCAAGCGCGACGGCGCCACGCACAGGCAGCGAGAAAAAAGGCTTCCTGGGGGCGTCGGGTTTAGGGAGGAAACCCGTCACCGGGAGGCCGTGGCGGAGGAGGGTCATCTACAGCGCACCTGGCAAGACCTCCAGGACTGACATCTCGGGCAGATCGTCAGTCGGGAGCGGACTTGTGCCATGCAGACAGCGGCTCGTCGGGGCCCGCTCAGGCGCGGGTGCCCTCCACGGCAAGTACCCTTTGCACGGCTGCGACAACTGCCGCCTCAGTCACGCCGAAATGCTCGAAGAGCGCCTGTGCAGGAGCGGACTCGCCGAAGCTGTCGATGCCGACAACGGCTCCATTGAGCCCGACATATTTACGCCAGTAATCGGAAACGCCAGCCTCCACGGCTACGCGCGGCAAGTGTCCTGGCAAAACCGATTCCTGCCATGATGTTTCCTGCCGGTCGAAACGGAACGTCGATGGCATCGAGACGACACGGACATGCACGCCTGCCTCTGCCAGGCGACGCTGCGCCGCCATGGCTAGGCTCACCTCCGAACCCGTTGCTATGATGACCGCAACAGGGCTCTCGGCAGGCTCACTCAGCACATATCCACCACGGGCAATCGCCTCGATCTGCTCGATGCTACGTTGGTTATGAGGCAGGTTCTGTCGGCTGAGGATGAGGCTCGTTGGATGGTCGCTGCTTTCGATCGCCGCCTGCCATGCAACCTGAGTTTCAACCGCGTCGCAGGGGCGCCACACGTCCATGTTTGGCATGAGGCGCAGGGTGGCGGTCTGTTCGATAGGCTGATGCGTCGGGCCGTCCTCACCCAGGCCGATGGAGTCGTGCGTGAACACGTAAATCGGATTGAGTCTCATCAAGGCCGCCATTCGGAGTGCGTTGCGGGCGTACTCAGAGAACATCAGGAATGTCCCGCCAAACGGTCGGAATCCTCCGTGCAGCGCCAGACCATTCATGATGGCAGCCATGCCGAATTCCCGCACGCCGTAGTACACGTAGTTGCCGCCGCTCGGCTGATTGGCATCACGCGCCTGCTTCCAAAGAGTCAGGTTGGAGCCGGCCAGATCCGCGGAGCCGCCGATCAGTTCCGGCAATGTCGGGGCGAGCAGTGCGATTGCATTCTGGCTCGCCTTGCGGCTGGCAATTGTCTCGCCTTTGGCAGCGACCGCATCGGCAGCCGCCTTGGCCTGCTCCCTGAAACCGGCAGGCAGACGTCCGGAGAGGCGCCGGCGAAGCTCCTGGGCCAGTCCCGGATGAACTCGCTCATAGGCCGCGAACTGCTCGTTCCACGATGCCTCGAGCGCCGCGCCGGCATCCCGAGCATCCCATGCGCTGCGGACAGCATGGGGAACTTCGAAGGCGGGGTGCGGCCAGCCGAGTTCGGAACGCACTGCAGCCACCTCATCGGCTCCCAGCGGCGCGCCATGGCTATCGTGAGTACCTGCCTTGTTGGGTGACCCTTTTCCGATAACGGTCTTGCAGCAGATCAGCGTCGGCCGTCGCACCTCGGCCTTGGCTTCAGCTATGGCGGCGTCCAGCGCCGTGGAGTTGTGCCCGTCGATGTTGCGGATGACGTGCCAGCCATAGGCTTCGAAGCGAGCCGGCGTGTCGTCCGTGAACCAGCCTTCCACGTGTCCGTCGATCGATATGCCGTTGTCGTCCCAGAACGCGATCAGCTTCCCGAGCCCCCATGTGCCGGCGAGGGAGCAAGCCTCGTGGCTTACGCCTTCCATCAAGCAGCCATCGCCCATGAACACGAAGGTATGGTGGTCGATGAGCGGGAATCCGTCGCGATTGAATTCGCTCGCGAGCAGCTTCTCGGCCAGAGCCATGCCGACCGCATTTGCAAGCCCCTGACCGAGAGGCCCCGTGGTTGTCTCCACTCCTGGCGTGTATCCCAACTCGGGATGACCTGGGGTACGGCTGTGCAGCTGCCGGAACTGCTTGATTTCCTCTATTGGCAAGTCATAGCCCGTGAGATGCAACAGCCCATAGAGAAGCATCGACCCATGGCCGTTGCTCAGAACGAAACGGTCACGGTTCGGCCAGGCGGGATTGGCGGGGTTGTGACGCATATGGTGGCGCCACAAGGCCTCGGCGATATCGGCCATGCCCATGGGCATGCCCGGGTGCCCCGAATTTGCCTGTTGGACAGCGTCTACCGCTAACACTCGCAATGCATTAGCCAGAGTGGTTCGGTTCACAAGACCGGTCATAAGGTGCCTCGAATGGAATTGCCCGAAGTTTCGAGTGGGGAGCGGCGCCATCACTTGGGCAGCATGCGCTCCAGGGACTTTGCCATCGATTCGAGGATCAGGAAGCACGAGGTGGCGCCCGCATCGAGAACACCGATCGAGCGCTCTCCGAGGCGAGCCGAGCGGCCGATCCGCGCCTGCAATTGCTTGGTGGAGTCCTTGCCCTTCTCGGCCGCAACCCTCATCGCCTCAAGGCTTTGCCCGAAGCTCGAGCCGGAGGCCAGTGCATGGTGGTAGGCGTCCAGGGCGGGCACCAGGGTGTCGATAAGGGTCTTGTCTCCAACCTGAGCGTTGCCCATTCCCTGCACATTCGCAACTGCGGCTGCCAGAGCCTCGCCGAACAGCGCGGCATCCATTTCCGGGTAGGGCTTGAGCACGTCATGGAAGCCGAGGAAGAAGTTTCCGTAAAGAGGGCCCATCGAGCCGCCGATGTCATCCATCAGAGCCTGCGACAGCTGCTCCAGGGCCACCGGCAGGTCCTCGGCCTTTTCGCCCAGAGCATCCAGTCGTGCTCCACACCCGGTGAAGCCTTTGCTCATGTTGATGCCGTGGTCCCCGTCGCCGATGAGGCCATCGATCTCGCTCAGGTAGGCCCGATTGGCGTTGATGGTGGCGATGAGATCCCGCACGATGCTGCCGGCCTGACGCAGCTCGATCGTGGAGCCGGTCATCGTCCGGGCCGAGGCTTCAAGAACCTTGCGCGCCTCTTGACGGCCCGACGAGCGAACCGCCGACGTCGCTGGAGCATTGCCGCGCGGCAGATCACCCGCGACCGTCACGCCGACCGACCGGCAGGGGGCTGTCAGGCAGGCTTCCAACTCGTCATCAAGCTTCATCACCGTGAGCGTGATGCCCATCATCTCCAGCGACGTGAAAAGGTTCCCGATGAGATTGAAGCCGACTGTGATGCCATGGGCCTTAAGCCGCTCGGCGACTTCGGCATACAGAATATACTGTTCCATCAGAGGCGTGGCGCCGAGGCCGGAAACGAGCACGGCCACCTTGTCTCCATGGGCGAAGGGGAGGTCCGGCAGAATGATGCTGAGCATCATGTCGGCCATTTCGGCGGCGCTCGCCGTTTTGCGAACATCGATGCCTGGCTCGCCATGGTGTCCGATCCCGACTTCCATGGTGCCCGGCTCGATCGTGAAATTGGCCTTGCCGACGGCAGGAATGATGCAGGCTGACAGACCAATGCCGACGCTGCGGGTGTTGGAAATCGCCTTCTGGGCGACAGCAATCACCTCGTCCAGGGAGGCCCCCATCGCGGCCTTGGCCGATCCGACTTTCCACATCAGGATCTCTCCCGCCACGCCACGGCGCTTGGGTTCGTCCCCCTTGGGGGCGGAGGGCACATCGTCATTGGCGACAACCGTCTTCACGATGATGCCTTCGCGCTCAGCCATTTGTATGGCCATTTTCACGTTCATGTTGTCACCGGCATAGTTGCCGTAGAGACATGCCACGCCCGCGCCGCCATCAGCCTCCCGCATGGCGTCAAGGAAGCTCTTTGCGGTCGGCGACGAAAAGATCTCGCCCACGGCTACCGCATCGAGCAGTCCTTCGCCTACATATCCCAAGAAGGCCGGTTCGTGGCCCGACCCACCGCCAGTCACCACTCCCACTTTGCCGGTTTGTGGCGATCCGACCCGTTTGACCACCCGGGGGTTTTCGGTTCCGGTCACGGTATCTGCGTGGGCCAGCAGCCAGCCTTTCAGCATATCCTCAACGACCAAGTCCGGGTTGTTGATGATGCGGTTCATAAGCAGCCTCCGGCTATGATGTCCTGTTGGAACGTTTGATCCGATAAAGAGCGAATGCTCAGACTTGTGCCTCGCAGCACCTTTGACAGACCGTCAAATTATCGGGCCGATAAGGGTGCTCAGCTTGATGTAAGTCGGTTGAACACTTTATAAGATAACGGTTTTCGTGCATGACCGGCCATTGAACAAAAGTCCAATGCCTGGGCACTTGCCCAAAAGAGAGCGGAGAATAAGATCTATAGGCGAGCAACTGCTCAAGATTTGGTGGCGGAGGCCGTCGAACCTGGGATGGGAGCGGACGGAGCCGCTGGAGTTTGGGCTAGCCCTGCGGAAGCGGCGCTAAGCTCGCGTTGCGTCGGGATCATAACCGCTGCTGCGAGTCCTGGGGCAGATAGTGGATTTAAGCATCTTGCTCTGTTTGGGGCGCCTGATGCGGCGGGTGCATGGAGGTCTTGGTGAAGCGCGCCTTTTCTGATGGTCAGCTGAACTTTCTGGTCGGCGTTAATATCCTTGTGCTTGCATGCGCCGCCGTGCTGACCGGGGCGGACTTTCTGGATCCCTACAACCTGCAATCCATGGCGAGCCAAATTCCCGAGCTGGGGCTTCTCGCCATCGGCGTTATGCTGGCAATGATTTCGGGAAACGGGGGCATTGACCTGTCGGGCATTGCTCTTGCCAATCTTTCCGCCGTGGTCGCAGGCCTGCTCGTTCCAGGATTGGTGGCCCCGGATGAGGCTCCGCAGCTCTATGCCGTGGTGTTCTGCGCGGTCGCCTTGACTGTGGGGCTGCTGGGCGGGCTCCTCAACAGCGTCCTCATTGCGATCGTTGGGCTGACGCCGATCTTGTGTACTCTTGGCACTCAGCTGTTGTTCACCGGCATGGCGGTGGCGCTGACCAATGGCTCGGGCGTGCGCATCGATGGTGCGGGCTTCCTTGAAACACTCGGCTATGAGAACATCCTCAACGTACCCTGGAGCTTTGCTCTCTTCGCTGTGATTGCCCTGGCGATCGGTGCCTGGATGCGCTTCAGCCCGAACGGCGTACGTCTCTTCCTGATGGGAACCAACGCCCGGGCGGCGCAATATGCCGGCGTTCCCCGCATCCGCATGCTCATGATGGTCTACACGATCTCAGGGGTTCTCGCGTCGGTGGCCGGGATCGTCATCGCGGCGCGCACTTCCAGCGCGAAGTGGGATTATGGCAGCTCCTATGTGTTGATCGCGATCCTGATCGTCGTGATGGCAGGCGTGCGACCGGAAGGCGGCTACGGTCGAATGATCTGCCTGGTGCTTTCGGCCACGGCACTCCAGATCCTGTCGAGCACGTTCAACTTTCTCGATATTTCAAATTTCTTCCGCGACTGCGCCTGGGGGCTCCTGCTGCTGCTCTTCCTTGCCAGCTCAAGGATTGATCTCAGGATGTTTTGGTCTCAGGCGCCCCATAAGGGGGGCACTGCGACCCGGCCGCCGCTTTGACTAAATCAGCCATGGAGACCCGACATTACAGCTCTGAACAACACACGCATCGACATGAAATCAAAGAAGCTCAGTGGAGGAACTACAATGATTCGTAAGGCAGTCTGGGGGGGCGCAGCCCTGGCATGCGTCGTAGGAAGCTCGGCTTTGTACGCGCAGAGTGAGTCGACCATCGTGACGGTCGTGAAGGTGACCGGCGAGACTTGGTTCAAGCGCATGGAAGAAGGCGTTAAGGAGTTCGACAGCAACACGCCGAGCATTGCGGCAAGCCAAACCGGCCCGGCGAAGGCCGATGCGGCACAGCAGCAGCGTCTGATCGAGGATCTCGTGGCAAAGAAGGTCACGGCCATCGCTGTCGTTCCGATGGACCCGTCCTCGCTGGAAGGTGTGTTCAAGCGCGCCATGGATCGGGGCATCAAGGTCATCACCCACGAGGCCGATACCCAGAAGAATACCTTGGCCGACATTGAGGCCTTCGACAACAAGGCATTCGGTGCCCGCTTGAACGAGCGCATGGCAAAATGCATGGGTGAATCCGGCAAGTGGACGTCCTTCGTCGGCTCGCTGGGAAGTCTGACTCACGTCCAGTGGGCCGACGGCGGAGCGGAGAACGCCAAGAAGTATTCAAACATGACCTTGGTGGACGCCAAGAACGAGTCGTTCAACGACGCGAACAACGCATACCAGAAGGCTAAGGAAATCCTCCGTAAGCATCCTGATATCAAGGGCTTTCAGGGCGGCTCCGCGATCGACGTGATCGGCATTGGCCGTGCTGTGGAGGAGGCGGGCCTTCAGGACAAGACCTGCGTTGTCGGACTGGGGCTTCCGCAGGATAGCGGCAAGTATCTCGAAAGCGGCGCCGTCGACGGCATTGGCTTCTGGGATCCCAAGGATGCCGGCATCGTAATGAACAAGGTTGCGCAACTCGTAGTCGAAGGCAAGCCAATCACGGACGGCATGAATCTCGGTGTGAAGGGCTACGAAAAGGTTAGCGTGAAGAAGGGCGCCGGTGCCGGCGTCATCATCACCGGAGAAGCCTGGGTGGACGTCGATAAGTCCAATTACAAGCAGTATCCTTTCTAACCACGACGATCAGCGAGGCCGGGCGCTGCGGCGCCCGGCCCATCTTTGGACCCGAGCATGATGTCTCCTTCGAACCAAGCATCCGACAGCGCAGCGGTGGGAACACCCTTTCTCGAGTTGCGCGGTGTGCACAAGCGTTTTGCCGGTGTGCATGCGTTGCGCGGCGTCAGCCTTACGATCGAGGCGGGAAAGATCTATCACCTGATGGGTGAGAACGGCTGCGGGAAGAGCACGCTCATCAAGATCATCGCAGGCGCGCAGCCTCCCGATGAAGGCGAGATCATCATTCAGGGGAAATCCTACGGTTCCCTTACATCCATCGAGTCTCTCTCGGCCGGCATCGAAACCGTCTACCAGGATCTATCGCTGTTGCCGAACCTCAGCGTAGCGGAGAACGTCGGCCTCAGCGAGCAACTCGTCCGGCATCAGGGCCGCTTGGCCCACGCGTTGGACAGAAAACGGTTGAGGGAAACTGCGCAGCGTGCTTTGGCAGCCGTAAACCTGCCGACGACTGCCGCCTTCCTTGGCACGCCTGTCGAGGATCTGCCAATTGCCACCCGGCAGTTGATAGCCATTGCCCGTGCGATTGCTGTGCAGGCGCGCATGGTCATCATGGATGAGCCTACCACTTCGCTGACCAGGCGTGAGGTCGACAACCTAATCAAAGTGGTCGAAGATTTGCGCCAGCAGGGTGTGGCGGTCCTATTCGTCAGCCATAAGCTGGACGAGTGCTACGCCATCGGCGGCGAGGTGATCGTCTTCCGCGACGGCCAGAAGGTTCGGCAAGGGCCGATCAACAGCTTCACGAAAAAGGAAATTGCCCAGTGGATGACTGGCAAGCCGATCGAGGACACCCGCTATCGGCATGTGACCGCTGCCGGTGAACCGCTGCTGACCGTGCGCGCCCTGGGCCTGCGTTCCGCGTTCGACGACGCATCGTTCGTTCTCGGACGCGGAGAGATCCTCGGGATCACGGGCCTCCTGGATTCAGGCCGTAATGAACTTGCTAAAGCCCTGGCGGGCGTCGAGCCTGCCGACCGCGGCGGAATCGAACTCGAAGGACAAAGCGTTTCCCTACGCCGACCGGTCGATGCAATCCAGGCCGGGATCGGCTACGTGCCGGAGGACAGGCTGGACGAGGGCTTGTTCCTCGACAAACCGATTCGGGACAACATCGTCGTGGCCGTCCTCGATCGTCTGCGGGGCGCGCTTGGATGGCTCAACAAGAGCGAATCCGACCAACTCGCCAATAAGATTATCGCCGACCTTCAGGTCGCGACACCTGATATCGACCGGCCTGTGAAATCACTCTCGGGTGGAAACCAGCAGCGTGTACTGATTGGGCGCTGGCTGACAATCCAGCCCAAGGTCCTGATCCTGCACGGCCCGACCGTCGGCGTGGACGTCGGCTCCAAGGACACGATCTATAGAATTATTCAGCGTCTGGCAGACGAGGGCCTCGGTGTCATCATCATCAGCGACGACCTGCCAGAGCTGCTGCAGAACTGCGACCGCATTCTGGTCATGCGCAAAGGCAACATCACACGTAGCTTCCGCGCCGATAATGTGCAGGAAGGCGACATCTATAAAGAAATGCTAGCTGAAGGCATCAGCAAGGAAGCTGCATGATGACGACATCGACACTCCCTATCGCTGTGAAATCGGCACCGTCACGCTCATGGCAGGTGATGGACTGGCTCGTCCGCCGGCCCTCGAGCTTCACCCTCCTGCTGATCGTTCTCGTTTGCGGGGTCGTCGGCGCAATCAATCCAACGTTCTACAGTGTCGCAAATCTGTTCGACATCTTGCGCGCGTCGGTAGTCCTGGGCCTCTTCGCGCTTGGCGTCCTGGTTGTGCTGGCCGCTGGCGGACTGGACGTTTCGTTCGCGGCAATTGCAGCGCTCGTCATGTACTCGCTGACAAAAGCGGTCGTTCAATTCTGGCCAGATGCTCCATTGGCTCTCATCCTTCTGGCGGGGGCAGGCGGTGGAATGCTGCTGGGCGCGCTGAACGGTCTTCTGGTGCACACGCTCAGCGCACCATCCCTGATTGTCACGATCGGAACGCAGTACGTCTTCCGCGGTTTCCTGCTGACGTTTATCGGGACCGAGCTGTTCATGAACGTTCCGCCGGCCATGGATGCATTCGGCAAGGCGACGCTGCTGACCCTCAACACCGCCAGTGGGGGGCAGACCCAGCTCCCCGCTTTCGTGCTGGTTCTCGCCGCGGCGGCGATCTTGACGTGGTGGCTCCTGGAGCGAACTCTCATGGGGCGGGCCGTCTTTGCGATGGGCGGAAGTCTGAACATCGCCGAGCGGCTGGGATACAACCTGCGTACGGTGCACGTGTTCGTCTTCGCCTATGCCGGCATGCTGGCAGGTGTAGCCGGGCTGATGCACGTGGCTGCCAACCGGCTGGCGAATCCATTCGATTTGTCTGGAATTGAGTTGGACGTGATTGCGGCGGTCGTCCTTGGCGGCGCACGCATCACTGGTGGGCGCGGGACAGTAGCCGGGACACTGCTGGGTGTCCTTCTCGTGGCACTGATCAACAACGTTCTGATTTTGGCCGGGGTCCCGAGCACCTGGCAGAAGGCTGTTATCGGTGCCTTCATCGTCCTGGCGGGAGCTGTGTTTGCAATACGGAGAAGGGGTTGATTGTTCCTGGCGCGAGTCAACAGACTCTGACAGATCGAGATCCATGCATGCCTAATGAAACAATCGTTCGAGTTCAGCGCGCATCCGCCGCAATATCCATTGAGCAGCTGACCCAGCTGGCCACTCTCTATTATGTAGATGGTCAGACGCAGGACGAGCTCTCAAGGCGTTTCGCAATCTCACGCGCCACCATAGGACGAATGCTTAAAAGGGCGCAGGAACTCGGGATCGTCGAGATCCGGGTTCAGCATCACCCAACTCATACGGTCGACCTTGAGCGCGAACTGATCCAACGTTTCGGAATCTCCCGTGCGCTTCTGTCGATCGACCATAAAGATGCTGACAAACAGCGTGCACTCCTCGCCGGCATCGTTGCCAACTACCTCGACCGCACCTTGAGCGCTGGCGCGATCGTGGCAGTCGGAATGGGGCGCAATGTCAGCGCGGTGAGCGACTATGCGATCAGCGTCACCCCGCGAAACTGCACATTTGTTTGCGCAATCGGCGGCAGCTATCGGGGCGGCGAGACCATGAACCCCGATCACATCTGCCGTCGGCTCGCCGCGCGCTTCGGCGGTGAGAGCGAGACCCTCTATGCCCCGGCCATGGTCGGCGATCCGGAGGTGCGTCGCGCATTGGCCGAAAACGATACTGTCCGGCAGACTCTCGACAAAGCTCGCCGCGCCGACATGGCGCTCGTCGGAATCGGGGACGTGAGCGAAGAGAGCAACATCGTCCGAATGGGCTGGTTCTCCGCGCAGGAGATCACAGAGGCGAAGCGCACCGGCACCGTAGGCGATATCATGGGCTATGACTTCATCGACATCCACGGTCAGCCTGCGATGACGCCGATCCAGGGCAGGGTGGTTGGACTGCAGAGTCGCGACCTCAGGCGGATTCCGAATGTGATTGCGATCGCAGCTGAGAACTCCAAAGTGACGGCGATCCTCGGAGCGCTGCGGACAGGATTGATCGACACCCTGGCGACGACCGCCACGAACGCTATGGCAGTTCTGAGCCTTGATGAAGCGACCCGTTGAACGTGCTCATGGAGACAGGGGCCGTTCGTTCCACTAAGGCAGGCACGGTGCTCGCCGAGCTTTTTGAGTTGTAGGTCTGGATTTTGCTCACAATGACAACGAAGCACAAGACTTTAACTCAGTTCCTGGTCGAGCAGCAGTACAACGACGCCTGCATTCCAGAACAGCTGCGCATGCTGATCGAAGTGGTGGCTGGCGCCTGCCAGAGAATCAGCAGCGTGGTGAACAGGGGCGCGGTGAACGATCTGCTCGGGAATCTTTCGAGTGAGAACGTTCAAGGTGAGGTGCAGAAGAAGCTTGATGTCATATCCAACGACATCCTGCTGGATGCAAGCGCTTGGGGTGGCCATTTGGCGGCTCTCGCGTCCGAGGAAATGGAGACGATCCATCGCATTCCCAAGGAATACACGGCAGGGGAGTATCTCCTCGTTTACGATCCGATCGACGGATCAGGCAATATCGACGTCAACGGCGTGGTCGGGACGATTTTTTCCGTCCTTCGAACTCCGGATTCTGCCTCGGCCCGCGAAGTGACCGAGCAGGATTTTCTGCAGCCTGGACGCCAACAGGTGGCCGCCGGATACACTGTCTATGGCGCACAAACGATTTTGGTGCTGACGGTCGGCAATGGGGTTTTCGGCTTTACCCTCGATCGCGAACTCGGTACCTGGCTGTTGACCCATGATCGGATGGAGATTCCGGCGCAAACTCGTGAGTTCGCAATCAACATGTCGAACCGGCGCCACTGGGCTCCTCCCGTTCAGCGCTATGTCGACGAACTAGTAGCGGGCCAGCCAGGTCCGCGGGGCAATGACTTCAACATGAGATGGATTGCCTCGATGGTAGGTCATGTGCATTCGATCCTCATTCGAGGCGGAGTGTTCCTGTATCCTTGGGATGTCCGAAACAAGGAGCGAGGTGGCAGACTCCGCCTGATGTACGAGGCCAGCCCCCTTGGAATGATCGTCGAACAAGCAGGAGGGCAAGCGACGGATGGCTTGCAGCGCCTCCTCGATATTCAACCGACAGGGCTGCACCAGAGGGTTCCGGTAATCCTTGGCTCCTGGGAAGAGGTGGAACGCATCAAACGCTACCATGGGGAGGAGGCTGTCTCAGTCGGGCGCAAAGGCGACGCCCCGAATTTGCAGTAAAGCAGTTCGTTATCTCCAGTCAGGTTCATTGACGTATGTGAAAGAAGGAGAAGTGCTTTGAAAATCGTTATTGCAGGTGACAGCGCAGGAGAGCCTCTGGTCAAAGTCATATTCCAGCACCTGTCGGCTATCGGCAATGTCGAGGTCAATGACCTCAGCCAGTCTGAAGAGGGAGCTGCGGAATATTATGCCAGCATCGCTGAAAGGACTTCCCGGGCCATTCTTGATGGGCGCTATGACCGAGGCATCCTAGTATGCGGCACAGGGATTGGTGTGTGCATATCGGCCAACAAGATACCGGGTATTCGCGCAGCACTTACACACGACACCTACTCGGCGGAGCGTGCGCAGCTGAGCAACAATGCTCAGATCATCACCATGGGCGCGCGAGTGATCGGACCGGAATTGGCAAAAGCGATCGTCAATGCTTGGCTTCAGTCGCACTTCGATGTTAACGGCCGGTCAGCCGGCAACGTCGCTGCAATTGATGACCTGGATACGAAGTACAGAAAATAGCAAGCTCGACGCCATACGGCCAGGGTGCCTGAGGGACTGAGACAAAAACCGAGTTCCCGGCGGCTTTGTGCAGCCTCACCTTTGATGCGGTTGCAGAAAACCAGAGCGGGGATCAGCCCGTCCCATCGAGCCGGAGGACAGGACGAGGGAGCCCTGGATCCACGTTCCCTTGGGCAGGAGAGGCTGAACCGCTGCCGTGGCCCCTTTCTTCCGCCGGGAAACGGTGAGCCGATCCCGGGACCTTCTGTTGCGCCTAGCGCTTCTGGTCGGCTTCAGCCGGAAGGCTGCGCGGGCTCTAGGGCGCAGGCTGACCTTGAAAGACGCCATGATCGGACGAGCGGGACGGTCTCAAGGGCGCTGTCACGTTAGCTGCCAGCAGGGGCACCAACGAACATGCCTTGCCGGTGCCATTCCAGGATCATGACGACCTCCCCAAGCTGGATCACCGCCTGTCCTCCTGACATCAGGAGCAGCATCGGCGAAGAGAGCCTGCCGATCTTCCCAGCGGCGGCGGCCACGCTCACTTGAGGAAAATCCAATCGGCAGGTCTGGGGAGTTTCACTCCGGTATCAACAGCCGCTGCAGGTCTGCCTCGAGCATGTCGGAGGCCTCCTGTACCTATCCTGGGGCTACCAGCCTTTCGGTTTTGGGCGCTCTGCGCCAAGCGGTTACTGGGGCATGACCACGGTCAGGTAAGGAGCAGACGGTTTCTCGTTGGCTCCAACCGGACTGGGCACTTGGTTTCTGACCGGCCCCAGGCTTTTGAGATAGCTGGCAAGAGCCCGGGCATCTGCATCCGTGAGCTTGCTGTAGGAATGATACGGCATGATCGGCACAAGCTGCCGGCCGTCGGGCCTGATGCCGGTTCGCACCGCCTTAATGATGTCGGCCTCGCTCCACTTGCCCAGCCCCGTCTCAGGGTCGGGGGTGAGGTTGGGTGGATAAAAGATGCCGAGGCCAGGAATTTGAAAGCCGACCTCCGATCCTGCTAGAGGGCGCTGTATATCGGGCTTGCCGAGGAAGGTGCCGGGCGTATGGCAGCCGGTACAATCCATGATGGTCACCAGGTACTCGCCGCGTTGCGCTTGGCTCTGCGCGAAGACTGATGGGGCTGGCAGGAGGGAGCAGCATGCTGCCACGGCGGCGCAGATAATCGATCTCATCGAGCTTCTCTGACCGAGGTTGAACCCAGCCAAAGTGCCAGATCCTGGGCTGGAGTGAAGTGCGCAGAAGGCGTAGATCGCATACTGCACCGGTTATGGAATTCCTGTCGGAACTCTCCAGGATCGACCGAGGCAATGCTCACCTGAATCAAAGGTTTGAGATCGCTTTAACGGCACTTGCCGACGCTAAAATGGTCTTCCGCGAAATCGCAGCTCTACAGCCGAAAGGGGGATGCCGGGCCGATCAAGGAGACCTCATCCGATCACGCCGGCGTCGGGGCATCGGGATCAGGGCAGTCCGGCGGACCAGCCGACTGTTCCTGAGAGGCCGCAGGCCTCAGCCTATTCCTGAAAGCAGCCACTTCGAAGCTCCCCTTTGACTTATGCTGATCCAGCAAGCGGGTTAGTTCCTGAATGACCCAGCGCTTGGCCTGTCGTGCGGATGATCGTTTCATTACCATCTCCCAACCCTGTGGGGCGCTCAACGACGTGGTTTGATCGAGCTGTCAATGGTGGCGAGGTGGCCGGTGATCGGATCGAGTATGGTCATGGACAGTCCTCTCTCGTTCAGGCACATGGCCAACGCCGTGCGCCCAGTGTCGATCAAACTCACTTTAAGGTGTGGTTACGAGACAGTTACTGCGCCAGGACACTCGCATCCCCAAAGCAGATCGAGGCGGTCCATCCGCGCCCCAATTGCTTTGGAGGAGAGTGCCGATCCGCAACCCAACGGATCAGCCGGACCATGGTCGCCGCAAAATGGTTAACGGATCGTTGGCAGGAACCTGTCGGGTTGTGGTCCATCCGTTAACGGGCTGGTAACCATTCCGGGCGCCGAATAGGTTCGCTGATCAGGGGCATGGCCGTTGCCACGCCAGTTCGTTCTGGCCCCATTCCGTTTTGCCGCTCCTCGAACTCGTCCGTGCTTGCGTGGGTGCCGTGCCTCCTCACGGTCTCTGCTGAGAGATGCCAGCGATGAAGAAGCCAAGGCCAAAGCATTCCAAGGCGAAGACAAAGCCCAGGCAGGGTAGGGTCCTGGTGGTGACATCGGGCAAGGGCGGTGTCGGCAAGACTACCTCGACGGCAGCCTTGGGCGCGGCCCTGGCTCAGGACGGCCAGAAGGTCGTACTGGTCGATTTCGATGTCGGGCTGCGCAACCTGGATCTCGTCATGGGGGCCGAGCGCCGCGTGGTCTACGACCTGATCAACGTCATCAAGGGTGAGGCCAAGCTCGCGCAGGCTCTCATCCGCGACAAGCGCCTCGACACGCTCGCTCTCCTGCCGGCCTCGCAGAGCCGCGACAAGGACAGCCTGACCGAAGACGGTATCGCCCGCATCATCGCCGAGTTGCGGGCGCAGTTCGACTGGATCATCTGCGACAGCCCGGCCGGGATCGAGAAAGGGGCGACTCTGGCCATGCGGCATGCCGATGTGGCTGTGGTCGTGGTGAACCCGGAAGTGTCTTCAATCCGTGATGCTGACCGCATCATCGGCATACTCGATGCGAAGACTGCACGAGCCGAGAACGGACAACGCATCGAGAAGCAGTTGCTCCTTACCCGCTACGATCCCGTTCGGGCCCGGCGCGGGGAGATCATGACAGTGGAAGCCGTACTCGAGATCCTGTCCCTTCCGCTGCTCGGCACTATCCCCGAAAGCGGGGACGTGCTGCGCTCCTCGAATGTTGGAGCGCCGGTGACCCTCGGCAATCCTGGCAGCGCACCGGCTCGGGCCTATCGTGACGCAGCTCGCCGGCTGAAGGGTGGGGGCAGCGAGATCATCGCGCGAAGGGAAAAGCCTGGCCTGTTGCACAGGCTTTTCACCCGGCGCGCTGCCTAGACGAGCGCAACCGCCTCACTTTAGCTCGATCCAATGCATTCTGGTGAAAACCGCAATGCAGAATTTATTCTGGACTGAGCTCTCTAAGAGTTAGGACAATCAACAACATAAACCCTCGAACTTGAACTCAGACAAGCAATCCCTTACGTCATTATTTTTTCGAGCTCATAATCAGCATCTGTGATGAAGCGAAAACCAAAACCTTTTTCGGTTGAGATCAAGAAGTCCCGCGCTCACGGTCAGCGTCATCAACTCGTACCAAAGCGTCTGTTCGAATTGACGCCGGCTCAAGCCCCAACAATCGTTCAGGAGGAAGAGCCGCCGGCGGTCGCTCAGCCCGCGGCTGCGCCACGCATCCTGCCCAGCATTCTCGAACCGATGCGAGGCAGCTCTGAGGTCGTCGAGCCTATCCGTCGCAAGAGTGCTCCAAGATCGAAGCTCCGTCAGAGCCAGGTAGAATCCGATCTGACCATGGTAGCCTCGAAAGGCGCGCCGGATGCACCCGCGAACACTCCTGTGATATCGGAAGGCATGACTCAGGCAGGCGCTTGTTCTGTTGAAGAAGCTGGGTCACCTATTCCTGAGGATCAAGTTCAAGAGCCTGAGAGCACGAAGACGAAACCACGAAAGAAGGCTTCGAAGATCGTAGATCCGGTGACAGCGCCCGAGCCGGTAGCCCAGTCAGAGACAGCATCAGAAGCGCAACGGGTTGAAGCTCCGCCTGTGAGTAGATCGCGAAGGGCGGATCATCGTAGACTCACCAGGCGTCAGGCCGCTGCGGCTCAACTCCCGCGCCACGAGCGCTGGAAACGGCGCCTTCACGCCGCTGCCTGGTAGGAATCCCTTCAGCAGACAGGCTCCCACGGATTTCGGTTCCATAATCTTTGTTATGCGAAATTTCGCCTTATCCGCTGCTGGATCATGTGCACATCAATATCGAACGACAAAGTCTCGAGTTGTGTTTTGTCCAAATATGGACTAAATCTTTATCTAGACGGCGAGGATGGCCATGACCCGAAACGCACGCAAGCCGCAGCCAAGGATCGCGGAAGGTGTTCCCCGGTTGGAGCAGGCCCGCTTCGAACCCGCCAACCGCAAGCGCTTGAGCGCACCCGGCATGCGCACCTTCCTGGCAATCGCCGATCTATGGGGTCTGACCGAGCAGGAGCGCCTTCGGGTCCTCGGCTACCCACCGCGCTCGACCTACCACAAATGGGCGAAGCAGGCCCGGGAGCATGCGGAATTCACCCTTGACGCGGACGTGCTGACCCGGATGTCCGCCATCCTCGGCATCTACCAGGCTTTGCGGATCCTCTATCCGACCGAACAGGCGGGACTCGCCTGGCTCCGAAGCCCCCACGGTGCGACGGTATTCGGCGGCCATCCGCCGATGGACTTCGTCACGGACGGCACTCAGGACAGTCTCCTGATGGTGCGGCGCTTCCTCGATGCCGCTCGCGGAGGGCTCTACATGGAGCCCAATGCGGCAGACAGGGATTTCGTCCCCTATGACGATACGGACATTCGTTTCTCGTGACCGATCCCTACGCCGCGGCGCCCTACCCCACCTATCGCCTGATCCCTTCGCGCTTTCCGCCCATCGGGCTTTTCGACACGGTCGCGACGGCGGCCGACCTGGCCGCTGTCATGGATCTTGTCGGGTGGACGAACGATCGGCTGGTCGCCAGCCGCATCGCCCGTCTCCCGCATCAGGAATGGGTCTACGGCCGGCCAAACGCCAGCATCGTGATGGCGGCCTTCCTCCATGTCAGCCCTGCAGGAATGCGCTTCAACTCGCCCGAACTGGGGGCGTGGTACGCGGCGGCGGAGATTGAGACTGCAGCAGCCGAAGTCGGACATCACCTCCGCCGGGAGGCTTTGGCACGAAACGTTTCCGAGATGGTCCGAACCTACCGGAGCTATTCCGCTCGCTTGGATGGTCTTTACCGAGATATTCGAGGGCAGCAATCTCAGCTCGCAGACATCTATGCGTCCGATCGATACGATGCCTCGCAGCGTCTCGGAGAGGCTGTGCGTGCTTCGCGCCGGGATGGAATTGTCTATGACAGCCTGCGCCGACGCGGCGGCATCAATATCGTCGCGTATCGTCCCACCATGGTCCTTGATGTTGTTCAAGCCGACCATTTCGAGATCCGTGTTTCAGCCGTCGGACGTCGGATTGATGTCCGAAAGCTCACATCTCCCTCCAGACCTGAAGCGGCCAACGGCCGATGACGCGATGTTTTCGTCCATGGCAGGACGAGGCAAAGTCTGAACTCTGCCAACGCGAAGCCAGTGCAGCAAGCCGAGTTGTCCCCTGCCCCGCCATATGAGGAGCAGCAGGCTTCGACTGCGCGTGTAGCACCCTGCGCCTGATCATGCTGCGAGGAAAAGATCGCTGGCGCCTCGTTCCTTCGCCTCCTCCGATGCCGGTGGTCGTCATCCTCCGAGTGACCGCGCATGCGCATCGGCCTCTGGACGGCACTCGGCCCGTTCGACGAACACTCCAGCGCTCGACACAACGGTCATCGCCTGCTCTCGTCCAAGAGGAGTAGTTCAAATCGGCAGGGCTCCTCCCGCGCTGTTGTCTCGAGCTTGGTGCCGGTGCAGAGCCGAAAGCGCATTCAACAGGTCGTCGAATGGGCCGGCTTCATCGGGCGTGAGCCCGACCCGGCATCGCCGTTTCGCAGCTATTCCATGCACTTGTCGATCTCTCTCGAAAGCTGACGACTTCATCATCCCACTCAAAACCATCACGCCGTCGGCAATCCGGCCTGCATGCCGCGGCTGCGGCTAAATTGTGGCAAAGGAATTAGTCCTCGCGCATATTATCCTTTCTAGAAGGACAAGATTCAGCAAGTTCCTGCTATCAAACTCCCGAACTTGATGACGCCGCGGCGAAACGATGGCGGAATAAAGGCTAGACTGGGAGGATAAGTGCCATTGTTCTTTTTCACTGATGTATGGGTGCCTGCCGATACATCGCTTTCTACCGGGCAGGTCACTCAATACTCAATTTTACATCTCGACATCAGCCTCTTCCAGAACTGAACATCAGGGAACAACCACCATGAAGCGGATCATGTTTGCCGCTGCGGCAGCCGCTGCGCTGCTCGCATCGCCGGCACTCGCCCAATCGACGGGCACGACAACGAGCGGCACCTCGAACAGCAATTCAGGTGCCACCGCCATCGTGAATGGCGACACCATCTACAATCCGGCGAGAACGAAGCAGAGAATTGCTTCCACAGCCTCGGGCATCGCACCTGGCCTCACAGCGGCAGGTGTTCACTCATGCGCCGGCTCGGCGTCAATCGGTGTCGGCGGCGTCGGGTTCAATTTCGGTGCCGGGGCAACCTACGAAATGCAGGAGTGCAATCGGCGGGCCTACGCGGCGACACTGATGGGCATGGGCCAGAACGCTGCTGCTCTCGCACTGATCTGCAACAATCCGGAGGTACAATCCTCGCTCAACATGACCGGTGTGATCTGCCCGCAGCAGCGCGCCGAGGTGATCGCAGCGCAGCAGCAGGCTGCGGCGTCCGGCCGGATGGCGGTGGTCTATCCAGACGATGGTCGCGGTGCTTCGGCGGGCACCCGCTACATCCCGGCGAATGGACGCGGCGGCGCTCAGATGATCCCGGTATCTCAGGCTCCGAACGCTCGATATGCCAGCACGACGGGCTCCATCGGCTCGGCTCCGAACGTCCCACCGTTCTGCATGGACCCGCGCACCTATACCCCGTCGCTCTGCTCCGGGATGAGCGCACCTCGCTGAGGCGGCGCAGCCTTAAGAGGCACGGGTGGTTCGTTGCCGCCCGGCGTCCTCTTCGGGGTGCGGAGGACCGTCGCCAGCGTGATCATGGTGGTCACGTTTTTCGGGGGGCTGACCCCAATTCCCAAACAAGGACAATCTACGATGCGTAAGCTCATTCTCACGTCTGCCGTCGCCGTTCTCGCTCTGACCGGCGCCGCTCTCGCTCAGCCGGGTGGCCCGAAGGGTCCCCACGGCAACAACGCCGACGTGAATGCCAGCGCCCGCGGCTATGTGTTCAACCGTCAGGTCACGAACACCCAGGCTGCCAACGGTGCGCTCCACATCGACACCACCGTCGCCCGCACCCAGTCGGGCGGTTCGTCCTGGACGGTGAATGGCGCTCACACCTTCCAGTCCTCGGCTGTGAACGGCGTGGCTGCTGCGAACTCCACCGGCAAGGCCAACCAGTCTGCTTCGTCCTCCTACGAGAACAACGCCATGCGTGGTGCAGCCGCGGGTTCGGCTCAGATCGAGGATCAGGGTGGCTTCGCTCAGGTCGGCAACGTTGTCGGGACCTCGCTGACCCCGACCACGGGTTCGGCTCAGGGCTCGACCTCGGGTGGCTTCTCCGGTGGTGGCAGCTACACCAACACGAACCAGTACACCGGCTCGATCAATGCTTCGGGCAGCTACAATGCGACTCAGACGCACAACGCTTCCGGTTACGGCGCTTCGGGCTCGATCTCCTACCGGAACTGATCCGGCAGGCCATAGAGAGGCAGGGACTTCAGCCCCTGCCTCTCCCTTGGGACTTGCTTAAGGCACAAGGTGATCTGACGGAATTTGAAGCTCGGAGGTTTTCAATGCGCAGTGCGGTTCTCTCGATTCTCGGCCTCGTCGCCTTCAGCGGGCTCTCTCACGCTCAGACAGCTGACGGCACTACTCATCGTGGAACCATGGGAGTCGTGCTCGGCAATCTGCCACTGACGAATTCGCAGAATCTCGTGGCGGGACAGTTGTGGGACCAGGGTGTCCGTGCGGCTCAGCAGGCCATCAATCCGAATACCCAATCCTACGCGATCTCGAATGCTCATGCGGGCATGCGGGCGACATCCAGCTCGTCTTCGAGCGGCACGACCAATACGGTCCGCAACGGCGATAGCCGGTCGGGAACGAAGACCGAGACGAACAGCGGACGCAACGATTTCGAGATCTGGGGCGATGCGACGTTCGATGTCATGACGAAGAACGGCATCGGCACGGCTTGGGGACACAACAGCGGCAATGTCGGAAGCTCGACGACGCTCAATCATGGCAGTTCGATCAGCACCACCACATCTGCCTCCTCAACGAACTCAAGCTCTTCATCGAGTGCCGCAGCGATCACGGGTGGCAGTGTTCGACGGTAATCGAAACAGGTCAGATCATCCCCGCGTGCTCCGGTCCTCACTCACCCTTTGAGATGGCGTATCCATTGCGGCAGGACAGGCTCGCCCGAACCATCGGAGCCGGATAGGCGCTGGTAAGCTGCGCGTCGGGCCAAGCCCGACTCCCCGCGTGCCTCTCGCGGGGACATGCCGAACATCCGCCGGAACGCACGGCTGAAGGCGGCCTCGTTGCCGAAGCCCCAAACATAAGCCAGGTCTCCGATGGAGCGATGCGCATGGCTCGGCGACGTGATTTCGGCAAAGCAGCGCAGCAGGCGGCGTTCGCGGATATACCCCGCCACTCCCCCGAGTGGCTCGAACATGCGTGCCAACGTGGCGCGAGACAGGTGGAACTCGCGGGCAAGGCGATCGACGGTCAGGTCCGGGCACGCCAGATTGCCGTCGATGAAACGTTTGATGGCCAGGAGCAGCGCGCCATGCCTTGCGGCGACGACAGGTTCCTGCGCATCGGCCGATGGGCCGAAGCATCCCGCGATGAGGCTCGCGGTTGCCCCCGTCAGTCCGGCTCCGTCTTCTGCGCTCAACGTGCCCGCCGTCTCGTAGATCGTGCGCATGTAGCTTGCGAGCAGATAGCCGAGGGCGGATTGGCCCGGCAGCACCATGCCATGAAGGCCGTCAGGATTTTTCAGCAGCGGCTCGAGCAATGAGCGCGGAACAACCAGAGTGATATTGCGAAAGCTCTCAGCCTGCGTCCGCAATGTTCGGGACAGATCGAGGATGCTGATATCCCCGGGCTCGACACGCACGCTGCGCCCCTCGGTTTCTCCCGCGTATCCGCCCTGAGAATACAGCTGAACGCAGTAATGATCGACGCCACTCCTGGCGATTGTCGTAGGAGATCGGCGGAATTGCTGAGCCACGGACTCGACGTTGCCGATGAGAAGCGGTCCGAGATGATAAGTATCGATCATGAACCGGAAGTCCTCGACCGGACTGCTGTCGGGGAGCGTGACGTCGAACAGGACCGATACCATATCGCGCCAGATCCAATAGGCTTCTTCCGTCGAGGAGAACAGCGATCCGTCGACCTGAAAGGATGGGGAACTCGGCATAGCTCCGTTTGACTTCGTCCCTTGAATAACGAAAGATTAGCTCAAAAGGATTATAAGAAGAAATTCGGGATTTGGATACTGCTTATGACGTTTGTCCTGATCAATGCTCGACCGACGAATCTCTTCTTGAGCGGTGTGCTCCAACGGGTTTATCTCCGCATGGTACGTTTCGAAACGTTGTTTAGTTCCTGATCTGGCCGGCTGGACGGCGTGTTTGCGAGCGGCATGCTCGGAGGCGGAATCAGGATCGGCCTGCGTAGGGAGGATGCCGAGTTCATGAAGAGCTTCAACGAGGCCATCGGATCTGCCATCGAGGACGGCACGGCCAAAACCCTCTCGCTCGAATGTTTCAAGGCGGACGTGACACCTCGGGGTTGACAAAGGCCGCCTGGCAACGAACTTTTTCCTGCCGTCGGCCACGGTCATTCGCAAGGGCGATGCATAAATCGGCGGCATTGCCCAAATATTGCGCGGAAACATTCCCCAGATGCCCCGGAAAGCGGTGTTCCCGCTCCTCCGCCTGAGTATCGCCCTGACGACAAAGGAAAAAGCTGAGTTAGTCCCGACACGGACCGGACGATTCACACATGCCTCGAAGGGGCGAAACGGACCCATCCGTGCCGGATTATTTGTCTTGCGACCGCTGCTCCATTTGTCTTACGTTGCGTGAAGAGTTTCCGGGCCGATCTGGTCCATTGGGCAACAGCGCCCCGTTGCACGATCCAGCATCAGGAATCGTGCGGCGGGGCGTTTTTATTTGGATTTCGGATGTCACAGGCCATCAAAGTCGGCGTGCTGTATTCGACGGAAGGCGCCTATTCCGCGATCAGCCGCGACTGCTGGGACGGAGCCCATATCGGCGTTGCTCACGGACTGGCTCGGCTCTCTTCACCGATCGATCTCCAGATCGTCAGCGCCAATCCTGGCGCGGATCTCTCCCTCTATCTCAGCAACGCTCAGGCCATGCTGCGGGACCATGGCTGCCGGCATATCATCGGCACGGTCACGTCTGCGGCCCGCAAGGAAATCATCCCTCTCGTCGAGAAGCACGACGCCTTGCTTTGGTACGTCTGTCCCTATGAGGGCTTCGAGGCCAACGAGTCCGTCATCTATATGGGCCCCTGCCCCAATCAGCACCTTCTCCCGCTGCTCGACTACGCGATGCCGCGCTTCGGCGGCCGCGCCTATCTCGTCGGCGCGAACTACGTCTGGGGGTGGGAGATGAACCGTCTCGCTCGCCAGCTGATCGATGATTGCAGCGGGGAAATCGTAGGCGAGCGCTACCTTCCCATGGACGAGACCGACGTTGATCGCCTCATCGCCGAGATTCGGACCAGGGCTCCCGATTTCATCCTGAACAATCTGGTCGGCCCATCGAGCCATGCCTTCCTGCGCGCCTACCGGCGTCTGGGCGAAGAGGATGCGCGCTTTCACCCGAGCAGCCGGCCGGTCGTGAGCTGCAATCTGACGGAATGCGAGCTTTCGGCGATCGGACCCAGCGTCATGGAGGGCAATTTTTCCATCGCAAGTTACTTCGCTCGCCTGGATACTGCGGAAAACCGCGCCTTCCGGTCTGCAATCTCCACCCATCTCGAATCACCCCGCTCTCCATCGGCTCCCCTGGCGACGGCCTACACCACCGCGCGCCTCGTCGTCGACGCGATTGCCGCCACCGGAACGGATGAACCATCCACGGTCCGAAAGTTCATCACGTCCCGCTCCTTCAGCACGGCGCTTGGGCAGCTTGCGATTGATGGCCGCACCAATCATGCCTCCCTTCCTTTCCACGTCGGGCGTATTTCTTCTGACGAGAGCTTCGACATCGTGATGTCCTCCCTGCCGATCGCGGCCGATCCCTACCTTGCGCATCCGCAGGGCAAGAACGCCTCCCGCCCCGGACAGGAGCGCCATCTGAGGATCGTTCCATGAGGCGACTAGCACCCAATTTCGGTGGTCTGCGCGCCCTCGTCCTTCATCAGCCGGACGAGAGCACCGAACGACTCGTCCGTCAGCTGGAACTTCTCGGTCTTTCGGTGGAGGTCCGCTGGGCTCCCATCGTGCGCGACGAGCATTTCGATCTCATTCTCGTCGATGCCGACCAGGGATCCGACGATCTGCTTCCTTGGATGGAAGCGCAAGCCCCGGTCCCGGTGATCGGATTGCTGCGCTCGGAAGCGCCGGGCCGCATCGCCTGGATGCTGAAGCGTGGCATTTCGGCCATGATCCCGAAACCGATCCAGGCCTCGGCCGTCTACCCCGCGCTCGTTGTCGCGACGGCCATTCACGACGAGAGACAGGAAGCCCGCACCCACATCCTCCAGCTCGAAGAACGACTGCGGATGAGGCCGATCGTGCACGAGGCCATGAAGATCGTCGCCCGTGCCCATGGTCTGGACCAGGACGGCGCCTACCGACACTTGAGAGACTTGGCAATGAAGACGCGCAGACCCATCGAGCAGGTGGCCGCCACCATTGCGGCCACCGGAAAAGCCCTGCCGGAGGCCATCTGATGCGGGTCTTTCGAGAATTGCTGCGGCGGCCGCTTGCCCTGTTCGGCGTCGTCATCATCCTGCTCGTCCTACTCCTGGCGCTCAGCGCGCCCTGGCTGGCCCCTTATGCTCCCGACGAGCAGCTCTTCGAGGGGCTCTCGCTGGAAGGAGCCCCGCTGCCGCCGAACGCGCAGTTCTGGCTCGGCACCGACACGCTCGGACGCGATCTGCTGTCGCGGGTCATGTATGGCGCCCGAACCTCGCTTCTCATCGGCTTGGTCGCCAACGGCATGGCGGTCACCCTCGGCCTTCTGGTCGGGATGACGGCAGGCTATGCGCGTGGCGTGGTCGGCGCCATCCTCATGCGCTTCACGGACCTGATGATGGCCTTCCCGGCGTTGCTGCTCGCCATCGTCCTCGCGGCGCTTCTGCGCCCGAGCCTGTGGATCGTTGCCCTGGTGATCGCGCTTGTGAACTGGGTGCAGGTCGCGCGCATCGCCTTCACGGAAACGTCGGCCCTTGCTGAGCGCGATTTCATTCTCGCCGAACGGTCCCTCGGGGCGGGTCACGCCCGGATCGTGGGGCTGCACATCGCTCCGCATCTCGTGTCCACCGCCATCGTGTGGGGCACGCTGGGCATCGCCACCACCGTGCTTTTGGAGGCGACATTGAGCTTCCTCGGAATCGGCGTTCAGCCGCCCGAGCCGTCATGGGGCAACATCATCTTCGAGAGCCAGAGCTATTTCACCGCCGCGCCGTGGCTCGTCTTCTTCCCGGGCATTGCGATCCTGCTGACCGCCCTCTCCTTCAACCTCGTCGGGGACGCCCTGCGCGACATCCTTGACCCGACCCAGCGCGGGAGGGGTTGACCATGGCGAATTATCTCGTCCAGCGCCTGATCCAGACGATCCTGATCCTCTTCGGGATCGCGGCGATCACCTTCCTTCTGCTCTATCTGGTCCCCGCCGACCCCGCCGTGCAGATCGCGGGCCGCAGTGCCACGGCGCAGACGGTCGCGAACATCCGCCGGGAGCTCGGTCTCGACCAACCGCTCGCGACGCAGTTCCTCCGCTATCTCGGCGGCCTCATCCATGGCGACCTCGGCCGGTCCTACGCGCAGAAGACCGAGGTGATGACGCTCATTGCCGCGCGCATTCCGGCCACCATCACCCTGATGGTGGCCGGCATCGCGGCGGAGCTCGCCATCGGCGTCACCCTGGGCGTGATCGCGGCCGTGCGCCGGAACACGCTCCTCGATCGCATCGTCATGATCGCGAGCTTCACGACGATCTCGGCTCCGCAGTTCCTCGTCGCCCTGTTGCTGCTCTACGTGTTTGCGGCCACGCTGGGATGGTTCCCCATGTCCGGGTTCGGCAGCCCGGCGCATGTGGTCCTGCCGGCATTGACGCTCGGCATCCTGGGTGCCGGCTGGTACGCGCGCATCGTGCGCTCGACCATGATCGACGTGCTCAATCAGGATTATGTCCGCACCGCCAAGGCGAAGGGCGTCGCGCCGCTCCGGGTCGTGCTGCGCCATGCCCTGCCGAATGCCCTTCTGCCGGTGGTCGCGATGATCGGCATCGATATCGGGCAGTTCATGGCGGGCCTCGTCGTCGTCGAGGCGGTCTTCGGCTGGCCGGGCATCGGTCAGCTTGCCTGGCAAGCCATTCAGCAGGTCGACATTCCCATCATCATGGGCGTCACGCTCGTCTCGGCGCTTGCCATCGTCATCGGCAATCTTCTGGCCGATCTCATCGCACCATTCATCGACCCCCGCATCCGCTTACGGTGAGGGCAACACAGAGAGGGACCCATGAAAAATTGGTTGAGGAGTACCGTTTTCGCGACGATGGTCGCACTGACGCCGCTGGCTGCGAGCGCGCAGCAGCCGCAGAAGGGCGGCACCATGACCGTCACCTTCAAGGACGACGTGTCCACGCTCGACCCGGCCGTCGGGTACGACTGGCAGAATTGGTCGATGATCAAGAGCCTGTTCTCCAGGCTGGTCGACTACAAGCCCGGCACCGCGGAACTCGTGCCGTCGCTGGCCGAGAGCTTCGAGGTCGCGCCGGACGGTCTGACCTACACGTTCAAGCTGCGGCCGAACGCCAAGTTCACGAACGGTCGGACCATCACGGCGGCTGATGTGAAGTACTCGATCGAACGCGCGGTCGATCCCAAGACCCAGGGCCCCGGCGCCGGTTTCTTCGGCGCCATCAAGGGTCATGAGGACATGCAGGCCGGCAAAGCCAGCGAGCTGCCGGGCGTCGTCGCGGTCGACGACCGCACCGTCCGCTTCGAGCTGTCGCGCCCCGATGCCACCTTCCTGCACGTCATGGCCATCAACTTCGCTTCCGTCGTTCCGAAGGAAGAGGTCGAGAAGGCCGCGGGCGATTTCGGCAAGAAGCCCGTTGGTTCAGGCACCTTCAAGCTCGCCGACTGGACGATCGGCCAGCGGCTCGTGTTCGAGCGCAACCCCGACTATTTCGACAAGGGCCTGCCCTATCTCGACAAGTTCGTGATCGAGGTCGGCCAGGAGCCGCTCGTGGCGCTGCTGCGTCTGCAGAGGGGCGAGGTGGACGTGGCCGGCGACGGTATTCCGCCGGCGAAGTTCCTCGAGCTGAAGAATGATCCCGCCTACAAGGATCAGATCATCCAGGGCGATCAGCTGAACACGGGCTACGTCACCTTGAACACGCGCATCAAGCCGCTCGACGACGTGCGCGTCCGTCAGGCCCTGAACATGGCCGTCAACAAGGAACGCATCGTCCGTATCATCAACAACCGCGCGGTTCCGGCGAACCAAATTCTCCCGCCGCTCATGCCGGGCTACGACAAGGAGTACAAGGGCTACGCCTATGATGTCGCCAAGGCCAAGGCGCTGCTCGCGGAAGCCGGCCTGAAGGACGGCTTCTCGACGGTTCTTTATGCCACCAACACAGATCCGCAGCCCCGCATCGCCCAGGCGATCCAGCAGGATCTCTCCGCCATCGGTGTGAAGGCGGAGATCAAGTCCTTGGCCCAGGCGAACGTGATCGCGGCGGGCGGAACCGAAGGCGAAGCTCCCATGATCTGGTCCGGCGGCATGGCTTGGATCGCCGACTTCCCGGACCCGTCGAACTTCTACGGCCCGATCCTGGGCTGTGCGGGCGCGACCCAGGGCGGCTGGAACTGGGCCTGGTACTGCAACAAGGACATCGACGCGCGCGCCACGGCCGCCGATGCCATGTCGGACCCTGCAAAGGCCGGCGAGCGGGCGAAGGTGTGGGGTCAGATCTTCACGGACATCATGAAGAACGACGCTCCGTGGATCCCGGTCTTCAACGAGCAGCGCGTGGTCGTGCGCTCCAAGCGCATGGGTGGCGATGCATCGATCTACATCGATCCGACGCGCGTGCTGAACTACGACGCGCTCTGGATCAAGCAGTAACATCCACAGGACTACAATCCCGGGAGGCAAGCCTCCCGGGCATCCCTCTTCACAGCATACAGCCCGCCACAGGGCGGACCATCAGAACAGGAGGCACGCCGATGTGCGTGGCATGCGACCACACCATTCACCGTGCACAGCATCATTTGGGCTGGAACCGGGACTTCCCGCCGGCCGTGACCTGCAAGCCAGGCTCCACGATCCACTTCGAATGCCTCGATTCCTCGGGAGGACAGCTCGGGTCCGACGCCACCATCGACCATCTGAAGGTTCTGGACTTCGGGAAGGTCAATCCCGTCACCGGTCCCGTCTATGTCGAAGGTGCCGAACCCGGTGACGCCCTCAAGGTGACGATCCGCCATTTCGAGCCCTCGGGCCATGGCTGGACGGCCAACATTCCCGGCTTCGGCCTTCTCGCCGATCAGTTCCTGGAGCCCGCTCTTCACGTCTGGAAATACGATCCCTCGACGATGGCGCCCGCCATGTACGGGCCGGGCGGCCGGGTTCCGCTCAAGCCTTTCACCGGCACGATCGGCCTCGCTCCGGCCGAAGCCGGACTCCATTCCGTCGTTCCGCCGCGACGGGTCGGCGGCAATCTCGACATCCGCGACGTGTCCGTCGGGACTACCCTCTATCTGCCCGTTGAAGTGACCGGTGCCCTCCTGTCGATCGGCGATACCCATGCGGCGCAGGGGGACGGCGAGGTCTGCGGCACGGCCATCGAAAGCCAGATGAACGTCACGGTCCACATCGACCTGGTGAAGGATGCACGGCTGGAAACGCCCCGGTTCACCACCGACGGACCGGTGACCCGGCATCTCGACGGTGCGGGCTATGAGGTGACGACCGGAATCGGCCCTGATCTCATGACGGCCGTGCGTGAAAGCCTGATGCGGATGATCGACCTGCTCGCAAAGGAGCACGGCATGGCGCCCGTTGACGCCTATATGCTCTGCTCGGTCTGCGGCGACCTGCGCATCAGCGAGATCGTGGATATGCCGAACTGGGTGGTGTCGTTCTACTTCCCGAGGATCGTGTTCGCATGATCGTGGAAGCCGTGACCGCACCTGTCCTTTCCGTTCAGGACCTGTGGGTGGAGGCTCGGACTCCGAACGGTCTGCGCCCCATTCTCGAGGACGTGAGCTTCACGCTCGCGCCTCGCGAAACCCTGTGCCTTGCAGGCGAATCCGGATCGGGCAAGTCGGTCACGTCGCTGGCGATCATGCGGCTCTTGCCGAAATCGAGCCTTCGGGTCGCCCGCGGCTCGATTCAGCTCTCCGGCCGCGATCTTCTGTCCCTGTCCGAGGCCGAGATGCGGAAGGTGCGCGGCGGCGACGTCGCCATGATCTTCCAGGAACCGATGACTTCGCTCAATCCGGTGATGACCATCGGCGCACAGATGAGCGAGGCGATCCGCATCCATCAAGGCGTGGGCGAGCAGGAGGCCCTGGCGCGCTCCAAGGATATGCTGGACGCCGTCCACATCACGGACCCGGCACGGCGCCTGCGTCAATACCCGCACGAGCTTTCCGGCGGAATGCGCCAGCGTGTGATGATCGGCATGGCGCTCTCCTGTCGCCCGAAGGTTCTGATCGCCGATGAGCCCACGACCGCCCTCGACGTGCGCGTGCAGGCTCAGATCCTCCGGCTCATGCGCGAACTGAGCGCCGATTTCGGAACCTCCACGATCCTCATCACGCACGACATGGGCGTGGTTGCGGAAATGGCCGATCGCGTAGTCATGATGAAGACGGGCCGCATCGTTGAGACGAGCCCGGTGGACGATATCTTTCTTTGCCCCAAGGCGGCCTATACCCGCGAACTTCTGAGCGCCGTCCCGCGCCTGGGCGAGCGCAAGGGCACGGATGGCCCGCCTGTCCTGTCCGCGGAACGCGAGCCCGTGCAGAAGGATGCCGCCGCGCCCGTTCTGGTGGTGCGGGATCTCAATGTCAGTTTCCAGCAGCCGGGCAGCCTGCTCGGCCCGAGGCCTGCGCCCGTCCAGGCGGTCAAGGACGTGTCGTTCTCCATCCCGGCCGGTCAGACCCTCGGCCTCGTGGGGGAGAGCGGCTCGGGCAAATCGACGACCGGAAAGGCGATCGCCAATCTGATCCCCTGGACCGGCGACATTCTCGTCGGCGGCCGCTCCATCCGCAATCTCTCGACACGGGAGCTGAAGGCGGTCCGCCGGAAGGTGCAGATGATCTTCCAGGATCCCTATGCCTCCCTCGATCCGCGCATGAGCGTCGGTGCGCTGATCGCGGAGCCGCTTGCCATCCATGGGATCGGGAGCCGTCGGGAACGGGAGGAGCGCGTGGCGCAGGTTCTCCAGCAGGTCAGGCTGTCGCCGGATCACCGCACGCGCTACCCGCACGAGTTCTCCGGCGGTCAGCGCCAGCGGATCTGCATCGCCCGCGCCCTCATCCTGGAACCGGAACTCATCATCGCCGACGAGAGTGTCGCGGCCCTCGACGTCTCGGTGAGAGCGCAGGTCCTCGACCTGATGCTCGAGCTTCAGGAATCGCTGGGACTGGCCTATCTTTTCATCTCCCATGACATGGCCATCATCGAACGGATGAGCCATGCCGTTGCCGTCATGCGGTATGGCAGGATCGTGGAGATCGGCTCCCGCCGCGAGGTCTTCGAGAATCCTCGCGAGGTCTATACACGGGAGCTCATGGATGCAGTTCCCATTCCCGATCCGACTTTCGCCCGGTCCAAGCGCCGCCAGGGACTTCTTGTTTCCGACGAAGCAATCTGATGCGCCGGCAGCATCATTCGCAGCTGGCGACCCTCGTTGAAAGGCTGCAACGGATCCATGTGGACATGGTGTAAAGAACCTGGGGACACGTCTTCCAGCCCGTGCTCATCATGTTGACGCTGGCCGATCGCGCCTGCACCATATGTAGTAGTCATGGGTCTCCGGATCAGCATCCGGAGCTAAGAGGGAATCCGGTGAACCATTGAGGTGAATCCGGGGCTGCCCCCGCAACTGTGAGCGACGAGTCTCCTGCCATCCAGCGTCACTGGTGAGCGATCACCGGGAAGGCCGGCAGAAGGCGACGACCCGCAAGCCAGGAGACCTGCCCAGGGCTGACGATCATGTCCTCGGGCGGGGTGCCCCGATGGATCGCTCAGTGCACCGCGCCATTGCGCGGGCGTAGGATGCGTTCCTCGGCCCATGCCCCCAACTTGTATGGGGTTGCCGAATGTCCACCACTCTCTCCATCGCGCCTGCAACAGGGGCGGTATCTTCCACTCCCTCCGCGGATTCCTCATCACGGCCTGTGTCCGATTACCGGATCATTCGGCGCAACGGCAGCGTCACGCCTTTCGATGCCTCGAAGATCGGGGTGGCGCTGACCAAAGCCTTCCTCGGCATCGAAGGCTCGACGGCCGCCGCCTCTCGGCGGATCCATGAAACAGTCGCTGTCCTGACGTCGGAGATCGTCTCCGCCCTCACCCGCCGCGCCGAGACGGGGCGCACGTTCCATATCGAGGAGGTTCAGGATCAGGTCGAACTCGCGCTGATGCGCGGCGGCCACCACAAAGTGGCTCGCGCCTACGTGCTCTACCGTGAGCAGCGCGCCGCCGAGCGGGCGAAGGCCCTGCCCAGCGTTATCGCGGAGGAGCCCCTCCTCCACGTGACGCTCCAGGATGGCACGCGTGCTCGTCTCGATATGGAGCGCCTTCAGGCTCTCGTGGCCGAAGCGTGCGATGGCCTAGCGGACGTCTCAGCCGCAGCGATCCTGACCGAGACCCGACGCAACCTCTATGACGGCATCACCGAGGCCGAGCTGGCGCTGGCGCCGGTTCTCGCCGCCCGCACGCTTGTGGAGCGGGAACCGGATTATGCTTACGTCAGCGCGCGCCTCCTTCTGGACAGCTTGCGTCGAGAGGCCCTGAGCGCGGTACACGGAGGGCACCGGCAGGCGACCCAGGCCGAGATGGCCGAACGCTATGCCGAGTATTTCCCGGCCTATGTGCGGAAGGGCATCGCGGCCGAGCTGCTCGATCCGGAACTCGCCCGCTTCGACCTCGCTCGCCTCGCGGCCGCGCTCAAGCCGGAGCGGGACCTGAATTTCCAGTATCTCGGCCTGCAGACGCTCTACGACCGCTACTTCCTGCATGTGGCCGGCACACGGTTCGAGCTGCCGCAGGCCTTCTTCATGCGGGTCGCCATGGGACTCGCCCTGCGCGAGATCGACCGGGAAGAGAAGGCGATCGCCTTCTACGATCTCCTGTCATCGTTCGACTTCATGGCCTCGACCCCAACCCTGTTCAATGCCGGGACGACGCGGCCGCAGCTCTCCTCCTGCTTCCTGACGACGGTGCCGGACGATCTCGACGGCATCTTCAAGAGCGTGAAGGACAATGCCCTCCTGGCCAAATACTCTGGCGGACTGGGCAACGACTGGACGCGCGTGCGCGGTCTCGGGGCCCATATCAAGGGCACGAACGGTGAGAGCCAGGGTGTGGTGCCGTTCCTGAAGGTCGCCAACGACACGGCCATCGCGGTCAACCAGGGCGGCAAGCGCAAGGGAGCGGTCTGTGCCTATCTCGAGACCTGGCACATCGATATCGAGGAGTTCCTCGACCTGCGTAAGAACACGGGCGACGACCGCCGCCGCACCCATGACATGAACACTGCGAACTGGATTCCGGATCTGTTCATGCAGCGTGTGGCCGAGGACGGGGTCTGGACCCTGTTCTCCCCGGACGAGACGCCGGATCTGCATGATCTCTACGGGCCGGCCTTCAGGGCGGCTTACGAAGCCTACGAGGCCAAGGCCGCCCAGGGTGCCATCAAGGTCTTCCGGCAGGTGCGCGCCATTGATCTCTGGCGCCGCATGCTGACCATGCTGTTCGAGACGGGACATCCCTGGATCACGTTCAAGGATCCCTGCAACATCCGCTCGCCTCAGGGACACGTCGGGGTCGTGCACTCGTCCAACCTCTGCACGGAGATCACGCTCAACACCTCGCTGGACGAAGTCGCAGTCTGCAATCTCGGTTCGGTCAATCTCGCACGTCATGTGACGCCACAGGGGATCGATCATGAGCGCCTCGCACGCACCGTCAGGACCGCCATGCGGATGCTCGACAACGTGATCGACATCAACTTCTACACGATCCCGGAAGCGCGCCGCTCCAACCTGCGCCACCGCCCTGTCGGGCTCGGCCTGATGGGCTACCAGGATGCGCTTCATACCTTGCGCCTGCCCGTGGCATCCGAGGGTGCCGTCACCTTCGCGGACGAGAGCATGGAGGCGATCAGCTATCATGCAATCGCAGCCTCCTGCGATCTCGCGGTGGAGCGCGGCCGCTACCCGAGCTTCGAAGGCTCGCTCTGGTCGAGAGGAATCCTGCCCATCGATTCTCTCGAGCTTCTCGCGGAGGCACGTGGCGGGCTCGCTCTCGACCGGTCGTCGACCCTGGACTGGGGCGCCCTTCGGGACCTGGTCATGCGCGTGGGCATGCGCAATTCCAACGTCATGGCAATTGCGCCCACCGCCACGATCTCCAACATCTGCGGCGTCTCGCAATCCATCGAGCCGACCTTCCGCAATCTCTACGTCAAGGCCAACATGTCGGGCGACTTCACGGTAGTGAACCCGGCCCTCGTGGAGGATCTGAAGGCTCGCGGTCTTTGGGACGAGGTAATGATCGCGGACTTGAAGTATTTCGACGGCAGCCTCGCTCCGATCGACCGTGTTCCGGACGATCTCAAAGCACTCTATGCCACCGCCTTCGAGATCGAGCCGTCGTGGCTGATCGAGGCGGCGGCCCGGCGTCAGAAATGGATCGATCAGGCCCAGTCGCTCAATCTCTACATCGCCAACCCGAACGGCCGGAGACTCGACGGGATGTACCGGCTGGCTTGGGAACGCGGGCTGAAGACAACCTATTATCTGCGCGCGACCGCGGCGACCCACGTGGAAAAATCGACGCTGAAAGGCACCGACGGGAAGCTGAACGCCGTTCCGGTGGCCCCGGCCTCGGCCGGCGCCGTGGGCATGGCCTGCTCCCTCGACGATCCCAGCTGCGAGGCGTGCCAGTAGTCCCGCGACACGTCTCCGATCCGTTTTCATGTGCGGCCGCGCCCGGAACTCTTGCGCGCGGCCCCCTACCCGACCGCTCAAGGACAATCCCATGCTCGACTGGAACGAACCCCGATCCCCCTCATTGCCCTCCCCCGCGGATACGACGGGACTGGGCTCCATCGACCGCAGCGGCGGCCGCGTCAGCGTCGACGAGAAGGCCATGATCAATTGCCGTGCCGACGTGAACCAGTTGCTCCCGCTCAAGTACAAATGGGCCTGGGAAAAGTATCTCGCGGCCTGCAACAACCATTGGATGCCCACCGAGGTCTCCATGCAGGCCGACATCGCGCTCTGGAAATCCCGCGACGGGTTGACCGAGGACGAGCGGCGCATGGTCAAGCGCAATCTCGGGTTCTTCGCCGCATCGGAGAGCCTGGTGGCCAACAACATCGTCCTGGCGATCTATCGCCACCTCACCAACCCGGAATGCCGGCAATACCTGCTGCGGCAGGCCTTCGAGGAAGCGGTCCACACCCACACCTTCCAGTATATCGTCGAGAGCCTCGGCCTCGACGAGGGCGAGCTCTTCAACATGTACCGGGAGATTCCGTCCATCACCGACAAGGCCGCCTGGGCCCTCCGGCATACCCAAGGGATCGAGAATCCCTCCTTCACTACCGGCACGCCCGAGGCGGACCAGGCTTTCCTGCGCGATCTCATCGCCTTCTATGTCGTCTTCGAGGGGATGTGGTTCTACACCGGGTTTGCCCAGATCCTGGCGCTGGGCCGGCGCAACAAGATGGTCGGCATCGCCGAGCAGTACCAATATATCCTGCGCGACGAGAGCATTCACCTCAACTTCGGCATCGATGTGATCAACCAGATCCGGATCGAGAACCCGCACCTGTGGACGGCCGCGTTCCAGGAGGAAGTCCGGCAGATGCTGCGCGAGGCGGCCGAGCTCGAAGCGGCCTATGGCCGGGATACGATGCCGCGTGGCTTCTTGGGCCTGAACGCCGCCTTGTGCGAGCAGTACATGCACTTCATCGCCAACCGCCGCTGCGCGCAGCTCGGATTGACCTTCGTGTTCCCCGAGGCCGAGAATCCGTTTCCGTGGATGTCGGAGGCGATGGACCTGAAGAAGGAGAAGAACTTCTTCGAAACCCGCGTCATCGACTACCAGAGCGGAGGCGCTCTGGCCTGGGACTGATCCTCGGAACCGACGGAGAGACTCATTCGCGGGTCCGTTGGGGCCTCACTGGACGTGATGGGTGCCGGTCTTCCCCGGCACCGTGATCGAACATGCTGACGGACGCGGGAAGCGGCCATGCAGCGCGGCAGAACGCCGCCGGCCCTTTCGATGGATATCCACGCCTTATGATCCGTCTGACGAGCTCCCCTTCAGCAGACCTTCCTGCATGAGTCAGGCTGCAAAGAAGAGCTCGCTCTGACGCCACGTAGCCGGAGGCTTGCGCTCCCTGGGCTTTGCCAACGCGATTCTCTCCTCGAAGCGTCCCTGCGCTTCCTTGAGCAGGCGGCGCTTCCGGGCATATGGCTGGGACGCTGCCGTGACATCCTTCACGATGGCGGCGGCCGCGGCGTAGAGATCGGCCGTCGCGGCATCAAGGCCGGGATCGCGTTCGAACAGGGCGAGGAGGCTGGCGAGGCTCTTTCTGAGCAGCGTCTGGAGGTCACGAAGATAGGATTCATCTCCCCCGGCCTGTATTGCTTTCAGGATAGGGTCGATCATGTTCAGTTTCTCTTGGATCGCTTCGGTGAGGGTCTTCTCCGTCATGGGCAATCATCTCCGGATGAGGGGCCCGCCCAGTCCCTGATTCACGTAAGGAAAGAATGCGCTTTCCAGGTTAATCAAGGGTTTCAGCTCGATGCCGATCACGTCCTGAACCCGGTCCGATCAGAGTCTCTGGAGCCGCCGGCGGCAATTCCCCAGGTGCCGTAGAGCGCACCTCATCCGTGGAGGCTCTCACCACGCAAAAGCGCCTCCCACCCGTTACAGTACCGCCGGTAATCCTCGGACGAAGCGAGAGTCGAACCAGCCTCCTCCGACGCCGACATCGTTGGCACCGAAAGATGGGCAGCAAGGAGTGCCGCTCCCATGCTCGTCCCCGTCGAGCCCGCTGCCGCCGTGACCGGGCGCGCAACCGCGTTGGACAGAGCCTCGATGTAGAGCCGGTTGCGGGCGAAAGGACCTTCCACAACGATCGGCCCGGCCGCACCTGTCAGGTCGAGGCAGGTCTTCGTCATCGACGCAGCGTAGAGCGAGGCCGCCACATAGGTCTCGTCCGCATCGAGTGCGTGAGAGGCATTCACGACACGATGCTGCGCATGAGGATAAGGTCCGCAACCGGGAACGACGCCCGGTGTCAGAAAAACACCCTCGTCCAACACGCGTTTGACGGCCTGTGGCGTCGCCGCGCCTTTTCCTCCGGTCAGCAGCTCGAACTCCCGGCCGCCCATGAAGCGAGCCGACGGCACCGCGCGGCCGAGGGCATCGACGTTCGCCAGGGTATCGCGTTCGGGAGCAAGGCGATCGAGATCCCCACCAACCGCGAACAGCACGATCCAGGTGCCTGTCGACACCACCGCGAAGGGCGCCTCGCGCTGAAGCAGATGCGGCAGAAGAGACGCATTGGAATCGTGGATGCCGCAATAGACCGGAACAGGCTCAACGAGCCCGATCCTGGCGGCGACGTCGCCGGCCACGTGACCCAGCATGTCGGCGGGCTTTCTGACCGGCGCCAGCTTACCGGCGATATCGAGGCGCTCGACAAGGCTGGAGAACGTACCGGTTCGCGGCAGCCACAGATCCGTATGGCATCCGAGAGAGGTCACATCCATGGCCGAAGCACCGGTCAGCCGCCAGCCCCAATATTGCGGATAGGTGACGATCGCGCGGACGTTCCTGAACTCGTCAGGAAAGGTTGCTTTCTGGAAGTGGAGCTGAGCTCCGAGGTTCAGTCCGCCGGGCAGGCGCGGCGAGAAGGTTTCCCGGAACGGTGGTCTGATCGCATCATAGGCGCGATCGATATCGGCCGAATAGCGGAACTCGTAGTCGAGAACCGGAAGGGCCAAGCCGTCGTCGGCAATAAGGGCGCCGCTTGCGCCGTGGGCCGTGATCGAGACGGCCTCGAACCCGAATTCGGCATGAAGATCCTTCAAGGAGGCGATGAAGAAGGTAAAAATCCCGTCCACGTCGAAATGGGGATAGGGGCCGTCCGTCAGCACCTTGTTCGGCTTCGTGCGCGCCGCAAGTTCGCGGCCGGCCTCCAGATCCACAACGACGGCCTTGACGTTGGTCTTGCCGACATCGAGCACCGCAACCTTCATGGACTCACGCTAAATGGAAGACGGTGACGAGCGGCTTCTCCACCGGCGACTGGTCCGGATTGGTCACCATGATATCAGCCATGAAAGCCCACCAGCGCTTCATCAGCGGGTGGTTCGGAAGATCCGCCATGTTGTGATCGATCGGGCGCCAGAGCACGGCGAAGAGGATGTTGGTCTCACGGTCGAGATGAATCGAGTAGTCCTCCACGCCCGCGTCCTTCAACAGCTCGGCCAGCTCCGGCCAGATCTCATCATGGCGGCGGCGGTATTCCTCCTCCATGCCCGGATGAAGCTGCATCTTGAATGCATGTTTTTCTTTCTTGCTCATGCGGCGGCCTTCGAGCGGATGCGACGGAACAGAATCGGCAGTGCGATCACGAGGATGAGTAGCAGGCCGATGAAGATCGACATGACGATGCCCGGCACGTTGAGCAGGCCGAGCCCAAAGGTCACGAGGCCCATGACGATGGCCGCGAGCACCACGCCCGGGATCGTGCCGGAACCGCCGAGAATGCTGACGCCCCCGAGTACTGCCATGGTGATGGCTTCGAGTTCCCAGCCTGCCGCGATCGTATGCCGGGTCGACCCTAGACGGGAGGTGAGACACACGGCGGCGAACCCGCTCATCACGCCCGTGAGCAGAAACAGAACGAACTTGGTGCGCTGGACAGGTATCCCGGAGAATTGCGCAGCAAAAGCGTTGTTGCCGATGGCGTAGATCCAACGCCCGAAAGTGGTCCGATGCAGGAGGATCCCGAACACGAGCGCGAAGGCCGCAAAGGCCACCATCTCGAAGGTGACGACCTCGAAGCCTGGAAGCGCGGGCCACCACGGGAAATCCGACATATAGCCCTGGCCGAACCAGGCAAAGCTCGCCGGATAACCGCCATAGGCCTGATCGCCGAGGACGATCTGCGCGATGCCGCGGAACAGGCTCATGGTGCCGATCGTGACCACGATCGAAGGCAGGCCGATGCGGGCGACCAGCAGGCCGTTGAACGCACCACACAACAGACCGACTCCCAGTCCGATCCCGACCAGCGCCGGGGTCTGAAACCCGGCCTGGGCGGCCGCTCCCATGGCGGTCGAGGCGAGCGCGATGATGGCGGCGACCGACAGGTCGATTTCTCCCGAGATGATCAGAAGGGTCATGGCGAAGGCAATCATGGCCTTCTCGGTGAAATTGTACGTGGCGTCGGACAGGTTCCAGGGATCGAGGAAATGGGGCGATGCCAGTGAGTTCGCAATGAAAATCGAGATGGCGACCGCAGCGAGGAGCATTTCCCAGCTTCCCAGAATCCGGCTGATCGGCGTGGAGAGCTTGTCGGGGATGACGCGCACGGGCCGTTTCTCGGCGGTCAGGATCGTCATGCGGCGGCTCCTTCGACGGGGACTTCGATCCGGGGGGGGCGGCGCTTGGCGGTCTCGCGCAGGATGAGACGACCCTTGCGGCGCTCCTGACGAGCGTTGAAGAGAACGGCAATGATGATCACGAGGCCGGAAATCGCCATCTGCCAGAACGGCGAGATGTTGATCACGGGAAGCGCGTTCTTGATCACGCCAAGGAACAGCGCTCCCAGCACGGCTCCGCCGACCGAGCCGATGCCACCAAGGGTCGAAATGCCGCCGATGACGCAGGCCGCAACGGTATCAAGCTCGAATCCCGCGGCGATGTCGACATACGCGACCGCATACCGCGACACCCAGAGATAGCCGCAGAGACCGGCCAAGGCTCCCGACAGCATGAAGGCGAAGAACGTCGTGCGACCGACATCGACGCCGGCATAGAGCGCCGCGGTAGGATTGCCGCCCGCCGCATACAGGGAACGCCCGAAAACAGTGCGCCTCAACACGATTGCGATGACGGCGATCACGAGGATCGCAGTCCATCCGAGCAGGGGAAGGCCAAGCACCGGCATGCGCGGCGTGTTCAGGAAAGCGGGGGTCATCTGGGTCTGGTTCACCCACGCGCCGCCCGACAGGACGAAGGCCATGCCGCGATAGATGGTGAGCGTCCCAAGCGTCGCCACGATGGCGGGAATGCCGATTTTCCACACCATGAGGCCGTTGATCGCGCCGAGCGCGGCTCCGATCGCGAGCGCCGCGCAGATGAGAAGGGGCAGCGGGATTCCAGGATAGGCCGCATTGAGCATGGCGACGGCCATGCCCGTGAAGGACAAATTGGCGGCCACCGAAAGGTCGATGGATCTCGTCAGGATCACCGCCATCTGGCCGAGGGCCAGGATCATCAGGATCGAGGTATCGTTGAAGATGTTCGCAAGGCTCCTGGGAGAAGAAAAGCCCGGCGCCCGATAGGAAAATGCGGCGATCAACACGCAGATGATCCCGAAAAGCAGGAGTTCTCGGTACTTCAGAATGCGGCTCATCGCGTCGCCCTTCCCGTCACTCGTTCCCGGTAGCCGCACGAACGAGGGTCTCGGCGTCGAGCCCCTCACGATTCCAGATACCGGCCACCCTGCCCTCGCGCATCACCATCACCCTGTCCGACATGCCGAGGATTTCGGGGAGCTCTGACGAGACCATGATCACGCTGAGGCCCTCTCCGGCGAGTTCGCTCATGAACGCATGAACGGCCGCCTTCGAGCCGATATCGATGCCCTTGGTGGGCTCGTCGAGAATGATCACCTTCGGCCTGGTGGCGAGCCATTTGCCGATGACGACCTTCTGCTGATTGCCTCCCGACAGGGTGCCGACCGGAACCGACAAGGCGGCGGCGCGCAGGTCGAGCCTCTCCGCATATCGGCGTGCGAGGGCGAATTCCTCGGCCTGGCGGAGGAAGCCCGCCCGCGTGGTTCTGCCCAAGGTGGCCATCGAGAAGTTCTGGAAGATCGGCATCTGGAGCACGGCGCCGTGACGGCCGCGCTCTTCCGGCACATAGACGATCCCGGCCCGGATGGCATCGGACGGGGAGCGGATCTCGATGGAGCGTCCTTCCAGTTCGAGCCTGCCGGTGCTCGGGCGCGTGATGCCGAAGAGGGACTGACAGAACTCCGATCGCCCCGCTCCGACGAGGCCGTAGAGCCCAAGGATCTCGCCACGGCGCAGCGCGAAGGAGATGCCGTCGAATTCCGTCGGGTGGGAATAGCCGGAAACCTTCAGGACGGTCTCGCCGATGGTGACGGCGGCTTTCGGAAACACATGATCGACCGAACGGCCCACCATCATGCGCACGATCTCGTCCTGGCTGGTTTGTGCCAGCAACCCCGCGCCGATCGAGCGGCCATCGCGGAAAACCACGAACCGCTCGGCGATCGCATAGACTTCCTCGAATTTGTGGCTGATGAAGAGGATGGCCTTTCCCTGCCGCTTCAATCTCTCGATGATGCGGAAAAGATCCTCCACCTCCTTGTAGGACAGCGCCGCCGTCGGCTCGTCCATGATGACGACCCGCGCCTCCACGGACAGAGCCCGTGCGATGGCGACGAGATGGCGCTGCGCGATCGAGAGATCCTTCAGGCGGGAGTAAGGGCTGATGGGCGCGTCGATGGACGTCAACAACGCAGCCGCACGGGCATTCATGGCGGCCCAGTTGACGAGACCCCATCGGTTGCGCGGCGCATGCCCGAGGAAGATGTTCTCGGCAACCGAGAGCTCGTCGAACAGCACGGTTTCCTGATGGATCGCCGTTATGCCGCTACGAATGGCAGCCTCTGCGCTCGTGAATTGTACGGGCTCACCCTCGACGACGATCTGGCCGCCGTCCGGCTGGTAGATGCCGGTGAGGATCTTGACGAGGGTGGACTTGCCCGCGCCATTCTCCCCGATCAGTGCCGTCACGGTTCCCGGATAGAGAGCGACATCGACGCCGTCCAGCGCCTTGACGCCAGGAAACGATCTGGAAATGCCGCGCATCTCCAGAAGCGGAGCCGAATTCTGAGTGAGCGCTTGTACAACAGACATGGGGACTCCCCCCGCAGACCAACGTGGGCAAGGAAGGCGCGATGTCACCGCGCCTTCATTCTGCGCGTATCGAGACCTCAGAAGATCTTGGCGAATTCGTCGACGTTCTTCGCGTTGTAGACGAAGGGATCCGCCATGGCGGCCTCGCCGTTCTCGCCGATCTTGATCTTGCCCATGCGGCCGGCATTGATCTCGGAGCCCGGCTTGCCGTCGGTCTCCTTCTTGACCAGACGGTAAGCAATCTGCGCCGCGGAGTAACCGAGATCGATCGGGTTCCAGATCGCGAACTCCTTGGTCGCGCCGGAATGCACTGCACCGGCCATCTCGGACGGCAGGCCGAGACCCGTCACGTAGACCTGGCCGATCTTGCCGGCGTCCTTGACCGCCTGCGAGGCCGCAAGCACGCCGACCGTGGTCGGAGCGACAATCACCTTCACATTCGGCTGGGAGGAGAGAAGGCCCTGCGCTTCGCGATAGCTCTTGTCCGCAAGGTCGTCGCCGTAGACCGTGGTCACGAGGTTCAGGCCCGGGTATTTCGGCAGCTGCTTCTTCATTTCGGCGATCCAGGTGTTCTGGTTCGTCGACGTGGAGGTGGCGGACAGGATCGCGAAATCGCCCTTTCCGTCCGGCAGGTGCGAGGCCGCGAGCTTCAGGCACATATTGCCGATCAGCTCGTTCGACGAGGGATTGAGGTGAAGGATCCGCCCGTCCTTGTTGACGCCGGAATCCCAGGAAATCACCTTGATGCCGCGCTGGGCTGCTTTCTTCAGGGCCGGGATGACGGCGTCGGGATCGTTCGCCGAGATTGCGATGGCATCGACCTTCTGGGCGATCAGGGCGTTGATAACCTCGATCTGCCCCTCGGCGGTCGTGGTGGTAGGACCTGTATAGATGATGTCCACGCCGCCGAGTTCCTTGGCCGCTTCCTGTGCGCCCTTGTTGGCGGCCTCGAAGAAGCCGTTTCCGAGGGATTTCACCACAAGGCCGATCTTGATGTTCTCGGCGCTCGCCGCGCCCGTGAGCAGGGCGAGGCCGAGGGCCGTGCCGACGGCGAGTTTCGCGAAAAGTTTCATGTTTTCTTCCTCCCTTTCAAAAGCCTATCGCCGGCTCTCAGGCCGCCGATGAGGATTCCGTCTGCTGATCTTGTGCAGCCGTCGAGGCGACGATCAGCTTGATCCCTGCTTCCTCGATCATGGTTCTGGCGGCATCCGGGATGCCATCGTCCGTGATGAGCGTCGAGACACGGTTGAGGGGGCAGAGAATCAGGCTCGAACGGCGCCGGAACTTGGTGGAATCCACCATCAGCACCAGCTCGTCCGCCTGATTGATCAGCTTCTGCTCGGCTTGGATGATCAAAGCATCCTGCTCCATCACGCCGACAGGACCGACGCCCTGCGCACCCATGAACATGCGGCGCGCGTAGAAATTACGGGTCACGTCATTGTCGAAGGGCGACAGAATGATGCTCTGGTCGCGGTAGACGGAGCCGCCAGGCAGCATCACCTGGTTTTTGGAATGCTTGATAAGGTGCTCGGCGATCGCGAAGGAGTTGGTGAAGACCTGCATTCGGCGAGCGGTCAGGTAATGCACCATCTGAAACGTGGTGGTGCCGCCATTGATGATGATGGCGTCCCCGTCGCTGCAGAGCGCGACCGCTTCGCGCGCAATGGCCCGCTTCATGGTCGCGTTCTCACCTTCCGAGATCCGAAACGGCTTGGCGGCCAGGGGGCTGATCTGCTGGGGGTGGAGAGCCTCCGCACCGCCGCGCACGCGCCGCAGGCGCCCTTGAACGTGAAGCGCCGCGATGTCCCGGCGGATCGTGGCCTCGGACGCTTCCGTCAGCTCCATCAGGTCCTGGATGGTCGCGACGGGCCGCTCCTGAACCAAGCTGAGAATGATCCGATGCCTTTCACGTTCGTGCATAAATCCTCACAGGAGTGGTCTGAAATCGAGCAAGATCGCCAAGAGGCCATCAAATCCGCCCAAGAGCAATCCCAGGGTTACGGAGATTTAGGGAGCCGTCAATCATCTCCCGTCTTACCCATTCGTATTATGATCGAAGTTGATTGCTTATGATTGGTTTTGGTTGACAATCACAGGCGCCTCGCCAATGTTCACAGCCTCGGCGTGCGGCGAGGCCCGCCCGCTTCAGCTTGGCAGGAGGTCAATGTGGATATTGCGGCGCAAACCGTGAAGCTGCTGGATAGCCAATGGGATGATGCGACAGCGGCCAATCTCGACGAGCCCGGCCTGCTTCTCTACCGCTCCAACCTCCTCGGGGCCGACAAGCGCATCACCAATTACGGCGGCGGTAACACCTCGGCCAAGGTGGTCGAAACCGATCCCCTCACGGGCGAGCAGGTCGAGATCCTTTGGGTGAAGGGCTCCGGAGGCGATGTCGGCACGATCAAGCTCGACGGCTTCGCGACCCTCTACATGGACAAGCTGCTGTCGCTGAAGTCTCTCTACAAGGGCGTCGAGGACGAGGACCGCATGGTGGGCTTCCTGCCTCACGCGACCTTCAACCTGAATCCGCGCGCAGCCTCCATCGACACCCCCCTGCACGGCTTCCTCCCCTACCGGCACGTCGACCACGTGCATCCCGATGCGATCATCGCGATCGCGGCTTCCAGGAACTCGCGCGAGCTGACGCGGACGATCTTCGGCGATGAAATCGGGTGGCTGCCCTGGCGCCGCCCAGGCTTCCAGCTGGGCCTCGATCTTGAGGCCTTCGCCAAGGCCAATCCGACGGCGAAAGGCGTCGTGCTCGAAAGCCACGGACTCTTCACCTGGGCCGACACCGCGAAGGATTGCTACGAGCTGACGTTGCGCATCATCAACCAGGCGATCCGGTGGTTTGCGCAGCAGACGGCCGGCAAGCCGGCCTTCGGCGGCCCGGCCGCCACCAGCCTTCCCCGGGATGAACGCCGCAGGATCGCCGCACGCCTCATGCCGGAAATCCGCGGCAGGATCGGTCAAGCCGAACGCAAGCTCGGTCACTTCGACGATCAGGACGCAGTGCTCGAATTCGTCAATTCCGCCAACCTGAAGCCCCTCGCCCGGCTCGGCACGAGCTGCCCGGACCATTTCCTGCGCACCAAGATCCGCCCACTCGTGCTCGACTTCGATCCGAAGGCACCGGATATCGATGCCGTCGTGGCCGGTCTCGACGCTGCGCTCGAAGCCTATCGCGCCGACTACACGCGTTATTATGAGCAGTGCAAGCACCCGAACAGCCCGAAGATGCGCGATCCGAATCCGGTGATCTTCCTGATCCCGGGCGTGGGCATGGTATCCTTCGCCCGCGACAAGGCGACTGCGCGCATCGCCAGCGAATTCTACGTCAATGCCATCAACGTGATGCGCGGCGCGTCCTCCGTGTCCGAGTATCAGGGCCTGCCCGAACAAGAGGCGTTCGATATTGAATATTGGCTGCTCGAAGAGGCGAAGCTCCAGCGTATGCCGAAGCCGAAGAGCTTGGCGGGACGCGTCGCCTTCATCACCGGCGGCGCAGGCGGCATCGGGCGTGCCACGGCCGAGCGGCTGATCGCGGAAGGCGCCTGCGTGGTTCTGGCCGATATCGACCAGGCCTCGCTCGCCGACACGGTCGAGGATTTCGGCCGACGCTACGGCAAGGATACCGTGCGCGGTGTGGAACTCAACGTGACGAGCGAAACGGACGTCCTCTCCTCATTCATCGAAGCGTCGGTCGAGTTCGGAGGCGTCGACATTCTCGTGTCGAATGCGGGCATCGCGTCCTCGGCCCCCGTCGAGGAGACCGATCTCGCCATGTGGAACAAAAACATCGAGATCCTCGCAACCGGCTACTTCCTGGTCTCCCGCGAGGCGTTCCGGCTGTTCCGCCGTCAGAAGCTCGGCGGCAATATCGTCTTCGTCGCCTCCAAGAACGGTCTCGCCTCCTCCCCCAACGCCTCGGCCTATTGCACCGCCAAGGCCGCCGAGATCCACCTCGCCCGCTGCCTGGCGCTCGAGGGTGCGGAGGCCGGCATTCGCGTCAACACGGTCAATCCGGACGCGGTGCTGCGCGGATCCAAGATCTGGTCCGGCGAATGGCGCGAGCAGCGCGCGGCATCCTCCAACCTCGCCGTCGACGAGCTGGAGGAGCATTACCGCAAGCGCTCCCTGCTGAAGCTGAACGTCTTTCCCGAGGATATCGCGGAGGCGATCTACTTCCTGGCCTCCGATGCCTCTGCGAAGTCCACCGGCAACATCATCAACGTGGATGCCGGCAACGCGATGTCGTTCACGCGCTGAGAGGCGACAAGGGAGGAAGCCATGTCAGAACAAATCATCCGCGCCGACATCATCGCCGCCGACAACGAGAAGCGCCTGGCCGCTCTCAAGGCCGACTACGAGGCTCTCGGGGCGAAGCTCGCCCGGGAGGGCGTCGGCATCGACGCGATCACCGACAAGGTGGCGCAATTCTTCGTCGCCGTTCCCTCCTGGGGCGTGGGGACGGGCGGTACGCGCTTCGCGCGCTTTCCCGGCCCAGGCGAGCCGCGCGACATCTTCGACAAGCTCGATGATTGCGCGGTGATCCACCAGCTCACGCGGGCGACGCCCACCGTCTCCCTCCATATCCCCTGGGACAAGGTGGATGACCCGCGGCGCCTGAAGGCCCACGCGGATGCGTTGGGCCTCGGCTTCGACGCCATGAACTCGAACACCTTCTCCGACGCGCCTGGCCAGGAGCACAGCTACAAATACGGCTCGCTCAGCCATCCGGATCCGGCGACCCGTCGGCAGGCGATCGAACACAACATCGAATGCATCGAGATCGGCGAGGCCATCGGCTCGAAGGCGCTCACCGTGTGGATCGGCGACGGCTCGAACTTCCCGGGTCAGTCGAACTTCACCCGTAGCTTCGAGCGCTATCTCGATGCCATGAAGGCGATCTACAAGCAGCTTCCGGATGACTGGCGCATCTTCTCCGAGCACAAGATGTACGAGCCCGCCTTCTATTCCACCGTCGTGCAGGATTGGGGAACCAACTACCTCATTGCGACGGAGCTCGGCGAGAAGGCCTATTGTCTCGTGGATCTCGGTCATCATGCGCCGAACGTCAACATCGAGATGATCGTGGCCCGCCTGATCCAGTTCCGGAAGCTCGGCGGCTTTCACTTCAACGACTCGAAGTACGGCGACGACGATCTCGATGCGGGTTCCATCGATCCCTACCGCCTGTTCCTCGTGTTCAACGAACTGGTGGATGCCGAGCACCGCAGGGCGGACGATTTTCACCCCGCCCATATGATCGACCAGTCGCACAACGTGACCGATCCGATCGAAAGCCTGATCCGCAGCGCCAACGAGATCCGCCGGGCCTATGCCCAGGCGCTGATCGTCGATCGGAAGGCTCTCGAAGAATACCAGGAATCCAACGATGCCCTGATGGCGTCGGAAACGCTCAAGAGTGCCTTCCGCACGGATGTGGAGCCGATCCTCGCCGTGGCTCGCCTGAACGCAGGCGGTGCCATCGATCCGGTCGCGGCCTATCGCGCGAGCGGCTATCGCAAGGCGGTCGGCCAGGAGCGCCCTGCCGTGTCCGCCGGCGGTGGCGGCATCGTCTGATCCCGCCGGCCCTCGCCTCCCAGCCCATTCAATCGCGGCGAAGGCTCCCGGAAGGGGCGGGCCGTCAGTTGCCGATGGCCACGCCCTCGCGGCGGCTGTCGGCACCGCCGGTGAGGCCATTGGGACCCACTACGATCGCCTGAATGCCGGAGTTCATCTCAATCGCCCTGACCTCGTGCCCCTTGGCCTCGAGAGCCGCTTTCCAGGCTTCAGCCTCCGTGCCGGCCTCGATTTCCGTAGGGCCGTTGCGGCTGCCGAAATTCGGCAGATCGACCGCCGCCTGCGGGTCGAGCTTCCAGTCCAGGAGGCCGACCAGGGTCTTGGCCACATAAGTAATGATCTGGCTCCCGCCGGGCGATCCCAAAACCGCGTAGAGATTGTTGTTGGCGTCCAGCACGATCGTCGGCGCCATGGAACTGCGCGGCCGCTTGCCGGCTTCGACCCGGTTCGCCACCGGCTTGCCCTCTTCGGTCGGCGCGAAGTTGAAATCCGTGAGCTCGTTGTTCAGGAGAAAACCGCTCCTGGTCATGATGCGGGCACCGAATCCATCCTCGATCGTGGTGGTCATCGACACGGCATTGCCCTCGCGGTCGACCACCGAGATGTGGCTCGTGCCGAACTCGATGCCGTCGGACGGGGCGAAGCGGAACTCGGTCTTCTGGAACGGCGGGTCGCCGGCCTTGGCCCGGCCCATGGAGCGGTCAGGGCTCACCAGAGCGGCGCGGCTCTTGAGGTAGCCCGGATCGACAAGGCCGCGGACCGGGACACTCACGAAGGCCGGGTCTCCAAGAAAGAGAGCGCGATCCGCGAAGGCGAGGCGGCCGGCCTCAGCCACCCAATGCACCGCGTCGGGACCCGGCTTCATCGCTGCCATATCCTGAGTTTCGAGCACGCTCATCATCTGCTGGACGGCCACGGCGCCGGAGCTCGGCGGACCCATGCCGCAGATGCGGTAGGTGCGGTAGGAGCCGCAGACCGGCGCTCTCTCCTCGATCCTGTAGGCCTTGAGATCGTCCAGGGTCATATCGCCGGGATTGGTGGCGTGGCGCGTCACCGTCGCGACAATGTCGGCCGCGATCTCGCCGGTATAGAAGACGTCCGCTCCTTTCTCCGCGATGTCCCGAAGCGTTTTCGCGAAGGCCGGGTTCTTCAGGACCGTGCCGACGGGCTTCGGAGTGCCGTCCTCCCGGTAGAAGTGAGCGCGGGCGATCGGGTCGCTCGGGAGGAACTTCTCCATGCCGAGAAGGCCGTTGAGACGCGGCGAAATCGGAAAGCCCTCCTCCGCGACGCGCAGGGCCGGCGCGATCACCTGGGACCACGGCAGCTTGCCCCAGCGCCTGTGCGCCGTTTCCAGCAGGCGAAGCGTTCCGGGGATGCCAACGGACCGTCCGCCGACGACGGCATCGTAGAATTTCATGGGCTTGCCGTCAGGCCCCAGAAACCGCTCAGGCGTTGCCGCAGCGGGGGCCGTCTCGCGCCCATCCAGGGTCACGAGGCTCGTTTTGTCCCAGTGGAGCAGGAATGCGCCGCCGCCGATGCCCGAACTCTGCGGCTCGACGAGGTTGAGCACGAGCTGCACCGCGACCGCGGCATCGACCGCGCTTCCGCCGGCGGCGAGAATCTCCCGTCCCGCCTGCGCGGCCAGCGGGTTGGCCGCCGCGACCATGTCGCGGGTGGATGTACCGGCCTGCTTGGCGATGCGCCCGGTCGAGGCTTCGGGAGCCGGAGCAGCGGTCTGGGCCTGAGCACCCGACGTCAGAACGGGAACCAGGGCCAACAGGCCTACACCGAGAACGCGTCGCCAGGGGGAGGAGACGAGACGGGTCATAGAGCGGTCCTCATCAAAGGTGCGCCGATCCTGAAACCATAGCAGCAGGCCCGGGATTCGGCGAACTCCGCCGGTGCCGGAAAGCCCGAGCAGACCGGGACCACACCCCCGCGGAATTCCGATCGGGATCGTTTCCGCAGGCCGGATCCGCGCGCACGGCTACGATATCGTCCCTCTCGGAAGCACGAGGACGACAGGCCCGTCCCGGCGATCTTACGAAAGTCTGCTGCCGCCCAGGAAGTGCCGATAGGCGGGATTGCTGCTCTCGTCCCAGTAAGGATAGGCGAGCTCATCCAGGCTGCGCTTGAGCTGCGGCCGTTCCTTGAGCGGAACCTGGATGCCCGCGAGCACCCGCCCGTAATCGGCGCCGTGGTTGCGATAATGGAACAGCGAGATATTCCAGCGACCGGACAACCCGTTCAGGAACTTGAGAAGCGCTCCGGGCCGCTCCGGGAACTGGAAGCGGAAGATCAGCTCGTCCTCGAGACCGGGCGTCCTCCCGCCCACCATGTAGCGCACGTGGAGTTTGGCCATCTCGTTGTCGCTCATGTCGAGCACGGGATAGCCCTGCTCCCGCAGCATCGCGATGATCTGGCGCTTCTCCTGGTCGCCCTCGACGAGCTGAACGCCGACGAAGATCTGGGCATCCTGCGGATCCGAGTAGCGGTAGTTGAACTCGGTGATCGAGCGCCTCCCCAAGAGCTCGATGAACCGGCGGTAGCTGCCGGGCTGTTCGGGGATGGTCACCGCCAGCAGAGCCTCGCGGTGCTCGCCGATCTCGGCCCGTTCGGCGATATGGCGGAGGCGGTCGAAGTTCATGTTGGCGCCGCTGTTGATGGCGACGAGACCGCGCGAGCGTGCTCCTTCCCGCTCCACATACTTCTTCAATCCGGCCAGGCTGACGGCCCCGGACGGCTCTGCGATGGCGCGGGTATCCTCGAAGATGTCTTTGACCGCCGCACAGATCTCGTCGGTGCTGACGGTGATCACCTCGTCGAGCAGCTCACGGCAGAGGCGGAACGTCTCCTCCCCTGCCTGCCGCACGGCGACGCCATCGGCGAAGAGACCGACCTGGTTCAGGATGACCCGGTCGCCTGCTGAAAGGGCCGCCGCCATGCTGGCGGCATCTTCCGGTTCGACACCGATCATCTTCACCTCGGGGCGGAGGAACTTGGTGTAGACCGCCACCCCGGCGGCCAGGCCCCCTCCTCCGATCGGCACGAACACCGCCTCGAGCGGATCGGGGTGCTGACGCAGGATCTCCATGCCGACGGTGCCCTGTCCGGCGATCACATCGGGATCGTCATAGGGGTGGATGAAGATAAGTCCCTTCTCCGCCTCGAGCTGACGCGCATGGGTGTAAGCCTCGTCGAAGCTCTCGCCATGGAGCACCACCCGGCCGCCCTGCCCCCTGACCGCCTGGGTCTTGATGGCGGGTGTGGTGCGCGGCATCACGATGGTCGCCTTGGCGCCGAGCCTGCGTGCCGCCAGGGCGACGCCTTGGGCGTGGTTGCCCGCAGAGGCGCAGATCACGCCCCGCTCGAGCGCCTCCCGCGGCAGTCCCGCCATCTTGTTGTAGGCGCCGCGCAGCTTGAACGAGAAGACCGGCTGGAGATCCTCGCGCTTGAGCCGGACAGGCCCTCCCAACCGTTGGGACAGGCGCGGCATCGGGTCGAGCGGGCTCTCGATCGCCACGTCGTAGACCCGGGCCGCCAAGATTTTCCTGATGTAGTCCTGCACGTCTCGTGTACTCCTGTCACCCGCACGCTGCCATGTGCCTTTTCCACCAGATGAGCCGGTCCGCACAAGTGCATCCGGCATCCGCCCAGCCGTGCAGGCCGCGCAGAGGACGAGCCGCCGAGAATGGGAAAGTTCACCTTCGGGAATGCCGTGCCTCTCGCTCTACGCGTGAAGAGCGTGGCCGAGCGCGCCGAGCGACGCCTCCTGAAACGCTTCGCCCTGGGTCGGGTGCGCATGGATCGTCCCGGCGATATCCTCCAGGCGCGCGCCCATTTCCAGGGCAAGGCCGAAGGCCGCGGAGAGCTCGGACACGCCGTGCCCGACGGCCTGGATGCCGAGCACCAGGTGGTTGTCCGCCCGCGCGACGACGCGCACGAACCCTTCTTCCCCAACCTTCGTCATGGCGCGTCCGTTGGCCGAGAAGGGGAAGTGGCCGATCCGGACATCGCTGACAGCCCGCCTGGCCTCCTCCGGGCCCAGGCCGACGGCAACGATCTCCGGATCGGTGAAGCAGACGGCCGGAATGGCCCGCTTGTCCCAGACGCGTCGATGTCCGGCAACGATCTCGGCCACCATCTCGCCCTGCGCCATGGCGCGATGAGCCAGCATCGGCTCACCGGTCACGTCGCCGATGGCATAGAGGCCCCGCATCGAAGTCTGACATGTCTCGTCGATGCGGATGAAGGGGCCATCCCTATCCAGCACCAGCTCCTCCATGCCCCAGCCCTGCGTGACCGGCTTGCGTCCGACCGTCACCAGGATCCTGTCGGCGGCGAGCGACACCTCGGATCCGCTCTCCGCCTCGACCAGCAGCGTGCCGCCGGCCTTGGCCAGCCCTTTGGCTTTTGCGCCTGTCATCACGTCGATGCCGAGAGCCTGCAATCTCCTCGACACCGGCCGGGTCAGCTCCGCGTCGTATTGCGGCAGGATGCGGGCCTGAGCCTCCACGACCGTGACCTTCGCACCAAGCTTGGCGAAGGCCGTGCCCAGTTCCAGGCCGATATAGCCGCCTCCGACGACGACGAGCCTTTCGGGAAGCTCGGTCAGCGCCAAGGCTTCGGTGGAGGAGATGACGGCATCCCCGAAGGGCAGGCTCGGAAGCTCGACCGGAGCCGATCCCGTGGCGATCACGACCGTCTCGGCCCGGATGACCTGACGGCCCGTTTCGGTTTCCACCTCCACGGTCTTGCCGTCCCGGAAGCGCGCCTGCCCCTGAACCATCTTGACCTTGGCCCGCTTGAGCAGGCCCGAAACCCCATTGTTGAGGCGGCCCACGATGGCGTCCTTCCAGGCGACGGTCCGAGAGAGATCGATCTCGGGCTTCGTTGTCCTGATGCCCAGCGTGTTCCGACCGGAGGCGAGATCGGCGATCCTGTCGTATTCCTCCGCCGCGTGAATGAGCGCCTTCGATGGAATGCAGCCGACATTGAGGCAGGTTCCGCCGGTTTTCCGCGCCTCGACGATGACCGTGTCGATTCCGAGCTGTCCGGCCCGGATGGCGCAGACATACCCGCCCGGCCCGGCTCCGATGACGAGGAGCTTGCAGGAAATGTCCCTCATCGGTGTCAGGCCTCCACGAAAATCATCGCGGGCGTCTCTAGCAGCGTCTTGATGCGCTGCACGAAAACCGCCGCGTCCCAGCCGTCGACGATGCGGTGATCGAAGCTGGACGACAGGTTCATCATCTTGCGGGGGATGAAGCCCGAACCATCCCAGACCGGACGCATCATGATCTTGTTGACGCCGATGATGGCGACCTCCGGATGGTTGATCACCGGCGTCGTGACGATGCCGCCCATCGAACCCAGGGACGTGATGGTGATGGTCGAGCCGCTCAGTTCCTCCCGCGTGGCGAGGCCGGCCTTTGCGGCCTCGGCGAGACGATTCAGCTCCGCGGCGCAGCCCCAGAGGTCACGGGCTTCCGCGTGTCTGACGACCGGCACCATGAGACCCGATCCGGTCTGCGTCGCAATGCCGATATGGACTCCGCCGTGCTGATGAACCACGCCGGCTTCATCGTCGTAGATCGCGTTCAGATGCGGCTGTTCGGCAATGGCCTTCACCATGGCGCGCATGAGGAACGGCAGGAGCGTGAGCTTCGGCCGGTCGGCCTGCTTGTTGGCGTTGAGCGCCGCCCGCAGATCCTCGAGAGCCGTCACGTCGACTTCCTCGACATAAGTGATGTGCGGAATGCGCGATTTCGCAAGGGCCATCTTCTCGGCGATCTTGCGGCGCAGCCCAATCACCTTGACGTGCTGAACCGAAGTATCCTGAACGAGCCCCGGCGCCTTCGCGACCTGCCGTCCATGGGTGAGGAACGCGTCCAGATCCTCGTGCGTGATCCGGCCGGCGGGGCCGGTGCCCGGAACCTGGCGCAGATCGATTCCGGCCTCCCGGGCCCTGAGCCGAACGGCCGGCGGGGCGATCGGCTTTTCGCCCTCGGTCCGGGGAGCCAGGGGCCGGTGCATTCTCACGGCAGGACCCGGCGGGGATTCGGCGGGCGGGGGTGGCGAAGCGCTCTTCGCCTGCTTCTCGACGATCGCGTCCGATGTCCTGACCGCGCCGTCCGCCTGAGCCTCGATCGGGCCTTTTCGCCCGGGCAGCTCCGCCAGTTGCGCTTTCGCGTCAGCCTCTGAGGAGACGCTGTCGCCGCCGGCTACCTTCAGGCGGATCAACGGCGAACCGATAGCCACCACATCGCCGATCTCGGCGCCCAGCCATTCGACCTCGCCTTCGACGGGCGATGGAATCTCGACGGTCGCCTTGTCGGTCATCACGGCCGCGAGCACCGTATCCTCGCGAACGATGTCGCCGACCTTCACATGCCACTCGACGAGTTCGGCCTCGGCGATGCCTTCGCCCACATCGGGCATCTTGATCAGATGCTCGCCCATCTCACGCCTCCACGGTCTCGACGAGCGCACGGCCGACGCGCGCCGGCCCCGGGAAGTAGTCCCATTCCTGCGCATGCGGGTAAGGCGTGTCCCATCCGGTCACTCTCGTGATCGGAGCCTCCAGATGAAAGAAGCATGTCTCCTGGACGAGCGTCGCCAGCTCGGCGCCGAACCCTGACGTGAGGGTCGCCTCATGGACGACGACGCAGCGGCCGGTTTTCCTCACCGAGGCGGCGATCGTGTCCAGGTCGAGGGGGATCAACGTGCGCAGATCGATGATCTCCGCATCGATGCCCGTCTCGGCGGCGGCCGCCTGCGCGACATAGACCATCGTTCCGTAAGTCAGCACGGTTACGGCCGATCCTGCGCGAACGATCGAGGCTTTCCCGAGGGGCAGCACGAAATGACCGCTCGGCACATCGGCCAGCTCATGCTTGGACCAGGGTGTGACGGGCCGGTCGTGGTGACCGTCGAAGGGTCCGTTGTAGAGCCGCTTCGGTTCCAGGAAGATGACGGGATCAGGATCCTCGATCGCAGCGATCAGGAGGCCCTTGGCGTCATAAGGGTTCGACGGCACCACCGTTTTCAGTCCCGCCACATGGGTGAACAGCGCTTCGGGACTCTGGCTATGGGTCTGACCACCGAAGATGCCGCCGCCGGTCGGCATGCGGATCACGAGAGGACAGGTGAACTCACCATTCGAGCGGTAGCGCAGGCGAGCGGCCTCGGACACGATCTGGTCATAGGCCGGATACATATAATCGGCGAACTGAATCTCGACGCAGGGCCGCAGGCCGTAGGTCGCCATGCCGATGGCGGTCCCGACGATGCCGGACTCGTTGATCGGCGTATCGAAGCAGCGCGTCTTGCCGTATTTCTGCTGGAGCCCTGCCGTGCAGCGGAAAACGCCGCCGAAGTACCCGACGTCCTCGCCGAAGACGACCACCTTCTCGTCGCGGGCCATCATCACGTCCATGGCGTCGCGAATGGCCTCGATCATCGTCATGCGCGCCATGGCCTAGACTCCGGCCTGCTGACGCTGCCGGCGAAGATGCGGCGGCATCTCGGCATAGACGCCCTCGAACATGTCGCGTGCGGAGGGTTTCCCGCCCGCGTGGAGGGTGCCGTAGCTCTCGGCCTCCTTCTGGGCGGTGATCACGGTGTCGAGGATCTCGGCCTCCGCCTGCTTGTGCCGCTCCTCCGACCAGACGCCCTTCACGGTCAGGTGGTTCTTGAGCCGGATGATCGGGTCTCCGAGGGGCCAGGCGTCGGATTCCGTCTTCGGGCGGTACGCCGATGGATCGTCGGAGGTCGAATGGGCTCCGGCCCGGTACGTCACGTATTCGATCAGGGTGGGCCCGAGATTGCGGCGGGCGCGCTCGATGGCCCATTTCGCAACCGCGTGGACGGCGAGATAATCGTTGCCGTCCACCCGCAGCGACGGAATGCCGAAGCCGAGGCCGCGAGCCGCGAAGGTGCCCGAACCTCCCCGCGCGATGCCCTGGAAGGTGGAGATCGCCCATTGGTTGTTGACGATGTTGAGAACCACCGGTGCCTTGTAGGTGGAGGCGAAGACCAGGGCCGCGTGGAAATCGGATTCCGCCGTCGATCCGTCCCCGATCCAGGCAGCCGCGATCTTCGTGTCGTTGCAGATCGCCGAGGCCATGGCCCAGCCGACAGCCTGCACGAATTGCGTGGCGAGATTGCCCGAGATCGTAAAGAAGCCATGCTCCTTGGACGAGTACATGACCGGAAGCTGACGCCCCTTCACCGGATCGCGCGAATTCGAATAGACCTGGCACATCATGTCGACCATGGAATAGCCGCCTGCGATCAGCAGTCCGGCCTGCCGGTAGGTCGGAAAGTTCATGTCGCCCGGCGCGAGCGCCTTGCGGAAGGCGCAGCTGATGGCCTCCTCGCCCAGATGCTGCATGTAGAAGGACGTCTTGCCCTGGCGCTGGGCGATCAGCATTCGCGCATCGAAGGTGCGCAGCGTCATCATGTGACGCATGCCCTCGATGAGCTCCTCGTCGCTTAGCAGGCCGGCCCAGGGCCCGACCGCCTCTCCGTTCCGATTGAGGACGCGAATGATGGAAAAGGCAAGCTCGCGGATCGCTTCCGGATCCACGTCCACGTCCGGGCGGGGAACCGCCCCTGCCCGGGGAATCTTCACATTCGAGAAGTCGGGACTCCCGCCCGGGCGAACGGCCGGTTCGGGTACATGAAGGCTGAGGGGCTTGGGTTCAGACATGACCTTCCGCAATTCCTGAAGGCTCATGCTACCATGCCCCATGCGCAATCGAGAAGAGCGCCGGCGACGGCTTTTCTCTCCTATGCGGGAACAAGCTGGCAGGAGTGTCTCGGATTGGGAGCGCACCCGAGCGACAGGAGCCCGGAGACGTGCTTGCGGGCCCCTATCACCCTTGCTGCAATCGGATCCGGCTGAGATAGGTGGGATCCGGCACTGTCGCCCGTGCGGGCGGAAGATAGAGGGTGGTGGTCGCCGTGATGCCCGACGTGAGAAGCTGCTCCAGGACGATCGGGCGGATCACCGGCTCGCATCCCGGAGCCGAGGGCGCCTCGTAGAGATAGACCGGGTGCGTCCGCGGATAGGAGAGCAGCAGCTTCTCGAGCAGGAGCGGCATCGCCGAGGTGTCATAGGCATAGCGGCGAAAGGTCAGGTCGCCGATCAGGCCTGCCTGCCAGAGGATCAGCTGAGACGAGTTGTCGATGGAGCGCGCATTGAGAAGGAAGTCCGTGGCCTCATAGGACTGGCAGCCATTGGACGAGGGATCGATGCCGAGATCCGCGAAAAGGCAGTCCTCGGCCGATATGCCAGGCAGCATCCTGGCCCGGTAGCCTTCCGCTCGCGCGCGCCGGATCGACTCGTGGGACGCGTAGGCGAAAACCCCCGGGTGACCATAGAAGGCCGCGACGGTCCGCTCACCCGTCCGCACGCTCGTGAGAATGCGGTCGACCATCTCCTGATAGGTCTGCATGCGCGGCTTGCCCTCTCCGTAGAGACCGTAGAGGGATTCGGCTCCATCGGGGCAGAAGCGTCGGATCACCTCCTCGGCCACGGGATCGGCGACGATGTAGAAGATCCGAGCGGCACATTGCATGCAGGCGACCGTTTCGACCGTCAACTGGCCGGTTGTCCGGATTCCCGTTCCAACCACGAGGAGATGATCGTCGTACACAGCAGCCCCCTTCCTTCATGCGGGCAGCGTGCCCGGACAGGCATGAGTTTCCGATCAGGATCGGCCCCGCCTATCGCCACCAGATCGGCATCGGGACCAGCACATACGAGATCTGCGGCGCAACCGCTCCCGGCGGTGGCTGAAGCCACGGGCCGATCTGGGGAGCGAAAGCGCCCGGCGGCGCCTGCTGCCAGAGCGCCACCTGCGGGGCTACGGCTCCCGCCGGCATCTGTTGCCATGGGGCGACCTGCGGGGCTACGGCTCCCGCCGGCATCTGTTGCCATGGGGCGACCTGCGGTGCCACGGCGCCTGCGGGCATCTGCTGCCCAGGCACAACCTGGGGCGCCACGGCTCCGGCTGGCAGTTGCTGCCCCGGCGGGACCTGGGGCATCACGGCTCCCGCAGGCATTTGTTGCCAGGGGATGACCTGCGGTGCGACGGCCCCGACCGGCATCCGCTGCCATGGGGCTATCTGGGGTGCCACCGCGCCAGCGGGCATCTGCGGCCGTCCGCCAATCTGCGAGGCCTCGGCTCCGGGTGGAGGCATCGCATGCATATGGTCGGCGTACATCCTCCGGAGCTGCTCCAGCCCGGCCACCACGACGATTTGTGGCGTAGCGGCGCTACCGGCATCCACGCCCGCGAGGCGTGCCTGTATGGCTGCGAGATCGCCGCTCCGCAGAAGCGCACGATCCTCATCGGCGAGTTCCGCCTGTTCCATGGCGGCATCCGCATCGACGATGAATCCGGCAAGGCTTTTCGGATCGGTCGCAAGATCGGCCAGAAATTCACGCAGCTCGGTTGCCATGGCACCCTCCGTGAAACGCCAGGAGGAAGTGTACCGTCGCGGTGGCACAGTGACTAGCTGAAGTGCTCTCTGAACAGACCGGCGCCCATGGGAATTTCGGGGCAGTCGCATGAAGGCACGAGGATCCGACGTGGCATGAGGATTGCACCTTCGGAGACGAACCGGCGCATCCACGTCATGCTGAGCGCTCCATGCTTCATGGAAACGTCCTAACGAAGCTCGTCGAGGAGATTTCGCGCTTCAGGAAGCTCCGTTGTGCCCCAGCCCTCGGTAAAACCTGCATAGATGGGGCCAAGCAGTGCGTGGCCCTCGCGCCTTTTGCCCTGCTTTGCCCACAGCCGGGACAGAGAAACAGCCGAGCGCAGTTCGAAAGCCTTTGCCCCTTGCTGTCGCGCAATATCGACCGCGGCCTGCAGGATGGCCTCGGCCTCGGCCTCACCGCCACCGCTCGCCAGCTTTCCAAGGGCTTCGACCCGCAGGGCCTCCGCCTCCCAGACCGCCTCGCCGGTCGCCCGTATCATCGACAGGGCCTCACCGGCCGCTTCATGGGCTGCTTCTCCTTCTCCGCCCGTCTCTTGCGCCACGGCGAGATGAACAAGCAGAATCGGAATGAAGCATTGCCACCCGGCCCGGTTCAGCCCGGCCATGCTCTCGCGCGCGAGGGCCACTCCATGCGCAATGTCGCCCTTCATGGCAGCCGACACGCCCACCAGCAGATTCCCGAACAGAACGTAATCCGGAATCCGGTGCTGCATGCTGATCTCGAGCGTCTCCTTGGCAAGAGCTTCCGCTCTATCCCAATCCCTGGCGAGGATCCGGAGCAGTGCACCGTTGCCGAGAGCCTGGACGAGGGAGAATGGCTGCATCGCATTGCGGGCAATCGCCACTGCCTCATCGGCGGTTCGCAAGGCTCCTTCCGGCTGTCCGGTCAGCCATTCGGCGATGGCGAGGTGGAAGCGGATCAGGGAAGACATCTCGTGTCCTGTCAGCCGGATATGCTGATCGCGATCGTCGTCGTGGTAGCACCGGAGAGCCTCCCTCAGGCATTCGACCGCCCCCGTCGGCTCGCCTCGGAAGAGCCGCGTCGCGCCATCGATCATCCAACGGATGCACAGCATCACGCGATCGTCGAGACCGTCCGTAGCGGCACAGATGCGGTGGGCCACCCGGGCGGCGTCCGACCACCTGGCAGCCACGTAGTACGCGCCGAACAGACCACGGAGTGCGTGCACGAGGCTGACGCGATCCCCGAGCTGCTCCGAGAGCTCGCATGCTCGGAGAAACACCTGCTCGGAATCGGGCACGCTGTAGCCTCTGGCGGCGCGGACCGCGACGCCTTTGGCGAGTTGCACCTCGAGTTCCGCTCGCATCTGCTCGCGGGATGGGGGCAGAGCACGAATCTGCATCACGGCCTTGTCGCAATGGGCGATCGCCTCGCTGTTGGCAAAGCGCTGGAGTGCCCTCTCGGCTGCTCTCCGCCAGGAATCGGCAGCCTGCTGCGCCTGCCCGGCTCCGGCATAGTGATGCGCCAGAAGCTCCGGCTGGGCGTCCTTGGCTTCCGGCCAACGCTCCTCAAGGGCTCTTGCGATAGTAGCGTGGATCTGGCGCCGTCTGCTCTTCAACAGACTCTCGTAGGCAGCATCGCGCACCAGCGCATGCTTGAAGCTGTAGACCGCCGCAGGCGGCAGCCCGCCCGACTTCACCAACCCGGACGAGACGAGCTGTTCGAGCATCTCCCGCAGCTCCTTTTCCGGACGGCCGGCGACCGCTGTCAGCATCGCGTAGGAAAAATCGCGGCCTATGGCAGCTCCGACCTGCGCAATTTCCTTTGCTCGTCCAAGACGATCCAAGCGTGAGAGAAGGGAGTCGTGCAGCGTGGCCGGAATGGCGAGCGGGAGAAGAGGTCCGGTCAACGTGTAGCTGGATCCCGCATCGACGAGGATTCCGGATTCGATGACCTGCTTGGTCAGCTCTTCGATGAAGAGCGGTATGCCGTCGGTCCGTTCCAGGATTTCCTCGAGCAACTCTCCAGGAAGCACTTTTCCATCCGCGATCTGCTCGGCGACGGCGGCGCCCTGCTCCCGTCCGAGCCCGTTGAGGGACAGCGCGGTGATACGCCCATGGCCCGCCCAGGGAAGAGGGAAATCCGGTCGGGCGGTGATCAACAGCATCATCCTCAAGGGCTCGATGCGCTGGACCACAAGTCCCAACAGCTCGAGCGTCGTAGGATCGAACCACTGCACGTCTTCGCAGATGAAGAGCACGGGTTGCGCGGCGGCCAGCCCTTCCAGCTGTTCGACCGCTGCCTCGAGGGTCAGCTGCTTCTGGTGCTGCGGCGTCAGGTCGGCAAGCGTGCTGCGGGATTCCGCCGAGATACCAAGCAGGGCCGCCATCAGCGGGATCACCACATCGGGCTGCTGCGTATTGGGGGCGAGCAGTTTCTGCAGCTTGTCGAACTTCACCATGGGCGTATCGTCACGCTCCAGGCCGGCAGCATGAGCGAGATAGTGAATGACAGGATGCAGGGGGGTGGACGTGTGAAAGGGCGAGCCCTGCAAGAGAGGCGCAACATAGGCCTCCCCTCTCAGGCGCTCGCGCAGTTCACTCACGAGCCGCGACTTGCCGATGCCCGGTGGGCCCGACAGAACGACGATCTGACCCTCGCCGCCTTTGACCTGCTGCCATCGATGCAAGAACAGCGAGATCTCCTCCTCGCGCCCGACCAAGCGCGTATAGCCGACCGGATGCTTGGCTTCGAAACGGTGCGGCAGCCGGATCTCGCGTTTGACGCGCCACACGGTCTGCGCGTTCGCGAAGCCTTTGAGGCGCTGCGGGCCCAAATCTTCGAGTTCGAACAATCCGCTGACGAGGCGGCGCGTTGTCGGGCTGATGAGAACCGCGCCTGGTTTGGCAAGGGTCTGGAGTCTCGCCGCGAGATTGGGCGTCTCTCCGATCACCGTGTCAGCCGCTTCCCGCCCGGCCAGGTCTCCGATGACGACCGGCCCGGTTGCGATGCCGATGCGTGCCTGCAGGCGCGTATTGTCAGCAGACCTCAATCGGGAAATCGCTTCGATCAGCGCGAGCCCTGCCGACACCGCCCGCTCGGCGTCGTCCTCATGAGCCTGCGGCCAACCGAAATAGATCAGCACGCCATCCCCCAGGAATTTGGCGACGTAAGCATCGAACCGGGCGGCCACCTTGACGCAGGCATCCTGATAAGCGCCGATGACCTCGCGCAGATCCTCAGGATCGAGTCGTCCGGACAGTGCGGTCGATCCGACCAAATCACAGAAAAGAACGGTCAGTTGCCGTCGCTCGGCGATTCCGGGGGTTGCTTTCTGCAATTCATGGTAACGCTGGGATGCCGTGGCTTCCAGCTGCGTTCGAAGCGCGGCGATCGAATGGAGCAGCCTCTTGCGGTGCCCCAGCGCCGAAATACCCAACTCCTTCAGATCGGCTTCGGTGAGACTGCACAGAATCTCGCCCTCGACGGCATTCGCGGCGAACACCTCGGCGTATTGTCCAAGTCCCTGTTCCGCCAGCCATCGTGCGACGTCAATCACGGCGCGCCTCGACTGCAAACGCCTTGCTCAGCAAGGAAACTAGCATAGATCGCGGCGTACCGAGAACCTTTTCGGCCGCAGCATGACAGCAGCGTCCGGGGATGTCCTTCAGGTCCGCAACCAGCGGAGCGCACAGGGAGCCGCACCCGTGCCTCCTTGAGAACGCCTCAAGGGCTTCCGATCCGCCGCGCTATCCGCTGGAGGATAAGCGCTTCTCCGGTCAAATCCTTCTCGGATGCCTCAGGCGCCGTCGCGCGGGTTATAGGACCGCCTTGCCTGTCGCCGGTACGACCTCGGGTCCCGTCCGGGATCGCCCCGGTCTTCACGGAGCGCACGCGCTGGGCAACGATCTCGTGCATGCGGGCCAGGGCCTCCTGGACATCGGGCCGATTGGAGACGTCCTTGGCCGAGAACTCGTGCCGGCACAGACGGCAGGTCAGATCGGCCCCGAACTGAAGCTTCCGCAGCCGGACCTTGAACATCTTCCGGCACTCGGGGCAGGCCAGGTCGATCCGTGTGCTCCCGTGATCCTCGAACACGCTGCCCTCTCCGATTAAGCTCCGCCCCACCCTTTCGAAGCATGGCAGTAAGGCGACAAAGAGGCGCTTCTTTCGGGATTGGCCTCATGGGCTGGCCTTCCTTTGCGCCCCGGCTGCGATGCGGCAGGCGGTCTTCCCCGCATCCACAATCACATCTTCCGGCTGACGAAGCAGGACCCCGCAAGAGCAAAGCGCCATGGCGCATCCGTCGCGCGCGTGATCCCGATCCGTGGGCCCGCCACGATCTCGACCGGGCTCGCCCGGCCGAGAAGCTGAAACGGGACATGGTCCAGCGGCAAGGCATTGTGGGCGTGCGTCACGCCCAGGGCCTGACTCAGGCGGCCGGGACCGGAGCAGAGAAGGTGCAGATCATGAACGCGCCGCCGCGCCTTCATGATCTCGATTCCCGTTATCGGTTGGAGAGCCCTGACGAGAACGGCGCTCCCCGGCGAGCAGACGAAGTTCAGGCACCAGTGGATCCCATAGGACCGGTACACGTAGGCGTGGCCCGCGGGACCGAACATGGCGGCGTTCCGGAGGGTCGGGCCGCGGAAGCTGTGGGACGCGGGGTCGTCGCCGGTATAGGCCTCGGTCTCGACGATGTGTCCGCCGACTCCGTCGACGAGCAGAACGGCTCCGATCAGGTCCCGGGCGACCGACACGGCGTCGCGGGCGAAGAAGGAGCGGGACAGCGTCGTTTGCATTCTTCCTTCAGCCCAGGAGCCGGCTCAGTCACCGCTCCTAAGTCGCGGCAGCCGGGTTGATGGCGTCCTCGGCCAGCTCGGAGAGGATCTGATCGGTGTTCTCTTCCTCCACCAGGGTCTCCTGGATGAGGCCTTCCGCTTCCGTCAATCCGAGCTGCTTGGCCCATGCCAACAGGGTGCCGTAGCGGGTGATCTCGTAGTGCTCCACGGCCTGGGCCGCCGCGATCAGCCCGGCGTCCAGAGCCTCGCCGCCCCCGAAGGCCTGAGCAATCTCCCGGCCCTCCTCGATGATGCCCTGAATGGCTTTGCACTCCACGCCTGCGGGCTTCTCCCCGAGGAGCTGGAACACCTGCTCCAGGCGCTTCACTTGGCCTTCCGTTTCCTTCACATGGACGGCGAATGCCCCCTTCAGCTCCTCGGCCTGGGCCGCTTCCGCCATTTGCGGCAGGGCTTTGAGGATGGCCTGCTCGGCGAAATAGGTGTCCTTGAGCTGATGCAAAAAGAGTGCCTTGAGGTCCTTCTCGGCCATGCCCCGTCTCCTGCGGTTTCGAGCGATGATCCGGTAACCGTCGATCCGCGCGAACGTTCCGGATCGTCTTTGCCGATCGGAAGATCGCCGGAGGGACTCGAGGTCCGGCCGGGATGGCCTCTTGCGTTTCGGCGGCTGAATGCCCAGGTTAGCTGATATGGGGTCCGGGCCCCTCTGGCGGGTGGGTTGCCGCTCGCGATGTCGGACACCTTCCCGCGCCCTCGCGGCCGGGGACGACAGCAACCGAGGAACCCGCCATGGACTTTATCGGCCACAGAACAACAACCACCCGCCCTCATTCAGGCCGGTTCCTGGCGACCCTCGTCAGATTGGCCATCATGGCGGCAGCAGGAGCGATCCTGCTGGCTCTGGTGCTGGTCGGCTTTCTCGTCGTGCTCCCCCTGATGCTGGTGGGCGGGGTCGCTTCGTATTTCTACCTTCGGCGCCGCGTGCGCCAGGCGCGCCGGCAGCAGCGTCCCGACGTCGAGGTGATCGACGCCGAGTATACGATCATCGATCGCCGCTAGGACGCTGCGGGCCGGCTCGCAGGGTTCCGATCACGGTACGGCCTGACCGACCGTACCTCCCTTGAACGATGGGGAGAAGTGCCCGACCAGGTGATGTCTTTCGCCCGGATAGGTGATCCGTGCCTCGGTGACGAAGGCTCCTGCTTGCCAGGTCCGTCGTTCGAGGACGAGACAGGCCGCTCCCGTCTGTGTCTGGAGCCGCTTGGCCATTGAGGCGTCGGCATTGACGGCACGAACGATATGCTCCGCATCCGTCCACGGAACGCGCCTCAGAAGCCACGTGCCGGGCGGATCATCCCGGAAGGCTTCCTTGTCCGCTTCCGGCACGGTGGCGAGATTGATCAGGCGCTGCTCGAAGGCCTGGGGGACGTCGTCCATGATGTGAAGGGTCGAGACGCAGAGCATCTCTGTTCCGGGCGGCAACCCTGTCCGCTGCGCGGCGGCGGCATCGATGGGCTCGATGGATCGGCTCAGGATCCTGAACCGATAGACGGTGCCGGTGCGCGCCGCCTCGCGGGCGAAATCCTGGATCTCCAGAACGGCCTGCCGGGTGCTCGGCTCCGCGACCACGGAACCGGCCCTGCGCCGCCGCGTGATGAGTCCGTTGACGGCAAGCGTCGACAGCACCTTGTTCACGGTCATGCGCGAGCAGCCGTATTTCGCCATGAGTTCGTGCTCGAAGGGAACCCGGTGCCCCGGGGGCCACTCCCCGGACATGATCTTGGCTTCGATATCGTCGCGGATGCGCTGGTAGAGATGTTTCATGCCTGGCGACATTCCCTCAAGCCACGATGCGGGTCATGGTGCGCGCATAACGGGCCGTAATGGCGTCGTGGGCGATGTGGCGACCCTTCACCACCAGGGACCGGCCGCCGACCATCACCGTATCGACGGCCGCCTTCCCGGCGACGAAGACGTAAGAATCAATCCAGCGATCCTCCGACACCGCAGCAAGATCCGGGTGGGTCTGATCGAGGATCACAAGGTCGGCGCGATGCCCGGCTGCGATCGCGCCGACGCGCCGGCGCAGCGCCTGCGCACCGCCCCTAAGCGCTCCCTCGTAGAGGCTGCGTCCGGTCGACCGGCCCTCCCGCTCCGCCAGAACGTTGCGGGCACGATGCTGGAGGCGCTGGCTGTATTCGAACTGCTTGAGCTCCCCGGGCGCGGAAATCTCGATGTTGGAATCCGATCCGACACCGAACCGTCCTCCTGCCGCGCCGTAAGCGACCCCTTCAAAAATGCCGTCACCGAGATTGGCCTCGGTGATGGGACACAAGCCTGCCACGGCACCGCTGGCCGCGATGCCTGCAATCTCCCGCCCGTCGAGATGGGTCGCGTGGATCAGGCACCAGCGCTGGTCGACCGGCGCATGGTCGAGCAGCCATGCGACCGGACGCTGACCCGACCATGCGCGACAATCCTCGACTTCCTTCACCTGCTCGGCGATGTGGATGTGAATGGGTCCCTCGCCTGCCGTGGCCACGACCTCCTTCAGGCTCTCGGGCGTCACCGCACGCAGGCTATGGGGGGCGAGACCGACAACCGCGTCCTCGAGATCGGCGACGGCCTTGCGGGCGCCTTCCGCCAGCCGGGCATAGCTTTCGACATCGTTGATGAAGCGCCGCTGCCCTTCCGTCGGCGCCGCCCCCCCGAAGCCTCCCTGAGCATAGAACACCGGCAGAAGCGTCAGACCCATGCCCGCCGTTTGCGCCGCGGCCGCGATGCGACCGGACAGTTCCGCGATGTCGGCATAGGGGCGTCCGTCGGAATCATGGTGGAGGTAATGGAACTCGGCGAGCGACGTGAATCCTCCCTCCAGCATTTCCATCATGGCGAAGGCCGCCACGGCCTCGACGTCATCGGGAGTAAGCGCGCCGAGAAAGCGGTACATCACCTGACGCCACGTCCAGAAACTGTCGCCTTCCGGTCCGCGGGTCTCGGCCAATCCCGCCATGCCACGCTGGAAGGTGTGGCTGTGCAGGTTCGGGAGGCCCGGCAATGCAATCCCGGCGATGCGCTCGCGTCCCTCCAGAGAGGCATCGGGCCGCACGGCGGCGATCGTGCCGTCCTCCACGTCGAGACCGACATTCCGGGCCCATCCCGCTGGAAGGAGGGCATGATCGAGAATGAGCCTGCGCATCATAGGCACCTTTGTTCGAGAGCGGCCTGAACTCAATCGTGGGAGCCGCCAAAAAGCCACGCCGGCACCCGACCATCAAAGCCGATTGAATACGTCTAGACAATATCGCTTGCTTCCGATTATGTATAGACATTATTGGGAGCTCACCGGAGCAGGAACATGCGCTTCGACCGGGTCTGGTTCAACGCCCGTCTTGCAACGCTTGCCGGCGATGATCTCGGGATTGTCGAGCACGGGGCGGTCGCGTCGGTGGATGGCCGGATTGCCTTTGCGGGACCGGCGGAGGACCTGCCTCGCGATGTGGATGCCGGAGAGTGCATCGATTGCGAGGGACGCTGGATCACCCCCGGGCTCGTGGATTGCCACACCCACCTTGTTTTCGGCGGGGATCGCGCTCATGAATTCGAACTGCGCCTGAAGGGAGCCAGCTACGAGGAGATCGCGCGGGCCGGTGGCGGCATCGTCTCCACCGTTCGAGCGACCCGGGCTGCGAGCGAGGAGGATCTCGTCGCGAGTGCGCTCCCCCGTCTGGACCACCTCATCGCCGAAGGCTGCACGACCATCGAGATCAAATCCGGCTATGGCCTCGATCTCGAGACGGAAGTCCGGAGCCTGAGGGCAGCCCGCCGCCTGGCCGACGAACGACCCGTCTCCGTGACCACGAGCTTTCTCGGCGCCCATGCGCTGCCACCCGAGGCCAACGGCGACAAGGAAGCCTTCATCGAGACGATCTGTACGCAGATGCTGCCGGCCATTGCCCGGTCCGGTCTCGCCGATGCCGTCGATGCCTTCTGCGAGGGGATCGCCTTCTCGCCCGAGCAGACAGGGCGGGTCTTCGATGCTGCCCGCGCGCTCGGCCTGAAGGTCAAGCTCCATGCGGACCAACTGTCCAATCTGCACGGCGCGCAGCTCGCCGCGAGGTATGGTGCTCTGTCGGCCGATCATCTCGAATATACGGACGAGGAAGGCGCCGCCGCGATGGCGAAGGCCGGTACCGTCGCCGTGCTGCTGCCCGGGGCCTTCTACATGCTGCGCGAGACGAAGGCTCCGCCTGTCGCGGCCTTCCGCCAACATGGCACCCGCATGGCGCTGGCGACCGACTGCAATCCGGGCACCTCGCCGCTGACGTCGCTTCTGCTGACCATGAACATGGGCGCGACCCTGTTCCGCCTCACGGTCGAGGAATGCATCGCCGGCGTGACGCGGGAGGCCGCTCGCGCCCTGGGGCTGCTCGACGAGATCGGCACGCTGGAGCCGGGCAAGTCATGCGACCTCGCGATCTGGAACATCGAACGACCCGCTGAACTCGTCTACCGCATCGGCTTCAACCCGCTTCACGCGCGTGTCTGGAGGGGACATTGGAAAACAAAGTGATTCTTCACCCCGGCTCGGTTGCCCTGGCCGGCTGGCGCCGCGTCTATTTCGACGCGGGCATCTCGCTCGATCCCGATTGCCGCTCCGCCATCGAGGCGGGCGCGAAGACGATCGAGGCGATCGTCGCCAAGGGCGAGCCCGTCTACGGGATCAACACCGGATTCGGAAAGCTCGCGAGCGTCCGCATCGGCGCTTCGGATCTGGCGACCCTCCAGCGCAACATCGTGCTGTCTCATGCCGCCGGCGTCGGCGAGCCCCTGCCCGCCTCCGTCGTGCGGCTCGTCATGGCCCTCAAGCTGGCGAGCCTTGCGCAGGGCGCTTCGGGCGTGCGGTGGTCCACCATCGAGCATCTGACCGCCTGTCTGGCGGCAGGCCTCATCCCCATCATTCCGGGTCAGGGCTCGGTCGGCGCTTCGGGCGACCTCGCCCCCCTCGCCCACATGGCGGCGGCCCTCATGGGCGTCGGCGAGTTCCTGGTCGACGGCATGCGCATGCCGGCGGAGGCCGCGCTCGCGCAGGCGGGGCTCGCGCCGCTGTCCCTCGGGCCGAAGGAGGGCTTGGCCCTCCTCAACGGAACTCAGGTATCGACCGCTCTGGCTCTGGCAGGATTGTTCGAGGCCGAGCGCGTCTTCCGGGCCGCCCTGGTCACGGGTGCGCTGGCGACGGACGCCGCCAAAGGATCGGACGGACCGTTCGATGAGAGGATCCAAAAGCTGCGGCGACACAAGGGGCAGATCGAGGTTGCTGCCTCCCTGCGTGCGCTGATGCAGGGCAGCGCCATCCGCGCCTCGCACCTGACCAACGACGACCGGGTGCAGGATCCCTATTGCCTGCGCTGCCAGCCTCAGGTCATGGGCGCGGTGCTCGACCTGCTGCGCCAGGCCGCTGAAACGCTGGGCACGGAGGCGAACGGCGTCTCGGACAATCCTCTCGTTTTCTCCGATACGGGAGAGGTCATATCGGGCGGCAATTTCCACGCGGAGCCTGTGGCGTTCGCCGCCGACATGATCGCGATGGCCCTGTGCGAGATCGGCTCCCTCGCGGAACGCCGCATCGCCATGCTGGTCGATCCGACCCTATCGGGCTTGCCGGCGTTTCTGACGCCGAAGCCGGGGCTCAATTCCGGTTTCATGATCCCGCAGGTGACGGCCGCGGCGCTCGTGTCCGAGAACAAGCAGCGGGCTTACCCGGCGAGTGTCGACTCCATTCCCACCTCCGCCAATCAGGAAGATCACGTGTCGATGGCGACCCATGGGGCACGGCGTCTTCTCCCGATGGCGGCGAACGCCGCGAACGTCATCGGCATCGAGCTCCTGGCGGCCGGTCAGGGCTGCGACTTCCACGCTCCGATGCGGTCGAGCGATCGGTTGGAGCGCGCCCGTGCTCTGCTGCGCACGAAGGTCTCCCGTCTCGATGACGACCGCCACATGGCGCCCGATATGGAACAGGCGACGGCACTCGTCGTCTCCGGCGCACTCGCCAGCGCCGTCGGAGACGACGTGTTGCCTCTCGTTGCGCCAGAGGTCATGCAATGACGGCTCTGGAACCGTCCTGGCTGACGGTCGTTCGTGGCGATGCGCCGCTCATCGTGAGCCTGCCGCATACCGGCACCGATATCCCGGCTGACAATGAGCCCGGCCTCGTCTCGCCATGGCTTGCCCGAAAGGATGCCGATTGGTGGATCGAGCGCCTCTACGCCTTCGCGGCGGATCTCGGTGCAACCGTGATCCGCACGACGATTTCCCGCACCGTGATCGACGTGAACCGCGACCCCTCGGGCGCCTCGCTTTATCCCGGGCAGGCGACGACGGAGCTCTGCCCCACCACCACATTCGACGGGGAGCCGCTCTACAGGGCAGGCATGGAGCCCACGGCCGAGGACATTGCCGAGCGTCGCGCCCGTTTCTTCGACCCTTATCACGCGGCCCTGCATGCCGAGATCGAGCGGCTCCGGGCACGACACCACAATGTGGTGGTCTATGATTGTCATTCGATCCGTTCGGTCATTCCGCGCCTGTTCGAAGGAACCCTTCCCCACTTCAACATCGGCACCAATGGCGGGAGCACCTGCGCGTCCGCCTTGAGCGGCTCCATTGAGACCATCTGCGCGAGCAGCGGCTTCAGTCACGTGACCAACGGCCGGTTCAAGGGCGGCTACATCACGCGCAGCCTCGGCCGGCCGGAGGATGGCGTCCACGCCATCCAGATGGAGCTCGCCTGCCGCGGTTACATGCGGGAGCCGCTCGGCCCCGTCGCCGAGAACCAATGGCCGACGGTCTATGACGAGAGCTATGCCGCCCCCATGCGGGCGGCGCTGACCCTCATTCTCCAGACCTGCCTCACATTCGCCCAATCCAAAGCCTGATCGAGGACGCCTGCCATGACCCGCATCGACAACGCCCGCGTGATCCGCGCACCCCACGGCACCGACCTGTCGGCCAAGAGCTGGCTGACCGAGGCGCCGCTGCGCATGCTGATGAACAATCTCGATCCGAACGTCGCCGAGAAGCCGGGCGAACTGGTGGTCTATGGCGGCATCGGCCGTGCGGCCCGCGATTGGGACAGCTTCGACCGCATCGTTGCGGCGCTGAAGGATCTGGAGGCCGATGAGACGCTGCTCGTCCAGTCGGGCAAGCCCGTCGGCGTCTTCCGCACGCATGCGGACGCGCCACGGGTGCTGATCGCCAATTCGAACCTCGTGCCGCATTGGGCGACTTGGGACAAGTTCCATGAGCTCGATCGCAAGGGGCTGATGATGTACGGCCAGATGACGGCGGGCTCGTGGATCTATATCGGCACACAGGGCATCGTGCAGGGCACCTACGAGACCTTCGTCGAAGTGGGCCGCCAGCACTACAACGGCGATCTCGGCGGGCGCTGGATTCTCACCGGCGGCCTCGGCGGCATGGGTGGCGCGCAACCGCTCGCCGCCACCATGGCGGGCGCATCCTGCCTTGCGGTGGAATGCCAGCCAAGCCGCATCGAAATGCGCCTGCGAACCGGTTATCTCGACCAGCGTGCGGACACGCTCGACGAGGCGATGGCCATCATCGAGCAATCCTGCCGCGACAGGAAGCCGGTCTCCGTGGGCCTTCTCGGCAACGCCGCCGAGATCTTTCCCGAGATCTACCGGCGAGGCATCCGTCCCGACGCGGTCACCGACCAGACCTCCGCGCATGATCCGATCAACGGCTATCTGCCGAAGGGCTGGACGCTGGCCGAATGGGAATCGAAACGCGAAAGCGATCCCAAGGCCGTCGAGCACGCCGCCAAGCAATCCATGGCCGAGCACGTGCGCGCCATGCTGGATTTCCACAAGGCGGGCGTGCCGACTCTGGATTACGGCAACAACATCCGCCAGATGGCGAAGGAGGAAGGCGTCGAGAACGCCTTCGACTTCCCGGGTTTCGTGCCGGCCTATATCCGCCCGCTCTTCTGCCGGGGCATCGGACCGTTCCGCTGGGCCGCGCTATCGGGTGATCCGGAGGATATCTATCGCACCGACGCCAAGGTGAAGGAGCTGCTGCCGGACAACAAGCACCTGCACAACTGGCTCGACATGGCGCAGAAGCGGATCAAGTTCCAGGGGCTTCCGGCGCGCATCTGCTGGGTCGGCCTGGGTGATCGCCATCGGCTGGGACTGGCTTTCAACGAGATGGTCGCCAGGGGCGAACTCAAGGCCCCCGTCGTGATCGGCCGCGACCATCTCGATTCCGGCTCGGTGGCAAGTCCCAACCGGGAGACGGAATCGATGAAGGACGGGTCGGACGCCGTGTCCGATTGGCCTCTGCTCAACGCGTTGCTCAACTGCGCCTCGGGTGCAACCTGGGTGTCCCTGCACCATGGCGGCGGTGTCGGCATGGGGTTCTCGCAGCATTCAGGCATGGTGATCGTGTGCGACGGCACGCCGGAGGCGGCCAAGCGCCTCGAACGCGTGCTCTGGAATGATCCGGCGACCGGCGTGATGCGCCACGCGGATGCGGGGTACGAGATCGCCGTCGACTGCGCGCGCGAGTTCGGCCTCAATCTGCCGAGCCTGCATCCATGATCGCCCGCGTCATCCGCGAGAACGATCTCATCCGGGTTCCCTGGAAGAACGGCGGCGGCACCACGGCAGAGGTCGCAGCCTTCCCGGAAGGCTCTGGCTTCGAGACCTTCGGCTGGCGCGTCAGCATGGCGGATGTAGCCTCGGACGGACCGTTCTCGGTCTTTCCGGAGATCGATCGCACATTGATCCTGGTCGAGGGCGACCGCATCGAGCTCGACGTGGAAGGCGTCGCCTATCGCCTCGATCGAACCTCGCCGAAGCTCTCCTTCTCGGGCGATGACAGGACCACCAGCCGGCTTCCCTCCGGACCGATCCGGGATCTCAACGTCATGACGCGGCGTGGCCGGTTCCGGCACCGCACACGCTTCGTGGAATCCGGCGTGGCACTGCTGTCAGAGGACACGGCGACAGCCTTCCTCGTCGTGCTGGACGGCCCCTTCGACGTGACGCTCGGCTCGATCATCCATTCCCTCGGACGTCTCGACATCCTCCGGCTCGAAGGGCCGCAGGATCTCATCCTTCTCTCCGGGGCCGGGCGAGCGATCCTCATCGAGATCGCGCCCGAGGTTTCGCGCGGGAAGCATAGTTTTTAGGGCGCGATGCTCAAACCAGCAGCAGGCATAAATGTCTAGACATTTGACATTGACGCGCGGGCGTGGTGGCATTCGCCGGCCTGGAGAACAAAGCTCGGTCCGCAGGTCCTGATCGGACAGCGGAACAGAACGGGCAAGGGATCGGATCGGATGGAGGTAACCATGAAATCGGTATTGGGTGGGCTGGCTATCCTGGCCCTGGCGATCGGCCCCGCCTCGGCGCAGGAGACCAAGGTCGCCGTCGGGATCTCGGGCTGGACGGGCTTCGCGCCCCTGACCCTCGCCAAGGAGGCCGGCATCTTCAAGAAGAACGGCCTCGACGTGACGATCAAGAAGATTCCGCAGGCGAGCCGCCATCTCGCGATCCAGTCCGGCGACGTGCAATGTGCCGCCACCACCGTCGAGACCTGGGTCGTTTGGAACGCGAACGGCGTTCCCACCAAGCAGATCTTCCAGCTCGACAAGAGCTACGGCGCTGACGGAATGGTGGTGCGCAACGACATCGCCTCGATCAAGGACATCAAGGGCAAGACCGTCGCGGCCTCCGCGCCCGGGACGTCGCCCTATTTCGCCCTCTCCTGGATGCTCAAGAAGAACGGCCTCTCCGTGAAGGACGTGACCGTTGTCAACATGGAGCCGGGACCGGCCGCCCAGGCCTTCATCGCCGGGCAGAACGATGCGGCCATGACCTATGAACCTTATCTCTCCTCGGTGCGGGCCGCGCCACAGGCCGGAAAGATCATCGCCACCACGCTCGACTACCCGATGGTGATGGATACGTTCGGCTGCACGCCGAAGTTCCTGAGCGAGAATCCCAAGGCTGCGAAGGCTCTGGCCGACAGCTATTTCGAGGCTCTCGACATGATCGCCAAGGATCAGGCGAAGTCCTACGAAATCATGGGCGCGGACGTGAAGCAGACGGGCGAGGCCTTCGGGGCGTCCGCCAAGTTCCTGCGCTGGCAGGATCGTGAGGCAAACAAGAAGTTCTTCGAAAGCGAGTTCAAGACGTTCTCGGCCGAGGCCGCCGACCTGCTGCTGGAAATCGGCGTCATCAAGCAGAAGCCCGATATGGAAGCTCTGGCGGATACGAGCTTCATTCGTTAGCACTAGGCTCAGGAGCGACGGCGGGTCGCGTCGACCCGGACATCGCCGAAATCATCCATCCTCATTGCTCTCCCGGTTCAGGCACCGTCCTGGCCGGGAGACAGAACAGATTGCCCATGCCTCGTCCTCTCGAACCTGTCAGCCAGGGCACGCGCGTCGTCCTCGGCATATCGTTCTTCGTGCTCTTCTTCGCGGCCTGGGCTTTCGCGACATTGGGAGGCTTCGTCTCCCGTACGTTTCTGGCCGATCCGATCACCATGGTGCAGGATGGCTGGCTGCTTCTCACGCGCTTTGGTTTCATGAGCGATATCGGCGTGACCGTGTGGCGCGTCGTCGGTGGGTTCGTTCTCGCCTCCGTCATCGCCGTGCCGCTCGGGATCATGATGGGCGCTTACAAGTCGTTCGAGGCGTTCCTCGAGCCTTTCGTATCGTTCGCACGCTATCTTCCGGCCTCGGCTTTCGTTCCCCTGCTCATCCTCTGGGCGGGCATCGGCGAGATGCAGAAGCTCCTCGTCATCTTCATCGGTTCCGTCTTCCAGATCATCCTGATGGTGGCCGTCGCAGTCGGCAACACGCGGCGCGATCTCGTCGAGGCGGCTTACACCCTGGGATCCAGCGACCGGAGCGTGGTGAGGCGCGTGCTCATTCCCGCCAATGCTCCGGAGATCGCGGAGATCCTGCGGCTCGTGCTCGGCTGGGCCTGGACCTATGTGATCGTCGCCGAGCTCATCGGTTCCTCCTCCGGCATCGGCCACATGATCATCGACAGTCAGGCGCTGCTGGCGACGGGACAGATGATCTTCGGCATCATCGTGATCGGCGTGATCGGCCTCATCTCCGACTTTCTGTTCAAGGCCCTCAATCGCTCGCTCTTCCCGTGGAGGCTCGCATGACCGGCACGATCCTTCAGATCGACAGCGTCTCGCGGGTGTTTCCGGGCGTGCGTGGCGGCACCCCCGTGCGCGCGCTGGAGCCTACGAACCTGCAGGTGGCGGAGAATGATTTCATTACGATTCTGGGCCCTTCCGGCTGCGGCAAATCCACGTTGCTGCGCATCGTGGCGGGCTTGGATCGTCCCAGTGGCGGGCGTGTGTTGCTCAATGGTCGCGAGATCAAGGGACCGGGCGCCGACCGCGGCATGGTGTTCCAGTCCTACACCCTGTTCCCGTGGCTGACGATTGCCGAAAACATCGCCTATGGCCTGCGTGAGAAGGGGATGCCGAAGTCGCAGCGCCAGGACATCGTGGCGTCCTATACCGAGAAGGTGGGTCTGCGGGGCTTCGAGAACCACTATCCGAAGCAGCTTTCCGGCGGCATGCAGCAGCGGACCGCCATCGCCCGTGCGCTGGCGAACGACCCGGCGATCCTGCTCCTCGACGAACCGTTCGGAGCGCTCGACAACCAGACGCGCGGTCTCATGCAGGAATTGCTGCTCGGCATCTGGGAGCGTGAGCGCAAGACCGTCCTGTTCGTCACCCACGACATCGAGGAAGCGATCTTCCTCGCCTCCCGCGTCGTCGTCATGTCCGCGCGTCCCGGCAGGATCAAGGCCGATATCTCGGTCGAGCTTCCCCACCCCCGGCACTACACCATGAAGACCACGCCGGAATTCTCGGCCCTCAAAGCGCAACTCACCGAGGAAATCCGGCATGAGGCGCTTGAGGCGGACGTCGCTCACTAGAGCTGTTTCACGGACGGGCAATCATCTCTCTTCTTTAGTTCGCCGCATTCTTTGCGGAGAACCGGATCCACTTCGCCGAAAAATGTTCTGAGGGACGACGCGGCCTCCGAGACCGTGGCGGCCGCAAACCGACCGAAGCGGCGCAGTCGCCCACCTCCGACCGGCAGATCTTCTTCCGACTAGGCGACCTTGTTCTCAGTCAGGGACGCGATCGTAGCCGCCGCCGTGTCGGCTTTCTCTTGCAGCCGGTACTCGGCCAGTTGCTGCCGAACGTCGTGATACAGCGGGCGGAAGGCCGGACTCTGCTTTTCGACGATGTCGGCGAGGATATGGACGGCCTTGAGGAGCTTCTCCTCGGTAATCGGTCCCCGGTCCCGGTGATGCCATTGAGTCATGGTGCCGTCTCCTTTGTCGTGAGACGGCACCATGCCGGGATGAACTTGATGTCAGGTTAATTTTCCCGCGGCCTCAGGAGCGCTTGTTCTGGAGGGTGAACTCCATTTCGCGCATGATGGCTTCTTCAATCTCGTCCAGATTGGCCTTGTTGGATGAGCCTTGTGTTTGCCCATGGCGCGGCGAAGCCTTGGCCGCAGCACCTTGGCTTGAGGCAGGCCGGCGCAGATGCGCTCGCGACTGCTCCGGGAAGCGGTTCTCGAGGGTGTCGAGCAACCCGTTGAGAGCCATGTTGGACAAAGGAATGTCGGACGGCCCATTGAGGCGCCCAAGTGCAATGGCCTTGTTGGTGTACCGGCTGTCACCCGTCACCTCCGGGCCGAACCAGGCCAGCGGCCGGAAATCCCTCGCCTCGCCCTCGGTCTCGAATTCAACTGTTGCGAGGTGTATGTCGCAGGGGTGGATCACCTGATCGATCAGGGCAGCCCGCTCACCGATCTGGAGCTTCGTGCGGTCATAGGCGAGTTCGCCGGCGCAGACATCCAAGAGAGCATGGGCATGGGCTATGGGGACTTCTGTCTGTTCCTCCGTTTCCCCCTCGGGATTGGCTATTCGCAGGATCAGCAGGGCCCGGTTCTCCTCGAGACGAACGGAGGCCGCGCGACCCGACTGCTCCGGGAAGAAGCCCTCGATCTGGCGCAGGCCACCCCGTTGGCGCTGGACGAGGCGGACCAGGGATGAGGCGAGGAGAAAACGACGGCGAACGGTCATGAAAGTCAGAGGAGAGTGAAATGGATCGGGCCTGACTTCGTATAGGATGGGCGGAGAATGAAGCAAGCCTCATTAATGCAAGCTGGTTGGCACTAAGCCCCGGAATGGCTGTTTTTCTCCACTCGTGAGGTGCTTGGTGCCCGACATCGACGCCGTTGCGATATATTGAATCACCTTCCTTTGAGCACGGCCTGTCAAACGGGAGGGCATCTTCAGACGCGCAGGGTACGGTGCAACGAGTTCCACGCGAAGCGACCAGAGCTGATTCCACTGGTGTGGAATCAGCTCCCCTTCTCTGGTTCACCGCATTTTGGACGTCGCACCGGATCCATTGCGCCAATAATGCTCCAGGAGCCTCGGAGCACCCGCCTGTCGGCCATCACCTCGGAGATCACATCACGGCGCCGACTTGCCAAGGAACAAATTCAAGGTCGCCGTAGCCGAGATCTTCGGACTTCGTGTGCTCACCCGATGCGACCCGCAGGAGTTTGTCGAAGATTTCGGCACCTTTCTGCTCAAGCGAGACTCCGTCGAGGATATCGCCGCAATTGATGTCCATATCCTCCTGCATGCGCCGGTAGATGTCGGAGTTGGTTGCGAGCTTGAGCGAAGGCACGGGCTTGGCCCCGAAGGCGGAGCCGCGCCCTGTGGTGAACGCGATGAGGTTTGCCCCACCTGCCACCTGGCCGGTGGCTGCCACCGGATCGTAGCCGGGGGTGTCCATATAGACGAAGCCGTGTTCCGTCACGGGTTCGGCGTATTCATAGACGGCGCGCAGGGTCGAGCGCCCGCCCTTCGCGGTGGCACCGAGGGATTTCTCCAGGATCGTCGTGAGGCCGCCCGCCTTGTTTCCAGGAGATGGATTGTTGTTCATCTCCCCGCCGTTGCGGGCCGTGTATTCCTCCCACCAGCGGATCCGGGAGACGAGCTTTTCGCCAACCTCACGGGTCGCAGCGCGCCGGGTCAGCAGGTGCTCGGCTCCGTAGATCTCCGGTGTCTCGGACAGGATCGACGTGCCACCGTGACGCACCAGAAGGTCGGACGCGACACCAAGCGCCGGGTTCGCCGTCAGGCCCGAATAGCCGTCGGACCCGCCACATTGAAGGGCAAGGACCAATTCGGAAGCCGGGCGCGTTTCACGTTTGGCGCGGGCCGCGATAGGAAGCATGTCGCGGATTCCTGCCGTGATCGCCTCGACGGTCTTGCGCGTGCCGCCCGTCTCCTGGATCGTCAGCGTCCGGAAGGTTTCCGTCTCCTCCAGGCCGTATTCCTTCTTCATGCGCCCGATCTGGAACACCTCGCAGCCGAGGCCGACCATGACGACGCCGGCGAAGTTCGGATGACTGGCGTAGCCCCACTGGGTCCGCCGCAGGATATCGAATCCTTCACCGTAGGCCGCATGGCCGCAGCCCGTGCCATGGACGATCGCCACCACCCCGTCGATGCCCGGGTAGTCCTTCAGAACCCCCGAACGCTCGATCTCCGCTGCGGCGAACCGGGCGACCGAGGCGGAGCAGTTCACCGAGGTAAGGATGCCGAGATAGTTCCGGGTTCCGGTCTTCCCCGACGCGCGCCGAAAGCCTTCGAAGGTGGCCTGCATCTCCGGCGGCAGCAGATCGTCGTCGCGGGCCTCCGCGCAGAAGGCGTAGTCACGCTCGAAATCGTGCAGGCCGACATTGTGCTCATGCACCCATTCCCCCGGTGCGATATGAGCTTTGGCGAACCCGATGATCTGGCCGAACTTGCGGACCGGTTCGCCCTCCCGGATCGGCTCGATGGCCATCTTATGGCCGCGCAGGATGCGCTCGCGTGCGGTGAGATCCGAAACCGTATCCCCCTGGCTCACGAGGTCGATGGCGATAACGACATTGTCGTCGGCGGAGAGGCGGATCGTGCGGGGGGATGTCATGATGTTCTCGATCAATGGTGATTCTAATCTGATAGCCTCGGCCGGGCCGTCATCGCCCGAGGCCTACCTGTCGCGGCAGCCAGAGAGTCAGTTCGGGAATATAGGTGATCGCAAGCAGCGCGATCATCAAGGGCACCAGCCAGGGCAGAATCGCCATGGTTGTCCGCTCCACGGAGAGTTTCGCCACCCTTGCAAGCACGAACAGAACCATTCCGAGGGGAGGATGAAGCAGACCGATCATCAGGTTCAGAACCATGATCAGGCCGAAATGGACCGGATCGATGCCGAGCTTGAGCACGATCGGGAGGAGGATCGGCACGAGAATGGTGATGGCCGCAATCGTATCGATGAAGCAGCCGACGAACAGGATGAGAATGTTGGCCAGCAGCAGGAAAACCCACTTGTTCTGGGTCAGGCCGAGGATCGCATCGGAGAGAAGCTGCGCCGCCTGGCTGACCGTGAGGAGCCAGGCGAAGATCGATGCGGCCGTAACGATGAAGAGCACGGACGCGGTCGTCTCGATCGTGTCGAAGGTCGCCTTCGCAAGGCTCCTGAACGTCATGGAGCGATAGCGTACAAGCCCCAGGAACAGAGACCAAATCACCGCCGCCACGGCCGCTTCCGTTGGGGTGAAGATGCCGAGCGTCATGCCGCCGATCAGGATAACCGGAGCCATGAGCGCCATGACGGCGGAAAAATCGAAGTACCAATCCAATGCCAGGAGGATCGCGAGTCCGACGCCGATGGCCCAGTTGGTCGAAAGCCCAGCCTGAACCAGGAGCCAGACGACAACCGGAAAGGCCAGAACCGTCACGACCTCGATGCTGGCGCTTCCCAATCGGCGCCAGGAGAATGGCGTGTCCGACCCCCACCCGTTTCTGTGGGCGAAATAGGCGACGGTCGCCATCATCATGATGGTCATGAACACGCCGGGGATGAGACCGCCCAGGAAAAGCGCGCCGATCGAGACATTCGCCATCATGCCGTAGATCACGAAAGGCAACGAGGGCGGAATAATCGGTCCGAGCGTGGCCGACGCCGCCGTCACCCCAACGGAGAACTCGGTCGAGTAGCCGTGGTCCTTCATGGCCTTGATCTCGATCGTGCCAAGACCTGCCGCGTCGGCGATCGCCGTGCCGGACATGCCTGAGAAGATCACGGAGCCGATGATGTTCACCTGGCCGAGCCCGCCCTTCATCCATCCGACAAGGGCGACGGCAAAGGAATAAATGCGGCCGGTGACGCCGGCGATGTTCATCAGGTTGCCGGCAAGGATGAAGAACGGGACCGCAAGAAGCGGAAAGCTCTCGACGCCAGCGATCATGCGCTGCGCCACGATCACGTCCGGCACGACGCCCGTGGCAAGAATGTAGAGCAGCGAGGCAACCGCCATGGAAACGGCCACGGGCAACCCGAGGACCATGAGGACGAGAAAGGAACCAAGCAGGATCAGCATCAGGTTTCTGCCACAACGGGAGCATCGAAGGCTTCGGGCCGCTCAAGCACGGAATAGCCACGCCGCCAGTTGGCGATCGCCACCTGGATCGAGCGGAAGCACATTAGAAGAAAGCCGATGAAAACAAAGGCATAAGTCAGGTTCTTCGGCAGATTGACCGTGGTCATCTGCTCGCCTTCGACGATGCTCATGAAACGCCAGATCAGGACCGCCCCATAGGCGAAGAACGCAAGGCGCGCGAGATCGACCAAGGTCGCCAGGGCGCGACCGAGAGCCGCCGGGACATACCGGTAGACGAAGTCGACCTGAATGTGACGGCTCATGCGCACGCACATGGCCGATCCGACAAAGACCAGGGCCACGTTGAGATTGGTGGCGATCTCTTCCGTCCAGGCAAAGGAGTCGTTCAACACGTAGCGCGTGAAGAACTGCACGAAAACGGCAACAGCCATGGCCCAGAACAGCCCCAGCGCGAGCCAGTCTTCAAAGGCGTATTCGGAAAGATCGACGGGCGCATGTTCGCTCTCATCGAAGGTTTGAGCCAGTTTTTCGGCATCCACTTGAGCATGGACTTCAGTGACCATCGATCAATAAACCTCATCCTCGGAGCCATGGCGGCACCATCCGGCAGAACACCCAGCCAATGGGCCGACAGGGTCGCCGCACGACGACCCTGTCGAGCTTCTCAGAGACCTTCCGACTTCAGCGCCTGAATCTTCTCGTAATCCGCTTTCCGGTAGCCGAGGGATTCCAAGCTGACGTTCTTCATCACCGCGTCCTTGAACTCGTCCTTGTTCACTTCGGTGATCGTCAGCCCTTTCTGCTTAAAGGTTTCGATGAGCTCCTTCTCCTTGGCCTGAATCTCGGCAGAAGCGCGCACGGCGGCCTCCTGGGCGACCTCGGCGAAGATCTTCTTGTCCTCATCCGACAGCTTGGCCCAGAGCTGCTTGGAGATGATGGTCGCGAGATGGTCGACGATGTGGCCCGTGAGCACGATATGCTTCTGAACCTCGAAGAACTTCTTGGCCTCGATCGTCGTCAGCGGATTCTCCTGAGCATCGACGGTGCCGTTCTGGAGCGCGAGATAAACCTCCGCGAAAGCGATCGGCGCCGTGTTCGCGCCGCAGGATCGTGGTGTTGCTAGGTAGGCCGGCGCGTCGGGCACGCGGATCTTGAGGCCCTTCATCTCCGCACACGTTTTGAACGGCTTGTTCGTGGAGGTATGACGTACACCGTAATAGGTGAGAGCGACCATGTGGTGGCCCGTCTTGTCGGTGTAGCCATTGGCCAGCTCCTTGAACACGTCGCTCTTCGCGAAGGCGAGAAGATGACTGGCGTCTCGGAAGATATAAGGATAGTAGCCGATGCCGACCGGGGGATAGCTGCGGGCGGCGAAGCTCGGACCGGAGATGATCATGTCGACAGTGCCGAGGGACAGGCCCTGGTTGATGTCGCTTTCCTTGCCGAGCTGCGAAGCCGGGTAGACGTCGATCTGGTAGCGGTTATTGGTGCGCTTGGCGATTTCCTGCGCAGCCCATACGGACTGCGTGTGGAAAGGCTCCGAGGTCTCATAGACATGGGCCCATTTGAGCTTCGTCTGCGCGCCGGCCGGTAGCACCGGCAGGGTCAGGGCAATGGCGGCCGTCAGGCCAAGCATTAGGCGGCGGGTCACGAAGGACATGCTGGCGTTTCTCCCAGGACATCCGGCTCTTTGGCCGGTTGGTGAGCATGGACGAGCGCATCGGCTCGCATGGGACCCGACAAGACGGTAGCGTCCGCCTGCCGGAGCAGCTAACATGTTAGCGCCGTGAAAATGATCGACAAGATAGAACAATATAGCTTTCTCGAACCCATCGAACGGGGACCTCGCGGGAACACGACCGAGCAGGTGGAGCGCTCGCTTCGGGCGGCCATTGTGGCCCTGGACTTCGCGCCAGGTGAATTCATCGACAAGGGTCTCGTCTGCGCCAGGCTCGGCGTTTCGAGATTTCCGGTCTCGGAGGCTCTTGCGCGCCTTGCGGCCGAGGGCCTGGTCGAAATCCTACCCCAGAGGGGCACGCGCGCCGCCCGAATCGGTTTGGCGGAAGTCAAGGAGTCGATGCTGATCCGCAAAGCTCTGGAAACGATGGTCGCACAAGCAGCGGCCGAGCGCCTGCCCGCATCGGCTCTCGCAGCGCTGAAAGAGAATCTGCAGGCCCAGGAGCTGGCAGTCGGACGAGACGACAGAGCGCGGTTTCACGCCCTCGATCTCGCCTTCCACGCCCTTCTCGTGGACAGCCTGGAAATGCCACGGGTCGCGGCCGTGATCGAAGCCTCGCGCGCCAATATCGATCGTGTCCGGCAGCTCCTGTCCTCCCCGCGTCGTCATGCCGTGACGCTTGCCGAGCACCGGGACCTCCTGAAGGCTCTGGAAGCCCGCGACACAGCGGCCGCACGGCGCACGATGGAAGCCCATCTGGAGGCAGTGATGGACGAACTGGAGCACTTCTCGTCCGATCATCCCGAGGTTTTCGCGCCGCAGTGACCAGTTGAGCCTGCTCCTAAGGCCGTCCGCGCCCCGTCAGGTAGATGCGGGCGGCATTGCCGCCGAGGATCGCATTCCTCTCCGCGTCGGACAGGGTGGCGATGAGATCCAGCGTTGCCGCCAGCCAGCGGTCATAACCACCGGCGAGATTGGCCACGGGCCAGTCGCTGCCCCAGAGCAGCCGCTCGGGCCCGAACACGTCGAGGAGATGATCGACATAGGGGCGCAGGTCATCCACAGCCCAATCCGCCCGGGCCTCGGTGACCAGACCGGAGAGTTTGCACGCGACGTTGGGACGGGCCGCCAGGGCGGCCATGTCCGCCCGCCATGGATCGAGGCGTCCCTCCCGGATGAAGGGCTTGGCTCCGTGATCGACGACGATGGATAGATCCGGGAAGCGGTCGGCTATCACGAGAGCCCGGGACAGATGACGGGGCAGGACGAGCGCGTCGAACACGAGCCGCCGCTCGACGAGATTGCGAAAGGCCGGAGCCAGATCGGGACGCAAGAGCCAATCATCGTCGGGGATGTCCTGCACCATGGGACGAAAGCCGACGATCAGAGGGTGGGTTGCGAGCCTTGCCATGGTTGACGGGGCGTCCGGGGCTGCGAAATCGACCCATCCGACGACGCCGGCAACGAAGGGGGCTCCTTCGGCCGTCTGGAGCATGAACTCGGTTTCGGCGACAGTAGGGGCCGCCTGCACAAGAATCGTCCGATCGATCCCGTGGCGGGCCAAAAGGGGCTGGAGATCCTCAGGCGAGTAATCGCGGTAGAGCACTCCGACATCGGGGCTCATCCAGGAATAATCGCCCCGGCTTACGCGCCAGAAATGCTGATGAGCGTCGATCCGCATCGTTGAGCCTCATGAAGTGTCCGCACCTCGGGGTCGGGTCCTATGACCTTCATCACCCAGCGCGAACGACACCTTTCTTCAGGATGATGTTGCCGTAGAGCCTGGCTTCTCCCGTCGAGACGATGGCGTAGGCAGCCTTGGCCCGCTCATAGAACGCGAAACGCTCAAGGGCCGCGAGACGAAAACCTGAGCCCGCGTGATGGCCGATGGCGGTGCGAAACTCGCCGAAGATCGGCTGTTCGGCCTGCGGATCACCCACGACCTCCATCCGCCATGCCGCCTCGGGCACGAAATCGTCGAGAGGCATCACCGACAGGATGGCATCGGTCGCGGCCGTTGCCGTCACCCCGTCAAGCCTCACGAGACGCTGCGCCATGGAGGCGGCCGGGAAGTTGGCATCCACGACGGCGATATCGTCGCCGTGCCCCATCGAACGCAGGACCATCAGCAACTCGGGGGACAAAAGCGGATTGATGTTCTTCAGCATGACGGAGGGTCCCTCGAATGCTCCACTACCCGGCCTTGTAGTCGCGTGTCGCCTCGGGGTCCTCGGTCGAAAAGGACAGCGACGCCAGTTCATCCCACACCTCCTGTGGGATCGGCCAGCGCGCCCAGTCGAGCGTCTGCTCGACACGCTCAGGCCGGCTTACGCCACATATCGTGGAGGTGATCCTCGGATCGCGCATCGAGAACTGCAGGGCCGCCGCGCCGGGTGGGATGTCGTGCTTGGCGCAGATCGCCTCGACGCGCCGGATGGGATCCAGCGTGCCCTCTGACGCCTCCTGGTACACATAGCGCCGGTAGGAACTCGAGCCTTTGGCCAGCACGCCGCCCGCATAGGGAGCCGCGTTCAGGACGGCGATGCCTTTGGCACAGGCAAAATCGATCATCGAATGCGCATTGCGATTCGTGAGAGTGAACCGGTTATGGGTGATCAGCACGTCGAAATCCCAGTCCTGGAGGAGCGGCATCATGACATCAACCGACCCCGCAGCGAGACCGACGGCGGTCGCCAGCCCCTCCTCCTTCATCTTGAACAGTTCAGGAAGCGCTCCCCCCGGACCCGTGGTGGCCTCAAGCGAGTCCGTGTGTTCCGGATCATGGAGATGCAGGACGTCCACCCGGTCGAGGCCGAGCGCCTTCAGGCTCTCCTCCAACGAGCGCCGGGCCTGGGAAGCGTCGAACCGGTTTGTTTCAGGATCGCGATCCAGCTTGGTCGAGATGACGAACCCGCGCGGGACACCGCCCCGTTCGCGGATGACCTCGCCGATCCGCTCCTCGCTGCGGCCGAATCCATAGATCCGGGACGTATCGAGAAACTTCACGGGGCTGTCGAAGATGGCGCCGACCGTCTTCTTGGCTCGCTCCTCGTCCACGGCATAGCCGTAGGTGTCGGGCATGTCGCCCAAGGAGGAGGTGCCGAAGCAGATCTTCGTTACGGCAAGCTTCGTGCGTCCCAGTTTGGTCTTCTCGATCGGGTCTTCCGCCATAGGATCACTCCGTTCATTGCCAGGTCTCTCGGCATCGTATCCAAGCTATGGCGTATCCCCAGGCGGACAAGAAGGTGTATGGGCAAAGATCGCCCCGTCCTGAGGAACGTTCCCCGGGTTCGACCCACGGGGTTACCGCTGACGCCGAGTGAAATCATTTCAGTTGCGTCCTGCAACTCTTCATGAATATCATCCTCTCCACAAGAAGAGGCCTCTCCGCCTTCCGGTCAAGTCCGGCCTGCTCGAGCCGAACAGAGAAAGGCGCAAGGGGCTCAGGATCGTCGGGGGCCGGCGGTCGGGAGGAACATATGCGGGTCCAGGGCAGAACCTTGCTCTTTTCCGCAGACGTTTGGCGTTGTGAATGCGCCAGGACGATCGTGCACGGTCGCAGCGGCGGCGTGCGCCTTGCATCACGCATACCGTCAGGGCGTAGGACGGCGGGTCGAGCGCGATGAGCCCACTCGTTACGATCCGCAATCTCGACAAAGCCTTTCCGGGTGTTCAGGCGCTGAAGCAGGCTCGCTTCGAGCTTCTCCCCGGTGAGGTGCACGCTCTCATGGGGGAGAACGGTGCTGGCAAGTCCACCCTCATGAAGATACTGGCGGGCATCTATACGAAGGACACCGGTGAAATCCACATCGAGGGGGTTCCCGTCGACATCCCCTCTCCCCGTGCGGCGCAGGACCTCGGAATCAGCATCATTCATCAGGAGCTCAACCTGATGAACGATCTCACCGCCGCTCAGAACATCTTCATCGGCCGTGAGCCCAAACGGGCTTTCGGGCTCGTCCTCGACGAGGAGGCCCTGAACCGGAACGCAGCCACGATTTTCGAGAGAATGCATCTGAGGCTCGATCCGCGGGTCGAGGTTGGCAAGCTCACCGTGGCCAAGCAGCAGATGGTCGAGATCGCCAAGGCTCTCTCCTTCAGATCCAAGGTTCTGATCATGGACGAGCCCACGGCAGCTCTGAACAATGCAGAGATCGCCGAACTGTTCAGGATCATCCGCCAGCTCAAGGCGGAAGGTGTCGGCATCGTCTATATCTCCCACAAGATGGATGAGCTGAAGGAGATCTCCGATCGTGTCACGGTGATGCGCGATGGCGAATATGTCGGCACCGTGCCGACGATCTCGACATCCGTCGACACCATCATCTCCATGATGGTCGGACGAAGTCTCACGGAGACGAAGACTGAGGTCCGCGACTTGCCGCAGCATGAAGTCGTTCTCGAGGTGAAAAACCTCCGGCGCGGCTCGGCAATCCGCGACGTGAGCTTCAGCGTGCGCAAAGGCGAAATCCTCGGGTTCGCGGGTCTGATGGGCGCGGGGCGCACGGAGGTTGCCCGCGCGATCTTCGGCGCCGACCCGCTGGATGGCGGCGAGATCGTCGTCCGAGGTCGGCCCGTGAGAATCCGATCCCCGCGAGACGCGGTGCGCCTGGGCATCGGCTATCTCTCCGAAGACAGGAAGCGGTTCGGACTGGCCACCGGCATGGATGTGGCGAGCAACATCGTGATGCCTTGCCTGAACCGGTTCCTTTCCCTTCGCACCTTTCTGAGACTGCGCGCAATCCGGGAGACGTCGCGCTCCTACATCAAGCAATTGCGGATCAAGACGCCTTCCGAGACCCAGGAAACCCGTCTCCTCTCGGGTGGAAACCAGCAGAAGATCGTCATCGCGAAATGGCTCGCGCGGGACTGCGAGATCCTGTTCTTCGATGAACCGACGCGCGGAATCGATGTCGGCGCCAAGAACGAGATCTACAAGCTCCTGAATGCGCTTGCCGCCCAGGGCCGCGCCATCGTGATGATTTCGTCCGAACTGCCGGAAATCCTCCGGATGAGCCATCGCATCGCCGTCATGTGCGAGGGCCGGCTGACCGGCGAGCTGCCGGCTGAAGGAACGACCCAGGAAGATATCATGCGACTTGCCACACAACGGCGTAGCGTAACCGACGCCGGAGCGGGCGCCGCTGCAAAAGGATAGGAACGTGACGACCATCGTAGAGCAGGAAACCCCGGCCGTCATCAAATCCCATGTGTTCAGTCAGGGGACGTGGCAAAAGATTCTTGCCTTCGCTTCTCTGATCGCGCTCATGGCGGTGTTCAGCATCGCGTCCGAGAACTTTCTCCAGAGAGACAACATCATCGGCATCCTCCAGGCGACAGCCGTGAACGGCGTCCTCGCGGTTGCGGCGACCTTCGTGATCATCACGGGCGGGATCGATCTCTCGGTTGGAACGCTCATGACCTTCTGCGCCGTCATTGCCGGCGTTGTCCTGACCTATTGGGGCCTTCCGATGCCCGTCGGCATCGTCGCGGCCATCGCGGCAGGCGCCGTCTGCGGCTCCATCTCGGGAACGATCATCGCCAAGATGAAGGTTCCTCCCTTCATCGCGACGCTCGGCATGATGATGCTGCTGAAAGGGCTCGCCCTCGTGATCTCCGGGACCCGGCCGATCTACTTCAATGATACGCCGAACTTCTCCATGATCTCACAAGAGTCGCTGATCGGGGCCATTCTGCCGGTTCTGCCGATACCGAACGGCGTGCTCATCCTCTTCGTGGTTGCGATCGCCTCGAGCATCGTTCTCACCCGCACCGCCCTGGGCCGCTATACGTTCGCTCTAGGCTCCAACGAGGAAGCGGTACGCCTGTCCGGCGTGAACACGGATTTCTGGAAGATCATCGTCTACACCGTGGCCGGCGCGATCTGCGGCATTGCCGGCCTGATCATCGCTTCACGCCTGAATTCCGCGCAGCCGGCGCTTGGACAGGGCTATGAGCTCGATGCCATCGCGGCCGTGGTCATCGGCGGCACGTCGCTCAGCGGCGGTCGCGGTACCATACTCGGAACGATTATCGGAGCGTTGATCATCAGCGTACTCACAAACGGACTGAGGATCCTCTCGGTCGCCCAGGAATGGCAGACGGTCGTGACAGGCGTCATCATCATCCTGGCGGTTTATGCCGATATCCTTCGCCGCAAAGGCCAAGGATGAGCTTTCCCACGCATGTGTCATTGAAGGAGAACGGACCCGCTCAAATCGACGATCATCCGGCACGCCCGTCCCAGTCGAATGCCGGAACAAAGAAACAATAACGTTCAGGAGGATACCATGTTGAACAGGCGCACGCTGATCAGTGCCATCGGAATCGGAGCTCTCGTGGGCCTCACGGCTCCGGCAACCGCTCAGGAAACCTATATTCCCCTCATCTCGAAAGGGTTCCAGCATCAGTTCTGGCAGGCCGTCAAGGCCGGCGCTGAACAGGCGGCCAAAGACTACAAGGTGCGGATCACCTTCGAGGGACCGGACAGCGAGACCATGGTCGACAAGCAGATCGACATGCTGTCGGCAGCTCTCGCCAAGAACCCGCAGGCCATCGGCTTCGCGGCCCTCGACAGCCAGGCGGCCATTCCCCTTCTCCGAAAGGCACAGGCCGCAAAGATCCCGGTGGTCGCCTTCGACTCCGGCGTCGACAGCGACATCCCGCTGACGACGGCGGCGACGAACAACATCGCGGCCGCTGCGCTCGCAGCCGACAAGATGGCGGAGCTCATCGGCAGCGAGGGAGACATCGCGCTCGTCGTCCACGATCAGACAAGCCGCACCGGGATCGACCGGCGCGACGGGTTCGTCAACAGGATCAAGGAGAAGTATCCGAAGATCAACATCGTGAGCGTTCAGTACGGCTCGGGCGATCACCTGAAATCCACGGAGATCACGAAATCCATCCTGCAGGCCAACCCGAAACTCAAAGGCATCTTCGGCGCCAACGAAGGCTCGGCCATCGGCGTGGTCAACGGCGCCAGGGAGATGAACCGCAAGATCGTCATCATCGGCTATGATTCCGGGAAGCAGCAGAAGCAGGCCATTCAAGAGGGCTTGATGGCGGGCGCCATCACCCAGAACCCGGTCGGCATCGGCTACAAGACGGTTGAAGCCGCCGTGAAGGCTCTCAAGGGCGAGAAACTCGACAAGGTGATCGACACGGGCTTCTACTACTACGACAAATCAACCATGAACGATCCAAAGATTTCGGCCGTCCTTTATGACTGAGCTTTAGGGACGCGGAGAGGGCCCGTACCCTCTCCGCAGCTTTCCTCCCATGAGGCTAGCCTTCGGTTGGGAAAGTCGAACGTACGAATTCCCACGCGGCGACGAGATGGCGCCGCATGGCTTCCTCGGCGTTGTCCGGATCACGCATGACGATGGCATCGAAGATCGCCCTGTGACCCGCGTAGTTCATCTGGTCGATATCCGCGCCTCGCTTCATGGAGCGCCAGTGCTGGGTCAACCATTCCACATAGGCCTTGTGAATGGCCGGGTAAATCGGGTTTCCGGGGATGCGATACAGCACTGCGTGGAAGGCGGCATCGGTCTCGTCGAAAGCAGTCGAGCTTCCGATGGCTTGGCGGTTGGCCTCGAGCGCCGCGCGAAGCTCCTCGACGTCATCGCGGCGCGCCCGGTTCGAGGCCCAGCGGGCAAGCGCGGATTCGATGAAGATCCGCGTTTCGAAGAGGTTCCAGACCCCTTCACGCTCGACCACCAGATGGCTGACGAGATCCACGATCTTGTCGACGGCAATCTCGTAGCCGGGCTTGCGCACGATCGGGCGATGGCCAAGGCGCGTCTCCACAAGACCGCGATTGGCGAGGGAGAGAATGGCTTCGCGCACCGCAGCGCGGCTGACCCCGTAACGCTGCATCAGGTCGCGCTCGGCCGGAAGGCGCTCGCCCTCCTGGAGGTTGCCGGACTGGATCATCCGGACCAGATCCGCAACAACGGCGTCGGAGCGTCGCCCGCCAACGGCAGCTTCACGGCGGTACACCCCCGGGTCCTGATCCATCGCGTTCCCTCTTGGCTCCAGTGTCATCGGCGTGCCCTCACCGGGGCGGGAAATCGGGCTCCCTCGAGCTGTCTTCTGCCTAGCACATGGTCTGACCAAAAATCCAGCTACCCGAATGAGGATGGCTGCATTTCCACGCAGTCCAGTCGCGCTTCAGGGCAATCTTGTGCCTTGCCCAACAGGTCCGATCCGACACTTGACAGCCTTCGGGGAGACCATCATTCTGATTTCGGTCGTACCAAAATAGATCTTCAAAAGGCATTTGGTTTGACAATGCTCAATGAGAGCAGCTTGGAGGAAAGACGAGTGACGCCCATCTCAGGCACGACGCTGTCGCCCCCTGTTCCACACCTGTTTCGTCCTGGACCCAGCGAGGATCGGCGATGACCTCATCGGTTGCAGACGCTCGCCCGCAATCCGTGGCGCACTACCAGATGTATATCGACGGAACCTGGACGGATGGCCGCAATCCGGCCCGTTCGGATGTCGAGAACCCCGCCAACGAAGTGGTCTTCGCCACGGTCCCGGCCGGCTCGGTGGAGGATGCGGTTGCCGCCCTTGAAGCAGCGAAGCGTGCCCAGCCGGCTTGGGCGGCGCTGCCGCCCATCGTCCGTGCCGGGTATGTGTCCGAGCTTGCCGCGGCCATCAGGCGCGAGAAGGACCGTCTTGCCCGTACCGTGGTCTTGGAGCAGGGAAAGCCCCTCAATCAGGCCGAGGGCGAGATCGACGCCGTCGTCACCTTTCTGACCTTCGCGGCCGAGAGTGCCCGCCGCATCGAGGGCGACATTCTTCCCTCCGACTTCCAGAATGAAGAGGTCTGGATCCGACGCGTTCCGTTCGGCGTCGTGGTGGGCCTGACGGCCTGGAACTATCCGGCGGCGCTCGCGGCGCGCAAGATCGGGCCGGCTCTCGTCGCCGGCAACACCATCGTCGTCAAGGGGCATGAATCCACCCCCCTCTCGGCCCTGGAGATCGCCCGGCTCGCCCACGAGATCCGGCTCCCGAAAGGCGTTCTCAACGTCGTGACCGGCGACGGACGCAGCGTGGGCGACGCGCTCGTGCGATCGCCGCTGAGCGACATGATCACCATGACCGGGAGCGTCCGCGCCGGGCGGGAAATCTATGCGGCAGGCGCTCACGAGCTGAAGGTCGTCCGTCTCGAACTCGGCGGCAAGGCACCGTTCATCGTGCTCGACGACGCCGATCTGGATGCGGCGGTGGAAGCCGCCATCGTCTCGCGTTTTACGAATTGCGGGCAGATCTGCACCTGCAATGAGCGAATGTATCTGCATCGGGATATCGCCGAGCCGTTCCTCGACAAGTTCGTTTCCCGCGTGAAGACCATGCGGATCGCCGATCCGATGACCAATCCGGATCTGGGGCCGAAGGTGAACCGCCCGGAAGTCGACAAGGTCGAAGAGATCGTCACCCAGGCGATCGCATCCGGGGCCGAGGTCCTCGCAGGCGGTCGCCGCCTGAAGGATGGTGAATTCGCCCGCGGACACTGGTTCGAGCCGACGGTCCTCCGGGTCGACAGCAACCAGGCGAACGTCATGCAGCGGGAGATCTTCGGACCCGTTGCGCCTGTCATGACGGTCGATAGCTTCGAGCAGGCGCTGACCTTCGCCAACGACTCGAGCTACGGCCTGTCGGCCTATGTCTATACGAACGATCTGCGTCGGGTCATGCGCCTGTCGCGGGAGCTGTCCTTCGGCGAACTCTATGTGAACCGCCCATGCGGCGAGCTCGTCCAAGGCTTCCACACGGGGTGGAAGCATTCCGGCCTCGGGGGGGAGGACGGCAAGTACGGTTTCGACGGTTACCTGCGGAAGCAGACAACCTATGTCCGCTGGTGACGATCCGCAGCCATGAAGGGCTGCGGCAATAGACCCATAGAACCCCGAAAAACGGGGCGAAACCCATGGAGAGGAAACATGATGCTTAGACGGACTTTTCTTGCGCTCGCAACGGGCGTGGCTGCGATCGGGCTGGGGCTCGGCGGCGTATCGGCACAGGAACTGCCGAAACTGAAGAAGAAGGATCAGTACAAGGTCGGCTTCGCGCAGACGGAATCCAACAACCCGTGGCGTATCGCCCAAACCGAAAGCATGAAGGCTGAAGCCGCCAAGCGGGGCCACCAGCTCGTCTATACGGACGCAGCCGGTTCGGCTGCCAAGCAGGTGGCAGACGTCAATTCGATGATCGCTCAGGGCGTCGATCTGATCTTCCTCGCGCCGCGCGAGGAGAAGCCGCTGATTCCTGCCGTGATGGCCGCCAAGAAGGCCGGCATTCCGGTGATCCTGCTCGACCGCAACGTCGACCAGAGCCTCGCCAAGGCCGGGCGCGATTACGTGACCTTCATCGGCTCCGACTTCGTCGACGAGGGAAAGCGCGCAGCCGAGGCTCTGACCAAGGCGATGGACGGCAAGGCCAAGATCATCCAGCTCGAAGGGACCACCGGATCATCGCCTGCGAACGACCGGCGCAAGGGCTTCGTGGATTACATCAAGGCTCATCCGGGCATGCAGATCGTCGCCTCGCAATCCGGCGATTTCGCCCGCGACAAGGGCCGCCAGGTCGCCGAGACCCTGCTGCAGGCACATCCCGATGCAACGGCGATCTATGCTCACAACGACGAGATGGCGATCGGCGCGATCGCGGCTCTCGAGGCGGCCGGCAAGAAGCCCGGCAAGGATGTGATCGTCGTCTCCGTCGACGGAACGCGCGATGCGCTCCAAGCCATCATCGACGGCAAGATGCTCGCGACCGTTGAGTGCAATCCGAAGTTCGGCCCGAAGGCTTTCGAAACCCTCGACCGTTATGCGAAGGGCGAGCAGATCGAGCCTTGGGTGGTGAACACCGACCGCTTCTTCGACAAGTCGAACGCCGCGCAGCTCATCGCCGACGCCTATTGATTGCTGCGGCGCTGCCCGCTTCAGGCGGGCAGCGCCTGTTTCTCCTCAGCGACACGATGGGTCAGGGAGTTCATGGCGCCGCTTCTTTCTATGCACGGGATCAACAAGCGCTTTGCCGGAATACCGGCTTTGCGGGCTGCCGAACTCACTGTGGAAAAGGGTGAGGTGCATGCTCTCATCGGCCAGAACGGCGCGGGCAAGTCGACTCTTATCAAGATCCTGACCGGGTACTACGCGAAGGATTCCGGCGAGATCGTCTTCGACGGGAGGCCGGTGGCCTTCACGTCTCCCCAGGAGGCTCAAGCCGCGGGCATCAGCACGATCTACCAGGAAATTAACCTGGTGCCCTACCGGTCGGTCACAGAGAACATCTGTCTGGGCCGGGAGAAGCGCCGCTTCGGTCTGCTGGACTGGCGCTCCATGCACGCGGAAGCCCGCGCCCTTCTGGCCCGCTTCGATATCGATATCGATGTCCACCGCCCCCTCATGGCGTACCCGACGGCCGTGCAGCAGATGGTGGCGATTGCGCGGGCGATCGGGTTCGACGCCAAGCTCGTCATCATGGACGAGCCGACGTCCTCCCTCGACGAGCGCGAAGTGGACGTGCTCTTCGGCGTGATCCGCCAGCTGAAGTCCGCCGGCGTATCGGTGATCTTCGTCAGCCACAAGCTCGACGAGCTCTACGCGGTCTGCGACCGGGTCACCATCATGCGCGACGGACGCACGGTCCAGGTTGCCGCCATGGCGGAGCTGTCCCGGCTCGACCTGGTGACCACCATGCTCGGGCGCGAACTCACCCAGGTGCTGCAGGAAGGACATAAGGCCGACGATGACGCGGAAGCTGGTGAGCCTGTCCTGAAGGTTCGCAACCTTGCCGTGGGACGCAAGGTGCGCGACGTGAGTTTCGAAGTCCACGCGGGCGAAATCGTCGGGCTCGCGGGCCTGCTCGGGGCCGGACGGACGGAATCCGTCCGGGCGGTGTTCGGCGCCGACCGCCCCGATGCGGGAACGATCCGGCTTTCCGGCGCCGCAGGCGCGATCTCCCAACCTGCGGATGCCATTCGGGCCGGCATGGGGTTCTGCTCCGAGGATCGCAAGCTGGAAGGCATCATCCCGGACATGTCGGTGCGCGAAAACATGATGCTCGCCCTTATGCCGCAACTGGCGAAGCGCGGCATCGTGGATGAAACCCGCAGCCGTGAGATCGTTGACCAGTTCATCAGACGCCTGGGCATCCGGTGCTCGGGGCCGGAGCAGCGCATCCGTGAGCTTTCGGGGGGCAACCAGCAGAAGGTTCTTCTCGCCCGCTGGCTGTGCATGAACCCCAGGCTTCTCATCCTCGACGAACCCACGCGCGGCATCGATGTCGGCGCGAAGGCAGAGATCCTCAACCTGGTCCGGGAGCTGGCCGGCCAAGGGCTCGGTGTCCTGATGATCTCGTCCGAGCTGGAGGAAGTCGTGGAGGCCGCAAGCCGGATCTTCGTCCTACGCGACGGGCGCACCGTGGCGGAACTCGAAGGTGACGCCGTAAACGAGCAGACGGTGATGGCCGCTATGGCACACGGGCATGAGGAGACGCGGGAGGCTGTTCATGGCTGAGACCGCAACGACATTGCCGCCGGCACCGGCGCGGGAAGCGTCCCGCTTCGACGTCAAAGCCTTCCTGACTCGCTATGGCGCGTGGATCGCCCTGGCGCTTCTCATTCTCGTCAACCTCGCGATCACGCCGAACTTCGCCACCTGGCAGACGCTCAACGTGAACCTGACGCAGGTCTGCGCCATCGTGATCGTCGGCGTCGGCATGACGCTCGTGATCGCGACCGGAGGTATCGATCTGTCCGTCGGTGCGCTCATGGCCATTGCCGGTGCTCTTGCGCCATTGATCTTCCTGGGGAAGCTCTTTCCCCTGCCCCATCCGGCCATCGGCATCGCGCTCGCCTTCGTGCTGCCGGTTCTCGTCACCGGCTTTCTGGGCTGGTGCAATGGCTGGCTCATCACCCACCTGCGCATTCAGCCGATCATTGCCACGCTCGTTCTGTTCATTGCAGGACGTGGAATTGCCCAGGTCTTCACCAACGGCAATCTGCAGGTGTTCAATCTGCCGGAATTCCAGTTCATCGGTCTCGGACGTGTTTTCGGCATCCCTTTCCAGGCCGTTCTCATGGTCATCATCGTCGCCGTAGCCGCATGGATGCTGAAGCGAACCGTGTTCGGCCGGCAGGTCCTGGCCATCGGCGGCAACGAACGTGCCGCGCGGCTCGCCGGCATTCCCGTGGCAACGGTTAAACAGCGGGTCTATCTCATCAGCGGCCTTCTCTCGGGCATCGCCGGTCTGATCGTGATCGCCCGCAACTCCGCCGCCGACGCGAACCTCGTCGGCCTCGGCATGGAACTCGATGCCATTGCCGCCGTAGCCGTGGGCGGAACGCTCCTGACAGGCGGGCGCGCGACGGTGGTCGGGACGCTCGTGGGAGCTCTCATCATTCAGCTCGTCCGATACACCCTTCTCGCCAACGGCGTGCCGGATGCGGCTGCACTCGTCGCCAAAGCGGCCATCATCGTGCTGGCCGTCTGGCTTCAGCGGCAGGGACAGCGTTGAGATCGATCATGACGGCTTCCGCGACCCTCAAGACGCTTCAAACCATCGGACGCTTCGGCGTGCTCCTCGCTCTCGTTGCATTGATCGTGTTCGGCTGGCTGCGCTACGAGAACTTTCTCGGCACGTACAACGTGCTCTCCGTCCTACGCTACAACAGCATGTTTGCCCTGGTTGCTCTGGGAATGTGCTTCGTGATCATCACCGGAGGCATCGATCTCTCCGTCGGGTCGACAGCGGCCCTCGGCAGCGTCGTGGCGGCGCTGGCTTCACCTTACGGGGCCGTGCCGGGACTTCTCGCGGGGCTGGGAGCGGGGCTGATCGTCGGCGCCTGCAACGCCTTCATCATCACGCGCCTCAACATTCTGCCGTTCATCACGACCTTGGCCACGATGCTGGCCGCGAGCGGATGCGCGCTGCTCCTGGCCGGCAACCAATCGGTGTCCGTTTCCTATGAATCAGGTTTCACGGAGCTGGGCCAGGGTGACTTCCTGGGTTTTCCCATTCCGGCCTGGATCGCCATCGCCGCCTATCTTCTCGGTTCACTCGTCCTGAATCTCACATCGTTCGGGCGCACCGTGCTGGCGATTGGGGGCAACGAGGATGCGGCTCGGCTCATGGGGTTGCCTGCGAACCGGGTCAAGGCGCTCGTCTATCTGGCGAGCGGTGGGCTTGCCGGGCTTGCCGGCGTGATCCTCGCGGCTCAGTTCGGCGCGGGGCAGCCCATCGAGGGCGTCGGCTGGGAGTTGTTCGCCATTGCGGCGGTCGTGGTCGGCGGCACATTGCTCACGGGCGGCGTCGGGTCGGTTGGCTCAACGCTCGCGGGCGTGCTGCTGCTGGGTTTGATCTTCAACATCCTGAATTTCGAAAACGGCCTCGGCTGGATCAGCCTCTCCGCCTATTGGCAGTCGGTCATCCGCGGCCTGTTCCTGCTTCTCGTGGTCGCCATCCAGGCGCGCCTGAGCGTCCGCGCGGAACAAACGGTTTAAAACTCAAGAACGCACGATAACGAGCGAGATTCTCATGCCCCGGATTACCTCAATCGAACCCGGCTTTTACCGCATTCCGCTTCCGACGGTCCTGACCGATTCCATGCATGGCGAGATGCGGGCTTTCGAGCTCAACACCGTGCGCATCCGTGACGCCGATGGCGCAGAAGGGGTCGGATACACCTTTACCGTGGGCCGCAACGGCGCGGCGATCGACACCATCCTGGCTCGCGAACTCCCGGAGATCATGGACGGCGAGGAGACCGATGAAATCGAACGCCTCTGGCACAAGGCCTGGTGGGCGCTCCATTACGGAGGGCGGGGTGGACCGACGGTTCTCGCGATCTCGGCCTTCGATATGGCCTTATGGGACCTGAAGGCGAAACGCGCCAATCTCCCGCTCTGGAAGGCCCTCGGCGGCTATGATCCGCGCGTGCCCTGCTATGCCGGAGGCATCGACCTCGACCTGCCCCTCGACAAGCTCCTGCGCCAGACGGACGACAATCTCGACAAAGGCTTCCGAGCGATCAAGATGAAGGTGGGACGCGCCAACCTGTTCGAGGATGTGGAGCGCGTCAAGGCGATGCGTGAGCACCTCGGCGAGGGCTTCCCTCTCATGGCGGACGCCAACATGAAGTGGAGCGTCGACGGGGCCATCCGAGCCGCACGTGCCCTTCAGCCCTTCGACCTGACCTGGCTTGAGGAGCCCACCATCCCCGACGACCCGGCGGGCCACGCCCGCATCGTGCGCGAAGGTGGATTGCCCATCGCCGCTGGCGAAAACCTGCGCACGCTCTGGGAGTTCAAGCTCTATATCGCGGACGGGGCCGTGACTTATCCGGAGCCGGACGTCACCAATTGCGGCGGCGTGACGCCCTTCATGAAGATCGCCCATCTGGCGGAGGCCTTCAATCTCCCGGTCACGAGTCATGGCGCGCATGACGTGACCGTGCATCTTCTCGCGGCGTGCCCCAACCGCTCCTATCTCGAGGCGCACGGCTTCGGGCTCGAGCGGTATATCGCCGAGCCACTCAGGATCCAGGATGGCCTCGCCCTCGCGCCGGACCGCCCTGGCCACGGCATCGTCTTCGATTGGCAGGGCCTCGAACGCATCAAGGCCTGAATACAACATCACCGGCGAATGGTAACAATGAACCCTTTTTCAGATCGTCTTCTTTCCGGAAGAAAAGCACTCGTGACGGCGGCGGCTCAGGGCATCGGACGCGCCTCTGCCCTGGCATTGGCCGATGCGGGTGCGACAGTCTTCGCGACAGATATCAACGAGGACGCGCTGGCCTCTTTGAAGACCGAGCGTTCCTCCATCACGCCGTTGCGCTTGGACGTGCGCGATCCCGCCTCCATCGCGACGGTCCGTGAACGTACCGGCCCGGTCGAGATTCTGTTCAACTGCGCCGGAACCGTGCATCAGGGGGCCCTACTCGAATGCGACGACGACGCCTGGGCCTTTTCCTTGGACCTCAACGTCACGGCCATGTTCCGTATGATCCGCACCTATCTGCCCGCCATGGTGGAGCAGGGCCGCGGATCGATCATCAACATGAGCTCGGTGGCAGGGGCCGTCAAAGGCGTGGCCAACCGCGCCGCCTATTGCGCCACGAAAGCAGCCGTTGCGGGGCTCACCCGATCGGTCGCGGCCGATTACGTCACCACGGGCGTGCGCTGCAATGCGATTTGCCCGGGAACCGTCGAAACGCCATCGCTCCATGATCGCATGCGGGCTCAGGGAGATTATGAGAAGGCGCGGGCCGCCTTCATCGCCCGCCAGCCCATGGGCCGTCTCGGCACGCCGGAGGAGATCGCAGCGCTCGTGGTCTATCTCGCCAGCGACGCCTCGGCCTACACCACCGGGCAACTTCACATCATCGACGGCGGCTGGACCGCCTGATCAGGATAGAATTCATGAAGCTCTTGCGTTACGGCCCACGCGGCCAGGAAAAACCCGGTCTCCTCGACGCTCAGGGACGCATTCGCTCCCTCGACGGCATCGTGCCCGATATCGCCGGTCAGGTGATCACGCCGGACGGCATGGCGGCTCTGAGACAGGTCGACCCGAACACTCTGCCTCTCGTGGACGAGGCTGTCCGCATCGGCCCTTGCGTCGCAGGCACGGGCAAGTTCATCTGCATCGGCCTCAACTATTCAGACCATGCGGCCGAAACAGGCGCGACTGTTCCGCCTGAACCCATCATTTTCATGAAGGCCACATCGGCCATCTCCGGTCCGAACGACGATATCGAGATCCCGCGCAACTCCCAGAAGACGGACTGGGAGGTGGAACTGGGCGTCGTGATCGGCAAGCACGCGAAATATGTCGGCGAGACCGAGGCTCTCGATCATGTCGCCGGTTATTGTCTCATCAACGATGTTTCGGAGCGCGCCTTCCAGGCCGAGCGCTCCGGGCAATGGACGAAGGGCAAGAGCGCAGACACGTTCGGGCCCATTGGGCCCTGGCTCGTGACGCGCGACGAAATTCAGGATCCGCAGAATCTGGCCATGTGGCTCACGGTGAACGGCAAGACGTTCCAGAACGGCTCGACGAAGACCATGGTCTACGGTGTGGCGTTCCTCGTCTCATACCTGTCGCAGTTCATGAGCCTGCATCCGGGGGACATCATCTCGACCGGTACGCCGCCCGGCGTCGGATTAGGGCAGAAGCCCCCCGTCTATCTCACGCCCGGCGATGTGGTGGAACTCGGAATCGAGGGATTGGGAACCCAGCGGCAGAGATGCGTTCAGGGCTGAAAGCCGCCGGCGTCATCCACGCGCAGGAGATTGGCAGGGAGAGTTCAGGGATGAAAGAGCGTTTCGACCACATCGTCGTCGGCGGTGGCTCTTCAGGCTCGGTGGCCGCCGCAAGGCTCGTCAACGAAGGTGCGCGCGTGCTGTTGCTGGAAGGCGGTTACTCCCATCGTCACCCGCTTCTGGACATGCCGCCCGGCATCTTCAAGATGATCAACGGCAGCAAGTACATGCGGTATCACCACACGGTGCCGCAGGAGCATCTCGATGGCCGCGTGCATGACATTCCGCAGGCCAATGTTCTCGGCGGCGGCTCTTCGGTGAATGCCCAGGTCTACATGCGCGGCAGGCCGTCCGACTACGACGAATGGCATGAGCTTCTGCGTGGCGAGAACGATTACCCAGGCTGGAGCTGGGCCGACGTCCTGCCCCATTTCCGCACCATGGAAGGCAATAACAGGTTCTATAACGAGTTGCATGGCGCGGATGGCCCGCTTCTCGTTTCGGATCCCGGGCACATCAACGACATGTCCCGCTGGTTCGTCCAGGCCGTGCAGGCCTTGGGCGAGCCGTTCAACCCCGATTTCAACGGGCCGAAGCAGCGTGGCGTCGGCTTCTATCAGTTCATGAACCGGCGCGGCAAACGCAGCAGCGCCGCCTATGCGTTCCTTGCGCCCCTCGCCGACAATCCGAATCTGGTCATCCGCCTGCAATCGCGGGTGCGCAGGATCGAGATCGAGAACGGCCGCGCCATCGGCGTCACCTATCGCGACGCCAAAGGCATCGACCATCAGGTCTATGCGGATGGCGAGATCATCATGGCGGCCGGCGCGCTCGTGACTCCCCAGTTGCTCATGCTGTCCGGGATCGGCCCGGCCGATCAGCTGAAGGAGCACGGGATCACCTGCATCGCGGATCTTCCCGGAATCGGAGAGAATTTGATCGACCATCCGGAGGTTCCGATGATCGCGATGGCGAATGGACCCTATGGCTATTACAAACAGGGGGTCGGCTGGCGGATGCTGCTCAACGGCATCCATTTCAGGCTGTTCGGCAGCGGTCCGATTCTCTCAGCCGGCGTCGAGGCCGGAGCCTTCGTCAACCCGGCCGATCCGGATGCGGAACCCACGATCCAGGCCTTCTGCGTACCGATCGTCTATCTCGACCGGGATACGCTCAACCTTGTTCCGGATACCTATGGGCTGACGATCACCACCGTCGTGGTGAAGCCGAAATCCCGCGGCTTCGTCCGTCTTCGGTCCGCCGATCCCGACGACATGCCCCTGGTTTCACCCAACCTCCTGCAGGATCCTGCCGATGCGCGCACGATGATCGAGGGGCAGCGCTATTTCCTGAGGGCTTTTCGAACGACCCCCCTCGCTGAGCGGATCGAGCGCGTCGCCATTCCGGATCCGAGCGATCTCAGCGACGGAGCGCTGATGAAGCATTGCCGGCGGTTCGTCAAAACCAACTATCACCCGAGCGGCACATGCCGGATGGGCACAGCCAGCGATCCGATGGCGGTTCTCGATTCGAGATTGCGCGTTCGAGGCATTGAAAACCTTCGGGTTTGCGATCTCTCCGCCATGCCCAACATCAATGCGGGCAACACGAATGCTCCTGCCATGATGCTCGGGAGCCGCTGCGCGGAACTGATCACGGGCCGCGCCACCGTCAGCACCTCGCAATTCGGTCCTCGTCTGTCCGAGCAGGGGGACATGAGCGTTGCGGCCCTGCCCGGGTAAAGCAAGCAAAAGCTGAGCCCGACACTGGCCCGCTGTCGGTCCCGCCGAGCACGGAAGCCTTGTGCAGCATCTCGAATCCGCCGGTCTTCCTTGGCCAAGAGGTTGCTGTGACCGGAGGTCAGCTCCACCGGAAGCTCGGGTGGAGGGACCTGTTGCAACCCTTCTTCCGCGAGGTTCCCGGTGCGAAATCAGGAGGGGCCCGCAGACAGGACCCCTCCTGACCGTCTTCTAGTCCTCGCCCATTCCGCGCAGGATCTCGCGTTTTCCGGCGTGGTTCGCGGGTCCGACGATCCCCTCCTGCTCCATGCGCTCCATGAGCGAGGCGGCGCGGTTGTAGCCGATCTGCAGGCGGCGCTGGATGTAGCTCGTCGAGGCCTTCTTATGCCGGAGGACGATGCCGACGGCCTGCTCGTAGATATCCGACGTCGCCAACCCGACGTCGTCGTCATCGACCGGAAGCTCCGATGCGTCCAGGTCTTCCGGATCCTCATCGTCGGCCGTGACCGCGTCTAGATAAACAGGCTCTCCCTGGCGCTTCAGATGGGTCACGACCTTTNAGGTCACCTGGAACGAGATGCGGGTCGGGAAGTTCGCCTTGATGGTGCCGGTGATCACGTCGACCGACGGGCGCTGCGTCGCCAGGATCACGTGGATGCCGGCCGCGCGCGCCATCTGGGCCAGGCGCTGGATCGCGCCCTCGATCTCCTTGCCGGCCACCATCATCAGGTCGGCCATCTCGTCCACGATCACCACGATGTAAGGCAGAGGCGTGAGATCGATCGTGACCTCCTCATAAACCGCTTTCCCGGTTTCCTTGTCGAAGCCGGTCTCGACGGTTCGCGTGATCACCTCCCCTTTCGCTTTGGCCTCGCTCACGCGGGCATTGAAGCCGTCGATGTTGCGCACGCCCAGCCGAGCCATCTTCTTGTAGCGATCCTCCATCTCGCGCACCGCCCAGCGCAAGGCGATGATCGCCTTCTTGGGGTCGGTGACGACCGGCGTGAGCAGGTGGGGAATGCCGTCATAGACGGAGAGCTCCAGCATCTTCGGGTCCACCATGATCAGGCGGCACTGCTCGGGCGTGAACCGGTAGAGCAGCGACAGGATCATGGTGTTGATCGCCACCGACTTGCCCGAGCCGGTGGTGCCCGCGACAAGCAAGTGCGGCATGCGGGCGAGGTCCGCGATCACGGGCTCGCCCCCGATGGTTTTGCCCAGGCAGATCGGGAGCTTCTGTGTCGATGCCTTGAAATCGTCGGCCTCGAGCATCTCGCGAAGATACACGGTTTCCCGCGTATCGTTCGGCAGTTCGATGCCGATGGCGTTGCGACCAGGGATCACGGCCACGCGGGCCGAGACCGCGCTCATGGAGCGGGCAATATCCTCGGAGAGCGCAATGACGCGTGAGGATTTGACTCCCGGGGCAGGTTCGAGCTCGTAGAGAGTGACGACCGGGCCCGGATGGACATGAATGACCTCGCCCTTGACGCCGAAGTCCCGGATGACCTTCTCGACCCTGCCCGCCCGCTCCTCGAGGATATCCTCGGTGAGAACGTCGCCTTCGGTCTCTGGCGGCTCGGCCAGGAGTTCGATGTCGGGAAGCTCGTAACCTGCGCTCCTCATCCGCCCGGGCGCAGGGAAGGTGATGACCTGCCCTGTCGGCGCCGGTTCCGGAGAGAGGGAAGCCTCGGGAGCAACGGGTTCGACATCGGACAGCATCAAGGTTGCCTCAGTCGTCTCTCCTGCAACCTTCTCGGATGCTGGAGCAGGTGCGATCTCCTCTCCGTACAGGGCCAGATAGCCGACCTCGAAGTCCCCGGTCGGCTGCTCTGTCGCGACCTCGTGCACCTCGGGAGCTGGCTTTTCTCCTTCGGGCTCGTTCCACCCGGATTCATCCTGCGCGATCTCCAAGGACGGGGAGAGGTCGCCCTCCGCCTCGACAGCAAGGCCATCATCCCGAAATGCGTCCTCCGTCGGCATATCGGTCGCAAAATCGGAACCCAGGGAAACTGCGACGCGGTAGAGACCGGACTGGAACGCAAACGCGGAAAAGGCAGATTGTGCGGTTATCACCGGAACAGGCAGCAGCACCTCGACCAGCTGCTCAGGAGCAGCCCCGTCGCCGTCGAGGCGATCCGTCGCCGGTTCGATCCGTCCGCTGTCAAAAGCATCCGGGATGTCGTCCTGATTCCCGGACAGGGCATGAAACTCGGCAGCTGGCAGGGCTCCGCCATTCACCCCCTCCTGAGCATCAGGGAACGAAGCAGTCTCTTCCACGCCGCGCTCCTCGGGTGCGGCCGAAATCGGCTCCGCATTGGGCAGGCTCTCCCCCTTGGGCGTGGCCGGTGAGAAAATCGTCGACTTGGTTTCCATCGCTGCCCGAAGCCGCTCCAGGCGTCTGCGGATCGCTTCTTCGCAGGACCTGTCCGCAGCACGGGCGAGACGGACCGCATCCATCGCCTCGCTGGCTGGAAGGGGAACGATGTTGGTCTCCGGCTGCCTCTTGATGAAGCGGTCGGGAGTTCGGGTGGCCCTCACATCCTTATCGAGCGCGAAAGCCTTCCACCAACCTGGTTCCGTTTCCCCTGCAGAGGACCAAGGAGCCTCCCAGACGAACCGATCGCTGCTCGGCTGCACCGAATCGCTCCGCTTGTGAGCCTCTGCCGGAAGCGCCGGGATCCGGCCCTCCCCCTGGGCTGCAGCTGGAACGAAGTCGTTGGGCTTAAAGGGCTTACGCATGAGAACTGACAAATCTGTTGGAGCTGGAAACAGGTGACCGCGGATGCGGTGCGGGGACTCTGACCAAGAGGGGTAAAGACACCGTTAGTGAGCGGGTTCATATCCACGCCCGAGGCGTTGCGATGAAACCTTCAGCCGCCCGTCCCCTTGGCTCGCGGACAAGGAGCCATTATGTTTCTATGTACCGCCAGCCACCAGACTATCATCCCCGATGATCCGGCTCCGCTGGCTCCGCCGAGCCGAACCCTCTGGGTGGGTTTTCTTTTATTTTTGGCTTGGGTTTGGGGTTGCAAAGTGCGGGGGAATGGTTATGTGTCGCGTCCCGCGCTTTTGCGAGAGCAGGAGGCGGTGTTTTTCCGGACAGGCTGGCTGTCGGATCCCGGGCTTTGGCGCGGGAGGGCAGCGGCGTGTGCGGACGGAGGGTCGGTCGAGCCTGACG
>NZ_SPJX01000452.1 GCF_004458765.1 Microvirga pakistanensis | reverse complement strand
CTCATGGCCCCCCTCGGCGCCCGCCTCGCCCACCGCCTCTCCAAGCGCCGCCTCGAGCTCGCCTTCGGCATCTTCCTCATCCTCGTCTGCGCCAGATTCGCCGCAAGCCTGGTCGTCTAGGGCACCTCGGGCTGGGGTGTGGGATGGATGACCGGCTTGTCCGGTTCCGGCGGCTGCTCGGGCAGGGACGACGGAACGCCCGGCGCATGCGACGGCACGGGCGTCTCCGGCGGGCTCGGCATGCCCGGGACGGGCTCCGTCGGCGGCGGCTTGGGATAGAACTCGTCGGGTTGCGGGCGGCTGCTGGCGCTCAGGGTCAAGGAAGCCTTCTCCTCATCGTCTCGCTCCTCAACCGCCAGAAGGGATGAAAGGTTCTGCGCAGGGATCCGATCGAGAGCCCCGGCACGGCGCTTCAGGCGCGAGCGGTCAGATCCTGCTCGATGTCGAAGACAGGCTGCGTCGCCAGGTCCTTGTTCACCTCGGCAAGGATTTTCTGCCTCACCGTTTCGGAGAAGCGGGCACGCAGTTGCGCCAGAGTGTGCGCCGAAGGTTCGGGAAGACATCGTCCCGCGGCTCTTCAAGAACAGCACCTTGCGGCCATCGCTGATGAAAACCATTCCGTCATGGAGAAGCTTGAGGTCTTTGGTCACGGTCATCCTCCTTGGTGACCGATCTCATTCTCGCTTCACCTTCGTTCACCTGGCCTTGACCTAAATCATAGCGCAGGGAGCTCCGCGACTTGACCTGTCCGGCGTTTGCCGTCAGGACGGATCCTCGGTCAGGTTTACAGGATGACGAACCATGCGCTCTCCGAAACTCCTCGCACACGCCACGTTGGTTCTGCTCGGCACCGCGTCGATTTCGGCTCAGGCGGCGGATCCGGTTTTCACCATCCTGCCCGAGAGCCCGTCAGGCTGGATCGTCACCCTCAAGGGAAATCTGCGTGCGCAACCCACCTATCCGGGCGCGGACGATCTGAGCTTCATCGGCTATCCGTCCTTAAGCCTGCGCCGCGCCGGAACGGTGGAGCGTTTCAGTGCTCCCGATGACGGTTTGAGCTTCTCGTTCGTCGAGGATTCGGCGCTTCGCTTCGGTGCGGTCGGCCGGTTCATAGGCGGGCGCTCCGTGGACGACGACCGGCGGCTCGTCGGCCTCGACAAGATCAAGTGGGCGGTCGAGCCCGGCGTGTTCGTGGAATACTGGCCCGTGGAGTTCCTGCGGGCGCGCGCCGAGATCCGGCACGGCGTCCACGGGCATGACGGCTTCGTGGCCGATCTCGGTCTCGACGTGGTGCAGACGTTCGGCGCCTTCACCGTATCGGCGGGCCCGCGTTTGTCTCTGGGCGACAGTGAATTCACGCGCACCTATTTCGGTGTGACGCCCGAGGAGGCCGCCCTCAACGGACAGGTGGAGGCATACCGTCCCTCCGGCGGCATCACCTCGGTCGGGGCCACCGCGAGCGCCTCCTACAGCTGGTCGGAGCAATGGGCCACGACGGCTTTCGTGTCCTACAGGCGCCTGGTGGGCGACGCGGCGGACAGCCCGATCGTTCAAACCTTCGGATCCGAGAACCAGGTCGGCCTCGGCCTCACGGTCTCGTATTCCTTCGGCGTCGGCGCCCGGTAAGACGAACAGCAAGGCGCCTGGACATCCGAAGGTATCCAGGCGCAGCACTCATCGAGCCGTTCAGGCCGCGAGATCGGCCTGCTGCGGCTCTCCACGGTAGACGCAGCCTTCCGACGAACCCGCCATGCCGCGCTTGAGCTCGACTTCCTCGAGGTTGGGGAAGCGCTCCTTCACCTTGCGCCAGATATAGGTCGTGATGTTTTCGAGCGAGGCGAGCCCGATCTCGTCCTGCTTGAGGTCGAGGTTCGCATGGTCGAGGCCCGTGCCGTGATTGCCCTTCAGCTCCTGGATGTAGTTCTCGACATCGTAGAGATTGACCGGCCAGCCATAGACCTCGTCGACCGGCCCGCCGAACGTCAGGCGCGCGATGAAGGTATGTCCGTGGAGCCCCGAATAGGGATGAACCGAATGGGCGGCTTCGAACGTGAACTCGCAGTAGGTCTTCATCGATTTTTTAGCTCCAGCAGAGGGTGAGGTCGAGCGCTCGCGTCAGGCGACTTCCACTTTTCGCCGCTCGGGCGCGAGCGTATGGATGAGGTCCGGGGCAGCCTTGGGCCGCCCGAAATAATAGCCCTGCACCTCGGTGCATCCGGCTGCGATGATCTGGAGGAGCTGATCCTCCGTCTCGACGCCTTCGGCAACGGTCGACATGCCGAGACTTGTGCCGAGGCCCGCGATCGAGCGCACGATGGCCAGGCAATCCGCGCGCGAGGAGAGCTCGCGCACGAAACTCTGATCGATCTTGATCTTGTCGAACGGGAAGCTGCGCAGATAGCTGAGCGAGGAATAGCCCGTCCCGAAATCGTCCATGGCGATGCGCACGCCCATCCGACGCAGCTGGTGCAATGTCGCGACGGTCAGCTCGTTATCCTGCAGCAGCACGGATTCGGTGACCTCAAGCTCGAGGCGGTCCGGGGTCAGGCCGGAGCGCGCCAGCGCGCGGCTCACGCTCTGCACGAGAGCCTTGTTGCGGAACTGTACGGGCGAGAGATTGACCGCAACCTTGATCCCGATCGGCCAGGAGGTTGCCGTCATGCAGGCCTCCTCCAGGACCCAATCTCCCAGGGAGGAGATCAGGCCAATGTCCTCGGCGACCGGAATGAACTCGCCGGGCGGAACCTTGCCGCGCTCCGGATGCTGCCAGCGCAGCAGCGCCTCATAGCCTCTGATCTCGTTATCCCGCACATTGACCTGCGGCTGGAAGTACAGCTCGAACTCGCGGTTCACGAGCGCCTTGCGCAGGTCGATCTCGAGGGAGCGGCGAGCCTGCAGCTCCGCGTCCATCTCGGGCTCGAAGAAGCGATAGGTCGCGCGCCCGTCGGCCTTGGCGCGATAGAGCGCAAGATCGGCCTGCTTGAGGAGCTGGTCGGGCGACAGGTTCCCCTCCGAGGCAACGGCAATGCCGATGCTGGTGCCGATGACGATCTCCTGCCCCTCGAGATCGTAGGGCATGCTGACGGCTTCGACGATGCGCAGGGCGAGGGCCGCGCAGTCCTGCTGATCATCGATGGCGAGCTGCAGGATGGCGAATTCGTCGCCGCCCAGGCGCGCGACCACGTCCTGAGGCCGAATGCTGCTGCGCAATCTGTCGGCCACGAGCTTGAGAAGGGCGTCGCCGGTCTCATGGCCGAGGGAATCGTTCACATCCTTGAAGCGGTCCAGATCGAGGCAGAGAACCGCCATCTTCAGCCGCTCGCGACCGGTTTCCTCCAGGGCATGCTCGAGCTGCTGCCGGAAGAGCACGCGGTTGGCGAGATCGGTGAGCGCATCGTGATGCGCCATATAGGCGATCTGCGACTCGGCCCGCCGGCGTTCCGTGATGTCCTCGTAGGTCGCCACCCAGCCGCCATTCGACATGGGCTCATGGGAGATGGCGAAGGTCTGCCCATCGGGCTCCTCGTGGATGAAGGCGAATTGCTGCCGCTTGCGCATGAGATCCTGCTGCTCGGCCAGGATCTTTTGCAGAGACTCCGCTCCCTTGCAGTTTTGCTCCTCCACCTGACTGATCAGCTGGCTGATCGTCACGCCGGACTGGACATTCCTGTCGATGCCGAAGAGTTCCGCGAAACGGTCATTGAACACGATGATGCGCTCGGAATCGTCCACCATGCACAGGCCATGGGACATGTTGTTGAGCGCGGCATCGAAACGTTCGTTCTGGGTCCTGAGCACATGCTCCTGCGTCTGCAGCGCCTCGTTGCGAAGCCGGAGCTCCTCATAGGCGCTGCTGAGGGCCTTGTTGGTGCTCTCCAGCTTTGCGGAAATATTCTCGAAATCGTCGGCGTAGAGCCGCAGCTCGCCATGCGCCCGCTCCAGAAGCCTGTTGTGCCAACCCAGCAGCGCCAGCAGGAACAAGCCGAAAACGATCAGACCTGCGGCGAGACTTGAGAACATCCAATGCAGGCGGATCAGCTCATGCTGGTCCTGTTCGGCCCGCTGGCCGCCGAAGTGAAGAGCGGCCGCAGCCAGACCCGCGAGCTTGATATCCAGTTTCTCAAGCACCCTGACAATGCCCAGAGCGTCTTCGGGCCTGTCCAGTCTTTCGATGGAGGGCTGGATCTCGGCGAGCGTTCTACCCAGCTCCTCGACCGCCTCCTGCCATTCGGGTGCAGCGCGGAGAAATTCTCTGAAGTCGCCCGCCTGCAGAAGGTCGGACCTGCTGACCATGATATCATAGCGCAGGGAGACCTCGTCCTTGTCCACAGTCGGGTCTTGTGCCGCATAGGCGCTAAGGCGCTGTTCCAGACGCGCGAATTCATGCATCGCGGCGCTGGCATGCCAAGGCATGTTGTACCGCGCGACGTGTTTGAGGGCTTCCTGACGCTCGACGATCAGAATCGAAATGTAAGCGGCGGAGACGATGAAGCCCGCAATGACTGCGGCAAGCACAATTTTGAGCGTGCGAAGCGGCAAACGATTTTTCTCCGAAGCTCGATGCTCGATTACTTCACGGCAATCTTGGAGACCTGCCACACCGATCGGCCATAATAGGTCTGGTGCTTCAGTTCGGGGTCGCTGTCGAAGGGATAGACGATGAAGAGAGGTCCCTTGTCGCGAACGGACATGTACTGGCCGTTCTGCTTCGTCGCGAGAATCACGTTGTACTTCATGATGTCAGTGAAGGGGATGTCGCTGCTGTAATCGTTCAGCGCCGTGACCACGATGTGCTCACCCTTGGCGCCGAGATGCTGCATGAGCTTGGCCAAGGGCACCCCTTCGAACTTCACCGGCTCGGAATACCAGGGTGTTTCCGTTTCAAAGGAAACCGTGCCTACGGCCTCGAGCATGGCGCGGTCGAACACGGCCGTGTTGCCTTGGTTGGTAACCGAGATATTTCCTGAGACGGTTAGGATCGGCCTTTCTTTCGGCGCGGGCAGCGGCCCCGCTTCCGCCGCACCCATCCCGGACAAGCCAAGAACCGCAATGATGGCAGCTAGAATAAAGTTTCTCATCTTAAATCAGGCAAGCCTGCCCCCTTTTAACAATCAGTAGTTACTCTCAAACTACGGGACGGGTAAAATTATATTTACACGTGGCGCTGATTATTTATATGTCACTTTATTACGTTTCCTGGATTTATCCTTTCTTGTTCTTCCTGGATACCTGCCGTTCCTTGAGAACGGGACTTCTGGATGACGCAGCAAGAGTCAGCGTGAGACCTCGCGTTATCAATCGGAGCACTGCCAGAAAGAGCGTTTTGCATATAGAATAACATTTTGCATGCGGCATCAAACTTGTCTTGTAGCGTACACATATTCCTCGTTATTTACTCTCACAAACCCTTCTCGTTGCTTGTTCTGCCCCAAACCTGGGACATGAAAACGATGTACACGCGAAGAGCTGTTGAGAGAAAAGATGAAGAATACATACACGCAAAAAGACATAAACCAGCAGACCTATAAGATCCAAAACGGCGAGCTATCGAGCCGTACCGAGCGGGAAATCCTGCTGGACACACGTCTTCTGTCGATTTCAAAAGAGTTGCTTCCTCAATATGGAGGCAACTGGAATTTTCACAATATGGTCACGCTCAAACAAAAGGCGTTGAGCCGCATCATCTACTATCACGAGCTTTATCAGAAGATCCTCGACGTGCCGGGTGTGATTTGCGAGTTCGGAGTCCAATGGGGCGCCAGCCTCGCACTCCTGCAAAACTTCCGCGGAATGTACGAGCCGAATAACGTTTCAAGAACAATATTTGGTTTCGACACCTTCGAAGGGTTTTCAACGGTCGACAGCAAGGATGGCGACTTTGCCGAGATCGGCGATTACAGCTCGCTGCCGAACTATGAAAACACCCTTGAGGAGATACTGAGCATTCACGAGGGCCTGCACGCGATCAGCCACATCAAAAAATTTGAGCTCATCAAAGGCGACGCTTCGCAGACCATCGACGGGTGGCTCGAGAAGAACCCGCATGCGATCGTATCAATGGCCATCTTTGATATGGACGTCTACAAGCCGACCAAAGACGTTCTCGAAAAGATCATCCCGAGACTTGTCAAAGGCTCTCTTCTTGTTTTCGACGAACTCAACTGCCCGCAACTTCCCGGCGAGACAATTGCCGTTCAAGAAGTATTGGGCCTGAACAACATAAAGCTCAAGCGCCATCCGCTTCAAAGCTACTGCGCCTGGGGTGTGTTCGGCGAATAAGCCTACGCCCCCGGACCGAGTGCGAGCCGCCTCGCCCATGCTGCGAAGCGGCTCAGGGAGTGGGCTCAAAGCGGCTTCAGGCCCGCTTCGATCTCGGCCCGGCGCGGCTCCAGGAACGGCGGCAGCGCGAGGCTCTCGCCGAGCGTGTCCATAGACTCGTCCGTGGCGAAGCCCGGACCGTCGGTTGCGATCTCGAACAGAATCCCGTTCGGCTCGCGGAAATAGAGGCTGCGGAAGTAATAGCGGTCGACAGGACCACTGGACGGGGCGCGCAGGCTCTGAAGGCGCTCCCAGCATTCCTGATAGGTCTGCTCGTCAGGCGTCCGGAAGGCCACGTGGTGCACCCCGCCCGCACCCGGCTGAGCCATGCTGGCGTTCGGCTCCACGGCCACGTGCAGCTCCGCGGCAGGCCCGCCCTCGCCCATCGCGAACACGTGCACGGGCGTCTCGCCCACGCGGTACTCGCGGGCCGCGCGCATATCCATCGCGTCCGTCAGCACGCGGGCGGTCCGCTCCAGGCGCGGCACGCTGATCGTGATGGGACCCAGGCCCCGGATCTGGTACTCCGCCGGCACGGGGCTGCGCTCCCACGGGTGCGCCTCGCCCTGTCCGCCGTCGTCGACGAGGCTCAGGCGCTGCCCCTCGAAATCCTCGAAATCCAGGACGAGCCGCCCGTCGCGCTCCGCGATCGGCTGATGCGCGACGTTGAGGGAAGCCAAGCGGTCCTTCCACCATTGCAGGGCCCTCTCGCCATTCACGCGCAAGCCCGTGCGCGTGATGCTGTGGGTGCCGCGCCGCTCGCGCGCCACCGGCCAGTCGAAGAAGGTGATGTCCGTGCCGGGCGTCGCCCGACCGTCGGCGTAGAAGAGGTGATAGGCGCTCACGTCGTCCTGGTTCACGGTCTTCTTGACGAGCCGCATGCCGAGGGCCTGCGTGTAGAAGGCGTGGTTGCCTGAGGCATCGGCGGTCACGGCGGTGAGATGATGAATGCCGGTCAGCTTCATGGGAATGCTCCATTGCTTCCGACCGAAAGTAGGGTTAGGCGAAGTCTTCCGCGACCAGGTCACGCGCCAAATGCGTTTTGCCGAAATGCAAGAACCCAGCCCGGAATGAGCCAGGTTCTTGCAGCTTTGAAAAGACGCGGATCAGGCGGCCTTCGCCCGCAGATCGTCCGGGGTCACCTCCGGCGGGATGGGGCAGACATAGGAACGGCCGCCCGTGCGCTCCTTCAGCTCCGCCTTGGCGCGGGCGACGATGTCTGAATTGCGCAGGCAATCGGCCGCCGTGGTGGCCATGGCTTTCGCCGCGAGCACCATGCCCTTGTGGGCGGCCGGCAGATTGCCCTGCGCGACGAGCTGCCAGGTGTGGAACGGGGTTCCGATGGCGAAGCAGGCCGTGTGGCACTGCACCGTCGGCACGATCCAGCTCACGTCGCCCACGTCGGTGGTGCCCATGGCGACCTCCTCCCGCGCCGGCGGGGGGAGCAACCCGTCGTGCAGCGCCTGGGTCGCCAGCGAGCGATCGTGCGGCGCGACGCTCGCGAGGATCTCCTCCTTCGTCAGCGCGGTCTTCTGGAGCCGTTCGGCGAAGGCATGGTCTTTCTCGTCGAAGCCCGGGCCGCCGAGGCGCTTCATGTTTTCGTACATGACCTCCTGCAGCACCGTGTTGGGCACAACATTGGATGTCGCGTCGGTGATCTGCACCGTGAAAGAGGTTTCGGTCATCAAGGCCGCGCCCTCGGCGATCTTCTTCACGCGCTCGAACAGGCGCTCGGCATCCGGCAGATGCGGCGAGCGCACGAGATAGAGCGATTCCGCATGAGCCTGGACCACGTTCGGCGCATCGCCGCCCGTGTTGGTGATGGCGTAATGCACGCGCGCGTCGGAAGGCATGTGCTCGCGCATGTAGTTCACGCCCACATTCATCAGCTCCACGGCATCGAGCGCGCTGCGGCCCACATGGGGAGCTGCCGCCGCGTGCGCCGCGCGGCCCGTGAAGCGGAAGTAGGCCTGGATGCAGGCCAGCGACGAGGTGGTCTGAACCTCGTTCACCACGCTCGGATGCCAGCAGAAGGCGGCATCGAGATCGTCGAAGAGCCCTGCGCGCGCCATGAAGGTCTTGCCCGAGCCGCTCTCCTCCGCGGGACATCCGTAATAGCGCACGGTGCCGGCGACGCCCTCCGCTTCGAGCGCATCTTTGAGCGCCACCGCCGCGAGCGCCGAAGCGGCCCCCAGGAGATTGTGCCCGCAGCCATGGCCGGGCGCGCCCTTGGCGGTCGGCCTGTGCTCGGTCACGCCCGACACCTGCGCGAGATCCGGCAGCGCGTCGAACTCGCCCAGGATCCCCACGACGGGACCGCCCCGGCCGTACTCCGCCACGAAGGCGGTCGCCATGCCGCCCACGTTCGTCGTGATGCGAAAACCCTCGCGCTCCAGCATGGCGATCTGCTCGGCGACCGACCGGTGCTCCTCGAAGGCGAGCTCCGGCATCGCCCAGATGCGGTCGCTCAAGGCGGTGTAATCGGCGGCCTTCGCGTTCACACGGCGGACGATTTCGTCGAGACTCAAGGGATCGTTTTGCATGAATGCTCTCTGTTGTCGGTTTCGCGGTCTTTTAGACCCGAGATGGTCGACACGAAAGTCGATAGGTGGCCTCATCGTCCGGGCGTCACGAAGCAGGCTACCCCGTCGCGAACAGATCGCGCGTCTCCGACATCGCCACCGGCTCCTCGAAGGCGTTCGGGTCCCCCGGGCCGGTCTCCCAGCCGAGATCCGGGAGCGCGATGATGCGCAGGCCCCTCGGATCGTTGCGGGTCACGACGATGTTGCGCGTTTCCATGTAGGCGATGAGGCGCCGCGCGCGGCCAGGCGACCGGCTGCCGCAGGCGCGTGCGATCTCGCCGTCCGGCGGACAGGCGGCCCCTTCCATGGCGGCGCGGGCCAGCAGCAGATAGACGCCCTGGATGTCCTCTTCGAGCGCGCCCGCGAAGGCCACCGCGCGGTCCCA
>NZ_SPJX01000138.1 GCF_004458765.1 Microvirga pakistanensis | reverse complement strand
ATGCGCCCGCCGGTCGTAGGCGATGCAGTGGAAGCCCTGCCGGGCCAGAGGCTCCATCTGGTAGGCCCACATGTCCGAATTGAGCGTCCAGCCCGCAAGGAACAGGACCGGCTGGCCATCAGGGACTGCAGTTTCGGGGCTCCCCCTCTTACGGCCAATCGCTGGTTGATCGTGTACGCTGTAGCCCGCCGCGCTTCTTGACATCCTCCTTTTGGAGGTAGCGGCCACGCTCAAGGATCTCGAGGGTGTACTCCCGGTAAGAGACGCCTGCCGCCTCCGCACGCGAAAGCCTGAACCTTACGACATCGTGCGGGATCTTCTTCCACGCTGAGCGGTGAGCCTGTCTCCAGCAGAAGTCCACGAAAAGATCATTTTTGAAGCGCTTGCTTCGCTTTTTCGGCTCTTCCAGAGGTGGGCCGCCGTTATGCCCAGGCCCAGGAGGCAAGAGGCCGGATTTTCCAGGCTCAACACTGCGTCCGGCTTCGCGCCGTGGTCGCAATGGCTTGGGGCGGATCAATTCAACTGTAGTAGCTCCGGTCATCCCTCATCTCTTTTGCTCATTGGGTTGAACGGGGATCGGCGCAGTGGATCACGCGCTAGCGAGCTGCTTGTAAAACACGGTTGTGTCGCAGAATCCGCCGGTTGGCCAATGAGCGTAATTGGGGATCACGCCGACCCGTTGCCAGCCGAGACGGGTGTAGAGACGCTCGGCGTCACTCCCTGTCACCGTGTCGAGCACCAACACAGATTTGCCTGCTCCCCGCGCTGCTTCTTCCGCAGCCAGCATCAGGGTGGCTCCAATGCCTCGCCGTCTGGCACGACGATGGACTTGCATCTTAGCGATGTCGGCGCGATGCGGTTGATTATCCGGCTGCTTAAGGACCACCTGAACCGTCCCAACGATTTGTCCAGTGGATGGATCTTCGGCGACAAGAAGGATCCGCTCACCGGCTGCGACACCCTCTGCGACCCCCTCCCAGAATGTGATCGCCCTCTCTCGTGCTAATGGGGACATGAAGCCCACCGACGCGCCTCCTTCAACACAATCGATCAGAATTGCGGACAGAGCTTCGATCTGCTCTTTGGCCTCATGGGGCGACAGAATGCGGGGCGTAACCGGCCTATTCGTAACGATCACCTCAACGTTGTGCATAGATGCTCCCATTTCTGTCTGCGGAGAGTGCGACCAGATGCCTGGAGGGCTTATCGGTGAGGTTCTGGAAGACAACCAACTGGTCGACGCGCATGGCGAGGCAATCGTCCGTGGTCAGACGGTAAGTCTCTCTGCCTATAGTCACTACGATATCGCCGTCGATGATCCAGACCTGTTGGCTGATGTTGACTGTACGGATACCCGTGTCGTAGGTCACCCGTGCCCCAGCCGGAAGTACCACCTCGACAAGTTCGATCCGAGAAGGGTAGCCGGGAGGTGAAAGATTACGGCGCATGTAGCCAGTGCCAGGGTCGCGCCACGTGTACTGATCGACGCGTCGGGCGAGGGGCGAGGCGCTGCAGCTCTCCTCGTTAGAGAACAGTGAGGCGAGACTAACACCCAATCCTGCTGCCAGTCTGTCGAGAATGGCAGCTGTCGGGCTACTTTCGCCGTGCTCAATGAGAGAGATCATGGAGCGGCTCACTCCAGTGCGTTCGGCCAAACCGCCCAATGACAGGCCGCAGTCTGAGCGGAGATTGCGAAGGCGTGTTGCCAAGCGAGTGTTGATATCTGCGACCGTTTCCATTAAATTAGAATCAATCTCTATTATACTAGAGTCAAGCCGGCCAACTGAGAGGTTTGTGGAGAACTGGACAGACAGCTTTGTCTATGCCTTCGTACCGCAATTCTTAGCGTGGACCTTGATCACTCGCTCCGCAGAGGAGCTTGCTAATGAGCACGATAAAAATCCGCCAAGCGCTCGCTTCAGATGCCGCTCTCATCGCACGGCTGATCAGGTCAGCCTTCGCTCAGCAGCCAGTTGTGCTCCAGCCCACCCCTTCGGCCCTCAGCGTGACGCCCAGCAAAATCAAGCACCATTTCCAAGAAAATGGAGGCGGCGCCGTCGCGTCCTTGATCTCCGAAGAGGTTGGTTGCTGCCTGTGGTCCTTAAAAGGCAATGACATGCATCTGACACGGCTGGCTGTTAGCCCCAAGTGGCGCAGGCGAGGCATCGCCTCCTCCCTTCTCCACTATGCTGGTGAAGCGGCAAGGAATGCCAAGGTGACGCGAATGACATTGAGCACGCGGCTCGCCCTGACAGGCAATCGCAGGCTCTTTGCAAGCATCGGTTTCAGAGAGGTCGCCTTTCACACACATCCAGGATTTGATACCCCAACCGCAGTCGAACTCGAGCGCCTGATTTGATGAGTCGAGCTCATCATGGTTTGCTGCAGTGGCTGAACTGGTGCAATCAGCAGCACCCGCATGGTAGTCTCGGCCGACGAACGCCGGCTCAGGCCCTCGCCGCAACAACCTGATCAGAAATCGCAGCTAGAGCATCAAACTGAAAGGCAGATTCAAGACGTGTCGGTCTGGGCTGAAATGTGACTCCCTTCCGCGAGCAGGAGGTGGATCATGACTCAGAACTTCTCCTTGGATCTGCGGGTACGAGTTTCGGGCTTCATTGAGGCCGGCCATTCCTGCCGTGCAGCAGCCCGCCACTTCGGGGTCAGCGACAGCTGCGCCATCAAGCTGATGCAACGCCAGCGGCAGTCCGGCTCCCTCGCACCGGCCCGTCAGGGTCGCCGGCCCGGACGCGGCAAGCTGATGGGTTATGAGACCTTCCTGGTCCGGATTGTTGAAGCCGAGCCGGCCATCACCATGCCCGAGCTCGCCGCGAGGCTGCTGGACGAGCACGGGATCGTCGCGGCTCCCGCGATGCTCTCGCGCAAGGGAGAGCGCTTACGCGCGAGCACCCCCTTCGGCCATTGGAAAACGCACACCTTTATAGCGGGCCTGCGCTGCCATGAGTTGAGCGCTCTCCGGGAGATCGATGCCCGATCACCCGGTCTGCGTTCGACACCTACATTTAGACGCAATGGGCGCCGACGCTGAGACCAGGCGATGTGGTGATCCTCGACAACCTCGCAGTCCACAAGAGCGAGAAGGCTGCCCTGTGCCCGAAGTAGAGAGGGGCCTAGTTCCTGTTCCTGCCACTGGACAGTCCGGGCATGAACCCGATCGAGCAGGTTTCCGCCAAGATCAAAGCCCACCTACGCAAGGTCGAGGCCCGAACGTTTGAGGCGCTCTGGCGCGCTCGGCGACGTCTGTGAGCTCTTCGAGCCACAGGAATATTGGAACTTCTTCACGGCCACAGGATATAAGTCCGTCTAACCGTCTGATGCTCTAGGCATTCTCACTAAGTTGTATGGGTTCCCTACGGGTCGTGAACTCATAAAGCCCGAATTAGGTGGATAGCGGTTGTCCGCTTCTTGCGATCGGAAGGGACAGGCCGTCGTCGGATCGCGCTATTTCAGCGGCAAAAACAATTCTGCGACCGCCTCATGCTCCGGCACTTCCGCGAAGAAGCCCAGCCGCTGGCAATAGATCGGGAAGTCGCGTGCTTCCTCGCCGCTGGCCGGAAACCAGTCGCGATAAAGGTAGAGCGCGGCGGGCTCCAGATTGTCGGTATTGCCAACAACACGCAGCACCGCGCAGCGTCCGCCAGGGATCTCGCCGGCTTTGATTTGCTCGCCGTTCGCCTCTATCGGTTGGTCGGTCCCGACACAAAGGTCCACGCGATAATCGGCGGGCGACGCAGGACGCCGCTCCGAACGCCAGACATTGAAGGTCGGACTCGTCTTGAGGTGCAGGCCAGCGGCCGTGCGCCACGCGACGAACCGCTGGATGGTTGCGCCGAGCGTCGCTGGGTCGCCCTGATGCTCCATGATCGCCACTCGCGTAGAGGGCACATCGCGAATCGTCACGTCGTCAGTAGTAAAAGGCTTTTGCATGAGCTTGCTCCTCGCGTTGTCGAGAGGCCCGAAGGCTGCAAGCCACGGCTCCCAGTTGGGAGACTTCCGGAACGACGAAGGCGATTGCCCAAACCGTTGCCGAAAGGCGCGGGCGAAGGCGTCCGGTGCATCGTAACCGGCATCCATCGCTATGTCTGTGACGCTTTGGGCATCCCCGTAGGCCAAACGGTGCGAAGCGCGCTTCAGACGGGCAAGCTGGACAAAGCGATGCACAGACAGCCCGAAGGTCGCCGTAAACTGCCGGTGGAAATGATACTTCGAGTAGGCCGCGACGCCGCTCAGCGCGTCCAGGTCCAGGTCGTCGTCCAAATGCCGGTCTATGTGATCCAGCACCCGCTGCATCCGGGCATGGTAGTTTTGAAGCGCCGCCTTCATCGTCCCTCCTCTGTGGCAGCTCCAGCTAGTCACTGACGGCCATATCGCCTCGACCGATCTTGCGGAATCGGGGGAAGACGTTCAACCTCAACTGCCGCTATGGAGCGCCGGCGTAATTGCGGTCAATTGGAGCGCCTTGTTCGGCCGCTGAGTGTGACTTGCTCTCTGACCCATCAAGGAACCGCAGGGCTGTTGTGGTGAATGGAACGACGGGATCATAAATAGGAGCGTGCTCGCCACCGGGGATGATCCATAACGCGGCGTTCGGAATGGAACGGTATATATTTACAGGAATTTCAATGGGAAAAAAGCGGTCGCGATCACCGTGCACAACAAGAGTACGAGCTGTAATGTTTGATAGTTCGTATGCGGTGAAATTCATATCGTCATGGTTTTCGCCCAACGCGTTAAACTGTGCGATAAGTTGGCCGATCTGTTCGTCACCGCGTTTTGCGCACTCCCGATACATTTCTTTAACTTGTTGAGGCATGACGTCGAACGAAGCTCTGCGCATGATAACTCTTGCCTGATCTGGGAAGTGGGTAGTTGCACTAATTAATACCATCGAGTCGATGCGCTCGGGTTGGCTTGTTGCCATGTGCAGTAGTGTCATCGCGCCAGAACTAATGCCCATAGCCGAGAAGTGACCGATCCTCAGCTTTTCAAGCAAAAGGAACACGTCATTGGCCGCTTCCCGATGCGTGAACTGGTTCTCCGGATTGGAGGAGTGACCATGACCACGCAGATCAACGACGATCAGTCGATGGCGCTCTGCGAGCTTGTCCTTAAAGGGATACCAGTTCTGTCCAGAACCGCCAAAGCCATGTAAGAGCACGAGAGGCTTTCCGGCTCCGTACTCTTCATAATACATCTCAATATCGTTGATTTGCACGGTATGCCCGCGCGTGGTTGTCTGTTTGGGAGCGTACGTAATAGTCATGTTTGTGTCTCACAAATGCGCAATAGGGTGAACAGCGACCTAACAGCCCCGTAGAAATGAGATTTCGAGAAGGTCGCAATATCCCTCACTGTTTCCAACTCCAGATCACCTTCAAGTTGCCGGTCAATATCGTCCAGCACCCGCCGCATCCGGGCATGGTAATTTTGAAGCGCGACCTTCATCGCCCCTCATCCGTGGCGGCTCTAGCTAGTCGCTATTGGCCATAACGTGCTCGACCGATCTTGCGGTTTTGTCACGGGTCGCAGAAAATCGCCAAAGACCGTTTACGGGTACGTTCAATTTGTCGACGAGCGGCGAAAAGAGGGCGCTTGCGGACCGGTGGCTTTCATATCGTACCGAACTCTGGTTCAAGCTCAAGATGAGCCGATGTACCTGAGCGACTTCGAAGGGCGCGTGTTAAACGGCAAAATTTGGGTGCTTAGAGCGGGAGCACCATGGCGCGACCTGCCAGAACGTTATGGATCGCGCGCCACCTGTTACAACCGCTTCGTGCGATGGCGGAGGGCCGGTGTCTGGGATCGGCTGATGGACGCTACCAGCGTCACGCATGATGGCAGCATCCAGATGATCGACAGCACCTCCGATTGTGCCCATCAGCATGCCGCGACGGCAAAAAGGGAGGGTGCAGATCATTACCTCGGTCGCTCCCACGGCGGGCTCATGACCAAGATCCATGTCGTTATCGACGCGCAAGGCCTCCCGATCAGGCTCGGCTTGACGTCAGAGCAGGCGCATGACGTGCAAATCGCCGACACGCCGCTTGACCCCCGTGGCCCGAGCACTATCGTGTTGGCGGGCAAGGCCTACGATGTCGAACGCATCCGTGAGCTGATTCAGGAGCAGGGTGCCACCCCTAACATCCCGCCCAATAGTAGCCGGTGCTGGAAGCCCTGCTTCAGCAAGAGGCTCTACCGCGAGCGCAATCTAATCGGGCGGTTCTTCTCCAGGTTGAAGCAATCCCGCCGCGTCGCCACACGCTATCACAAGTTCGCCTCGTTGCGGCTGGGGCTACGCGCTTATGACTCTACGACCTAGCTGGTCCGGTGCGTGGAGGTGCCTGTTCGGTTGATTCTCGGCTTGGTGCTTGCCATAGGACTTCGCCGCGTCAGCGAACCTTCTTAGCTAGTGGTCGGCGAAAGCCACCTCAAGGGGTGAAGCGGGCGTCATCGAACGGCTGCGAGCCCCATCTCCAGACGCTTGTCCGTAAGGCTGAGCAGCCCGACCCCTCTTCCGGGCGTAGGCGCGTCTGACCACTTCGAGTGCCGCGGCAGGCATGCCGTGATCCCTTGCCTCTGTGTTTGGCGGGATACGAGGTTTAGAGCCGGCGATGGCTCGTAGGACGAGATGAAAACTAAGGCTTGCGTTCAGAAGACTCACCCATGAGTGATCCTAGCCAAGTCCCTGGGCGATGGGGATAAGTCTGCGGCCTCGGCCTTGAGCCACTCCAACAACATCGTTGCGCGCGGTTCCTGGACAAGATCTTTCTTCGTCAGCAGAACATACTGGTGGCCGTTCGGTGTGAAGCCGAACGGGGCCACAAGCCGGCCGGCCCTGATCTCGTCAATAACCAAAGGGTAAGGGCCGATCGCTATCCCCAAACCAGCGACGGCTGCCTGGATGCTCAGATAGAAGTGCTCGAATGTGCGACTCTCTCTTGAACCTGCCGATTTTCCGTTTTCCCTGCACCACCGCTCCCAAGCATCCAGGCGCGTCGCGGAGTGGATCAGAGGCAGGCTCAGCGGGCTCCGACCATCCAAGCATGTCTGAAGCAGTGCGGGACTGACCACCGGTCCGACCCATTCGTCCACGATGGGGATTGAGTAAGTGTCTGCGTCCCAGGCGAAATCGTCTCTTCTGATGGCCAGATCGATGCGATCCCGGTCAAACTGCACGGGTCCTCCCGCCGCAACGACATGGACCAGGAGATCGGGATGGCATTCACCAAGTTTCGGAAGCCGTGGAATGAGCCAGCGCTGGGTCAGGGTGGGTTCGCAGGAGAGCACGAGGGGTGCCGGCGCCTTGGCTCGGATTTCCTCGCAAACCTCCCGGATGAGATGGAAGGCGCTGGTTGTCGCTGTAAGCAGGCGGCGGCCAGGCTCCGTCACGTAAACACGCCTGTTCCGCCGCTCGAAAAGCGGGATGCCAAGCTCATCTTCAAGGTTCTTGATCTGGCGGCTCACCGCGCTGTGGGTCAGATGCAATTCGTCGGCGGCCTTGGCGAAGCTCTCTAGGCGTGCGGCCTTCTCGAAGCAGCGCAGAGCGTTCAGAGGAGGAAGGCGTGCAGTCACTGTAATCCGTTCGTTTTTCTCACCTATAAACTTACCAAATCATCATTTTTGCCAGCAGGCAACTCATCGTATTCATCTATGGGCCAGACCACACAGGACAGGCCTTGAGCACGAAATTGGGCCCAGGATGAAGATCGCAGTTGTTGCCGATGATCTCACAAGTGCAACGGACGGGGGCATCGCTTTCGCGAAAGCCGGGCATCCGACCATGGTGGCGCTCGACCTGAGCAATCTGGCGACAGCAAACCAATGGGACGTCCTATCCATTGACACCGACAGCCGGATACGTCCCCAAGAAGAAGCCGTTCAGCGTGTCTACGATGCGGTCTTTCGGCTGCGCGACCGTGACCTGCTTTATAAGACGGTCGATTCCACGATCCGTGGCCATCTCGCCGGGGAACTTCGCGCGGCGCTGCAGGCATCAGGGCGGCGCGCGGCCATCTTCGCTCCGGCTTTCCCGGAGGCGGGCCGGATTACCCGCGGTGGGCATCAACTCCTCAACGGGATCGGGATTTCCGCCACACCCTTTGCCAGCGATCCACTTCATCCCGTTCGAACCGATAATATCACAAGCATCCTTTCGGCTGGAGGTGAATCCGTTGCTGTATTAGACAGGCACTCTGCAGGAAGGAGAGATGTTCTGGAGATGGCCCTGAGGGTTCATTCGACTCTCGTCGTCGATGCCGAGACGCCCTCCGATCTTCGCGCTATGGTGCACGCCGTCCCCGAGCCGCGTGATGTGGTCTGGATCGGCTCACCAGGATTGGCGCGCGCTCTCGCGCAAGCTTTCCGCGGCGGTGCTTCGCCTCCCAAGCGTTCTCGTTCGAGGCGGGTCATGATCGCCATCGGAAGCACCAATCCCGTCAGCCGCAATCAGCTCGCGCATCTGAGTCCTCTTGTTGATCAGACTGTCACGATCGACTCGGAAAGTGCTTCCGTGGCGCCGGAGGACGCTGCGCGAGAAGCGGTCGCCTCCCTAGATCCTAACGGCCGCATGGAGACAGTCGTGGTGACCTCAACGTTGAGCGGAAGTTGGATCAGCCGGGAGTGGGCACCCCGCGTTGCCGAATCCATCGCTGTCGCCGTCAGGATTTTGCACGAGAGCGCTCCGTATGACGGCTTCATCCTCACCGGGGGAGACACAGCGGTCAAGGTCGCTCGGACCCTGGGCACCACCGGAATCGTGCTTGAGTCGGAGTTGTCCGCAGGCATTCCGATCGGAGCTTTCGAAGGGCCGACCCGCGCCCGCGTCATTACGAAGGCAGGAGGGTTCGGCGATAGCGCCACCCTCATCGCTGCCTTGAAACATCTTATCGGTGAGCGCACGACCAAGGAGAGTGTGGCATGAGGCCAATCGGCATTACCATGGGTGATCCAAGCGGGATCGGACCCGAGATCATTGCCAAACTTTTCCATGAATCCCCCGCAGCGCGAGCGGTCGTGATCGGTGACGCAACGATCATGCAGCGTGCTGTGGACCTGATCGGAGTTGGCATGTTCGTTCGTCGGGTCGCTCATCCTTCAGAGGCCGTTTTTGCACCCAACACGATCGAAGTCGTGGCCGAAACCCAGCTTCCGGCCGATCTGCCCTTCGGCCAAGTCGACGCGCGTGCAGGTAAGGCCGCTTACACCTATATCGAGCGCGCCATCGATTACACTCTGCAGGGCTCCATCGGCGCCATCGTGACAGCGCCAATACACAAGGAAGCTCTAAAACTTGCAGGTGTCAATTATCCTGGCCATACTGAAATCCTGGCTGATAGGACCGGGACGAGCAACTTCACTATGATGCTTGCCAGTGATGAGCTGCGCGTCGTCCTCGTGACCATTCATCTCTCCCTCGCCGAGGCCATCAGGCGGGTAACGGTCGAAGCCGAGTTAAATGCCATCAGGCTGGCTCATGAGGCTTGCCGCCGCTTCGGCATTGTCTCTCCGCAGATTGCGGTGGCTGGTCTTAATCCACATGCTGGCGAGCACGGGCTCTTCGGCCGGGAGGAGATCGACGCAATCGCGCCAGCCATCGCGCTCGCGCGGGCCGAAGGGATTGATGCGACAGGCCCATGGCCTGGAGACACGATCTTTATGCGCGCCCGTCGCGGAGAGTTCGATGTGGTGGTCGCCCAGTATCATGACCAGGGTCTCATTCCGGTGAAGTATCTCGGGATTGACCAGGGGGTGAACATCACGCTCGGCCTTCCGTTCGTCAGGACGAGCGTCGATCATGGTACCGCCTTCGACATCGCCGGTACCGGCAAGGCCGATCATAGATCCTTGCGATGTGCGCTGGACCAGGCCGTTCGTTTGACCGAAACCGCCGGTAACAATCAATCCCCTGACTTCATCTTCATGCTCACGCGCCACGACCGCACGATTCCTGATGCGATGGCTCGTCTCAACGAAGTCCTGGCGGCAGGGGTCAGGCATATCGGCTTCAAGGACGTCGGACTTCCTCTTGAAGACCTGAGGACGTTGTCATCCACCATCAGAAAGGCCGGTGCACGGGTCTATCTCGAAGTCGTCAGCCTCGACGAAGCGAGCGAAGTGGAATCAGCGAACGCTGCGGTTGCCCTTGACGTGGATGTGCTGATGGGTGGCACACGCCCTGATGCCGTCCTTCCCATCATTATGAATACGGGAATCGCGTATTATCCATTTCCCGGCAAGGTCGTCGGCCATCCGAGCATACTGCTCGGTCCAATCGAGGACATCGTGGAAAGTGCCAGGATCCTTGCGGCCAAGGAGGGCGTCCACGGTCTTGATTTGCTCGCCTACCGCTTCAACGGGGATGTCCCCGAACTAATACGGCGGGTCTGCCGTGCAGTGTCGAAGCCTGTGTATATTGCCGGATCGATCGACCGCTATGATAGGATCTGCGACGTCGTCGGCGGACAGGCTGCAGGATTCACGGTCGGAACGGCTGCTCTAGACGGCGTCTTCCCCGCCGATGAGCCCGGATTGACGGGGCAGCTCGTCGCGATCCAAAGAATGATCATCCGGGCACTCGTGCCCACTCGTGCCGGGGGCAGGTTGGCCACGCTGCCTGACGGGACACTCGTTCGAAGCCAAGGAACCAACCGTGCCTGACAAAGTTCAACTCGATGCTGCATTTGCCAAGTTCTCGGACCATTGGAGCCCGAAAGTCGCCGGCGAGATCAATGACATGCAGATCAAGCTCGCCAAGTTCAAGGGCGAGTTCATGTGGCATCACCACGATCATGAAGACGAACTGTTCCTCGTTCACAAAGGGACTCTTCTCATGCGGTTTCGGGACCGCGACGTCCGGATCGGCCCCGGTGAGTTCATCATCGTTCCGCGTGGTGTCGAGCACCTTCCGATAGCGGAGAGTGACGAGTGTGAGATCGTCCTGCTCGAGCCGAAGACGACGCTCAACACCGGCAATGTCGTGAACGCGCGTACCGTTCGCGAGCTCGATCGCATTGGCTGAGGCGTGCTGCAATGACAGCGAGGACTTCATTTGAACTATGGTCTGTCCTAAACGAACTGCAGCAATGCCGCTGGATTGATCTGACCCATGCCTTCGACAGAACCATACCTCATTGTGGTTCCTTCGACGCCGAGGAGCGAATTACGCTCTACCACTATGATGAAGGCGTGGGAGTCAAGGGCCACGGATTCCTTGCCCACGAGTATCGGCATGCCGGGCAATGGGGAACTCATGTTGATCCCCCGGCCCATTTCATCCGCGGTCTGCGTCACTTGGATGAACTGTCCATACACGAGATGATTTTGCCGCTTGTCGTGATTGACATCACTCAGCGTGTTGAAGATAACCCTGACTATTGCATCGCTCTTGAAGACGTCAAAGCCTCGGAGAGCCGAAACGGGCCTGTTCCGCAAGGTGCTTTCGTCGCCAAGCGCACCGGCTGGTCAAGCCGCTGGCCGGATGCCGCAGCAATGAAAAACTGTTGCCCTGACGGCATCTCACATTTCCCAGGATGGAGCCTTGAGGTCCTCCAGTACCTGGCCGAGCACCGGAATGCATCGGCCATCGGCCACGAGACCACCGATACGGATCCGGGAGTTGCCGTTTCGCGGCACGAGGCTCCTTTGGAGGCTTATTGGCTTGCGCAGGATAAATGGCAAATCGAATTGCTTTCTGATTTGACCGATCTACCGGAAGCTGGAGCAATCCTGATTGCCTCCTGGCCGAAGCCACGAAGGGGATCGGGCTTTCCGGCGCGAGTTTTTGCCATCGCGCCGGTTCAATAGAAGACCCCGAAGGGCATGACACAGAGGGGGATCAGGATTGACGAGACGCGGACCTTGCCACGAGTTCGTGGATGTATGCCTCCAGAGACGTCGAACCCCGCCATGGATTTTCCACGAGATCGAATCCCCTATCGACACTCACTTCGGTCATGCGTGTGTAGGAGGTTGCGGCCGCCTCTGAAAAGCCTAGTTGAAGGAACGTGTCCTTCCAGTTCTCCCTAGGGATGACGGACAGCCTCACGGGCCGGCCAAGTTCATTTGAAAATGCCTCCGCGACCTCGGCCGGCGAATAGCGTCTGGGACCTTCGATGTAACGAATGCCGATGTCCTCCACCGATGAAAGAAGCCTCTCGGCGGCGGCTTGGCCCAGGTCGTGAGGCGCCACCATCGGGATCGGAAGGTCCGCAGGGAGCATGGTCGGTAGAACGCCATCGCGCCGCACGACATCGAGTAGGCCATCCCAGTTGCTCATATAGTAGGCTCCACGATTGATCGCAGCCGGAATCCCCTGCCGACGCAACCCCTCTTCGAGTCCCCAAAGGACACTGAGGTCTCCAAGCCGCACGCCGGGTTGCGCTCCACCTGTCGATGCGGCAACCACCTTCTCTAATCCTGAGCCGTCAAGCGCCGCGATGATGTTTGCGACCGTGCGCCTTTCAACGGCATCCGTGTCCTTGGCTGGATCAGCCGGTGGGTTCAGCAGGAGGGCGCGTTTCCCCCGTTGAAATGCCTTGCGCAGAGAAGGCACATCTTCAACATCGGCTTCGATGACCTCAGCGCCTCTCGCGTGCCAGTCAGCCGCGCCTGCGGCATAGCGTGTCACAATCGCCACAGTCTCGCTGCGCCGCAAGAGCTCAGTTGCCGTTGCCGAGCCGACGTGCCCGGTGCCACCGATGATCACGAACACTATCGATCCTCCTTGATCTTATGGATCCTTATAGGTCTTGCCCCTGACAGTTTCTGTCAGGAGGGGCTTACGGGCGCAGATCAAGCGGCTGTTTCATAGTCAGGGTGACTGCGACCGAGCAACTGTTCGGCAGCGCTTAATCCGCAGCACGCCGGGCCATATCATCCTGGAGAGCACGAGGTTACTTGGGGCAGCTATGGGGTGCTTAGGGGCAGCCTCATTGAGGGCAGGCAACCGTATCGGGAGAGCGGGCTCGTGAAACGAGTCAATAACTGGGTGCCCCACAGATCCTTACACTCCCCATCATTAGGAAAATACCAGCGCAGGGTGAGACGCTGGTTGCTACACGGTTAGGATTGTTGATCCGGTGGTCTTACGAGCCTGCAGGTCCTGATGGGCCTTGGCTGCATCCCGTAATGAATAGATTTGGTTGATCTCGATCTTGACCTTCCCCGAGAGCACGACATCGAACAGATCCCGGGCCATAACCAGGAGATCAGCCCGTTTTGCGGCATAAGTCCCCAAGGTGGGGCGCGTGACATAGAGCGAGCCCTTTTGGGCCAGGATACTTAGATTGACGGGTTCGACGGCACCGGAGGATTGCCCGAAAAGCACCATGAGCCCCCGCGGGGCAAGACAGTCCAACGAGGCAGAGAAGGTGTCCTTGCCGATTGAGTCGTACACGACCGGCACCATGCTGCCGTTGGTGATCTCCCTCACCCGCTCGACGAAGTTCTCGCGCGTATAGACGATGGGGTAATCGCAGCCGTAAGCCTTGGCGAGTTTAGCTTTCTCGTCGCTGCCAACCGTGCCGATCACAGTCGCGCCCAGCGCCTTGGCCCATTGGCACGCGATGAGGCCAACCCCGCCAGCCGCGGCATGGAACAGGATGGTGTCGCCTTGTTTGACCTTGTAGGTTTGTCGGATCAGGTACTGGGCGGTCATGCCCTTGAGCATCATCGCGGCCGCCTGCTGATCAGTGATGCCGTCCGGTAAGACGACCAGACGATCGACCGGTATGACCCGCTTTTCGGAATAGGCGCCCTGGGGCCCGCCGGAGTAGGCAACCCTGTCGCCGACCTTCACGTCGATCACGCCTGGACCAACTGCCTCGACCACGCCAGCCGCCTCCGTGCCGAGACAACTTGGCAGTGAAGCCGAGTACGTGCCAGAGCGCACGTAGGTGTCGACATAGTTCAGTCCGATGGCGGTGTGCCGGACACGAGCTTCACCTGGCCCGGGCTGGCCGACGGCAACTTCCTCCCAGATGAGGACCTCAGGACCTCCAGTCTCGTGGAAGCGAATAGCGTGGGTCATGATGTCGTTCCCTTCTGAGCCAGGTTACGGCTCCACATTAGGCGAAGATCAAATGTCTGTATGGCGTCAAAGTGCGCTGTGAATAATGCTAACTTATGGAAGGCTACCGGTCCGACCGGTCACCATCGAGGACGCCGAGATCGCGGAGCAGATGGTCGGAAAATTCATGTTCGTTGAAGAAGACCACTGTCGGCTTGCGGAAGGCAAAGCCGAAAATTCGGAGCGCCAGGGCGATAGTCACGCGCGTTCGCGGAATTCTGTTCTTCGGGATGACAAACATTGAACGCTCCATGGCCGCGATCCGTCGAAGCTGCGTCGCTGGCTGAGATAAGCCTGTGGACAGGGCATTGACAAAATGAAAGTGAGAGCCGTCCTATAAGCCGTCTTTATGAGTGCGCGATGCAAAAGCTGCCCCCCATGAGCGCCGTTCGCGTGTTTGAGGCGACTGCGCGCCTCCAGAGCTTCTCGCGCGCTGCAGATGAACTCGGCCTTACCCAGGCTGCCGTCAGCTATCAGATCAAGGTCCTGGAGGATCGCCTGGGGACCTCGCTGTTCACGCGCACAGCCCGGCAGGTCTCCCTGACGGAAACAGGCAAGCGACTTGCTCCTTCGATCAACGAAGCCTTTCAGATCATGCGCGATGCCTTTCAGGCGGTCTCCGAGGGTGACGAGACTGTCTTGGCCATCACAGTGTTCCAGACGTTTGCCGCCAACTGGCTTGTCCCTCGCCTTGGGGGGTTTCAGCTGTCTCATCCGAGTTTGGCGGTTCGTCTCGATACATCCATGGACCTTGTCGACCTGATCCGAGGTGAGTTCGATGTAGGCATCAGAAGCGGTATGGGCGATTGGCCAGGGCTGGAAGTCCATGAGCTGTTTCCCAGCAGGTTCGTACCTGTCTGCAGCCCTCAGTTTCTCGAGCGTGCTGGTCCGCTGAAAGAGCCGGCAGATCTCCTGAAGCTGCCCTTAGTAAGCCCGCGTGATCCGTGGTGGGCGCCTTGGTTTTCTCAAGCGGGCGTACCGAATGTCGATCTCACACGAGGTCCTGACCTCAATCTCGGGATCCAGTTGCTGGAGGGCGCCTCTGCCCTTGCTGGGCACGGAGTTGCGATTGTAGCACCCGCCTTCTTCGCCAATGAGCTTGCAACCGGCCGGTTGATTGCCCCATTCGACATTCTTGCGGAGGACGGGCGCAGTTATTGGCTCGTCTACCCGAAAACCCGCAGCCGCTCGGCGAAGATCCGTGCTTTCCGAGACTGGCTTCTGGAAGAGGTCAGGACATCCTGCGTCCGCCGTTCATCGACCATGTCTCTGGACAAGGCTCTGTTGCGTTAACTTGGGACGGGCATAACGATCCCGGGCGAATGGGAGCTCAGGCGGCACAGCCGAAGAACTGGCTGCCAACATTGACTTCGCCTGTAGCGCCCGACTGCTGCAGAACGCAGTGGCTGCGGCGGACCATCCATATCATCTCGAAGCTTTGGATCGTAGCGTAGACTGTTGACATTCCCTGAAAGCCGCAGGTTAGCCGGACGGGGATGCTACGCAAATCTTAGTCAGAAACTGTTGGGTTAAATGTTGTGGCATGACGAGGCCTGTCAGATATAAGCGCCATTGTCTGTGAGTAGGCGGGAGGGATTGACCCCGTCCGATACTGCCGCATCAATGATTTATCGTGCCGCTCGGCATCGGAGCCTCACGCCGAATAACAGCGTGACGGATGTTTCGCAAACCCTTTGTTTCAGAGTTTCAGCTACTGCTCTCAGGGTTCTTTCGCGAAATTTGGATCGGGACAGAAGGAGGGCTGTTCCACCCGTAAGCCTCACGCAGCCAGGATGTTGAACTGCTCGGCGAGGAGAGCTGTGAACGGCAGGCATACTTCGCCTGCCCTTTCCGTATCATGTGAACCGTCTCAATCCCACTGGAAGAAGGAACTCGGAAGGCACTGCGAGCAGCCGCGCCTGAGAGGAGTTAGAGAGTTAGGGCAAGTTGTCGCCTCCTCTCAGATCACCGTTGCCGAGCTCCGTGGTTCAGGCTGTCACAAGCGGGCCGTCTCCTCCGTCTTTATGGCGTATTGCAGCCAACAGACAGGAGGACGCTATGCATCCCAGAATCGACTATCCCCGCGTTGCCCCCGATGCTTTTAACGCAATGCTGGCGCTCAAGGCTTACGTCAGGCGGAGCGGTCTCGAACCGAGCCTGCTCGACCTGGGCAAGATTCGCGCGTCGCAGATCAATGGATGCGCCTATTGCATTCACCTGCACACCCGCGAGGCCCGCAGCCGCGGCGAAAGCGAAGAGCGGCTCTATCTTCTCAATGCCTGGCGTGAATCGCCGTTCTATACGGACAAGGAGCGGGCTGCACTCGCCTGGACCGCGGCCGTCGCCCTCGTTTCCGAGACGTCCGTCCCCGACGATGTGTTCGATGACGCCCGCCGGCATCTCTCGGAAGAGGAACTGGTCAAGCTGACGGTAGCGGTCGGCACCATCAACGCTTGGAACCGGATCGCGATCAGCATGCGGGCGGTTCATCCGGTAGGTGCAGGGGCCGGTCGGCAATCTGCCGGGTTTGCGCATCACAGCAACAAGATCTCGGCCGTGGCCGGCTAGGCGGTTCATGTGCAACGCTCTGCAAGGGTATCGAACATGAGAGCAGATCTCAGTAATCCGTGGATCGGCTTGTCGGTCGTTCTCTCCGCTACCTTCATGGCGATCATGGACGTGTTCATCACCGTGGTGGCGGCACCTTCAATCCGTGCGGACCTGGACGCCAGTGCCGCCGACCTCCAACTCGTGCTTGCGTCCTACAATTTCGCCTTTGGGCTTACGTTCATCATTGGAGGCCGCTTCGGTGACCTTTTTGGCCGGCGGCGGATCTTCTCCCTGGGGCTCGCCCTCTTTACGACCGCGTCTGTAGCTGCAAGTCTTGCACCGGGGGCCGAGGCGCTCATCCTCGCACGGATCATCCTCGGAGCGGCTGCAGGCTTTATGACGCCGCAGGTCTTCTCGATCATTCAGGTGACCTTCGAAGGCGAGCGCCGCGGATGGCCCTCGCCGCCTTTGCTATTATTTCAGGCATTGCCGCCACCGTCGCGCAGATCATTGGCGGCCTCCTGATTACTGCCGATCTGTTTGGCCTTGGCTGGCGGTCGATATTCCTGGTCAACGTGCCGGTGGGTCTGGTGGCACTTGCCGCGGCCCAGATCTGGGTGAGCGAGAGCAGGGCGCCGGAAGCTGACAGGCATTCTCTCGACATGATCGGCGTATTATTGCTGCTCCTCCCCCTCGGGTCCCTCACCGCACCGCTCACGCTGGGTTCCGAGCAGGGGTGGCCATCTTGGTCTCTCGTCAGTCTCGCTCTGGTTCCGCTCCTGGGCGGACTCCTTGCCGGCTGGCTGCGTCGGCGCCAATCGATGGGCCGCGCACCGCTTGTTGAACTATCCCTCCTGACCAAGCGGCGGTTTGTGGCCGGCAATCTGATGGCGATGCTGTTCTATGCCAGCAATGCAGCCCTCTTTGTCGCCCTGCCCGTCTTCGTGCAGTCGGGGCTCGGGCATTCACCCCTCACCTCCGGCCTCCTCTTTGCTCCGCTGGCGTTGGTCTTTTCAGCAACGTCGGCCTGGGCTGGGGACCTGACTGCCCGACATGGCTACGGCCTGGTGGCGGTCGGCGGCTTGCTCCTCCTGGCGGCCTATGGCTGCTTGGCCCTTGCTGCCAGTGCAGGCAATCTGCAGATTTCCGGTTGGCCGCTCCTCCCCGGCCTCATCCTGGCAGGCACCGGGATGGGCTTCGTCCAGCCGACAATCAGCTATACAGCGCTCGAGCCTGTGGCGCCTGCTGAAGTTGGCTCCGCTTCTGGCGTGCTCAACACCAGTTTCGAACTGGGCTACGGGTTGGGGTCGGTCGTGGCCGGCATGTTTAGCTTTAGCGCTGCGGGTGTTGCCGAGACAATTGCCGGCTGCTTGTACCTGACCTCAGGTCTCGTAATCCTGATGATGGTGACCTCCTACGCCTGTCGACAGCCTATCCTGTCCCTACGAACTGGGCGGCAATGGTCGGCAGACAGCGCGCGATGATTGCATCTCAAGACGCACAGCTGGCATACTTGGCCCAAGCAGGCGTGGCGGAGTGTGCCCTCTAATCTCTGCAAGCTAGCGCAGCCGGTCCTACTCAACCGGCTATGGGACAGCCTGACGCCTCTCGGCCAGGCGCCGCAACGCATTCGCGGTTTCCGCATCGGCCGGGAAGAAGGCCTCGATGGCGAGCTCCGACAGCGTCACGTCCACCGGGGTACCGAATATCGTCGTGGTGCTGAAGAGGGTCAGCACGCCCTCCTCCATGGTGAGCTGCAGGGGCACGACAATGCCGGCATAGTCATGCGCCGCCTTGGGAGCCCGTGCCGCCGCATCGGGAGTGGGATAGGCGCGCAGCTCCTCGATCAGACCGGCGAGCGCTGCGTCGCCGGTGGCCTCCACCTGCTTATGCAGGCGATGAACAAGATGGTTGCGCCACTCGGTGAAGTTCACGATGCGACGGGCGAGGCCTGCCGGATGAACGCTCAGGCGCAGCACGTTCACCGGCGGCTTCATCAGGGCCGGATCCACATCACCGATCAGCGAGACGAGCGCGTCGTTGGCCGAGACCAGTGACCAGTGCCGGTCGACGGCGAGCGCCGGATAAGGATCGTGCCCCTTGAGCACGAGATCCACCGCCTGGCGCACGCTCGCCAGCGCCGGGTCGTCCAGGGAGCGTTCCGAATAGACCGGCGCATAGCCCGCCGAGACTAGCACAATGTTGCGCTCGCGCAGGGGCATGTCGAGTTTCTCCGCCAAGAGCAGCACCATCTCGCGGCTCGGCTGCGAACGGCCCGTCTCGAGGAAGCTCAGGTGCCGCGTGGAGATCTCTGCCTCCAGCGCCAGGTCCATTTGGCTCATGCGCCGGCGCTGGCGCCATTCACGAAGATAATCGCTGACATGTCTCGGACTGTTCACGGGTTGAGTGCTCCTAACATCGTGAACGGACCATACCCTGCACCAGGCGGGCCTTCCATGACCTCGGAGGTAATCGACCGCACATTGGGCTTCCGCAATCCTGTCTTCACGGTTGAGGCCTTCAGCCGATGAACGACAGGAGACAGTCATGACGACCATCCATTCATCCCCGCTGCTTCGCCAGGCCCTCGTGGCCGATGCCAGCACGACCGCTGCCTTTGGGCTCCTGATGCTGATCGGCGCCGGGCCTGTGGGCAATGCCCTCGGCCTGCCGGAGACACTTCTGCGTACTCTCGGTGTTCTTCTCTTGCCCTTTGCCATTTTCATGGGCTGGCTCGGCGTGCGTGAAACCATCCAGAAGCCAATCGCATGGCTGGTGATTGTCGTGAATGCGATCTGGATCATCGACAGCTTCCTGCTTCTGGTGAGCGGATGGATATCGCCGACGAGAGCCGGCTATGCATTCGTGATCGCCCAGGCGCTTGCGGTGCTGATGTATGCGGAGTTCAAGTACGTTGGCCTGCGCCGCTCGGTACCAGCAGCGGCATAGAGCATCGAGCCAATCCGATTATGAAATGCCCGGCCTAGCGCCGGGCATTCTTTCGGGAAGGGACATATTATGGATCATCGGATGGTTGATGATAGAATGTCTTACATGCCTGACCGATCACCTGACCTGAGACATATTCCCCACGAGGCTCTGTCACGGGAACTGAAGTGGAGCCGTCAAAGGCCTGATGAGCGGCCTCACTCAAGCGGCGGCGGTCGCAGATTGCCATTGCTTCGCAGCCTCGGCCCTGAAGGCGCGCAACGCACGGCGGGAGACGAGCTGACCTTCATCCTTCCGACTGCCGACGCAGAGACAGTTCGACAGAAGGGCTTCCGGAACTTGGCCAGTTTGAATTGGGGAGAGACCCGGCAGTTTGATGCCGGGACGGGAAGCGTGACTATCACTGCGGTTCGCGCGCGGCATTCACATAATCCACTCACCGCACAGGCTCTCGGCATAGGTAACGGCTATTGGATCGAGTTCAGTCAACAATCCTGGAAAAGGACCTTGTACTGGACCGGGGACACGATGCCGACCGACGACGTCCTAGAGGAAATTCGTCCGAGGGGGGTACCAGACATCATGGTGCCACATGTCGGCGGTGTTGGCACAGCGGGTCCATTCGGACGGATCAGCATGGGCAGCGGCGACGTCGTCAGACTTGCCTCCGTACTCCGCCCGCAATTCGTCCTCCCCATTCATCACTCCACCTATGCATTTTATCGTGAGCCAATCAGCGATCTTGTCGCGGCGAGCAAGGGAAAACCATACAGGCTGGATCTCATTGCTGAGGGCTCAGAGATAATCTATCCGTAGGTTGCGCAGGGCGAACAAGGAACCCAGCCGTTTGGCACCGTCACTAAAGCATCTGGCGGATTGACTCTCCGTGATGGTTAGTTAGCCACGGGGACTCGGGCTGCTTTGGAGCGTCCTCAGCATAGGGGCGTCGATTGCGGCACGGTTTGTTTCCGCCCTTCTACTCTACGCTGCGGTTTACAGCAGGGGACATGTGTAAAGTGACGGCCCAGAATATGATCGTCAGCACACCTATACTCGCGCCGGCAATGCATACACCGGGCCAGCCGGCATAGGCGTATACCATCGTGGATGTCGATGAACCAAACGCACTTCCGAGCGAATAGAAGACCATGTAGATTGCCGTCAAACGGCTCTGGGCCTCCGGACGGACGCGATAGATCATGCCCTGATTGGTTACATGGACCGCCTGCAACCCGAAGTCGATGAGGATCACGCCCGCGACCAGCCAGAGAATCGATTGTGGCAGGAGCGAGATCGGCAGCCAAGCCACGAACATCAGAGTCAAGGCGATGGCGGTCGTGCGCTGGCCATGGCCCTCGTCGACCCAAACTCCAGCCCTTGATGCACCCAGCGCCCCGGCGGCCCCGGCGAGACCGAAGAGCCCAACTTCCGTGTGCGAAAGGGAGAACGGAGGCGCACTCAACGGGAGCACCAGAGGCGTCAGGAGCATCGTCACATTGGCGAAGATGAGCATCGCGATGACGCCTCGGATGCGCAGCACAGGTTCTTGCGCCAACAGAGCGAAGAGCGACGCGATCAGACGCGGGTATGTGCTCCTCTGTCGGCTGGACCGCTGCTGCGGCAGTAGCATCCAAAGCAGTGCTGTCATGGCCAGCGTGAGGACGGCCGAAATCAGATACACGGCACGCCATCCTGCCAGATCCGCCAGTGTTCCGGCGATTGTCCTGGCTAGCAGAATTCCCAAGACGATGCCGCTCGTGACGACACCAACGACCTGACCGCGCTTCGCAGGTGGCGCCAAGCTCGCCGCATAGGCAACGAAGGCCTGTGTCGCGACGGCCAACAGCCCTGTCGCGGCCATGGAGGCGAGGAGCATTCCGCTGTTGGCCGAGAAGCCGACAGCGGCAAGCGCAAGGACCGAAAGGAGTGACTGTCCCACAACCAACTTGCGGCGATCTACGAGGTCCCCGAGAGGTACCAATAGAATCAGGCCGAGCCCATATCCTATCTGCGTCACTGCAACAATCGCGCCAACGTTTGCATGGGATAGGCCGAGATCATCAGCCATGATGTCGAGCAGCGGATGAGCGAAATAGACGTTTGCGACAGCCAGTCCGCTTGCGGCAGCAAAGAGGAAGGTGATGGAGCGGGAAAGCGAGGCTGACGGCTGCGGCTCGACTGCCGGTGCCTTTCCGGCGGCTTCATCCTGGTGTGTGGTCTCGTGAGAGCGTGCGTCACCGTTCGCGGCGGCGCTGGGCGCCACCCTATGGCCTATCGTCATGGCTGTGCGTCCCGGATCTTTTGGTTGCATAATGCAACCATTTGGTCAGTAGCAGGTTCGGTTTTATAATGCAACCGCCAAGGCCAGGTTCGGTGGCTTGGCCATGAGGTCGATGATGGTGAAGCGAAAGAGTCTTCAGGGCGACTACTGCCCTAGCGCGAGATCACTCGACGTGATCGGCGACTGGTGGTCGCTCCTGATCGTCCGCGACGCCTTCGATGGATTGACTCGTTTTGGCGAGTTCCAGAAAAACCTGGGTATTGCCAAGAACATTCTGTCCGACCGCCTGCGTACGTTGACTGAGCGCGGCATCCTGAAGGTAGTCGCCTCGTCTGACGGGGGCGCCCACCAAGAGTATCACCTGACCGCCATGGGGCGCGACCTCTTTCCGGTCATGGTGGCCCTCAGACAATGGGGCGAGCAGTATCTGTTCAAGCCAGGAGAGAAGCATTCAAAGCTGGTCGAGCGGAAGACGGGCCAGGCAATACGGCTTGAGGTCCGAACAGAGGATGGCCGTTCGATCTCACCGGAGGAGTCCGTTATCCTGAAAGTACCCCATTCGCCTTGAGTGTCGGGTCAGCTCTAGGCCCTCCCATGAGGTTGGGCCAGTGAATGTGAAAGTTTTGGGGTAGACTGGACCGGATCCGTCGCAAATTTTGCTGAGTGTCAAGATATTGGCCAGTCCGGATACAATGCTCAGGCAGCCAGGATCTCAAACTGCTCTGCGAGCGAGAGATGCATATTGCGGGCATACTTCGCCTGCTGTTTGCGCATCATGTGGATCATCTCGATGCCTCCCAGGATCGCACGCGCGCTATCAATGGTCTGAAACCCGAGCATCGGCCGCACCCGTTTCTTAATGGCCCGATGATCCTGCGCAATGCGATTGTTCAGATAGGCACTTTGCCGAATGCGGATGGGTTTCAAGTCACGCCGCGATCTCCTCTGGAGCCGGTCTACGGTATCGCAGGCCAGGATTGCCTCACGATTGGTTTGGCTGCCGTCAATCACGATCCGCTCAGGCCGGCCATGCCGCTTGAGTGCTTTGCTCAGGAACCGTTTGGCGGCTGTCAGATTGCTTCCGGCTGATGGGGCGCTTGTGTCGATTGAACCGCTCGAGAAGCTCGGGTGAGTAATGGACCGCCCAGCGACCGACCGTAGCGTGGTCCACCTCAATACCCCGCTCAGCCATCATCTCTTCCAAATTCCGGAGGCTGAGATTGTAGGCGAGATACCAGCGGACACAGAGCAGGATTACTGATCGATCAAAATGCCTGCCCTTAAACACTGCTGCCTCCGCTACTGTGACTGCGGTCTCAGTAGTTGAAACTATGAAACAAAAAGTTTGCGACAAATCCTTATGTAATTGCTCCGTCTTGCCCCAGAGATGGGTCTCTCGCGTGAACGCTCCTCCCTAATTGGTGATGCTCCATTCTTTGGACAGCAACCAAATCTGCTCTGCCACAAAAATGCGCATGTGGAGTGAGCGCTGACAACAATCCCAGGACACAGATTTCTTGAAGCGACCACTCATTCATATATATTTCGTTTCATGAGCAAGACCAGGAACCCAGTCCAGCGCGGCCGCCCGGTGAATGAGCAGGCCCGTCACGAGCGTATGACCCAGATTCTCGACGGCGCACGTATATGCTTCATCGGGCGCGGATTTCATGCCTCCTCCATCTCCGAGATCAGCGCGACCGCCGGCGTCAGCGTCGCTAACATCTATCAGTACTATCCCAACAAGGAGGCGCTGATTCTCGCGCTGATCGAGGCGGACCTGAAGCGCCATCACGATATGATCGTCCGATTCTGGGCAGGCGATCTAGGCCCAGCGGCTGTCAAAAGGGCCCTCAGCGATATTTTCCTGACCAAGGAAGGTCACGATATCGCGGTTCTCCGCGTAGAAATCGCGAGTGAGGGTGCACGCAACCCGGAAGTCGCCGCCATGCTTCGCCGCTCCGAGGTCGGGCTCATCCAGGTTCTGCAACGCAGCATTCTTGCTGCCCGGGATGAAGGGCGTGTGCCCCGCGACATCGACCCAATCGCCGTCGGCGAACGCCTGTCCCTTGTTTTCGAAGGTATCATGCGCCTTTACGTCTTTTCCCCCTCTGACGGCGCGATCCTGCTTGATCGCTATTATGGCCAAGTCGCGGAAAGCCTGCATCTGACCGCTTGACCCGTCTCTATCGGAGCTGATGGGAGATAGGCAGTTGACATTATATAAGTGACCACTCACATATATATCTATGGCTGATGCGCCGAGGGATGGAAGCCCTGATGCCCAATGCAGCCTGATGATCATGCCGGATCCCGCTCACGGTTTGATCTCTCCTCCGGAGACCGCGGAGATCCCAAAGGACCAAAGCCATGACCCAACACTTCTCGACCCCGCATTTTTCGACCCAGTCCGAGCCGCGCCCGAACTGGATCAACGGCACCTGGAACAATGGAGGCACAATCGGAGAGACGATCAGCCCGTCGACCGGAAAGGCGCTCGGCCGCTATGTCGATATCGGCCCTGAGGAAGCGCGTCAGGCGATCGAAGCCGCCCGTGCTGCGTTCGATACAACGAGTTGGTCGCGAGACCGGAGCCTGCGCTCTCGCGCCCTGTTTGAGCTGGCCGACCGCATTGAGGCGTCTGGGGCTGAGATGGCGCTCATGCTCAGCCGCGAGGGTGGCAAGCTGCTCGCTCAGACGCAGTGGGAGCTGCAAGGGTCGGTCGAGTGGCTCCGCTATTCCGCCGCGAGCGCCATGCTTCAGACGGGCGGCCGGGCCCTTGAGACGGCTCCGGGAGTGTACTTCCACTCCGACCCCGAGCCGATGGGCGTGGTCGGCGTGATCTCGCCCTGGAACTCGCCGATCGTCCTCTCCATCCGCGCCATCGGCCCGGCTCTTGCCGCGGGATGCACCGTCGTTCTCAAGATGCCGCATCAGACCGCGTTGACCAATGCGCTGTTCGCCGAGGCGGTGGCTGCAACGACACTTCTCCCGGCCGGCGCACTGAATGTCATTACCGAGAGCGGCAGCATCGGTGCGGCCATGCTCGTCGACTCCCCTGACGTGAACGCGATCAGTTATACGGGCAGCACCAAGGTCGGGCGGATCATTGCCAAGAACGGCGCCAGGACGCTGAAGCGGCTCAACCTTGAACTGGGCGGGAAGACGCCACTGGTTGTCTTTGACGATGCGGACCTTAGCGTCGTCGTTCCGCAGATCGTCACGGCTTTGGTTGTGATGAACGGGCAGTTCTGCTGCACGGGATCGCGTGTGCTCGTCCAGCGCGGCATCGCCGGCGCCCTCCGGGAGGCGCTGATCGAGGCTTATCAGAATGTCCGGCTCGGCGAGAGCGAGGACCCCAATGCTCAACTCGGGCCGTTGATCGACAAGGCAAGTGTCAGGCGGGTGGACGAACTCGTCGCCGAGGCGGCTGCCTCCACCAGAATCCTGGTGCGCGGCGGGCCCGTCACAGAGGGGCCACTGGCCGGTGGCGCGTTCTACAGGCCCACTCTGTTCGAGGTGCAGCCGCTCGACTCCTTCGTCATTCAGAATGAGATCTTCGGCCCGGTGCAGACCTTTGAGGTGTTCGATGATGAAGCCGACGCGATCCACCGCGCCAATGCGACGGAGTTCGGCCTTGCTGCGTCCGTGTTCACCGCAGACGGTGCGCGCGCCCGTCGTGTCGGCAAGGCCATCCAGGCTGGCACCATCTGGATGAACTGCTGGGGCGTGATCTCCGAGCATTTTGAGGAGAGCGGTTTCAAGCAGAGCGGCATCGGCGTGCTGTGCGGCCCTCGCGCCATTGAGCAGTTCCAGGAGATCAAGGTATACGCGTCTGTTGACGCGCCACTGGCTTGATCTCGGCCGGATCGCCACAACATTCTGGGGCGGCAGGCTGAGCCACCTGCAACGAACGACCTCCGCTGCCCTGTCGGCGGAGGTCGCCGACCGCCCGGACATGGAGGTTGGCAGATTGATGTGCTGCTGTTTCTGGGATGTGCTGCTGTTTCTGGGAAAGGTGTACCTGAGTTCGAAACATCGACTAAGGGAATGCCGGCATGACATCTGGTCTCGATGACACATTGGCTTTTGTGAAGGTGGTCCAGGAAGGCAGCTTCACCGCCGCCGCCCAGTCCTTGCGGCTGCCGAAGGCCACGTTCAGCCGGAGAGTCCAGGAGTTGGAGCACCGCCTAAGCGTGCAGCTTCTCCAGACACAGGCAGGATGTCCTCTATATGCTACAAGCCTGAGGGCAACCTGTCTGCGTCTGGAGAAGCAAGCGTGGCGACAAGCAACCTCGACAAAAGCACCGTTCTGGACGAACCGAGTGCACTTGAGGACCTCCTGAACGTCAATGGCGATCCCGGCCCCGAGCCGGCCCTGCCGCTTCACGTGGCCACCTTCCTGGGCGAGCAGCTCCAGGCCTACTACGCAAAGCTCATGAGCGAGCCCGTGCCTGACCGCTTCGTCCAGCTCCTTGCGCAACTGGACGCCAAAGAAAGCCGCTCCGATGGCGAGTGAGGATCCTGTCCGTCAGGCAATGCTCAATGCTATTCCGCATCTGCGCGCCTTTGCCATTTCGCTCACCGGCAACATCACCTATGCGGACGATCTCGTGCAGGCGGCGCTGCTGCGCGGGCTGGAGAACCTGGACAAGTTCCAGCCCGGCACGAGCATGCAGGCCTGGCTCTTCACCATCCTGCGCAACCAGTTCTACACGGAAATGCGCCGCGGCCGTCGGGAGGTGGACGACCCGGAAGGGGCGCTCGCCGGCAAGCTCGCGGTCGTGCCGGAGCAAGGTGCTCGCCTGGACTTCAGCGACATGCAGGCGGCCCTGGCCAAGCTCAGCCCTGAGCAGCGCGAGGCCCTGCTGCTGGTGGGCGCCGAGGGCGTGTCGTACGAGGAGGCGGCCCAGATCTGCGGGACGAACATCGGCACGATCAAGAGCCGCATCAACCGCGCCCGCACCCGCCTGGCGGAGATCCTGGGGCTTGATGCTGACGAGGACCTTGGCCCCGTCTGGTCAAGGCTGCGCTGTTCATGCACACGCCTTGAAACTGGCGGCGGTGCATGGGCCGGCTTGGGTGCTTGCGTCAGCTATTCGGCCATCCGCTCGTCAGGGATCTCGCCAGTAGCCGCGGAACCCGCCTCTACCGCGTTAACGGGCGGAGCATTCTCCACCGTCGCGTCCGAGCGCTCCTGCCCCTGATTGGCAAGCTCCCGCTCGGCCCTGAACCAGTGATCTTCAGGATTGCCGGTGCGGCCCTCGTTCTCCCAGATCTGATAGGCCCGCTGTCGGATCCGCTCATCCTGGCTGGTGGCGATGGCTGCGGCAGACACCGTGTCGGACATGATCATCCCCTTCTCCTGGACAACCGGATCAATGATTACGCTGGAGAGAGGTTCATTCATTCTGACACCGACATTGGCGGATTCGTCGCAAACTTTTCGTTTCAGAGTTTCAGTTACGGTGACCATAGTCACAGGAGCGGAGACAGGGATGTTCAAAGGCAGGCATTTTGACCGGTCGGTGATCCTGCTCTGCGTCCGGTGGTATCTGGCTTACAACCTCAGCCTCCGAAATCTGGAGGAGATGATGGCCGAGCGGGGGATCTCCGTCGATCACGCGACCATTCACAGGTGGATCGTGCGCTACTCGCCCGAATTGCTGAAGCGGTTCAATCGGAGCAAGCGAGCCGTCACCGGCAGGTGGCACGTCGACGAAACATATATTAAGGTGCGCGGGCGATGGACCTATCTCTACCGGGCCATCGACAACCATGGCGACACGGTCGAGTTCTGGTTCAGCGAACGACGGAACCTCATTGCTGCCAAACGGTTTCTACGCAAGGCGCTCAAGCGGCACGGCCGACCTGAGCGGATCGTCATCGACGGCAGCCAGACCAATCGAGAAGCCATCCTGTCGTGTGATGCCGAGAGCCGGCTGCAGGACAGATCGGGGTGCAAGCTGCAGCCCATCAGGATCCGGCAGAGTGCCTACCTGAACAATCGCATCGAACAGGATCATCGCGCGATCAAACGCCGTGTGCGCCCCATGCTCGGCTTCAAATCCGTTGCCAGCGCCCGCGTGATCCTGGGCGGCATCGAGCTGATCCATATGATGCGCAAACAGCAGGCGAAATATGCCTGCAATCAGCGGCTGTCACTCGCCGAGCAATTCGAGCGGCTCGCTGCATGAGCGCGTAACGAAGACCTGCCATTGTCGCGTCCCTGCCTCGGATTTGCGACGGAACCGTGTCGCCGGGGTGTCTATCCAAATAATTGGGTGAGCGACGTTCTCGTTCTCTGGGTAATCCTATAAAATGAAGTCTGCTGCAAGAAATGCATGCAACCCGGCTACCTCGATGCGAAATTCAGGGGCAAGCCCTCCCGACACGTTCCCTTCGATGTAAGCGAGGCCCTTCGAGGAATCCTGGACGTAATGCAGCTGTCCTCTGCCACTGAAGCCGCGGATGCCAACGAAGTTGAAAGCATTGTTACCCCCAACGCTAGTATTGGCGTCGATCCTCGCCAAATCAAGAACGTCGGCATACCAGTGGTCAATCCTGTCACCTGAAGCATCTAATACCGTGTTAAAGGCAAAGGTGTCACGACCGGAGCCGTCAAGCATAGTATCTGCTCCCGTTCCTCCAGAAATCAGATTATTGCCTGCTTCACCGTTCAGGTAATCCCTACCTTCCATACCAAAGATTGTATTATCCAGATCGTTTGCGTCGATGTTATCGGCAGCGCTGGTGCCTGTGAACACAATCTGTGTGTTGGGCTCAGCGCTGCTGAAATCGAAGATTTCCGCCCGGCCATAGCCTACAAACGGGGTTTCCCAAGCGGAGCCTAGACGGGCTCCGTCGCTGAAGGTTTGAATGGGATAGGACTCGAAGGACTCACTGATTGAACCTGTTACAGTGTCGAACGCCACCTTGGCATCCTCTGTGTAGAAGCCAACCTTTCCGCTCAGATATGGCCGTTCCCTGTCAGTGAATGTCGTCAGTATCTTGCCGTCCGCTTTAACAGTGATCGTGGCTCCCGTCTGAGTAATCTGGAAACTGTGCTTGGAGCCCACCGCAAAGGTCATGTCCTCGCCTGTCGCCAAGAATCTTTGGCTCCCCGGGTAGGCTGGATCGGCTTTGCCGAGTTCCCAACCATTCGGTTTGAAGGCCACGTAATAGAAATGCGTATTATCGGTGTAGTTGAAAATCGCCCAAGCACATTCCCATGGGTTAGGAGGCGAGCCTGTTCGCAGTTGCAAAATGGTTGTGAAATCTGCTCCGAAGGCAACATCGGCATAACTGTTTTGGGAGACAACAAGGGCGGCATGCGTTTCGCTTGGCGAACGCGACCCCATCGGTTCGAGCAGCAGAGCTTTGCTTGCGAACATGAGACACTCCCTAAACAGGGTTTTGCCGTCAACGCGGCTTTAGCCGTGGGTATGCAATGAGCCGAAAGTCTCCTGCGGGATACGGCTGGATCAGCGCAGGGGCGTTACGCAATACAGCTACAGAGAATGGTAGAAGAGATAACTTCATCACGATCTGTCGAGAGCAAACATGAAAACTGATGTTTGTGCGCAGAAATCGAATCAACTAGCTCACAACCGCCATTCTAATTCAATAGACGTCATATCTATCAAATTTTTGTGATAACATTAAGCAAAAGTGGGTAATACTAACGAATTTAACGTCGGAATTCCAATATATTTTACATATCTCGTGCGCCTATACGCATGGGTACCCTCTCTATAGCGATAGGGTCAGGACTTTCTCTCCTAGGCTGTCATATACAGACTACTAGGATGTCGCTGTGGGTTAAGTATCACGCCTTATCCGAGAAGATTTTCGCGTTGCCGCCAGAGCGCGTGATCGCCTTCGCACGCCTGACCCTCACTCTCTTCGCACTTTATGCTGCCTTCTTAGATCCACCTGACGATACTTATGATGCCCAAGTGACATACGTTGTCGCAAGCGGCTATCTCGCCTTTGCCGCGCTAGGCTTCTGCCTCGTGTTGGCTAGGCCACCGACGCATCAAGAACAACTCATCGCTCACATAGTCGACATCTGTAGTGTCTGCCTCTTGATGCATTTCAATGATGGGCCAAGTAGCCCATACTTCATATTTTTCACTTTTATCCTTTTATCGTCGTCGCTTCGCTGGGGCTGGCGCGGAGTTTTGGAGACTACATTTCTACTTATTCTTATATTTTTCGCATTCATTCTACTATTGGGTAGCAGGACCGTTGCAATTGAGATTGCCGATTTACGGCTCGCCATCTTCAGACCTGTCTACCTGGTGGTTGCTGGCCTTATGCTGTGTTATGTGGCTGCCGTGAAAGAACGTAGTCGCAAGCAACTTGCGAAGCTCGCAAGCTGGCCAGGCCCCGATTACGGTAGAGGTCTTGAAGCTCCCATCGAATCCGCGCTCGCACACGCGGCTGAATTCATGTGCGTGCCACGGGTGCTAATCATTTGGGAGGTTCTCGAAGAGCCATTTCGTGCTTCCGCTCTTTGGTCGTCTTCCGGCCTCAAGTACAGCCGCGAACCTCCTGACCGCTTCGGCCTGCTGGTCGCAGAACCTCTCGCCCAAAGAAGTTTTGAGTTCCCCTGGAGAGGCAGAGCCGTGAACTCATCTGCGGCAGAAGGAATCGCCGCGAGCGATGCCATTGACAAGGATCTGCAGCACACGTTCTCCATCCAGAAGGCGATCACTGCACCTTTCTTCCTGCCGATTTGCCGGGGACGGGTCTTTCTCTTAGACAGGGAGATGAACGATGAAAACGATCTCCTCCTCGCTGAACTCGTCGCGACTCGTATCGGCATTGACCTAGAACACTACTGGCTGCGTAGTGAACTTGAAGAAGCTGCTGCGTCCAGAGAAAGGGAGCGTTTGGCGCGTGACCTGCATGATGGCGTCTTACAAGGATTGGCCGCAGCCAATATTCATCTGAGTCTTAGCGCCGATCGTGTTGAACAGACTATTGCGGAGAAGTTGACCCAAACACGCGAGCTTCTAGCCGCGGAGCAAAAGCGGATTCGCACCTTCGTCGAAAACAGCCGAGCACAATCGAAAGCCTCAGCGGAGCAAGTTGATCTTGCTCCTGATGTCCAGCAGATGCTCAATCGTCTGGGTCAGATTTGGGGGTGTAAGATCCACCTCGCCGTCGCCCCTCCTGGTTTACGAGTATCTGCGGAGACAGCGCGCAATGTACGTCATTTTCTAGCGGAAGCTGCCTCAAACGCAGTACGCCACGGTAGAGCCTCTCGGATTGAAGTGTCTGTCGAGGCCGCGGCGGGCCGTCTTCATCTCACCATTGCGGACAATGGCGCCGGCTTTCAAAGCCTTCACGGCTCATATTCGGGAGAGCATCTTTCAGCCAAAAACATAGGCCCGTTCTCGCTGCGCACACGCGCCAAGGATATGGGGGGAACTATTAACTTGCAAACTTCGCCATCTGGCACAGTAATCCGAGTTGAGGTGCCTCTATGAGACAAGCAAGCCGAGCGCTACGAGTCATTCTCGCGGATGATCACCCAGTTTTTTTGAACGGCCTTCAAGCTCTGCTCCAGACTGATCCTATGTTTGAGGTGGTGGCTGTCTATTCAAACGGAAAGGCGGCGCTCCAGGCGATCCTAGAACACGAACCTGATCTAGCGGTCCTGGACATATCAATGCCCGGGTGCACAGGCGTCGAAGTGCTCGCAGAATTAGGTGATCGCGGCCTAAGCACAAGAGTCATCCTTCTAACCGCATCCGCGGGCGACCATGAGATTGTGGAAGCAGCCGCACGTGGAACCTACGGCCTGATGCTTAAGGACACAGCGGCCGGTACCCTTCTCGAATGTATGAGGTCAGTCTCAGTCGGACGACGGTGGCTTCCACCGGACATCGTGGAAGCGGCCGTCAGGCGAGAGGAGGAAAAGCGTGCCAGGGTTACCCAGCTCGATACGGTCCTTACAGCCCGGGAGCGGGAGATTGTAGCCCTCGTCGCCGAGGGTCGATCCAACAAGGACATAGCGCGGCAGCTCGGGCTTACAGATGGTACAGTCAAAATTCACCTTAACAATATTTATAGAAAGTTGGAGGTTAGCAACCGGACCTCGTTGACAGCTTTGGCGCTCAGCTATCAGAGCCGATTGCCAAATATTAAATAGAGCCGGCCCGGCGCTTGAGGACAGGTTGGGCGCAATTCGGACAAGCCATGAGCTCATCTCTCGGGTAAGAGGCTGCGACAGGAAGGCTCTATCATGAAGCTCTCCCAATCAATCCAGAAACGCATATCCGTGTTGATAAGTGTCGAGCATCGACACTCAGGAAATACAGTTCAACCTGCCCTCGATCCTCGGAGAGCTTGCCTTACATCTCAATCCTCTCGCCAAGCGCGGCTAAGCTGGTCGGAGAGAGGCTTCACCAGATAGGACAGTGCCGTACGCGCGCCCGTCCGAACGAAGGCCTCAACCGGCATGCCGGGCACGAGCTTGAGATCCTTGAGACGCCCCAGCTCGCTCTCGCTTGTTTTGATACGGGCCGTGTAAAAAGCGACACCCGTCTTCTGATCTTGGGTCAGATCGGCGGCGACCCGGCTAACTGTGCCTCTGACCTCGGGTGTGGTTCGCTGGCTAAAGGCAGACAGCCGCAGCACCGCCTCCTGTCCGATCTTCATCTGATCGATGTCCTGCGGCTGGATCCTGACCTCAATCGACAGATCATCGGCCTCAGGGACGATCAGCATCAGCGGATCGCCAGCAGCGACCACACCCCCGACCGTGTGGACCGCCAATTGATGCACAACGCCGGCTTGTGGGGCTCGGATATCGATGCGCTTGAGCTGGTCTTCGGCCGCGACCCGCTTTTCAATCAGTTCAGCGTTCTTGGCCTGAATCTCCCGCAATTCGTTGGCCACCTCGCTTCGAAGCTCTTGGTCGATCTGGATGATCTGCAGATCGGTTTCGGAGATCCGACCCTTGGCTTGAGCCACCGATGCGTTCAGCTGGCCACGCTCGCCCCTCAGCCGCGTCGCTTCCCGTTCCAACTGCGTCACACGAGTGATCGGAATAAGGTTCTTGCGCCACAGCTCGCGTACGCCCTGCAGCTCGTTCTGGATCAGCTTGATCTCGTCAGCCTTGGCGCCAGCCTGCTCCTCAAGGCCTGCAATCTGTTCGTGCAGTTGCCCGATCCGCTGCATAAGCTGTGCCCGCAAGCCTTCCCTCGCCTCGCGCCGCAGCCTGAAAAGGCTCTGCTCACCCATGATTAGGCTCGCGATCTCGGCATCGGACGAACGGGCCTGAAGCTGCGGAAGCACTTTGATCATGGCGAGCCCATCCCGTTCAGACTCCAGCCGCCCCTGCCGTGCGGCGAGCTCATCCAGGCCCTTGGTGATTACCGCCAAGTTGGCACGCGTGATGGTCTCATCCAGACGCACCACCAGGTCACCGGCATTGACCCTGTCTCCGTCCCGAACACGGATCTCGCCCACCACGCCCCCTGTGGGATGCTGGACTTTCTTCACGTGACTGTCGACGACGACAAGGCCAGGCGCCACAACGGCTCCCGACAACTTTGCAGTCGCCGCCCAGCCGCCCATGCCGCCCCCCAGCAGCGCCAGGATGGACAGACCAGCCAGCAGGTGTCTGCGCAATGAACGATCCATTGTCTTCTTCTCCTGGCTTATCACGCCGCTCCTCCTACCGCTCGCATCGGAGCCGGAACCGTCATCGTCCGCACCTTGTCGCGCAGAACCTCGTCCTTGGGCCCGAACGCCTTCATCTCGCCACCTGTCATGATCATGGCCTGATCGAGCGCTGCCATGACGCTCGGGCGATGGGCGATCACCACTGCGATGCCGCCACGTGCCCGCACGCTTAGAAGAGCCTGGATCAGGGCCTGTTCGCCGTCCGCATCGAGGTTGGAGTTCGGCTCGTCCAGGACTACGAGGAAAGGATCGCCATAGAGCGCCCGGGCCAAGCCCACCCGCTGGCGCTGACCGGCCGACAGCGCCGCTCCGCCCTCGCCGATAGGCGTTTCATAGCCCTGCGGCAGCGACAGGATGATCTCATGCATGCCAGCTAGGGTCGCAGCCTGGATCACCCGATCGGGATCATCGCCGTGACGGAAGCGCGCGATGTTCTGAGCTACCGTACCGGCAAACAGCTCCACATCCTGCGGCAGGTACCCGATGTGACGCCCGAGCATCTCCGGCAGCCACTGGTCCAGGGCAGCAGCGTCGATGCGCACCTTGCCGCGAACTGGCGTCCACACCCCGACAAGCGCACGAGCCAGACAGGACTTGCCCGAACCGCTCGGGCCGAGGATGCCCAACCCCATGCCACTCTTGAGCTGGAATGTGACTTCCCGGACCAACAGGCGCGGATCGCCTGGAGGCGTGATACTGACGCCCTGCAGCGAGAGGATCGAGACGGGCTTGCGCAAGGGAAGTGGGTCATCACGGACCGGCACGACAGCAAGCAACTCGCCCAAGCGACGCCAGCTCTGGCGGGCTGCGATGAAGCCCTTCCAGTGGGCAATGGCGAGTTCCACAGGTGCCAGAGCACGAGCCGAGATGATTGAGGCCGCGATGATGATGCCGCCTGTCGCCTCGCCCCAGATCACGAGCAATGCACCGACGCCGAGGACTGCCGATTGCAGGGCCATACGCAGCACCTTCGACATTGCGCCAAACCCGCCTGAGACATCGGCCAAACGCTGCTGGCTGGTCATGAACTGCTGGTCGGCTTCATGCCATTGGGCTGCCACCGCTGGAGCCATGCCCATGGCATTGATCACCTCGGCATTGCGCCGTCCTGCCTCCGCGAGCGCGTGGCGGGTTCCTGCGACCCGTATAGCCTCCTTGGCGGCGCGACGCGAGAGCAACTCCGTCAGCAGCATCAGCGTGATCAACACGAGCGCTCCACCCAGTGCGGTCCAGCCAATCAGAGGATGGAAAAGAAAACAGATGGCAAGATAGAAGGGCAGCCACGGCAGGTCGAAGAGCGCCAAGGGGCCACCGGACGAGAGAAAGGAACGGATCTGATCGAGATCCCGCACGGGTTGCTGAGCGTCGATGGTGGTGCGCACCAGCGGCAAGCGTAGAGCCAAGCCGAAGATACGACTGCTCAACCGCTCATGAAGCAATCCGGCCACGCGCCCGAGCATGCGGGAGCGGATAAGGTCAAGGACTCCTTGCACCAGAAAGAGGCCTGCAACGAGAGCTGCAAGGCCGATTAGTGTCGGAACGCTGCGCGACGGGATCACCCGATCGTAGACCTGCAGCATGAAAACAGAGCCGGTGAGCGTCAGGACGTTGAGCGCTCCGCTGAACAGCCCTACGCCTAGGAGAGCCGCGCGTGAGGGTTTGAGGGCCTGCCTCAGCTCAGACCGTGTCGATTGTTGAGATCGCATCATTCGCTACCGTTGTTGATCGAGCTTGTTCTGTAGTGGCGACCACAGTGGCTGAGCCAAAGATCAAACCTTTGGTCTTTGTGGCTTGCCGCGCTGTCAGGATGTCCGCAACCTGCCGCAGCAGGGGGGTCGATTCCGGTGAGAAAAATACCCGAGAGAGACTGCAATGAAATACATCATTGGTTATAGCTGCATGGCTTGGCCATAAGATAAGGCCAAGTTCAGCGTCCCAGCCCAGAGACCAGCAATTATTCGTCAGCTGTATACCATCAGTTATATAGGCATCCCGCCGTTCTTCAGCCAAAAGAGCGCCATGTCGATCGCAGCAACCGGTCGGTCCGCCAAAGGCGGGCTGAAGCAAGAATGACGATCGCAGTGGGTGGCAGCCAAGCTGAACCTTCACACAGAACATAAGATTGCGCATGGGCGTGAAGCCCGGCGCGAGGCCGACGAGCGTGTCTGCAGGTAGGTGATGACGATGGATCCTCGCCCCTGTGACCACATCATAGGTAGTGGGCTCCTAAGTGGCGGCGACCAACTCCCTGCCCAACGAACCCTTTCGTAGGCGGATGCGCAACTACTTCAGAGATACGTAAAAATACGTAGAGCACCATCAATGTATATGTTTGATACGGATCAACAAAAGCGCCGATTTACTATGAAAAGTGGGAGATCACACACTGACATGACCCTGGTCCGCGTTGATCGCTGGATGCTGCAAAGGGATAGCGCGAGCATCCGAATCGTGTGTTTTCGCAGGAGTGAATTCTGAATGAATGAGTTTCTACTCACCACGATGTTTGTGGTCAGTGTCCTGATCAACATCTCGTCTATCGACGACGCGCTGATCGACATTATCGCATTTGGAATCGTTCGTTATGGTCTTAAGGACTTAGAACAGGGTTCTGGAATTCAGGTACCACCCACCGCAGTCTTTGTGGCAAACTGGCACGAGGAGGAAGTCCTCGGCAAGATGGTCGAAGGCAACCTTCAGCGGATCCCATACCAGAACGTGATGCTCTATCTCGGCGTTTACCCAAACGACACGGGGACGCTGCGGGTCGCTCAAGAGCTGGAGGTGAAGTATCCTCACCGTGTTCGTGTGATCGTGAACAGCCTGCCAGGCCCGACCTCGAAGGGGCAAATGCTCAACGAGATGTTCCGGCAAGTGTTCTCTCAGGACGACTGTCCTGAGATGGCTGTGCTGCACGACAGCGAGGACGTGATCGATCCGCGCACGTTCCCGGTCTATGCCAGCTACGCCAAGAACCATGACTTCATTCAGGTACCGGTGTTCTCCCTGAACCGGGGTAGGGGCGCCTATGTGGCATCCACCTATATGGACGAGTTCGCTGAACGCCACACCCGCGAGATGATCGTGCGCAATGCAGTAGGAGCCGTCATCCCCTCCGCTGGCGTGGGAACCTGCATGACCAAGAAGTTGATCAAGTATTTCCTGGACACCCGGGGGCAGGTGCTCATGTCCGGTACGGTGACCGAGGACTACATCCTGGGTGTTGAAGCCAAGCGCGCTGGATTCAGGTCAGCTTTCGCGGCTGTATCGGCAAATGCCGAGGATTCTGGGCTGGATTTCGTCGCCACCCGCGAGTTCTTTCCGAAGACCCTGGCGGCCTCGATCAAGCAGAAGACGCGCTGGGTGTACGGGATCAACTTCGAGGCGACCTGTAAGCTTGGTTGGGAAGGTAGCCTTTGGGACAAGTACTTCTTCATGCGTGACCGGAAGGGGATCATTACCAACTTCTTGCCGCCGATATCCATCGCGTTGCTAATCCTGTTGGTCATTGGCGCCATCGATTCCGCCTACATGCCGTATCAGATCGAAGGTCTATTTGTGATCTCGTTGTGGATCAATTTCATTACATTGTTTTCCCGGTACTTCATTCGCGCCTCAGCCTGCAAGCAAGTTTACGGAATGTACGATTTCTACGGAGTTGCGGTGAGATGGCCGGTAGGTATGTACATCAACGCCGCGGCTGTATTCCGAGCATGGAAAACTTACATGGGAGAGTCATGTTTCGCTACGCGGCCGATTGTGTGGTCCAAGACAGCCCACGAACTTCCCGAAGACTTTATGAACGCCAAGCGGTGACGGCGATAACGCAAAGAAGCGAGAAGCGTTTGCCTCTCCAGGACTGAACAAGTGTCGTTGAATACTGAGAGGGCGGAGATGATTCGCCGCATTTTGGAACAGCCAGCAGTCCCGAGAGGTAACGGTCGGCTCTGGTGTCAGCGAACGCACCTCCCGCAAGTGGCTAGCCGCTTCGAAGCCGAGGGGCCCAACGGAGCTGACAACCGCTCATCCCGCACGTCGGCGCGTGCGCACTCCGCCGCCATCAGCTGTTTATTATACGTAAGACTTCGCCGGCACAGCAGCCGCGAAAGAACGGCGGGAGCCGCCACGACCCCCTGCTCCTCCAGAAGTCGAGCCGCGAGTTCGGGCATGGTGAGGTCCGGCTTTGCCTCGACAGTTTGGATCAGAAATGCCTCGTAAGGCAAAGCCGTTGGCGTCCAGGTGGACGGCCCTGCCGCGCCCGGGTGGGCGATCCGGACGTTCTCTGACGCTGCAGCAGCTTGATGGTAAAGCTGTCGCTGACCCCGAAGTGGCGCGCCGCGGCCCGGCAGGAGTGGCCCGCTTCCACAAACACCACCACGCGCACGCGCAGGTCGAGAGAGTAGCTCTGGGTCATGATTCACCTCCTGATCAGAAGGGCATCACAGCTTCAGCCTAAAGAGAACCCGTTGAATCCGCGTTCCTGTCCGATGCTCCAGCGGTACTACAGAAAGGATTTGTGCGTTGTCTTGCGACCTCTTAGCGACCGAGCACTTTGTCCCTGCTTGAGAGCAGGAGGCAATGATGCTGACGGATGAACAATGGACAATGCTGGAGCCTCTGGTCGAACCGCGCTGAGCTTTCCAGAGGCTCATTGGTTTGGGTTCTACGCGGCCATCGGCTTGACCTCAAGCTGGGCGTAGGAGACGGCTTCCGCCTCGGCGGGCTGGACGTTGCCGATCGGCTCGAGCAGACGGCGGTTGTTGAACCAGTCGACTCATTCGAGGGTGGCAAACTCCACGGCCTCGAAGGAGCGCCACGAACCGCACCGGTGGATCACCTCGGTCTTGAGGAGACGATCACGGTCTCAGCCAGAGCGTTGTCGTAGCAATCGCCAACACTGCCGACCGACGGCTCGATGCCGGCCTCGTTGAGGCACTCGGTGTACTTGATCGACACCTATTGGATTCCCCTATCGCTGTGGGGGATAAGGTTGGCTCGTCAGGGCTGCCGGTGATGGAGAGCCTGCTCCAGAGCATCGAGCACGAACTCGGCCCGGACCGAGCGTGACACGCGCCAGCCCACGATCCTGCAGGCGAAGTCGTCCATCATGAAGGCCATATGGACGAAGCCCGACTAGGTCGCCACATAGGTGAAGTTGCTCACCCACAGGGCGTTCGACCGCGGCGGCGTGAACTGCCGGCTCACCCGGTCGCGCGGGCATGGTGCTGCGGCGTCACTGACGGTGGTCCGGATGCTCTTGCCGCGAACCACTCCTTTGAGGCCCATCTGCCGCATCAGCCGGGCGATCGTGCAGCGCGCGACTCAATGCCTTCACGCATCTGGCGCCAGACCTTGCGGACTCCATAGACGCCGAAGTTCGCCGCAAAGAGCCGGCGGATCTCATGGCACAGGTCAGCGTTCCGGCGTTCTCGTGCAGGCCTTCGATTAGATCAGCCTTGCGTGCGGCATGCTCATAATAGGTCGACGGGGCGATCGGCAGCCCAGAGACCAGCAATTATTCGTCAGCTGTATACCATCAGTTATATAGGCATCCCGCCGTTCTTCAGCCAAAAGAGCGCCATGTCGATCGCAGCAACCGGTCGGTCCGCCAAAGGCGGGCTGAAGCAAGAATGACGATCGCAGTGGGTGGCAGCCAAGCTGAACCTTCACACAGAACATAAGATTGCGCATGGGCGTGAAGCCCGGCGCGAGGCCGACGAGCGTGTCTGCAGGTAGGTGATGACGATGGATCCTCGCCCCTGTGACCACATCATAGGTAGTGGGCTCCTAAGTGGCGGCGACCAGCGTCCCGCCAGATGAGTTATTGCGCCCTCGCAATGGCCCGAGGCGCCCCGAAGACTTCATGAGCGACAAACGGTGACATCGATGACGCAGAGAAATGAGAAGCATTTGCTCTTGATCGAGCAACAGAAGATTGATGCAGGATTCTACGTGCCTTTCTTCGCCCCTAAGCGCGGGAAGAGTTCGGAAGGCCGCTGGTTCACGCCCTACTTCCCGGCCCCTGAGGGCATCGGCATCAACACAACTAAGCGCCGCACTGAGTCGGCACGCTAACAGGGAGAGTATGATGCGTATCCTGGTTGCCTTTGGTACACGCCCTGAGATCATTAAGCTTGGTCCCGTTTGCCTGGAATTAAGCCGCAAGCCCGGCGTTGAACTGCATGTATTCTGGACGGGCCAGCACGTTGAATTGGCTGCGGGCCTGCTTGACCTGTTCGAGATCAATGTCACGCATACAGGCTCAGACATCATGAGGGAGTCCGGGCTAGCTGGAAAATACAGCCTAATGTGCCAGCAGATCGAGCGTTTCCTCAAGACTGCTCACTACGATTGGATCGTCGTTCAGGGCGACACGGCGACTGCGGCAGCAGCCGCCACGGCAGGTTTCTTGAATCATGTTCCTGTGGCCCACGTCGAAGCCGGCTTGCGCACGGACAACATGCACTCCCCGTGGCCGGAAGAGTTCAACCGGCGCATGATTGCGCTCGCCACCACTCTCCACTTCGCCCCAACAAAAGAGGCCCGAGACAATCTGCTGGCAGAGGGCATCGCTCCCGAAAAGGTGCTCACTGTCGGCAATACGGTGGTGGACGCTCTTCTGTACACTCGCAAGAAGAACGGACTGAATTACCGGCCACTCGACGCAGACATCTCTGCTCTGCCCAAGGACAAGAAGCTGATTCTCGCGACGCTCCACCGTCGTGAGAACATCGGCGAGCCGATCCGCAACGTGCTCCGGGCTTTGCGTGAACTTGGCCGCGATGGCGACAAGCTGATCGCACTACCGGTTCATCTTAACCCAGATGTACGTACCACTGTACTCGAGTATCTTGGGGACATGCCGAACGTCCGCCTCCTGAAGCCTCTGCAGTATCCTGACTTCGTTTATTTGCTCAGCCAGGCTTGGACGGTCGTCAGCGACTCGGGCGGCGTTCAGGAAGAGGCCCCGACCTTCGGTCTGCAGATCCTGATCACCCGCGACACGACCGAGCGTCCTGAAGTGATCGAAGCCGGGTTCGGACGTCTCGTCGGGTCTGATTTCAACGCAATCGTGGATGGTGTGCGCAATCTTACAGCGTCCGACCACATCCAGCTCCTGCACAAAGCCAATCCGTTTGGGCTCGGAGATTCCGCGGCTCAGATCGCCCATCATCTCACGGCGTCGAGCGAGCTGTCGCTCATCGCTGCCTAATTCAGGAGTTTGACAGTGAGTGACAATCAACTTCAGGCCAGCGGCGTTGTGTGGAAGCGCCTCAAGAAGATACTTGCTCTCGGAACAATCATGATCGGGAGCGGGAGCGCCGTGGCCTACGGACTCTCCGGAGACAAATTTGTTCTCACCGCGGACGGCTTTGTGAGCCAGGAGAAGGTGGTCGTGGCCTCACCGTTTGACGCCCGTGTCCGTCAGGTGCTGGTGAAGCCCGGCGATCGTGTGGAAGCGGGCGACAAGATTGCTGTGGTCGAGTCCGCCACTTTGTCGCGCACCTTGGCCGAACTGTCCTCGGAGAAAGCTCGCCTCCAGGCCCGTGTGGCACAGCTGCAGGGACGACAAGGGGTTGTCACGAGGCTCCTGCCGATTGCCGAGCAGAGCGCAACGATGGCTGCGAACTATCTTGAAGACATGCAGCAGGCAAAATCCCGGGGCCTTGCCGTCGAGAAGACCCTGCATGATGTCTCTGCGCATTCCGTCGCTTCGTCCGAGCGCGCACTGACCCTCTCCGCCGAGCAGGTCTCCCTCGATACGGAGCTGAAAGGTGCGCAGAACGCCTTGAAGGAAATCGAGACCAGCTACGCGAACCTGCAGTCGATCTACGAGCAGGGCATCTTACGGGCTCCTGTGAAAGGCACGATCGGAGCAGTTGTAGGATCGGTGGGTGAGGTTCTCGCGCCGGGCACATCCAAGGTAGCACAAATCCACACGGGTGAGCCCTATGTGCTCGCTTACTTGCCCGACAGCTACCTGTTTGACGTGGAGGAAGGCCAACCCGTTGCCGTGAAGGCACGCGGTCAGACTATCACTGCCAACATCCAGAAGGTGCTGCCGGTAACGGAAGCGCTGCCGTCAGAATTCCAGAACCCGAACCGCGCCCGCATGCGTGGCCAGCTGGTTCGGATCGAACTGGAAGAAAACGTCAACTTTGCCGTCGATCAGAAGATCGAGGTCACAAGCTGTTACGTAACGGGCTGCAAAACCGGCTTCACGGACGTGGTGCGCAAGATCGGCAACTCGGTCATTGCCTGGGCCAATACCACAGTCCACCGCAGTCGCATCTCCGACGCTCTGATGAAGCGTGCGGATGCTCAATCGCACAACTGAAGAAAATCCAAGAGGAACAAGATTATGACTGCACCGACCACCATCATTGACGCGTATTCGCTCGACCAGGGCGGCACCCTCCGGATCACCGACCCGCTGCTGGGCGTGCTGGGCAACGACAGCGATGCCGACGGCGACGCGATGACCGCAAAGCTGAAGTGGTCGACCGCCAATGGCGCGCTGAACCTCAACGCCGACGGCACCTTCACCTACACGCCCTACAACGGCTTCACGGGAACAGACCACTTCTACTACGAGGCCGACGACGGCACCGGAAACCTCGTCCTGACCGAGGTCGCGATCACGGTGAATCCTTCGACCGAGGGCGGCACGGCCGGCCCGGCTCCGGCGGCGGACACCTACGACGTGACCGGCACCACGCTCACGGTGAATGCCCAGGACGGCGTCCTCGCGAATGACGGTGTCGCGGCGGGTGCCACCGCGGCGCTGCAATGGAACGCCTCGTTCGGCACGGTGACGATGCAGCCCGATGGCTCCTTCAGCTACCAGCTTGCCGATTGGGCTGCCAACCACCCGCGCTTCACGGGCACCGACGAGTTCTTCTACACGGTCAACGGCGAGTCCGTGAAGGTCGCCCTCAACGTGGTGCCGGGCACGGGCGGCGGATCCGCCCCGGATGCGAACGCCGACACCATCACGCTGGCCCACGCCAGCGGCAACAGCTACAGCGGCTCGACCGTCCTCGCCAACGACGCGAACGTGGACGGCCTGGTCCCCGAGCTCGTCTACAGCCCCGGCTACGGCACGGTCACCCTCAACGCCGACGGCACCTTCACCTACGTGAAGGCGGACTGGGCCGACGGCGCCGGCTTCACGGGCACCGACGAGTTCTTCTACAAGGTCGGCGATTCCGAGGTCGTCAAGGTGACGGTCACGGTCCCGGCCCCGACCGGCGGCGGAGACGGCGAGGCGGCCCCCATCGCCCAGGCCGACACCTACGACAACGTCACCCTCGATGGCTCCCGCTCGTTCACGAGCACGGTCAGCCTCCTTGCCAACGACACGGATGCCAACGGCGACGCGCTCACGGCCGTGAAGCAGTGGAACCCCGGCTGGGGCGAGGTCACGGTCAACGCCGACGGCACCTTCACCTACACCCTTGCGGATTGGGCCACCGAAGCCAACGGCTTCACAGGTACCGACGAGTTCTTCTACTATGCCAAGGACGCCAGCGGGCAGTCGCAGCTTGCCAAGGTCACCCTGACCAACATCCAGGCCGCGCCCGTCGTCGAGGAGCCGCCCCCGGCCGACATCGGCATCACCGTCACCCACAGCGGCCCGGATACCGTGGTGGGCGAGGACGGCACGACGGACACGATCTCCATCGTGCTGAAGTCCAAGCCGACCGCCGACGTGACCGTGATCGTCCACGAGGACCCGATCGCCGGCGTGAAGGCGGACAGGACCGTGACCTTCACTCCGGACAACTGGGACGTCGCCCAGACGGTGACCCTCTCGGCCACCGACAACCTTGCGGTCGACGGCACCAGGGACGGCCTCATGTACATCACGGCCTCGAGTGCCGATGAGAACTACGAGGGGCTGATCGCCGCCGACAACTTCCCGGTGACGGTCCACGACAACGACGTGGAGGCCAACGAACCTCCTTCGGCGGTCTGGCTGAATGCCGAGATGTCCGAGGACGACCAGAGCGTCGAGGTCACGCCTTCCGCAAGCGACTGGAACGGCGACCAGGTCACCTTCAGGCTCGTGGCCCAACCGGAAAAGGGCACGGTCTCCTATGACGAGGCCACGGGGAAGTTCACCTTCACGCCCGACGCCGGAGCCTTCGATGCCCTGAACACGGGCGAGTCCGAGACCGTCACCTTCCAGTACGTCGCGAACGACGGCCAGTCGGACAGCGATCCCGCGACGGTTACCATCAAGGTCAACGGCGTCACGGACGTGGTGACCCCTCCGCCCGTCCTGCCGGAGATCAACGCGACCGCTGCCCCCGGCGAGGTCACCGAAGGCGGCGTGGCCAACTTCACCCTCACCCGCACGAGCGACCTGTCCGAGGCGCTGACCGTCAGCATCGATGCCGACATCGGCTCGGCCAAGTCGGGTTCCGACTTCACCGCGCCTGCCACGGTGACGTTCGCGGCGGGATCTGCGGAAGCCACCTACAGCGTCCAGACGACCGACGACGGTGCGGTCGAAGCAGCCGAAACCATCGAGTTCCGGATTCTGGAGGGCGAGGGTTACAAGGTCGGCGCGGGCGACGGGAACGTCACGGAGCTCCTTGACGCTCCCCCGGCCCCGACCCTGCCGACGATCTCGATCAGCGATGCGTCGGCTTCGGAAGGCGGCAATGCGAACTTCAGGCTCACGCTGTCGGAGCCTCCTGCGGAGCGGCTGACCGTCACCTACCAAGTCATCCATGGCTCGACCTCGACGGGTGACGTCTCGGTGGGAACGTACACCCTGAACATCGCCGCCGGTTTCGTGGGCACGCGCGGCTTCAACGTGCCAACGATCGAAGAGCTCGCCTTCGAGCCCGACGAGACCTTCACGGTGAAGCTCGTGAGCGTGAAGAACCCGGCGGGCGTGGATGCCTACGCCATCGCGGACGGCGAAGGCACGGGCACCATCCTGAACGACGATGCGGACCCGAACCCGCCCCCAGCTGCCGAACCCGGCATCACCCTGTCGAAGGCCGACCTCGCGGTGACGGAAGGCGGTGCCTCCGAGACCTTCACGGTCGTCCTGGATGCTCCCCCGACTGCCGACGTGACGGTACAAGTCTCGACCGGCAACGAGCTGATGGCGCTCGGCCCGAACGGGAATTCCGACCTGGTGTTCACGGCGGCGAACTGGAACGTCCCGCAGACCGTCACGGTGAGAGCCGAAGACGACGGCGTGGCCGACGGCCCGATGACCGACTACGTGTACTTCACCACGACCAGCGCCGACGCCCGGTACGATGGCATGCTAACCGACGTGATGACGCCGGTTGCCATCACGGATGCGGCTCCTGAACGTCCGATCCCCTACGTGACCGTGGCCAACCTCGGCGGCGACGTCGCCGAAGGCGGCGAGATGACCTTCACCTTCCATCGCTCGGAAGCGGGCTGGGACATGCCGGTCCTTTGGGAGATGGCGGGCCTCGATGCCAGCGACATCCAGGCGGTCAAGTGGAACGGCCAGGAAGGCGGCTACGAAAGGTTCCTGGGCAACTCGCAGACCGCGACCATGACCATCGTGCTGGCGGATGATGCCGACATCGAGGAGACCGAGACGGTTACCGTCACGGTGAAGCCCGATGCCGCCTACATGTACGACGAACCCTACGTCGCGACGGGCAACGTCCTCGACAACGATACGATCGTGGCCCAGCCCGTGACCGTATCGGTCGCGGACGTGACCGTGGCGGAGGACTTGGACTTCGGGCCGCAGATGGGCTTCAAGGTCTCCCTGTCCGCACCGGCCACGCAGGATGTCATCGTTCATTACGAGATCCTGAGCGGCACCGCGACCGACGGCGAGGACTGGGGGCAGGCCACGACGGGCACGCTCACCTTCATGGCGGGCGATCAGGAGCTGACCCCTGTCGTGAACGTGTTCTCGGACGGGGACGTCGAACCCAACGAGACCATCATCTTCCGGATCACGGGCGTGGAAGGCAACGCCACGGTCGTGAAGGGCGAGGCCATCGGCACCATCGAGAACGATGACGTGGCTGCGCCTCCGGCTCTCTCCGAGGTCAGCGTCAGCGCGGTCGACGTGACGGAAGGTGGCGACATCACCTACACGTTCACCCGCACCAACGCCGATGCGGCCTTGGATGTGGCCTACACCTTGGGCGGCACGGCTACGGCGGCCGACTTCACGGCGCCTTCCGGCACCGTGCAGTTCGCGGCCGGTGCGACCACGGCAACCGTGACGGTCAGGACGGCCGACGACAGCACGGACGAGTCGGATGAGACCGTCGTCCTGACGGTGACCCCGAATGCCGCCTCATATACGGTAGCCCAGGGTACGGCATCGGCCTCGATCCTCGACAACGACGAGCCGGTGGTTCCGCCTCCGACCGACGTGAACACGACGGCCGTAGGCGGAACCAGGTCCTACACGGGCGGGTCGGGCAGCAACGATACGCTGACCCTCTCCAACACGGGTCTGGTCGTGGGGACGAATACGATCAACCTCGACGGGACGACCGTCGGTACCGTCCAGTGGGCCGGTGGCTCGATCCAGGAGTTCGAGAACATCAAGCTCACCGCCGTCGGGGGCACGGGAACGTTGCTGGCCATCAATGGCGACGAGGAGAACAACATCATCACGGTCGGCGACATGGCGGGAGCCGGTCGGACCAACAAGTCGGTCAACATCAACGCCGGCGACGGCAACGACACGATCAACTACATCGGCACGGGGCCTGCCGCCCAGCAATCGGTTCTCTCCGGCGGCACGGGCGACGACACGGTCACGGTGGGAAGCGCGGCCATCATCGATGACCGCGTCGCAGCCGGGGCTTCCGGCAACGATACCTACGATCTCGGAACCAATGCGGGTCGGCAGACGATCCAGTTCGGTGCCGACAACGGCAACGATACGGTCAGGAACTACAGCATCGGCGATGCGACCACGTTGCCGGACGTGCTGGACTTCACGACGGTCGACGCCAGCACCATGGTAGTGACGGAAGCCGACGGGAACACCATCTTCACGATCAACGGTTCGCAGACCGTGACCGTAGAAGGTGCGACCGGGCTGGTGTTCGGCACCCACTGGACGGCCAAGGGCACCTATACGCCTCCGGAGGAGGAGCCGACAGGCGAGGCCGGGGTCAATGTCTCCAAGCTCAACCTGAACGTGGCCGAAGGCGGCGCAACCGACTCGGTCGATGTCGTCCTGACCCGCAAACCGATCTCGGATGTGGTCATTCAGGTAGGCTCGGATGGCGGGGTCACCACCTCGGCGCAGGAGCTTGTCTTCACGCCGGAGAACTGGAATACGCCCCAGACCCTGACCGTGACGGCCAACGACGATGCAGACTACGAGGGCGGCGAGCATTTCGACATGCTGTACCTCGACCTGCGAACTTCCGATCCGGCCTATGCGGATGTCTTTGCGCCCTACCCGTCCGTGTCCATCACGGACAACGATGCCGCGCCCGAGGTCGCGCCTCCGGAGGCCATGGCCATGAGCGCCGACGTCTGGGAGGACAACCCGGTCGTGGAGCTTCAGGGCAACGGCTACTCTGCGGGTGAGTTCGGCATCACCGAGTACATGATCGTTTCCCAGCCTGTGGAAGGCGGCACGGTCACCTTTGATGGTGATCGGACCTTTAGGTTCGAAGGGGACAAGGAGTTCCTGTCCACCCTGAACCGCGGGGAAACGAAGCCGGTCACCTTCGAGTACGCCGTGAAGGACAGTGACGGTGTGTGGTCCGCTCCGGCGACCATGACCTTCAACGTGCACGGTTTCACCAACGGGGCGGACGAGACGTACGAGGCGTTCACCACGAGCACGCCCAGCCAGACGGACTTCCTCAATCTCAACGGCGGCGACGGCAACGACACCGTGGTGTTCAAGTCGATTACCGTCACGTCGGGCGAGGACGTCTCGGTCGGCCTCGACCAAGCGTTCCATTGGACGGAGTACGCCGGCAAGTCGATCGTGAACACGGAGAACCTCACGATCAAGGACACGGCGGGTGATACCGCCCGTACCATGACGGTGAACGGCAATGACCAAGCCAACGTGCTCACCATCGAGAACTCGGATCACAAGCTCTTCGTGAACGGCGGCGGCGGCAACGACACCATCGACTTCAAGGGCACGGGCAACGGCGTTGCCTCGATCATCAACGGCGGTGCCGGGGATGACACCGTGAACGCCCGCAGCGGGGCCGTGGTCGACGTGGCCGACGGCAACGACACGGTGAACGTGTTCAACGGCGGCAATGTCACCGTCCGGAACTTCAGCTCCGGGGACAAGGTGAGCTTCGCGGCGGGCATCCAGGCCGGCAACGTGTCGTCAGCCGTCGTCGGCAGCAACACGGTCTTCACGATCAACCAGGATGGTGTGACCAGCACCGTCACGGTGGAGGGCGCGACCGGATTGCAGGCGGGCACGGACTGGACCGCCGAAGGCCTCACCACGCCTCCGGCAGAACCGGGAAGCCTCGTCATCACCGAGCCTGCCGGGGGTGTGGTCGTGGGCGAAAGCCTCTTCTACGTCCCGGTGAAGATCAGGCTGTCGGAGGCCCCGACCTCGGACGTGACGGTCACCGTCGACCAGAGCAATCCGGACTTGGGCATCTTCCGGGAGGACGTCGTCCTGACCTTCACCCCGGCCAACTGGAACGTCGATCAGGACGTCCTGGTCAGGGCGGAGAACGACTCGCTGGTGGAAGGAACCGAGACGCACTCCCTCGGGTTCAGCACGGCCAGCCAGGACGCGCGCTTCGACAGCCTCGCCAGCTCGGTGTCCGTCACGGTCACCGACGACGACGGGAGCGCCAACCCCGATCCGGAGCCGACGGCTCTCGCCGACCTGAACAACTTCGATGGCGGTCACGCGCAGGGCGGGAACTCCCGTTCGGCCCAGGGCGAGATCATCAACGGAGATGCCAATTCGGCTCAGACCATCGACGGGTACGGAGGCAACGACACCGTCTACGGCCGCGATCTCAACGACATCATCCGCGGCGGGGCCGGGAACGACACGGTCTACGGCGGGACCGGCGACGACCAGCTCTTCGGTGACGGCGGTGGCGCAGGAGCCATCAACGGGGACGGCAGGGCAGGCGCGGACCATCTCTACGGCGGCGACGGCAATGACCAGATCAACGGTCAGGACGGCAACGACGTCATCGTGGGCGGTCACGGTGCGGATGCCCTCATCGGAGGACTTGGGGACGACTCGTTCGTGTTCCACGACATCTTCGATCGCGGCGACACCGTCACCATGCAGGGACAGGCGCAAGCCAACGACGTGTTCGACTTCCGCAACTTCGACTTCGACCCGAACACGGACGGGGTCCAGGGTGCGGTCAACGGACTCCAGTTCCTAGCCCAGAAGCCGCTCTCCGGCTCAATGGCCGAGGACACGTTCTACTTCGACCCGACCACGGGCCGGGTGAGCCTCAACACCGGAACTGACGGCGTGGAGGACTTCCACTTCATGGTGCAGGCGGGGAACGGCAGCATCGTGCCCGTCAACAAGGACGACTTCCTGCTCTGATGCCAACGAATGCGGGAGAGGACGGCATCGTCCTCTCCCGCAACCCAAGACTTGCCGACGCTCGATCCGGAACAGCCCGACAGCGGGCACATGCGAGGGAATAGAACATGGCCAAGCCGACCACCACCGCCGATGGGTTCAGTCTCGTTCAGGGTACGTCCCTGTCGGTGACGAGCGAGCAGAGCGTACTCGGGAACGATGCCGATGCGGACGGCGACGCGCTGACGGCCAGCCTCCTCTACAACACCTCCCATGGCGCGCTGAGCCCCAATTCCGACGGCACCTTCACGTACACGCCGTACGATCCGAACTTCACCGGGACCGACACCTTCGTCTACTTCGTGAACGACGGAACCTCGGATTCCGAGCCTGTCGCCGTGACGCTGACCGTGAATCCTCGCGAGGACGACGGGAACTCGGCCCCGGTCGCAGCGGCGAACGCCTACGAGTTCGAGGGACGCTCCCTGACGGTGGCAGCGCCCGCAGGCGTGCTGGCGAACGACAGCGACGCGGACGGCGACGCCCTAACGGCCGCCCTCCTCTACAGCCCGTCCTATGGCGCGCTCGACTTCCGCCCGGACGGCTCGTTCACCTACACGCCTTACGACACGTTCACCGGGGCGGACGAGTTTTACTATTACGTCAATGAAGGTGCGGGAGACTCGCAGCCCGTGAAGGTGACGATCACCGGCACGGTGACGGCCGACCCGGTCGACGAGACCCCGGTCGCGGTGGCCGATGCCTACACGGTGCCGCTGACGGGCGCCTACGAGGGCGCGAGCGTCCTCGGGAACGACACCGACGCGGAGGGCGGCCAGCTCACCGTGAAGCTGCTCTACAATGCCGGCAAGGGCCAGCTCGACCTCAGGGCCGACGGCACCTTCACCTACACGCCCTACACCGGCATGAGCGGCGCCGACGAGTTCTGGTACATCGCCAACGACGGCACGTCGGACTCGCAGCCGATCAAGGTCACCATCAACCTCGAGGAGTCGGCCGCCGGGGGGAACGCGGTTCCGGTCGCTGCCGATGACACCTACGATGTCGTCCTGACGAACGGCTCCTACACGAGCAGTGCCAGCGTCCTGGCGAACGACACCGATGCGGAGGGAGACGCGCTCACCGCCGCGATCCAGTGGAACCCGATGTTCGGGTCCGTCTCCTTGAACGCTGACGGCACCTTCACCTACACGCTGGCCGAGTGGGCCGCGAACCACGAGGCGTTCAACGGCACCGACGAGTTCTTCTACTACGCCAAGGACGCCAGCGGGCAGTCGCAGCTCACCAAGGTCAGCCTGACGAACATCCGTCCGGGTGAACCCGAACCCGATCCGGTCCTGCCGGAGGTCAGCGTCTCCGGCACGGGCGAGGTCACGGAAGGCGGCGTGGCGACCTACACCTTCACCCGCACCGGCAACACCGACGAGGCGCTGGAGATCACAGTCAACGTCGGCGGTTCTGCGGTCGCAGGTCAGGACTACGGCACTGTCCCGACCAAGGTGATCTTCGCGGCAGGTTCGACCACCGCCACCCTCGACGTCCAGACCACCGAAGATCAGTCCGTCGAGACGGCGGAGACCATCGAGGTGGCCGTGGCTCCGGGCATAGGATACACGGTTGGTTCGGCAGGCAGCGCAGCGACGGACCTCCTCGACAACGACGTGGCGGAAGAACCCGCTGCGGACGTGAACGTCACCGCTCAACCGGGCACGAACACCTACACGGGGGGCGCGGGCAACAACGACACCCTGACCATCGGCCAGACGACGCTGATGGCGACGACGAACACGATCAATCTCGGCGGGTCGATCCTCGGCACCAACCAGTGGACGGGCGGCTCGATCCAGGAGTTCGAGAACATCACGCTCACGACCGTCAGCGGAACGGCGGGACTGTCGCTGACCATCAATGGGGATGAGGAGAACAACGTCATCACCGTCGGCGACGCCTCCCTGACCGCCCCGGCCGGCCGGACCACTAGGAAGGTCGTCATCAACGCCGGTGACGGCAACGACACCATCAACTACATCGGCACCGGGGCGGAGGCCCAGGGATCGGCCCTCAGCGGCGGAGCCGGCAACGACAGGGTCACGGTGGGCAGCGCTGCCATCATCGACGATCGGGCGGGCAGCGGGCCATCCGGTGACGACACCTACGACTTCGGCACCAACGCTGGCCGGCAGACCGCCCTGTTCGGGGCCGACAACGGCAACGATACGATCCTGAACTACAGCCACGGCGTGAGTGCCGGAACGTCCCAGCCCGACATCCTGAACTTCGCCTCGGCGGGCATCCAGGCCAGCAACGTGACGGTGGCGGAGGAAGGTGGCGACACGGTCTTCACGATCAACCAGAACGGATTGATCGGCACCGTGACCGTGAAGGCCGTCACCGGCTTGCAGTTCGGGACGCACTGGACCGCGGAAGGCTCGCCGGACGCTCCCGCGCAGCAGGCGACTGAGGGCGACGACACGCTGACGGCCTTCGCCTCGGACGCGGCGGTCGACGGCCTCGGTGGCAACGATACCCTGGTGTTCGAGGCATTCGGTCTCACGGGCACAACCACGAACATCATCAACCTGAGCGGGACCATCCAGAACACGCCGTATGGCGGCAAGACGATCGCGAACGTGGAGAACATCGTCCTCAAGGGCGTGACCACGGCCGCTGTTCCGGGGCAGGCCCTGACCGTCAACGGCGATGCCAAGTCCAACACGATCACGGTCGAGTTCGCGAGCCAGAAGGTCTTCATCAACGGGTGGGGCGGCAACGACACGTTCGACTTCACGGGAACGGGCCTGGGCACGACCTCGATCCTCATGGGCGGGTCCGGCGACGACACGGTGACCACGAGGAGCGCGCTCTTCATCAGCGACGTCGGCAGCAACGGCGAGGCCTCGGGCAACGACACCTACAACCTCGGCGCAGGCGCTCAAGTCCTGGACTTCTGGAACGGCAGCGACAACGACACGGTCAACGGCTTCGTCAAGGGCGAGGACAAGCTGAACTTCAACACCCTGACGAACCAGCCCGCGAACCTTGTCTCTGCCGCCGAGGTCAACGGCGACACCGTGTTCGCGACGAGCACGGGCGGGACCGTGACGGTGAAGGGCGTCACGGGTCTCGTTCGCGGCACCGACTGGACCGGCGAGGCCCTGGTCAGCGTCCCGAGCGGCGGCGACCCCAACAACTTCGATGAGGGCAGCCCGCAGGGAGGAAGCACCCTTTCCGCTGCGGCCAACATCTACAACGACGCGGCCGGGAACTCGGCGACGCTTATCAACGGTCTCGGCGGTGCCGACACGATCTACGGGCGTGACGGGAACGACGTGATCGAGGGCGGCACGGGAGCCGACACCATCTACGGCGGCAGCGGCAACGACCGCATCTACGGTGACGGCGGCGGGAACATCAACACGGGCGCCAACGCCGGCACCCACACCGGGGACGTCCTCTACGGCGGTGACGGCAACGACGTCGTCGCGGGCCAGCTCGGTGACGACGTCATCGTCGGCGGACACGGGGCCGACACCCTGAACGGTCTCGGCGGTGCCGATCGGTACGTCTTCAACGGCATCCTCGACTCGCTGCCGTCGGGTGGCGACACGATCGACTGGCAGAACATCGACTTCCTGGACTTCCGCCAGTTCGACTTCGACCAGAACACGGCCGGAGTCCAGGGCCGGGCCAACCCGGGCGTGACCCTATTCGTGAACGGGCCTGCCCCGGGCGGCATGATGGCCGAAGACACGTTTTACTACGACGCCGCGAGCGGCAGGCTGACCCTCAGCACCGACGCCGACGGCATCGCGGACTTCGCGGTCACTCTGAACGTCGTCCAGGTGGATTTCGACGATCCGACGCACCCGACATCGCTCGTGGCCAACGACTTCCTGATCTGAGAACGGCGAAAAGGCCCGGGGCCGCCTGGAAACAGGCGGCCCCGGTTTGCAGGGAACCATATGCGATAAGAGGGAAACATCATGACGACGCCCGTTGCGCAAGCCGACAAGTATTCACTCGTTCAAGGCTCGACCCTCACCGTCGCGGCCTCAACCGGCCTTCTGGTCAATGACACCGACGCCGATGGCGATCAGTTGTCCGCGGCCATCGAATACAACCCGAGCCACGGCGCGCTGACGGTCAACCCGGATGGGTCGTTCTCCTACAAGCCCTTTGACCCGAGCTTCGTCGGGGAGGACTTCTTCACGTACTACGTGACCGACGCGACCGGCAGGTCGCAGGCGGTAGGCGTCACCCTGGAGGTGACGGCGCCCACGGAGACCAATCGCGGACCGGCTGCCACGAGCGACACCTATGCGGTGGCCGGATCGACCATCGAGGTCGCCGCGGCGGACGGCGTCCTCAAGAATGATTCCGATCCCGATGGCGACCCGCTGGCCGCGTCCGTGCTCTGGCAGGGCGGATGGGGCACCGTCTCGATGAACCCGGACGGCTCGTTCTCCTACGTGCTCGCGCCGTGGGCGACGGCCGCCAACGGCTTCACCGGGTCAGACTCCTTCTACTACACGGTGTCGGACGGTGAGACGGCGTCGGACCCGATCAAGGTGGATCTCACGTTCGCTCCGTCGGCAGACCCCCCTGTTGCGGTCGCGGACCAGATCGCGCTGACGGCCGAGGCCAACGGGACCTACAGCGGCACGACGGTTCTCGCCAACGACACCGCGGCGGACGCCGCCGCGCCTGCGCTCGTCTACAGCCCGATGTTCGGGACGGTGACCCTGAACGCCGACGGCACGTTCACGTACGCGCTGGCGGACTGGGCGGCCAACCACCCGGGCTACGGCGGCACGGACGAGTTCTTCTACAGGGTCGGAGACTCCGAGCCGGTGAAGGTCTCCCTGACCATCCCGCCGCGCGATGAGGAACCGGGCAACGCTGCTCCGGTCGCCCAGAACAATTCCTATGATGTCGAACTCACCAACGGTTCCTACACGAGCTCGGTGAGCGTGCTTGCGAACGACAGCGACGCGGAGACCGACGCGCTGTCCGCCGTGATCCAGTGGAACCCGAGCTTCGGCTCCGTCACGCTCAACCCGGATGGCACCTTCACCTACACCCTGGCGGATTGGGCCGTGAACCACGAAGCGTTCAACGGCACCGACGAGTTCTTCTACTACGCCAAGGATGCCGGCGGGCAGTCGCAACTGACGAAAGTGAGCTTGACGAACATCCGCCCTGCCGAGACGGAAGAGCCGGCCGAACTGCCGACCGTGTCGATCCACGCCGCAGCGGACGGCGACCTCGAGGAGGGCAGTTCCCTCATCTTCGAGTTCATGCGCGTTACGTCGCGTCTCGACGAGGAACTGACGGTGACCGTGGAGTTCGATTTCGGCAACGGGGAGATCATCCCGGTCGAGTACGTGCTTCCGGCCGGCATCCAGCAGGTGCGCGCGGACATCACCATCCCGGACGACGAGGAGAACAACGGCATCCGCCCCTACACCGCGATCCTGAAGGCGGGCAACGGTTATCAGGTCGATGGTCGGACCACCATGGGTGGCACCATCATCGACAACGATGGTGCGGTGGAAAACACGCCTCCTGTCGCCGTGGACGTGGACCTGCCCGAGACCACCGAAGGCATGATGGAGGCCGATCTCGGCACCTTCGGCGCGATCCTCGTGATGGAGCCGTGGCACTATGTGACCGACGCGCAGCAGGACCCGCTCACCTACATCGTCACCGAGCAGCCGTCCCAGGGCCGGATTGTCTGGAACGAGGAATTCCAGATGTTCGCCTTCGTGCCGAACGAGGGACTGTTCGAGGGTCTGGACGAGGGCGAGTTCGAAACAATCACCTTCAAGTACAAGGCCAATGACGGAAACGCCGAGTCGAACGCGGCAACCGTCACACTCAAGATCAACGGCGAGAATGAGGGGTCGGCTGAACCGGCCGAGCCGGGTGGCATCCTGGTCACGCAGACCGATGGCTCGACCCGCGTGACCGAAGGCGGCGCGACCGACACGATCTCCATCGTGCTCACCTCCCGGCCCACCGCCGAGGTCGAGGTCGTCGTGTGGACCACCGACGGGCAGTCCGAGCCGCGGGCGACCTCGTATTTCTTCACCCCGGACAACTGGCAGACGCCGCAGGTTGCCACGATTGCGGCCATCGACGACGCCGTGATCGAAGGCGGTCACACGAGTCCCCTCCAGTTCATCTCGTACAGCACGGACTCGCGCTACAACGGCCTCTACCCCGAGCCGCAGACCATCGACGTGCAGGTCGCGGACAACGACGGGGGCGCGAACCAGAACCCAGTGGGGGTGGCGGACATGGCCACCACGAAGGCTGGAGAGTCCGTCACCATCGACGTGCTCGCGAACGACACCGATGCCGAGGGCGATGCGATCACCATCGAGGAGATCGAGCAACCGGCGAACGGCACGGCGGAGATCGTGAACGGCAAGATCGTCTACACCCCGAACGCAGGCTTCGTCGGCACCGACGCCTTCGGGTATTCGGTGGACGGCGATTCGGAAGCCATCGTGACGGTGACCGTGCAGCCGCCCATCGTTGAACCCAACCCGAACCTGCCGACGATCTCGGTCACCGATGCCACGATCACGGAGGGCGGCAACCTGAGCTTCCGGTTCCCGATGTCGGCGGGGGGATCGTCGGAGCGGCTGTTCATCAACTACGAGATCGTCTTCAACGGAACGGCCACGGGGGACGACATCTCGTTTGCGCTCACGGGCTCCTTGCCCATCGCGCCAGGTCAGGCGAACCGCGTGCAGGCCATTCCAACCTTCGATGATCTGCTGGCCGAAGGGGCCGAGACATTCACGTTCAGGATCTTGAGCGTGACCACCGCCAGCGGCGCACCCGGAGCGAATATCGTGGACGGCGAAGCCACCGGCACGATCAACCATGACGGCGACGTTCCGACTGAGCTGCAGACGCTCACTCTCGCCACCACGGCGGGCCTCACGGAGAACAGCACGATCACTTGGAATGAGATCACGGGAGCGGAGGGCTACACGATCTACGGCTACGAGCCGGATGATCCGACTGCCCCTCCGCACCTCCTCGGATACGCGGCGGCTCCCGCCACCTCCTACGACATCGCCGGTAACGACGAGTTCGTCGGCATGGCGGTGTATGTCGTGGCGAATGGTCCCGGAGGTCGTGAGATCGCCCGCTCGGAGAATGAGACGGCCTTGATCGAGAACGTCAACGATCTTCCGACCGGTCGTCCCGCACTCAGCGACGCCACGCCGAGCTTCGGCCAGACCCTGACGGTCTCCATCGGCGATCTCGTGGATGGCGATGGCATGCGGATCGACCGTCCCGACGAGTTCGGGTACGTGTGGTCGCGGTCCACGGATGGCGTGACCTGGACCAGCGCCGGGACGGGCGAGACCTATCAGGTCACGGCCATCGACCGGAGCTACATGATCCGGGGTGGCGTGCAGTACGAGGACCGGGGTGGCACCTTCGAGACCGTCTGGTCGCAGCCGAGCGCCAAGGTCGGCGACCTGAGTCCGCAGACACCCCCGGTCGCTGCCGACGACACGGCCACGACCCTGCCTGGACAGGCTGTGACCATTGACGTGCTCCTGAACGATGCGGATGCCCAGGGCGATCCCATGTCCATCGCCTCGACCGGTCAGCCCGCGAACGGGTCGGCGGCGATCGTGAATGGCAAGATCGTCTACACCCCGAACGCCAACTTCTTCGGCACGGACACGTTCGAGTACACCTTGAACGGTGGCGACACGGGCAAGGTCACGGTGACGGTGCAGCAGCCCACCGCGCAGACGCTCAGCCTCTCGACGCTCTCCAACCTCACCGAGAACAGCACGCTGCGGTGGAATGCCATCACGGGTGCGGTGACCTACGAGATTTGGGGCGGCGAGCCGGACGATCCCACCGCGCCTCCGCACCTGCTCCACTTCGTTGCCGCTCCAGCGACCTCGTACGCCATCGCCGGTAACGACGAGTTCGTCGGCATGGCGATCTGGATCGGGGCCAAGGACGCCAACGGCAACCTGCTCGCCAAGTCGGTGAACCAGACCGGAGTCATCGAGAACATCAACGACGTGCCGACCGGCAATCTGGCGATCGACGACATGACCCCTGCCGTGGGCCAGACGCTGACGCTCACCATCGGCACGTTCGAGGATGGCGACGGCTACCGGGATCGCGGTGAGGAGGACGAGTGGGGATGGGCCTTCGAGCGGTCCCTGGACGGCGTGACCTGGCAGACCGTCGCATCGGGGCCGTCCCCGTCGCGGGACGGCCCGTTCCAGTTCACCTATACCGTCAAGCAGGCCGACGATGGCTACCTCCTGCGCGGCAGGGCGATCTACGAGGATCGTTCGGGTGATACCATCGAGACGGTCTACTCGCTGGCCACGAACCGCGTCGGCGGCGAGCCGGACAACGCGAAGCCCACGGTCGAAGCCGTGACGGTCGAGGTGGACGAAGGTGCGGTCACCACTGCCACCGGAACCCTGAAAGGAGCCGATGCGGATCAGGGCGATACCCTCACCTACGAGGTCGTGACCCCGCCCGAGTTCGGCACGGTCACGATCAACCCCGACGGCACCTTCACGTTCCTGGTCAGCCAGGAGGACCTGGGCAACATCCCCGAAGGCCAGGTGGTTCCGATCACCTTCACCTACTCGGCGAGCGACGGCAACGTCGACAGCGATCCCGCGACGGTCACGATCAACGTCAAGGGTCTCGGCTCGGTGATCGTCGCCGATGGCTACACCTTCCCGGAGGATAGCGGCATCACGGAGGATGCCCCGTACGAGGACATCTACGTGTCGGCCTTCGACGCGGAGAACCCTGACTTCGCCGACTACACGTTCGAGGTGGTCACGGGTCCGGAAAAGGGCACGCTCACCTACGACGAAGCCGGCAAGCGGTTCACCTTCGACCCGAACGGCGAGTTCGAGGAGCTCAACGACGGGGAGACGGAGCCAGTCACCTTCACCTACGTGGCCCGCGACGGCGACAAGGTGAGCGCTCCAGCCACTATCACCCTCGTGGTCAACGGAAAGACCGGCGTGGCCGCGCCGACGAACAAAGCCCCGGTTGCCGACAACGTCGCGGGCATCACGGTTGGTGAGGACGAGACGGCGGTGGACGTCGATCCGTCTGCCTCCGACGAGGATGCGGGTGATGTTCTCACCTACCGGGTCGTCACCGGGCCTTCAAAGGGCGAGGTCACCTACGATGCGCAGAACAAGCGCTTCATCTTCAACCCGAACGGCGAGTTCGAGGACCTGGACGACGGCGAGCAGGAGGAGGTTACCTTCACCTACGTCGCCAGTGACGGAACGGCGGACTCGAACATCGCGACGGCGGCCGTTACCGTCATCGGCAAGATGGACGTGGTCGTTCCCCAGGACGACCCTGTACCCGCTCAATTCGTCGATCCGAACAACTTCGATGCCGGTGCTGGTGGAAACTCTCGCTCGGCGCAAAGTGAGACGGTCAGTGACACCGCAGGAAACAACGCGACGAGCTTCAATGCCTTCGCGGGCAACGACACGATCTATGGCCGCGATGGCAATGACCAACTCGTCGGTGGCAGCGGCAACGACACGGTCTATGGCGGCTCCGGCGATGACAACATTACCGGCGATGGCGGCGGCACAGCGGCTCCGAACCTCGTCAATGGAGCCATCGCTCCGGGCAATGACAGTCTTTCCGGAGGTGACGGCAACGACGCCATCGTGGGCGGTGAGGGAACCGATATCCTGGTAGGCGGTCACGGTGCGGACAACCTGAACGGCGGTGCTGAGAACGACACCTATGCCTACCTCAGCATCTTCGATCAGGGCGACACGGTGGCGTGGCAGGCCATCGACGTCCTGGATTTCCGCGAATTCGACTTCGGCCCGAACGAGGATGGACGCCAAGGCTCGGCTAACGGTCTCCAGTTCCGCAACGAGGCTCCGGTCCAGGGGCTGATGCTGGAGGACGTGTTCTACTTCGACGTGAGCTCGGGCAAGCTGAGCCTCAACACGGGGCAGGACGGCAAGGAGGACTTCTCCATCACGCTGACCAACGCCAACCTTCAGGCGCTCATCGCGAACGACTTCCTGATCTGATCGAGATCGGGCGGCCCGGGTTCGGCTCGGACGTCCTGAAGGGTGCCTCTTTAGTCCGCCCCAGTCCCCCGCATGAAGGCGGGCCTTCAGAGCACCGAGGTAGAGCCCCCGGAGTGGCTCCGGGGGCTCTTTTCATTCGGATTCTCCGGCATTCGGAGACTATCGCGTCTTCTTCATACCCTGCGGGACTGCTGACGCTCAAGGCTGAGAGTCGGCTTCGGGTCGATGCTGTTGAAAAACTCCGCCGGTCAAGCCGCTGGGTACCCGGCGTTCGCTTCTTAGCGGCCGGGGTCGAGAGGATCAGAAGCCGAGGCCCCGGGCCTCAGCCCG
>NZ_SPJX01000521.1 GCF_004458765.1 Microvirga pakistanensis | reverse complement strand
GTTAAGCGCTTCTGCTTGTTCAGCGCCCGTCGAGCACAGCCTCACAACGCCGCCGGAGCGCCCTGCAGATGCGCATCGGGGCCGAAAGGCCTCGCCAAAACCGGCTTGCACGACACATCGGAACCGTCGGCACCCAGGCTCCAAATCCCTGCGCCGACACCCCACCTCAGGCCGATATCATAGCCGCTGTGATCAGCACGTATCAGGCCGAGCCATCGGGGCGCTTGACCGGGCTTATCCTCAAACCGCAGCAATCATGGCTTCACCGACGCTTCAGGAGCATCAATGTCGAACGACATGCGCTTCCGGGGCCGAATGCCGCTGGCGACCGGTTCGGGCAGAGACGTTCGCGCGCCTCGGATCATGTTGACGAAACTGCTCGGCTCACGCGGATCGGAGCCGGCGTCGCGGCGGTGACGACGCCGGTCGCAATGGCTTTCACGATGTCGCCGGGAAGGAAGACCAAGCTCGCCATGGCTGCCTGGGCGAGGGACATGCCGGAGATCATCGACAGGCCCGCAATCCCAAAGGCGTAAATCACCAGGACGCCGCCCACGAAGGCGGCCAAAGCCGCCGATACGCCGACCGGCAGTCGCTGCGGCAACGCCTGGAAGACGAGACCCGCCACGAATGCGCCGGGGAGCCATCCGACGAGGAACCCGACCGTCGGTCCGACGAAAACGCCAAGACCGCCGCGGCCGCCCGCCAGGATCGGCGCTCCGAGCGCGACCACGAAGATGACGAGCAGAACGGCTGCCGCGCCCTGGCGCGGGCCCAAGAGAACCCCCGCCAGCATGACGCCGAGACTTTGCGCCGTGATGGGCACGCCGCCCGCGAAAGGCAGATCGAATTTCGGCAACAGGCCGAGCGCGGCGATGATGGCGGCGAACAGAGCGATACGAACGAGGCTACGGGTGGTCATGCGGGCCTTCCTGTTGTCTTGCCGAGGAGATCGACGGATCGAAGCCTCTGGCCTCGAGAGCCTCGGCAATCTGGTCGGCCATCCGCATAGCATCCCCCACGAAGGGCGCAAGCAGGCGCAGAGACACGCGCCGGCCCGTCCTGGCGCGCCAGGCGTCCTCCCTCCGGCTCCAGGTCTCGAGGAGGACGGGAATGAACCGGAGGAGAAGGGCAACGGCCAGGGCAGGTGCCCGGGGGTTGATGCCCAGGTGAGCCAGGGGCCCGAAGGCCGGGGCAACGGCCGACATCAGATCCTGCATCGTGGTGGTCAGCGTGACGAGGTTCGCGGCCGCCACCATGAGCAGGATGCGAAGGACCGATGCCGCAGCGCCGGTCCAGGATTCCATCCAGGCCTGGATCAGCGCGATCACGATCAGGAACGGGAACAGCGGCTTGAGCAGCGCGAGCCGGCCGAACATGTCCCGCCCGAGGCTCGCATAGAGCAGCAGCAGGGCCCCGAGGCCGAGGGCGAGCCAGCGCCAATCCGTCAGGGGGAGCACGGCGAGGCTCAGGACGGCGATCGCGATGAGCTTGGGTCCTGCGGGAACGCGGTGCAGCCAGGTGGCCCGGGAGACATAGCTGGAGATCATGGAATGATCTCGGGTTGCGCGCGCGCCGCCGCATCATAGGCCGCGAGAACCTCCTCCGGGGGGCCATCCGCGTGGATGCGGCCGTTCTCGAGCCAAAGGATCCGGTCGAAGCGGGCCAGGAAGTCGAGATCGTGGCTCGCCATGATCAGGGGCTGGGGCAGAGCCTCCAATTGTCGCGCGAAGGCGAGCCGCGTGCGCAGATCCAGGCTCGCGAAGGGCTCGTCGAGCAGGATCAGACCAGGCTGAAGGGCAATCACCGAAATGAGGCAGACGAGCTGCTTCTGACCCTCCGACAATTCCTGGACGCCGCGCTCAAGCCAGTGGCTTTTCCCGTAGCGCGACAGCCAGGCGAGAGCTTCGCGCCGCGCCTCCTGGCGCGTCATTCCCTGTTCCTCGAACCCGAAAGCGATCTCCTCGCCGACCGTGGGAAAGATGATCTGCCTGTCAGGATCCTGGAAGAGAAACCCGACCCGGGACGGGATCTTCTTCCGATCCGTCTTCGTGTTCAGGCCGACCGTGGTGACCGTCCCGCCGGTGGGCTGCGCCAAGCCATGGATCAGGCGGAGCAGGGAGCTCTTGCCCGATCCGTTCGAGCCGATCAGCCCCACCCGCCGCTCACTCAGCGCAAGGATCAGCTCGGGGATGACGCTCCGATCGCCGTAGGAGAAACTGACCCGGTCGAAAATGACATGAGGGGACGCGGTCACGAATTCAGGAATCCTTCGGCATCAAATGTTGTCTGGTCCGGAGGGATGAAGCTGGGTCCCGCGCGCGGCGGGCGCAACTCACCGAGCAGAGAATTTCCTTCGATAGAGCACACACTTATCCAAAACCTTGCCGCTTCTCTCCATGGACGGAGCCGGGATATGCGCTAGAGTGGCGCCGAACCGTATTGCAGCGGTTTTGCCTCATGAGGGAAACGATGTCCATGAAACTGACCCGTCGCGATTTGGCCAAACTCGGTCTTGGCGCAGGCGCCGCCGCCGCCCTGGGGCGCAACGCCTTTGCACAGGTGCCGGCCTTCTTCCGTATCGGGACCGGCGGCACTGCAGGGACCTATTATCCGATCGGCGGCCTGATCGCGAACGCCATTTCGAGCCCGCCCCAGCTCGTTCTGACGGCCCAGGCCTCCAACGGCTCCGTGGCCAATATCAATTCCATCGCCTCAGGCGCTCTCGAGTCCGGGTTCAGCCAGGCCGACGTGGCGTCCTGGGCCTATACGGGCACCGGCCTGTTCGAGGGCAAGGGCAAGATGGAGGACCTGCGCCTCATCGCCAACCTCTATCCGGAGAGCATCCATCTCGTCGCCGCCAAGTCCGCCAATGTCAAATCCGTGTCGGACCTGAAGGGCAAGCGGGTTTCGCTCGACGAGCCGGGCTCCGGGACCCTGGTCGATGCCCGCATCATCTTGGGCGCCTGGGGCATCAAGGAAAGCGACGTGAAGGCGGATTTCCTGAAGCCGAACCAGGCGGCCGAGCGCATGCGCGATGGTGGCCTCGACGCCTTCTTCTTCGTGGGCGGCTATCCGACGAGCGCGATCACGGAACTCGCGGCGACCGGGGGCGGCATCGACATCGTGCCCCTCACGGGTCCCGAAGCCGACGCGGTCCGCAAGCAGTACAGCTTCTTTGCCGCCGACGAGATCCCGGCCGGAACCTACAAGGATGTGGGCGCCGTGAAGACGCTTGCCGTCGGCGCGCAGTGGATCACCTCCGCGAAGGTGCCGGATGCGGTCGTCTACGAGGTCGCGAAGGGCCTCTGGAGCGACAAGACCCGCTCCGCCCTCGATGCAGGTCATGCGAAGGGCAAGATGATCCGCAAGGAGAATGCGCTTGCCGGCGCGGGCATCCCGGTCCATGCCGGTGCCGAGCGCTTCTACAAGGAAGCCGGCCTGCTCAAGGGCTGAGCCCCGCCGAGCGTTCACGATGCCTCCCGCGCCACAGGGTTGCGGGAGGCATCGTGTTTCAGAGCCCTTGCCTGCAGCATCCGGTTCGATCGAGATGCGAGGCACGCGCTGAGTTCGTATCAATGAGCGGGGCGCCAGAATGCGCAGCGCCGCTTGACCATGAGAACCGCCATGTCCATGCCAGACACGTCCGCCCTGATCGAGAGCCGCAGCCTCGAGGAGAAATTCGATCCCGAGATGCGCTTCCGGCCGCTTCTGCCGGGAACGGCTTGGCTCGTCGCGGGCCTGCTGATCGCGCTCTCGCTCTTTCACTACTACACGGCGGGTTTCGGGCTGCTGCGCGAGGCGACGCATCGCGGCATTCACATGGCGTTCGTGCTCGGCCTGATCTTCCTCGTGTTCACGGCCTTCAAGACCGATCAGGACCGGGTCGTTCCGTCGAGCCTGTGGCGGCCGGGCGGCATCTCCCTCATCGACTGGGCTTGCGCGGTCGCCGTTGCGATCGCCAGCCTTTATGTCCCATGGATTTTCACGGAACTGGCCTTCCGCGTCGGCAATCCGTCGCCGACGGATGTCGCCATGGGGACGATCCTCATCGTTCTCTTGCTCGAGGCGACGCGCCGCTCCGTCGGATGGCCGCTTCCGGTCATCGCCATCGGCATGATGCTCTATGCCTATTTCGGCCCCTCCATGCCGGGCATCCTGCAGCATCCCGGCGCCACGTGGTCGAACATCGTCAATCATCTCTATCTCACGAGCCAGGGCATCTACGGCATCGCGCTCGGCGTCGTGGCGACCTATGTCTTCCACTATGTGCTGTTCGGCGTGCTGGCGACCCGGGTCGGTCTCGGCAAGCTCTTCATCGATCTCGCCACGTGCCTCGCCGGACGCTATGCCGGCGGCCCCGCGAAGGTGTCCATCTTCGGATCGGCCCTGTTCGGCATGATCTCGGGCTCATCCATCGCCAACACGGTGACGGTCGGCTCCCTCACGATCCCCGCCATGATCCGCGTCGGCTACAAGCGCCATTTCGCGGCGGCGGTCGAATCCGCGGCATCCACCGGCGGGCAGATCACGCCGCCGATCATGGGTGCGGCCGCCTTCCTGATGGTCGAGTTCCTGAACGTGTCGTACCAGACGGTCATCCTCGCGGCCGTGGTTCCCGCCTGCATGCACTTCTTCGGCGTCTTCATGCAGGTGCACCTGGAAGCCAAGCGCGCGGGCCTGCGCGGCCTGCCGCCCGAGGAAATCCCGAATGCCCGCAAGGTGATCCGCGAGGGCTGGCAGACGATCATGCCGCTCGCCGTTCTGCTGATGGTGCTGTTCTCCGGCTTCACGCCCTATCTGGCGGCGTTCTGGGGCATCACCGCGTGCATCGTGGTGGGCGTCAGCCGCGTTCCCGCCGTGACGCTCGGCTTTCTCGCCGCCGTTGCGGGCGGCATCGCCACGGGCCTGCTCACCCAGCTCGTTTTCGTGCTGCCGCTGCTCCTGCTCGTGCTGGCCCTGATCGTCTATGCCTATGTCACGAGCGAGGCCGGCAAGGCGAAGGTCATCGACCTCATCGATGCGTTCGTGGTCGGGGCGAAATACGCCATCAGCGTGGGCGCCGCTGCGGCCACGGTCGGCATCATCGTCGGCATCGTGACGCTCACCGGCGTGGGATTCAAGATTTCCTTCATCGTGACGTCGTTCGCCGCGCAGATGGCGCAGACCATGAGCGAGATGCTTCCGGTGGGGCTCATGGATCTGAAGGGCATGACCTTGTTCTTCACCCTGCTGATGACCGCCATCGTGTGCATTCTGCTCGGCTGCGGCGTGCCGACGACGGCGAACTACATCATCATGGTGACCGTGGCCGCTCCCGCTCTCGGCATGCTCGGCGTGGTTCCGATCGTCGCGCATTTCTTCGTGTTCTATTACGGCGTGCTCGCCGACATCACGCCGCCCGTGGCGCTGGCGGCCTATGCGGGCGCGAGCATGGCAGGCGCGGATCCGTTTAAGACGGGCAACACCGCTTTCCGCCTCGGCCTCGGCAAGGCTCTCGTGCCCTTCGTGTTCGTCTATGGCCCGGCCATGCTGCTGGTGACGCCGGACTTCACCTGGGCGAGCTTCTTCCTGGTGACCGCAGGTGCCGTCGTCGGCATCCTGTGCCTGTCGGCGGCCTTCGCCGGCTATGCGCTGACGGAGATGCGGGCATGGGAGCGTTGGCTCATCGGAATCGCGTCCTTGCCGATCATCGCGCCGGATCTNGCGCACGAACGGTGCCCCGTCCGGCCTGATCGCCGGCCAGGATCCATTCCGCGCATCGTCTGTTGTCCCTGAAGGGTTTCTTGCGAGAAGCCCTTCAGGGACACGCGATGGAGCTTGTATCCGCCTTTCAGATCCTCCCCTCCGACAGCGAGCGCCCCGGCGCTTTCGCGGTTTTCCCCTATGACCGCGACCTCGTGCGCCGGTTCCGTGGGGCATTCCCCCGGGCGCGCTGGCGGGGGGAGGAACAAGGCTGGTTCGTTCCGGGAACCACAGCCGTGCAACGGCTCGAGACCTGGATGGCGCAGGAGCTTCAGAATTTCGACCGGCACGCGGATGCAAAAGGGCGGGACGCCTACCTCTTCGAGCCGCTGGAAAGCTCCTACCTCACGATCGGGAGCGATCTGAGGATTCGAACCCCCTATTCGCGCACGATCGTCGAGACCCTGCGTTCCATTCCCTGGGCCCACTGGAATCCTGACGAAAAGATCTGGCACGTTCCCTTCCGGTCCTACGAGGATCTGCGGTCGAAATGGCCTGTGATCGAGGAGGCCGCCCGGCGCAACGAGCCGGAGGAACGGAAAAGGCGACGCGACGAGCAGAGGCAGCATGGCGCCTCGGCCGTCAGTCCGATCCAGATCGAACGTCGACGGAGACGCTATCCGGTTCCCGGAGACGATCTCCCGCCCGTCGAGACTCCCGTCATGACGCTCTCCTGGGGTGTCGTGGTGTTCGAGGACATCGACCATCATGTGGTCGGAGAGGGCCTGGACCGCAGCCTCTATCCTCACGCGACGGAGGATCCGGGGCGTTATGTCTGGGCGTATTGGAGGATGCCGACTCTTGAGGAGACTTACCGGGCCCGGCCGGCGCGCGAGGCCGAGGCGCCTTCACTGCGCGAGAGCAGGGGCTGGTGGCTGCCCGATCGGGGCGAGCTTCAGGAGCGGGCGCGCAGATTGCGCGAGCTGGAGCGCGCGCAGCGCGCGCGTCACGCGGCGCAAAAGGATTCCGTCGATCCCGGGAGGTAGGGCAGGGACCACAAAAAATCCGGGCACGAGGCCCGGATCGATAAGGACGGATCTGCTCGATCAGAAGGGGATGTCGTCGTCGAACTCGCTGCGGCGGGAGCCTGCATTCGCCGGCTCGGGCCTGCGCTCCATCGGAGAGGCTCGTCCGAAGTCGCCGCCGCGGCTGATCTGGCCCGGCTCCTCGTCGCCATACTCCGACGCGCCGCCGCCCTGGCGCCCGTCCAGGATCGTCAGCTCGCCCCGGAAG
>NZ_SPJX01000645.1 GCF_004458765.1 Microvirga pakistanensis | reverse complement strand
GTGGCCATCACCTCCACCAGAACCTCGCCCGCCTTCGGACCCTCCAGCCGGATCGTCTCAATCGTCAAAGGCTTGCCAGCCTCCCACGCAACCGCCGCCCGCGTCTCCATCCCATCCTCCCGTGTTTGCTGTTCTCAACGCTTTCCCGTTACATCAAACGCTTTATCGATACGCCGGCTGAACCGGATGAGGCTAGAGCCGCTCCTGGATCGCCCGCGCCATCTCGAAGAGATGCTGCTCCAGGATCACCGGTGTATCGCAAACGGATCGGAGTGATTGCGCTCTCTCCTCGAAAATCCGCTTGTCCCATTGAAAGCGGGTCTCCAGATCCTGAATATCCTTGCCCGGCTGCGCGCCCGGCTCATCCTTGGCGGCGCTGATCTCGTCAGCCTCCTGGCGGATCCGCTCGGCAAGCTGGTTCTGGCCGCGTGCATAACGCTCAATTCCTGAGATGACACGGGACCGTTCCAGGTTGATGATCTCCAGCACGCCCGCAAACACGCGGGTGAGACGCTCGGCCTTTTGCGGGCCGGCCTTCCCTGCGAAAGCATCAAGCAAGGATCCGGCCTGTTCCACCGTGGTGCGGCGCGAGGCCAGTTGCTGCGCGAGCATTGCCGCCTCCGTATCGGCTTGCCATGATCCGACCGCCTGCAATTCCGGCCCAGCCCAAACGGTTCCGGCGGCGATCTCGGGGACCTTGTTCTGAACGCATGGCCACGTCGATTGTGCCGGCGCCTGTGCCTGAACGGCTGAGGAAAGCCCCGTCATCACAAGGAAGGGGCCAACCCATGAACAGCGGGTCATGTGGGCTCTCCCGGAGGCCCGCCGCGGCGGGGCATAAGCCCGCGTGCAGGGTCATAGGCTGTGACCGCAAGCACGAAGAAAGCGATGGCGACAGATGCAACGACACCGAGAGAGATCGGTTCAAAGGAGCCGTAGAGCGCATGGCGGACGAGCTCTACGGAATGCGTGAACGGGTTCGCGAGGCAAATCAGGTAGAGCACTTCGCTCGACTCGCGCACACGCCAGAGCGGGTAAAGCGCCGAGGACGCGAAGAACATCGGAAAAATGACGAAGTTCATCACGCTGGCGAAGTTCTCGAGCTGGCGGATGAGAGACGATAGGAACAGGCCGATGGAGCCCAGCATCAGTCCAGTGAGCACCAGGGCCGGTAACGCCGCCACGTAGCCTCCTACGGGAATCTCAACCCCCCAAAAGTGGGCGATGGCCAGGAAAACATAAACCTGCAGGAGCGATACGGTGACTCCGGCGGCGAGCTTCGAAAGCAGAAGAAACCAGCGAGGGAAGGGACTGGTGAGCAGAACCCTCATCGAGCCGACTTCCCGATCATAGACCATGGAAAGCGATGATTGCATGCCATTGAAGAGCTGGATCATGACGGCAAGGCCCGGCACCACATAAACTTCGTAGAGCACATAGGTCTCATAGGGAGGAATGATCGACACTCCCAGGATGCTCCTGAAACCCGCGGCGAAGATGAAGAGCCACACGAGCGGCCTGACGAGGGCGGCGAAGAAGCGCTCCCTCTGGTTGAGGAAGCGGAGGAACTCTCGGCGGGCAATGCCGGAGAAACAGGTAATATATCCCGCGAAGCCGAGCCTAAAGTCGATGGTCGCCGTACCGCTCATGCATCCTCTTTGATTCTCTTGTCTCTGGCCCTTAGGGCCCGACGGCAACGCCCCATGGCGCGCGCCCGACATTGATGCTCTTGACGACCTTGAGTCCCTCGACGTCGATCACCGAAACGTCATTGGAGTTCCCGTTGGTTGTGATGAGCAACTTCTCGTCCGGTGTAAAGGCGAGCTGCCACACGCGTTGACCGACGAGAAGGTATTTTTCCACCTCGAGGGTATCCGTGTTCACGACCGCGACCCTGTTGGCAGGACCGAGCGCAACGAAGGCTCTGCTGCCGTCGCGGGTCAACCTGACGCCAACCGGCTGGATGGTTTCCTTCGGCAGCCCTGGGACCTTGAACTCAATCTTCTTGACGATCTTGCGTGTTTCCGTATCGATGACGCTGACCGTGCCGCCGAGTTCCGCGGACACCCAAAGCATTCTGCCGTCGGACGAAAATTCGGCGAACCGGGGCCGTGAGTCGACCAGCACGCTGTCGACGAGCTTGTGGGTTTTCGTGTCGATGAAATGCGCCATGTTGGTCGTCTCCGACGTGTTCACCATGACGCTCCCGTCCGGACTCACACCCATCCCCTCCGGCTCGACTCCAACCGGCACCTCCGCCACAACGATGTTCTTCTCGATATCGAGCACCGTGACCTGATTGTCGTTCTCGTTCGCGATGTAGAGAGGATTTCCTGATGGGTGCAGAACGAACAATTCGGGATCCGGCCCTGACTTCAGAGATCTCACCACTTTAAGGGTCTTCGTGTCCATCACGTCGATGCGGTTGTCGTCGCTGGCGCAGATCAGCAGGTACTTCCCATCGTGGGTGACGAGGATCCCACGAGGGCGCCGGCCGACCTTGATCTTGTTCGTGACCTGGAGCTTTTCCGAGTCGATCACCGTGATCGTGTTGTCCTTCTCGCTCGACACGAAGATCGTGTAGGCCTGAGCCTGGCAAGGGAGCAGCCCCCACATCGTCAAGGCGCAGATGAGCTGGATCGCGGAAAACTTCGGATTGCTGGTCATGGGCTGTTTCCTCTGACGGTCTATTGGACCCGGCACTCGCTTTCGGGCTGATCGGCTCCCAGGGTATCGAGAGGTGTCCGCTGATGGAGGAAGCCCTCCTGTGGAGCGACCGATACAAGGAATTTGGGTTGCGCGATGAGAATAGGCTGTCGAAGTTGGCGGTCCCAGGTCCGGAAATTCACCGGCACACCCTTATAGGCCGCCAATTGGAACTGCGGATCAAGCAGCCGACGGCGGACGTCCACCGCATCCGCTTTGGCGCCCCGGAGCACCACCTCGCCGATCGCTCGCACCGCCATCCAGGTCTGATAGTCCAACGGGCGCATAGGCCGGTTCGCCGATTGTCGAAACCGGTTGTGCAGCTGCGCTGCGCCCCATGCTTCCAAGGTTGGGTGCCAGGTGGTGGCGATCAGCCCCTGCGTTCCGGCCACAACAAGGGGGTTCCAGGTGCGATAGGGAAGATAGTCACCGAAATCGCCGGCCTCATCCGCGACCACGAGAACCTTGTAGTCAACGTCACGGGTGAAAACCAGCGCCTCGGCGGTGGTCGGGGCGTCGGCTTTCGAGCGGGCGAGAGCTCCAAATTCCCAGGGCTTCTCCGCAACGATCGTCAGCCCGAGCTTGCGTGCCGAGCGTTTCATCGCATCGGCATAGAGCTTATCGCCGGCCTGAGGGCCTGTGACCAGGAAAATGCTTTGCCACCGTCGAAAGGCGAGGAACTGCGCCAGCGCATCTGTCAGCATCGCCCGGGTCGGAGCCATGTGCAGGAGGTTCGCACGGCAATCGGCACCACGGAGTCGATCGTCGGTGGCGCCCACGTTGAACAGGATGACCGATCGGTCCTTCAGGGCATCCGCAACGGACAGGAGCTCAGAAGCCGGGAGGTTGACAATCAGGAACTGGATGCCCTCCTCGACGAGCGTTCGAGCTTTCGCGACGGGATCTTCGTTCTCGTCCAGCCACGCCTCGTCGAGGCTGTATTGCTGCCCCGTGAAGGCTCCCGTCGTGTTGTTGTCCCGGACCGCCACGCGCCCTCCGGCAAGACCCTCATCCTCCGGTACGGGATCAATTTCGTAGGCAGGTGGAGGAGGTGGCCGGTAGGACAGGAAGCCCATTCGCACGCTTGCTGTCTCCGCAGCTTTTGATATCCCGGTGGAGACAATGACCAATGCGACCACAAGCCAGCACAAGGTGCACAGCCTGTGCAGGCGCCCGACGAGAGCGTTCCAAGGAATTCTGCAATCGAGCACGGTTGCGGCGCCTTCCTCCAGACACCACACCCTACGCTAGTCGTGCTCGAACATCCATTGGCTCTTTGGTAGAGCTTCCCGCAACTCGCCACGATTGTGCCGCAATCGTACCCGACCGTTCCAATATTGGCTGGGATCCCGTAATTCCGGCTTATTTCGCGTTTCAGCTTGCGTTTTGCCGTTATTCGGATCAGCGTCCTGAAGACCTTTCAGGAGACGGTCGATGCTATTGTTGATGACCATCTGCCTCACCGCGGATCCCACCATCTGTCGAGAAGAGCGGCTGAGCTTCTCATTTGAGGAAACGAGCCCTACAGCGTGCATGGTTCATGGCCAGTCCGCCTTAGCCGACTGGCAGCGAACGCATCCGAGCTGGCGCATCGGCCGGTGGCGCTGTGTGGCACGATCCTCCGTTCCCAACAGGATTTGATGAACTCGGCCCAATGTGTGTGACGAGCCCCGCACATGATGCGTTGCAGTAGCATCCGCCGCGCGTGCAGAAGCACGAGCTGCTCCATGGTCAGCAATTCTACTTGCCTATAGTCTTCATCTCCAGCATATTCGAAGCATTGGCACTCCAATCGCCAAGATAACAGCCCGCGAACTCAGAGAGAGAAAATTCGTCGGGCATGCAGCGGAGGAACCCATGAGCACGAAATGGACGAAGCCTTCTGTTCGCGAGTACTGTGTCGGGATGGAAGTCACGAGCTACGAGTCAGCCGACATCGATCCCTCGCTTGAAATCGATCCCTTCAAGTGACCTGAGCCTCGGCAGGCGGAGCGGACGTGCAGGCCATTGTCCTTGGGTCTGCGGCAGGAGGCGGAGTTCCACAATGGAATTGCCGCTGTCCGATCTGCCAATTGGCTTGGGCAGGTGATCCGAGAGTCAGGGTCCGCACGCAATCGAGCTTGGCGGTTTCTCCTGATGGCGAGCGGTGGCTTGTTCTGAATGCGTCACCGGACATCCGGCAGCAGATCGCCCGGACGGGCGATCTGCATCCACGCGCCGGTTTGCGCCATTCCCCTATCGAGGCGGTGCTCCTGACGAGTGCCGAAGTCGACCATGTGGCCGGCCTGCTCACATTACGGGAACGGCAGCCTCTCGCAATCCATGCGACACCTCAGATCCTCGATACCTTGGCCTTGAATCCGATTTTTGATGTGCTCGCGTCGGGAGTCGTCATGCGCCGTTCCGTCCAGCTCGGCCAGTCCTTCGAACCTGTCGAAGGATTATTCGCGACTGTTTTTGCCGTTTCCGGCAAGGTCCCCTTGTGGCGGGAAAACGAGAGCGTCTCATTGGACAATGGATTTGGCGCCACGGTCGGTGTCATGCTCGAGGCGGCGGGCCGACGGCTCGCGTATGTCCCAGGATGCGCATGGGTCGACGATGACCTGCGACGTAGAATATCAGGCGCCGATGTGCTGCTCTTCGACGGGACCGTCTTCCATGACGACGATCTCATTCGCGCTGGCGTCAGCGAGAAAACCGGGGCTCGCATGGGCCATGTGCCGATGGAGGGCGATGATGGATCGATGGCGCGTCTGTCGGACGTGCCCGTTTCTCGCCGGATCTATGTTCATATCAACAACACCAATCCCGTTCTCGTCGAGGATTCCGCGGAGCGGCGCCTCGTCGAGAGTCGCGGCTGGACCGTAGCGCATGACGGCTTGAGGATCTTCCCATGACAGAAAGCCGTATTCTTGCGAACCCCAGGGCCGATGAGGCACCACCACTTTCACATGCCGAGCTCGAAGAGCAACTGCGCGCTCTGGGAGCGCAGCGATATCACAGTCTCCATCCCTTCCACCGCCTTCTGCATGGCGGCGAGTTGAACCGCGATCAGGTTCGGGCTTGGGCCCTGAACCGTTACTGCTATCAGGCGGCCATTCCCATCAAGGATGCCAGCCTCATCGCCCGTGCCGAAGATCGCGACCTGCGGCGTGCTTGGCTCCAGAGAATCCTGGATCACGACGGAGAGGGAGAAGGCGAAGGCGGAATCGAGCGCTGGCTGCGCCTCACCGATGGGCTGGATCTGCCTAGGAGCTATGTGACGTCCAGGCGAGGCGCATTGCCGGCGACGCGCTTCGCCGTCGAAGCCTATGTCCACTTCGTGCGGGAGCGCTCCCTTCTTGAAGCTGTTGCCTCGTCCCTGACGGAGCTGTTCAGTCCCGGCATCATCTCCGAACGCGTCTCGGGGATGCTGTCCAATTACAGCTTCATTTCCCCGCAGATCCTGAGTTACTTCGAGAAACGGCTATCCCAGGCACCACGGGATGCGGACTTCGCGCTCGATTATGTCAAGCGCAACGCCGCCACACGATCCCAGCAGCAGGCTGTCATCGATGCATTGTCCTTCAAGTGCGACGTGCTCTGGGCTCAGCTCGATGCTCTTTATTTCAGCTATGTAGAACCTGGCTTTGTGCCTCCCGGGGCATGGACGCCGGGCGCGGAGCAAGCATGATGACGGCGTTGAGTGCAGGAAGCGTGCCCCACCTGCCGCGCGGAGTCAGGCTGCACCACGACAGGATCCGGAACACCCATGTTCTTCTGGCGCCTGAACGAGCATTCGATCTCGACGATATCGCCCTGGAGGTGCTCAGGCTCGTGGATGGGCAAAGAAGTATCCGCGAGATCGCCGGCGCTCTCGCGGCCCGGTACGATGCCGAGCAGGATGTGATAGAAGCGGATGTCATCGACATGTTGAACGGTCTCGCCAACAGGCGGATCGTTGGAGCCACTCCGCTGGAACCGGATCGAAAGCCATGAGCGACGTTCTGAACGCAGTTCCTGCCCCCATCGGTCTTCTGGCCGAACTCACGCACCGCTGCCCGCTGCGCTGCCCCTATTGCTCGAATCCAGTCGAGCTCGAGCGTCGCTCTGCGGAGCTCGACACCGCAACATGGTGCCGCATTCTCAGTGAGGCCGCCGCGCTTGGCGTGCTTCACGTCCACCTTTCGGGCGGAGAGCCGACGGCACGCTCCGATATCGAGGCCATTACCGCACACTGCGCGATGGTCGGCCTCTACACCAACCTGATCACCTCCGGCGTCGGCCCCGCGCTGACCAAGCTGGGCGGTCTCGCCGCGGCAGGCCTCGATCACGTCCAGCTTTCCGTCCAAGCTGGCGACGCTTCCACTGCGGATTCCATCGCGCAGTTGAAGGGCGCACACGAGCAGAAGCTCGTCTTCGCCAGGCGTGTTGTGGAGCTCGACCTGCCCCTGACGCTCAATGCTGTTATCCATCGCGGCAACATTGGGAGTGTCTCCGATCTCATCGCTCTCGCGGTTGATCTCGGCGCAAAGCGCCTCGAGATAGCCCACACCCAATATTACGGCTGGGCCTATGTGAACAGGGCCGCCCTGATGCCCACCCGGACCGAGGTCGACCGCTCGATTGCGGTTGTGGAGGAAGCACGGGAGCAGCTGCAGGGACGCTTGGTCATCGATCTCGTCGTACCCGACTATTATGCAAGCTATCCGAAGGCCTGCGCCGGAGGTTGGGGACGCCGCCTGATGAATGTCTCGCCTTCGGGCAAGGTGCTGCCGTGCCATGCGGCCGAAACAATCCCCAACCTGACTTTTTGGAACGTTCACGACCACTCGCTTGCCGAGATCTGGGCGGAGTCGCCAGCCTTTCAGGCATTCCGCGGCACGGAATGGATGCAGGAGCCATGCCGGAGCTGCGAGCGGCGCGAGCGGGATTGGGGTGGCTGTCGCTGCCAGGCTCTGGCCTTGACTGGTGATGCAGCATCCACGGACCCGGCCTGCCACCTGTCGCCTCATCATGCTCTGATCCGCAATCTCGCGAGGACCGATTCCGCGTCTTCGTCCTCGACGACCGTGTACCGCGGGTTTGGAGCTCTCACGGAACATGTGCCTGCCGGAGAGCCCGTATGAGACGCCTGGCCTTCGCAATCGGCCTGATGGCATCGCTCACCGCCGCACCAGTCTCAGCGGAGACGATGCCTGCCGCCTCCGATCTTCTCTTCGAAACCCGGGACTGGCAGGCGGTTGCGCCGGACGCGACACTGCTCTACCGGTATCAGCGCGGGGGCGATTTCAATTCCGAACGCATGCGGGGTTTTTCGGACACGATCCGTCTTCTCGTCACCCCGGGCGCAAGTGCTGACGTCCGGAATGTGCAGGTCGAGATGTTCCCGAGCACGCAGCGGCGGCCGGCCGGACCGTTCGACGGTGTCATAAGCAATCCAATCCTGGTCCTGTTTCTGGAGCAGCACCTCCAAACCCTCGTAACAGCTCTCGGAGCCAATCCGCGCTATCTGCGGAACGCGATCCGGACCGGGATGCGCGAGAAGGTGTCCGTCACCCCCGTCACAACGACCTACCGCAACGAGTCGGTTCCGGCGTGGCGGATCGAGACCCAGCCGTTCATCGAAGACATTCATCGAGATCGCATGCAGGGCCTCGATGCACTGAGATATTCGTTCATCACATCCGAGCGGATACCGGGACGAATCCTCTCCATTGACGTCAAGGCCGTCGCGGCAGACGGCCGGACTCTTCTTCATGAGGCTCTGAGCTATGATCCAAGCGGCAGTTGAGAACAGCCTCCGGGCTGGCGCCATCCTCCTCCTCAGCCTGACGGGCGTTGCTGCCGAGGGTGAACCGGCGAACGACTATCCCACGAGTGCCAGGGCCGATTATGTGTTTGGGTGCATGGCGGCGAACGGGCAGTCGCGCGATATGCTTGAACGCTGCTCCTGCTCCGTCGACACCCTGGCCTCGATTATGCCCTACGATCGGTACCTGCAGGCGGAGACGATCCTTTCCATGAGGCAAGGAGTTGGCGAACGGATGTCGATGTTCCGCAACACCAAGATGTTCGACGACATCGTGGCGGACCTTCGCCGCGCTCAAGCGGAGGCCGAGGTCCGCTGTTTCCGCTGACGGCTCCGCTCTCGACCGTGCGAGCGGCACACTCAAGAAGAGAGATGATTCCACCCCAGTCGAAACCGCTCTAGGTACCGCTTCCCGGGAAGATTTTCTTAAAGACCTGTCCTTCGGTATCTCTCGCCTCGATGGTGACCGGCTCGCCCGTGCTCCCATAAGTGAACCTGAAGGTTGGGTCCTCGCTGATGGATATGCCGCCTTCCATGCTGAAAAGCGTCTTCTCACCTTGTCGGACGTCAAGTTTGTCGATGAACCATGCAGGCGTGTAGTGGCGCGTGACCTGGTCCATCTGCAGACCCGAGTAATTGGGATGCCGCACCTGCACCTGTGCGTCACCCCTGTCTGCGAACACTCGGAACCTCATTTCCCCCAAACGAGCCTTCGCCTCGACGGGGTCCTTAGCGGCTGGCGCCGAGCATCCGCCGGCGGCCTTCACATAGGTCTTCGTCATGTACAATCGTCCGTCATCCATAGTCGCAACGGCTCGAACGAACGTGTAGGAGTCGATCCGTACCCGCGTCGCCATATCGAAGGTCTTTTGGCCATCTCTCAACTGGAAGACTGCGGCGACCGGCGCCGGATTCTCGTCAACCACCAGGGTGATCTTGGTCACCCGCCCGGCATCATCGTCGGGAACCGTGACACGCAGCTCGATCGGAACGATCGCGGCATCCTCGGCGCGGGATGGAGCGACGAGGGTCAGCCGGCCGGTGCCGTCCCCCGGAACGCTTTCGCCGATGACAGTGGAGCGAATCTCCGCCCACGTGTTCTCTTGCTGGGCAACGGACAAGCTCGGAACCAGCAGGAGAGCAGCCAGTCCCGCCCATACCGATACGATGATACGAGAGCGCACGGTCATGAACAGCCTCCCATAAGAACAAGCTCAGGCGAATAGACTGTCAGGTGCCCAAGAGCGAAGCCCGGATGATCGTCTATGGACTTCTCTCCGCGCGCTCGACGGGCAATCCGGCATCCTTCCACCCATCGGTTCCTTCAGGATACCAGTATACGACAGAGTAACCATATCTTAATGCACGCTTGGCTGCGTTCCAGGACATCCAGCAGTTCCGCTGACAGAAGAGAACGAGCGGACGGGAATGATCGGCCTGCGCTGCGACACTCAGACCGTGGCGGAAATAGGCCTCCGTCTCGGGCGTCAGCACCCCATAGCCGACATTGGGCAGCCACACGGCTCGTGGAATGCTGTCTCGCGACGGAGCATGCCAAAGGGTTCCGGCGGGCAGGTTGGCAGGGCGCTGAGGCTGTGGCATGACGTCGATGAAGACCGCATTTCCCTGGCGCCAAAGCGCCTCGGCCTCCGGGGTGCCGATCACCGTCGCTCCCTTGAGGGTCAAAGGAGTCGGAGCCCTGTATTCTTCGAGGCGGTAGCCCTCGGGCTCGGGGGGAGCCTGAGCGTAGGCGCCCGGGCCGGCGAGAAGCCAGATCAGAACGCTGCATTCCCAGGCCTGCCCAGTTCGATGTCGCGCGCTCATGGCTTCGAATGCTCCCCTGCGGGTTCCTCGATGAGACGTCCGTCCTCGTCGAGCAGGGGCACACCGTAGGTGAGGAGCACACGGTTGATATCGGCCTGGCGCTTCTGAAGCACGTCGTTGAGAGCATGCTTCCACTCGATTTCATTGGGGCGGATTCCGAGAGTGATGCGAAACGCCAGCGGTGGCCTGTCGGCTTCCGCGACCAGAGGAACCTTGGTCAGCACACCCTCGTGTTGCAGAGCTCCGTATCCGGCAATCGGCCCCCACAGGATAGCAACGTCGAGACGATCCGCCACAAGATCGGCGATCATCTCATCGGCCGGTGACTCGAACCGCCGATCGACCAGCAACGCGTAGGACTTCATGGCCTGCCCAAGGCCAAGGGCCTCGAGATGATCGACGGGGGGCGTCGCGGCGATCACGCCGATGCGTTTTGACCGGAGCCGCGGATCCGAGAGTTGCTTGAGCCCTGACAGCTCACCGCCGGATTTGATCAGAGCTGTAAAGACCGAGCGATAATACGGATTGGAATTCTGAACGATGTCGGCGCCGGAGGTATAGCCCATGATGACGTCGCAGAGCTTCGCGTTCAGCGAGTTCCGCACGAAACCCGGGCCTTGCGGCATCCAGTAATAGCGCAAGGGGACCTTGAGTTCGTCCGCCAGGATGGCGGCGATGCGGTTCTCGAACCCCTTCCCCTGGCGGTTTGTGAACGGCATGTTGGCGGGATCTGCACAGACGCGCAGCACGTCGGGCGTGACGAGATCGGGAACATGCTGCGCTTGCGCGGGACACAGGAGGCCGAGGCTTGCGACGAAGGCCACAAGCCCGGTGCGGGCGATTACCAATCTTGAGCGCCCAATCTTATCCTCCCCCGAGGCACGTCGCTTCTGCATCTTTTGCAGCCTGTGGCTTTTCATCTCTCTTCTCCGGACGGCCGCGGTTGAGAGCTCCCTCGGCACGCGCGCGGAGATAGACGTAAATGTCGTCCATGTAACAGACGACATTCTGGTTCGTGCCGAATGACGGCATCACGCTGGTGTTGCCGCTACGAGCAACCTGGCGGCCTTGGATGACCACTTCTGTAAACTGCTGGTAGGTCATGTTCTTCAGAGAATCTGCCAGTGCGGGAGCATAGGTTGACCCCGCCCCGTCAGGCCCGTGACAGCTATGACAATCCCCATGGTAGCGCCGAAAGCCGGAATAGGTGTACCAGTCCACGGTTCCGTCCGCCTTGATGCGGTAGGTCGGGTTTCCTTCGGCATCGAAAAACTTTCCGTCCTCCTCCCGCGCCGGCGCGGCGGGCTCAGCCCGAAGCATCCCTGCGGGTGTGAAGAGCACCGCCAACAGACCAATCTTGATCGCGACGCCGATCTTCGATCGCGACGCCACTCGAAACTTCGTAATCACCACTAAACCTCTCCTCGGATGACGTGATCTGCGAATGCAAGACAGGACTGGCGCAGTTCCCTGCGCCAGTCCGTTGTTTCAGCAACATGCCTGCTCATTCGCCTATTGCGGGAGAGTGAAGACAGTCAGCTGGCCTCCGAGGGCAGTGTAGTTGCTCAGGCCGGCATAGCCGCCAACAGCACCCAGACCCGCCTGCGGATCCGTCAGCCCGGCCGCCAGACCGATTCCGGCCCAGCCGCCAACGCCGGAGAGAACGGCCACGTACTGCTTGCCTCTATGCGTATAGGTCATCACGTTTCCGATGATGCCGGAGGGAGTCTTGAACTTGTAGAGCTCCTTGCCGGTCTTCGCGTCGACCGCCTTCAGATATCCTTCCAGCGTGCCGTAGAACACCACATCGCCGGCCGTCGCGAGAGCGCCCGACCATACCGAGAACAGCTCGGGGAGCGACCAGACGATCTTTCCTTCACGGGCATCCCAGGCGATGAAGTTGCCCATGCCGCCATGGCTGTTCGGCGCGGGATACATCGACAGGGTTGCGCCCACATAGGGTTGGCCCGGGGTGTAGTTCACCCGGTAAGGCTCGTAATCCATGCAGACATGGTTGGTCGGGACATAGAACAGGTTGGTCCGCGGAGAATAGGTCGCCGGCTGCTGGTCCTTGGTGCCGAGAGCGGCCGGGCAGACCCCTTTCGTGTTCACGTCCTCGCCGTTCTGCTCGGTCGAGTACTGCGAGACCACCATGGGCCGGCCGTAGGTCTTGCTGTTCTTGTCCATATCGACCTTGGTGGCCCAGTTCACAGCCGGATCGTACTTCTCGGCCACGAGCAATTCACCGGTGACCCGATCGAGCGTGTAAGCGAAACCATTGCGGTCGAAATGAACGACAACGGGCCGACGCTGCCCCCTGATGTCCTGATCCGCGAGGATCATTTCATTGACGCCATCATAGTCCCACTCGTCGTGCGGGGTCATCTGGTAGACCCACTTCGCCATGCCGGTATCGATGTCGCGCGAGAAAAGGGTCATCGACCACTTGTTGTCGCCGGGGCGCTGCTTCGGGTTCCAGGTCGAGGGATTGCCGGTCCCGTAGTAGAAGGCGTTCTGCTGCGGGTCGTAGGAGAACCAGCCCCAGGTGCAGCCGCCTCCCGTCTTCCATTGATCGCCCTGCCAAGTCTTGAGACTGGAATCCTTGCCGACGGGCTTGCCATGCTCCATCGTCTTCTCGGGATCGATCAACATTTCGTTGTCCGGTCCCATGGAATAGGCCCGCCAGACCTGTTTTCCCGTCTTCATGTCATAGGCGGTGACATGGCAACGCACGCCGAACTCACCGCCGGATATGCCGACGATGACCTTGTCCTTGACGGGCAAGACGGTCGCCGTGTTGGTCTCGCCCTTCTTGGGATCGCCATTCACCACGGTCCAGACGGGCTTGCCTGTCTTGGCGTCGAGGGCCACGAGCGTCGTATCGGCTTGGTGCAGGAAGATCTTGCCGTCTGCGTAGGCCACGCCGCGATTGACCGTGTCGCAGCACATGACGGGGATGACATTCGGATCCTGCTTGGGCTCGTACTTCCACAGGATCTTGCCGTCGCTGTTGAGATCGAGAGCAAAGACGGTGTTGGGGAACGGCGTGTGAACATACATCACGTCGCCGATCACGAGCGGGGATCCTTCGTGTCCTCGCAGAACGCCTGTCGAGAACGTCCAGGAGACCTGGAGCTTGTTCACGTTGGACGCATTGATCTGATCGAGCTTGGAGAACCGGGTATTGGCATAATCGCCGGTCTGGATCACCCACTGGTTGGGATCTTGGATGAGTTTTTGGAGCTCGTCATTGGCACTGGCTGGAGCAATGCCGGCGAGCACAGACAACGCAGACACTAGGCGCAACGCTCTCATTAGATTTCCTCCCGGGATACTCATGCGGCTGCTTGCACAAGCAGCACATTGAGCACCCTCTATTTAGAGTTTGGGGGACTCGAGAGCCTCGGCACCACATCGCGACCGGCAACCACGCCCGGTCCGCAAGGGCCCGGGAAGAAGCTACGGAGTCTGCGAAGAGCCTCGCCTCCCTAAGCGAAGCCGTTAAAAACCGAAGCCAATTCAAATCATAGAGTGCAAATGCGCCTTTAGCAACGACACGACTTCGAGATTGCCAGCAAATGAAAGCACTATACTTTTGTGCTACTGTTCATCTCTAAATATCCGGAAATATTCGTCTGCTTGAATGCCAAGAACTTAAAAAAACCTAATTTCGATGAGCCTCTGCCGGCGAGCGCGCCGATGACATTCGCAAGTGCTGAATCGGTCACGTTACCCAGTCTCACCTACTCCCACTCGAGTTCGTGAAAGGCGGTGGTCGCATTGCGAGCATTGAACGCGTCAAACAGCATCCAGGCGCCGGCTTCGCTCTGCGCAGCCTCCCGAGTGGCTTCACGGATGGTCTGCCCCTGACGAATGGACGACCGAATGTCGGCTTCAAGGCGCGTCAGATAGCGCTCCAGGGGCGCGGCAGCACTCGGCCACGGCGCGGAGATGGGCCCGTGTCCCGGCACGACACGCTCCGCCGAGCGTGAGCGCAGGTCACCCAGGATTCCGATCCACCCCGCGAGGCTGCCATCGAGCGCAGGCACGTGACCAACGAAGACAAGATCGCCGAGAAACCAGGTCCCGGTCGTCAGATCGAGAACGGTCACATCCGTGTTGGTATGTGCGGTGCGCCAGGCTTCGACCCGCAGTCTGCGATTTCCAATATCGAGTTCGACGACATGGTCGACAAGAAGTGAAGGCCGGATGACCGTCGTCCCTTCGAACGAGGCCCCGATCAGGGCGCTGTTGGCGTCAAGATAGGCCTTCTCACGCTCGGCCAGCGCCCGGGGAAGATTACGGTGCCCGACAAAGGTCGCTCCGCTCCCGTGGAATGCCGTGTTGCCCAGAACATGGTCAGGGTGCATGTGGGTGTTGATGACATAGAGGATCGGCCGATCGGTCCGCTGGCGGATCGCCCTGAGAAGACGTCGGCCCGCGGCCGCGCTCCCCCCGGTATCGATAACGGCAACTCCATCTTGACCGATGATGAACCCAAGGTTTGCAATCGCACCGAGATTTCCCTCATCGGCCAGGGCAATGGGAGCCTCGTGGGCGAAGACGCCTGGTGCGATTTCCCTCACGGCAAGCGGAGCATCCTCGCTGGCTATGGCCGGATACTGCGTGGCCAATCCGCTCACCAGAAGCACGACAGCCAGCGTGTAAGGGCGCACGATCTGAACTGACAGACGAAGCATCCGAGAAAGTCCAAGGTAATGGGTCATTGCCTTATCCGATCAGCGTTGAGCCTCCGCGCGTCCTGTCGATATGGTTTGCGGATGAGCCGCGGCAAGCTTTGTCAGCATCGTCTCGACCCAGCTCTCGCTCCGGAGATTGCGGGGCGTCGGAATCATGATGTCAGCGATCACTGTTGCAGGTCTGGACGCCAGAAGAACAAGACGATCGGCGACAGCCAGCGCCTCGCGAATATTGTGGGTCACCATCAGGACGCTGAGCCGCTTCTGGGCGACCACATCGAAGATCGTGGCACGCAGATCCGCTGCAGCATGCTCGTCCAAGGACACGAATGGTTCGTCGAACACCAGCAGGGCCGGATCAATCACCAGGGCTCGCGCCAGCGCGACGCGCCGGGCCAGACCGCCGGAGAGTTCGCCTGGGTACCTCCGCCTCCATTCGCTCAAGCGCAAATTTCCGAACAGATCATCGAGAGATCGATGACGCTCACCGATCGGCAACGCCAGGCGGACATTCTCCTCGACCGTGCGCCACGGGAGCAGGCGAGGCTCCTGGAAAACCGGTCCTATTCTTAGCTTGTGGAGAGATGGACGAATTCCGCCTTCGAAGTCTCGGTCCAATCCCATGACGATCCGCAGGATCGTGGTCTTCCCGATACCGGAGGGACCGATCAGGCACAGGGTCTCACCGTCCTTGATGGTCAGATGGAAATCTCGAAGAACCTCAAGGGGCGGCATTCCCCTGCGTCGGTAGGTTTTCCGATCGACATCAAGCCGCAGAGGAAACAGGACGCCAGCGTCTTCCATAAGCTTCCAGAGGTTGAAGGACAACGGTGTCTATGATGAGGACGACGGTCGTAAACACCAGACTGTAACCTAAGAGCGCCGCGACGTTGAACAGCTGAAAATAGTAGGACAGCGCATATCCAACGCCATCGGGACGTCCCAGCAGTTCGACCACGAGGACGATCTTCCAGACGAGGGCGAGGCCGGAACGGGCCGACGCGACCGTATACGGCTCGATCTGCGGAAGCAGAACATGCCGGACCCATGTCCGCCGCTGGAACCGGAATGCTCGGCTCATTTCCTCGATCTGAGGATCGAGGGAACGGGCTCCCTCGCGCATGATCACGGCCACATTCGGGATCTTATTGAGCGTGACCGCCGTAATGGCCGCCGTTTCGGACAAACCGAGCCAGACGTAACACAGAATGATAATCACGAGAGCCGGGGTGTTCAGCAGGATCATCAGCCAGGAATCGAGGAGCCTGTCGGCAGCCGGGAACCGCCCCAAAGTCAGGCCGATCGTCCCTCCGATCAGCATGGCGAGGGAAAAAGCGACAAAGACTCGGCTCAGTGTCGCCGTGACATTGTGGACGAGGTCGCCCGACTGGGCCTCATCGACAACGAAGGCGAAGACCCTGGCAGGGGATGGGAGGGTGTCCCCACTCACGGCCATGGTCACCAGTTGCCAGAGAAGGAAAAGCAGGAGCAGCGACAGGAGACGCGGAAGAAGGCCGTGTGGCACAAGCATGTTCATGGGGGACTGCGCTCACCATCCCAATAGAGCCCGTCCGGGAATGTCTGAACGGCACCAACCAGTTTCTCACCGCCAATGCTTGCAAGAACGCTGAAAATCCTTTCCGCATCGGCTCTTTCGTCTTCGATGCTTCGCCGGGGGTTTCCTTCCACGAAGTATCGCCGCAACGTCTGGAAGGTTTTCTCGTCCTCGGCACTCATGAGAGGGCGCACCTGCGCCCATGCCTCGTTGCTCTCCGCCAGGATCCGTTTGGCGCCAGACGACGCCTGCGCGAAACTGTTCAGGATCCCTGGATCGGTCGTCTCCCTGAAGATATAGCCCAGCAGGGCAATCTCGCCTTTGACGCCGAAGGATTTCGCGATGTCCCCCGCGCTGACGAGACGGCGATAGCCTTTCGCCTCCAGACGGGCACAGAAATTCCAGTACAGCAGGGCGGCATCGAGTTCGCCCGCTTCGAGCTTGTTCATCAGGAGCGGCGGGGCGCCGTAGGCCAGGGCCGCCCCCGTGCTCAGATCGACGCCGGTCTTGTTCCGGATGTCCGCCTTCAGGAGCAGCCAGCTCTTGTCGAGGGCACCCCCGGCAACCCCGACCCTCTTGCCGATGAGATCGGCCACATTCCGGATGGGAGAGCCGTCGGGCACCATCACTCCCCCCTCCGTCGCGGAAAAGGGGAGGAACTTCACTTTCCGTCCTTCATTCCGCAGGCGGGCTGCCAGCAGGAGATCCGTGACGATCGTGTCGACCTGCTCGCCCATGAAGGCAATCCGCGCCGCGTCATTCGTCGCCAGTTGGACAGGCCGGAGATTGAGGCCGTTGGCCGTGTCGAGACCGGATCTGCGGATGGTCTCGACCTCCCAAAGCACCGTACCGAAGGGAAGGACCCCGACCTTGATGTCCCGGTTCTCGGCGGCCCGAGGCCACACCGGGAAAAGACTCGCCGCCAGAAGAATATCGCGCCTCGATACCATGGGGTCTTTCCTCACCGCATCGTCGCACAGGGCACCCCGTGCTTCATCCCGCTCCGCTTTATTATAGGGCAGAAGCCTGCCCCTTTCCCGCCATGAATTCGTTCAGCCCTGCAACGCCCTCCGCGTTGCGGGCTCCTCGCCCTTTAGTGATGGACCTGGAATCCCAGGCCTTCGAACAGAATTGCGGCAAGCCTGGATCTTCCGTCTCCTCGACGCCTCTGGGCGTCAGGGCTGGACCGAAAGCGGCTCGGAGAGAAGGCGATTCTTCGCAACCCACCTGATACCCCGCAGCCAACTATCGTCCGTGTTTCCGCGAATATCGGCCTGCCCTCCACGGATCGGCTTGCCTGAGCGTACATCCTTGATTGTAATGGCAAAGCTCAGGATCAGATTGGAGGTCTTCTGCACGATCCCGGAGACAAGAAGGTCCGCGCCGAGTTCCTTGGCGAGATCCTCCGCGCAACCATTACAGTTATGAAGCGGGGACTTTTGACGGACTTCATCGATCTTGTCCGTCCAGTCGATCAGCTGGATTTGCGGCGACGATCGAAGAAGCTCGCGCAATTCATCGCTGACACGCTGCAAGCGACGGGTCTGGTCGTCCCTGATCCCGGCGTCTGCTTCTTGGCTCATGTCGATGAGTTCAAGGTCGAACACCACGGTTCTGAACGGCTCGGCAGCAACCGCCGGGGATGCCAACATCAGGACGATCAAAGCCATCACGGCGCGCATCGCAGGCGTTCCTTCCGACAGGTCATGGAATGCTTCTCGTCCGCATCGTCTTATGGGTCGGCCCCTGCGCTGCATGCTCATCGGCAACGGATCGAAGCACAAGCAGACGCATCTAAAGCCTTCGCTCACGCGGGATCGAGGCTTTAGATGCGATCGGTTCGGGAAGGGCAAGCATTCGGCACTTTGCCCTGTCTATTTGGTGCCGACAAGATTCTTGGCTTCGTTGACGGCGCTCATGCATCCACTCGCGTCGCCCCTTTCATCAGCCGCCCGCGCACGACCGAGGGCCGCCTCCAGCTGCTTTGCCCTGTCTGGGGCAGAAGCTGCACCTGATGCGACCTGCGAGCTTGTCGGCTGACCCTGGATCTGGGAACGAACGTCCTGGGGTGAGGTGGCCCGGTTCTCCGTTGCCGTGTTCATGGCTGTCGTCGCATTCGTGTCAGGTGCCTGTCCGGCGGCTGGCACCTGGCGCGGCGTCGCGGAGACCGGAGCATCGGTGCCACCGGGCTGCGGCTGGGTCGATCCCGTCGTGAGGCCCGTCGTAGACCCGGTTCTCATGGTCGGGCCCGAACCTGCATCACTGCTGGAGACGACCTTCTGCAGCGCGCCGATCTCATCGGTGCATGGGCCCGCCCAACCTTCCGCTGGAGCGAACACCAGGACCGTTCCGACCGCTGAAATCAACAATCCCATCTTCATTGTCGTTTCCTCCTCGACATGGATCCTATTCGAAGGCTTTGTTTTTTCTGAGGAACCCGGCTCGCAGGATCGGGTTCCATCCTGCCCTTATGGGGTAGGAAGCCCTCTCCCGACGGATTAGGCGCGGAATCGGCAAAACGATTGCGCCATCAAGGTCGCCGGACGACGGCGCGGAGCAATTGTCGCAGCGGGTCCATGCGATGAAGCTGGAACCCATATGCCACTGACGGATTAACATAGGATAAGATCAAGAATGGCTCGCCCTGCAAGCGGCGGGCTTAGGGATATACGCCCAGAACGTTCAGTAGCAAGTTGGCGTCAGACGAGTCTGTCGGCGGGCGCGGAATATTGCCTGTCCAGTTGCGCGTAACAGCTTCCGGTTTAGTCGACATACGGGTGTCACACGATGCGGTCCAAGCTGCAGAGCATGAGACCGTCTCTTTTTATGTCTTGCGAGGGATTATGACGAACGGACGGTTCAGCCGAGTACCACCAGATAGAGCCAACGAGCTCTTCGAGAGGCTCCTCACGACCTCCAACACTGCGCTCAAAACCCGCGAGCGCCTGCTTGCGGATTTGAAGGAAGAGTTGGAGCTTCTCGCCAGCCTCCAGGAGGAGCACCTGTTTCCTGTGCTGCGGCGGCACGGAATGCAGGATCTTGTGCTGGAGTCGACCAACGACAATCAGGAAACGAGCGCCCTCTTGAGCGAGCTGGAGGGCATGCCGAAGAACACCGCCGAGTTCCTCGACAAGGTGGCTGAGCTCCGGCGCATGTTTCAGCAGCATATCCGTGATGACAAGAAACAGCTTCTTCCCGCCGTGCTCAAGGTGCTGAGCGACGAGGAAGCCAACGCTATGGTCGAAACTGTGGAGGATGAGATGGCAAGTATGGACGATACCAAGCGCGCTGAAGCTCGGCGATCCCGTGAGCAGGTCGAGGCCGTGCAGCGGGTGACGGAGAACGTGGCCGACACGCTGCGGGCCAGCGTGGAAGGCGCCCAGACCATGGCGCAGGCCATGCAGGAGGCGGTGGGGAACAGCTTCGGCGTATTCTCTGAACTGACTCGCCGCTCAACCGGCCAGGGCCTGAGAATGGCAGGCCAACCCGATGGGGTTGCGCTTGGGTTGAGCGAAGAGGCCGCGCAGAATCTGCGAGCCGTGGCTCAATCCAGCTCTGCCCTTGTGCGTGGCCTGCAGGACGTCTCCCGCGAGGTGGCCGACCGCAGCCAGAAGCGCCTGCAGCGCAATCTCGATGGTCTGAACGCCCTCGCCCGCTGCCGGTCCATGACGGATCTTCTCGAGGTGCAGAGCTCGCTTCTCCGCGATAACCTGGAGCAGACGGTCGAGAACAGCCGGCGCATCGCCGAGCTGACCCTCCAGATGGCCGAGGAAGCCACACGAACCGTCACGGTTCAGGTCGAGAAAACGACCGAGCGGGTCAGCCGAGCGGCCTGAGCGCCAGGACCGCGGCTCCTCTTGCAGCCATTGCCCGCAGACGATCCGGCTGGCGACTTGACATGAACAGGCATGAGGAGCGCCCTTGAAGCGCTCCTTATCGTCTGCGGTCGAACGTGGGCATCCGCGGCATTCTCCCAGACAGGCCCATGCTCTCGGACGCCCGGCTGCCCTTCACTTCATTCTCATACGCCGATGGCCGCCTTCACGATCTCGGCCCGGAACGGAATGTCATAGAGCCGTTTTCCCGTCGCATGCCTGATGGCGTTGGCGATGGCAGCCGGAGTCGGTCCCTGGGCGGCCTCTCCCGTTCCAAGGAAAGGCTCGCCCGGCCGGTCCATAATCCGCACGTCGATCCTCTCCGGCACCGAGCCGAACCGCATAATCGGATAGCTCGACCAGTCGATACTGGTGATGCCGGTCTCTTCGAAGGTGACGGCTTCATAGAGCGTCCAGCTCGCGGCCTGAATGATGCCGCCCTCGGTCTGGTTGCGGATGCCGTCGGGATTGACCACCTCGCCGCTGTCGATGGCCGCCGTCACCCGGATGATACGGGTGCGCCCGGTCTCCCGCTCCACCTCCAGCTCAAGCGCCATGGCCAGATAGGCTGCGAGGTTCTTGTAGCGAGCGAAAGCGAAGCCCCGCCCCCGCCCTTCCGGCAGCGGATCTTTGGACCAGCCGAAGTCGGCGGCGGCAGCCTCGATGACCGCACGTCCGCGCGGATCCTCCATGTGTCGCAGGCGGAACTCGACCGGGTCGGTATTTGCCATCAGGGCAAGCTCATCCATCGTGCTTTCGATCGCAAATACGTTGGTATAAGCGCCAAGCGCCCTCAAGGCGGAGACGCGCAGCGGCATCTCGGGCAGAAAATGCCAGATCACGCGCATGTTCGGGATCGCGTAGAGCGGCACCGCATTACGGTCGCCGTTCCCGGAGGGCGTGATGCTGAGTTTGGCCGGCGGAGGCTGGAACGGCGTCGGCAAGGAATGCGCCGCGATGAGCGACCCGGCAGGTCCCGGGCGCGTCGTATGAGTGTTGCTCCACAGATCGTAGTTCCACGCCACGATTTTTCCGGCTTGGTCGAGGGAGGCGCGCACCTCGGTCAGCATCGCGGGGCCGAAGGGCTCCCAGACATGCTCCTGCTCGCGCATCCATTGCAGGCGAACCGGCCGCCCCGGCACCGCCTGAGCGATGAGGGCCGCATCAGCCGCCGCATCATCAGCACCATTGTGGCCGTAACAGCCCGATCCCTCCATGTGGATCACACGGACCTGCTCCGGCGGCACCTTGAGCATTTCCGAAATGGCGGAACGATCCGGATAGACGCCCTGGGTATGGCTCCAAACGGTCGTGGTGCCGTTCTCGAGCAGCGCCACCGCGCAGGAGGGGCCGATCGAGCCGTGGATCTGATAGGGTCGTGTGAAGGTGGCCTGGAAGGTCTGCGCTGCAGCAGCGTCTCCTTGGCTGCGCTCCGCCACCACTCCCTGTTGCGACGGCAGGCTCTTCAGCGATGGGATGAAGTTGGCCGGATTCGGCAATCTTGTACCTTCCGACCAACGCGCCGACACCTCGAGCACGCGCATCGCCTGGATCGCCTGGAACTCCCGCTCGGCCGCAACCGCCAGAAAGCTGCCGTTGCGAACCACGGCGACGACACCAGGCATTCGCTCGACGGCAGACGCGTCCAGTTCCGTGAGCGTCGCCCCGGGACGCGGCGGACGCACCACCCGTGCATGAACCATGCCGGGCATGCGCAGATCCTGCACGTAGATCGGCGTTCCGGTCACCTTGGCGGGAATGTCCACGCGGTGCATCGGCTTGCCCATGACCCGGAAACGGCTCGCCGGTTTGAGGCGCGATTGCGGTATCGCTTCGACATGAAGGATCTCGGCAGAGACGAGTGAGCCGTAGTCGAGCGCCTGCCCGTCGGCCCTGATCACCTTGCCGTTCTCGGCGCGCAGCTGGTCAACAGGAACCTGCCACCGCGCCGCAGCCTGACCGATGAGGATCTCTCGCACCTGAGCCGCCGCATGCCGGATGGCTGTGCCGCTGTTCTGAATGGATTGGCTGCCCGCCGTATAACCCTCGTTCGGAGTCTGACCGGTATCGGCCGTGATGAGGCGGATCGTGGCCGGATCGACCTCCAGTTCCTCTGCGGCGATCTGGAGGATCGCGGTTTTGACGCCCTGACCCAGCTCCGCCTTGCCTGTGAAAACGGAAATGTCGCCGTTCGCATCGATCCGGATCCAGGCGTCGAGGAAAGGATCGCCCGACAGGCTTCCTGGCAGTTTCGGCTTGGGCTGGGCAGGAGGCGCTGCTCCCTGCACCTCGCCTTCCTGGGCAAGGGCACGGGACAGGAGGGAGAAGCTGACGGCCAAGGAGCCGCCTGCGGCCAGTACGCCGCGGCGCGTTGGATTCTTCGCATCAGTGCGGGTCATCAGGAGGCACCTCCGCTTTGAGACTTTTGCCGCATCAGTTCGCCCGCCCGCATCACGGCCTTGATGATCCGCATGTGCGTGCCGCAGCGGCAGAGATTAGGCTCGAGATGGGCGCGGATTGCCGCTTCATCGACGGCGGGATCCGCCTGCAGAAGGGCCTGTGCGCGCATCATCATGCCGGGGATGCAGTAGCCGCACTGAGCCGCCTGCTCCTCGATGAAGGCCTGCTGCAAGGGTCCGGGCTTCTCCAATGTGCCTAGACCTTCCACGGTGGTGATGCTGCGCCCCTCCAGCAGCAGAACCGGGGTGACGCAGGATAGCACGGCCTCATTGCCGACCATGACGGTGCAGGCCCCGCATTGTCCGATGCCGCAGCCATACTTCGCCCCGTTGAGCTCGAGATGGTCGCGCAGCACGTAGAGCAGCGGCGTTTCGGGATCGGCATCGACCTGTCGGGTCGTGCCGTTGACAGTCAGGGTCACGGCCATGATGTGGTCCTCATGCTGGTTTCCGGTGGAGCCTGCGTCGTGCCGTCCATACGGTAGATCGGCACCTCGCGTTCGCCGTTCATCGTCGCTGCGACGCGCTCTCGCGTGTCGGTCCAGGCCGGTTGGTCACTGAAGCGTTCGCGCATGTAGTCGAGCAGGGACACAAGCTGATCCTGATTCAGGACACCGCGATAGGCCGGCATGATGGCACTCGGCTCACCCCTGGCCGCCGGCAGGCCGAAGAGGGTGACATTGATGATGTTCTGCGCATTGGATGCGTTGACCGCAGAGCTGAGATGGAGATTGAGGCCTCCAAACGGCACAGGGCGCCGCCCGTCGTGGCAGCCCTGGCAGGCGCTGAGAAAGATCGCCTCGCCGACCCTGTTTCCGGTGGAGGTTGCTCGCACCGTGAGAGGCGCCTCGCTTTCCTTGCGGGCGGCCGCCGATGCAGCCTCGCCTCGGGCGATCCGCTCCTGGCTCGGACGGCCCATGACGTCGCTCACATAGACCGCGATGGCTTTCACATCGGCCTCGGGAATCGAGCCGAGATTGGCAGTCACGGGTGCCATCGAGCCGCGGGACGCACCATGGTGCTCATGCCATCCATGGCGCAGATAAAATGTGAGGCTATCCGCATTCCAGGGCACCGGAGCCGGCGAGTTCCCGTTGATCGGATAGACGGTCCAGTTCTCGACCTCAGCCCCCGCGAAATACTCGTCCTTCTTCTCCGCGCCCAGCCGGTTGCGCGGCGTGTGGCAGGCGCCGCAATGGCTCAAGCCCTCCGTCAGGTAATTCCCTCGGTTCCACTCCTCGGACCGGATGGGATCGGGCTGGAACGGTCCTTCCCGGAAGTACAGCGCCTTCCAGCCTGCGAGGAGCATCCGCAGGTTGAACGGGAATGGCAGCTCATTCTCGGGCGGTGTCGACGAAGCGGCTGTCCGCGTCATCAAAAACGCATAGAGGGCCCGGTTATCCTCATCGGACACGAGGGTGTAATGATCGTAGGGAAAGGCAGGATAGAGATGCCGGCCTTCGCGATCCACGCCCTCGCGCATGGACCGGATGAAGGCCGCTTCCGACCAGCGGCCGATGCCCGTCTCGGGATCGGGCGTGATGTTGGTCGAATAAATGGTGCCGAACGGTGTCTGAATGCCCAGCCCGCCGCCAAAGGGCTCTCTGCCGGGAGCCGTATGGCAGACATTGCAGTTGCCGATGGCGGCCAGATCGGCGCCCCGCGCCACGAGTGCTCGATCGAAGCTTGTCTGGGCCGGCGGATCGACAGGGTCGATCGCCGAGCGCCATGCATAAGCAACGAAGATCCCTGCGCCCAGGACGAGGAGGATCGCGAAGGCCGCGAGGATCTTCAGGACCCTCATGGCTGCCGGACCCATCGGGGGCAGCAAGACAAGGCCCACTGGCTGGAGAGATTGCGTCGATCCATCATCATGCGACTGCTCTCATCGGCTGACGGCCGCGATCAAGGATGAATCTGGGTCCGAAATGGCTCCGGACAAGAAAAAAAGATCAAACCCGAGGCAAGTCAGGATGCACCGACCCTCAAAATGAAGCGGGTGATGGCGTCTTCCCGCTCAAGCCCTTGCTGCCGAACGGTCAGATACGCGCCACCACATCCCGTCGTGCAATCTTGTTCGCGGACGGCCTCAGCCAAGCTGGAAAGTCACATGCCCGCTACGAACGTCCGGTCGTCCGTCCCGAGAAGATGCTGTGACGGATCGCCTCCGCGAAGGCCGGCTGCCGCGGGCAGCGGCCACGTCGAGCAACCGCTGCAATGTCGGGCGCTCCATATGGTTGATGCGGGACAGACGCCAGCATGACGCAAGCCATCACGGAGTGTAGACAAGTGCTTGACCGTGCGGTCGAGTTCATCGGCTTTGGCAGAAAGCTGTCCCCGATCCATGGTGGGGCGGCCGTCAGGGCCGAACATGCGTTTGATCTCGTCCAGGGGAAACCCGGCTATGCGTCCAAGTGTGATCAGCGACAACTGGACCAGAACGCCTGGATCGAACATCCGCCGCAGCCCTCGACAGCCGATGGAGCGGATCAGGCCATTTTCCTCGTAAAACCGTGAAACTGCAGAGTCGATGCCGGAACCCTGGAGCGCGCTGCGAGAGCTCGGCAATATCCCACATCCACCATGCTTGACCTCAACTTCACTTGAATTCGTAGAGGTCAGGTCTCTTACGTCCCTGCAACGGAAAAGAGATGCGGATGCTTCCCGGCACAGCACTCGATCTCCTGAAGGAAAGGAATGCCCCGGCCGGTACTGCGGCGGGGCGCACGACATCATCAAGGCGCATCTCGACGAGGAGAAGGACAAGATCACCCGCTTGGCTGCCCTGCGCGATGAAACGGAGACCGCGGTCGCCTGCGGCAACCCCCGGGATCATCGAGGTGCTTGGCGATTATGACCCGTGCCAACACTCTCAGCACCCGCTCCTCCAGCATGACCTTTGCCGATGTCTAGTCCATGCGGGCGCCGCCCGTCACATTGACTCCCTGGCCTGTCATGAAGCGCGACGCATCGGATGCGAGGAACAACACGACATCCGCAACATCTTCAGGTTCTTCGATGCGCCCCAGTGGTGTCAGCGACACATATTCAGCAAGAACCGCCTCTGAGGTCATGTTGCGCAAGGATGCCTCCCAGGCGATCTCCCGCTCCTGCATGGAGGTGCGGACAAAGCCAGGGCAGACGGCGTTCACGCGGATGCCGTGCGGTGCCATCTCCCGCGCGAGTGCTTGAGTCCAGCCGAGCACCGCAAACTTGCTGGCAGAGTAGTGTGCCAGGAGGGGAGCGCCGATCTTGGCCGCCATCGATGCCGTATTGACGATCACGCCGCGTTTACGTTCTACGAAATATCGACAGGCAATCTGATTGGTCAGAAACACTCCTCGAGCGTTCACATCGAAATTGTAGTCCCAGTCCTGATCCGTGAGGTCGACGGCAGCGCGCATCGAGGACACACCGGCATTCGCCACCAGAATGTCGATGCCGCCAAGCGCCTCCAGAGCGGCCTGAAACCCCTCCTCCACGGAGGAGCGGCTGCGGACGTCCATACCGATTCCGAACGCCTGTCCGGGCAGCGTCTCGGCGAGCGCCTGCGCCCTACCCGCGTCCAGATCCGAAACCGCCACCTGGACACCGGCCCGCGACAAGGCCTTGCAGATCGCTGCCCCGATCCCGGAGGCGCCTCCGGTCACCAGCGCGCGCCGACCATCGAGGTCGAAAACAGAAGCCATGTTACACCCCACAAGCTGATCCTGCATTACTATGTTCAATGTTAAACAGCATCGAACATAAATCAACTTTTATGTTGATCTAACCCGGGATCGATGGTTGAATTCGATCAAACAAATCCAGTGACAGAAAGCCATGGCGACCTCGCGCATGCATGAGAGCGATTCCCGCGTCCCGAGCACCATCCGTCGGGACAAGATTGCGAAAGCCGTCCAGCGGACGGGCTACATGTCTGTCAGCAGCATCGCATCCGAGCTTGGTGTCTCGGATATGACGATCCGGCGGGATCTGCTCGATCTTGAGAAGCGTGGATTGCTGATCCGCACCCATGGCGGTGCTGTCGCGCCTAGCGATGCCTCGCAAGAAGCCTTCGATGCCGAGGAGCCGAGCTTCGATCACCGGCGCTCTCGCAACGCGGACGCAAAGGCATCGATCGCAGCGGCGGCGGCAGGGCTGATCAGTCCCAATGAGACCATCGGCCTCGATGTCGGCAGCTCGACACTCGCTCTGGCTGAAAAGATCGCCGATCGCAGCGATCTGCGGATCGTCACCAACAACCTGCGCGCCGCCTTGCGGCTCGGCAGTGGCGGCAATGCGGTCTATGTAATCGGTGGCCTGGTACGTGGCCCGGAGATGTCTGCAATCGGGCCGAGCGCGGTCGAGCAGCTCCGGCATTTCGGGCTCGACTGCGCATTCATCGGCGTGTCGGGTCTATCGCCCTCAGGTCTCTACGATTACTCCCCCGAAGACACTCAGGTGAAGCTCGCTCTGATGAATTGCGCAGAGCGGATCGTGGTGCTGTGCGATAGCTCCAAGTTCGAGCGCCGCTCGCTCGCGCGCATCTGCGATCTTTCCGCCATCGACGCTCTCGTTACCGACCGGGCTCCTCAGCCCAACCTTCTCGATGCTCTTCACGCCGCGAAAGTCGAAGTGGTGATCGTCGACGCTCCCTCCTCTTCCGGCGGTTCCGCCTCACAACAAGGATAACTACCATGCCGTTTGACTTCTTCGCCTCCCGCAAGAAGGCCGTCATTGCCATGGCGCATATCGGTGCGCTGCCCGGCACGCCTCTCTACGACGCGGAAGGCGGCATGGACCGGCTGATCGAGAATGTCGCCAAGGATGTCGAGAAGCTCCAAGCCGGTGGCGTGCATGCCATCATGTTCGGTAACGAGAATGACCGGCCCTATCAGTTCAAGGCTCCGCCTGAAGGCGTAGCAGCGATGACTGCGGTCGTTGCGGCCATCAAGCCGATGCTCAAGGTCCCGTTCGGGGTCAATTATCTATGGGATCCGTGCGCCAGCGTCGCCATCGGCTGCACCACAGGCGCATCCTTCGTGCGCGAAATCTTCACGGGCCTGTTCGCTTCCGATATGGGCCTCTGGGAGCCGAAGGGAGCCGAAGCCGTCCGTCTGCGCCGCAATCTCGGACGGCCGGATCTGAAGCTTCTCTACAACATCAATGCGGAATTTGCGGCCTCTCTCGACACCCGTCCGATTGAGCTGCGCGCCAAGAGCGCGGTCTTCTCCAGCATCGCAGACGCCATCCTCGTCTCCGGTCCTCTGACGGGACAGCCCGCGGATGCCTCCGATCTGCACAAAGTGCGCGAAGCTCTGCCCGACGTGCCGCTCTTTGCCAACACGGGTGTACGCATCGACAACGTGCGCAACGTGATGAGCGTCGCGGACGGCTGCATTATCGGCACTCACTTCAAGATCGATGGCATCACCTGGAACCCCGTCGACGGCGACAGGGTCAAGCGCTTCATGGATGTCGTCGAGAGCCTGAGCTGATCCTGGCGAAACGGGGAGCGTGTTCGATGACCGCGCATGTCATAGGTCTCGATATCGGCACAACATCGACGATTGCGGCCGTCATCGAGATGCCGGATCGGATCGTGTCAACGGCTTCCCGGCTCACCCATCTCAGCTCCCCACATCCGGGCTGGGCCGAGGAGAACCCGGCGGAGTGGTGGGACAATGCCTGCGCTGTGCTGCGGGAGGTGATGGAGACGGTTCCTCATGCCCGTCATTCGCTAGTGGGAATCTGCGTCACCGGCATGCTGCCCGCTGTGGTTCTGCTCGACGATTCCGGCAACGTTCTGCGTCCGAGCATTCAGCAGAGTGACGGACGCTGCAGCGCGGAGGTCGACGAGCTCGCGTCGGAAGTGGATGCCCTGGCTTTCACCCGTCGCACCGGGAACGGCATCAATCAGCAGCTCGTCGCCACGAAGCTTCGTTGGATCGAGCGCCATGAGCCGGACGTCTTCCGTCGCATCGCGACGGTGTTCGGTTCGTACGACTACATAAACTGGAAACTCACCGGCATCCGTGCCGTCGAGCAGAACTGGGCGCTCGAGGCCGGCTTCGTTGATCTCGCCAGCCACGAAATCGAGGATGATCTCGTGGCGCTGGGCCACATTCCCCGCTGCGCCATCCCGCCGAAGACCGTCTCGCATGCTCGTCTCGGCCCAGTGACACGCGAGGCTGCAGCCGCAACGGGATTGCCAGAGGGGCTGCCGGTCTTCGGGGGTGCCGCGGACCACATCGCTTCGGCCCTCGCCAGTGGACTCTCTGCACCGGGCGATGTGCTGCTGAAATTCGGAGGCGCAGGCGACATCGTCGTCGTGGCGGATCAACTCCACCCTGATCCACGGCTGTTCCTGGACTATCATCTGGTGCCTGGGCTTTATGCTCCCAACGGGTGTATGGCGGCCTCGGGGTCGGCACTGAACTGGCTTGCGGATCTTCTGCGCCCCGGCACAGTTGTAAGGCCGCATGCCGAGCTCGACACGCTGGCAGCGCAGATTCCCGCAGGGAGCGACGGCATTCTCTGCCTGCCCTATTTCCTTGGCGAGAAGACCCCCATTCATGATCCGCTCGCGCGCGGCACTTTCACCGGCGTCAGCCTCGGACATGGCCAGGGGCACTTTTGGCGCGCGCTGCTCGAAAGCGTCGCCTTCGGCTTCCGTCATCATCTGGAGGTGCTTGAAGAGATCGGCCTCTCCTCACGCCGCGTCATGGTCTCCGATGGCGGCAGCACGAGCCGGGTGTGGATGCAGATCATGGCCGACGTCATCCAGAAGCCGGTCCAGACCCTGCAGGCAAGCCACGGCTCATGCCTCGGAGCCGCCTGGGTGGCAGGCATGGGGGCCGGTCTGCCCTACGGCTGGAGCGAGATCGGACGCCTCATCCCGCTCGGCCCTGAGATCCTGCCGAATCCTGCGAACGGTCCGATCTACGACCGAGCCTATGACAATTTCCGCGAACTCTATCGAACACTGAAACCATTCTTTGCGAGGAACCGCTCATGACCGAGATCAAGGCCGTGGCGTGGGATATCGATGGCACGCTGATCGACAGTGAGCCTCTGCATCTCGTCTGCCTCATCGCGGTATCCGCCCGCTACGGGGTCGATCTCAGCCAGGATCCCGGGGATAGGTTCCTGGGACGTGACATGCATTGGGTCTGGGATACCCTGAGGCCTCGCTTCCCGGCTGCGCTCACATTCGAGACATGGCTTGCCGAGATTCTCGATGCTTACGTGGAATCCGCCTCGACTCTGGTTCCGCGACCCTTCGTGATCGAGGCGATGCACAGACTTCACCAAGCCGGAATCCGTCAAGTCTGCGTGTCGAATTCCGAACGCCGCGTCGTCGACGCCAATCTCGCGGCGCTAGGCGTCGCGCAACTGCTCGAATTCTCCATCAGCCGCGACGATGTTCCCGTCGGCAAACCCGATCCGACGCCTTATCGTGAAGCCTGCCTTCGCCTTGGACTTAAACCCACCGCCGTCATGGCTGTAGAGGACAGCCAAAGCGGGCTGATGTCGGCCATGGCGGCGGGGCTGCAGGTTACCTTCATCGCTGATCATGAGAATAATCTGGATACGCGCCGAAAAGCGGTCGACACTCTACTCGCCGGATGCTCGATAGAAAGTGCCAAGATCGCAACAGGGTAGCGCTTGACAAGAAAGGGCTGTCGGCTTTTTCTGATCAGACGTCAGATGACTCGGTTAGCCTGTTGCTCTTCTGGCCGGGCAGCTCTCTCAACGAGAAGAGGATCACTGCATGAAGCGCGTCTGGGTTCACGTCGGACTGATCGCGTTCTCGGCCTATATCCTGTTGCCTATCCTGTGGATCATCCGCACCAGCTTCGTGCCCGAGTCGATGTCCTACAGCTCAAGCCTGATGCCGGGCTTCACACTCGACAATTTCGCCGCTCTCCTGAACCGTCGAAATTTCGGCAACTCCCTTCTCCGCAGCTTGATCGTCTCGCTGGGCGCAACCTTGATTGCCCTTCCTTTCGCGGCCGCGACGGGCTTTGCCTTCGCCCGCTATCGCACAGGCGGAAATCTGGGGCGATTCCTCGTTCTTGCGACACAGATGCTTCCGGCAATCGTGCTGGTGCTGCCCACCTTCACCATCTTTCGATCACTGGGTCTGACGAACTCGATCTTCGGTCTCATGATCGTATACGCAGCGCTCAACCTGCCATTCCTGACATGGATCCTGATGGGCTTCTTCGAGGGCATCCCAGTCGAACTGGAGTGGGCAGCCATGATCGACGGGGCCAATCCCTGGACAGCCTTCTGGCGTGTCGTGATCCCCGTCTCGCTGCCCGGACTCGCATCGGCCGGCATTCTCGGTTTCATCATGGCATGGAACGAATTCATCTTCGCACTGATCCTGACGGGCCCCGCCACGGCGACCGTGCCGGTATCCCTCGCCGCCCTTCAGACGCAGAACGGCATTCGCATTGCGGATGTTTCGGCGGGGGTGGTGCTCGCCGTCATTCCCCTCGCCATCATCGCTCGCTATGCCCAGCGCTTCATCGTGAGCGGTCTAACCTTCGGGGCTGTGAAATGAAGACTGATCTTTCCCATGCCATCGAACGGGTAGCGGTGACGGGGGACCTCGACAGCACCGCGCCGGAAACCCCCAGTACCTCCATCCAACAGCATCATCGAAAGCCACGGAACGGAGACTTCAAACGGGTGGATCGCTGGCGCCTGATTGGCTGGCTATTTGCACTCCCGGGCCTTCTTCTACTTGGGCTGACCATCGGCATCCCGCTGATCTACTCGTTCGTTCTTTCCTTCTCACCCTATACCCTCGTCAACCAAAAGGTCCTTCCTCTCGTTGGACTGGCGAACTACGTCAGGGTTCTCAATGATCCCTATGTCTGGCATTCGCTGATCTTGACCCTGCAATACACGGCCGTGACGGTGCTCGCCGAGTTCCTGCTGGGTCTCGGGGTCGCCCTGCTGTTGAACCGCGTCTACACGGGCCGCTCCATTTACTTCATGATCCTGGCCGTTCCCCTTGCGATCTCGCCGGTCAGCGTCGGGTTGATCTGGAGGCTTCTGCTTCAGCCCAATCTCGGTATCGTGAACGAGGTCATCCGCAGCCTCGGCGGCACCGGCGTGGACTGGCTGGGATCTCCGGACTACGCTTTCTGGACCGTTGCGTTCATTGATGTGTGGCAGCAGGTTTCGTTCGTCGCCTTGATCCTTACCGCAGGTCTCGCTGCTTTGCCGAAGGAGCCCTACGAGGCAGCGGCGATCGACGGCGCGCGCTCGTGGCAACAATTCATCTACATCACTCTGCCCATGCTGCGACCTGTGGCGGCGATCGTGCTCATCATTCAGATGATCAACGAGATCCGGACCTACGATCTGATCTATGTTCTGACGAAGGGAGGCCCCGGCGTCGAAACTGAGCTCCTGAGCTTTCTCACCTATAAGAAGGCCTTCACCGGACTGGCGGTGAACGAAGGAGCCGCCAGCGCCTTCGTGCTCCTGGCGGCAACGATGCTGCTGAGCGTTCTCTCTTTCGTTCTCATCTCGCGCAACAAGCAGTAACTTCGAAGCATCTAGCCAAATCCGCCGCTAGAGCGGACATCTCAACCGGCATTCGCCGCCTCATCCAAGCAGGGAAGCAACATGGCGCAGGTTTCGCTCCGCAACGTGGTCAAACGATACGAGCTGGTTCAGGTGGTGCACAATATCAACCTGGAGATCGCCGACCACGAATTCGTGGTGCTCGTCGGGCCATCAGGTTGCGGGAAATCCACGACCCTTCGCATGCTCGCAGGGTTGGAGGAGATCTCGTCAGGCGAAATCTACATCGACAGCCGGCCGGTGAGCAGCGTGCCGCCCTGGAACCGTGACATCGCGATGGTGTTCCAGAACTATGCGCTCTATCCCCACATGACGGTTGCCGAGAACATGGGCTTTGGTCTCAAGCTGCGGCATGTACCGAAATCGGAGATCCAGGCCCGAGTCAAACACGCAGCGGACATCCTCGGCATCACAAATCTTCTCGATCGGCGCCCCAAGGCCCTGTCAGGCGGGCAGCGCCAGCGGGTCGCCATGGGGCGCGCCCTCGTGCGCGATCCCAAGGTCTTCCTCTTTGACGAGCCGCTGTCGAATCTGGACGCCAAACTGCGTGTGCAAATGCGGACGGAGATCAAGAAACTGCACCAGCGCGTGAACACCACGACCATCTATGTGACGCATGATCAGGTGGAGGCGATGACGCTTGCGGACCGCGTGGTGGTGATGAACGGCGGCCGCATCGAGCAGATCGGGCCTCCGCAGGAGCTCTATCACGCGCCAAAGAGCCTGTTCGTTGCAGGCTTCGTGGGTAGCCCCGGCATGAATTTCGTTCCTGCACGGGTCGAGGAGAGCAACGGTTCCCTGTATCTGTCCATCGGCAATCGCTGTCGGCTGGCGGTTCCGCTGGCGCGCACCGACCGCTACGGACCATTCGTCGGCAGGATGATGACCTTTGGTATCCGACCGGAGCACATCAGCGAACCATCCGGCGAACCGCAGTCCGGAATGGCGCCCCTGGAGCTTCCCGTTGACGTCGTCGAGCCTATGGGTGCGGAGACCCTCGTCCACTGCAATCTCGATGGCACGACGGTGATCGCCTGCCTCGAGCCCTCGACCCAGGCGTCACCCGGCAAGCCGATCAAGCTCGTGGCCGACATGAACCACATGCACTTGATCGACCCGGAAACAAGCCTCGTCGTCTGAAGCCCCCTGCAGTCCCGTCAGGGAGGGGCTGCCTTCCCTGACAGGACCCAGAATCGTGAGCATCATCCAAGAAGCCGCTTCGGGAGGCACAGTGCAGCGAGGCGCCCTAACAGGGCTTGGGGCCTTCGTTTTCTTCTCGCTCTCGGACATCGCCGTGAAGCTCGCCTCGCAGACCGTACCGGTGCCGGGCGTCTCCTTGCTCATGGCATTGGTGGCCATGCTGCCGATCATCTGGCTTGCGATCACCACCGGTGGTCTCAGGACGATCCTGCCGCGCTATCCGGTGGCCTCCTTCATCCGTGCCGCCCTCATGGCAGGCGAGCTCCTCCTGCTTTACGACGCCTATGCCCGGCTGCCGTTGTCGGAGGTGTATTCGCTGGTCTTCCTGTCTCCCATGCTGATCACGCTGCTCGGCGCTCTCTTCCTGAAGGAGAAGGTCCGGCTGTCGGGCTGGGCCATGGTGGTTTTCGGCTTTCTGGGAGTTCTGCTGGTCCTCCGTCCCGGCTTCAAGGCATTGGATATAGGGCACGCGGCCGTCGTCCTGTCTGCCCTTATGTATTCGGCATCGGTGGTGGTGCTACGGCGCATGCCTCAAAACGAGAGTGATTCGGCTCTAGTGGCCAGCATTCTGCTGATCGTGATCGTTGCCAGCTTGAAAAGCGGAATTCCTGCTCTGGCCGAGTTCAGTATAACCGCGCTGCTGGTCGTGGTCGCTGGAGGCCTGAGCCTTGGCGTTGGCCACTTCATGCTGGTGCGCGCCTTTCGTATGGCGCCGATCGTTTTCGTCGCTCCGGCGAATTACATTCAGATGCCGATTGCCATCTGCTTCGACACGCTGCTGTTTGCAGGCAGACCCGATCTCGGGGTGCTGGTGGGATCGGCGCTCATCATCGCCAGCGGATTTGCCGCTCCTCTGCTGGCACGGAGAAGCGGCTGATCGTCAATCGCAGTACCCCCTGCTCAGCGGCCGAGTTCCTTGAGAGCGGAGCGAATGGCATCCACGCTCTTGCGCACGGGGGCAATGGGATCGAGCCAATAGCGTGGACCAAGGAACTCGAACGACAAATAACCCTGATAATCACCCTCAATGAGTTCCTGCAGATACTGCTTCAAGGGCAGGTTACCTTCGCCCCACGCCGAATGGCCAGCTGGCTCGCCGTCGATGAAATGCGCGTGCAGTAAGTCACGTCCGAACTTCGCTGTATAGTCCTTCGGCGTCTCACCGGCCACCGCCATGCCGACGGTGTCCAGGGCGGCTTTCAGGCTGGGGGAGTTGATCGTGTCGATCATGCGTTTCACCCCATCGGAGTCGATGACGATATTCGACTCGCAGGGCTGGAGCGCCTCCAGCACCATCACGACGCCCCGCTCTTCCGCATGGCGGGCGATTCTGGCAATCGAATCGACAGAGCGCTTCCAGCTCTCAGCAGGATCCTCATCCGCATAACCCCACCCTGACGTCAAGAAGAGGTAAGGCGCATCGAGCTCTGCCGTGACGTCGAGACACTTGTAAAAATAGTCGACGCTGCGTTCACGGATGACGTTTTCGATGGCGGCGATATTGATAGGGTAGATGCACTGCTCGGGTGTGAAGCACGCGAGCTTCAACCCTCGCTGCGCGATCTCGTTCTTGATTGCTCTTAGATCCGCGGATGTTGCGTCATCGACATAGAGGTGAGGAGCCGCTCCCCAAAGTTCGACCACGTTCACGTCGAGCGAAACCACGTCGTCGAGGAAGCGCGTGAGCGGGAAGCGGAAATAGCTGAAATTGCTTGCACAGATCTTGGAGGCGTTCAGGGAGCTCATGTTCTTACTCAGATGGCAGGACGTGAAGCGGCAGATTAAAAGGCCAGGACGGAGGCCACGCCGTAAATGCCTTCATGACATTTCAGCAGGCTAACGGATAGACGTCTGACTTCTCGATTGTTTCATAGATCTTGCCGAGACGTCAACCAAGATGGCGCCTCGCCCGATCGTATGTCGACAAGAAGCCACCAAATCTGGATCTTATTCTCCGTTGAATACTGACATCCTGCTGCGCCAGCACATCATTTGAGCGTTTTGCCCCACTCTCGTGCTTGACAGTTTGATAACTCTAGGGAACCCTATGTTATCTGACGTCTGATGCTTATTTCAGGGTCTTGATGGTGTTTGGAACGCGACTCGCCCGTGCTGACGTTCCGTCTCGCCTGTCCGGCGGGCCTGCTCCCGCGTCGCGCCCGTGGTCCGATTTCCTGCTTCGTTCCTATATCGCCGGCTGCACCGGCAGCCCAATGAATCCGCACGGCTCCGCAGAGCCAGGCAGATACCACAGAAGCGAATGACAGCTTCAAAAACCCAGAGGACAATCTCATGACATTGAAGACAACTTTGCTCGCAGGAGGAGTTGCACTCGCGGCGCTCGCGTCCGCGATGACTCCCGCTCTTGCTGAGGAGAAGCCTACCCTGCGCCTCCTGATCGAGGATGTCGCCGAGGCTGGGTTCATCGAATCCGTTCTTCCTGACTTCAAAATGCAGACGGGGATCACAGTCGAGCTGGAGAAGATCTCCTACCCCGAGATGCACGACAAGCTCGTGACACAGCTCACGTCCCCACAGAGCTACTACAACGTCCTTGCCGTGGATTACCTCTGGGCTGGCGAGTTTTCCAAGGCCGACTGGACGATCGATCTCAAGCCCTTCGCGGCCAAGACCAAGTTTGATCTCTCCACTTTCGAGCCCTCGATGATGCAGGCTTTCGGAGATCAACGAGAGAAGGTTCGCGTCATTCCCCAATACAGCTACACGATGGGTTTCGTGTACCGGACCGACATTCTCGACAACCCCGATATCAAGACCAAGTACAAGTCCAGCACCGGCAAGGATCTGACCTTCCCGGCGAACCTCGAAGAGTACGTTGAGCTCGCCAAGTGGATGAAGAAGAATGCCGGCATGGAGGGAGCCGCCATGCAGGCTCAGCGCGGCGATCCAAACAGCATGGAATTCTCAAGCTATCTCTTCGCTACCGGCGGCCGGTACCTCGACGACAACGGCAAGGTCGTGCTCGACAGCCCCGAGGCCCGCAAGGCCTTGAAGCTCTATGCCGACATGGTGCAGAACGCGGCGCAGCAGGGCGCTCTGACTGCCAATCTCGACGACACTATGCGCCTCATGTGCGAAGGTAAGACCTTCAGCATGGTGACCTTCTGGTATTTCCAGCCGCAGCTGGACGAGCGCTGCCCGGCCGTGAAGGGCAAGATGAAGCTCACGAAGATGCCCGGCGGCGTCGGCCTCACAGGCGCTTGGGGCTGGTCGATCCCGAAGGCCACGACGCCTGAGGAGCAGGAAGCCGCCTGGACGTTTATTTCCTGGATCCAGAGCCCCGAGACCGAGCTCAGGCTTACCATGATGGGCCATGCTCCGACCCGCAAGGAAATCTTCCTGAACAAGGACGTGCTTGCGAAATACCCGCACTACAAGGATGTCCAGGCCTTGATCAACACGGGCATTAGCTTTCCAATCTTCCTCTACTCCGCGCAGTACGAGGACGTGCTGGGCACGCAGGTGTCGCTCGCCAGCGCGGGCCAAGCCAGTCCGGAGCAGGCGATTGCCGCGGCCGCGAGGGGCCTGCAGGAACTCATGGACAAGGCGAAGTAAGCTCAGGGGCTGCGGCTTGCCCGCGTCACTCCTTCGAACCGCAGAGAAAAACTCCCCGGCGTGAAGCCGGGGAGTTTTCTTATGATCGTTAGAGGCTCCTTGATGGAGATGCCGTCAGGTGGTTTCGGCCCAGAGCGAGGCCGCTCCTTGATCGGCCCGGCCGACCGAGGCACGGAAGATCGAGAACAGGTCTCGACCGAGGGTCAGTGGCGCAGCGGCATTGGCCCGGGCCGGCGCGCGGGTTGCCAGCACGGCCGGATCAACAGCCACGTCGAGGGAGCCCTGGGCCGTGTCGATGGTTACAAGATCACCGTCCTGAATGAGGCCGATTGCCCCGCCATCGGCGGCTTCAGGCGTGACATGCAGGGCGCTGAGGATCTTGCCGGAAGCGCCGGAGAGACGCCCATCGGTGACGAGCGCCACACGCAGCCCCCTGCTCTCCAGGGCGCCGAATGCGGGCATCATGCCGTGCAGCTCAGGCATGCCATTAGCCTTCGGTCCCTGCCCGCGCACGACGACGACTACATCCTGCTGAAACTCACCTGCCTTGAAGGCTGCGAGGAAGTCATCCTGGTCGTCGAATACGCGAGCAGGCGCCCTCAGGGACAGATTGTCCTGGCGCAGGGCGGACGTCTTCACGACGGCTCGGCCAAGATTTCCGTCCAGCACCGCCAATCCGCCTGTCGGCTGGAAGGGATCGTCGATGGAGCGAATGATCGAGGGAGCGAGCACCTCGTTGGGCAGATCGCGATAAGCAAGCTCTCCATCCATTAAGAAAGGCTCTCTCGTGTAAGCGGTCAGGTCATCGCCGGAGATGGTCGTCACATCGCGGAACAGAAGCCCACCACGAAGCAGTTCACGCACCACGAAAGCGATACCGCCGGCCACGTGGAACTGGTTCACGTCGGCCGGGCCATTGGGATATATCCGGGCTAGTAGCGGCACGACGGCAGACAGATCGGAAAAGTCTTCCCAGGTGATGACGATGCCGGCGGCACGCGCCATGGCGACAAGATGAAGGAGATGGTTTGTGGAGCCCCCCGTCGCATGCAGGCCCACGATGGCATTCACGAAGGATCTCTCGTCGAGAATCTCGCCGATGCCCCTTGCTTCTGATGGCGCATTGACCGCATTGATCACATACCGCACAGCCGCGCGCGTCAGCGCATCGCGCAGCGGCGTTCCAGGCTGAACGAACGCGGCGCCCGGCACATGGAGGCCCATGATCTCCATGATCATTTGATTGGAGTTGGCCGTGCCGTAGAAGGTGCAGGTTCCAGGCGAATGGTAGCTCTTCATTTCAGAAGCGAGTAGCGCCTCACGGCCAACTTCGCCGGCGGCATAGGCCTGACGGACCCTAGTCTTCTCGTCGTTCGACGCCCCGGTGGGCATGGGTCCTGCAGGCACGAACACTGTTGGTAGATGTCCGAACGAGAGTGCCCCGATCACGAGTCCAGGAACGATCTTGTCGCAGACGCCCAGCATGAGCGACCCGTCGAAGACATTGTGGGACAGCGAAATCGCGGTAGCCATCGCGATCACGTCGCGAGAGAACAGGGACAGCTCCATACCGGGCTGGCCTTGTGTCACGCCGTCGCACATGGCCGGCACTCCGCCTGCTACCTGAGCCGTCGCCCCTAGCGCACGCGCCGCATCCTTGATGAGATCGGGATAGGTCTTGAAGGGCTGATGCGCGGAGAGCATGTCGTTGTAGGCGGTCACGATTCCCAGGTTGGGAGCCATTCCCTGGGCTATCGCTATCTTGTCCCCAGCCGGGCAGGCTGCCGCGACATGGGCGATGTTGCCACAAGAGAGCTTGCGCCTCGGCGGAGCGGTGCGACGCACCTCTTCGATGTGATGAAGATACTCGGCCCTGAGATCGGCCGATCGCTCGCGGATCCGAGCTGCCACGTCTTGGAGCGCCTTTGATGTTTGCACAAATGACATGCTGCTACCTATGAAGATCAGCGACTCAAGCCCGATGAGCCATGCAGAATAACCCGGGGAGGATGTGATTTGATTACGGTTATCCCGGTGCCCAATAGATTCTCGGCACTGTTCCCTCCAGGAAGAGAAGCGTAACCGGTTGGCTGACGGGGTCCAACGTTTGCAACGCACGCGATAGCACCGCCTCCTTCTCCTCACCCGCAATGAGGAGAGCCTTCCATCGCGCCTCCATCAATGCTGTGGGCCCGAGGGAAAGCCTGGGCTCCAGCTGAGTTGGTCGAGCGGCAAGGACCGCCTGCCCTCTTTCAGCCGATCCTCCGGCTAGCCTGTCATCCCCGGGAAACAGAGACGCGACGTGGGCATCGCTTCCCATGCCGATCACGACGACATCAAGTGGGCAGAAAGGCTTGATGTGTCGCGACAGTTCGACGGCTGCCGCTTCGAGCGCCATGTCGTTCCTCCGCAGGGGGATTAAAGATTTGGTGGCGCCCGGGAGGTTCTCGAGGATCATGCGCTCGTTCGACCGCAGGTCATCGGCGGCAACGTCACGCTCATCGGTCGGCAACACCGCGATCCGGTCCCAAGGCAGATCGTGATGGCTTAAGGACGCCAGAAAAGCACGCGGTGTCGTGCCTCCCGGGACCGCGAGGGTCGCACGCCCTCGCTCCTCCACAGCCTGCCTGAGCATCGCTGCCACGTCGCCCGCAAGAGCATCGGACAAGGAGGCCAGAGATGGTTTACGGACGAGATCAAGAAAGCTGTTACCCAAAGTGCAGCTCCGGCTCCACCCAGCTGCGGCCATCACGTTCGATGAGGCCAACGGCCTGCGAGGGACCCGATGTTCCGGCGACATAGCGATGAGGAACGGGATAGTATTCTTTCCATCCTTCGATGATCGGATCGACGAAGCTCCAGGCTGCCTCGACCTCGTCACGGCGCATGAAAAGGGTTTGATCGCCCCTAATGACATCGGTCAGCAGGCGCTCATAAGCATCAGGGGTCCGCTCCCCAAAAGCCGTCTCGTACCGCAGATCGAGGGTGCGCGGCACGAGCTTGAGTCGTCCGCTGCCAGGAACTTTCATCATGAACTGAAGCTGGACACCATCATTCGGCTGCACGCGAATGACGAGCCGGTTCGGCTCAGGGTGAGTGCGTAGATCGTTGGCCTTGAAGATCGAATGGGGGACCGCTTTGAACGTCACCACGATCTCTGAGAACCGTGCACCCATCCGTTTGCCGGAACGAAGGTAGATCGGAACTCCTCCCCACCGCCAGGTATCAAGTTCGCACCGCAAGGCCGTGAACGTCTCAGTGCCGCTGTCGCGTCCCAGCTCATCGGTATATCCCGGTACGGATCGTCCCTCGACGGAGCCGGCGACGTACTGCCCGCGCACCGTCCGTCGAAGGACCTCCGGCCCCACAATGGGGCGCAGGGCGCGCAGGACGCGCACCTTTTCGTCGCGCACGGCATCTGCATCGAGGGTGTTCGGCGGCTCCATCGCAAACAAGCACAGGAGTTGGAGCACATGATTCTGTACCATGTCACGCAGCGCACCAACATGATCATAGTAGCCCGCCCGCTGTTCAAGGCCGACCGTCTCTGCCGCAGTGATCTGCACATGGTCGATATCCCGCTGGGACCATGAGCGCTCGAACAGACTGTTGGCGAAACGCAGCACCAGCAGGTTCTGAACGGTTTCTTTGCCCAGATAATGATCGATGCGGTAAGTGCGGCTTTCCGGCAGTACTTCGGCCACGGCATCATTGATGGCTTTTGCCGAAGCGAGGTCGTGGCCGAGCGGTTTCTCGAGAATTAGGCGACTATCACCATCAAGCAGCCCCGCCTGCTTGAGAGCGCGGCTCGCCGGAATGAAAAGATTTGGAGGTGTCGCGAGATAGAAGGCGCGGACGCGCTCGGGATCATCAAGACGAGCAGACAAGGTCGACAGTGTCGACGGATCCGCAATGTCGGCCTGCACGAAGGAGAGGTGCTGCAGGAATTGAGCGACCTCGTCCTCTGCGAGTCCCTGCTCCCTGAGACGCGATCCGACGCTGTACCTGAGGTCCTCTTCACTTTCCCCTGAGCGCACGACACCGATGATCCTGCTCTCTGGAGGAATGACACCCTCGGCAATACGCCGTACAAGCGCCGGGAATAGCTTCCTGATCGCAAGATCCCCGCTCGCTCCGATGATCACGAGATCGAAGATGGGAACGGGAGTTCGCTCCGGCAGGGGCAGCATCGATGGCTTTGGTATCATCAGACCCGAACCTCTAGAAAATGCGCATCATCACGATGTGCCCTCTCCTCCAGCATCGCAACACACCAAGGCGAACACTCATCTAGCTTTGCTACATATCGATGTAGCTTTCAACCAAAAACCTTACGTGACAGAACGTTTCTCGCGCACGCTTTTCTTGCCGCGCTCAAGGGAACGGATCTGCTCGGGACCACGCTCGAGGGCCACGAGAACGGCCAGGATGTCGATGATGGCCAGATGAACCAGGCGCGACGTCATGGGCGAGTAAATGTTGGGATCCTCCTGAACATCCGTCGCTAGAGTCAGGGTGCAGTGCTGACTCAGCGGCGAGCCCCCGGTCGTAATCCCGATAATCTTCGCGCCGGCGGACTGGGCGATCTCGACCGAGCGGATCAGGTCGAGCGTCCGCCCACCTGCGGAGATGGCTACGACCACATCAGAGGGACCCAGGAGCGATGCGGCCATGGCGTGAACATGAGGGTCGGAATAGGCAACTGTCGGAATGCCGAGCCGGAAGAACTTGTGCTGCGCATCGAGCGCCACGATCCCGGAGTTGCCTTGACCATAGAATTCAATCCGTTTTGCGCGCGCCAAGGTCTTCACGGCGGAGTTCAGGATCTTGCTGTCGAGACGATCCCGCAGGCCAATGAGGGCATTCACGGACCGATCAATGACCTTGGCGGCCGCCGCCCCCACCGTATCATCGGCGGACACATCCTGATGAACAAAGGGCACGCCTCCGCCCAGGCTGCGGGCGAGCTGGATCTTGAACTGCTTCAAGCCTGAGAAGCCGATCGACTTGCAGAACCGCGCCACTGTGGGTTCGCTGACACCAGCCTCCTTGCTTAGCGCCTCGATGGACAATTCCAGCACGCTGGCCGGAAAGCTTAGGACATAATCGGCCACCCGAGCCTCGGACCGGCTCAGGTGGTCCCGGGTCGCTTCAATCTGCGTCAGCAGGGTGTTGGGCTGATGGATCATAGGGCAGTGTTCCGACAGGCTGTTCCGGAACCCTACATCTACAGAGTCCTCCTGTCCGGTCACAAGTCCAAGTGGATCGGTGCTCGGCATGAGGGCCGGAATGGAACCTCAGAGGACGAGACCCGGCGTTTCCTGCGGAAATCCGCCTACATGAGTGCAGGTCTGCGCAGCGACGTCGCGTCCCAGCTCCAGACACCCACGCAAATCCATTCCGCGGGCCCGTCCGGACAGGAAGCCGGCAATGAAGCTGTCTCCGGCTCCCGTGGTGTCCACCACCTCGACCGCTCGAATGCCGGCTTCCGCCCGATGCACCCCATCGGACGCAATGCTGCCGAGGGAACCGCACGTTACGACGGCGAGTTTGGCGCCACCATTGAGCAACGCCCCGAGCAGAGTCTCGGCTCGCTCGCGATTGGCCCCCGCTGACGCGAAGGCAACCTCAAGCCCCTCGACACTCAGGTTGTTCGGATCTGCATTCACGGAAATATCCTGGGATGCGCTCACGCCGGCGGCATTCAAAGTCCGTCGCAGCGCGCCGCCGTCATTAAGCCAGCCTATGTGGACATGGCGAATCTTAAGAAGCACCTGCAGATCGGACTCGCTGGGCCGATACTTTTTGCAGACGCCGAACTCCTCGAAGCTGAGAATGCGGTCACCAGTCTCATCGACGTCGATATTCGTATAGGCGGTGATGCCATCCAGAACCTGGAGGTGATCGATCACAAGGCGGTTGTCCCGGAAGCAAGCAACCATACGCCTGCCGTCTTCATCCTCGCCCACGGCGCCGAAGTAGGCGACCTGGTGGCCGAGCCGGCTCAGTTGAATTCCGACATTGACGGCATTTCCTCCGATGAGAGAGAGACCCACCGGCGGCATGAACCGGTCGATGCAATTGTCTCCAACGGTTGCGAACTCAAGACCATTCATCGTGTCCGTCTCCCGAAAAATGCCGGCGCCAATTGAGCAAGGCGCCGGCGCAGTCTTTGGAGGATCTGTCCTTAGTAGGCGACACGCTTATAGTATCGGCGGGTCGTAAGCGGGTGATTGCGCTTTACTTCCAAGTGTGCGCTGATCCGTTCAAGGATCGTAGCCAGCACGACGGGCGAGATCAGCGCCCGCACCTTCTCCGAGATCCCCGGCAGCGCGAACTCGGCTGTATCGAGCACTCGGATCTTGTCCGTATACTCGGGCAGGAAGCGCTCCACCCGTTCGACCAGCGGACGTGAAGCATCCTCGCCCTTGAACAGCAGCACGCTCACGCCCTTTTCCACCAGCTCCAGAGTGCCGTGGAAGAAGTCGGAGGCATGCACCGGACGGGTGCGGATCCACTGCATTTCTTCAAGAATGCACATGCCGTAGTAGAACGCCTCGGGCCACGTTGTCCCGGCTCCGGTGACGATGTGGTAGGGCTCATTCTTGATTTCCTCGGCAAAGCGCTCGGCGCGCTCTTCGACACCTCGCTTGACCTCCAGCAATGCATGAGGCAGGCGCACGAGCTCCTGGACGGTATTCACATACTCCGGATACTCGCCGCGCAGGTCCATGATTGTGAGCGCAATCAGAAGCGACTGCAGGTAGAAGGACTCGCAGGAGGTATCGTCTTCGGCGAAATTGACGAAGGGATAATCGGCTCCCTTGGCCAGCGGTGCCTCCGCGTGACCAATCAGGCTGATAACTTTCGCGCCCTTGGCCTTGCAGTACTCCATCACCTCCACGCTTTCCTTGGTAGTGCCGGAGAGAGAGGGAATGACCACGATTGAATTCGGTCCAAGTGCCTGATGGCCGGTCAGAACGAGTTCAGCCGGCATTTCCAGGTAAGTTGGAAACGTGGAGCTGCGCTGCAGGAGCTGGGCCGCAGGCATCATCAGGATGCCGGCACCGCCCGTGCCGAGAAAGAAGAGGTTCTTTGCGCCCTGGTCCAGGCAGGCGGCAAGGGCGCTGCGGATGCCGTTGGCATGCGCTACTGCGCCGGATTGGATACGCACAAAGCGCGCTTCGTCAAAATTCAGCATGAGGAGCCTCTAAGACAGGTGGGCATCTAGGGACAGGAAACTTGACCGGGCACACCAGTCGTCTGACAACTGACCTTATTTCGAGATTCCTGTCAAGCACCCTGAAAGCCTTCCACATTCCAACGACCGCCTGATTCTGCAACCTAACGCTGCGGTCGCGGGACCTCGATCGGAAGTCCTCTGGTGCTCCGATCGATGTGTGCAAATATTTAATTGCTGTTAAGTTGTCTGATCTGGTAAGTTGCCTGACAACTCCCTTAGCCAGGAGACTGAATCCTCAATGTCTTTGACCTCACCTATGCGCGATGAGCGGACGCTGGTCCTCCAACTGCGGGACGCTATCATCAGCTATATCGGCGAACAGGAACTTAAACCGGGTGATCGCCTTCCGACAGAGGCTGAATTCACCCAGATGTTCAACATTTCGCGGCCAGCACTCCGTGAGGCGCTGAAACTCCTTGAACAGGATGGCAGCATCTATGTGATTCACGGTAAGGGCCGTTTCGTTTCGGCCATGGCGACACTGGCTGTCGAACGCCCGATTACGTGCTTTGAAAGCGTCACCGATATGGTGCGTCGATATGGCTACAAGCCAACCAACAAGGTCTTGTCAATTTCCGAAGAGACAGCAGCGGGTCAGGTGCAGGAAGCATTGCGCCTCAATGCAGATACACGCGTTATCAGACTTGAACGCCTGAGAATGCAGGGCGAAGAGGTTCTTGTTTACTGCCTCGATTTCGTGCCGCGTTCTCTCATTCCCGACCGTCTCTATGACGTGGACTGGGGTGGATCATTGTTCGACGTTCTTGAAAGCTATGGACACCGCCCGGTGATGTCCACAGCCACTGCTGCTTCGGTGATGCTTCCAACCGACGTCAGCGAGCGCAACGACCTCGAAGACTTCGGCCCGGCATTCCTGATCACCGAGACAGCCTACACTCAGGATGGAGCTCCTGTGGTGTTCGCCAAGGACTACCATCGGGGCAGCAGCTTCACCTTTAGTTTCGTTCGCAAATAGAACACTCCTCGCAACGCCGCCTAGGTGCTCTGCCGGAGAGCACCAATCCACAGCTCTCGCCGGCAGCCAATGAGCGATCCTGCAAACCTTTGCGACCAGACGTCGTCGCTGCCCGCTGTTCTCAACAAACCGGACTTGTCTGACGTAATACTACCAAGTTATGATCTCCTTGAGCTGTGGGCTGGAACTCCGAACCCCAGCCTTATCCGGTTCCCTGCGCCGAACGTCGACGTCGGGTGCCTTTTCACCCGTGCATCCCAAGGATTCCAATATGGCTTCGCTCGATACGTCCCGCGTTTGCGGAATGAACTTTCATTACTTCCGCCACCCACTTACGCAGTTTCTTAATGACGCGGCTGCGCTGGGATTGACGAAGATCGAAATTTGGGGGGCGTCGCCGCACTTTTATGTTGAGGACAAGTCGCTCGAAGCGGCCCGTCGCATGAAGAAAGCCGTTCGCGAGCGCAGCCTTGAGGTTGTCTGCTTTACGCCCGAGCAATGTATCTACCCGATCAACATCGCATCTGAGGAAGAGACCCTTCGGGACCGCAGCATCAAATACTTCCTAGATTGTCTGAACGTTTGCGTGGAGATCGAAAGTCCCTACCTGCTCGTCACACCGGGCTGGGGTTATGCGAACGAGGATGCCGATCCTGCCTGGCAGCGTTCTTCGGACGCTCTAGCGCTCATAGCCAGGAGAGCTGAAGGCCTTGGCGTCGATCTCCTTCTCGAGCCCTTGACCCTCACAGAGTCGAACATCATCAACACAGCCAGCGACCTGCGGCGAATGATGGACGAAATCAACTCTCCCGCCGTCAAGGCCATCCTGGATACCGTTGCAATGGCGGTCGCCGGTGAAACAGTTGCGGATTACGTCGCCGCTGTCGGTGAGAAACTTGCCCATGTTCATCTCATCGACGGCGACATGGACGGCAGCCATCTTGCTTGGGGTGATGGGACTCTCCCGTTGGAAGACTATCTCCAGGCGCTGGAGAAGGCAGACTACAAGGGGTGCCTCTCACTTGAGTTCACAAGCCCGAAATACTGGCTGGATCCGCTGCCTCCCATGCAAAAGAGCCTGGAATTGATCAAATCCCTGATTCAACACAGGTGACCCTACCGGTGCTCGGCAGAGGCTTGCGAGGCAAGGGATAGGCGATCAGGCGCCGCCCTTGGCTGAGCTTCATCGATCAGGTCAAATCCTCCCCAGCTTATTCTCGCCGACGCTGGGGAACCTTATCGCCAGCGTCGATCTCCTGCCGGGGAGAACGCAGGTTCCCTACCTCGCGACTGCAACCTGTCGTCCACGGAAGGCAGGTTGCAGTCGTGAGGTGGCAGTCTTACGTCTGGATAGGACAGATGCCACGCTGCGGCGGCACGTCCGTGCGCTCTCCGAAAGTTTATCAGCTCAGACGCGGCCGGCGCTCGCTTTCGCCTCATCCGATGTGATCAAAGTGAACGGAGATCCTCGCCAGGGATCGAATCTCCGTTGCTCGATCAAAGGAATCGGACGACACGCTTCATTCGTTTGAGCGGAGTTCCAATCTTGGTCGCTAGTCGCGGCAGCTTGTCTGCTGAAGCGCCGATGCAATTTCGGGCGATCCAATGGAGGCTTTGGTGAGCGTGATCGTTCCCACCTTAATCGGACCCGCCTCCGTTGCCTCCCCTTTCGCGGCTTTAATGCCTTGCTGGATCCCGAGGACGCCGATCTTTTGAGCCTCCTGCGATACAATCGCCTGGATTTCGCCCGCCTGAAGCTGTTCCACCATGATCGGTGAGGCATCGAACCCGACAACCTTCACGTCGCCGAGCTTCTGTGCCGCACGGAGGGCTGCGATAGTTCCCTGTGCGCCGAAGTCTGTTGTCGTGAAGATGCCAGCTAAATTTGGCGCCTGCTGAAGCACAGCCGACACGATTGAGGAACCCTTTTGGATGTCCGTTCCGCCGAACTGCTCCCCAAGAACATCCACTCCCAGCTTCTTCGACTCTTCGAGGAAGCCCTTGCCTCTGGCCTCCGTCGTTGAAACGCCTGGCTGGAAGTTGAGCAGAAGGACCGGCCCCTTGCCTCCGGTAAGATCCCGCAGGATCCTGGCAGCTGCAACGCCAGCCTGGTAATCGTCAGTTGAAACTTGCGCGACCGTTGAAGTGGTGTCCTGCAGGGTCGTGTCCACGAGCACAACCTTCGTTCCCGTTTCAGCCACCTGCTGGATGGGAATATACATCGCCGTATCATGTGTCGGGGCGATAAGCATGATATCCGGCTGTGCTGCCGCGACCGCATTGACGATTGGAATCTGGTCGGTCGGGCTGAATGACTCCGGCGCCTGAAAGTTGAGCACGGCTCCTACCTTGGCGGCCTCTTTCTTCGCGCCGCACATCATCGTGATGTAAAAGGGATCGCCTTTGACGCCCGCTACCATGGTAATCCTCAGCGGCTTCGTCTCCGCTCCTGCCGCCTGTGAAGCTGCATGAATACTATCTCCGCCCAGAGCGAGGGCAAGGGCGATCGAGCTTGCAGAGAGCATCGAGATGAGCTTACTGGTTTGGTCCACCTTGTGCATTGTCATCTTCCTTCCTGTGTTGCACTTCCGTGCCTTCCGGAGGTTCCCTCGCCTCCTGGAACTGAAATCGTCGAGAAGGCGAGCCGCTAATCCCGGCCCGCCTGCTTGCGCCGATCGAGATAGACCGCTGCTATCAAGACAAGTCCGATCGCGAATTGCTGCCAGAACGCCTGAATGCCAGTGATGACAAAGCCGTTGAGCAAGACGACCGGGATCAAGGTTCCGATGACTGTTCCACGAACGGTTCCTATTCCACCCAGAAGGCTCGCGCCGCCCAGAACGACTGCAGTGATGACTTTGAGGTTGTCTTCAAGATGACCACCGATGGTCGTGGTGCCAAACCGAGCAAGTGACATGATTGCAGCGACCCCCGCGAGGGTCCCGGATAACGTATAGACCTTCATCAAGTGGCGACTGACGTTCACGCCCGATCGCTCGGCCGCAGCCGCACTTGCGCCGATAGCAAGGGCATGGCGGCCAAATCGGGTCTGGTTAAGGAGTATGGCCATTGCGACAGCCGCGAGTGTCGCAACCACCACGAGCCAGGGGATCACCCCGAACACTCGCCCAACACCGAGGGTCTTCACGAGCGTGACGGGCGCCGAAAGATCGATCCCATTGGATATGACAAGGGCTAGGCCCATTGCCATTCCATACGTCCCGAGCGTTGCAATCAACGGCGAGATCTTGGCTCGCGTGACGAGCAGTCCATTCACTAAGCCCCATGTGCTGCCTGCCGCGACGGACGCGACGGCCCCAGCCAGAATCGCGCCTACGCCACCACCGCCGACGGCGTTCATCACCGCGCACCCTACGACGCCTGAAAAGACTAGCACGGCGCCAACGGATAGATCGATTCCGCCGGCTATGATGACGAACAACTCTCCGAGCGCCATCACCATCAAGATGCACGCATCGGTCGCAATATTGCGAACATTCGCGACCGAACTGAACGGCCGGCCCGCGACAATGGAGAACAGACCTACCATCATGACGAGGATCAAGGTAATCCAGGTCAGCTGGCCGCGAGAAAGCCGATCCCACAATGATGAAGGCGTGCTCAGGTCGTGGGGTTCTATCGCGTCGGCAGATCCACCGGGAGGATTATAGCTCGTCATTGTCGCCACTCATCTGTACGGTTGCGCCCGTCATTGCAGCCACTATATCCTCGGTCGTCACCTTACTGGTCTTGAAGCGGGCAACTCGCCGGCCCAGCCGCAACACCTCGATGCGGTCGGAGACAGCTAACACGTCAGGCATACTGTGACTGATCAACACGACCCCGATACCAGTGTCACGGACCCGCCGGATCAGGTCGAGGACACTGCGGGTTTGGACGACACCGAGGGCCGCCGTGGGCTCGTCAAGAAAAATGATCTTGCTCGCCCACGCTGCTGCGCGACTGACGGCAATGCCCTGGCGTTGTCCACCGGACATGGAGCTTACAGGTGACGCCATGTCCTGGATTCGAATTCCGAGCTCTCGAAACTTGACTTCGCCCTGCATGCGCATGGCCCGCTTGTCCAGAAACCCGAGACGGCCGCCAAGTCCCTTCCGCAGGAGCTCCCGCCCTAGGAAGAGATTGGCCACCGGATCGAGCGTCGGAGCCAGCGCCAGGTCCTGATAGACGGTCTCTATCCCGAGTTGCCGGGCCATGATCGGCGTGAGCGCCTGGACCGCCGCGCCCTCGATTTTGATGGTGCCGCTGTCTGGTGTTATGACCCCCGAGAGGGTCTTCACAAGAGTGCTCTTCCCGGCTCCGTTGTCTCCCACGAGAGCGACGACTTCTCCGGAGTACACGGAAAAGTCCGCACCGCGCAGGGCTCGGATTTGTCCATATTGCTTCACGAGCCCCTTGGCCTCGAGCAGTGCTTCCGTCATCCTTCCTCACCTCACGCTGGGAGAAGACCTGCCGATCGGCTCATTCGCCGAAGGTGTGAACCACGAACTCACGATAGAGCGGGCCGTCAAACTCAGCGAAGTAGATGGTCTGCCGGGATCCCATCACCATCGCGGCGTCCTGAATGGGGAAGCAGACCTGCATACCCGCAAGGAGGCTCCGCTGGTGGGATACGGAGTTGACAGCCATCTGGCCGTCGCTTGGCAGAAACCGTTGGTGGCGATAGTCGCCGATTTCCGGTGTCAGCCGCTGCAGCATTTCGACGAGATCATCCTCAACATCCGGCAAGCCTTCATTGACGATGATTCCAGAGGTCGTGTGCATCGTGGTGATGTACACAACACCGTTGACGACCCCGCTCGATTGCACTGCCTCCCTTACGCGGTCCGTGATATTGATCACCTCAGTGTCGCGATTGGTTTCAATCCCGAGACGTGTAACAACCGATTTCATGGCTTGCCTTTCCAGTTCAGCAGGGAAGCAGCATTTCCGCCGAGGATCTTCTTCTCCGTCACGGGTCTCAAACCCAGCATCTTCACGGCGCGAACGACGCGCTTGGGATCCACGCGCGGATAATCCGATGCGAAGATCACCTTCTCCCTCAGGCTTGATTCAACGACGTCGAGCCCGATCTGCTCGGCAAATACCGTTCTGACAGTTGACTCCGGGCGCCCCCCGTAGAGTACCGCGGTGTCGAGGTGCACATTTGGATACTTGATGGCCAAGGCGAGCGCCTCATACACCCAGGGCCAACCGCAGTGAGCAATCAGGATTGGCAGCGTGGGGAAGGTGTCCGCCACGACCTCGATGTCTATCGGGCGAGCGTCTCCCGTGCGGGCCAGCGGCGCCCAGTTTAGCCCCATTTGGAACGTGACAGGAATGCCGAGATCCTCGGCTGCCGCGTAAACAGGAAAGACTTTCTCGTCCCTCACGGAGAAACGCTGAAGGGCAGGATCGAGATTGAGGCCCTTCAGGTCGAACTGCCTGACTACGTCCCGGAGTTCAGACGAAGCGTTGGAATCAGACGGGTCCACCGATCCAAAGCCGATGAGGCGGTCCGATGTCCTGACAAGTCGCGCGATGTTTTCGTTGGGTATGACAGATGCGCCGTGGGCCGTTGTGCAGTCGAGTGTCGAAAGGACAGCTTTGTCGACACCCGCCTCATCAAGCTGCCTTATCAAAGTAGAGAGTGGCTGCGCCGAACAATAGAATCCGAATATATTGCGGACTGGCTCACGTAGTCCGGGAGACTGCTCGTACAGCTCCCTCACCTGCACAGGATATGTGCGGAAATCAATGACTGTCATTCCTCTACTCCGATTCCACGAATGAACGATGCTGGTCTGCGAGAAACGTATCGACCTCAGCTCGGCAGGCGTAACGGTTGGACTCTCTCGAAACATAAAGAGCCGCGAATGCATGGGCACGTCGGATCGCCCCGTCCATTGTCCCGCCATCAGCAAGAGCTGCCAGGAGACCTGCATCGAACGAGTCCCCTGCCCCGACCGCGTCAATCACTGTGACGGCGTACGCCGGATGTCTCAGGATTGCATCGTCGTGTTGAGCAATACTCCCTTCAGATCCGCATTTGATGATAACGGAACCGGCGCAGAGAGACGACAAGGCGCGCAGCGCAGCGTCAGGATCGTGTTCGCCGGTGATCGCCTGAGCCTCATCGAGGTTGGGAAGGAAGAGATCCACCTCGGAGAGAAGAGCTTTTACATCGTCAAGTGTTTGGGATCCCCAATCCTTGGGGTCCCACCCGGTATCGAGCATGGTTTGCTGGCCGCGACGTCGACATTGTGCAAAGAGTTCGCGGACACGGGTGATCGGGAGGTTCGGGATCATGAACAGTCCAACGACGGCGACGAGCCCGGCCCTGGCGATCACATGAGCCGACCGCTGCACCAACTCAGGAGAAAAAGATCCAGAGCAGCCGATGTTCGACACGAAGGCGCGCTCACCGTCAGGCCTGACGAGAGCAATCGTCAGACCCGTCTGCTCCCCATTCAGCTTGGAGATTCCAGTCGCATCCACATGGGCGTCGGTCAATGCACGAACAATCCCGGTGCCCGCTTCGTCGTCTCCGACCACCCCAACCACCGACACCGGCACTTCCAACGCCGCAAGACCAAGTGCGAGATACCCGGCTTGCCCGGACGGAAAGGCGTGATGGCTGGTTCCGACAACCTCACGGCCCCACTCGGGCAGGGATGTCATCCCGCGGATCAACAGATCGACGTTTAGGTTGCCGATGACGCAGATCTCACGCTTTCTAAGCGCAGGTAGCTCCATGCTCAGAATCCCCCCTCCATGTCCGGACGCTGTTCGTAATGGGCACCTCGATCCGCATCGGTCGGGTGAGTGACCGACGCCTTGCTTCCCAGCCTGCAGGAGGAATGCCACGCAACGAGACACCTGAACGGATAGTGCACGTGGGAGGCTGCACAGTGCGAAAGACGAAGATCGGTGATCATGAGGAGCCCTCGTGCTTACAGACCGAATATGTCATCTGACAACTGACAGCAGACGATATGCGCGGTCTTCTGTCAATCGTGAGTCTGAGACACATCCTGTGTATTATTCGAACACGCGCAGCTTTCATGATGGTGCAGAGGTATCAGGGCATCCGTTCATGGGAGCGCTTGATGCGGATTCGATTTCTTATGCAGGTACGTTCGGATGCGTTGCGTCTCGAAAGAAGACGCGACTGCCTTCGGACGATGGGGAGCGGTCGCTGGGCAGACCGCTCTTACGATATGCACGTCGATTGCAACTGCGGGCCCTGTTTTGCAAGGAGAGAAAGCATGTCACCCAGGAGCTTGGCACGAGCCGGTCGTGCCGAGCACCACAATGCACGCAGGACGGCCTTTTCCTTCTGCTATGAATCTACGACTGTTTCGGCCGTTCCTCTTGGGAGATCGACCGCCCTCCTGTCGTATTCAGTGCTGGAGGATCAATCGTCGCGACGGTCATGTCGCATGATCGTGACGCCAATCGGCCTTGCGGATCGCGCCGCAAAAGGCCCTCGTATCAAGCGGTGACGGTTTGGAACGTATAAATCTTACGTGTCCTCTCGTGGATCACCCAAGACCCTACCCATCCCTGTGGCAGGACAAATAGGTCTCCGGGACCATGATCCGTCTCACGACTATCAGGATGGATGAGGGTCACCCGCCCGCGCAGAATATGGCAGATCTCGTTTCCCTCGTCCCTGCGTGCGGTGAATCGCCCTTCGGTGCACTCCCATAGTCCCATCGACACCTGACCGTCGGCTGAACGCCAGAGAAGTGCGCTCGCCTCAACCTGTCCCGGCGTGACCGTCGTGGGCTTGGGGCTGAAATCTCCAAGATCACGGGCTAACAGCTCGGGTCCGTTGAGACTTGGGAACATCGAAATGCCTTTCCTGAGCTCAACGATTTGCCGTTGAGACTTGCGAGTTGCGACCTGTGACCTGCCAAGCATGCGGAGCCGGGCAGCTTCTCGTTCCTTGGGCCATTCATCGCATCATGGCGTCACGCATCTTGTAGTAGAGGATGGAGGGAGCCAGGAACCAGGGTTTTCCGAAGTAGCCTGGCCGGGTTTGAAACGGCAGATCATCCAGTGCCGTTGCTCCTTGCGGCCTTCCAAGGATCTTCAACGCCGATTTCATGCCAAGATAGGTGGCCATCGCGATGCCGGTGCCGCAGTACCCCATTGCATAATGGACGTCGTCATGTGATCCAATGTGAGGAAGCTCATCGAAGGTATAGGCGACAAAACCGTACCAGCAGTGGCTCACTTTTGCCCCGGAAAGCTCAGGAAATACGCGCGTCATCGCGGCGTGCAGACGGGGAGCGCTATACTCGCTCGTCGCGTCGCCGATGGAAACGCGGCCTCCGAAAAGGATCCGCCGGCGATCCGGCGACGCACGATAGTAATAGACGACCTTGCGGGTCTCAGAGATCATTCGATCCTTTGGCGACAATCGACGGATCAGCGACTCGGGCTGCGGTTCCGTGGCGATGATGAAGCTCCCGATTGGGATGACTCGTCTGCGCATCCAGGGGGTTGAAGGCCCGGTATAGCCGTTTGTCGCGACCAGAACGTCGCGCGCGTGGACTTGCGCCGATCCGATCCGCAGATGGAAGCCCTTACCGTCCCTTTGAATGGATTCGACATGGCTGTTTCCGAAAACGAGAGCGCCGGCATCGTTCGCTCTTGTCAGGAGGCCATGATGATACCGTGCTGGGTCGATCTTCGCCCATTGCGGATAGACGACTCCGCCAAAGAAGGCGTCAGTCCCAACCTCAGAGTGCTGATCCGACCGTGGGATCGCGTAGGCTTCGTAGCCGAACTGACGAACGTCCTCAGGTTCGCTGCGAGCGATCGCCTCGTATGCTCCCGGTGTGTGCGCGCCGAGGAAATGCCCGGACCTTTCGAAGTCGCACTCAAGCCCCTCCGCGCGGATGAATTCGCCTAGGTACTCATAGGCATCGTAGCCGGTCTTGCGGACGGCGAATGCTTTCTTGTCGCCGGCCCGGCGCGCGAGAGCGACCATGCTTGGCTTCATATGAGGCGATACCTGGCCGCCGTTCCGTGTGCTGCATCCATAACCGGGACGCTCGGAGTCGAAGACCGCTACGGAACGTCCGGATCGGGCCAGTTCGAGAGCGGCACTCAGACCTGTATAGCCCGCCCCGACGATTGCCACGTCCACACGGTTCGGCGTTTCGCCCTGGAGTAACGGCTCCTCAGGGATTCCATCCAGCCAGTAGGAAGTGGTACGCATATCAGCAGCGAGAACGGACATGAGAGTACTTTCAATGCATAAGTGGGAGCCGGTACGTGCTACGGAGATCATCCGGTCCCTAGGGTTTTTCCCCGCGCTGTGACAGAAGGAAGAACCCGACGGCAACGAGGCTCATAGCAATCAGAAGCGAGGAAATGGCCGCGATCGTCGGATCAAGTTGGTCTCGCAATTGCATGAACATCCGCTTGGTCAGAACTGTGTTGTCACCGCCGGAGATAAACAACCCTATGACGACCTCGTCGAGGGAAGTGATGAACGCGAAGAGAGCGCCGGCGGCAACCGGAATCCGAATCTGCGGAAGCGTAATGTCCCAGAAGGCACGAAAAGGATGAGCACCGAGGTTCTGCGCGGCCTGTTCCTGCGTTCTGTCGAACTGCCGAAGTCCAGAGAGACATGTGGCCACGACGAATGGAACGGCAAGCGTCGAGTGAGCAAGGATGATACCGAGAAGGGAATTCACAATTCCGATCTTGGAGTAGACAAAGAAGATCCCGATGCCAATCAGGATGACGGGAACGATCTGCGTGGACAACAGGTAGCCGTAGGTCATTCCGGCAGACATCCCTGTCCGATTACGCAGAGAGACTGCCGCCGCTACGCCGACCGGAGTGGCCAGGATCGTCGTTCCGATTGCAGCGATCATGGAGGTTCGTGTCGCGGACATCCACTCCGTAGAGTTGAAGAAGCTGCTATACCACCTCAGCGACAGTTCGGATGGCGGAAACTGCAGATAGTTTGACGCCGAGAAGCTCATAGGGACGACAATCAAAACCGGAATGAATAGAAAAACCAAGATCAGGCCGAGCAGAACGAACAGCCAGATCCGCCGAGTTGTGGGAATGAATTCGGTCTCGCTCACGTCTACCCCCGTTTTCCGACGACAGCTCTCAACGTCAGCATCACGAGCGCGACGATAACGATCAGCACGACACCCAACGCGCTCGCAGCTCCCCAGTCGCTATAGATCAGGATATTCTGCTGTACGCGCATCGGAATCGTCGTGACGTTGCCGCCGCCCAGCAACTGTGGGGTCACGTAGAAGCCGAGACAGATGATGAAGGTCAGCATCGCGCCGGTGACGACGCCCGGCAGCGATAACGGCAAGAAGACGGTCATGAAGGTCCGGATCGGCGATGCGCCGAGGTTCGCGGCCGCCCGAAGGAGCGTGCGGTCAATCGCCTTGACCGTTCCGTAGAGTGTGAAAATGAAGAGCGGCAGCATGATATGGATCATACCGATGGACGTTCCAAGAAAGCTGTTGGCCAGCCGCATCGGCCGCTCGACGAGACCAAGCTCGATGGCCCAGGTATTGATCAGGCCATTTCGCTGCAGCAGAACCATCCAGGCATAGGTGCGAACCAGAAGCGAGGTCCAGAACGGAATTGCCACCAGCGTGAGAGCCGCTGTCGCTAGTCGGTGCGGAAGCAATGAAATCGCGTAAGCTGCCGGAAATCCGAGAAGCACCACGAAGGCGGTAACAACAGCGCTCATCTGAAGGGTTGTTACGAATGTGGTGATATAGCTCGGATTCGCGAGCATTCGGGCATAATGCTCAAGGGAGATCTGGCCGTCGGCCACGAACGACAGAGCCCCGAGCCAGAGAAACGGCGCAATCGCAAGGCTTACGACGGCAATCGCGGGAAACAGCAGCAGGTGAGACTGACGCTTCTCCGAAGCATCGACACTCGCGAGAATTGCACTGTTGACACCGGCCGTCATCGCGCGAGTTCCTCCTGCTCGACGATGCAGATATCCTTCTCGTGGACCAGGATCCTGACCGGGCTTCCCGCCTGAGGGAAAGACTCCATGATGCTGGTGCGAGTGCCACGCTGCAGCCGGATAACTTGACCGCTTTCGAGCGCGATATAGGCCACCAGGGCGTTGCCCTGGTACAAGACCTCCTGCACAGTTCCCGATAGCCTGAGAGCGCCATGGCTCACATCGGCTCCTGTGTCGATCTCGATCTTTTCGGGCCTAAGAACGAAGATCGGGTCGCGAAGGCTCCCCAACTTTGCTTGAAGAAAGTTTCGCGCAAGCGCATGGTCGCCGGTGGAGAGCACGACGGATGCCGGAACAAAGTCGGAGTCACCGATGAAATCCGCCACGAACTTGGAGGCGGGAGCCTCGTAGATATCCTTGGGCGTGGCGATCTGCTCTATCTTGCCCGCACGCATTACAGCAATACGGTCCGACATCGTCAGCGCCTCTTTCTGGTCGTGCGTGACGTAGACCACCGTCCTTCCGAGGCGCACCTGCAGGTGCTTCAGCTCGACCTGCATCTCCTCCCTCAGCTTCTTGTCGAGTGCAGACAGGGGCTCATCCATGAGAATGATGTTCGGCTCGAATACGATGGCGCGGGCGACGGCTACGCGCTGCCGCTGACCACCCGAGAGCTGAGCAACGTTTCGCGAGGCGAACCTGTCCATCTGAACGGCCGCGAGCGCAGCCGTAATGCGTTGATCCCGCTCTGCTTTGCCGACGCCGCGCAGCTTCAGCGGGTATCCAACGTTTTCGGCGACCGTCATGTGGGGGAACAGAGCATAGTTTTGGAAGACCATGCCGATGTTCCGCTTGTGCGGGGGGAGCGCCACGATTTCTTTATTGTCGATGCGGATACTTCCGGCATCCGGTCGGGTGAAACCCGCAATGCTCATGAGCAGCGTTGTTTTTCCCGAGCCGGAGGGTCCCAGGAGCGTCAAGAACTCGCCCGCGCTGACGCTAAGGGAGACGTTGTCCAGCGACACGAACTGGCCATAGCGCTTCGTTAGATCAGAAATTTCAATGGAAGACGGCATTGTGCGCAGCGAGTCCTTTCAACGAGGGAGGAAGGTGGAGAGGCCGCTTTTGCAGCCTCTGGACTTACCGCTGGCGGAAGTTCTCCCAACGCTCTACCGCCTCTTGCCCGTGCTCGCCCCACCAAGCCTCACTCTGGACAACCTGGGTCTTCTTGTTCTCGGGGGACGTATTCACACGCGCCTTGTCCGCATCGGAGAGGACGCCGGCGACGCTGAAGGCCTTTGCGTTGGCCGGACCGTAATCGACATAGAGCGGAAGGTGAGCCTGAGGACCTGGCGCGAAGAAAATGGCGAGAGCTTTCTGAGCGAGCTCCTTGTTCGGGGCACCTTTCAGAATGACGAAGCAATCCGCGCTCAGAATCGCCTGGTTGAATGTGAACGTGGCCTTTGCGCCATCCTTGATCGCGGCAGCAGCGCGACCATTCCACATGCCGATGTAGTCAACCTCGCCATCCTTCAGAAGCTGAGCCGACTGGGCGCCTGACTGCCACCACACCGTGATGTGCGGCTTGAGAGCCTCCAGCTTGCGAAATGCCCGGTCGAGATCGAGGGGATAGAGCTTGTCGGCGGGAACGCCGTCCGCAAGAAGGGCAGCTTCGAGATTATACCGAGGGGAGTTGTAGATCGATCGGTCACCCGGGAAGTTCTCAGCATCGAAGAAGTCGGCCCAGCTCTTCGCCTGCTTCAGGTTTGAGGCGGAGGCGATCACTGTCGAGTAATAATAGGCCGGGATACAATATTCGGTCACGACATTCTTGTCGAATCCTTCAGTCGACACAATCGATGTGTCGATTTTCTCTAGAAGACCTTCCTTGGAGGCCATCATGCATTCTTCGAGAGACATCTGTGAGATGTCCCAGGTCACGGAGTTGCTTTGCACTTGGACTCGTACGTCCTGCAATCCGTCAATCGTCGTTTCCTTGATCTTGATGCCGAGCTCCTTCTCGGCCGGACTGAATAGCGCTTCACGCTCTGCGTGGGCAATGATGCCCCCACCCGTAGCGACCAGCAACTCAGCACCGTTAGCGGTGCTGCCTGCGGTTGCGATCGCAAGAGCGATGAGGATCGGTGATACACGCATGCTGGTCTCCCATTTGCTGACCGGTGTCTCTGGATTGTAGTTGTATGACGTCTGCCAGGATAGACTGGGCAAAGCGGGATGCGGTGTCAAGCGTCAAAAGGCTCAGACGATCGTTCTACGGTTTTCAGCCAGTTTGATATTTGGGTGAGCCACTCGCGTCGTCAGACGACATGGGGCTTGTGGGCATGCCGATGGGCGGCTGTGCCGTGAGCGAGCTAGGGCACAGCAGAGGGGTCCAAGGACAGCTACCTGCCTCGATGAAGTCTCGCGACTTGCGCACACCGTCTGCGCTGTCCCTTGACTCAAACGGCTCTGGCAGGGGCCTGCCCCGGTTCGATGGCCAAGCTCGGGCACACGCTCAACCGGATGGCAAGAAAGAAGATGACCTGCAGTCCGGCAGGAACTTCAGGCGAACCGCTTGGCTCCAGCCACGAAAAGAACAACAAGGCCTGTCGCCGCGATCATCGTCCAGGCTACCGGCTCATGGAGCAGCAGGCCTGCCAGCGCCAAGCCGAAGAACGGCTGAAGCAGTTGCAGCTGCCCGACGCCTGCGATGCCACCGAGCGCGAGGCCGCGATACCAGAAAACGAAGCCGATCAACATGCTGAAAACCGAAACATAGGCGAGCCCGAGCCAAGCCGGAGCACCGATCCCGCTCCAGGATTCGGGCATCGTGACCAACGCGACTGTGGCCATCATGGGCAGCGACAGGAGCAGGGCCCAAGAGATGACCTGCCAGCCGCCGACCCTTCGCGAGAGCGCAGCTCCCTCGGCATAGCCGAAACCGCAAAGCAGGACGGCGGCCACCATCAGCAGATCGCCCGTGAGAGAACCTAAGCCACTGTTGAAAAGGGCAAATCCGGCAACCGTTGCCGCCCCGAAGCCCGAAAACAGCCAGAAGACAGATTTCGGCCGCTCGCCGCCGCGCAAGACGCCGAAGATGGCGGTCGCGAGCGGCAGGAGGCCAATGAAAACGATGGAATGCGCCGACGTGATGTGCTGAAGCGCGAGCGCCGTCAGCAGCGGGAAACCAACGACAACACCGAGCGCGACCATCGCAAGCGAGGCGAGATCCCTACGCCCCGGCTTCGCCTGACGAAGGAGAACAAGGAAGGCTGCTCCAAGCAGCGCGGCGATCACCGCGCGCGCCGACGTCAGAAACAAGGGCGAGAAGTCCCCGACGGCGACCCGCGTCGCCGGCAACGAGCCGCTGAAGATGATGACACCCACGAGGCCACTGCCCCACCCGCGCATTGTTCGGTCCATGGAACCCCTCTTTCTAAGGCATCCTAGGATTCCACTTCTGACTCGAACAGAGACAGTATAGTACAATTGTTAGAAACTGTATGGGCACGCGCTGCCATACAATCGGTGGAACAGGAATGAGGAACGAAGCACAGACGCGCATTGGTGAGGTCATGACGGCGATTCGAACGCGGATCTCAAGCCGAGCTCTCGTTTCCGGCGATCGCCTGCCCTCGATCCGGAGCTTTGCCGTGACCATGGACGTATCGCCGTCCACGGTCGTTGAGGCCTATGACCGTCTTGCTGCCGAGGGCCTGATCTATGCCCGACGTGGTTCCGGCTTCTATGTCGCGGCCAGGAGTTTGCCACCGCTGATGGTATCGGAGACCGAGCCGAGACGCGAGCGGGCCGTTGACCCGTTCTGGATCTCGCGCCAGTCGCTCGATGCCGATCCCATGGTGATGAAGCCCGGGTGTGGCTGGCTCCCGGCGGATTGGATGCCGAATGCCGCGCTCCGCCAGGCTTTGCGGACGGTTGCACGGGGCGAGGATGCAATTCTCTCCGACTACGGCAGCACGCATGGCTCGCCTCTCCTGCGTCGGTTGCTCTTGCGCCGGTTTGCCGAAGAAGGCCTCGAGGCTTCACCCGACCAGATCATACTCACAAGTTCGGGGACGCAGGCGATCGACCTGGTCTGCCGCTTCCTGCTGAGGCCCGGCGACACGGTGGTGGTGGATGATCCGGGGTACTTCAACTTTCAGGCGCTGCTTCGAGCGCATCAAGCCAGGATCGTCGGCGTGCCATATACCCAATCCGGTCCCGATGTAGCCGCCTTCGAGACGATCCTGACTGCAGAGCGACCGCGCCTTTACATCACCAACTCCGCGCTCAATAACCCGACCGGCGCCACTCTCTCGCCGCAGACCGCCTACAGGCTCTTGAACGCGGCCTCGGCTCATAATCTGACAATCGTCGAGGACGACATCTTCGCCGATTTCGAGCCAGAACCCTCGCCGCGCCTTGCGGTGCTAGACGGGCTCGACCGTGTCATCCGGATCGGAAGCTTCTCGAAGACGCTGTCTGCCTCGATCCGCTGCGGCTACATCGCCACACGAGCGGATTGGATCGAGGGCTTGGCTGATCTCCAGGTTGCCACTTGTTTCGGTGGACCGAGCCCGGTCACGACCGAGCTGATCGCCAACGTTCTCGCTTCGGGCGGTTATCGCAAGCACATGGAGGGATTGCGCCAGCGCCTTGCGCGAGCCCGCCACGAAATGGCAACGCGGCTGGAGCCCCTGGGCATCCGGCCCTGGCTCATGCCGCGCGGCGGCTTTTATCTCTGGTGCCGCCTGCCGGAGGGACAAGACTCCGCTGCGCTTGCTCGCAGAGCCGTGAAGGACAACGTCGTTCTTGCTCCTGGCAACGTATTCAGCGTCTCTCAGACGGCCACGTCGTTCCTCCGCTTCAACGTGGCGCAGTCGCATGATCCCCGTATCTTGGCCGTTCTTCGGCAAGCGATGGCTTCCCGTCAGGCCGAGTGAAGGCCCCCCGAGACTATAAGCCACCAGGAGGGTCCATTCAGCGCCAGCGGATCAATATCCAGCCGAGAACGTTGTTCGCCCGGAATCCAGCAGCGACAAAATACACGTTGAGATTGCCGGACCTCTGCCCTAGATCGCCTGCCGGTCACCCACCCCATGTTTATTGCCGCTCTCATTCGACACGCCAGAATGCCCCGATCGCGCCGTCCCAAGGCCCCTGCGGCCAAGTCTGACCAGCAATGACGTCTATTCTGTTCGCCCCTGGGGTCATCCTAAAAGTTTTGCATGCCAGCCGCTTCATGGGCGCAGGCTATGGGTCGAACAAGCCGATTAATGCCCGGAACCCCGATGCACGATAGAGATACGCGCGCAGCCGCACCCATGGATCGCGACTTCCTCTCCGGTGGGGGAGAGATGGGTGCCAGGATGCGCGCCCACGACTGGTCAACCTCCCCCTTGGGGCAGCCGGAGACCTGGCCTGGATCCCTCCGCACCTTGGTGAGGCTGATGCTGAACGCCAAGCAGGCGATGTTCATCGCCTGGGGGCAGGAACTCGCTTTCCTTTATAATGATGACTACGCTCCGATCTTCGGCGCCAAACATCCGGGTGCGCTCGGGCGTCCCTTCGCAGAGGTGTGGTCCGACATCTGGGAGCAGATCAAACCACTCGTCGACGAGACCCTCGCAGGTCGGTCGAGTTGGCACGAGGACCTCCTGATTCCCATGGAACGGAACGGGTACCGGGAGGAGGCTTGGTTCAGCTTCTCCTACAACCCGGTCTGGAACGAGAGCGGCGTGATTGCCGGGATGTTCTGCGCCTGCACGGAAACCACAGACAAAATTCTCGGCCAACGGGCTTTGCGTCAGAGCGAAGAGCGCGCACAAGGCGTGCTCGATGGGATGGATGAAGCGTTTGTCTTGCTCGACCGGGATTTCCGCGTTCTTCAGATCAACACGGCAGGACTGCGGCTTGAGACGCGCCTGGAGAAGGAGATCATCGGACGGACGCACTGGGAGGTCTGGCCGGACACGGAGAACTCGCCCGTCGGGCAGTTATACAAGAAGGCCATGGCCGAGCGGGTGCCCGTCACGTTCGAGAACAGGTATGCTTGGCCTGATGGCCATGAGGCTTGGATCGAGATCCGCGCCTATCCCGCTCCCGATGGTCTGGCCGTGTTCTATCGTGACATCACCGAGCGCAGGCAGGCCGAAGCGCGGATCCGGGAGGCCGAGGATCACTACCGCCATACGGTCGAGCTCAATCCGCAGGTGCCCTGGACCTGCGATCCGCAGGGGAACATCACCTCCTTCTCCACCCGCTGGCTCGAGATGACCGGACAAGGCCCGGACGAACCTTATGGCAGCGGCTGGGTCGATGCCATGCACCCGGATGATGTGGCGCCAGCACTTGGGGTCTTTTCCAGCAGTCTCGCCTCAAGAGATGCCCTTGATGTCGAGTATCGCATCCGCATCGCCGCGACGGGTGAATATCGCTGGATGCGGGCGCGAGCCTACCCGCGGCTAAGCGAAGACGGTGAAATCATCCGGTGGTACGGCGTCGTTGAGGATATCCATGATCGCAAGGTCGCCGAGCAGAGCCTCAAGGAAAATGAGGCTTTGCTCAGGGACCAGCACACCCGCCTCGTCACACTCATCGATAGCCTCCCTGTCGGTGTGTGCTTCATCGACCCTGATGGCCAATCCCTCCTTTCAAATCCTGCATTTCGGGAGTTCATTCCAGACGGCACCATTCCGTCCCGCCTGCCCGATGCTGAGGACAGGTGGATCGCTTGGGACGAAAACGGTAAACAGCTATCCGCCCACGAGTTTCCCGCCCCACGAGCTCTTCGGGGAGAAACCGTACCCGACATCGAATTCCTGCACCGGGCGGAGAATGGCAGGGAAACATGGACGCGGTTCAGCAGCGTGCCTCTCCGGAACCAGGAGGGTAAGATCATCGGGGCGATTCTCGTCATCGTCGACATCGACGAGCAGAAGCGGGCGCAGGAACTGCTCCGCAAGCTGAACGAGAACCTCGAAGCCCAGGTCGAGGAGCGCACCCGCGAGAGGGACCAGATCTGGCATTTGAGCACCGATTTGATGGACGTGTGCCGAGCGGACGGAACGCTGGTTGCCGTCAACCCGGCCTGGACGACGATGCTAGGCTGGACCGAGGAGGAACTGCTCTCGCGCAACTTCCTCGGATTGATCCACCCTGATGATGTCGAGGCGTCCATCGCAGAGTTGTCGAGACTTGATGAAGGCACTCGGACATATCGCTTCGAAAACCGTTTCCGGGCAAAGGACGGAAGTTACCGCCTGATCTCCTGGACAGCCGTCCCCAAGGAGGGACTGTTCTATGCCATCGGACGGGACATCACCGCCGAGAGAGAAGCCGCGGAAGCCCTACGCCAAACCGAAGAAGCACTGCGTCAGTCGCAGAAGATGGAAGCGGTGGGACAGCTCACCGGCGGCATTGCCCACGACTTCAACAATCTGCTGACCGGGATCGTGGGCTCCCTCGACATGCTTCGGACCCGACTCTCTCAGGGGCGGCTGGATACAGTGGACCGCTACATGACGGCGGCGACGACGTCCGCCAATCGTGCATCCGCCTTGACGCACCGCCTGCTGGCCTTTGCCCGCAGGCAGCCGCTCGACCCCAGGCCTGTCCAAGCCAACGCGTTGGTGGCCTCCCTGGAGGATCTTTTCCGACGCACGGTCGGCGAGACCGTCACCCTTGAGGTCGTGCTGGCAGGTGGCCTCTGGCCGACCTTGTGCGACCCGAACCAACTGGAAAGCGCGCTGCTCAACCTCGTCATCAACGCGCGCGACGCGATGCCGGATGGCGGCAAACTGACGATCGAGACCTGCAACGCGCATTTGGACGATGCCTATATCGCCGCTCAGCGGGATGTGAAGCCTGGGCAATACATCTGCATCTGCGTGACGGACACTGGAACCGGCATGCCGCCCGACGTGATCGAGCGCGCCTTCGACCCGTTCTTCACGACCAAGCCGATCGGGCAAGGCACCGGGCTGGGCCTGTCCATGGTGTACGGTTTTGCGAAACAATCGGAAGGTCATGCTAAGATCTACAGCGAGGTAGACCAGGGCACGACGATCAAGATCTACCTGCCGCGTTATCGCGGAGACACGGAAGCCGAAATCGAAGCTGCCACATTGGCTGAGGCGCCGCGAGCGGAGTCCGGCGAGACGGTCCTGGTGGTTGAGGATGAACCCGTTGTGCGCAGCCTCATCATTGAAGTACTGGAAGATCTTGGATACCGCACCCTGGAGGCTGCTGACGGCCCTGAAGGGTTGAAGCTCCTGCAATCCAGACGGCGGATCGACCTCCTCGTCACCGATGTGGGCCTCCCCGGACTGAACGGTCGCCAACTGGCGGACGCGGCCCGCGAAAAGCGTCCAGATCTCAAGGTTCTCTTCATTACGGGCTATGCGGAGAATGCGACTTTGGCCGCAGGCTTTCTGGATGCTGGCATGCAGATGATCACCAAGCCCTTCGCCGTCGATGCGCTCGCGCAGAAGATCCGATCGATCATCAGTGAGGAGCGAAGGTCAACGGGAGGCGGCCTAACCTGATCGGGGCTGCGGCTTGCTCGCGCGGTCACGATGTTTCTGAGACGGTTGATGGTCATGCTGAGAGCCAGTTCACGCACAAAGACGGTTAAGCGGACCTACAATCCATCTGACCGCCAAGCCGGCAGTGGTGTTGGGAATGGCTTTCCACGAGCTCGCCACCAATGACACCAAATACGGCGCCCTGTCATACGCTTCCGGTCGGGTGCATACTGACTGGACGATCAATGGACACGGCAATGATGTCACCCTGGCGATCGCCTGGTCCGAGCTCGGTGGACCTCCGGTGGAGGCATCGCCGCGTCCTGGGTTCGGCTCACGCTTGCTGCGGCAGGCGATTACCCAGGAGTTCGGCGGGTACCTCGACATCCGGTTCAAGCGTGAGGGGGTGTGCTGCACCATCACGGTCCCGGTCGGATCAGCCGAATGGCAGGCTGCCTGAACGGCGACAGGCTTCTGCCACTCCTCCCGATATGGGTCCGCAACTCGTCCACCCACGCATGTGGAACACTTTGTGCCTGTCGATGCTTTGCCATAGGACAGATCAACGGATGAGATGATCCATGTCCGATATGCCAGAGCCTGACATTCCGCCGCTGCCTCCGACGGAAAATCCTGCGCCTGAGCCTGCACCTGACATTCCGCCGCTTGATCCCTTGAATCCATCCGAGAGTGATGCCCCAGAGGGAGAGCCTCCTGCTGTGCCTTTGGATGTGCCGTTTATCCAGCCCCCCGGTACACAGTAGATCACTTCCGAAGGGCAGCCTGATCCGGTCTCAGGAGACAGGCTGGATCACGGGCCGATCAAGCGGCCTGCCGTTGAACGTGGCACCCTGCGCCACTGAGACTTCGAGCCGAGCCCATGGAGGCCCGAAACAAATGGCTTACGGCAGAACCGCCGTTCATAGTCAGGTCACATCACGATCTATGGCTCGATCAGGAACTGACTGTGCTGATGTTGTCGACCGGACTCACCTCCCCAACAAGATTCAGCAGGTCTGTCATGTAGAAAGTGCCTTTTTTCCGGGACGGAAGAGTTGGTTTCCAGTCCTTGGCCATCCACAGGTAAGACTGGTGGTCTCCGTGAACGAGTCCGATGAAAACCTCAGCCACGATGCGTGCGCCCACGGGCCCAAGGCGTTCGCCGTTGCAGCGCACCTGGGCTTCCTTGAGGATGTAGTACCAAAGGGGCGTTTTCTTGTGCAGCCCATGTTTTTTGGCGATATCGCCGTCTGGCCCGGTGGCGATCTCATCAGGCGTGAGCGGATTCTTGATCCTCATCGCCTCAGCGATATCCTGGCCCGAGGGAAGGCCGAGCCTCACGCCACGTTTCAGGTTGCGCTCGGCCAGATTGCCACCTCCACCGGGAAGATCATGAAGCTCCTTCGCCAGCATAGGATCGAGACGGCGCGCATGGTTCAGGCGGAAATTCTGGATTGATGCCGCGTCGGTTTTGAAGTCGTAGAACCGACGCCAATCGATGATCCAGTTGTTCGGCAGGTGCGATACCGGAGTCGGAGGCCCGCCTGCTGGGTGTGGATTGGGAGCCAGATCGCCGATGATGCCACCCGAAAGTCCCGAGAAGTCGAACAGCAGCTTGAAACCGATCGGGAACCGGAAGTCGTCGAAGATGCGGTTGTGGCTATATCTCTGCCGGACCATGCTGTGGCCGAGTCGGTAAGCAGCGGCGGAGAACTCGACAGGCATGTATGGAACCCGCTTGAATCGATAGAATTTGCGCCCCTCCTCGAGAACTCGGTCCACGATGCCGGGTTCGGTGAGCCGCTCGACAAAGTCGTGCAGCACCATCCACTGGTAATGCCACGTCACGATCTTGCGTGCCTCAGCGAAAAGATCTGCTGGCGGATTAGAGTCTTCCGACAGCATGTCTACAACCTTGTTGTGGAACTTCAGGAATGCGAGATGGGTTTGGGCGACCAGCAGATTCTCATCGTTCCTGTGATCGCCGATCAGCGCGAAACCTTCAGGACTGCGCGGCAGGTCATTCCGGAATTCTCCGGGCGGGTCTCCGCCGATATCGATGCACCTCCCGAGAAGGAACTTGGGGCCGTGCTTGCTGGTCTCCTTGGGATTGCGTGCGTAGAGTTGCGGACTTCCATCCGGGCCCAGTCCATAAATGCAGTCCAGGTCAAGGCTCGGTGTGCGGAAGTTCTCAGTGGCGAGAGGATCCTTCTCCTTCTCGGAAAGGGATGTCAGGTCGAGGGTGATGTCGTGGTCGACGAATTGGCCCAGATAGGTGAAACCGGCTGGAACATTTGGATTGTCCATCGAAGGATCATCATCGTCCATCATCGCGTCGGCAAGCTCCTCAAGCGCCTTATCTGGCACAGAAAGAGGCTTGAGCTTGGGGAACATCCGGCCAAACATGCCGGGATCCTTGTGCCCCGAAAGTGTATCAAGAAAATCCTTGGTTGGATGACGACCGGCTTTACCGTGGCCGGGCTGAATATTTACGTCGACGATGACTTCCGGTTTCACATGCTTTGTCATGTTTGAACCTCTCGATTCGCCACGTCTGACCGCCGCCGACATAGGCGGGTAGTGGCTATGAACCACCCTATTTTCAGTGATGAACTGTACGTCGACGCGCGAAAATGCACATACACATCGACCTGAGAAAACTCAGGTGAGTACCAGCGGCTTGATACGTCGGCATGTCTTGGTTACGCGAGAGCTGTATCGCTCCAACAAAAGCAATCTACAATTTAACAGCGTGCTAGACGATCGCAGAAGTATGAATTGCGGAACCTGTTACGTCAATGAACGCCTTCCAGCCCTGCTTGCTCATAGACTATTTCGCGAAGGGGATGCGAGCGAATATACCCCCATAGAGTTTCACCCGAGAGGGCAAATACCTCCTCCGGGCTAGGCGCGGAAACACATTCCTCCGGGCGCAACGATCCCGCTGTGCAACACTAATGTGACCGCAACCACCACGGCTGCCGGCGCCGGCAGCTGATCTGTGACCATCGGCACGCTGCTCGAAGGCACGCATACATTCGTCGCCAGAGCCATCGACCGGACTGGCAATACCTGTTCCGCCTCCGACAGCGCTACGATCGTGATCGACTGCACATGCCGGACATTCCGATGACGAGCACCGGAGGCGCAGGTTCGCAGGTTGTCTATAGCGACGGCGCCAATCAGTCGATCGTGCTCGGTGCCGACGACGACACGCTGCACGGCAGCGGCGGCAACGGCTGGATCGTGGGCGGCCTGGTAGAGATAGATCCGGTACCGTCAAGAGCTTCAACAGATGCGAGAGCTGTGGCTGAAACCGCTATGATGTTGAACCTAATTCTATTACAAGCAGTCCCCGGTGGGATGGACCGGAACAGAAAAAGCCGGGCCAAAGGCCCGGCTAAAGTAGAGGTCCGACAATTGAGTCAAAACCTTCCAGAGGGAACGGCCGACACGGCATCGCCGGGAGGAAGAAAAGCGCTGCCGCGTTGAAATCAGCCAATGCTCATATCGGCCGCATTCGACCTATTTGCAATGCAACATGCCTCATAAAAGGGCTGCGTCACCGACATGGCACTAATGCCGATGATGCCGTTCCGTCGCCTGGTAGGATGGCCACATTTATCCGCACGATCCACTCAGTATTTTTATCTGTGTCACCGACATTTCGGTCCAGAGCTGGCTGCGCGCTCCTAAGATCGCGGGAGAGCCACTACATAAGGGCTTACATGATGAGGGATCCTCAATGTCCAACAGTGATGACAAACCCGAGCCTGTTCAGGGTGACGAGCTTGGCATAAGAGAGCGCATCAGCTTTCGGGATTATCCCAGCACGGGTTGGGTCGTTCTTGCGGCTCTTGTCTCGGGACTGAGCTGGCTGGTCCACAAACGCTCGGGCAGCAAGCGAAAGGGTCAGTCGAGGCCTCCGACGGCAAAGAACAAACAAGCGGATTTGTCCTGAATTTATGTGGCGTGAGAGAGTTTTAGCCACGGCTGTTTCGGCGTCAGAGATGGCTGGATAGGTCAATCGTGCCGCCAGTCGACCATCCCATACCCCCGAAATCAGCTCGATCGTTGGCTAAGCTCCGTATTGGAGTCAAACCGTATGGGCCGAAGCACTTACAGAGTTCCCCTGACCGACATCCTCGCCTGGGCCCAGGGGCAACCGGATGCTGCCATATGTGAGGAATGAACTCGATCCGTCACCCCGCTATGCCCGCCATTTAGAGAGCGGATGAGAAAGCAGCGGGAGCGATGAGCCGCATACTCACCGGCTCGAACCCTTTGATCTCGGCCGACGGGCGCTTTGCCACCTGCTCCACCATCGCTTCCAATCTCGTCAGCGAGGACACCAACAGCATCGACAACGTGCGAACGTCCGCCCTGCCGCCGGCCATTACATATTGACGTAGTTTGGCCCGCCGCCGCCCTCGGGGGTGGTCCAGGTGATGTTCTGGTTGGGATCCTTGATGTCGCAGGTCTTGCAGTGCACGCAGTTCTGGGCGTTGATCTGGAAGCGCACGCCC
>NZ_SPJX01000673.1 GCF_004458765.1 Microvirga pakistanensis | reverse complement strand
CGCCTCAATGCCACGGCGGCGTGGAAGTCTGTAACCTGCGTTGCCGCGTGAGCCCGTCAGTTGAACGCATTTGCCTCAGTGCGTCCGCCATCAGTTAATGTGACAACGCCCCGACGACGCTGTTCCGGATGACCCAGCACCTGAGGGAGCTCGGGCCCGACGCCGACCGCCTCAACGTCGGGTTCGTGACCGTCGATCCGGGGCGCGACACGCCCGAGCTGCTGAAGACCTACCTGGAAAGCGTCGACCCCCGGATCGTCGCGCTCACCGGCACGCCGGAGGAGCTGGCCGCCGCCGCCAAGGCCTTCCGCATCTCGTACCGCAGGGTACCGACTGAGGGCGGCGACTACACGATGGAGCACACGGCATCGGTGATCGTGATCGATGCCGGGGGTGGGTTCGTCAGCCTCATCGACTACCACGAGGATGTCGCCACCGCCCTTTCGAAATTGCGTAGGGCCATCCGGGGATCGTGATGGCCGAGGGGCACCGATTGGCGCCCCTGCCTACCCGGATCAATTCGGCCTGGGCGTTTCTGGAGCCGGGGGCGGTGCCGGAGGACTTGCGGGCGTGTCCTGCTGCATGCTGGGCATGGTCCGCATCCCGGGCATGCCCTGCATGCCACCGGGCTGCTGCGGCTGGTGCTGCATCATGGCCATGTTCCGGCAGCACGGGCACATGCCGCCCATAGACTGGCCCGGCTGCGCGGGCTGGGTCGTCTCGCCCGGTTGCCGGGCTTGGGCCGTGGCCGTCGGCGTGGCGCACATCATCGGACTGGCCGCTGCGGTCGAACCCGTGGTCTGGGCCGCAGCCTGGTGCATCGGGCAGGCGAGGACGGGGGTGGCGGCGAACCCTGCCGAGACGGCGATGGCCAGGGTGAGCTTTCTCATGGCTTGTCCCTCCGGAATTGACGCAGCAAGGTTCGCGCCGTTCGCGGGTCCCGGCAACCCCCAATGTGGTGAGCGGCCGACTGGAAGCCGGTTCTTTGGGCACCGAGGATTTTGCTCGGGCTGGCCGTCCTGCGTCTTCTGCGTGTAGAAGGCCAAAAGTCCTTCCGGAGTTCCAGCCTTCCAGATGCAGTCGTTCCCTTCAGAGCCCGATGACGAAGCGCTCAGCAACCTCATGGAGGCGCTGACCGAGAGCGGGCAGGCCGTTTCCATCTACGATGCCGAGGACCGCCTGCGCTACGCGAATAAGACCTATCGGGGCATGTTCCTGGTCGGTTACGAGGGGCGCCGACATCCTCCGGTACGGTGCCGCGCACGGGCTCGGGGTGAGGGTCGACGGCGGAGACGTCGAGGCCCTGATCGCCAGGACCCTTCCCCGGCGCAGGACATCCCGCCGGAAATCCTTCGAAACCGACCTCATCGATGGACGCTGGTTCTGGATCGAGCACACGGTGCTGCCGAACGGCTGGGTGCTGACCGTGGGGACCGACATCTCGGCGCTGAAGCACAACGAGAAGTCCCTGCGCCAGGCGCACGAGGCGGCGCTCCTGGCTTCGCGCACGGATGCTCTCACCGGGTTGCCGAATCGCCGCTACATCATGGAACTGCTCGACGAGGCGCTCGCGACGAGCAGGCAGTCCGGCTCAGGGTTGTGCGTCGCCATCATCGACATCGATCACTTCAAGGACATCAACGACACCTATGGGCACGATGCCGGCGACGTGGTTCTCCAGCATTTCGCCCAGGCCTGCCGCGAGAGACTGCCCCCGGAAGCCATCTTGGCCGGATCGGAGGCGAGGAGTTCCTGCTGCTCCTGACAGATGTCCGGCTCAGTGACGCGGACCGTCGGCTCGACGCGGTGCGGGCCGGCTTCCCGGCCGCCGTATTGCCTGACCACGCGACCCGTCGGCCTGTCGCCTTCAGCGCGGGCCTGACTGAGGCGCTGCCGCACGATGACCGCAGCTCGATCCTCTACCGCGCGGACCGTGCTCTGTACACGGCCAAGGCCGAGGGGAGGAACCGCACCAGGATTGGCTTCGGAATGGAAAACCCTGCCCCCGAGCCGAGCACGTTCCAGCCAGCAACCCTGGTCGCGGCACCTGATCCATGGGCTCCGTGGTCCAGGTAGGATGCCCGCTACGCCAGGGAGACCCAGCCCCAAAGAGATCCCAACATTCGGCTGGCGGCCCTCGTCCTCTGTCTTGAAGCACGTCCACACAGTTCCGTGAGATCGGATTGACCCGCGGAACCGCGGTCCTGACCGGGCGTCTGTAGGAATGTCGCCTTGTATTCCTATCCCAGAGGACTTTTCTCTATGCGTCGTGTCGGTCTGCTTGCCGCATCCTTGCTGGGCGCTCTCACCCTCGGAGCCAGTTGGGCGAGGGCCGATGTGCTGATCACCGTCGACAAGACCACTCAACGCATGTCGGTCTCCGTGGATGGCCAGCCGCGCTACGCTTGGTCGGTGTCGACCGGCAAGGCCGGGTATGAGACGCCGGTTGGCACCTTCGGGCCATCCCGTCTGGTGAAGGACCATGCCTCCAAGGAGTGGGACAACTCGCCCATGCCGCACTCGATCTTCTTCACGCACCGGGGCCATGCGATCCATGGCAGCAACGCCACCCGCAGCCTTGGCCGGCCCGCTTCGCACGGCTGCGTGCGCCTTGCGCCGGCGAACGCGGCGAAGCTGTTCGCCCTGGTTCGCAGTGAGGGCATGCGGAACACAAAGATCGTGATCAAGGGAGACGAGCCGCGGCAACCCTCCGCACGGACGGTGAAGCGGGAGCGGCCCAAGGCCCAGTATGCTGAACCGTCGGTGGGAGCAGACTACTCCGGCCGTCAGCCGCAGCGCTCCGAGGCCCTACGCCCCGCACAGGCTTATGGATACGCAAGCCCGCTGAACACACAGGCCATCTTCGATTGGCGATGACCCGGGACGGCTCTGTCGCAAACCTTTTGTTTCAGAGTTTCAGCTACTGGGGTGGAGGTCTGAGGGGCGGAGGAATCGGTGTTCAAGGGCAGGAATTTTGATCCCTCGGTGATCCTGCTCTGCGTCCAGTGGTATCTGGCTTACGGCCTGAGCCTGAGAAACCTCGAGGAGATGATGGCTGAGCGCGGCATCTCGGTCGACCATGCGACCATTCACAGATGGGTCGTCCGGTACGCGCCCGAACTTCTGAAGCGCTTCCATGCCCGCAAGCGAGCCGTGACCGGAAAGTGGCACGTCGACGAAACATACATCAAGGTGAGTGGTCGCTGGATGTACCTTTACCGGGCGGTCGACAGCAACGGCGACACGGTTGAATTCTGGTTCAGTGAGCAGCGCAATCTCACGGCCGACAAGAGGTTTCTGCGTCAGGCGCTCAAGCGCCACGGCCGCCCCGAGCGGATCGTCATCGATGGCAGCCAGACCAATCGGGAAGCCATCCTGTCGTGTGATGCCGAAAGCCGGCTGCAGGACCGTTCAAGATCCAGGCTCACGGCGCTGCGACGCTCGCCTGATCCAGAAATGAACCTTGGATCGTCGCGGCCCTTGCTGGTAACTTGACGGTGCCGTTCGATCCCCCTCTGCCTCAATGACCACATAGAGAAATTTTCTATCAGGCTGCAGCTGCAAGGCCGCGATGCTGAAGCCTCAGCCGTGCTTAACTGCTTTTTGCAGCAATGTGTCTTGACAAGGCGTCCGTCATCCCGCTTGATCGATCTATCCAATGTTGCGGACAGGTGTCCAATATATTGGACATCAGAAGAATTTGAGGGAACATCATGACCATTTCACTTCGTGCCGGCTTGATGCTGGCGACTGCCACCCTCCTCGCGTCCGCTCCAGCCCTGGCCCAAACCAGCAAGCTCGATGAGGTGCTGAAGCGTGGTAGGCTTGTGCTCGGTACCGGCAGCACCAATGCGCCGTGGCATTTCAAAAGTGCGGACGACAAGCTCCAGGGCTTCGACATCGATATGGGCCGCATCATTGCCAAGGCGCTTTTCGGCGATCCCAACAAGATCGAGTTCGTGAATCAGTCCTCCGACGCGCGTATCCCGAATATCACCACGAACAAGGTCGATATCACCTGCCAGTTCATGACCGTGACGGGCGAGCGTGCGCAGCAGGTCGCCTTTACCATTCCCTATTACCGCGAAGGTGTCGGCTTGATGCTGAAGGCCGATGGTAAGTATTCTGACTATGCCTCTCTCAAGGCCGCCGGTTCGTCAGTCACTGTTTCGGTTCTCCAGAACGTCTATGCCGAGTCCATGGTGCATGCCGCTCTGCCACAAGCGACGGTCGACCAGTACGACTCCGTGGACCTGATCTATCAGGCGCTGGAATCCGGCCGCGCGGATGCGGTTGCCACCGACCAGTCGTCGCTCGCCTGGCACATGACGCAGAACCCGGGCCGCTATAAGGATGCAGGTTACGGCTGGAATCCGCAGAGCTATTCCTGCGCTGTCAAGCGTGGTGATCAGGACTGGTTGAACTTCGTCAACACCGCCTTGCACGAAGCCATGACGGGTGTGGAGTTCGATGCCTACGCCAAGTCGTTCAAGACTTGGTTCGGCAAAGATCTGCCCCAGCCGCAGATCGGTTTCCCGGTCGAATACAAGTAAGGGCCGCGGAGCGGGAGCATCTCCCGCTCCGCCAGTCTAGAAGGGTGGCACGCCATGGGTTACACGCTGAATTTCGGCGCCGTGTGGCGCAACTTCGATTTCCTTCTGCATGGCCTGATGCTCAGTCTCGGTCTCGCGGTGACCTCTATCTTGATTGGTGCGGCGATAGGCCTTGTCCTGGCCTTCGCGCTGATTTCGAAGAACCGTTTCGCAGTTGTGCCAGCGCGGCTCTACGTCACGGTGCTGCGGAATCTGCCAATCCTCGTCCTCGTGCTCTTTGCCTACTTCGCGCTGCCGCAGATGGGCTTCCGCCTCGACAAAATCAAAAGCTTCGTGCTGGTGCTGTCGGTCTATTCGGGCGCGTATCTGGCTGAGGTGTTTCGCGCTGGGCTCCTATCGATCCCAAAGGGCCTGACGGAAGCCGGCCTCGCCATCGGCCTGACGTCAATGCAGATCCGCACCTCCATCATAGCGCCGTTGATGGTGCGAAACGTGCTGCCGTCATTGTCCTCAACCGTGATCTCTCTGTTCAAGGATACGTCTCTCGCCGCCGCCATCGCCGTGCCGGAACTGACCTTTGCCGCGCGCAAGATCAACGTTGAGAGCTTCCGCGTCATCGAGACCTGGATGATCACGTCCGCCCTTTACGTCGCGACCTGTTTCCTCATCGCCGCTCTGTTGCGCTTTGTCGAGCGCCGGTTGGCTCTGCCGAGGTAAGCCGATGTCTCAGTCCTTTCTCGATCAACTCTGGACCGCCCGATACGTCATCATGAGCGGCCTCGGCATGTCGGTGTCGATCTCGTTGCTAGCCATTCTCGCGGGCTCCGTGCTCGGTGTCTTCGTGGGCATGGCGCTGGTCTTTGGCGGTGCGGCGCTGCGGTTTGCGGTGCGGGCTTACACCGACATCGTCCGTGGTACGCCTGTCCTTGTATTGGTGCTCGCAAGCTACTACGTTTCCTCCGCTGTCGGCGTCAACCTTGGGCCTTTCACTGCGGGCGTCCTCGCGTTGGCGATCTTCTGCTCCTCTCACGTGGGTGAGATTGTGCGCGGCGCGCTCCAGGCGATCCCAAAGGGACAGACGGAGGCCGCCAAGGCCATCGGTCTGACCTTTACCCAGACGTTCACATCCGTGCTCTGGCCACAGGCCATGCGGCAGTTCCTACCGGCCTGGGTGAACACGGCCGCCGAGATGGTGAAGGCTTCGACGCTTCTGTCCGTGATCGGTGTCGCGGAACTGCTGTTGCGCACGCAGGAGATCATCTCCCGCAACTTCCTGAGCCTCCAGTTCTACTTCCTGGCGGGTGCCCTCTATTTCATCGTCAACTACGGCATTGAGCGCTTCGGCAAATATGTCGAACGCAAGACCACCTTGCCGTCCTGAGGAGACCGTATCGATGGCCAAGACCATTCTCGACATAAGGGGCCTGCGTAAGACATACGGGCAACACGAAGTCCTCAAGGGCGTCGACTGTGCCGTTCAGGAAGGCGAGGTCATTGCCATCATCGGCTCATCCGGCTCCGGCAAGACGACAATGCTGCGCTGCATCAACATGCTGGAGGAATTCCAAGGCGGCACGATCAGCCTCGACGGCGAGGAAATCGGCTACCACGTTGAGGGTACGGCGCGCCGTCGCAAGAGCGAGAAGGAGATCGCCCGTCAGCGCGCGCTGACCGGGATGGCCTTCCAGCAATTCAATCTCTTCCCGCACATGACGGCTGCGGAGAACGTCATGCTCGGGCTCATCAAGGTGAAGAAGATGGCGAAGTTCGAGGCTCGGGCCATCGCGGAGACCTGGCTCGACCGCGTTGGCCTTGCCTCCCGGGTGGACCATTATCCCGGCCAGCTTTCTGGCGGCCAGCAGCAGCGCGTCGCGATCGCTCGGGCCATTGCCATGGCACCCCGGCTGATGCTGTTCGACGAGGTGACCTCGGCGCTTGACCCCGAACTGGTGGGCGAGGTGCTACAGGTCATCAAGGGCCTCGCCGCTGACGGCATGACGATGCTCCTCGTAACTCACGAGATGCGCTTCGCCTATGAGGTCTCGTCGCGCGTCATCTTCATGAACCAGGGCGTCATCTGCGAGGAAGGCAACCCAAAGGAAATGTTCGTGCGGCCGAAGACTGAGCGGCTCGCCGAATTCCTGAAGACCTCCAGCTTCAATTAGAAAGAAAGAGAAAACCCATGACGATCAAGCGTTACGGCACCGGCGAAACCGGAGCTGGCGGACAGCCGCTGCCCTTCGCCCGTGCTACTGAGGCCGACGGCTGGCTTTATGTTTCCGGCCAGGTGCCGATGGAAAAGGGCGAGATCGTGCCTGGCGGCATCATTGCCCAGAGCCGCAAAGCCATTGAGAACATGATCGCGATCCTCAAGGAAGCCGGCTATGAGCTGGAGGATGTTGTGCGCGTCGGCGTCTGGCTTGATGATCCGCGCGACTTCTGGAGCTTCAACAGCGTCTACGCGGAGTACTTCGTGGCCAACCCGCCCGCCCGCGCTTGCGTTCAATCGCACATGATGGTCGACTGCAAGGTCGAAGTCGATTGCGTGGCCTACCGCGCTGATCGCGTCTGAGACGCGAGTTGGAGATGAGCATGGCCGAGCCCGCCAGCGACAATGGAACGCGACGTACGCGGGGACTGGATCGCGCTTTCGAGATCCTGGAGTTCCTGCGTGTGAAGCGTCAGCCCATGCGGCCGAACGAGATCGCCACCGAAATCGGTGCACCACGCTCCTCGGTGTACGAGCTCGTGAACCTGTTGCTCAGCCACGGCATGCTTGACTATCAGGGAGGCGACGGACGGGTCTTTCTCGGCCGCCGCCTTTATTTCCTTGGCACCGCCTATGCCGAGCAGTTCGACCTCATGCGCGAGTGCGATCGTATGCTGATCCGACTTGCCGAGGAAACTCGCGAAACGGCGCAGATGTGCCTGCTCGAAGGCAATAAATACACGGTCGCCATGATGCGCGAGGGCATTCGCCCGTTTCGCATCTCCTCCAACGTCGGGGAACGCGTCGCCATTCCGTGGACGGCTTCGGGGCGTCTTCTCGTTTCGCATCTTTCGGACCAGGAAATCCTCGACTTTATTCCGTCGGAGGACTTCGTCCTTCCGAACGGCAGGGCGCTTGAGCCTTCAGACTTTATCGCCCAAGTACGGGCTGCCGCACGCGATGGTTACTTCACCTTCAACAGCGAAGTGGAAACCTTCACCCATTGCTTTGCTGTCCCAATCTACCAAGCGGACAAAACCTGCATCGCCACACTCTGCTTGGTTGCACCCCGTGAGGACGGGTTGCGCCATCGAACCGCCTATCTCGATAGTTTGCTGAGCGCAGCGGATGAGATTTCGGAAAAGCTTGGTTTTAATCTCCTTCCAAGGCCGGTGTCCTCATCACGGGCTTGAGTGGAGGCAGCTTGTGCTGCAATCCTCCCAAGCTTAGGTCGCTGCCAGGGAGTCTTTTCCGCGCTTACCCTGGTGCCTAGCAGCAAAGCCTCAAGCTGACTATTGGCCCCTGGTGTTGGCTGTAGCGGCACTTCGTCCGGGTCTGAGCTGGGCAACCGGGCAAAACCCGACCCCACGCATCCCAGGCGTACCGCTCGTCGAGCCAGGCTCCGGTAAGTTCCATTGAGCGGAGGTGCTGGAGCGGCAGGAATCTCGAAGGTCCGGTGCTGGCACTTCTCGGAAGTAGACTGAAGGTCTGCTCTCGCGAGGAGCAGCGGACATTCCCAGGTTCCGTTGCAACTTCTAACGTAGGCCAAGCGAAGGCCGGACAAGGACGCAGGTTACGCGGCTGGGCCGAACAGGGTAGCAATGAAGTCGCGCTGAGCGCTCATGTCATTCGCTGGTACGTCAACCACCTGGCCCTTGCCGCCATGCGCCCAAGACATGGAACCACATAGGACGTCCGTGAAAGCGTCAGGCGGTCGGGGCAACGCTGGACCAGATTGCAGCCGATCTGCGGCTGGCTCCTCGCCGCGTGAGGAGGGTTAGCCTGCCATTCGGAAATTCTGACCCATCCCGTGAGAATGCTGGACCATCGATAGACCCGACCGGTGGCCTCCTTATGCGAACATTTGATCTACTTCCGAGAAGTGCCAAAGGACGACGTTCCCAGATACGATCGCTCTCGTTACTGTCTCTTAACCCCTCCGCAAGACCAGAAGCCGTTAGGCGTCATTTCTGACCTAGGAGGCGGACTGGCCTTGATTAGTTGATCGACATATCGGCCCTCAGCCGCCCGGCTGCAAAATCCATGAAGGCTCGCACGCGGCCTGAGACACGGCGGCCCTCCTGATGAACGAGGTGGATCGGGATGGGAGCGGCCTCGAACTCGGCCAGGACAATCTTGAGCCGCCCGGCGGCGAGTTCTGGTGCAACCATGTACGACAGAACCTGTGTCAGCCCATGGCCCTGCAACGCAGCCGTGATGGCCATTTCCGCTGTATTCACCACGAGACGGGGAGAAGGCCTGACCCTTATCTCGGCGGCGTCATTCTGGAATGACCATTCCAGCGAGGGCGATACGCCCTGGAACGCGATCGTCCGGTGCCGGGCGAGATCACCCGGCTCCTGTGGAATGCCGTGCTCGGCAAGGTAATCCGGTGACGCGCAGATGACACGCCGGACCGATCCGACCCGCAGCGCCGTCATCCCGGAGTCCGGCAGGTGAGCGATACGCACGGCGACATCGAGCCCTTCCTCCATGAGGTTCACCACCCGATCGACGAACAGCGTCCGGGCGCTCACCTGCGGATAGCAGTCGATGAAGTCCAACAGAATAGGCGCGACATACATCCGCCCAAACAATACCGAGGCGGTGATCGACAATTGCCCACGCGGTTCGCGATGCGCACCGGCCGCAGTCTCCTCCGCCTCCTCGATCTCGGCGAGAATGCGCCGGCAATCCTCGAAGTAGCGCGCTCCCGCCTCGGTCAGCCGCACATTGCGGGTGGTGCGGTGGAGAAGCCGCGTCCCGATCCGCTGCTCGATGGCTGCGATAGCCCGCGTCACTGCCGGCGGCGACATCGCCAGCCGCCGGGCCGCGGGAGCAAACCCCTCTTCCTCCGCGACGGCCACGAACACCGTCATTGCCTGCAATCGGTCCATCACTGATTATTCCGTCAACTGGAATGATCCATTGCCAAAAGCGGGCATTCAGTTCGCATACAAGCGGAGCCATTGTCCAGGGCGTCGGGCACGCCCTGCCACCGACGTTCCGAAACCCTACCGAAAGGACATACCCCATGGCCCGCATTGCCATTGTCAATCCTGCCACCGCCACCGGCGACGCCAAGACGCTCCTCGATGCCGTTCAGGCGAAGCTCGGCATGACCCCAAACTTCCTCAAGGTGCTCGCCAACTCGCCCGCAGCCCTCGGCTCCTTCCTCGGCCTGCACGGCATTGCCGAGGCCGGCAGCCTGGACCTCCAGACCCGGGAGCGCATCGCGCTGGCCCTCGCCCAGCAGAATAGCTGCGAATACTGCCTCTCTGCCCACACCGCCATCGGCCGCAAGACGGGGCTCACGGGCGATGAGATGGAGGCCAACCGCCAGGGCACCTCGCAGGACACCAAGGCCGCCGCTGCCGTCGCCTTTGCCCGCGCTCTTGTGGAGCACAAGGGCGAGGTGACGAATGCCGAGATCGATGCGGTGCGCAACGCCGGCTACGGTGATGCCGAGATCGTCGAGATCATCGTGCATGTCGGCATGAACCTGCTCACCAACATCCTGGGCAAGGCAAGCCGGGTCGAGATCGACTTTCCGAAAGTCGCGCTCAAGCAGGCGGCCTGATCGCCCGACCAGCGGATGCTCCGACGACCTCCCGGAGCATCCGCCCCTTTCCTCCCTTCCTTTGGAGTTGCGCTATGACGAACCCTGCCCTGACGTCAGGTGTCGACCATGTCGGCTTGACGGTCCCTGACCTCGCCGCGACCCGGGCGTTCTTCACGGACTGCCTCGGCTGGACCCCGCTCGGGGAAAACCCCGTCTATCCTGCGGCCTTTGTCACCGACGGCGTCACGCGGGTGACCCTGTGGCAGGTCAAGGCCCCAGAAAACCATGTGTCCTTCGATCGACATTGGAACGTCGGTCTTCATCACCTTGCCTTCCGCGTCGCGGATCTGGCGACGCTTCTGGCCATCCACGGGCGCGTGACCAAATGGTCAGGAGCCGGGGTCGAGTTCGCGCCGGAGCGGAACGGCGCCGGCCCCAAGATCCACTGCATGATCCGGGAGCCGGGCGGCAACAGGATCGAGTTCACGTACACGCCGCAGGACTCGGCCCTTTTGGCCTATGGGTGAGGGGCGGCAAGCCTTCCGCTCTTCGCCCGTCCTCCCTTCCATCCACGGAGCACGTGAGCCATGGTCCGGGCTTTCGCAGAGATCACGTTCACCCCCAGCGTCAAGGCGGCCCAGGCGCGCTACGGCAGCCGCGCCGCGAACGAAGGCTTCGAGCATGCCGAGGAGCGCCGCGATATCCTCACAGACCGCGAGGCCGAGTTCATCGCGGCACACGACGGCTTCTATCAGGCCAGCGTGAGTGAGACCGGATGGCCGTACGTTCAGTTCCGCGGCGGCCCGAAGGGCTTCCTCAAGGTGCTCGACGAGCGCACGATCGGCTATGCCGACTTCCGCGGCAACGTCCAGTACATCAGCGCGGGCAACATCGCCGCGGACGGCCGCGTCGCACTTATCCTAATGGACTATCCGAACCGGCGTCGCCTCAAGATCTGGGGTCGCGCGCGCATCGTGCACCAGGACGAGGATCCCGAACTCCTGGCGCGGCTCGAAATCCCGACCTACCGCGCGCGGGTCGAGCGGGCCATCGTGATGACGATCAAGGCCTTCGATTGGAACTGCCCGCAGCACATCACGCCCCGCTTTACAGAGGAGGAGATCGCCGAACTCGTGGCACCACTGCGGCAGCAACTCGCCCGTATCACCGAGGAAAAAGAGGCCCTGCGGGCAGCGGCAAGGACATACGTGCAGGCGCTCGGCACCGGACCGCTTGAACTGGTCATTACCGGCGTACGCCAACTGACGCCCCGCATCAGGGCCTATGAATTGCGTTCCCCCGGTGGCTCTCCCTTGCCATCCTGGACCCCGGGTGCGCATCTGACCGTGCCCGTCCGCCTGGCCGATGGGCGCGAGCAGACCCGCAGCTACTCTCTCATGGGCGATCCGGCGGACCGTCACGTCTACGAGATCGCGGTGCTGCGCGAGGACTCGGGCAGCGGCGGCTCGGTGGCTGTCCACCGGGACTATGGGCTCGGGACTGTTCTACGCTGCGGCCTTCCCCGAAACCTGTTCGAGTTGCACGAGGACGACAGACCAAGCGTGCTCGTCGCAGGCGGGATCGGAATCACGCCGATCCGCGCGATGGCGTTGGCCCTGCTGTCATCCAGACGCCCCTTCGAGCTTCACTACGCCGCCCGGACCCCAGTCGAGATGGCACTGCGCCAAGACCTTGAGGCCCGGATCGGCAACCACCTGCGGACCTACTTCAGTCGGGACGGGGAGGCCTCCCGGCTGTCCATCGACAGGATCCTGGCGGACGCACCGCGGGAGGCCGTCTTCTATGTCTGTGGGCCCTCCTCTCTGATCGAGGCTGTGCATGAGCGGGCGCTCGCAAGGGAGATTGGAGCCGAGCGCACCCGATCCGAAAGGTTCGCAGCCAATGCAACACGCGCGGGAGATCGGCCGATCGAGGTGCGCCTCGCCCGGTCCGACGCGACCGTCAGCGTCGCACCCGGCCAGACCATCCTTGACGCTCTCATCGCGGCCGGGGTCGATCCCCTCCACGATTGCCGCGCCGGGACGTGCGGCACCTGCGCCACGAAGGTTCTCGACGGCGTACCGGATCATCGGGACAGCGCCCTCTCCGATGCTGAGCGGACCCGTGCAGGCCTGATGTGCACCTGCGTCTCCCGAGCCCTTACCGATCACCTCACCCTCGACCTGTGATGCAACAGGAGCCGAACTCATGAGCAATCAACCACCCTCCTTCCAAACCCGTACGACAGGCGTCCTTCCGCCCCTGCCCGCACTGCGGACCATCCTTCTCGCAGGGCTTGGCGGCAGTGTTGCGACTCTCGCACTGTTCTCCCTGGCGCAGTGGTCCGGGCTCGCCTTTGTCATGGCACCGTTCGGAGCAACCTGCGTACTGGCCTTCGCGCTGCCGGACAGCCCCCTGTCGCAGCCGCGCAGCATCGTGGGCGGGCATCTCATTGCCACGACAGTCGGGCTTGCCGTCGGCAGCCTGCTTGGCGTCTCCCCCTGGACGATGGCGTTGGCCGTGGGGCTCACCATCGCGCTGATGCTCGCCACCCGCACGACCCATGCCCCGGTTGGAGCGGATCCTCTCCTGGTGATGCTAGCGATGCCCGGCTGGTCGTTCCTGCTCACGCCGGTGCTGACGGGCACCCTTTCACTGGTCGTGGTGGCGATCGCCTACCATCGCGTCACGGGCCGCCGGGACTATCCTCGCTACTGGCTCTGACGGCCTAGCGCATGATTCCTACCACCGCCTCGGACCGTTTGGGGTGATCATCCCGTAAGCGGCACGTGTAACGACAAAGATCGCCCAGCCTCAAGGGGACCATACTCAAACTTGAACAAGCCTTTGCGTGTCAGCGGTCACCTTGGCTGGTCGCAAATGTCCGCTCGGGGTTAGGTAGTGAAGTCCATTCACTTGTCGGAAGGTCTGGTTACGTAAGGATTGCTGCCTTCGAGCTTAGGTCTCAGGCGTGCCGGGAGCGGCCCTTTGCATCAGGCATCAAGCGGCGCTCGGCACACTGGCTGGATGGTCTACCTGAACCTTGCTATTATGGGACTGCTGTGGGTGCTGATCAGCCCAGCCGTCTATTCGCCTCCGGAGGAGCCGTGCTCGAGGACAATTAGCTGACGACTACCCAAGCCTTGTGACCCGCAGCACGGGGCCGATCCTCTCCGCTGCCAACCATTGCCGTCAGTGATCTTGAGCGGGATGTACTGGTCATTCGCCACCGCGATTCGAGCGACCTGCGCATCATGAATGTCATGCCCAAACAGACCTGACGTTAGGGAGCGTAAACGAAAAAGGCAGCCCGAAGGCCGCCTGCGTTCAGGGCTGGGGCTTACCAGCCGTAATCGTCATCATCATAGCCGTTATACGCAGGCTCGTAGCGCTTCTCGACATAGCGCTTTTCAATGATAACCTTGCGTGTCACCACCGGACGCTCATAGGTGTAGTCGTCATAGCGGCGGCGAACGCGTCGGTACTCGACCGGCTGCTGGTAGCTGTGGCTGTAGCCATAGTTCGGAGCGTAGGCCGGGCGATAGCCAGAAGCCGGATACCCGTAGCTCTGACCGTAGCCGTAGGCTGGAGCCGCATGCGCCCGGGATTGCGAGACAATGAGCCCGCCTATCACCGCACCCGCCACACCCGCTACAATCGCGGCCCTCTTGCGACCGTTCTTGGCCTCCGCCACGTCGGGGGCCATGCTGCCCAGCGCGATCACAGCCGCTGCCGCAATAGCAAGTTTCTTCATCTTCTGATCTCCGGGATGCAGCACGGCTGCTGGAACGTCCTGTTGAAGCCACTCTACGCACTCGACCTGAACGGGGGCTAAACGGCCGGTTCACCAAGATCGCCTCTTAATTCTTCCGTGTAACGGCTCGCGATCCTCACCTGCCAAAGGCACAGGATTGCGGTGACCACGAGCTCCATGATTATCCCGCCGATCATGAAGACGGACGGCAACCCTGTGAGGCCCAAGCCGATGAGCCGCCCGATCCCCAACGACCATAAGAAGCGTCAGGATGCGGAAGCAGTTGGTCTTCTCCTTGATGCTGGGGATCGTGCTCCAGAAGCACAGGCCGATGCCGAGCAGCAGACCCGATAGGTAGCGAAAATGGCTCTCTGCCGGGATGCTGACGGCATCTCCGGTCAGGGCTAACTGGCCGGTAATCTCTGGTTACATCCCTCTTTGTAGTCAACAGAAGCACATATGACGGCAGGCAATAAGCTATGGTAGTGTCAGACGTGAGGTGGGGACTTAACCAGCGCTTGAAGCTGCTGCCAAGCTATGGAGGTTGCCAGGATGATCACCCAAGATCCGGCAGGCCATGCAGCCACCACCTCCTCGACGGCATCGGGTTCGGCAGAGCAAGCTCAGCCGATGTGGCCAAGCTTCCGGGGAGTGCTTACAAGCGCTAAGCGAGCGTTCACCCGGCCACAGCATCCTGGCCAGCGGAAGCCGAAGTGGCATCTCATCTACTTCGCTCTTGCGACCTTCGATATTGTGACGGTCGCGGGCAGCCTCACGCTCAACCACAAAATCATGGAGATCTACTCCGCGTCCGTTGATATCAACCAGCGCTGGGCTGACCGGCTGGCTAGTTTCTCCGAACTCGGCCAGGTCGCCTCAGCGGTTAACGCCCCCGGCAACGACGTCTTCGATTCCCGCGATGTCCCTGCTGAAGCAAAACGACGGGATGAAGCACTCGCAGAGTTCGACAGGCAACTTGCCACCAATCGGGCTGATTTGATGGCCTCCGTCACAGAAGACCAAGCGGCCCCTCTCCTTACACGGCTCGAGGCGGTCTCAGCGGCCATACGGGACATGTCGGCCGAGGCTGACCTGATCTTCAACTACTTTCGTTCCGGGGAGACCGACAGAGCCGGCCAGCGCATGGCGACGATGGACCGCAAGTACGCCCGGGTCAACGCGGAGCTAGCGGGGCTGAGCGGGCAAATCCGGGAGATCCAGAAGCGCCACTTCCAGGAGCAGGTCGCGGCCGCAGAGTACCTCAAGAGGTTTGAGTATCTCATTGGAGCTCTGATCGTCCTGATGGTCGCCGGGGTAACCTTCTATGGACACAAGATTGCGCGGAAAGTTCGTGCCGATGAGGAAGCGCTTGAACAGTATGCCATCAGCCTGAGCAGAGCACGAGATGAGGCGGCTGCGGCGAGCAAGGCCAAGTCAGCCTTCTTGGCGAACATGAGCCACGAGCTGCGGACGCCCCTGAACGCGATTAATGGGTACAGCGAGATGCTCTTGGAGGAAGTTGAGGATCTCGGGCAAACAGAACTCAAGCCGGATCTCGAGAAGATCCGGTCTGCCGGCAAGCATCTGCTAGGCCTCATCAACGACATTCTGGACCTGTCGAAGATCGAGGCCGGTAAGATGGATATCTTTGTCGAAACCCTTGACATGCCCGGCCTGCTCGGGGAGGTGCGGGCGATCGTGGCTCCCTTGATGGAGAAGAACAGGAACGAGTTCGTAGTCAACCATGCTCCCGAACTGGGCACCATGCGCTCCGACCAGACGAAGGTACGGCAAATCCTTTTCAACCTTCTCAGCAATGCGGCCAAGTTCACAACGCAGGGCCGGATCACACTCGACGTTAGGCGCCTGGCAAGAGATGATGGTGACTGGCTCGAGTTTGAGGTGTCAGACAATGGCATTGGAATGACGCCGGACCAGATCGAGAAGTTGTTCTCAGCCTTCACCCAGGCGGATGCGTCGACGACCCGGAACTATGGCGGAACTGGACTCGGGCTGGCGATCACCAAGCATTTTTGCTTGATGTTAGGCGGCGACGTGGTGGTCCGTAGCGAGTACGGCAAGGGATCGACCTTTGCTGTCATCCTTCCGGCGGTCTGCCCTGTTACTGATGAGGCACTGCCTCCAAATCGAGCCGAAGGCACGGCCGGCACGGTGCTGGTTATAGACGATGAGCGTTCCACACATGACCTGCTGGAACGTGAACTAGGCGCACGCGGTTACCGGGTCGTGCATGCCGCTGGCGGGCGCGAGGGTCTGCGCCTTGCCCGCGAGGTGCGGCCCGATGCCATCACCCTCGACATCATTATGCCCGAGCTCGATGGTTGGGCCGTGCTGCGGGAGCTCAAGGCAGATGCAGACTTGAGAGCCATCCCGGTGGTCCTCGTAACGGTCCTGGGAGACCGGGAAATGGGTTACGCCCTCGGAGCCGCGGACTATCTGACGAAGCCAGTTGACGCAGATGCATTGGTCGGTGTCTTGGGACGCTTCTATGCCGGTGATGGCGAGGTCCCTGTTCTGGTTGTCGATGACGATCCGATCACGCGTGAGATGCTGCGGCGGATCCTGTCGAAGCGGGGCTGGTCGGTCACTGAAGCGGCCGATGGTTCCGATGCACTGTCCGTTCTCGGCAGGACGCGGCCGGCGGTGGTAGTTCTGGACCTGATGATGCCCGGGATAGATGGTTTCGAAGTGCTCGACGCAATGCGCCGGGAAGCCGCTTGGCGTGAGATCCCCGTTGTGGTCGTCACGGCCAAGGACCTGAGCGCTGAGGAGATCACCTGGCTTAATCAGCATGCCGAAAAGGTCTTCCAGAAGGGAGCATACAAGAGATCCGAACTCGTCGGCGTTGTTCACGACATGATCGCGAGAGGCACGGGGACGAGCGTCTCACGCCGATCAATGGAAGGTGCGCGTTAGCCTTACCTTCCCTTCCCTGAGCACCGGAGATGCCCATGCCCACGATCCTGCTGGTCGAAGACAACGAGTTGAACCGGGACATGCTCTCGCGCCGGCTTGTGCGTAACGGGTATGGCGTTCTCATCGCCGAAGATGGCGCCAAAGGCTTGAGCGCAGCAATCGATGGCAAACCCGACCTCATTCTGATGGACATGAGTTTACCAGTCATGGACGGCTGGGAAGCCACGCGGCGGCTCAAGGCGGAGCCGCAAACCCGGGCCATCCCCGTGATCGCCCTTACGGCGCATGCCATGTCGAGCGATCGGGAAAAGGCCGTGGCGGCGGGCTGCGATGACTATGATACGAAGCCGGTCGAGCTGGAGCGCCTGCTCGCGAAGATTGAACGCCTTCTCCAGGCTGGCTCCCTATGAACTGGGATTTACCCTTCACTGAAGATGGCCGGTCCGAGCGCTTTCTGAGCGAACGCCAAACGAACGCACGCCTCTCCCATGTCCGGCAGGAGCTGCTGGCTCCTGTGAACGCGATCGCCGGGTACGCCGATATCCTGCGTGATGAGGCAACCCGGCTCGGGCTGCTGGCTCTCATGCCGGACGTCGAGCGCGTTCTGGAGTCGGCCGAGACCTTGCTCGGGCTTGTCGAAGGGCTCCTCGACGCCGGAACCACACTGACGCGCCACGAAGGGGAGAGCCTGCCAGACTTCCAGGAACGCTTGCGCCATGATCTCCGCAACCCGCTCAACGCCATTAAGGGCTATGGCGAGATGCTCCTCGAGGACATCGTGGATGCTGGTGCCGTTTCATTGCGCCAGGATCTGGAGCGGCTTCTGACCGAGGCAGCCCGCCTCCTTGCCAGCCTCGAATGGATTGTCAATTTCACCTGCTATCATGCGACCACAGCCGAGACCGAGGACGAACGCACGCGGCTCATGGCGGCCGACCCGCTGCTCGCCATAAGGGCTCCGGACCTTTCCCGTAAGCATCCGCGCGAAACGGGAAGGATCCTGGTCGTTGATGACAATGCGAGTAATCGTGGCCTTCTCCTGCGTCAATTGGAGCGCGAAGGTCACCAGGCAATCGAAGCTCGGTCAGGTCGCCAAGCCCTACAGATTCTCGACGCCGAGGAAGTTGACCTAATCCTGCTCGACCTGATGATGCCTGACATGAACGGCCTTCAGGTCCTGGAGCGGCTCAAGGGAAGCGAACGGCTGCGGGACCTTCCGGTGATCATGATCTCTGGTCTCCAGGAGACCGACAGTGTCATCCGGTGCATTGAGGCAGGCGCCGAGGACTACCTGCCCAAGCCCTTCGATCAGGTCCTGCTCCGGGCCCGGATCAATGCCTGCCTGGAGCGGAAGCACTGGCATGACCGGGAGCTTGGCTATCTGGCACAGCTCAAGGCCGAGAAAGAAAAATCCGACGCGCTGCTGCGCAGTATCCTGCCAGGGCAGATCGTAGGGCGTTTGAACGGTGGCGAGGTGGTGATTGCCGACCGCTTCGAACATGTCACGATCCTCTTTTGTGATCTTGTGGGGTTTACCAAGGTGGCCGCGCGTATTGCTCCTGGCCAGCTTGTAGAAAACCTCAACCGGATCTTCTCAGCCTTCGACGCCCTTGCTGGGAGCTTGGGTGTCGAGAAGATCAAGACTATAGGCGACGCTTATATGGCTGCCGCAGGCCTTCCTGAAGTCAGGCCGGATCATGCCGAGGTCATGGCGGAACTGGCCCTGCGCATGCTTGAGACGCTCGAGGGGCTTAATCAGGATACCAAGATCCGGTTTCGGGCTCGGATCGGAATGCACACAGGTCCAGTTGTCGCCGGGGTGATCGGCATGAACAAGTTCATCTACGACGTTTGGGGCGATACGGTGAACGTGGCCAGCCGTCTTGAGGCCTGTAGCCTTCCGGGTCGCATCCAAGTGTTGGACGAGATGCGATGCGCCCTTGAGCAGCGCTACGAGTTCGATCCTCGGGGCGTCATTAGCCTGAGAGGGAGGGGACGGATGGCAACGTCCTTCCTGACAAGAAGGAAACACACCTCATAGATCGATATGCTGGTCATTACGGGAAGGTCTTCACCTGCTGAGGCTCTGCATCTCTTGAGCGGTCGGGTCTTACCGCGTGGTGTGCCCAGTTACTCCAGCATTCAGCCTTGAGCAATAAAGGCTGATAATCTTTCGATATAGAACCGGAGCGATAGAAGTTCCGCAACGGGTCAGGCACGGTAGTTCCCTTGCCCGTCAGCAACGTCCGGTATTCGCTGCCAGAGTTGACACTTGGTTTACTTCAGATGAGTGCCAGAACCGGACCTTCCGTCTGGCAACCAGTCGGCGCAACTATATGTCTATGACGTTATATCCTTGAAGAGGGAACCAGAAAGGATGGTACCATTGCACTCGTCGGCATTGGGTTTTCCGCGATAGCTCATGGCGCGCATCAGGGACGATCCCTGTGGTCGAGTTGCTGACAATAAATCGCGTTATGGTTGCGATCATCAGGTCAGACGACTTCTCGCCTGTTTGGCAACACTGGCATCTCAGGCTGACCCTTGGCCGCAAGAATGGCGTTGTTGTCAATGGCGTACAGATGTTTGCCCTTCGGGTGTTGACCCGCGATAGAGGCGTGCGTTGTTAAGCACCAGGTCGGGAGCCCATCGACCAAGGGCGGTCCATCCAAGCCCAACCTGAAACGGGGAACCAAGCCCCCGCATAGACCTTAATGTCGAGCTCATATCTCTGCGTGTCCAGCAGCTCCTTCCATTCAAAAGGTATTTCCCGTAAAAATCCCGCAACCGTAAGGATCGCGATGCGTCGATGATTGAAGCGCAAGGCCAGCACCCTTTCCTTTTGTCGACCGCATTGCCCAACCGAAGCCAACGGCGGCTGGCAGTGGGCATCGTTGCCGCTCTGATGGCGGCGATGCTGCTTTCCGCACCCTTCGCCCGCCTCGACCTTCCGGGAACCGAGATCCTTATCCCGGCCTACGCGGCGGCAGCGCTCCTCATCGAGTTGCTCACGTCAGCCCTTCTCTTCGCTCTGTTCTCGATCGACCGTTCGCGGGCCATACTCATCCTGGCAACCGGCTATCTCCTCTCGGGCCTGCTGACGATTCCTTGGGCCCTGAGCTTCCCCGGCGTGTTCACCACGCTTGGGCTCGAACCGAACCTCCAGACCACAGCCGGCATCGCCGCGGCGCGGCGTCTCGGATTCGCCCTCTCCATCCTCGCCTTCACACTCATGAAGGACAAGAAGAACTGGGACCAATCGTGGAAGAGTTCAGGTCACGCCATCGTGGGCTGGATCGCCCTGGTTGCCACCCTGACATCGGTCTTGACTCTCGCCCTGGTCCTGCGTGCGGAGAACCTTCCAGCCTTCATGCTCAATACGCGGGAGGTGGCCCCGCTCTGGCACGTTGTTCCCGCAGCATCAGTGGGGATTTATCTGACCAGCCTCGCAGTGCTTTGGACTCGGCTGCGTTCGACGCTCGATCTGTGGTTGATGGTGGTGCTCGGCACGCTACTGATCGAGATCCTCTTGATCTCATATCTCGGCGGCGCCACGCGGCTGAGCGTCGGCTGGTGGGCAGGTCGTCTGTTTGGCCTGGCATCTGCCAGCGTGGTACTGCTCGTCCTCCTGTCCGAGACGACAGCCTTGCATGCTCAATTGGTTCGTTCCATCCGCTCTGAGCGCTTGGCCCGGGAGAGCCGGCTCACGGCTATGGAGGCACTATCGGCCTCAATCGCGCACGAGATCAACCAGCCACTGGCCAGCATGGTCACCAATGCCAGCGCTGGCCTGCGCTGGCTCGACAATGACGTGCCACGCGTCGGGGAGGCGCGATCCGCCTTAGAGCGGGTGGTGCGCGATGGTCACCGCGCCCGCGACGTGGTCAATGGCATCAGAAATCTCTTCGGAACGGACACCCGGGAGCGTGTTCCAATCGACCTAAACCGTCTCATCGAGGGTGTCCTGTTACGGGCCGAGGAGGAGACGCGCCTTAGGCGTGTCTCGATACAGACCCATCTTGAGGGAGCACTTCCTGTCACCGTCAACCCAATGCAAATGGAACAGGTCATCTTGAACCTGATCGCAAACGCCGTTGATGCATTGAGTTCCGTCACCGATCGTCCCCGGATCATTAAGGTCAGGTCCCGTTCAGGAGAGGGAGAGGTCTTGGTGACGGTGGAGGATAACGGCCTGGGCATCGCATCCGACCTCCGGCACCGAATCTTCGATCCGTTCTTCAGCACAAAGCCGGAGGGCATGGGCATGGGCCTGATGTTCAGCCGATCCATCATCGAAGACCACGGCGGGCGGCTATGGGTGGCTGACAATATCCCGCACGGCGCAGTCTTCCATCTCACACTACCCTGCAACGCCGTATCGGACATTCGCCGTTGAGGATCAAGCCCATGAACAGGAAAGGTTCAATCGTCTACATTATTGATGATGACTTCTATGTCCGCGAGTCGATCGAGGACCTTCTTCGCTCGGTCGGTCACGAGGTGCGCTCCTACGGTTCGGTCGAGGCGTTCCTGGATGATCACCGCATCGACCTCCCCACCTGTCTCGTTCTCGATGTCCGGCTGCCTGACACCAGCGGGCTCGAGTTCCAGCGATTGCAGGAATCCATCGGCATGAGGTTTCCGATCGTGTTTATCACCGGCCACGGTGACATCCCGATGTCGGTCGCCGCCATGAAGGCAGGGGCGATCGAGTTCCTCACCAAGCCATTCCGAGATCAGGACCTGCTCGATGCGGTCCATGCGGGGATCGCGCTTGATCGCCGCCGCCGGGCAGACGAGGAGGCGCTCACGGAATTGCGGGCGAGATACACCTCGCTGACGCCGCGGGAGCAGGAGACGATGGCTTTAGTCGTGACCGGCATGTTGAACAAGCAGATCGCGGCCGAGTTGGGATTGAGCGAGATGACTGTGAAGGTCCATCGCGCCCAAGTCATGCGCAAAATGAACGCCCCCTCCCTCGCAGACCTTGTCCGGATTGCCGATAGTATCAACGCGGCTACCGGAAAGGCGTAGACACCCGCCACCACAGTTCGATTGAACTCATCCGCCCGCCCTTGCGATGATCAGCTCGGCGTTGGAGTTGTCACGCCGCCAGCCCGGGCCGAGGTCACATGATCTTCCGGGGTTTCGTAAGGGGCCAGAGGGTGGGCGACTTGCTGATCGCGATCGTGGATGATGATGAATCCGCCCGCGATGCCACCGTCGATCTGGTCAAAGCATTGGGGTTTGCTGCTGCGGAATTCGACTCGGCGGCCACGCTCCTGGGGTCGGAGGATCTGCACAAGATGGACTGCCTGATCACGGACGTGCGGATGCCTGGGATGGGCGGGTTCGAGCTTCATCGAGAGCTCGCCGCGTCTGGTTTTACGATCCCGACCATCCTGATGACAGCCTATCCCGAGGATCGCATCCGCCCACAGGCACTGGGGGAAGGCATCAAGTGCTACATCGCGAAGCCATTGGAGGCGGATGAGCTTCTATCGTGCATCCTATCGGCCGTCGATCATTCCGAGGGGCCTGTGGGTAAAGGATCCCAAGGGCGGTAACTTTGGGCCCAGCCGGGCAAGAACAGACATCGTATCAGTCACCTGCGTATCTGGCGGCACGGAAGAGGAGTGCTCCGGGCCTGAAGAAGCCTCCTGTCGCATCCCATGATGCCGCAAATCCTGCTCAACGAAGGAGAAGACCATGACCACCAATGCCACACCGACCCCCGGCGCACAGCTCGTCGCACCGAAGGACCACACGCTCATCATGATCGACTTCCAGTCGCAGATGTCGTTCGCGACCAAGTCGATCGACGCGGTGATGCTGCGCAACAACGCGGCGCTCGTCGCCCACTCCGCGGCGGGTTTCGGTGTATCGACTATCCTGACGACAGTGGCCGAGAAGAGCTTCTCTGGGCCAATGTTCACTGAGATTACCGACGCGTTCCCAGGGCAGGCTCTTCTCGACCGCACGTCGATGAACACCTGGGAAGATGCCACCGTGATCGAACGCATCAACGAGATAGGTAAGAACCGGATCGTGCTGTCGGGTCTGTGGACGTCGGTCTGCATCGTAGGCCCGGCTTTGTCAGCGATCGATCAAGGCTTCGAGGTCTACGTCATCGCCGATGCTTGCGGCGACGTCTCGGAGGAGGCGCACGAGCGGGCGATGGAGCGAATGATCCAGGCAGGCGCCAGACCTATGACATCCTTGCAGTACCTGCTCGAACTCCAGCGCGACTGGGCTCGTACCGAGACCTACGACATGACCACCGGTATCGCGAAAAGGTTTGGCGGCGCCTATGGGCTCGGCATCATCTACGCCAAGACGATGTTCGGCGCGAGCGAGGGTTCCCACGCTCAGGCCGCTGAATAATCTGGTTCAGGGCTGGTTTGCCTAAGCCTGGCAGACAATTAATCGGTCTCTGCGCGAGTTGGCGGCGCATCAATGCCGATGCGCCGCCCTCCCCAAGCATTCATTAGGAAGGATGCAATGAGAATCTACCTCATGTCGCTTGGGGCCGGCCTCCTGGTTGGCGTCATCTACAGCATGCTGAACGTGCGCTCTCCGGCGCCGCCCGTGGTCGCCTTGATTGGCCTGCTCGGCATTCTCGTCGGAGAGCAGATCCCGCCGCTACTCAAGGGCATCTGGCAGAAGGAATCGCCGGCAGAGTCCTGGCTGCATCAGCTCCGTCCGCACGTCTTCGGCCACCTGCCGCAAGGCGGCAGGCCCTCCGGACGGGCAGGTGAAGGGCAGAGTAAGGCATCATGATTCCGCGCCGCTTCACCCTTCCCAACCACCGGAAGTGCATAGGATCGCGCCCGGCCGGAGAACTGCAATGGTGAGCTCCCTCAATCGACGCAGCGTCGTCAACGGGCTTGGTGCATTGGCGGCCGGGCTTTCACTTCCTGAATGGACCGAGGCGCAATTCATGAACACGTCCGCTGATCTCATCCTTCATAATGGCAAGATCACTACGCTCGATCGTCAGAAGCCCGAAGCATCGGCGCTGCTCATCCGGGACGGACGCTTCGCGGCCGTCGGCGACGAACAGGAGGTGATGCCTCTCGCCGGACCGATCACGCAGCGGATCGACCTCAAGGGACGCCGCGTCATCCCGGGGCTGATCGACAGCCACATGCACATCATCCGCGGCGGCCTCAACTACAACATGGAGTTGCGCTGGGACGGCGTGCGTTCCCTGGCCGATGCCATGCGGATGCTGAAAGAGCAGGTGGACCGCACACCGGCGCCGCAGTGGGTGCGCGTGGTCGGCGGCTTCACCGAGCACCAGTTTGCCGAGAAGCGCCTGCCAACGCTCGACGAGATCAACGCCGTCTCGCCCGGCACACCCGTCTTCATCCTCCACCTGTATGACCGCGCCCTGCTCAACGGCGCGGCCCTGCGCGCTGTCGGGTACACCAAGGACACACCCAATCCTCCCGGCGGCGAGATCCAGCGCGATGCTCAGGGCAACCCCACAGGTCTGCTGATCGCTAGGCCCAATGCCACCATCCTGTACGCCACCCTGGCAAAGGGCCCGAAGCTGCCGCCCGAGTACCAGAAGAGCTCCTCGCGCCACTTCATGCGCGAGGTCAACCGCCTCGGCGTCACCGGCGTGATCGACGCCGGCGGCGGCTTCCAGAACTATCCGGACGATTACCGGATCATCGAGGAGTTGCACCGCGAAGGGCACCTGACGGTGCGCCTCGCGTACAACCTGTTCACCCAGAAGCCGGAGGAGGAGCTCAAGGACTTCGACAGCTGGTCCAAACAGGTCAAGCCGGGCCGGGGCGACGATCTCTACCGCCACAATGGTGCGGGCGAGATGCTGGTCTACTCCGCCGCCGACTTCGAGGACTTCAAGGTCGAGCGCCCCGAGATGCCGCCGAACATGGAGGGGGATCTTGAGCCGGTCGTCCGTCTCCTGGTCGAGAACCGTTGGCCGTGGCGGCTGCACGCCACCTATAACGAGACCATCACCCGGGCGCTCGACGTGTTCGAGAAGGTGAACAGGGACATTCCCTTTGACGGCCTGCACTGGTTCTTCGACCATGCCGAGACCATCGACGACCGCAACATCGACCGCATCGCGGCCCTGGGTGGCGGCATCGCGGTCCAGCACCGCATGGCGTTCCAGGGCGAGGACTTCGTCGAGCGCTACGGCAACAAGGCGGCGGAGCGCACGCCGCCCATCAAGCGCATGCTGGACGCCGGCGTGCCGGTGGGCGCCGGCACGGACGCCACCCGCGTCGCCTCCTACAATCCCTGGATCTCCCTGTCCTGGCTTGTGACCGGCAAGACGCTGGGAGGGCTGACGCTCTATCCAGCAGCCAATCGTCTGGATCGTGAGAGTGCCCTGCGGCTGTGGACGGAGGCCAACACCTGGTTCTCCAACGAGGCCGGCAAGAAGGGTCAGATCCGGCAAGGCCAACTGGCCGATCTGGCAGTGCTGTCCGACGACTACTTCGCCGTGCCGGAGGACGCGATCCAGGACATCACGTCCGTTCTCACGCTGCTCGGCGGCAAGGTCGTGCATGGCGACGCCGAGTTCAAGGATCTTGCGCCCTCCCTGCCCCCGCCCATGCCGGACTGGTCGCCGGTGCGGAGCTTTGGCGGCTATCAGCAGCGGGCCGGCAGTGACGAGGCGCGCAAGTACGCCTTCGCGGCGGCAGCCTGCGCCTGTGCCAGTTCCTGCGGCGTGCATGGCCACGCGCATGCCAGCGCCTGGGGCGCCAACACGTCAACCTCCGACGCCCGCTCGTTCTGGGGCGTGCTCGGCTGCTCCTGTTGGGCCTTTTGAGGGAGATGTGCCATGCATGACGTCACCGTCCCCCGCCCTATCGCCCATGTGCTGGCCGTGCCCGGCGCCGCCTTCATCGCCCGGCTTGCCCTGGCCTCGCCGTTCCTGATTAGCGGCGTCGTCAAGCTGATCGACTTTGCCAGCACAACCGGGGAGGTTGCGGGTCTCGGGCTGCAACCGGCCGTTCTCGTCGCTGCGTCCGTCATCGTCACGCAACTCGGCGGCTCGGTCCTATTCCTGACGCGCCGCTTCTGCTGGCTCGGAGCCGGCATCCTCGCCGTGTTCACGGCTCTCGCGACGTTCCTGGCGCATCCATTCTGGATGTTCGAGGGTCTGGATCGGGGCCGTCAGACCGCCACCTTCTTTGAGCATGTTGCCATCGTCGGCGGCTTGGCCGTATCAGCCCTGTTCGTCAACGGCGCAGGACCGCGCTGATGAGCGGAACCGGAACCACCCTAGCCAATGGGGCCGCCCCTCCTCCCGGCACCTTCGCACCGCTGCACCACCGCCTATTCGCGGTGATCTGGGCCGCGACCGTGCTCGGCAACATCGGCACCTTCATGCGCGATGTCTCCTCCTCCTGGCTCGTCACGGACCTGTCGGCTTCGCCCGCCGCCGTGGCGATGATCCAGGCGGCTGGGACGCTTCCCGTCTTTCTCTTCGCCATTCCCGCCGGCGTCCTGTCGGACATCCTTGACCGCCGCCGCTTCCTGATCGTGATCCAGGTCGGCCTCGGCCTCGTCAGCTCCACTCTCGCCCTCTTGGCCTGGACCGGCAATGTCACGGTGGAGAGCCTAGTCCTGCTCACCTTCCTCGGTGGCACAGGGGCTGCGCTGGCGACCCCTGCCTGGCAGGCAATCACGCCGGAGCTGGTGCCCAAGGCCGACATCAAGGGAGCCGTGGCGCTCAATTCGCTTGGCATCAACATCGCCCGCTCTATCGGCCCGGCGCTTGGCGGGTTCGTCCTGGCGGCGCTTGGCGCGGCAGCGGTCTACGGCGTCGATGTGCTGACCTATGCAATTGTTAGTGCCGCCCTCCTGTGGTGGCGGCGGGAGGCCGATGCCGAAGCCGGTCTGCGTGAGCATTTTGGTGGAGCCCTGCGGGCAGGCTTCCGTTATGCCCGCGCCAGCCGGAGCCTTCACCGGATTCTTTGGCGCACGGTTCTGTTCTTCGGCTCTGCCAGCGCAGTCTGGGCGCTGCTGCCACTCGTGGCCCGCCAGGAGATCGGCGGCGGTCCAGGCTTTTATGGTCTCCTGCTCGGCAGCGTCGGAGCCGGAGCGATCTGCGGCGCCCTTGTGATGCCCCGCGCCCGGGCGCGCCTAGGTCAGGACGGTTTGGTTCTGGCCGCAACCTTGGTCACCGCAGGCGCGACTATCCTTCTCGCGTTGACGGATCTCGAAGTCGTGGGCCTGCTCGCGACCTTCGTGCTCGGGACGGCCTGGATCACGATGCTGACCACCCTCAATGGAACCATGCAGGCCATCCTGCCGAATTGGATCCGGGGCCGTGGCTTGGCGATCTATCTCACCGCCTTCAACGGCGCCATGGCGGCGGGGAGCCTGGGTTGGGGTCTCGTGGCCCAGGAGACCGGCACAGACGCGGCCCTGATCGTCGCTGGCGTCGCTCTGGCCTTGAGTGGGATCCTGGCCCATCGAGCACCGCTGCCGAAAGGCGAAAGCGACCTCACGCCCTCCCTGCATTGGCCGGAGCCAGCCATCGCTGAGCCGGTCGCCCATGATCGCAGTCCGGTGATGATTATGATCACCTACCGGATCCTCCCGCAGGATCGTCCGGCCTTCCTCGCCGCCCTGTACCGGCTTGCCGAGGAGCGGCGCCGGGACGGGGCCTATGCCTGGGGCATCTCCGAGGACGCCGCCGATCCGGAACGCCTAGTGGAGTGGTTCTTCGTCGAGTCCTGGGCCGAACACCTACGCCAGCACAGGCGCGTGTCGAAGAGCGACGCCGACATCCAGTCCCAGGCGCGCCGATTCCACCAGGGACTGGACGAGCCCCTGGTGCAGCACTTCCTCGGCATCGACAAGCCGCGCGGGAAGCCCACCACAACCTGACCCAGGAGAAGTCCCGATGTCCGCCCCCCCTCGTTCTCCCATCTCCCTGACCCGCCGTGACACGTTGGCGGCGGCAGCGGCCTTCACCGCTTCCCTCGCACTGCCGGGTTCACCGGAAGCGGCCACACCACCAACCCCACCGAAAGGGATGCTCACCATGGCGACGATCACCTCCAAGGACGGCACGGAAATCTTCTACAAGGACTGGGGCCCGAAGGATGCCCAGCCGATCATGTTCCACCACGGCTGGCCTCTCAGTTCCGACGATTGGGACGCACAGATGCTGTTCTTCCTTCAGCATGGCTATCGCGTCGTTGCCCATGACCGTCGAGGGCACGGCCGCTCGGCCCAGGTCAGCGAGGGCCACGACATGGACCATTACGCCGCCGACGCCTTCGCGGTTGTCGAAGCGCTCGACCTGAAGAACGTTGTCCACATCGGCCACTCAACGGGCGGCGGCGAGGTTGCCCGCTATGTGGCCAAGCACGGCGAGCCCGCGGGCCGCGTCGCTAAGGCGGTATTGGTGAGCGCCGTTCCACCGCTGATGCTCAAGACTGAGAGGAATCCGGAAGGCTTGCCGATCGAGGTGTTCGACGGTTTTCGCAAGGGTGTCGCCGACAACCGGGCCCAACTCTTCCTCGACGTGGCGACGGGACCGTTCTACGGCTTCAACCGCGAGGGCGCTAAGGTATATCCGGGTGTGATCCAGAACTGGTGGCGCCAGGGTATGATTGGCTCGGCCAAGGCCCATTACGACGGCATCAGGGCCTTCTCGGAGACTGACCAGACGGAAGATCTCAAGGCCATCTCGGTGCCGACGCTCGTCATGCATGGTGATGACGACCAGATCGTCCCGATCGCCGACTCCGCGCTCAAGTCTGTAAAGCTTCTGAAGAACGGCACTCTCAAGGTCTACAAGGGCTACCCGCATGGAATGCTGACGACACATGCCGACGTCATCAACCCGGATCTGCTCGCCTTCGTGAAAGGCTGAGCCTCAACCCGCCCTCTTCGGACCCATTCCATCTTAGGGGTATCCAATGGATCGTTCAGAAACGACCGTCGTCCTGGTGCATGGAGCCTGGGCGGACGGGTCCAGTTGGCAGCGCGTCATTCCCCTCCTCCTGAACAAGGGCATCCCAGTTGTTGCCGTCCAGAACCCAACGACGTCGCTGGCCGAGGACGTCGCCGCCACGCAGCGGGCGTTGGACGCCGTCAAGGGTCCGGTCGTCCTTGTCTGACATAGCTGGGGCGGCGCCGTGATCACGCAGGCGGGTGTTGACCCCAAGGTGAAGGCGCTCGTCTTTGTCGCGGCCTTCGCGCCTCAGGCCGGGGAGTCGGTCGGCGACCAGGTCGGGGCGCATGCCGCCCCGCCGGGGCTGTCCCGGATCAAAGAGGAGGGGACGAATTTCCTGCGCATGAGTGTCGACGGTTTCGTGCACGATGTCGCCCAAGACCTGCCGGAGGATGAGGCGCGTGTGCTGGCAGTCGTTCAGGCCCCATTGGCGAAGACCACGTTCGGAGAACAGGTCACCGAGGCTGCGTGGACTGCACGACCGAATTGGTATGTTGTCTCGACCGAGGATCGGGCTGTGAGCGTCGATCTCCAGCGTGAGCTGGCGGCGAGGATGGAAGCGAAAACTACGGAGCTGAACGCCAGCCATATGTCGCTGCTGTCAATGCCGGAGGCGGTTGCCGACATCATTGTCGATGCAGTTGCGGCTACGGCCCCGCTTCAGGAGAGCCTCGTCACGGCGGATCCGTGATCGATGACCGGTCTCCGCATATGGCTCTTCGGCCGCTACCTTTTCGTCTCGATGACGCTAAACGGGTTCGCGATCGCCGTTCCATCTGATGGTACGGAAGGGCATGGATCATGATGGGTCGGGAGAACGCTGAGCCGAAAGGAAAGGCTGCTCTCATCACACTAGACGGGCCAGTAAGCGGATTCTGCTCCGAACACCCTTCCATACACTTAGGGCATGGACAATGAAGCAACCTGAAGAGGCAGAGCGTCCCTCTCCCATCGTGACCCGTTCGGTCATTTTCGTCATGGCCGCCGCAGCCGGAATCGCGGTCGCCAACATCTACTACAACCAGCCCATGCTCGGCCTCATTGAGGCTGACCTGCCCGGCCCCCTGTCACCACTGGTGCCGACGGCAACCCAACTCGGCTACGCTATCGGCCTCCCTCTTCTCGTGCCTCTCGGCGATATCCTTGAGCGCAGAAGATTGATCGTGGTCCAGTTCGGAGTCCTGGCCGCTGCCCTGACCTTGGCGGCGGCTGCGCCAAATGCAGCCTCGCTCCTGACGGCCTCCCTGCTCCTCGGCATCGCATCGACGGTCGCCCAGCAGATCGTCCCGCTGGCTGCATATCTTGCCGCCCCGGAGCGCCGGGGTGCCACCGTCGGCACGATCCTGGCCGGAATCCTGACCGGGATCCTCCTGAGCCGGACGCTCGCCGGCTTCGTCGCGACCCATGGCGGCTGGCGAGCCATGTTCTGGCTTGGGGTACCCATGGCCCTAGTGGCCGGGGCGCTGATGATGGCCGTCCTGCCGCACACTCCACCAGTCTCGCGTCTCGGCTATCACAGATTGCTCGGCTCGATCATACACCTGTGGCGCGAATTTCCGGCTTTGCGGCTGGCAGCACTCACCCAATCCCTGATTTTTGCCGCCTTCACCGCCTTCTGGACCATCTTAGCCTTTCGACTCCAGGGACCGCCTTTTGGCCTCGGTGCCGACGTGGCCGGCCTGTTCGGCATCGTCGGCGCCATAGGGATCTTCGCCGCTCCGCTGGCCGGCCGCTTCGCCGATGTCCGGGGGCCAGCCCCGGTGGTCGCGCTGGGCGCGGCACTCACCTTTGCATCCTGGCTCGTGTTCGGCCTTTGGACCTCCCTCATCGGCCTCGTGGTGGGCGTCATCATTCTGGACTTTGCGATGCAGTCGGCCTTGGTATCGAACCAGCACATCGTCTTTGCCCGGTTCTGTCGCAAACTCGAACTATAGGCATTTTTCAGCGCGATTTTCGGTCATGGCGGCGGCGCTAAGCCGTTGATTCTACAACAGCCGGTCAGCGCCAGCTCGCTAGTATAGGCAAGTAAAAACCGAGTTTGCGACAGAACCCCACCCCACAGCCGGGTTGAAGGAGCAGGTCAACCGTATCCTGTATGCGAGCGGAAGGACTTGCAGCCATTCCGGTCGGGTCCCCAGAATCGCTCGGCGTTCGGAGAGGGTAGGGGGCTCGTCCGTCCGCATAGAAATTTGAGACGACATTGACGCCCTCGGCTCAAAATGAGCGGAGGGCGAGTTCCCCACGTTTTAGCGCTAACGTCCCCACCTTGTTTGCCCAAGTTGTGGGGAAGGCCACGTGTAAGTTAGTTACAATTGAGTCACTGGCTCAGCCGCGATGCGACAGACGCAAATTGCACTAAACCAGCATCGGTGAGACCAGGACCAACCATACATTAACCGCTTCTTGGCCTCTCCTTGGTCTTTCCGAAGCTTCGTCTCGGGATCCGCATCTTCTCGGGAGTCACGTCAGATCGGCACTTCAGGTCGTCACCCCGAAGCACGTAGTGCCCTTGTCCTCAGTACTCGTGAACAGCCCACACTCGGTTCCTAGTGACAACAACGTGAATAGGCGATCCGGCGTCGCGTTGAACCCTGAACTCGGCTTAGGCCTCACACGGATCCACCCGTCGCCCTCGAGTCCGATCCTAAGGCGCTTCTTACCGTCAACTCCTCGTACCGCAGACCAGTGAACATGCTGCGCGATGATCCAGTGCTCAATCACGTCCCGCCACAGATACATCAGGGACTTGTCAGCGACAGCGTCGATTCGTTTTGACATCGCTCCCATTGGAAAGCGATCCAGCCTTGCATCGAGGGACTTTCCAACAATCTCAGGAATTTCCATTTCACGGACGCCCTTCGTCACAGCTCTGACAACGGCAAAAGCCCTAAGGCACAGGCCGGGTAGGACAAATATGTCCTTACGTTGGGCGGCGTAGATGCGGGTCATCAGTCCAACAACATCCGTCTCGGGATCGGAGGCTGCGCTCGGCCATCCGACCTCCGCTCCCAATTTCTCCACGGCATCCATGTACTCCCCAACCCTCAGAGTTGCCAGAACGAGAGGATCGGCCTTCTTCGCCGCCGCGTCGGCTGCTGCCGCGAGGTCTTCAGTGGGTTGCGCCTTGGCCACTTCGGTCGCGAGACTCCGCTCGACCCACATCATCATCGACTCGATAGCGAGACGTTGAAGCTGACGGGCTTGAAGGATTGAAAGGAGCACAGACGATGTTTGGATGTCTGACTTGTGGTCTTGCCAATCGGCAGGAAGCCATCCTGTTGCGAGGCGCCTACGAACGGTCGGAAGATCGATTGGATAGCCTTCCTTCGAGAAAATACCTCGAAGCAGATCGATCGTCGCCATCCTGCGTTGAATCTCCCTCGGAGCCTGGGGTTTAGCGCCCGCCTCGTAAAAAAGGAACCGAAACGCATCTCGTTCCTCTCTTGTAGGCTTGGTGATGTGAAGGTACTCCGCAAATGGAAACACGTCTTCCCACGTCGCTGCTGGGGCTTTGAGGGCGAGAAGACTTTGAGGAACGTGCTCGGCCACGATCTTCTCGATCGCCATTACTGCGGATTCAACCTCAAGGGATCGGCGAAATGTGCCACCGTCACTAGGAGCCAGCCAGCGAAGTGCCTTGATAGAAGGGCCATACTCAGTGGGCGCCATCAGGCTAGTCATCCTCCCCTTGAGCGTTTCCCACTTTTCTCCAGTAAAGATAAAGGCCTCTTCGGATCCCTTTAGCGGAAGATAGCGACGGATAACTCCCACGCCTCTAAGCGGATGCTCCGCGAGCGAATGCGCCCATGCGTACATTGCCTCATAGCGCATGACGAGATCCCTCATCTTTTGAGGCTGAATCTCACCGTTCTCTGTTGCGACGATCCCCGCCTTCCACCACGCCCACGCCATGAATGCATAGGGACGGACATGAACGGTCACATTGTTGATACCCGGAACCGTTGCATCCATAAGATCCAGATTTAACTGTCTCAACCCGATGGGATCCACACCACTCTCGTCAATTTGGATGGGACCGACGACTCGGAAGCCGGGGGCCGAAGCCAGCATTTCATCGATCTGTTGGAGCGTCAGGGACATCGGGTTCTCAAAACGAAAGGTCGACAATAACTTTGTTGCAAAACGTGTTGCTGCAGCTCGCTAGCCTGTGCTTAACAAGGCGGGCCTGCTGCACCGCCGAGAGCGCAATGTGACATGCGGGGCAGTTAATCTTCTTGCTGGGGCGGGTTTGCATGGCTACTACCCTGTTTGCCTTGGCGTCGCCTGACGCGACGCGTCGGAGAATGTCGATCTCGTCCGCCGTTGCCTCTCGCGGTATTTCGATGGCCTCTCCGTTGCGGAGGGCCTTGTAGAGGGCGTTGGCAGCAAACCATGGGGTGGTCGTAGGGATAACTGATGTCCATGCTGCGTGCCATCCGGCTTCCGTTGCATCAGGTGCAAGGCGTCGCTCATCGAGGCCAAATGGATCGGGCTCGAGGTCGCGGATGATATCCTCATCCAGAACCCGTCCGAACCACCGCTGGAGGGCCGCATGACAGCCGGTTGCATTCTCAGGATCGTCCATTGCCCACTTGGTAACGATCGCAGCAGCTGCCCTGTCGAGACCGTCAACCCCTTCTCCTCCTGTCCGACACCCTAGGGCCAGCGACATCCACCTGCGCAAACAGTCGAGCGTCAGCTCCTCAGGTTGATCTGATCGTGGAGCTATTTGGATGATCATGTCGAACAGGACATGAAGACCTGGAGCCCTTTCTGGACCAACGGGCCTCGCCTTCAGCATCGTGAACATGTTGTCGAATGCCTTACGGGCCAAGAATACTGGGATTCTCTGGCCGCGTTTGCCAATCTTGCCTGGCGTGGTTTTGGTAGACTTCTTGGCTGGAGCTTCATCGAGTCCGTCGTCCTCGTCGTCCCCGGCATCATCTGTAGGGCCGGGAATAGAGTTCGCGAAATGACGAACGAGCGCATCAAGCAAGCTGTCAAAGGCTGTGCTTGTCCTCCCTCCCGACCATGTCGACGGCATGTCGAAAGCACTGACAGGTGCGATCTGATCGGCCGAAATCGATATCTCTGGCAATGCCCTCTTGGAAGATCTATCGACCCGTCCGCCTTCCTGTCTCTCTGCTGCCTTGATCAGCGACGATGGGTTTTGAGCAAGGTACTCGAGAACAGCAGCGACATCAGCGGGAGTGTCAGAGCCGCTAAGCATCCTGGCGACAGATCGTGCAACCGGTCCCTTCTCCCGGATGGCGTCCAGGAGCTTCTCCAGCATCAGCCAGCCACGGACTTCAACGTCATCTCGCTCCAGAATGACTTGGGCCGATGCTGACAATGTAATCGGGTCCATGTCCTTCGGAGGGGCACAACGAAAAGATCCGCTTGGGCCGATTGCAACGATGTCCGCGGCCGATTTGCGAGTTCCGGAAGAGAGGTAGGCAATCCAATCACCGCTTGGATTAGGAACCCCGAAGACTCGGCCAATGATCTCTCGTCCATCGAAATGCGCCACGATGCAGGGTGATGACGTCGCGTCAGGGGATCGCTCCCCGGTTGCCGCCCCCTCATGCGTTCCCGAGGGCCTCCATCCGAGCGAGGTCGACCGGTCGACGATCCTTGCGACCATCGCTTCGACGTTTGCGCCCGAGAGCGCTGCCGTGGTGGCATTGCCACTGCCGCTTACCAGCAGACGGCCCTTTTGGCATGCGATGTCAAAAACCTTGGCATGAAGCGACCGCGTATCACTGAACGTTTCACAGGTAACGGGTGTCACCTCGAGACCCGCTCTACGAGCTCCCGCAAAGTCAAAGATGGAAGGAGCTATCGGCGGCACTGCCACAGCGACATTCTCGCACCCGAGCGCAACGGCGAGACGCTCAACTCCATGATGAGACGAGAAGAATGGAGAGACAACCGTCAGTGAGACGGCGCCACCCAGTTCATCCGCCATGCCAGCTACTTGTTCATCCAGTGGTCCGAACAGCGTATGCAGAACCCGGGAGCTTCCGGACCCAGATACAAGCGAGGCTCTACGGCAAGCGTCCACGAACTGGGAGAGATCAGGTTTTCTCGTAGCCTCGAGACGCTGGCCAGACCCTGTAAGGGCCATCACCCCCTCAAGGAACATCGCAAGATCCCCATAGGCTCTCGAGTCCTCGCCAGGGATTAGGATGTCTAAAACCTCTGTGTTGTAGCCCCACCCCCCGAAAGTGAGGTTTCCGGATCCGATAGCTGCACGGACCACGTTGTCTGAATCGGTTAAGACAGTAACCTTGGGGTGGAAAACTCCGCCGTGTGTCGAGATCGGAACAATGTCGTAGCTTCGGCCGACGCCTACAGCGCCCGCATCGGACAGCGAGGACCGATATCCCTCGATATCCGTCAGCACGGTGAGGCCACGCACAGTACGGGCTATGGCAGATAAGGGAACTGCCTCAAGAAATGAGAGGCTCAGTGAATAGGTCGTGAAGAGAGCCGACGTCCACCTTTTCGCAAGGAGGAGCTCGCGTGGAGAAAACGTTGAATTTTGCACTTTAGATAGATTGTCTTGACGACGATCCCTTCCTACTCAGGTCCGGCATGAAGCATGAGAAACTGTCCTGAGACAATCAACCTAAATTATGCCTATCGGTTGTTGGCGGGACGTCGGTAGCGTTAATGACAGCCGAATCAACACGACAAGAGTGATGAGCAGGGCAGGAGGTTAATAGCTCCACGGTTTATAGGAAGATATTCGCATAACATATCTTATGGAACCTACGCCAGTCTCGCTGGGCACTCAGCGTCTCTCAGGTGGTTATGCTACTAAAGCATAACTGTCCTCAGGAATCCCCGCTCCTCAGGGCGCCTGCGCATCCCTATATGCCTCTTTGCAACAAGAGCAATGATCGCTGGTCACGGTGACCAGCCACCTGCTGGGGAAACTCCATGTTCGTCACCTACATCCTGTCCAAGATCCGCGCCTACAAGCTCTACCGTCAGACCGTGAATGAGCTGTCGGAACTCTCCGACCGTGAGCTGGCCGATCTCGGCATCGCCCGTTTCGACATCGCCCGCGTGGCCCGCGAGGGTGCCGTCGCGTAAGCAGTCACGGTATTCGCTTGAAGATGCGCCCGCCTATTGGCAGGTGTTTGCTTGCCGGGTGCACAACCTGTCTACTCAACACAGCCGAGACGACATAGGGCCGTGTCCTGACTAGGACACGGCCCCATTCGTTATGTGCCAAAATCAGATCCGTTAACCAGCACGCAGTTCAGGCAACCCGCTTCAAGGCATCAGACAAGGTGTCAATAATGGCGTCGATCTGAGCGGTCTCAATGATCAAGGGCGGAGACAGGGCAATGATGTCGCCAGTAACCCGGATCAGCAGCCCTCTCTCAAAGCAGTCAACGAACGTATCATACGCCCTGCTTCCCGGAGCTCCCGCACGGCCTTCCAGCTCGATACCCGCAATCAACCCTATGGTCCGAATGTCAACAACGTTCGGCAGGCCCTTCAGGCTGTGGATTGCATCGTGCCAGTCAGCCTCGATCTCGGATGCCCGGGTGAGCAGCCCCTCCTCCCGATAGATCGAGAGCGTCGCCAGTCCGGCGGCGCAAGCAGCCGGATGTCCGGAGTAGGTGTAGCCATGGAACAGTTCGATCTGGCTTTCAGGTCCCTGCATCAGGGCATCATGCACCTTCCTGCTGGCGAACACGGCACCCATGGGAATGGCGCCGTTGGTCAGGCCCTTGGCCGTTGTCACGAGATCAGGGACGACGCCGAAGTAGTCAACCGCGAACGGCGCGCCAAGACGTCCGAAGCCTGTGATGACCTCGTCAAAGATCAACAGGATGCCATGGCGGTCACAGATCGCTCGCAAGCGCTCGAGATAACCTTTAGGAGGGATGAGGACCCCAGTCGAGCCCGCCACTGGCTCGACAATCACGGCTGCAATCGTCTCAGCCCCGTGAAGGGCGACCAGGCGCTCGAGATCGTCCGCGAGTTCAGCACCGTGTTCCGGCTGTCCTCTCACGAAGGCGCTGCGAGCTGGATCGTGAGTGTGCCGCAGATGGTCGGCCCCCGGAAGCTGCGGAAACACGCGGCGGTTGTTCAGGATCCCGCCAACACTGATACCCCCGAAGCCTACACCATGATAGCCGCGCTCGCGCCCTATGAATCGCGTTCTCGTGCCCTGGCCGATGGCGCGTTGATAGGCGATGGCGATCTTCAGCGCAGTGTCGACGGATTCCGATCCAGACCCAGTAAAAAACACACGGTCGAGACCGGCACTCGGCCCACCCGGTGCCATGGCGGCCAGTCGCTCGGCGAACTCAAAGGCGATCGGATGTCCCATCTGGAATGATGGGGCATAATCCATCGTCGAGAGTTGCCGCCCGACCGCTTCAGCAATCTCGCGACGGCCGTGACCGGCATTGACGCACCACAAACCTGCCGTGCCATCGAGGATCTGACGGTTGTCATCGCTCGTGTAGTACATCCCTTCTGCCCTTGTGAGCAGGCGGGGTGCTGCCTTGAACTGGCGGTTTGCCGTGAAGGGCATCCAGTAACTGTCGAGCTGGAAGCTGTTGTGTCGTTGGGGAGCGTTCATGACCGAAATCCTTTCGATGTTGGATCATGGCCATGATCGGGAGCAGCCAACAAGTCCTTTTCTATCATCGGCTAAGCTATTGATATTGCTTGATGCGTAGTGGCGTGTTTGCTTTATTCAAAACAACAGAAACACGTCGGACGCAGTGCTGATATGGAATTCGATCTGGGTAGTCGGCTACGGTATGTACGGGGGCTACATAATTTGTCCCAGCGCGAGCTTGCCAAGCGCGCTGGGATCACCAACTCGACGATCTCACTGATAGAGTCCAACCAGACCAATCCCTCGGTCGGTGCGCTGAAACGCATCCTCGATGGAGTCCCGATCGGGCTGGCGGAATTTTTCGCTCTGGAGCCGGAGAAGCCGAAGCAGGCATTTTACCGCTCTGATGAACTCGTCGAGATCGGAAAGGGTAAGATCTCCTACCGTCAGGTGGGAAATAACCTGTTCGGCCGTGCACTCCAGATCCTGAAGGAGCGCTACGAACCCGGCGCAGATACCGGCAAGGTTCCTCTGACGCATCAAGGCGAAGAGGGCGGCATCATCCTGAGCGGCCGCTTGGAGGTCACAGTCGAAGGCGAGCGGCGGATCCTGGGGCCGGGTGATGCCTATTACTTCGAAAGCTGGAGACCGCATCGCTTTCGATGTGTCGGTCCGGTGGCTTGCGAGGTTGTGAGTGCCTGTACGCCACCTACATTCTAGCGCCGCAAAGTGACGAATGTCGGTTGTCGACTGCTCCATGAACTTCGAGCAGTCGACAACGAGTGGTGATTTTCTTGCGGATCAGTTTTAGCGAAGCTCATGCGGCCTGGAAGCGCCACTCATTCTTGTAACGATCGGCGGCGAGATCCTTGTGGGAGACCTCGGGTGCACGACCGGAGATCAGGTCGGCGAGCACACGCCCGGAACCGCAGGCCATCGTCCAACCCAAGGTACCGTGACCGGTGTTCGTGTACAGATTTCTACACCGCGTTACCCCCACGACGGGAGTGCCGTCCGGCGTCATCGGCCTCAAGCCCGTCCAGAAGCTGGCCTGTCTGACGTCGCCGCCTTGCGGGAACAGGTCGGTGACCGAGTGCTCGAGCGTCGCCCGCCGGGGCGCCCGCAGACGCTGGCTGAAGCCCGCCAGTTCCGCCGTGCCGCCGACCCGGATCCGATCGCCTAAGCGCGTGATCCCGACCTTGTAGGTCTCGTCCATCACTGTCGAGACCGGTGCCGCATCCACATCGGCGACCGGCATGGTCAGGGAATAGCCTTTCACCGGATACACCGGCAGGTGGATCCCTAAGGGCTTCACCAGATGGGGCGTATAGCTGCCCATCGCTGCCACATAGGCATCCGCCGTGAGCACCTCGCCGCCGTTGATCTGCACGCCGGAGATCCGCTCCCCTTCGGTGAGCAACTTTTGGACGGAGGTGCCGTACCGGAACCGGACACCCAGTTGCTCCGCGATCGCGGCGAGCCGCTGGGTGAACAGGTGAGCATCCCCGGTTTCGTCACCGAGAAGGCGCAGGCCACCAGCGACCTTGCCCTTGACGAGACCCAGTGCCGGTTCGACACCGACGCATCCTGCGGGATCCAGGATCTCGTAAGGCACGCCGTAGGCGTCGAGGACAGCCGTGTCCTCGCCGATTCCGTCGAGCTGTTTTTGCGTGCGGAAGAGCTGGAGCAGCCCCTTCTCCCGGTGGTCGTAGGTGATGCCGGTCTCCTGCCGCAGCTCGCGCAGGCAGTCCCGGCTGTACTCGGCAAGTGCGACCATCCGGCTCTTGTTGCGCCGATACGCCTCTTCGGTGCAATTGGCCAGCATATGGGCAAGCCAGCCCCACAGGCGCAACTCGGTACGAGGCCAGAGCACCAGCGGCCGATGCTTCATCATCAGCCACTTCATCGCCTTGATCGGAATGCCCGGAGCCGCCCATGGTGCCGAGTAGCCCGGCGAAACCTGTCCAGCATTGGCAAAGCTTGTCTCCATTCCGGCGGCGGGCTGGCGGTCCACCACTGTCACCTCATGACCTTGCCGTGCGAGATAATAGGCGGACGTGACGCCGACGACGCCACTGCCGAGAATGAGAACGCGCATGGTGGTTCCTGAACCTCAAGAAGGAGTGGATTGAGAATGGAAGCGGGTGCCCAAGCGGGCGATTGGCTCGAAGCCGACCGCGCCGAAACGGCCGGCAGCCATCGGCTGCGGGAGTGAACGAGCGACGAAAGAGCAGGTCGAACGGACAAGTGGCACGGGGGCACCTCAAAGGATGACTTAAGGTGACGTAAATCGTCGCGAATATCCTGCCGAAGCGTCGCAGACTTCGCGTCTTTGCCTTGCTAAGGCTTCATAAAGTTCGACCGAATCGAACTTTCTGCCGCCGACGGCGGCCCCTTTAAAATTCCGCAAGGGAAAGCCGAGGGGGACACGCGAACGATCGCTAAAGATCCGGCGGTTTGATCACGGCCCGGATCGCGAAGCTCGATTGAATGCGGGCGACGCCGGGCAGGCAGGACAAAACGTCCGTGTGAATGCGCTCATAGCTCGCCGCGTCGGGGACGGTCACGCGGAGAAGGTAGTCCGACGTTCCGGTCATCAGATAGCACTCCCGGATGTCGGGACATTGGCAGGCAGCCTTCTCGAACCGCCTGAGATACTCGTCTGTCTGCCGCTCCAAGGTGATCTGGACGATCACGACCGTCTCGGGTGCCGCAGCCCGGTCGTTAATGAGGGCCGAATATCCGCGGATCGTCCCGCTCTCCTCGAGAAGCCGTACTCGACGCAGGCAGGCGGAGGGAGACAGCCCGACCTTCTCGGCCAGATCGGCGTTCGTGATGCGCCCGTCGGCCCGGAGGATGTTGATGATGCGCTGGTCTATCCCGTCCATGGCGGCTCAAAAGTCGGTAGCGTCGAACGACTGCAATGCAGCGGCGTCATCTCACAGCTCAAACGCCTGTGCAAAGCGCTTTCTCTTAAGCCGTGCTCAAAAGATCGGAGCGGAAGGATGCATCGAGGCGCTGCATGAAGGTTTCCGCGCAGCACATGTGCTCGCGCATGATCCGGCTGACGGCGCGGCGATCCTTGGCGCGGAAGGCCGCCACGAGATCGCGGTGGCTTGTCACGTTGTGCTGGCCGAAAGCCTCGTGCTCGTCGTAACAGTCGCTGCGGAATTCGACGAGATCGCGCAGGAGCCCGTTGAGGAAGCGACAGATGAAGGCGAGGAGAGGATTGTCGCAGCTCTCGCAGAGAATGTCGTGGAACTCGATCTCGAGCCGACGGCCCGCGACCCGGTCGCCGCTGTCGCGGGCTTCGACGCATTGCTCGATATTGGTCTCCAGCCGCTGAAGCTGATCCTCCGTCAGGCGGCCGACGACGCTCTCCGCCAGAGCTACTTCGAGGCTGCGCCGGAGCACGTAGATCTGCTCGAAATCCAGCACCTGGAAATGAAGGTAGCTGCGCAGCTGCTGCATCGCCGCGTCGATGGACACGGGCTGGATCTCGGCGCCGCCGTTCGGGCCGGTCTGCATCTTCACGAGCCCCTGCACCTCAAGGGCCTTCAGAGCTTCGCGAAGAGTACCCTTCGCGCAGCCGTAATGCTGCATCAGCGTCTTCTCGTTAGGCAGCCGGTCACCCGGCTTCAGGCCCTCCCGCGCGATCCAGCGCCTCAGGTCCTCGGCGATCTGGTCCGAGAGCTTCGTGCGCTGCATCCTTCCGCGCCCGGGGGCCGGAACGCCTTCCTTGTCGTTTGTCATAGCCGAACCGCCTCAGGTCTCCACGGGATATCGTCCTGGAGAGGATATATCGGACGGGCAAGCTTTTCGAAACGGTATAACTCATAGTCCGAGCTGGTCACCCCACGGCTCGCACATTCGACGACGGCCTTCGCGATGGGCTCGAAAACGGGGCGGCAATACATGCGTGATTTCAGGATCAGGGTGCGGCACGCACGGGGATCGAGACCGACGCTCGTGAACACCGCAAGGTCCCACGGCTCGTGAGGCAGCTCGGTGACGAGCACCCGCGCCCGGCCGGTATCCAGCACGGCGGCTCGCCCCATGAAGCAGCGCATGCCCGTATAGGTCGGCCCACTGATCGTGTATTCCCCGTCGCTTAGGACGCGCACCACGCCTGCGAGCCGCAGCGGATCTTTGGAGACGCCGATGCGGGGCATGGCCACGCGGTTGCCGATTCCGATCTCGATCCGCGCGCCGACGCCCGCCGCCATCATGGCCGCCACGGCTTCCGGATCGCAGATCGGACCCACGATAATGTCGTCGAGCTCTTGCGCCAGCGCCTCGCTGAGCACGTCCATGGTGTCGCAGGTGCCGCCGGACATGCAGTTGTCGCCATGGTCGAGCAGGAGCACGGGGCCCTGCCCAGCTCCCTCGCCGGCGGCGCGCGCCTCCGCGATCGATTGCTGAAGCGGCTCCTCGTGATACACGAACTCGGCGCGGCGCTCCCACAGAAGCCCGCCGATGTCGCGGGCGACCTCCGCCGCGAGAACCGCGGATTCCGCGACCGTAATCACCGAGACGCCGGCCTCCGGAATATCGGCGATGGGAAAACCGCCGAAGACACTGACCGCGAGCACGCCGGGCCGCTCCTCCGCCTTTCGTGCCGCCGCGATCGCATCCTGCATGGCACCGGGGACGCCGGTATTCATCTTCAACGTATGGGCCAGTTGCGGCGGATGGCACCACGCACGCTTCGGCGCGAGCCGCTCGTCGAGCATGCGCCCCACGAGCCGAGCTACGTGGGCGCCGGTCTCATGCATGTCCACATGGGGATAGGTCTTGAAGCCGACCAGCACGTCGGCATTGGCGACCATGCGTTCGGTGATGTTGCCATGAAGATCGAGGGCGACGCCAAGCGGCACATCCGGCGCGACGGCGCGAACGCGCGCGAGAAGTTCTCCCTCCCCGTCGTCAAAACTTTCCGTCACCATCGCACCGTGAAGATCGACAAGAATGGCGTCACATCCGTTCCGGACAGCCTCGACGATGGCGGCCGCCATGGCCTCGAAAGCCTCGTCCGCCACGGGGCCGCTCGGATTGGCGGTGGCAAAGACCGGCGTCGCCACCTCCGCGCCGCGCGCTTCCGCAAAGGCCAGGAAAGCACCCATGGCCGTGCGGGAGCCCGCGCCGGCCTGCAGAGCATCCGTTCCCCAGCGGGGATTGAACGATGCGAGCGGCGTCGGCACCGGCGAGAACGTATTGGTTTCATGATTCATGCGGGCGACAACGAAACGCATGCCGGTCCATCCTTGTGAAGGCGCTGCCCAGCGCCGAAAAGAGCTCTATGCATCCGGATTCCTGCCGGGACGCCTGTCAGTCCAGGCTCTCCGTCCGGTGTCCGTCGTAGTCGAGAACGGCGCCGAGGAGCACTTGCGCCCCTGCCCCGCATTCCTCGAAGGACGTGCTTTCTTCCTCGTTGTGGCTCAGCCCGCCCGCACAGGGCACGAAGATCATGGCGGTCGGTGCGACGCGGGCGACGTAGGCTGCATCGTGACCCGCGCCCGAGATCATGTCGCGCGCCGGATACCCGGCCGCCTGCGCGCTCTTCTTCACGGACGCAAGGCAATCGGCATCGAACCTGACGGCGGGCGACTCCCAGACCTTCTTGGATTCCACGCCGAGGTTTCCCTTGCCGGCCATCTCGTCGATCGCGGCGAGGAGCTTCTGCTCCATCACGTCGAGGACGGCGTCGTCGGGATGACGGAAATCCACCGTGAAGAAAACGTGGCCCGGCACGACATTTCGCGAATTGGGCTGCACCTCGATCAACCCGACGGAGCCCACGGCGGAAGGCGCGTGCTCCAGCGCGATGGCCTCGATCCGGTCGATGAGCCGCGCCGCGCCCACGAGGGCGTCGCGCCGCATGGGCATCGGGGTCGAGCCTGTATGGGCCTCTCGTCCGGTGACGGAGACCTCGTACCAGCGCATGCCCTGGACGCCTTGGACGATTCCGATGACCTTCTCCTCCTGTTCGAGGATGGGCCCCTGCTCGATATGCAGCTCGAACATCGCTCCGAACGTGATCGATCCGGCTTTGGCTTCTCCCCGATAGCCGATCGCCTCGATGGCCTCGCCGAAGGTGACGCCCTGACGATCTTCCCGGCTGTCCGCATAGGCCCGATCGAAGACGCCCGCATAGACGCCGGATCCGAGCATCGCGGGCGCGAAGCGCGATCCCTCCTCGTTGGTCCAGTTCACCAGCATGAGAGGCGCGTTCGTCTCATAGCCGGAATCCTGCAGGGTCTTCAGGACCTCCAGGCCGCCGAGCACGCCGAGGATTCCGTCGAACTTTCCGCCCGTGGGCTGCGTGTCGAGATGGCTACCGATCGCGATGGGCGGAAGATCGGAGCGCCTGCCGGGGCGAACGGCGAACATGTTGCCGACCTCGTCAACCGTCACGGTGCAGCCGAGCCTCTCGCATTCGCCTTTCAGCCAGTCGCGCACCTGCCTGTCGGTGTCGGTCAGGGTCAGGCGCGACACGCCGCCCTTCGCCGTTCCGCCGATCTTGGCGGTGTCCATCAAGCTGTCCCAGAGACGCTGGGGATTGATCTGAAGATTGGGAATCATTCGGTTTACCAAAAGCAGGGTCAGTGAGCCTTCACGCCCAGATAGCGGTCCTTCGTCGCGTCGTCGGCCGCGAACTCGTCATGCGTGCCGTGATAGACGACCCGGCCGAGCTCCAGGATGTAATGACGGTCGGCGAGCTGCGTACAGACAGCGAGGTTCTGCTCGACGAGCAGGATCGGGACTCCGGTCGCGCGGATCTTCTTGATCTGATCGACGATCTCGTCGACGATCACGGGAGCCAGTCCTTCGACGGGCTCGTCCAGCATCAGGAGTTTCGGCGCGTTGAGAAGCGCTCGGGCGATGGAGAGCATCTGCTGCTCGCCGCCGGAGAGCTGGCCGCCGCCGTTGCGGCGGCGCTCTTCGAGGCGCGGAAAGATCCTGTACACGTCCTTCAGCGACCAGGGCGAGCCCTTGCGCTCGGCGATGCGCAGATTCTCCTCGACGCTGAGCAATCCGAAGATGCCGCGGTTTTCGGGCACGAGAGCGAGGCCGCGCTGCGCTATCTTGTGAGGACGCCATCCCGTGACGTCCGTTCCGGCGAAGCGCACGCGTCCGGCGCTTGGCGCGAGCAGGCCGCTGATGCTCTTGAGGGTCGAGGTTTTCCCGGCACCGTTCCGGCCGAGCAGCGTCACGACCTCCCCGGCCCGCACCTCCAGAGTCACGCCCTGAAGGATATGGCTCTTGCCGTAATAGCCATGCACATTTTCGATTTCGAGCAATGCCGTGGTCATGCGAGATCACCCGTGATCATGTTGCCGAGATAGGCGCGCCTCACTTCCGGATCGTCTCGCACCACGGCCGGGGGCCCCTCCACCAGCACGCGCCCCGCACGCATGACCGTTACGGTGTCGCTGATGTTCATGACGATGCCCATGTTGTGCTCGATGAAGAGCACCGTGTGGTCGCGGCCCAGATCGCGAATTAGGGCCTTCATCGCCTCGACGTCGTCGATGCCCATTCCGGATGTCGGTTCGTCGAGCAGGATCAGCCGCGGCTTCGCGGCCACTGCCATGCCGACTTCGAGCCGCCGCTGCTGCCCATGTGAGAGTTCGCCCGCCGCCCTGTCCGACACATGGGTCAGCTCCAGGCGCTCCATGACTTCGTCCGCGACGGCGAGCGCTTGGCTGCGCGGATCGACGCCGCGCCAGGGCGCGAGCGCCTGCAGAGGCGTGCGCCCCTGAGCCGCCAGGCGCAGGTTCTCGCGAACGCTCAGGTTCTGGAACAGGCTCGTCACCTGGAAGGAGCGCGCGATACCGAGCGGAACCCTCTTATCGTCGGACACATGCGTGATGTCCTGCCCGTTGAGGGTGATCCGCCCGCTTGATGCTCGCACGCGGCCGGTGAGGGCATGGAACAGGGTGGTCTTTCCCGCGCCGTTCGGGCCGATCACGGAATGAATCGTGTTGGACTTAATCGACAGGGTGACGTCCGAGAGGGCGAGGAAGCTGCCGTAGCGGACGCCGAGTTTTTCGGTCGCAAGAATCGGAGCCTGAGTGCTCATATGCCCCTCCCCTCGGATTCCGGCTGGATGGGAGATTCGATGGGAGACTTGATGGCAGACCTGCGGCCCATGGGCAGGGCCACGACCAGCCGTTCGATGAGCCCCCACAGGCCCTTCTGCATGAAGAGCGCCACCACGATGAGGAGCCCGCCGAGAAGGAGAAGCCAGCGCGGCCAGATCGACGAGAGCAGATCCGACACGATCACGTAGAACCCGGCTCCGAGCACGGAGGCGAACAGGTTTCCGCTGCCACCGATGATCGTCATGATCAGGATGCTCTCGCTCATGTGGTATTCGATGTTCGACAACGGCGCGACGCCGATGAGGAGGGCGTGGAGCGCGCCGGCAAGCCCCGTCACCGCGCCGGAGATGGCAAAGGCCGTGATCTTGAAGTTCCGGACGGGAAAACCGATGGCGCGCGCGCGTTCCTCGTTGTCGCGGACCGCGAGCAGCGTGCACCCGAACGTGGAGCTTGCCACCCGCTGCAGGGCCGCGAAGACGATGAGGAAGAGCATCGCCACGAAGGCGTAGTAGGCCCAGGAATCTCCCAGGGAGAACGGTCCGATAGCGGGCCGGGGAATGTTGAGCAAGCCGTTGTCCCCGCCCGTGATGTCCTTGAACGTGTAGGCGAGGAAGTAGAAGAACTGGGAGAAGGCGAGCGTCAGCATGACGAAATAGACGCCCTGTCGGCGGATCGAGAGCCAGCCGACTCCCGTGGCGACGACGGCTCCCGCGATCGCCGCGAGAACGAGCGCCACGCCGAGCGGAAGCGAGGTGTGCAGCAGGGTCAGTCCGGCCGCATAGCTCCCGAGCCCGAAGAATATTCCCTGGCCGAAGGACAAAAGGCCCGTATAGCCGAGGAGAAGATTGCAGGCTGCCGCCGCCATGGCGAAGATCAGCACCTCGGACGCGAGCGTGCCGGACCGCATGAAGAGCGGGAGCGCGATGGCGACGAGAGCGGCGAGAAGAAAATGCAGAGAAGCGCGGTTCATGATGACGCCTCTCATGCCCGGCCGAGTAGGCCGCGCGGCATCGTCAGGATGACGAGACCCATGCCGAGATAGATCATCAGGCGGGCGCCCTCGGGCCAGAGCGTCGTCATGATGCTCTGCACGATTCCCACCAGAAGGCCTGCGATGAGCGCGCCCGTGTAGCTGCCCATGCCGCCGATGACGACGACCACAAAGGCGATGCCGAGGGCCTCGACGCCCATGAAGGGCTCGACGCCACGGATCGGCGCCGCAAGTGCCCCGGCGAGGCCTGCGAGGCCAGCGCCGAGGGCGAAGACGGCCGTGTTCACACGCAGGATGTCGATGCCGAGCAGCGAGACCATGTCGGTCGATTCTGAGCCTGCGCGCACTACGGCGCCGAGCCGCGTGCCCTCCAGAAGCCACCAGAGGCCGATGCCGAGAACGAGGGTCAGGCCGATGACGAAGAGGCGATACTGCGGATAGATGAAATCGCCCAGAATGAGGACGCCGCTGAGCGCGTCCGGAGTCGAGACGTTGCCGCCCACCGGGCCCCACAGGATGATGACGAGTTCCTGCACCATCAGGGCGAGCCCGACGGTCACGAGAATGTGGAACGTGTGGGGCAGATGATAGATACGTCGCAGCAGGACGGATTCCGTCAGGGCCGCGAGCGCCCCGACGATGATCGGCGCCACAAGGAGTGCCGCCCAGAAATTCAAGCCGCGCTCGGTCATGTCATAAACGAGATAGGCGCCCAGAAGATAAAATGCGCCATGGGCGAAATTCACGAAATGAAGCAGCCCGAAGATGATGCTCAATCCCACCGCGAGCAGGAAGTAGAGCATTCCCAAGCCGATGCCGTTCACCAGCTGAAACAAATAAATCACGCGGGCACCTGATGTTGGAGCCAATCAATGGTCGCAAGAAAATGGGGACGGCCGCGTGCCGTCCCCACCGATGGTCAGGCCATCTTGCACTGGGCCTGCTCCGGAGACTGGAACGACTTGCCGAAGCTGATGATGTCGGCGTAGTCGTCCTTGTCCTTCATGGCGCTCTTGGCCTTGCCCTTGAGCAGGTAATAGTTCTTGATCACCTGGTGGTCAGCCGCGCGGATCTCCTCGTCGCCGGTGAGGCCGGTATATTTCATGCCTTCCATCGCCTGGATGACGGCCGAGCCTTCCGTGCTGCCCGCCTTCGCGGCCGCGTCGATCAGGATTTTCGTCGTCAGATAGGCGCTGGCGAAGGCGTAGTTCGGGTTCATCTTGTGCTTGGCCTGCACCTTGGCGACGAGCTCCCGGTTGAAAGGCGAGTCGATGCCGTGCCAGTACTGCGCGCCGAAATAGACGCCTTCCATCAGGTCGGGCCCGAGGGTCTCGAACTGTTCGAGGCCCGAGGCCCAGGCGAGCAGGATCGTCATGCGCTTCTTCATGCCGAAGCTGACGGCCTGGCGAAGGGTGTCGGAGGATTGCGAGCCGAAATTGAGGATAAGGAGCGCGTCGGGCTTCGCGGCCATGGCGTTGGTCAGGTAACCGCTGAATTCCTTCTCGGTGAGCGAGTGGTAGCTGTTGCCCACATGCTCGATGCCCTTCTCCTTGAAGATAGCCTTCGCGGCGTTGAGTAGGCCGTCGCCGAAGACGTATTGCGGTGTGATCGTGTACCAGCGTTTCGCGTTGGGAAGCTGCTCGATGAGCGGTCGCACGGTCTGCTCGATTGCGCCGAAGGTCGGCACGCTCCACCGGAACGTGCCCTTGTTGCACTCTGAGCCAGTGATCTCGTCGGCCCCGGCGGTGGTGATGAAGACGCCCTTGCCCTTAGCGACTTCCTTGCCCATGGCGAGGGCCTCAGACGACAGGATGCCGCCGGCGAACAGTGTCACGCCGCGCTCCATCGCCTCCTGCACCTTGCGGACGGCTGTGGCCGGCTTTCCTTCCGTGTCGATCTCAAGATAGCCGAGCTTACGATCCAGGACCTTGCCGACCTCCTCGACAATCATGGCGGTACCCATAGAGCCAAACTTACCGTTAGCAGCGAAGGGCCCCGACATTGGAAGCGGCGCGCCAATGGTGATGTCCTCGCCGGCAGCGAAGGCCGGACGAAGGCCAGCGGGCAAGAGCAGCGAACTCGCTGCAACAGATGAGAGTTTCAGCAGATCACGACGGTTAAGCATGGGTACCTCTGGCCGATATAATTATTCTGTTTATACGAATAGTTATCATAGAGTTCAGCCTGTCAAGGGGTGCTAGGGCCTGGCGGGGCCTGCCCAGCGGTAGCAGGGTCTCAGGACTATGGCGTGTCCAGAGCGGAGTGGAGACACCGTGCCCTCTGCGGTCGGTGACGGGCTCACCATCGTGATGGTGCTCGCTCGATCCGCCCTCGACAGAGGCGTAGGGCCGGCCCTGTTGTCGCCAGACCCTCGTGCTACGGGTGGAGCGAGAGCAGCAGAGGGAACGATGTACCGAGGGCGTCCAGCCCTTGCACGCCGACAGACAGGATCGTTGCGCCAAGCCCGAGTCCAGCGGCCGCGCAGACGGTGATGTCACATTAACCCGACTATGAGAGCAGGCCGCATAGACGGGTCGCCATGACCAAGCCCGTCAGCTACAAGCGTCACCGCTTCCCACCAGAGATCATCGCCCACGCGCTATGGCTCTACTTCAGGTTCCCATTGAGCCTGCGGCTGGTTGAGGAGATGCTGCTCGAGCGCGGTATTGTCGTCGGCACCGTCAGGTTAACGGGATGACATTAGAGAGCTCCCTCAGATCAGCTCGTCAGAAGGCACCATCCCATGCTGATCGACGGCGCGCCAGAGCCAATGCTTCCGGCCTGCAATGCTGATGACAACCTCATCTAAGTGCCATTTGTCGCCTGCTGCCGGAAGACGCCGGCGCATCTGGGTGGCAAAGCTCTGGCCGAACTTCAGCGCCCATTGTCGGACTGTCTCGTGGCTGACCAGGATTCCTCGAGCAGCGAGCATCTCCTCGACCATCCGCAGGCTCAACGGAAACCGGAAGTACAACCAAACAGCATGGCTGATCACTTCAGCCGGGAAGCGGTGGCGAACGTAACGAGGATGATGGGTCGATTTCATCCCTCACATATGCCTCGATCCGGTCACTCTCCGGTTAACCTGACGATGCCGCATCGGGTCAGGCAGTGAAATTCGTTCCCTGACTGGAACGTCCGATGTTCCTGACCAAAGCGGACGTTCGTCCCCCGTCCGCGTCGTGCCAGAAGGCGACGTTCGAGCTTCGGCAGCTTGCCCTCCATATCAATGAACAAGATCATGTTATCCGAGCCTGCCATCGAGGAAGCCAACTCGAGAGAAGCCCGCGTCCAGGTGCCTCTACCGCCAATCCTGGCCCGCCATGTTGACTTGGCTTCGATCCGAGCTTCGGCTCATCTCGACTGAGGACGCGAGCGGCTTGGTCTTCTCCGCTTGCGCCGACTCCTGCGCGTCAGGGCCGTCAACGATAAGGCGTGCGCCCCGCTGGTACGTCAGATAGTTCCAGAACCAGTTGAGTGCGACCACGGCACGGTTGCGCAGACCGATCAGAAAGTAGACGTGTGCAAAGCCCCAGAACAGCCAGCCTAAAAAGCCCGTCAGGTGGAGGTGATCGAGCTTCACCACCGCAGCCTTGCGGCCGATCGTGGCGAGATCGCCTTGATGCCGGTACCGGAACGGTCCGGGGCTGTGTCGGTTCGCGGCCCTCGCCGCAATGACACCCGCTACGTATCGGCCCATCTGCTTCGCCGCCGGGGCAATGCCGGGCACCATCCGTCCGGTCTCATCGACGGCCGCTGCGGTGTCGCCGACCACAAAAATCTCGGGCCGCCCGGGAACCGTCAAGTCCGAGCCGACCTTGACCCGCCCTGCCCGGTCCCGCTCCGCCTCGATCCAATCGGCCGCCGGGGAGGCTACGACACCCGCAGCCCACACGATCGTGCCGGCCTCGATGCGTGATCCTTCCAGATCAACCCCTCGCTCATCGCAGTGCGTCACCCGAGTTGCGGTCATGACCTCGACGCTCATCCGCTCCAGTGCCTGCTGCGCATAGGTCGAGAGATCCTCGGGAAAGGTGGGTAGCAGGCGCGGACCGGCTTCGATCAGGATCACGCGGGCGGCGTGCGGGTCGATGCGCCGGAACTCGGCGGGCAAGGCATGATGCGCCACCTCGGCGATGGCCCCCGCCATCTCGACGCCCGTGGGACCGCCGCCAACCACCACAAAGGTGAGCAGCCGCCGCCGTTCCTCGACATCTTCGATCAACTCAGCCTGCTCGAAGGCCATCAGGATCCTGCGGCGGATGGCGGTCGCGTCCTCGATCTGCTTCAAGCCTGGAGCAACGGACGCCCATTCCGGGTGGCCGAAGTAAGAGTGGGTGGCACCTGTGGCAAGGACCAGGTAATCGTACGGGACGGTCACAGGCCCGGCATGAACCAGGCGCTGATCCGTATTGATGCCGGTCACGTTCGCCATCAGTACTGTTGTATTCGTCTGCCGCTTGAGGATGCCGCGGATCGGCCAGGCGATGTCCGCCGGCGACAAGGCCGCTGTCGCGACCTGATAGAGCAAGGGCTGGAAGTAGTGGAAGTTATGACGGTCGATCACAGTCACCTCAACCGGGAGCCGCGCCAGGGACTGGGCGACCGTCAGCCCGCCGAACCCTGCTCCAACGATCACGACCTTCGGCACAGTGTTGGTCATGGCGCTCCCGTTGTCTGTCGAGGTCCACCGGACGGGCGGATCCTCGCACTGCCAACCGAGGCACGGTCCTGATGTTCCCTCCTCGATGGCAACGGTAACGACCCCCTTCAACCACTCTCCAGGTTACTTGGCCATCCGCTCATCAGGAATCTCGCCGATGGCGGCTGAGCTGGCATTGGCGGCAGCCGCCGGTGGAGCATTCTCCATCGTCGCGTCGGAGCGCTCCTGCCCCTGATAGGCAAGCTCCCGCTCGGCCCTGAACCAATGATCTTCAGGATTTCCGGTTCGACCCTCGTTCTCCCGGATCTCGTAAGCCCGCTGCCGGATCCGCTCATCCTGGCTGGTAGCGATGGCTGCGGCGGACACTGTGTCGGACATGATCGCCTCTCCTGTCCAGAACATCCGTTAATGATCAGGCCGGGGAGATGTTCACGCCTTGCCGCAATAGATGTGGATGCCGCACGCGATGCACGCTTGCGAGCCCATGAACAACTGCGAGCCACCGGAACTCTCCGGCTGAGCCAATCTTCCGCAGCCTAGTGTCCGCCCTGGAAGTCTGGTTTGGGTCAACCTGAGCCATTGAGCTCTTGCCTATGAGGGTCTGCTCACACCGCCAATGCCGAATTTCGGCTAAGGTCCGCCAAGTGCCAGTAGCTGGCCCTCCCGCCGCCGACGGAGTCGGTTGGCCGCCGTCGCTGCCGCGCAGCATCAGGCCTGCGACGGTGAACCACCCCGTATAGTCTCAGCACCGAACTCAATCCCTAGCTTTTCCCAGCCTGCCGCGTCCAGCCGGGGCATGGGTACCGGACAGGAACTTGTCGAAGCGGGAGCGGATTTTGCGATAGCACTCGCAGGCCCCTTGTTCGAGCCCGGCGCGGTCGATCACGTCGATGCCGCCTCGTCGTTGCTCAATCAGGCCCGATATCTGGAGGCCGCGTAAGATGGGGCTGACCGTGGAACGCTGCACACCAAGCATTTCGGCGAGGAATTGGTGTGTCAGGGGCAGCGAGTCCTTCGAGGGCGAGGTGTCCTGGTTCAGGCGATCATGTGTGCTCAGAATCCAGCGGCAACACCGGGCCTCGACCGTATGCACCGCATTGCAGGCAACGGTGTGATACGCTTGCGCGAGCAGCGCCTCGTTGTAGGCCAACACCAGCCTCTGAACAGCGGGGCGCGTCCTGATCGCCTCATGGAGGCGGGCCAGGGGAATGCGGGAGGCGGTTCCAGGGATCTGCACAACGTAGCGCCCGAAGGCCTCCCGGCTCGCAAACGCGGTCAAGAGGCCGAACAATCCCTCACAGCCGAAGATGGCCACCTCTGCCAGACGGCCATCCTCCATGACATCAACAAGGGACACGATGGCATCATGCGGGAAGTAGGTGTAGCGGATGGGATCCCCGGGCTCGTACAGTACAGTCCCACGGGGCAGGATGACGGCCTCCAGATGGGGTTCAAGCAGGATGAAGTCGTCAGGCTCTAAGGCATTCAGGAACCGGTTGGCACGATGGTCTTTCGGTAGCTTCCTTACCAAGGCGGTCCGCAACGCTCCTACAGGCTGATGAGAGTACCTGACAACGTGACGCAGGCGGATCACGAAGACGTGATAAGGGTTCATCCGTTCGACGTAGCCGCAGGCCTCGAACGTCGCCTCAGGGTCTTGGTCGTGTCAAAACGCTTTGGCAGAAGTCGGATTGCGACGTTCCACGCTCCACAACGGAGCTCACCAGCGACATTGAGCGAGGCCAAACAGTCTCTCATAGATTGTTCACCCCTTGTGCCAAGGCGGGCCTGAAAAGCTCGGCCCAAGAAGCGGTCCGCGGACTGGCGCTGGTCTTGCCGGTGCACCAGCTCACCTGAAAAGTGACAGGCCTATTCCAATCGCTCAGACATAATCGGAGGCCCGAAAAGACTGCTGCGGATCAAAGAGTAGCGAACAGCAGATGAAATGAAGGTCTGCTCACCGCCTCATGAGCAGACCCTCAGTCTACTTCCGCCTCGTGCCAGGACCGGACCTTGTCAACCAGCTTGAGCTGGTATGCTTCCGAAGGCAAGGATTCTACGTGATTGTGCCAGCGTCGGCTGCGATCAGTTTTCGCGTGTCATCCACGCTGGCACCGGATGCGGCGGCAAGGAGGCGGACATCGTTGGGAAGCGTCACAAGGTCGAAGCCCCAGTCGACGGCCTTCGCGGCATAGGCCGAGCCGCCGCAATGGAGAGCCGCGCGGATGCCGGCTAGATGGGCTGCATCCAGGATCGTGCGGATCGCGTCTACCATCTCCGGCTCCTCCCGATCGAAGCCGAAGGGATATTTTCGTCCGGTCAGTCCAAGGGTCAGATCGGACGGGCCGATATAGACCCCGTCCAAGCCGGGTGTTGCAACGATCTCATTGAGATTATTGAAGCCTTCCGCGGTTTCGATCATGGCAAAGCAGAGAACATTGTTGTCGGCTTCGACGCCATAGTTCGGGCCAGCGGAGAACACCGCCCGGGTCGGGCCGAAGCTGCGGGTCCCTGCTGGGGGATAGCGCATGTATGACACAAGTTCGGCGGCCTGCGCGCCCGTGTTGATCATGGGGCAAATCACCCCGCATGCGCCTGCATCAAGCACCTTCATGATGGCCGCGGGATCAAGCCACGGAACGCGCACGAGAGGCGCCACCTCACTGGCACGCATCGCTTGGAGCATGCCGAGAGCGGCCTGATAGTCGATGAGACCATGCTGGAGATCGATCGTGATAGAGTCGTATCCCTGCTCTGCCAGGATCTCGGCGGTGAACGCATTCGGGATGGATAGCCAGCCATTCAGCACCGGTTTGTTATCCGCCCAGAGCGACTTGATCCTGTTCGCCTTCATTGTGCCTCCAAACGACCTTCACCCTGCGCTTTGAAGCGCAAGGCAGGTTGCAGGTTCGTGGTGTCGTGGCTCTTCGTCAACTACCCATCAGCGGCCGGTTCTCTCGCGCCAGGCTGCGAAGTCGATGTTGGTCTGCTCGTCAGTCGCCGGATAGAGGCCGAGGATCGAGCGTCCTTTCAGGACCTCCTCGGTCACGAAATCCTCGAATGCGGTCATTTCGGTGGCCTCGTCGGCGATCTCGTCGGCCAGGTGAGCCGGGATCACCACGACGCCTTCGGCATCGCCGACGATCACATCGCCCGGAAACACCGGCGCATCGCCGCAGCCGATGGGAACGTTGATGTCGATGGCCTGATGCAGGGTCAGGTTCGTCGGAGCAGAGGGACGGTTGTGATAGGCGGGAATGCCGAGATTTTCGATCTCTGGCGTATCGCGGAAGCCGCCGTCGGTGACCACGCCGGCCACGCCGCGGACCATTAGGCGGGAGATCAGGATCGAGCCCGCCGAGGCCGCACGCGGGTTCTTGCGGCTGTCCATGACGAGAACCGCTCCGGGAGGGCAGATCTCGACCGCCTTGCGCTGCGGATGCTCCCGGTCCCGGAAGACGCTCAACTGGTTCAGGTCCTCACGCGCCGGCATGTAGCGCAGGGTGAACGCCTCGCCCACCATCGGGCCGGCATCACGGTTGATGCGGTGCACGTCCTGGATCCACTGGTTGCGCAGGCCGCGCTTGTAGAGCGCCGTCATCAGCGTTGGGGTCGCGACTTTCTTGAGCTTCTCGCGGGTCTCGGGCTTCAGTCCGGTCATCGGTGCATCTCCTGGAACTTAGAAAATATCGGGCTCGGCCACGGGCGCGCCGTGGCTCGTCTCAAGGAAGTCAAAGTCGCAGCCTTCATGGGCCTGGCGGATGTGCTTGGTGAACATCCAGCCGTAGCCGCGCTCGAAGCGCGGCTTGGGCGGGGGCAGCAAGGCGCGCCTCATCTCGAGTTCCTCGTCGGAGACTTCGAGGGTGATGCGGCGTGCGGGAATGTCCACGGTGATGATGTCGTCCGTACGCACGAGGGCGAGCGGTCCGCCCACATGCGCCTCCGGTGAGACGTGAAGGATGCAGGCGCCGTAGCTGGTCCCGCTCATGCGGGCATCCGACAGGCGCAGCATGTCGCGCACGCCTTGCTTCACGAGCTTCTTCGGGATCGGAAGCATGCCCCATTCCGGCATTCCGGGACCACCCTGCGGGCCTGCATTGCGCAGGACCAGGATATGGTCCGCCGTCACATCGAGGTCATCGTCATCGATGGCGGCCTTCATGGAAGGATAGTCGTCGAACACGAGCGCAGGGCCCGAATGCTTGCGCAGGCGCGGCTCGCAGGCGCTCGGCTTCATGACGCAGCCGTCCGGCGCAAGATTGCCCTTGAGCACGGCCAGTGCGCCCTCTTCGTAGATGGCATTGTCCACAGTGCGGATGACATCGTCATTGTAGACCTCGGCGCGGGCGATGTTCTCGCCGAGCGTCCTTCCCGTCACCGTGAGGCAGTCAAGATGCAGATGCCCTCGAATGCGCGTCATGAGCGCCGGCAGCCCGCCCGCGAAGTAGAAATCCTCCATCAGGTAGGCCGCACCGCTCGGGCGCACATTCGCGATCACCGGAACCTTGCGGCTGGCAATCTCGAAATCGTCGAGGCCGATGTCATGTCCGGCCCGGCGAGCCATGGCGATGAGGTGGATCACGGCATTCGTAGAGCATCCCATCGCCATGGCAACCGTGATAGCGTTCTCGTACGCGGGACGGGTCTGAATCCTGTCAGGCGTGAGGTCTTCCCACACCATCTCGACAGCCCGTCGGCCCGCCTCCGCGCACATGCGGATGTGGTTGACGTCGGCGGCAGGAATCGAAGACGCCCCCGGTAGGGTCATGCCGACGGATTCCGCAATCGCCGTCATGGTGCTGGCGGTGCCCATGGTCATGCAGTGGCCATGGCTGCGGGCGATGCCGCCCTCGACCTCCACCCAGTCCTCCTTGGTGATGTTGCCGGCCCGGCGCTCATCCCAGTACTTCCAGGCATCGGAGCCGGAGCCGAGAGTCTTGCCCTTCCAGTTGCCGCGCAGCATCGGGCCGGCCGGGATGTAGATCGAGGGCAGATTGGCGCTGGTTGCGCCCAGCAGCAGGCCGGGCGTGGTCTTGTCGCAACCGCCCATCAGAACCACACCATCGACCGGGTGAGAGCGGATGAGCTCCTCGGTGTCCATGGCGAGCATGTTGCGGTAGAGCATGGTCGTCGGCTTGACGAAGTTCTCCGAGAGCGAGATCGCAGGCAGTTCGATGGGAAAGCCGCCGGCCTGGAACACGCCGCGCTTCACGTCCTCGACACGCTGCTTGAAATGGGCGTGGCACGGATTGATGTCCGACCAGGTGTTGATGATCGCAATGACCGGGCGTCCCACCCAATCTTCGGGGGCATAGCCCATCTGCATGATGCGGGAGCGGTGGCCGAAGCCGCGCAGGTCGTCGGGCGCGAACCAGCGCGCGCTACGAAGGTCTTCCGGCTTTTTTGTCTTGGATGTCATGGGAGCCACGTCGTGCCTGTGATGTCGATGTGTTCAAGGTCCATAGGGAGGAGGCTTAAGCCTCCTCCTGGAAGGCCTCTTCGCGTTTCTGGCGAACGGCCGGAGCGAGAACGGTCGCGAGGAGGATGAGAGCGAGAAGCAGCATCGTCGCGCTGATCGGACGGGAGAGAAACACCGTAGCGTCGCCCTTGGAGATCAGCATGGCCCGGCGCAGGTGCTCTTCCATCATGGGACCGAGGATGAAGCCGAGCAGCATCGGGGCCGGCTCGCAATCGAGCTTGCGGAAGATGTAGCCAAGGAACCCGAAGATCGCCATCAGGTAGACGTCGAAGGTCGCGTTGTTGAGGCTGAACACGCCGATGGCGCAGAAGACCAGGATAGCCGGATACAGGAAATGGTACGGCACCGAGATCATGCGCACCCACAGGCCGATGAGCGGCAGGTTGAGGACGAGCAGGAACAGGTTGCCGATCCACATGGACACGATGAGGCCCCAGAACAGCACCGGCTGCTCGGTCATCACAGAAGGCCCCGGCTGGATGCCCTGCATGATCATCGCGCCGATCATAAGGGCCATGACGGGGTTGGACGGGATGCCCAGCGTCAGCATCGGGATGAAAGATGTCTGCGCACCGGCGTTGTTGGCTGATTCCGGCCCCGCGACACCCTCGATGGCTCCCTTGCCGAAACGCTCGGGATGTTTGGAAACTTTCTTCTCCAACGTATAGGCTGCGAAGGAGGCAAGCATGGCACCGCCGCCGGGAAGAATGCCGAGCATGGAGCCGAGGACGGTTCCACGCAGGACCGGTGCTGCCATCTGCTTCATGTCATCCTTCGTCGGCATGAGACCCGTGACGGTCTTCGCCATGACCGTGCGCGTCGACTCGTTCGCCAGGTTGCCGATGATCTCTCCCAGGCCGAACACCCCCATGGCGACAACGACGAAGTTGATGCCGTCTGCGATCTCCGGGAAGCCGAACGTATAGCGGGTCGTGCCGGAGTTCACGTCGGTTCCGATCAGCCCCAGGATGAGCCCGAGGATGATCATGCCAAACGCGTGCAGGAGCGATCCATGCGCCAGCACGACCGAGGCAACCAGACCAAGCACCATCAAGGAAAAGTACTCGGCGGGGCCGAACTGCAAGGCAAGGTCAGCCAGGGGAGGAGCAAAGACCGCAAGCAGCACCGTTGCGACCGTGCCGGCGAAGAAGGAACCGATGGCGGCTGTCGCCAGCGCCCTCCCCGCCTTGCCTTGACGGGCCATCTGGTAGCCGTCGAGCGCGGTCACGACGCTCGACGACTCACCCGGCAGGTTCACCAGGATCGCGGTGGTGGAGCCGCCATACTGCGCGCCGTAGTAGATACCAGCCAGCATGATCAGCGCCGAAACCGGCGGCAGACCGAAGGTGACGGGCAGCAGCATGGCAATGGTGGCAGTGGGCCCGAGGCCCGGCAGCACGCCGATGGCGGTGCCGAGGAGCACGCCGACCATGCAATAGGCCAGGTTCCAGAAGGTCAGGGCCGTTTCCAGGCCGAGCCAGAGATTCGAGAGCGTTTCCATTGCTTGAGCCCTCTACTCACCAAACCACGAGCCGACGAGCGGCATCGGAACGCCCAGCGCCTTGACGAAGACGAGAGTGCAGAAAGCCACGAGAAGAATCAGCCCGGCGGCCGCATTGGGGTCGAAGCGGAAGTGCTGGCTCGCAGCGGCGCTGACCAGGATGAGCACAAGCAGAGCGACGACAAGTCCCGCGCTGGGGAGCAGCAATCCGAAGAGAGCCGTCGAGCCGACGACGAATGCCAAAGGCTTCCAGGCGATGGCGCCAACGGCCTCACCCTCTTGAGCAAAGGCGCGCGCTGCCGAGAGCAAGCCGATCAGCATGAGGATGACGCTCAGGATGGTTGGGAAATAGCCAGCCCCCATGCGCCCGGCCGTGCCCATCGGATACTCGCGGCCGATCCAGAAGGCGGCTGCGCCGAAGACGATGTAGAGCACGCCAGCCCAAAAATCTTTCTTATGGAGCACGTGTGGCATCACGAGCGTCCTCCCAGTGAAATGACGATGAACGTTGTGGCGTCGCTGGCGGGCGCAATGGCCGCGCAGACATCAGGCAAATGGCGACGTTCTCGGCAATTCTGAAAAGTCAGGATGCGGGGCAGCCGTAGGGGCTGCCCCACCGGGTTGGCTTATTGGTCAGCCGTGATCTTGCCCGTCTCAACGACGGTCTTCCAGCGGCTGATTTCCTGGTTCAGGAACTCCGAGAACTGGCCGCTGGTGTTGGCGACGACCTCAAAGCCGATGTCGTTGAACCTGCCCTTCACGTCGGGCGTGTTCAAAGCGGCCGTCAGCGACTGCTCTAGCTTGCCCTTCACGTCGGCCGGAAGTCCCTTAGGCGCAGCAACAGCCTGCCAGGAATAGACCTCGACGCCCTCGACACCGGCTTCCTTCATGGTCGGCGCATCGGGGAAAGCGGGATTGCGCTTGTCAGCCGTGACGGCGAGAAGCCTCAGCTTGCCGGCCTTGATGTGGTTCGACACCGCGCCGAGATTCTGGAACGACACGTCGGCATGGCCACCGATCAGATCAGTAATCGCGGGAGCGCCGCCCTTGTAGGGCACGTGGACGCCGGTGGTGCCGGTCTTCTGCCAGAACAAGGCTGCGGTGAGATGGTCTGAGGAACCCGCGCCGGACGAAGCGAACGTGACCTTCTCCGGGTTCTTCTTCAGATACTCGACGAGTTCCTTGACGCTGTTGGCCGGGAAGTTGGGGTTGGCCACGAGAACGTTCGGCGTACGCACTGCCACCGTCAGCAGGTCGAAGTCCTTGGTCGGGTCGTAAGGCAGGCTCTTGTAGAGGACCGGGTTGATCGCATAAACGCCGATTGAGCCGACGATCAAGGTGTAGCCGTCGGGTTTCGCCTTAGCGACCTGCCCGGCTCCGAGGGAGCCATTCGCGCCAGGCTTGTTCTCCACCACGATGGGCTGCCCGAGGCTTTCCTGCATCTTCTGGGTGGTCACCCGGGCCGTCGTGTCGGACGCTCCGCCGGCCGGGAACGGCACGACCACCGTTATAGGCTTTTCCGGATACCCGGCGGCGAGCGCAGGTGCAGAGATCGCGATACCCAGGGCAGCAGCGGACAACAGTTTCAGCGCCTTCATGCGCTTCCTCCTTTGATATGGGTCGATTGGTAAACACCCGTCTTTCGCGGGTTTGCGGCTGGGTGTTCCAGCGGGAACATTGGACACTAAAACGCTAATGCATTAGTCTGTCAATGTGGATTCTGATGCAACTTCCTGATGTAATGCTGCTTCGGCAAGTGGGATGATGCCCTAGAAGGACAGAGAGATGGATACCTTGATGGTAAGCTCATTGCGGCCCCGGGATAGGTCGCGCCATGCGGCCCCTCAGGTCTTCGAGCATTTGCGAGAAGCCATCCTCGCCCTCACCCTCGCTCCGGGAACGGTGCTGAACCGCCTTACCCTCCAGAAGGAGTTCGGACTGAGCTCAACGCCGATCCGGGATGCTCTCCTGAGACTCCAGGAGGAAGGCTTGGTGGAGATTTTCCCGCAGCATGCGACTGTGGTCAGCCCGATAGACCTGACGCTTGCCCACCAAGCGCATTTCCTACGTCGCTCCTTGGAACTCGAAATCGTCAGAAGTCTAGCGCTTGCGCCCGATCAAAGGCTGATCGCAAGGCTCCAGGGCTTCCTGGCCCAGCAGCAGGCTTTGATGGAAGCCGAAGATTTCGAAGCCTTTACAATGGCCGATCAGGCTTTCCATCAGCATCTCTACGAAGCCGCCAAGATGCACGACCTATGGACGCTTGTCCGCAGCCGCAGTGGACATATTGATCGCCTCCGCCGCCTCCATCTGCCGACGCCAGGCAAGGCTCAGGATATTGTAAAGCATCATAGGCTAATCGTGCAGGCCATTGCCGAGGGCAAACCTGAGGAAGCACAGAACCATCTTCGGGTGCACCTTTCAGGCACACTTTCTCATGTGGATGAGATTAAGGATAAGTATCCTGGATACGTTCGAACCTAGACTGCTGCTGTGCCTCATAGGAGCAGACCATTCCAAGATCCGCAACTTCGTGGCTGCCTTGAACGGCAAAGCGCTCGGTTGGGCAGCCGCCCTATGCCGGCTAGGGTTATCCTCTGCCCATCGTCTGCCCTTCAGGAGCGTCCGCTTCGACGGGGAAAGCTGTCCTCAGGTTTAGGTCTCGGATGTGCCAGAAGCTGCCCTTCGCTGGAGAGGCCGTCTGGAAGGGTCGAATTGCCTCTGGCCCCCGCTCCGGGCAGGCTGGAGGGAGGTCCGTGGGGAGCGCCAAGGCGCAAGGTCGCTCAATTGCCTCTTGAGTTGACGTCTTCCCGCCCTTACAGGTTTAGGACCAGGCCGGGCCCCTCTGGCAGTTCGGAAGAACTGCGATGTCGGACTGGATGTCCAATCGGGTGCCCGGCTCATGGCGTTCTGCCGACCATAACTTGCTTCTCAACGTCGTCCGTCTCCAGCGAGGCTGATGCGACGTGGATCTTTGTGCGGTCACTCCAGACGGCATGGCGGCTGCCCCTGTTCATGCAAACGGGAGCCACATGAGCGAATTTTTCACCACAGAAGCCCTCTCCGCCCTCCTCCAGGTTATTATGATTGACCTGGTGCTTGCGGGCGACAACGCCATTGTCATCGGTCTGGCCGCCGCCGGACTACCCAAGGAGCAGCGCGCCAGAGCGATCCTGATTGGCATCATCGCCGCCACGGTCCTACGCATCGGGTTTGCCGCCGCAACAACTCAACTCCTGCAGATCGTAGGCCTGCTTTTGGCTGGCGGCATCCTGCTGCTCTGGGTCTGCTGGAAGATGTGGCGTGAGCTGCGCACCAGCCATGCGGAAGAGATCCAGGGTGAGGAAGCCCTCGAAGGACGCGACCTCGATCAGGACGGCAAGATCGCCGGTGCAGCCCCGCGCAAAACCTTCGCCCAAGCCGCCTGGCAGATCGTCATTGCGGACGTGTCTATGTCCCTCGACAACGTGCTGGCGGTGGCAGGCGCCGCCCGCGAGCACCCCAACGTGCTGATCTTCGGGCTTGTGCTGTCCATTGCTCTCATGGGTGTCGCCGCGAGCTTCATCGCCCGTCTTCTCCAGAAACACCGCTGGATTGCCTATGTGGGCCTCGCCATCATCCTCTATGTGTCCGTCGAGATGATCTACCGCGGCGCTCTTGAGGTCTGGCCGCTTATCAATGGTGCATAGCCTGACGTACTAACTTCAGAGATGGCTCGCCTCGCTCCGGAAGCGAGCCATCACATCAACCTGTTGCGCACCCAATCTCTAGAATCCATGCGATGTCCGCTGCAGGTGATGTCACGGTAACCTGAGGCGACCGCGAGAAGCCCTGCTTTGTTGAATTCAGGCGAGCACGCCCGCCGCGGACTTCCATGCCGCCATGGCTCGTAGACGGTAGACGTGGGTAGCGAGGGCAGACTGGTGCGAGCGGGGCGGAACGAACAGATTTCTGGCAGCCGAAAAGACTGATGTGAACCGCTGCAGGCCTTCCACAGACCGAAAGCCCTGCATCATTCTCTCCCGCTTTCGCAGCGAGAGATGCGAATTTTCAGCCCTGTTGTTCAAGCCCTTGTGAGACCGGTGCTCAACCCTCGGCATGACCTTGCGCCTGGCAGCCCCGTAGGAGGGCAGCTTATCGGTGATGATGCGCTTGGGCACCATGCCTTGCTTCTTCATCAGCCGGATCAGCAGGCGCTTGGCCGCCTTGGTGTTGCGGTGGCTCTGGACGATCTCGTCGAGCACGTATCCGTCCTGGTCCACAGCCCGCCACAGCCAATGTTTCTTGCCCGCGATTGTGATCAGTACCTCGTCCAGGTGCCAAATGTCAGTCGGGCGTGGTGGCTTGCAGCGAAGGCGCCGGGCATAAGCCGGTCCGAACTTCTTACCCCAGCGCCGGATCGTCTCGTAGGAGACGACGATACCGCGCTCGAGCAGCATCTCCTCGACGAGCCGGAGGATCAGAGGAAATCGGAAGTACAACCAAACTGCATGGGCGATGATCTGGGGTGGGAATCGATGGCGCTTGTAGCTGATGGACTTGGTCATGCCACAGCTCTTAGGGCAGAAGCCTCTGACCAAAGATTACCGTGACAGCACCCTTTTTCAAACATTCTTATAGCGGTCAGTGGTGGTCGTTGCGCACGTCCAGCGCGTCGCGCAGCCCGTCACCGATGAAGTTGAAGCTGGTCACGGCCATGGTAATCGCGACGCCTGGCACGATGGCCAACCAAGGCGCGCTTTCCAGGTATTGCTGCGCGCCGTTCAACATATTGCCCCAGCTGGGCAGTGGCGGCTGGATGCCGTAGCCGAGGAAGCTGATATAGGATTCGGTCAGGATGGCACGGGCGACGGTTAGGGTCGCGGCCACGATGATCGGCCCCACGGCGTTCGGCAGGATCTCGCGGAACATAATATGCGTCCCGCTGAGGCCCAGCATCCGGCCAGCCAGCACGAATTCACGCTCGCGCAGCGACCGGACCTCGGCCTCGACAATGCGCGAGACCTCCATCCAGCTAGTAAGGGCGATGATGACGGTGATCATCACCGGGCTAGGCTGCAGCAGTGCCGCCATCGCCAGAACCAGAAAGATCGACGGGAAGGCAAGAAACGCATCAACGAAGCGCATCAGCGCGTTGCCCAGCCAGCCACCGCGATAGCCTGCGACGACCCCGATGACCGCGCCAATAAAGGTTGACAGGATCATTGCGAACAGCCCAACCAGCAGCGAGATGCGCCCAGCTTCCAGCAGGCGCGCGGCAAGGTCGCGACCCAAGGGATCGGTGCCCAGATAGTGGTTGCCCGTAAAGGGCGGCGAAAAGCGCGCGCGAATGTCGATCTGCAGCGGATTGTAGGGCAGCAGATAGGGTCCAAAGGCGCAAGCCAGAGCCAGGACGGTGATCAAAAGTATCCCGATCAGCGCAAGGCGATGCCGCATGAAGCGTTGTGTGGCGCGGCTTCGCCACCAGCGGGAACGCCCCGAAGCGATGGCGGTTGCTGAGATTGCGTTCATGTCGTTCCTCTGCTTCGGAGAGTTAGCTCAGCCGGATGCGCGGGTCGACCATCGAGACGACGATATCCGCGATCAGGTTGCCAAGCAGCGTCAGGATAGCCGACAGCATCAGCAGCCCCATCACCACCGGGTAGTCACTGTAGCCAAGGCTGTCGAGGAACAACCGCCCCATGCCAGGCCAGGTAAAGACTGTTTCTGTCACCAATGCCCCGCCGAGAAGCTGCGGCAGCTGCATCCCGGCCAACGTAATCATCGGCAGTAGCGCATTGCCCACGACGTGCTTCATCAGTACGCGCTTTTCCGGCACGCCCTTGGCGCGAGCGGTTCTGACGAACTCCTGGTTGATGACGTCCAGCGTCGCGGTGCGCATGTAACGGCTCCAAACCGCGACATGTACCAGCGACAGTACAAGGCTAGGCAGGATCAGGTGCTGCAGATAGCCCAGCACTGTCTCGTTTCCGATAGTGTACATATTGCCCGCAGGCAGCCAGCCAAGCTGCAACGAGAAGATATAGATGCCGACCAGACCAAACCAAAAAGTCGGGATCGAGAGGGCCACCATCGCGCCGACCGTCGCAGTATAGTCGAAGATCGAATAGCGATGCGTTGCGCCTCGGATGCCGATCCAGGTGCCGAGAGCCATTGAGATCGCCATAGATGACCCCATCAGGATCAGGGTTGCAAAGATATGGCGGCCGATGACAGCAGTTACAGGCTGACCGTCTCGATAGGACGTTCCCCAGTCGCCCCCAGCCATCCGCCAAGCCCAGTCCAGATACTGGATCGGGAGTGGACGGTTCAGACCCATCTGCTCTTTCAGTCGCTCCAGATCGGCTGCCGTCATCCCCGGATCAAGCGCGTATTGCGACAGTGGCCCACCGGGGATCATGTTAAGAATGGTGAAGCCGATAATCGAGACAATGATCAGCAAGATCACGCTTTGCCACAGGCGATTGAGCAGAAAGACGAACATTCAGCTCTCCCAAAGAGACGACGGACGCAAGGTCCCGCCGCCTGGGTCGGCAGGCGACGGGAGGGGGCAGGGTCAGCTGGCCCAGTACCACTGGGCGGCATTCCAGGATTCGGTGCGGGTGTTGCCGTTCGGCTTGAACCCATTGATGCCCTTCTTACGACCGTGAATGTAGTTTTCGGCGAACAGGGGGAGGAACGGCAGTTCGTTTCGAACGATCTGCTGAACCTCATCATAGATGACCTTGCGCTGTTTAGGATCAAACAGTGCAGTTCCCTGCTCTAGAAGCTCATCCACCCGGGCGTTTTTCAACTGCACATTGTTCGAACCGGCACCGCCTTGTGCGGTGATCGACTTTGAATGGAAGCGGTTGGTTACATCCGGATCCGAACCGATCAGGTAGGTAATGCCCACGACAGCGGTATCGAAGCGCGACTGCATCCAGAAATCGCCCCACATAACGGCGGCGGGCATGTTCTCGATCGTCATTTCGACGCCGACCTGCTGCAACATTTGCTGAACGAACTGCTGCATCTGTTCGCGCAGGTGGTTCCCCGAAGTAGTCGAGTTCTTGAAAGAGAGACGAACGCCGTTCTTTTCGCGAATACCGCCGCGGCCGCGCTTCCAGCCGGCTTTGTCCAGCAGTTCATTCGCCTTGTCCGGCGAATACTCGTGCCGCGGCAATCCGTCATAATAGTAATACGAGCTGCGGGGAACGTAGCTTTCCACCGAATCGGGGACGCCATAATAAATGGCGTCGATGATCGCGGCCTTGTCGATCGCGGCATACAGCGCCTGACGCACGGCCAGGTCCTTGAACTGCGGGCGCTCAAGGTTCAGCGCGATCGATTCGATCGAGGGTGCGGGCTGCAACTGGATGATGCGGTCTGGCAGGGTCTTCGCATCTTTATAGTTGTCTGGCGTGATATACATGCGGCCCAGCAGGTCGATGTCACCGCTGCGGAACTGCGTATAATGGACGGTTGTGTCAGGGATATACTTGAACACCAGCTGTTTCAGGAACGGGCCCTCGCCGTGATAGTCGGCGTGGGCCACCAGCTCGACCCGGTCGCCTGCGACGCGGCGGTCCCATTTGAAGGCGCCGGTGCCGATTGGGCTTTGGTTGAAGGGCGCCGAGTTCGGATCGGCCACGCCATCGAACGCATGTTTCGGGATGATAAAGGTCTCGGTCAGGAAGGACAGATAGGGCGAGAACGGCTTCTCCATCTTCCAGGTGATCTCGGTCGGGGAAACGATTTTGATGTCACGCACGAGCGAGTGGCCCGCCGTGCGCCATGCGCGGAATTTGGGGTTGACGATCAGCTCGAGTGTGAATTTCACATCCTCGGCAGTGAACGGTTTGCCGTCATGCCACTTCACGTTGTCGCGCAGCTTAACACGCCATTCCTTGCCATCTTCCGAGATGCCGCCATTTGCCTGCGAGGGAACTTCGGTCGCAAGGTTGGGGACCAGTTCGCCTTCGGGCGTGAACCGGAACAGCGCGTCGAACAGCGAGAAGTGGACGCCATCATCAACCTCGATCTTGACCATCAGCGGGTTGAAGACGGTGGGTTCCTGTACCAAACCCACGATGATGCGACCCGAGGGCGCGCCTTTGGTCTGCGCAAACGCCGGTTTGCCGAGCAGGTTAGGTGCCATCAGTGCGGCTCCTGCGCTCCCCAGCAGGCCTAGGGCTCCGCGGCGGGTTAGCGCCTTCATCGTCTTGTCAGTCATTGCTGTTCCCCTGTTGTTGTTAGAGAAGTTACGAAAGAAAGAGCTGGTGGGTTCAAACGCCTGGCTTTTCCCCCGGAATTGCTGCTACCAGCTCACGTGTGTAAGCGGATTGCGGGTTCAAGAAGATGCGCGAGGGCGGCCCGCGTTCGACAATCTTGCCCTTTTGCATCACGGCGATCTCGTCGCAGATCTGGGACGCCACGCGCAGATCGTGCGTAATGAAGACCATCGAAACCCCGGTATCGCGCTGGATCTGTTCCAGCAGTTTCAAGATCTGCGCCTGGATCGACACGTCCAGTGCCGAGACGGATTCGTCTGCTACCAGCAGCTTCGGTTTGAACATCAGCGCCCGCGCGATGCCGACGCGCTGACGCTGTCCGCCGGAGAATTCGTGCGGATACCGGCCGAAGGCACCCGCATCCAGACCAACTTGCTTCAGCAGCGCTTGAGCATCGGCCTTAGCCTTCTCATAGGGCACGCCGTGCGCGCAGGGGCCGACTGTCAGGATGTGGCCGATGGTCGAACGTGGGTTCAGCGATGCGAACGGGTCTTGAAAAATCATCTGAAGCTTGGGCCGCAGGGCACGGAACTTCTCCTCCGGCATCGAGGCGATATCCTGCCCTTCGAAGATGATCTTGCCGCTGTCGCTGTTCATCAGCTTGAGCAGCAGCCGCCCCAGCGACGACTTGCCCGAACCGCTTTCGCCCACGACGCCGAGGGTGCGACCGGGCAGAAGATCGAAGGACACGTCGTTGACGGCCTGAACCACGCGTTCCCGACCGAACAGGCGGCTGCCGCTGCGGTAAGTCTTGACCAGATTTTGCACCCGTAGGATCGGCTCGGCTCCCGAGGCCGAAAGTGGCGTGCGGTCTTGCCCGATCATATGTGGCACAGACGCGATCAGGCGCTTGGTATAGGGGTGCGACGGGTTCTTCAGCACCTGTTCGGCGCCGCCTTGTTCGACGATGCTGCCCTTTTCCATGACCACGACGCTGTCGGCGATTTCGGCCACGACGCCGAAATCATGGGTGATGAACATCACACTCATATTCTTGCGACGCTGAATGTCGCGGATCAGCTTCAGAATCTGCGCCTGTGTCGTCACGTCTAGCGCGGTCGTCGGCTCGTCCGCAATCAGGACCGACGGTTCAAGCGCCAGCGCCATCGCAATCATCACGCGCTGCCGCTGGCCGCCTGACAGGCGGAAGGGATACTGGTTGAACATGACCGAAGGCTCGGGCAGGCCAACCTCCGTTAACAACTCAATAGCGCGCGCTCGGCGTTCCGACGGGGTACCCACCCCATGAGAGGTCATTACTTCGACGATTTGTGCGCCCACCGTCATCAGCGGGTTTAGAGCCGATAGCGGATCCTGGAAGATCATCGAAACGATGCGTCCGCGCATATCGCGAAGTTCAGACCGTTCTATGGACATGATGTCGGTTGCGCCGACACGGATCGCACCGCTCGTCACGCGAATGCTGGCCGGCAGCAGGCCCATGATGGCATTCGCCGTAACCGACTTGCCCGAGCCTGACTCCCCAATGATGCAGAGAATCTGGCCGGGGATAAGGTCGAACGAAATGTCTCGAACAGCATGCCCGCGCTCCATTCCCTTGGGCAGGCTGACGGTCAGACTGTTAATCGAGAGGGCAGCTTCATGCGCGGCCGCTGGCGATGCAGGTGCCGAAATCATGATGCCTCCTGTGTTGCAGATTGTTCACTGAAGAAAACATATATTGAATTTTTTAACAACAGCTTTGGATGGCCTGACTGCTAAGAACCGGATAAGAATCGGAACATCAGCGCAGAACTGACGATAACTAGCTGATAAGTAAGAGCAATCAGCAGTTAAAGTGACATTTTTGAATTGTTATAGCAGTTAACGAATCTGCTTTGAAGTTTTAAAAAACTGGTATAAAATCATAATAATGAAGGTTCGTGAGCTGTTTACGTCCCAAGCCTCAAATGAGAAGACCGAAATTATGGAGGGCGGACAATTGGCTACCTTGGTTCCCAAAGATGCAGTGCGCGAGCCCGCCGAACAATCGGTCGGTGCTAGACTACGACACCTGCGCAATCAGAAAGGGATGTCGCTGAAGATGCTAGCCGAAGCGTCAGGCGTATCTGTCGGAATGATCAGCCAAGTCGAGCGCGGCCTTGCCAATCCCTCGGTTCGGCTGCTGACGGCCTTGCGGCGCGCCCTGAATGTGTCAATGCAGGAACTGTTTGGCGAGACCAAAGACGAGCTGACGGGCAGCGCCGAACCCGAATTCGTCCGCCGTCGAAAGAACCGGCCTGTGATCGAACTTGGTGCGCTGCGCAAGGAGCTTCTGACGCCGACGGATCAGCGTAATATGCAGATCATGATCATTCATATCGAGCCGGGCGGCGAGTCCGGCGGACGCGCACTAAGCTATCCTGCCGAGAAAGGCGGGCTTGTCATGTCGGGCAACGTCATCCTGAACGTCGACGATCAAGCAGTCGCGCTTGAGCCGGGGGACAGCTTTGTCTTTGACAGCGTCCGCCCGCACAGCCTGCGCAACGTCAGCGCTGAACCCGCCGAGGTGTTGTGGATCATCAGCGCGGTCCAGTTCGACCGCCATCTTTAAGATGATAACGATTCGAAAGCGAAGAAAATGCAGCAGTCAAAAATCCCGTGCAAGAACACTCCGTACTGGTGGGAAGCGGCCCCGGTCAGGCCCTTGCCTTTGCAGCCTCTGACAAAGCAGGCCGACGTCGTCGTCGTGGGCGCCGGCTACGCCGGGCTGACGGCAGCAATCATGCTGGCCCGCGCCGGTCGGTCGGTGACTGTGCTGGATAAGATGAACCCTGGCGAGGGTGCGTCGTCTCGCAATGGCGGGATCACCAGCGGCAATATCCGCCCCAGCTTTGCCGACCTGACGCGCCGCTTTGGTGAGGATCGGGCGCTAGCGATTGAACTCGAAGGCAAGATCGCCCGCGACTTTCTGTATGACTTCATCCGGTCCGAGCGGCTGGACTGCGATTTTCAGCTGGTCGGAAAGTTTGGCGGTGCCATCGGGGCCGAGCAGTACGAAAGCTATGCCCGCAGCGCCGAGGCGCTGCAGCGCAAGCTGGGGATCGAAGCATATGCCGTGCCACAGTCCGAACAGCGCAACTATATCGGCAGCGACTATTATCGTGGCGGCTATGTCCGCAAGGATATCGGCGGCGTTCATCCGGCGAAGCTCCATTTCGAGATTCTGCGCGTGGCGCTGGCGGCGGGCGCAAGCGTTCATTCGGGTGTGGCGGTCCAGTCCATCGACGCCGAAACCAATGGGCACAAGATCACGACCTCAGCTGGGGTTATTCAGGCGCGTCAAGTCCTGGTCTGCACTAACGGCTATACCGACGGTGCCAACCCGTGGCTGCGCCGTCGCCTGATTCCGGTCCGCAGCCGCATCATCGTGACCGAGAGTCTGTCGTCTGAAGTCATGGGCCGGCTGATGCCAAGCCGGATGATGTATAGCGAAGGGTTGATCCTGGGGCACTACTTCCGGCCCTCGCCCGATGGCACGCGCATTTTGCTGGGCGGGCGCGACGCGTCCTCGAACGACGATCCAACGGGGCCCACGCGGCTGATCCGCAAGGGTCTGCTGCGAATCTTCCCTGAGCTTGAGAACGTGGCGCTCAGCCACAGCTGGTTCGGCAACGTCGCCATGAATCGCGACATGGTCCCCCGTCTGTTCGAGCACAAGGGCCTAACCTATGCGACCGGATTCTGTGGATCGGGCGTGGTCTGGGCGCCATGGCTGGGCAGCCGCGCCGCGCTGAAACTGCTGGGCGATGACAAAGGCAAGACAGCATTCGACTTCCGCCCGCCCGCCTTTGTGCCCTTCTATAACGGCAAGCCCTACTTCATGCCTGCCATAATCCAGGGCTATCGCCTGCGCGACCGCATGGCACTGGCGCGCGCAACCCGCTGAACCGGCACAGTCCAGGCTCACGCCGGGACGTTTTCACGGACAGGATGCTTCATGGCCTTTCTTATTCTTTCCTATCCCAAACGCGTCGAGGCATTCCGCAAGATCTTTGCGTGTAATCTGCCCGATCTGCCGTTCGTCAGCGACGCCGATGAGGTGGACCCGGCACAGGTGCGTTATCTGATGACGTGGGACTTTCCTAGCGATCTGGCGACGCGCTACCCCAATGTTGAACTAATCTTCTCGACCGGCGCCGGCATCGATCAGGTCATCAACGCCGAACTGCCGCCCAAGGCGCGGCTGGTGCGCATGGTCGAAAGTGGCGTCACCGCGATGGTGCGCGATTACGTCGTGATGGCGGTGCTGGCCCTGCATCGCGATCTGCCCGCGTTTCTGGAGCAGCAGCGAAAGAAAATCTGGAAAGCCCGCGACTTCGTCTGGGCCGACCAGCGTCGGGTAGGGATTCTGGGTCTGGGCCAGCTGGGCAGCACCGTGGCCGAGGCGCTGCGCTCCTTCGGCTTCCAGATCTCGGGCTGGAGCCGCACACCTAAGGACATTGCGGGCATCAATTGCCACCACGGCGCGGACGGGCTGAATGCCATGCTGACCGAGACCGATATTCTGGTCTGCTTGCTACCCCTGACCGATGCCACGCGCGGCATCCTGAACGCCGATCTGTTCGGCAGACTGCCGAGAGGTGCAGCCCTGGTGCAAGCCGGGCGCGGTGGGCACATGGATCAACAGGCGCTGCTGGATGCGCTGAACCGGGGCCAGCTTTCGGGCGCCTTCGTCGATGTGACCAATCCCGAGCCTCTGCCCGCTGAAAGTCCGCTGTGGTCACATCCGCGCGTAATCCTGACCCCGCATGTTGCAGGACATTCGCGGGCCGAAACCGCGGCCGAGGCGACGGTCGAAAACATCCGCCGTCACCGTGCGGGCCAGCCAGTTACCGGGCTGGTCGATCCGGCCAGGGGCTATTAGTTTCGGCGCAATCCGGTTTTGTTGCGGGGCTGCAATCGGCATATGATGCTGATTGCAGCCCGTACTGCGGTACCTGTGCCGTCGCTGGGCATCGCATGATCCCTCACCCAAGGAGACGGACATGCAAGCCACACCTGCGGTCAATCTGATCGAACTTGAAACCCAACATATCCCCGAGGCACACCGCCTTTCCGCTCAGGCAAGTTGGCCGCACTGTCCTACTGAGGTTCCGTTGCAGTAACTTGGAAACGACACAACGAACCCAGTCGAATGGGCCGCTCAGGCAGCAAGACCGAAGGGCTGATTGACCAGACAGATTTCGCCTGCCGTGCCTGACTTCCTCAGGATGCAATGGCCCCGGCGGATCATGTGCGTCACTTCGAAGCCTTTCAGGGTCGCGGAGGCCGTTCTCATCCTCTGAAAGCCGCGGGTCGGCCGGATCACGCGCTTGAGCGCACCGTGATCGGCTTCGATAATGTTGTTGAGATATTTCGATGTCCGGTGCTCGACGTTGTGTGCCAAGTGACCCTCTCGTTGCAAGCGCCGGAACAACCTCGGATAAGATGCCAGTTTGTCGGTCGTGATGGATGAGTGAGGACAGTCGCTCATTGTCTTGGGGGCTTTGCGCAAGAAGTGATAAGCGGCTCGGGTGTTGCGGCGGTCTGACAGCATGAAGTCGATCAACTGACCGTGCTTGTCGACGGCCCGGAAAAGGTATTTCCATCGCTCGCCCACCCGCACATAAGTTTCATCCACACGCCAAGAGCCTGAGCGAGGTCCTTGATACTGACGGATCCTCTTCTCAATCTCTGGCGCATAGCGTTGAACCCAGCGGAAGATGGTGGACGGGTTGACCTCCACACCACGCTCCTGCGTCATCTCAGCGAGATCACGGCAGCTGATCCCGTACTTGCAGTACCAGCGCACGCACAGCAGGATGATCTCGACGGGAAAGCGACGGCGCTTGAACAGAGACAACAGGACAGCTCCTCACATAGCTGCCCCTCCCTATACCGCCAAGATTAATGCAACGATGCCCAGAAGACCTCCATCGCGCCAATCTACCAGACAGCTGTCTTTGCCGTCCTAGAAAAAAGCCGGGCCAAAGGCCCGGCATGAAGTGAGGTCCGACAAAACGTCAAAACCTTCCAGAGGGAACGGCCGACACGGCAACGCCGGGAGGAAGAAAAAGCGGTGCCGCGTTGAAATCAGCCAATGCCTATATCGGCTGCATTCGACTTATTTGCAATGCAGCATGCCTCATGAAAGGGCTGCATTTAGCGCATACTCTGCCTTGCTGAATGCCGCTGCCAGACTGCGCTAACCGACCTTTACGGGATGGAGCAAATCGATCTACTCAGCAGCAATCAGGGAGGGTGTTCCCACCGCCTCGAGGGCAACCGCTGCCGACTGGATCACGGCCGCGAAGCGGACGGCCGTCTGGATCTCGGCGGCGCTCACGCCAGCCTCGCGCAGAACCTTCTCATGGCTGTCGATGCACAGACCGCAGCCGTTGATGGCCGAGACTGCCAGTGACCACAACTCGAAATCGATCTTGTCGACGCCGGGGTTGGCGATGACATTCATGCGCAACCGCGCTGGCATCGATCCGTATTCCTTGTTCGAGGCTAAGTGCATGAAGCGGTAATAGACATTGTTCATCGCCATGATCGACGCGGCCGCGCGGGCGGCATCGAGAGCCTCGGGCGAAAGATGGGCCTTCGCCTCGGTTTCCAGGGCGCCCGCAACGACTGAATTGCGGGTCGCGAGCCCGCAGGCGACGAAGAGTCCGTACTTGCGCTGATCCGACAGTGTCTCGTCGGATGCGAGCGAAGACAGGTTGAGGCGCACGTCCTTCGCGAAGGCCGGCAGTTTCTCCTTGAGGCTCTCGATCAACATGGGCTTTCCTCAGGCTGCCTTCAGGGTCTCGCCGCCAACCTCGCGGTTGCACGGGCAGAGCTCGTCGGTCTGCAGGGCGTCGAGGACGCGCAGGGTGTTCTTGGGATTGCGGCCGACATTGAGGTTGGTCGCATACACGTGCTGGATGGTGTTATCCGGATCGACCACGAAGGTATAGCGATAGGCAACGCCATCCGGCGAGCGGACGCCAAGGCCGTCGACCAGCGAACCGTTCGTGTCGGCGAACTGCCAAATGGGAAGCCGATGAGTTGACCAGCCGGCCGCCAATAAGATCACTGATCGGCATCTTGTTGACATAGGAGACGCCGAGATCGCCGGCGAACAGGTCGCCGAGCTAGTAGATGAAGCGGACGAAGGCTGGCTGATCGAGGTGCATGGCGGAACGCAGCCCAGCCACCGCCTCGGGCGTGGCGGCCTGCCCCAAGAGGATCTCCGCTACATCGCCCGGCAGCATCTCGGTCGCAAAGAAAATCGCGAACGCAACGAAGAGCAGCGTTACGAATGCCACTGCTAAGCGTTTTGCGGCAAGACTAAGGATGAGGGAGCATCATGGATGCGCATCCGTCGGGAGTTACAGGGAAAGCTCGCGCAAGATCAACCTGCTCTAGAACCATGGGAAACTCATAGCGAAGTGTACCGCTACTGTGCCCCACGCCGGCCGTTAAGGGTATGCCAACAGCGGTGCGAACAGTGGCTCATACAAAGTATGTCATGGAAGGACCGTTGATGATTATCTACCATGAGCTCGAAGTACATCGGCCGGGATCACGTTTATTTTCCTTTAGTAGGATACCAGCGACGGTGACCTGACCGTGGTTTTGGACCAGGCGCATTGAGAGCCTACTGCATGCTTGCGGATGTGGGTAGCTGCTGTGTGAGCGCCTCCATTGTCATGGGTGCGGGTGGCCGGTAGCCCAA
>NZ_SPJX01000063.1 GCF_004458765.1 Microvirga pakistanensis | reverse complement strand
TTCATGGACATCTTGACGTTGGAAAGCTCCACCCCGGACCCGTCCGCCTTCACGCGGATCTTCACGTTGTAATCGACAACCCGCTTCACACACACCAGAAGCTTCATTCGTCTGTCCTCATTGAAGGTCAGGTCCGGACAGGGCCCGTGGAAGGCTCTCCGGACGAATAGGAAAAAGGCGGAACGGACCGTAGCCTCACGCCTTCGAAAGTCAACGCGGCGTCTGCAATTCCTGCGCCGCGGCGCGGGCGAGAACCGGATCGTAGCGATGACGCATCATCGGGATGAGAATAGCGCCCGCGATGAACCCGCCAAGATGGGCGAACCAGCCGACGCCGTCATCCGCGCCGAAGAAGGCGGACACGAACTGAACCGCGAACCAGAAGCCGATGGCCCAGTAGGCGGGCAGGCGCAGGGGAATTCCGCCGAGGAACAGAGCCCAGATCCGCACGCGCGGGTACAGGATGACATAGGCCGCCACCACGCCCGACACACCGCCCGAGGCGCCGATGAGAGGGCGCTGCGGGGCCGGGAGCATGAAGCTGTCGGGCAGGCTCGCTCCGGCCATGGAAAAGGAGGCGAGGGCGTGCGCCAGGCTGGCGATGACGCCGCACAGCAGGAAGAAGGCGAGGAAGCGCAGGTGTCCCATGGCGTCTTCCACATTGTCGCCGAACACCCACAGGAACAGCATGTTGCCGACGAGGTGAAACCACGATCCGTGCAGGAAGATGTTGGTGGCCAGGGTCATCCAGGCTGGCACGAAGGGATAGCCCTCGGGCAGGGTCTCGAAACCGAACAGGACGGCCGGGATGAGGCCGAAGCCCGCCACCATCTCGTCCGGGCCGACGGGCCCGAAGACGAAGAGGAGATGGATGAGCGTGCAGGCCACGATCAGGGATCGCGCCACGACGGGCGTCTTCATGTGCTCGAGAGGGACGCCGTCGTGGAGCGGAAGGAACATGATCGGTTCCTATCGTATCGGATCCGAGAGCGGAATCCGCTTTTCGGATGATGCGATGCTCATCCCTGGCGACGAACGCATCGCGCGGCCCGATGCGCTATCGGTTCTGGCCCGGAACCCACAGGACGTCCAGGGCGCCCTTGTCGTTGACGTGGCGCGACGCCACGAACAGGAAATCCGACAGCCGATTGAGATATTTCACGGCTTCCCCGGACACGGTCTCGTCCGGCTTCTGCATGAGCTCGACCACGTTGCGCTCGGCCCGGCGGCAGACCGTGCGGGCCAGATGCAGGGCCGCGGCGGCGGGGGTGCCGCCGGGCAGAACGAAGGAGCGCAGGGGGGCCAGATCCGCGTTCAATTCATCGATCTCCCGCTCGAGCCGGTCGACCTGGCCCTGCGTGATTCGAAGCGGTTCATAGGGAAGCGGCTTGTCCGTCTCCACGGTCGCGAGGTCGGCGCCGAGGTCGAAGAGATCGTTCTGGATGCGGCTCAGCATGGCATCGATCGGCTGCCCCTGCGTGTGCAGGCGGACCAGCCCGATGCAAGCATTGGTTTCGTCGACCGTGCCGAAGGCCTCGATGCGGAGGTCGTGCTTGGGGCGGCGCCCTCCGGCGGCAAGCGCCGTGGTGCCCTTGTCCCCGGTGCGGGTATAGATGCGGTTGAGAACGACCATGGCAGGCCCGGGTTCAAGAGGGTTCGATCAGAACGAATACCCAACCCGCGCGCCGACATTCGTCAAGCCCCGATTGTCGGAGCAGGAACCCGCATTGGAGAGATGCTCGACGGTGGCCATCACGCTCCAGTTGGCGGAAAGGCGCACGCCGACCGAGCCGGACTCGCGGAAGAGGGGGGAGCAGCCCAGGGCCTGGCGATCCGAAAAGGGGTCGTCGAGCTCGTTCCTGCCGTTGTGGAACGCGCCGCCGATGCTGCCCTCGACGAACAGGGAGGGCGTGACGTCGAAGGTCCAGGTCAGGCCCGTATAGGCGAAACTGGTCCGGTCGTCGAAGTTCAGGCTGCCGCCGAAATGCGGGCGGGGAATGAAGTAGCTCGTGAACAGGTCGGATGCGGTGAAGGGCTTCGCGAGAAGGATCTCGCCCGTGAGGTTGGCCGAGCCGCCATCTCCCTCGGGACCCCAGGGATCCTGCGCGGACAACCCCATGCGGAACTCGGACAGAAGGCTCGGCTGAGCGGATGACTTACGGGCGTCGGCAGCGAGAAGGCTCGTCGATCCTGCAAGAAGGATGGAAAGACCCAAGCCTGTCGCTCTGCTGACGCGCATTATAAAGGGATCCGCCGAATAAAATGAATAAGGCCATCAGGGTAGGCCCGCATGGCTAATGATCTCTTAATACAAACCGTGGCGAAAAAGTGTCAAGACGGTGATGGCTACGCCGCTCTCCACCAGATCACGCCCATGATGACGATGATGGCCAGAAACTGAAGCAGGACACGCATTCGCATGAGATGCTGCGACCTGTTGGCGCTGCCGCCGCGCAGCATGTTGATAAGGCCGAGCAGCAGGACGAACGCAACGGCGAGAACCGCAATCGGCACAAGGATGTCGGCAAAACTGGTCATTGGAATTCCATGGATGGGTCCGGGCCGCGAATGGCGCGGCCCAGGAGGAGGCGAGCGTCAAGGCTCCTGTTGCGGCCTTCCTCTTACCCCTAAACCTAGAGCATCGTGCGGAAAAGTGGATTCGGTTTTCGCTGACGCGGCCTTTAGGGTCACTGACGTGGCCCTCCGAGTCCGCGCCCAACGATGCTCTTGGTCTTAAGAGGAAAGCATCGGATTGATCCCAAAAGTGCAAGTCCACTTTCGGGCCCGATGCTTTAGTTCCTGCGAAGCAGGCGCTCGAAATATTCGAGTTCCTCCTGCCGCCTGGTGGGGTCGCCGAGCTTGCGCCGCAGTTCTTCGAGGATGCGCTGGGCCCTCTGGGACGGCGATTCGTTGACGCCGGGAATGCCCTCGCGGCTGTTGTCCACGTAGTCCCGGCTGCGGGTGGGGCGTCCCAGGGGATCGTTGTTCTGCTGTCCGGCCTGTCCCGGCCCCTGCGGCTCGCCCTGGCCGGGCTGGTCGCCGGCCTGCTCGTTGCCCTGTTGGCCCTGCTGCATTTGCTGCATCTGCTGGGCCATGCCCTGCATGCCGCGGCGCAGGCTCTCGAGCGCGCGTCCCTGGGCATCGACGGCGGGGCCGTCCTGACCCTGGCCGAGCGCGCCTTCCGCCTCACGCATGGCGCCTTCGGCCTCGCCGAAGCCCTGTTCGCCCTGCATACCCATGCCTTCCATGCGCCGCTGCAGGTCCTGAAGCCGCTCGCGGAGCGCCTGCTGCCTCTGCTGGAGACCCTGGTCGCCCGCCCCGTTCTCACCCTGCTCCTGGCCTTCGCCCTGCTGTCCCTGCTGGCCTTGCTGCCCCTGCTGGCGCTGCCCTTGCTGGCGCTGGCCTTGCCGGGGCGCGTTGCGGTCGCCCTGCTGCATGCGCCGGTTCTGACCTTGCTGGAACGTGTCGTCGCGCAGGTCCTGCTGCTCGCGCGCCATGTCCTCGAGATCGCGCATGGCCTGGTTCATCTCGCGGGAGAGCGGGTCGGTCATGCGGCCGTTCGGCTGCGCCGTCTGCAGGTTTTCGAGGATGTTGCGCAGCTGCTCGAGGAGGCGCTGGGCCTCCGCCATGTCCCCGCGGCGCATGGCCTCCTCCATCTGCTGGAGCATCCTGTTCAGGTCGTCCTGGGAGATCATCCGGTCGGGCGCGCGCTGGTTCTGATTCTCGGCCTGCTGCTGATTCTGCTGCATGCGCTGGGCGAACTCCCGCAGGAAGCGGTCCATGGCCTGCCGCAGCTCGTCCGTGAGGCGCTTGATCTCATCATCGGTCGCGCCGCGCTCCATGGCCTCCTTCAGGCGCTCCTGCGCGGCGCGCAGCTGCTGCTCGGCGTCGGAGAGGTCCCCGTCCTCGATTTGAAGCGCCATGCTCCAGAGCCAGTCGGCGACTTCGAGAAGGGCTTCGTCGGTCTTGGCGACGCGCAGGCGCTCGGCGGCCGCGCGCAGGCCCATGAACACCCCCCATTGCGGCGTGAATTCCGCCGGCTCGATCAAAAGGGCGTCGAGGGCGGTCTGCACGCGCCTGCGGTCGTCCGGCGCGAGCACGAGATTGCGGCGCTGCTCCACGAGGGCCTTCGCGAGCGGGTTCGTGAAGGGGCGCTGCGGCAGCGTGAAGGCAAGGGCCTCGCTCGTCGCCTCCTGGCCCGCCTCGTCCTTGGCCTTGAGCCTGATCGTGACCGGCGCGCCGGCCCAGGGATGGTTCGTCAGGTCGACGGGGGAGCGGGTGTCGGGCGCGTTCTCCTCGTGCCCGGGGAGGGCGAGCGGGAGGGGCGGGGCCGCCACCAGGGAGCGGCCCTTGCTGCCGTCCGCCTTCTCGAGAGCGCCTTCGAGGGAGGTGATGCCGTAATCGTCCTTTCCCCTGTAGACGAGGGTGAACGTGCCCCGGGCATTGACCTCCGGCGGTCCGGAAAAGGCAATCTCGGGAATGCGGTCGGGAATGGCTTCGAGGGTCAGGGTGACGCTGTGGGCGAAGCCCGTGCTGACGGTGAGTTCGCCGCTGCCGTCGAGGGTGTAGCGCTCCTCGCGCAGATCCGCGCGCTGGTTGCCCTTCGGGGGAAGGGCGGTCAGGCCTTTGCCGGCCTTGACCTCCGCCGAGCCGTCGCCGGCGACCCGGATGACGATGGTGGACCGGATCGGCGCGCGCAGAGACTGGCTCCTCGCGAGATCGATCATGAGCGGCGGCATGCGGGTATAGAGCGGCGGGTCGATCCATCCGTCGATCCGGAAGGCGGGCGCCGAGGCCGAGATCTCCCGCCAGTCGAAGGCGGCCTTGAGCCGCGAGCCGATCTCCGGGCCCGCCACGAAGGCGCTCGTCGCGAGGGCGAGGACGCCCGCCGCGCGCAGGGCATAGCGGTCGCGCCGGGGCATGTCGGGCCGGGGCGGGGCCACCCGCATCCGGGCGACGGCGTCCTCGGCGCGCCTGCGGTGGAGCGACCACAGCGCCCGGGTGCCGGGATCGCCCGATCCGAGCGCCAGGCTGTCGTCGAGCACCCTGGCCGGGCCGTGGGTCAGGCCCGTGTCGCGGTCGAGGCGGTCGAGAGCCCGCGTGCGGCTCGGCATCCGCAGGCGCAGGAGCGGCCAGAGGGAGAGAAGGAGGGCGGCCGCGAACAGGCCGAGCCCAACCATCCGCCAGACCGGCGTGGCATCGAGCCACAGGCCGAACCAGGACAGGGTGAGGAAGACGAGGACGATGGCGAGCGGCAGCCAGATTCGGGGCCAGGCATCCTCCCACCAGAGGGACCAGCGCGCACGGCTGACCAGGCGCCCGAACCTCTGGCTCAGGGTGTTGTGTGCCGGCGACGGGTTCGGGCCTTCGCTCATGCCAATCTCTCCGCAGCACGGATTGTGCCGACGCCCCCATCGGGAAGCTAGCACGCCATGTCCGAATGGCCAGGGCCAATTGCCGAACGGGATTCAACAAGTTTTGATCCGCTCAGTCAGGCAGGGCCAAGCCGCGGGAGGTCGCCTGGATCGGTGCGCGACGACGATGGGGTCGAAAAGCGGGTTCGCCATAGCTTCATCGAACGGAGCCATCCAACCAGGGAGACGCGGGGATGCGATATAGTGTTTTGTTATTAAATTGACAGGCATGGTGTAACACCATACACGACGTGTCCCGACAACCTTTCCCACACAAATTATCCGGGGCATATCATGATGCTTTCAACAGACACGATCGCTCCGGCGGCTCCGGAGGTGGCGCTCACGACTGACAGCGGCAGGTCGAATAGCGACAGGATCACCAACAACGCCGCCCTGACGGTCACCAATGTCGAGGTTGGCGCCACGGTCGAGTACAAGGTGGACGACGGCGAGTGGAGCGATTCCTACGACCCGACCATCCTGGCGGATGGCCTGCACACGGTTCGTGTTCGTGTTACGGACGCAGCCGACAATGCGTCGACTTCGGCGATCGCCTTCACCCTCGACAGGGCGGCCCCGACCAATCTTCAGATCGGCCCGCGAGAAGGTCTCGTCGCCGAGAAAGCGTCCATCGGTACCAAATTCGCCACGCTCTCGGCGTTCGATGTCCAAGGGGGTGGCTTCACCTATGCTCTGGTGACTGATGGAACCGGCGATACTCCGGCACAGAACCCCTTCTTCGAAATCGACGGCGACAAGATCCAGATCAAGGCTGCCTTGAACGATGACCAAGTTGGGTTTCACCAATTGTGGGTGAAGGTCACCGATGCCGCTGGTTATTCCCTTGTGAGGGCGATCATGATCGGTGTCTACAACACCGAAGAGGCGCCGGAGAACGTGAGTCTCACATTGGCGAACCAGCCCCTCAACGAGCTGGCAGCGAACGGAACGGAGGTCGGAACCCTCACGGCTACCGATCAGGACGCGGGCAATAGCGTGACGTTCCGTCTCGTGGACGATGCCGGCGGACGCTTCGAGATCGCGAACGGCAAGATCGTGGTCAAGAACGGGCTGAAGCTCGATTACGAGCAGGCCAGGTCTCACAAAGTCACCGTCGAGGCCAAGGACGTTACCGGCCTGGTCACGCAGCAGACCTTCACCATCAACCTCGGCAACGTCAATGGTGAAACCGTCAGCGGGACTGCCGCAAGCGAAGCCTTCTTCGGTGGCGCGGGCCTCGACGTGCTCAACGGGGGATCCGGCAACGATACTCTGGGAGGCGGCCTGGGCAACGACGTGCTGACGGGCGGGACCGGCAGGGACGCCTTCGTGTTCAACACGGCTCTGAACAAGAGCACCAATGTGGACACGATCTCGAGCTTCAGCACGAGGGACGACACGATCCGTCTGGAGAATGCCGTCTTCAAGAAGCTCACGAAGACGGGCACCCTCAACAAGGACTTCTTCGCCACGGGTACGAAGGCGAAGGATAAGAACGACTACATCGTCTACAACAACAGGACCGGCGCGCTCTATTACGACGCGGACGGTTCGGGCAAAGGTGCTGCCGTGAAGTTCGCGCAGCTCCCCACGAAGCTTGGGCTGACCAACGCCGACTTCTTCGTGATCTAAGCCGGTCGTTTCGGTCTAAAATCGAACCCCGGCGGATATGCTCCGCCGGGGATTTTCGTAGGGAGGAAAGGTTCAGGGACCGGGTGTCGCCGTTCGGACTTTCAGGACAGCCAGCCTGGAATCCTGTCGAGCCCGATCAACTCATCATAGCTCGGACGCGGGCGCACTACTGCGCTGTCCGGGCCGCGCACCAGAACCTCCGGCACGAGCAGACGGGTGTTGTAGGTGTTGGACTGAACCGCCCCATAGGCGCCGGCCGTCATGACGGCGATGAGATCGCCCGGCTTCACGGCCGGCATGTCGCGCGCGAGCGCGAGGTAATCGCCCGTCTCGCAGACCGGGCCGACCACGTCGGCGACGATGCGGGGTGTATCCGGCGACGGCTCGGTCACGGGCCTGATATTGTGGAAGGCTTCGTAGAGCGTCGGGCGGATGAGATCGTTCATCGCCGCGTCGACGATCACGAAGGTCCGGTCCGCCCCTTCCTTCACGTAGATGACCTTGGCGACGAGAATGCCCGCATTGCCGGCGATCAGGCGGCCCATCTCGAAGACGAGCTTAAGGCCGAGGTCCTGGGTGTGCCGCTTGATGATCCCGGCATAGGCCTGCGGGTCGGGCGGCGGCTCGTTGTCGTCGCGATAGGGCACCCCGAGGCCGCCGCCGAGATCGATGTGATGGAGTTTGTGCCCGTCCGCCATCAGGTCGCGGGCGAGCTCGGCCAGAAGCGCGGTAGCATTGTCGAAGGGGGAGAGATCGGTGATCTGGCTGCCGATATGCATGTCGACGCCCGTAACCTCGACGCCCTTCAGGCGTGCGGCCCGGGCGTAGACCTCACGGGCGCGGGAAATCGGAATGCCGAACTTGTTCTCTGACTTGCCGGTCGAGATCTTCTTGTGGGTCTTGGCGTCCACGTCCGGGTTGATGCGGATCGAGATCGGCGCCCGCCGGCCTTTCGAAAGGGCGACCTCGGAGAGTGCCTCCAGCTCCGGCTCGGATTCCACATTGAAGCAGAGAATGCCGCTATCGAGGGCGAAGGCCATTTCGGACCGCGTCTTGCCGACGCCGGAGAACACCACGCGCTCTCCCGGCACGCCGGCCGCCAGCGCGCGGCGCAACTCGCCTTCGGATACGATGTCCATGCCCGCGCCGAGGCGGCCCAGGGTCTTGAGGACCGCCTGGTTGGAATTCGCCTTCATGGCATAGCAGACGAGGGTATCAGTGTCGGAGAAAGCCTCTGCGAAGACGCGGTAATGCCGCTCGAGGGTTGCTGTCGAATAGCAATAGAACGGGGTTCCGACCTCGTCCGCGAGTCGGCGCAGGCTGACATCCTCCGCGTGGAGGACGCCGTCGCGATAGGCGAAATGGTGCATCGGGCAGCCTTACAGCAGCGGATCGAGAATAAAGGGCTTGTCGGGGATGGTATAGCCGCGACGGGGGTTCGACCGAGGGGTGCCGACCGGGGAGGGCAGGGTGGCCTGATCGGTCGCGTTCTGTTCCGGCTGGGCCGCGGCCGAACCGCTCGGCGGCGGCTCGAGCGCGCCGCGGCGGCCGCAAGCCGAGAGGCCGAGGACGATGAGGCCGGCCACCAGGGCCGCACGGGTGAAGGAAACGCAGGTCGACATCAAAGGGCTCCGAAACGTGGCCGCACCATAACGGGAAGCGATGGCCAATGCGAGAGGCAAGGTGGGCTTCGCGTCCCCTGACCTGCGTCGCTCCCAACCACGGCATCGTGATGGAGAAATCCCATTCAGGGCTTGAGGCTTGACCGGAAAAGCGCCACATCGGGCCCATGTCGACTACACCGAAAACCCCAAAAACCCGAAGCCGCTTCTGGCTCGGCGGCCTTGCTGCTCTCGCCATCCTCGGGGCAGGGACGGCCTGGTACAGCCTGTCTCGGGATCAAGCCGACATGGCTCAGGCGGGGGAATGCCGCGCCTCCACAAGTGTCGCAGACCGTCTCAAGCCCTTGGCAAAGGGTGAGCTTGCGGCTGTCGGCGTGAGCGGCGCGCCCAAGCCGCCGCCGCCGATCGCTTTTACCGGCGCCGAGGGGCAGGGGATGAGCCTGTCCGATTTCAAAGGCAGGATGATCCTCGTCAATCTCTGGGCGACATGGTGTGTCCCCTGCCGCCAGGAAATGCCGGCACTCGACAAGCTCCAGGCCGAGCTGGGAGGAGCCGACTTCCAGGTGGTCGCCATCAACGTGGACACGCGCAACCCCGAGAAGCCGAAGGCATGGCTGCAGGAGAACGGCATCAGGAACCTGACCTATTATGCCGATCCCGCTGGCAAGCTGCTCCAGGTTCTGCAGAAATCCGGCCACGTGGTCGGCCTGCCGACGACCTTGCTGGTCGACGCCTCCGGCTGCGAGGTCGCGCTCCTCAAGGGCCCTGCCGAATGGGCATCCCCCGATGCGCTGTCCTTCGTTCGAACGGCGCTCGGACGGTCCTAGCCCCGGAAGGCGCCTTCGCCGTCAGGGATCCCGATCTCGCCCGAGTAGGCAGGTTTCGAGAGCCGCCAGGGGCGGCTCATGGCCTCTCGCGTCTTGCCTTGCTCGAGCAGGGACGGGGCGCCGTCCGCCGAAATTTCCTCGATGACCAGGAAGCCGAGCCGCTGGAGCATCACGGCCGCCATCTTGGTGGCGCGGTCATCGGCCCGCACGGAGAGCGATCCGGCCGCATAGACCCGCTCCAGGATGGTTTTCGGATGGTGTGTCGCCGCGACGCGCGGCTTGAACGGGACGACATTCGTCGTCGTCTCTCTCTCGAACATGGAAGACCCCCGGTTCCGCCGCCCGGTTCTGTTCTTCTGAGCGGCCCTGTCTCCCCTTTGTAGGAAGCCGGGCCGTTTTCCGGAATGCGACATAAACCGCGCCTGTACGGCGGGCCGGGAGCAACAATAAAGCGGGGCGCGAAAGCCCCGCTCTGATAGGTTTATCGAAAAGAGGCCCGATCAGGCGCTCTGCTGAACCTGGATGCCCTTGTCGGTGAAGAGCTGCTGCAGCTCGCCGGCCTGGAACATCTCGCGGGTGATGTCGCAGCCGCCGATGAACTCGCCCTTTACGTAGAGCTGGGGAATGGTCGGCCAGTTGGAATAATCCTTGATTCCCTGGCGGATGGTCTCGTCCTCGAGCACATTGACGCCCTTATAGGGCACGCCGAGGTAGTTGAGGATCTGGACCACCTGTCCAGAGAACCCGCACATGGGGAATTGCGGCGTGCCCTTCATGAACAGCACGACGTCGTTGGACTTCACTTCGTTGTCGATGATCTGGTTGGCGTCAGCCATGGAGGTCTCCTGTTCCGCAGCGGTCAAGGCGCTGGGGTCATGCTTCAATTGTCGGGTGCCAGCGTCGTCAATGCAAGGGCGTGGAGAGCCCCACCCATGCGGCCTTGCAGCGCTGCATAGACCATCTGGTGCTGCTGGACGCGGGATTTGCCCTTGAAGGCCGAGGACGTGACGGTGGCGGCGTAGTGGTCGCCGTCGCCCGCCAGATCCTTGATCTCCACCACCGCATCCGGCAGGGCGGCCTTGATCATGCTCTCGATATCGCGTGCATCCATTGCCATGGATCAAACTCCTCAGGCCTTCCCGGCCATGTACTCGGGCAACCAGGCTTCGTGAGCGTTCTTCAGCTGCTTCACGGATATGGCCTGCTGGCCCGGCAGAATCAACGAATCGCCGCCCGTCACGCCCAGCGTCACGGCCGGGATGCCGACAGCTCCCGCCGCATAGAGAATATCGGCGGCCACATCCTCGTCGACGGCGATGAGATAGCGCGCCTGATCCTCGCCGAAGAGGAAGGCGTGAAGCGGCATGGTCTCAGGCACAGCCGTGATCTCGGCGCCGACGCAGCCCGCCATCGCCATCTCGGCGAGCGCCAGCGCGATGCCGCCATCCGAGCAATCGTGCACGGTCTTCACCTGGCCGGAGCGGATGAGCTGGCGGACGAAGTCGCCGTTGCGCCTTTCCTCGGCGAGATCCACCGGTGGGGGAGCGCCTTCCTCGCGGCCGCAGACGTCGCGTAGATAGATCGACTGGCCCAGCCAGCCGCTCGTGGCGCCGATCAGGATGATCGCCTCGCCCTCGTCCTTGAAGGCGATGGAAGCGTTCACCGTCACGTCGTCGAGGAGGCCGACGCCGCCGATGGCCGGGGTGGGGAGGATGCCCTGGCCGTTGGTCTCGTTGTAGAGGGAGACGTTGCCGGACACCACGGGGAAGTCCAGGGCGCGGCAGGCCTCGCCGATGCCCTTCAGGCAACCGACGAACTGGCCCATGGATTCGGGCCGCTCGGGGCTTGCGAAGTTCAGGTTGTCGGTGATCGCCAGCGGCAGGCCGCCGACGGCCGTGATGTTGCGCCAGGCCTCCGCCACGGCCTGCTTGCCGCCCTCGAAGGGATCGGCCTCGCAGTAGCGCGGGGTGACGTCGGTGGTCAGTGCCAAGCCCTTCGGGCCGTCCTCGACCCGCACGATGGCCGCATCCCCGCCCGGAACCTGCACCGTGTTGCCAAGGATCAGATGGTCGTACTGCTCCCAGACCCAGCGCTTGGAGCACTGGTCCGGCGAGCCGACGAGCTTCAGGAGCGCCTCGGCTTCCGAGACAGGAGCCTTGACGCTGTCCGCCGCGATCACGGGCTGCCTGGGGCTCTCCACCCACGGGCGGTCATAGACCGGAGCCTCGTCGCCGAGCTCCTTGATCGGAAGGTCGGCCTTCACCTCGCCCTGGTGCTTGATGACGAAGCGCAGCGTGTCGGTGGTCTTGCCGATCACGGCAAAGTCCAGCCCCCATTTGTGGAAGATGGCCTCGGCCTGCTTTTCCATGCCGGGCTTGAGCACCATGAGCATGCGCTCCTGGCTCTCCGAGAGCATCATCTCGTAGGCCGTCATACCCTCCTCGCGGCAGGGCACCTTGTCGAGGTCGAGCTCGACGCCGAGATTGCCCTTGGCCCCCATCTCCACCGCGGAGCTGGTAAGGCCCGCCGCGCCCATGTCCTGGATCGCGATCACCGCGCCGGATTTCATGAGCTCGAGGCAGGCTTCCAGCAGCAGCTTCTCGGCGAAGGGGTCGCCCACCTGCACGGTGGGGCGCTTTTCCTCCGACGCATCGTCGAATTCGGCCGACGCCATGGTGGCGCCGTGGATGCCGTCGCGGCCGGTCTTGGAGCCGAGATAGACGATCGGATTCCCGACGCCGGTGGCCTTCGCGTAGAAGATCTCGTCCGTGCGCGCGAGGCCGACCGCCATGGCGTTGACGAGAATGTTGCCGTTGTAGCGCTTGTCGAAGCCGACGCTGCCGCCGACGGTGGGCACGCCGAAGGAATTGCCGTAGCCGCCGATGCCCGCGACCACGCCCGAGACGAGGTGTGGGGTCTTGGGATGATCCGGTTCGCCGAACCGCAGGAAGTTCAGGGCCGCGATCGGGCGGGCGCCCATGGTGAACACGTCGCGCAGGATTCCGCCCACGCCCGTCGCCGCGCCCTGATAAGGCTCGATGAAGGACGGATGGTTGTGGCTTTCCATCTTGAAGATGCAGGCCAGCCCGTCGCCGATGTCGATCACGCCCGCGTTCTCGCCCGGCCCCTGGATGACCCAGGGCGCCTTGGTGGGCAGGCCGCGCAGATGGATGCGCGAGGACTTGTACGAGCAGTGCTCGTTCCACATGGCGGAAACGATGCCGAGCTCGGTGAGCGTCGGCTCGCGGCCGATGAGCTTCACGAAGCGGTCGTATTCGTCGGCTTTAAGCCCGTGCTCCTTGACCAGCTCCGGGGTGATGGCGACGTCGTTGCGGATCATCAGGGTCTCGTAATCTGGAGGGATCAGGCAGCGTGGGGGAAGGACGACACGAGGCTCTCGAACAGGCCGCGCCCATCGGTGCCGCCCACGAGGTCCTCAATCAGGTTTTCCGGGTGAGGCATCATGCCGAGCACGTTGAGCTTGGTCGAATAGATGCCCGCGATGGAGTTCATGGAGCCGTTGCGGTTGGCATCGGCCGTCACATGTCCTTGGGCATCGCAATAGCGGAAGGCCACCAGGCCTTCGCCCTCGAGGCGCTTCAGGGTCTCCGCATCCGCCGTGTAATTGCCCTCGCCATGGGCGACGCACACATCGATGGCCTGGCCCTGCGCATAGGCCTTCGTGAAGGCAGTGTCGTTGCGCTCCACCTTCAGGAACTGGCGATGGCAGATGAACTTGAGGTTCGCGTTGCGCATTAGGATGCCGGGCAGAAGGCCGGACTCGCACAGGATCTGGAAGCCGTTGCAGATGCCGAGCACCAGGCCCCCCCGCGCTGCGTGGGCCCGCACCGCGTCCATCACTGCAGCGCGGCCCGCGATCGCGCCGCAGCGCAGGTAGTCGCCGTAGGAAAAGCCGCCCGGCAGGACCACGAGGTCCGTGCCCTTCGGCAGTTCGTGGTCGGCGTGCCAGACCTTCTGGACATCGGAACCTGCCTGCTTCAGGGCCCGTACCACGTCGCCTTCGCGATTGGAGCCGGGGAAGACGATGACGGCGGATTTCATGGGTTCATCCTTCTCTCGTCGCGGCCGGGCTCATTCCGGCCATCCACGCCGTGCGGCGGGGGAAAACGTGGAAGTCACGCCGTAGGCGCGCCCTCCGGGTCCGGATCCACATCCGGGCATGACGGTCAGATCAGTTCGACGCGGTAGTTCTCGATGACGGTATTGGCGAGCAGCTTCTCGCAGGCCGCCTTCAGGGAAGCCTCGGCCGCGTTCTTGTCGCCGGTTTCCAGCTCGATGTCGAAGACCTTGCCCTGGCGGACGCCGGCGATGCCTTCGACGCCCAGCGACTTCAAGGCCCCTTCGATGGCCTTGCCTTGGGGGTCGAGAACGCCGTTCTTGAGGGTGACGGTGACGCGAGCTTTCATGGGAGGCCTCGGGCTGTTGAGATTTGCCCCACGCCATAAAGCGATTAGCGGCAAGAAACAACGGCTGAGGAGCACGATCCGGTGAAAGGTCGTCTGATCGGCCCCCGATCGTGCGGCGCGCCCGTTGAGGTGCCCAATTCGCGGGCAGCGACCTGGCGGGCCGTCTGCTGCACGGTTTCGGCCGTTTCGCCGATCACGAGAACGACTTCCAGATCTTCGCCGGAGCGCTTGCCCAGGGCCGCGCCGAAGGCTGGGGCCTTGCCGCCGTCGATGGGAGCAAGGGTCATGACAAAGCCCGGATAGGGAGCATCCTTCAGCCGCTCCACCGTGATGGATGCCTTCACCGGCTTGTCCCGGCCGGCTGGCGAGCGCAGCGCCCGGGCGAGGCGCTCCGGGTCCTGGAGCACCGCTTCGGTGATACGGGCTTCCTTGCCGGTGAGGCGGATTACGCCCACCGCCAGGCCGGGACCGCATTCCGGCGGAGCGCAGAAAGAAAGGGCCATGGGCTCGGCCCGGTCCTCGGCGAGCCACTTGCGCAGCGGCAGCGCCTGCCAGGGCGCGCCGGGCGGCACGCCTGCGACAGGGCGGGGAATATAGCCGCAACTGGCGAGGCTGAGCGCAAGGACGGGAAGGAGGAAGCGGAGGAGCAGGCGAAACGACATTGCTGTCTTCTAGCGCATCGTGCGGAAAAGTGGATCCGGTTTTCACGGACGTGGCCCTTCGGGTCTGCTCCCAACGATGCGCGGCCTTAGAAAGGGAGCATCGGATGGATCCCAAAAGTGCAAATCCACTTTTCACGTCCGATGCTCTAGCGCGGAAGTGCCCGGCAGGTCGACGGGCCGGCGGGCAAAGAAAAGCCCGGCACCACCGGGCCGGGCTTTGATCCTGTCAGGATAATCAGGCCTTACTGAACGAGGCGCGGGCCGCCGGCCACGACGTTCTCGTTCTCGGTGAGGATGCCGAGGCGGCGCGCCACCTCCGTATAGGCCTCCACCAGCCCGCCCATGTCGCGGCGGAACCGGTCCTTGTCGAGCTTGTCCTTGGACTTGATGTCCCACAGGCGGCAGGAATCCGGGGAGATCTCGTCGGCCACGACGATGCGCATCAGCTCTCCTTCCCAGAGGCGGCCCGTCTCCAGCTTGAAGTCGACGAGACGGATGCCGACGCCCAGGAAGAGGCCGGACAGGAAATCGTTGACGCGGATGGCCAGCGCCATGATGTCGTCGATCTCCTGGGGCGAGGCCCAGCCGAAGGCGGTGATGTGCTCTTCCGAGACCATCGGGTCGCCGAGTTCGTCGTTCTTGTAATAGAATTCGATGATCGAGCGGGGGAGCTGGGTGCCTTCCTCGAGACCGAGCCGCTTGGCGAGCGACCCCGCCGCCACGTTCCGCACGACGACCTCGAGGGGAATGATCTCCACTTCCCGAATCAGCTGCTCGCGCATGTTCAGCCGGCGAATGAAGTGGGTGGGGACCCCGATATCATTCAGATGCTGGAAGAGAAATTCCGAGATCCGGTTGTTCAGCACGCCCTTGCCGTCGATTACTTCATGCTTCTTGGCGTTGAAGGCGGTGGCATCATCCTTGAAGTGTTGGATGAGCGTTCCGGGTTCGGGGCCCTCATAGAGGACCTTCGCCTTGCCCTCATAGACGCGACGGCGACGATTCATAGGCGTGTACCGTGGTTTGAGAAAATCCATATTGCCGTGGGCTCCTGGGTCAAGAATGGTGCAGTTCCGCGGCTGGCGTAGGCGCGGCTTTAAACCAGCGCTCCGCTTGAGGGCAACCTATCCGATCCATGGGACGAGCACAACGCGCAGAGGGGGAGAAGGCTTGGGGCTTCCGTCAGCACCTTTCTTGTAGATGGGGATGGCATGGCGCCGGCGCGAGTGCGCCCTTATATCGCATGATGGGATCATTCAGGGAGGACCATCGATGACCTTTTTCAACGAGCGCGAGGACGCCTTCGAGAAGCAGTTCGCCCATGACCAGGACCTGCGTTTCAAGGCCACCGCCCGCCGCAACAAGCTGCTCGGCCTCTGGGTCGCCGGACGGCTGGGCAAGGCCGGCGACGAGGCCGAGGCCTATGCCAGAAGCGTCGTCCAGGCCGATTTCCAGGAGCCGGGGGATGAGGACGTGCTTCGCAAGATCCGGCAGGACCTAGAGCAAGCGGGAAAGACGCTCGACGAGGCCGAGCTCAGCGCCAAGCTGCAGCAGCTCTCGGCCCAGGCCATCGAGGAGATCAAGGCGGGGCGCTGAGTCCCGCGGAACTCCTTGCCCCAGGCCAAACAAGACCTCTCAAAACAGGATTTAGAAGAAAGATATCATGCTGACCAACCCATCCTTCCCCGACCTCCTGAAGGCGGGAACGCCCCTGCTCACGGCCTGGTGCGGAATCCCGGATCCCTCCGTCCCGGGCCTGCTCGCCCGGGAGGAATTCGACGCGGTGGTGATGGATTTGCAGCACGGTTCCATCGATTTCGCGGCCGCGCTCCAGGCCGTGCCGTTGATCGCGGCGGCGGGAAAGCCCGCCCTGGTCCGGGTGCCGGTGGGGGATTTCGCCTCCGCCTCGCGGTTCCTGGATGCGGGCGTCTCGGGCGTGATCGCGCCCATGATCAACAGCATCGAGGATGCCCAGCGCTTCGCCTCCTTCATGAAGTTCCCGCCCATCGGCCAGCGCAGCTGGGGCGCCTACGGCGCGCTGTCCCTCTCGGGCCTGGATCCGTCGGTCTATCTGCGACAGGCCAACGACCTGACCGTGTCCTTCGCCATGGTGGAGACCCGGGAGGCGCTCGGCATCCTCGACGAGATCCTCCAGGTGCCCGGAATCGACGGCGTCTTCATCGGTCCGTCGGATCTGTCCATCGCGCTCTCGGGCGGCAGGGGGGTAGATCCGGCGAGTGCCGAGGTCGAGAAGGCCCTGGACCATGTGCTCGACCGCGTGAGGGCCGCCGGCAAGATCGCGGCCATCTATGCGCCCTCCGGCGCGCGGGCCGGGGAACTCGCCCGCAAGGGCTTCAACATGGTGTCCATCGGCAGCGACATCAGCATGCTGCGGGCGGGCGCTCAAGCCTCCCTGGCGGCCGCCCAGCGCGGATGATCCGTTAAGTGACGGGGCTGCCCTCCCGGGCCTTGGCGATGCGGTAATAGGCCCAGAGCACCTTGGCCGCGACGCCGCGCCAGGGCCGCCAGCGCTCCGCGAGGATCGTGAGCGTCTTCGCATCGGGCCGCTCGTCCAGCCCATAGGCGATCCGGGCAGCCTCCTGCACGGCGAGGTCGCCGCCCGGGAACGCGTCAGGGTGGCCGAGGCAGAAGAGCAGGTAGATGTCGGCCGTCCAGGGGCCGATGCCCTTGACCCGGGTGAGAAGGCTGTGCGCCTCGTCGGCCGGGAGGCCGTGCAGCCGGTCGATCGGCAATCGTCCTCCCACGATCTCAGACGCGGTGGCGCGGATCGTTCGGATCTTCATGGCCGAAAGGCCTGCTCCTCTCAGATCTTCGTCGGAGAGGCGCAGGAAGCGCTCGGGGCTGGGTGGATCGAGGAGGGTCCGCAGCCGTCCCCAGATCGCCGCGGCGCTGGCGGTCGAGACCTGCTGGCCGACGATGATCCAGGCCAGCCCCTCGAAACCCGGCGGGCGCTTGCGCAAGTGCGGGGCCGCACCCTCCGCGATCAGCCGCGCCATCACGGGATCGGCTTTAGCGAGCGCCGTCAGCCCCCTCTTGAGAACCGCATCCGTTTCGAGGAGGGTGGCCATCCGTTCCGTTCCTTGTTTCCTGAAGGCTGTCCGTGACGAAGCCCGTCTTCCGATTCGCTCCGAGCCCCAACGGGCGGCTCCATCTCGGCCATGCCTATTCGGCCTTGCTCAACGATGCGCTCGCCCGGCGGTTCGGCGGCCGGTTCCTTCTGCGCATCGAGGATATCGATATCACACGCTGCCGCCCGGAATACGAGAGTGCGATCCTTGAGGACCTTGCCTGGCTCGGGTTGGATTGGGAAAAGCCGGTGCGCCGCCAGTCGGAGCATTTTTCGGATTACCGGTCAGCCTTCGAGAGGCTGAAGGGCAGGGGGCTCGTCTATCCCTGCTTCTGTTCCCGCAAGCATATCGCCGAGCGGATCGAGGCCATCGAGGCGGAAAGCGGCGAGGGGTGGCCGCGCGATCCCGACGGCGCGCCGCTCTATCCGGGCACCTGCAAGAATCTCTCGCCCGACGAGGCCGCGAGAAGGATCGGCTCCGGCGAGGCGCATGCATGGCGGCTCGACAGCGACGCCGCCCGGTCTCGTCTTCCGGGGCCGCACGGCTTCACGCGCTTCACCCCCGACGGGGCCACGAACACTGTCGAGGCGGATCCCTGGCGCTGGGGCGACGCGGTGATCGTGCGCAAGGACGTACCGACGAGCTATCACCTCGCCGTTGTGGTCGACGATGCGCTGCAAGGCGTCACCCACGTGGTGCGCGGCCAGGATCTGGAGGCCGCGACCGACCTGCACGTGCTCCTGCAGAAGCTGCTCGGCCTGGGAGCGCCGCTCTATCATCACCATGGCCTCATCCTGGATTCCGGCGGCGACAAGCTCGCGAAGAGCCGGAAGTCGGAGGCTCTGTTCGAACTGCGGGCGCGGGGGGGGACGGCGGCGGAGATCCGGCAAAGGCTGGGTTTTGCTTTTTAGCCCATCGTGGGGAGCGGACCTTCGGGTCCGATGCTCTAGCCGATGCCCAGCACATAAAGCCAGACGAGAGTGGTGCCGAGCGCCAGCACCGTGGAGAGCGTCACGGCGCTCGACGCGAGAGCCACGCCCTCACCATAGCGCTCCGCGAACAGATAGGCGTTGATGCCCGAGGGGCACGAGGCGAAGAGCACGGCCACCCCCGCCCAGACCGGGGGCATCTGGAACACGAAAGTCGCCAGCAGGAGAACGACGAGCGGGTGAACCACGAGCTTGAGCACGGAAATCACCGTCGGCAGCTTCCACCCCGTCTTCATCCCGTAGCGGCGCAACGCGATGCCCATGGAGATCAGGGCGCAGGGAACGGCCGCGCTCGCCAGCAGGTCCATGATCTGCCAGATCGGTGTCGGGACCGCGGAAGCGATGGGGCGGAGGGCGGAACCGGCCAGAATGCCGATCACGATCGGATGGGTTGCCAGCCGGCGCAGGATCACGAGAGGGGAGGCCTGGCGTCCCTCCGCCAGCACGGTTGCCAGAGTCATGGTCACGGGCAGGTGCACCGCGAGCAGCAGGAAGAGCGGGACGGCGCCCGCGTCGCCATAGGCCTTGAGGATCATGGGGACGCCGACGAAAACCGTGTTGGCCTGGCCCGCCGCGAAGCCGGCCACGACGCTCGAGACGCCCTGGATCCCGAAGAACCGTTTGCCGATGGAGGTTGCCAGAAGCCAGACCACGGCGACGCCGGCGAAATAGGAGATCCAGTATCCCCAGGGCTGCGCCTCCGGGATTTCGGCTGTCACGAGGGTGCGGAAGATCAGGCAGGGGACCGAGAGGGTGAAGACGAATTCCGACAGGCCCTCGCCCATGCGCTCGGACACGAAGCCCGTCCGGCGCGCGAGATAGCCGATCCCGATCAGGCCGAAGACCGGAAAAACGATCGTGAACAGGTCGAGCATCCGGGTCAGCGCAGCTCCGCACGCTGGGACAGGCTCGCCGTCGCATTCCCTTGGATCATCAGGTCGTCGACCTGCGCGCGTTGGCGCTTGAACTCGGCGAGGCTGCGGCCGTCGAGCTCCCGGCCCTGTGGGAGCCGGATCTTCAAGGGGTCGACGAAGCTGCCGTTGATCAGCACCTCGTAGTGAAGGTGGGGGCCGGTCGAGAGGCCCGTGCTGCCCACGTAGCCGATCACCTGGCCTTGGCGCACCCGGACGCCGGGAGCCATGTTCTTGGCAAAGCCCGACATATGCGAATAGGTCGTCACGTAGCCGTTGTTGTGCTGAATCTCGATGTGCCGTCCATAGCCCGATTTCCAGTCCGCCGTCCGGACGGTGCCGTTGCCTGCGGCCAGAATCGGAGTGCCGACCCTGTTCGCCCAGTCGATGCCCGTATGGGGCCGCGAATAGCCGAGGATCGGGTGGAAGCGCGACCCGAAGCCGGAACGCAGAATCCCGTCCGTGATCGGCTTGCGGAGCAGGAACTTCTTCAGGGAGCGGCCGCTCTCGTCGAAATAATCGACGGATCCGTCTTCTCCCTGAAACCGGTAGACCCGGCGTGCCTCGCCCCCGACCGTCAGGGAGGCGTAGAGAATCTCCGGCGGCGCATCCTCGTCGTCCGAACCGAAGAAGACTTCGAAACTGTCGCCCTGCGCAACGCGACGTTGAAAATCGACATCGTAGCCGAAGATGCGAACGAGCTCCTCCACGGTCTCCGCCGGCAAGTCGTTCTTCATGGCCGTCTCATACAGACTCTCGTAGAGCCGTACGCCGCCCCTGCCGTCGTTCTCGTCCTCTCCCTCCTCCTGCGAGTCGGCGACGGCCGTTCGGCTGGAGGGATCGTCGGGGGGCGTCACGGAGACGAAAACGCCGCGATCGTTCGTGGCGGCAATGCCCTCGATGCCCTTCTCGCCGAAGGCGATGACGCGAACGATCTGCTTGGGGTCGCCCAGCCGTGGCCCGGGAGCGATCAGAAGGCGCAGGCGGACGCCTTCTCCCATAGCCTCGACCTTCATCCGCGCCGACAGGGCCGCTGCTATGGCCGCGATCTGCTCCGGGGTCGCACCATAGCTGCGCAGGACCGTCTCGAGGGTCTCGCCCTTCTTGAACATGACCTCCCGTTCCTCGATCAGAGGCGGAACCGCCTTCTGCTCGATCTTCGGCAGCTCGGTGACGTTCTCGGGCATCACACGCACTTCGATGGTGCTGAAGGGCGCATCGACGACGCGGGCATAGCCGAGGGCGTCGCCTAGGCTGTCGGGCTGACGCAGGGTGCGCAACAGCATCTGCTGAGCCGGAATCGGCACGGAGGCCCGGCGTCCGGTCTGGCTGCTCACGCGGCGCTCTTCTTCGAGCAAGGCCAGGACATCGTCATCCGTCAGAGAGGGTGCGCTCGCCTCGACGACCATGGCGGCCAGATCCCGGCGGAGCACCGATACGTCCGCATCGGAGATCTCCGGCACCTGATCGATCTTCTCCTGTGGGCCTTCCGCGAAGAGCCGCATGGGATTGAACGGGGGAATGTCCGAGGCATAGGTGCCCGCCGTGAGAGACAGGTTGGTGGCGATCTTGACGAACTGGCGGACCTTGATGGCCTCGCGGTCGCCGCTGCGGATCGTCATGGCGGCCTTGAAGCTCTGCTTCGCGGAGGTCGTCAGCTCCGTCATGTTCAGCCGGTCGCCCTTCCGCGCAGCGTTCGTCGTGCGCTCCCCATCGGGGACGGGGCGGGGAGACGCCTGTACGGCGGCCCGCTCGGGAGGCTCGACGGAGGTCGTGGCCCCTTCGATGGAGACATGAATGGAGGCACCGATCAGGACCGCCCCTGTCACGCCCGTCAGCACGCTCGCGCCCAGCCAGCGCAGGTTGATCTCGCGCTTGTCCACCTCTGGAGCCGTGGCGCCGTTGGCGCTCAAGGCGGGCTCATGCCCCAGATCGACCCCCAATGTCAGGCGCGAACCTTCCCGCCGGGAAGGCTTGGGCAGGCTGTCATCTGGAGGGACGTGGCTCATGATGGGCGGTATCGCGATCGGCTGGCTTCATGAAAAGGTCGTAGAGGCGCTCTAGCACAGGAGAGAGCACAGGCACAGCGTAACAGCAGAAAAGCCGGCCGAATGCTCCTCTCTCGGGGAGGCTTCTTGACTCCGCTGCTTCTGCCGCCACTGTGACGGGAGTGAGGCAAGCCCCGATAAAACCTGTGAAGGCCGGATGCCATGGGGCAGGATGACGGGAGCTGCCGGGCGAGGGGACATCTCCTCAGAATGACAAGAAACCTTCACAAACGAGTTGACTCTCCGGAAAGCCCGGGCTTATAAACCGCCCATCGACGCCGCCGCGGAATACGGTGGCGCCAGCGCCTTCTCAGGAAACGGTTCACGAGCTCGGCTAGACTGGAGCTTTGACCATGTCCGGGGAGGGTTCCGTCTGTCGACGGAAGTTGCCTGTTTCTCGAATTTCTCGAAAAGCGGGGTTGACAAGCTGGATGAATGATCCTAAATCAGGTTCATCGCGGCGCTGCCTGTTTTCGGCGGTTCCGATGTTTCCCTGACAGGCGAGCGGCTCAAGCCGGGTAAAACCGGAATGAGGCGCTGTTGTCTTCGGAAACTGCATCTTTTGGTGCNTGTCAATTTGCGTAGTGACATAGTCGAGATCGAATTCTCTTTAAACGTGAGAGTTTGATCCTGGCTCAGAACGAACGCTGGCGGCAGGCTTAACACATGCAAGTCGAACGGGCCCTTCGGGGTCAGTGGCAGACGGGTGAGTAACGCGTGGGAACGTGCCCTTCAGTTCGGAATAACCCAGGGAAACTTGGGCTAATACCGGATACGTGCGAGAGCAGAAAGATTTATCGCTGAAGGATCGGCCCGCGTCTGATTAGCTAGTTGGTAGGGTAATGGCCTACCAAGGCGACGATCAGTAGCTGGTCTGAGAGGATGATCAGCCACATTGGGACTGAGACACGGCCCAAACTCCTACGGGAGGCAGCAGTGGGGAATATTGGACAATGGGCGCAAGCCTGATCCAGCCATGCCGCGTGAGTGATGACGGCCTTAGGGTTGTAAAGCTCTTTCGCACGCGACGATAATGACGGTAGCGTGAGAAGAAGCCCCGGCTAACTTCGTGCCAGCAGCCGCGGTAATACGAAGGGGGCTAGCGTTGTTCGGAATCACTGGGCGTAAAGGGCGCGTAGGCGGCTTAATAAGTCGGGGGTGAAAGCCTGTGGCTCAACCACAGAATTGCCTTCGATACTGTTTGGCTTGAGACCGGAAGAGGTTAGTGGAACTGCGAGTGTAGAGGTGAAATTCGTAGATATTCGCAAGAACACCAGTGGCGAAGGCGGCTGACTGGTCCGGATCTGACGCTGAGGCGCGAAAGCGTGGGGAGCAAACAGGATTAGATACCCTGGTAGTCCACGCCGTAAACGATGAATGCCAGCCGTTGGCGAGCTTGCTCGTCAGTGGCGCAGCTAACGCTTTAAGCATTCCGCCTGGGGAGTACGGTCGCAAGATTAAAACTCAAAGGA
>NZ_SPJX01000184.1 GCF_004458765.1 Microvirga pakistanensis | reverse complement strand
CCTCCGCGAGCCGGCACTCAGGCTGTGGGACACGGCTCCAGAGAGATGAGATCGGCATCATACGGGTGGCCCTTCTGGTGCGAGTTCGCTGAGCTAACCCGGAAGCCGAAGGGAGCGTTCACACGCACAGCCGCCTTCCGATCAGCATGGTGAGGGATCTGTTAACAGCTCCCCGAACCCAGGCAGACTGTGGGCCTTTTGATGCCGTCCTGGAGCTAGTCACCCTTACTTTCCTTGCAGACGTCACGGATCGGCAGCGACGATCCCCTGCCCTTCAGAAACGTCCGGTATTCCTGTCCTGAGGGGACATTCCGTTTAAGGTGGTGACCGCGCTGGGACTCGAACCCAGGACTCTCTGATTGAAAGTTAGAGACATCAGCTCCGCGCGAATCCTTGTGGCACAACGAATTTTAAGCTAAGTAATTGTGCAGACTCGGTTTTCTGGCATTGAATATGTCGAACAAACCCGAATAAGCTGCAGCATAATCGAAGCAGCGTGCGCACGGGGTGCGCACGGACAGCCGGGGGCAAGCCGTGCCAGAGCGTATCAAGTTTACTGCCAGTCGGGTCGGGTCACTCCCGATCCAAGCCAAGGAATATGCCGTGTGGGATGAGGCCACCCCAGGCTTTGGGGTGCGGGTCTACCCTTCCGGCCAGCGGCGCTACGTCTACCGCTATCGCGCGGGAGCCAGCCGCAGCGCCCCAGCCCGGATGGTCACCATCGGAGACGTGCGCAAGCTCGGACTGGAGGATGCCCGGCGAGTGGCCCGTGATCTGGCAGGACAGGTTGCCCGTGGCGGCGATCCCTCGGCCGAGAAGCGCCAGAGCGAACTGGAGCGGGTACGCAAGCGCCGCTTTGCTGATGTCTGTGACGAGTTCCTGACCAAGTATGTGGGCCCTCGCCTGAGGCCCAGGACAGCGGCCGAGTACCGGCGCATCCTGATCCGCCTGTTTGAGCCGCTGGCCAGCAAGCCTTTTGATGCAGTCACCCGCACGGACATTGCGGACGCTCTTCACAGCATTGCTGAGCGCGGCATCCGGCAGGCTAATCTCGCTCGCGCGGTGATCCGCAAGATGTTCTCCTGGGCCCGGTCTGTGGGCCTGTGTGACGAGAACCCAGTCCGGGATACGGCTCCGGCAGGCCGGGATGTGCGACGCGAGCGGGTGCTGTCGCTGGAGGAGCTTGGGCTGATCTACCGCGCGGCTTTGGCACTGGATGACACCTATGGTGGCGCCGTGCGCTTTCTCATGCTCACCGGCCAGCGCCGGTCCGAGGTGTTCGAGATGCCTCACAGCGAGATTGATATCGAGGGGAGGCTCTGGCGCTTGCCAGCGGAGCGGACCAAGAACCGGCGCCTGCATGACGTGCCCCTGTCGCAAACTGCCTTGGACATTCTCACCTCACGTCAGCATGGGCGAGAGCTCGTCTTCTCGACCCTGCATGGAACGGTGTTTGGCGCCCTCTCGAAAGCCAAGCGGCGGCTCGATGCCAAGGTGCTGGAGCTGCAACGCGCCGTAGATCCCAAAGCCTCTCCCCTGCCCCACTGGACCCTGCATGACCTGCGCCGTAGCTTTGTGACGCATGCTCATGATCAACTCGGGGTCGACATTCCAGTGATTGAGCGGGCGATCAACCACATCTCAGGCACCTTCGGCGGCATTGTGGGCGTGTACAACCGTGCCCCCCTGCTCAAGGAGCGGCGCGCCGCCTTTGATGGCTGGGATCGTCTCCTCACCCATGCCGCTGGTCTGGACTCAGGCCGAATCGAAACGGTCAGCATTGGCTCCAGCCATGTCGCCGAGGCCATGTCATAGAGGCTAGAGCGTGCAGCATTTGCGTGGAATCGGGAGAGCTGATTCCATAGGGTTGATTGTGATCGGCCGGGAGGCATCCCATGCCAGCTCCTCTGTCCCGAGACTTGCGTGAGCGGATCGTGCGTGCGGTGGCAGGCGGATCCTCCATCCGGCAGGCGGCCTTGCGCTTTGAGGTCAGCCCGTCGGCCGCCGTGAAGCTGATGTGGCGCTTTCGTCAGAGCGGCAGTCCGGCGCCAGCCCGCTTTGGTGGCCACCGTCGTCCCATCCTCGCGCCGCATGGGGCACTCGTGCGCGCTCTCCTGGATACCAAAGCCGACATCTCACTGAAGGAGATCCAGGCCGAGCTGCGCCAGCACGGCATCGTGGTGGGGGCGACCTCCACCATCAGCCGGTGGCTCAGACGAGCTGGCCTGACGCACAAAAAGAGCCTGAGAGCCGCCGAGCAGGATCGTGCAGACGTGGCGCGCGAGCGACGGCACTGGCGCGTGTGGCAGCGCTTTATGGACCCGACCTGCTTTGTATTCCTGGACGAGACCGGCACCTCAACCAACATGGTGCGCCGTTACGGGCGTTGCCCCAGAGGCGAGCGGTTGGTGGATGCGACGCCCTGGGGGCACTGGAAGATCACCACCTTTGTGGCCGGCTTGCGCGCCAGTGGGCTGATCGCCCCGATGGTGCTGGATGGGCCGATGACCGGTGAGGTGTTTCGCGCCTATGTCGAGCAGGTGCTGGTGCCGGAGCTGTCGTCCGGGGACGTGGTGGTGCTCGACAACCTGGCGGCCCACAAGGTGGCTGGCATTCGAGAGGCAATCCGCGCCGCTGGGGCGAGCCTGCTGTACCTGCCGCCGTACTCGCCGGATCTGAACCCGATCGAGCAGGTGTTTGCCAAGCTCAAGGCGCTGCTACGCAAGGCGGCAGTTCGCACCAAGGAGGCGCTCTGGACAACCATCGGAGAACTGCTCGACAGCTTCCCGGCGGACGAATGCCAGAACTATCTCAGCAACTGCGGATACGAGTTCACCTAAATCGAATCCGCTCTAGCCGGCTGACTCGCTACGACGTCTGAGGTTTAACCAAAGACATCGGTTTCTTGTTGGCGCTAGTTAGGTGACCGACCCTGACGCTTATGCCGTCTCGGGATGAGCGAGCTACAGCAGCGCTCGGCAGTAGCTGATGGGTAGCAGGATGATCCTAGATGCATCTTTTTGATGCAGAATGATATTGCCGACACGAAATTAGCCAGCGCCCAACGTAAATAGCCTGTCATTGGAGAGCCCCCTGTATCAACAGGAAGTTGATACGGGGACTGGTCACCTGATCCCATAATACCCTTGATGCTTTCCACGCGCTTAATCCCACACGTGCTGCGCAAAGTACGATCCATATGACCATCCCCCTTGGAAGCTGTGAAGGAATTCCATTTATGACTTATTCCAATCTGCGTGATCTTATACAAAGAAAACAGTTAATCTCTTTGGACAATCAAAATGAGCAATCGCCCAAACTCGTCCTTCAGCATTCGCACTCGCGCAGAGGCCTCATCAACCAAGAAGACCTCTAGAGACTCTTCCAACGTCCCAGTCGCGCCACCGCGTGAGAGCCTTCAACGCCTTTTGACAACGGAGGAGGTGGCAACACTCCTCAGCATTGCACCCGCCACAGCCGTATTTTGGCGCAGCCAAAAACAGGGCCCGACTTGGGTGCGCTTAGGGCGCGGGCGCCGTGCGCCTATCCGGTACCGACTTGAGGCCGTCGAAGCGTACATTGCGCAAATGGAGAGCGCACAGCTCTAAGAGCTCCCCCCTTTCACCCAAACTTCAACCTAGCGACGGGCGCAGTGCATCCGGCGAACGGAGCGCTGTGTCCTTCTGAACGCCACTGCTCTCCAGCGGCAGTACGTTCAAACTAGCAATTTACGAGGCTAATATGAAAGAAAATAAGAACCTCGCCGCGGAACAACGCGGCGAGCATGATGATCTGCGCATTCGTTTCTCGATCGGCAATAGCAACTTGGGACGCGCTCAAACCAGGAAGGAACCGTGGGGCGTATTTCGCCAGAGGCTCGTTAAAGAGCGCCGCGACACACAAACCTCCTCTCAGTACTTGGCACTCTCTTCAAGACAGAAAATCAAACCGAAAGGCCGGCATGGATTTTTTGTTTCCGGCCCATGTGCGGATGACATCCGAAGCGCTGAGACCGTAGAAGACTGCTACGTACTGTCGCTCGATTTTGACGGAATGAGTCAAAGGGCATTCGACCTGCTTCTCACCGTTGGTGCCCTCCCCGGTGGCGACTATGAGGCAGTTTGGAGTACCACACGATCACATCGCAGTGACGACATTCGCGTGCGTATAGTGATCTTACTTGCGCGACCTGTGAACCGGCATGAGTACAGGGCGCTCGTGGCCATCTTAGCCAATAAGATGGGCCTTGCGGCGCATGGTCTTGATCCAGCCTCTGCTGAGCCAGAGCGGGCGATGTTCTGGTCTTCAGTGTGTAGTGACGGTGAGTTTTATGCCGGTCACATCTGCGGCGCGCTCCTCGATCCTGATGACCTGCTTAGTGACTACTGGAACGCTGAAGGTGAAATCGAACGGGATCGCCTGCCATCCATCCCGGGGAAGGCAGAGGATAATCGGTCTAAGGCGCTCTCGGACCGGGGCGTCGACCTCGATGATGACCTCAACTTTCTTGCCTCAGCGGAAAGCCAGCGGCCACTTGGGCTGACACAGGAGGTCCTCCGAAGCGCAGTTATGGCAATCCCCAACGATGGCAGTGCGCCCGATCACAAAGACCGAGCATGGTGGCTCAGAGTTCTTGCCGCCATCCACCACGAGACGAGTGGCTCCGATGAAGGACGAGCGCTCGCACATGAGTGGTCGAAGAGATGGTCTGGCTATCATGCCGCCAATACGAACCATGCGTGGGACTCGTTTCGTGGCCGAGCAGGCAGACAGCCGATAACGGCGCGCTATATACAAAAGCTCGCCCGCCTGAGCGGTTGGCAGCCACCAGCGGAGAAGGCACGAGCTGAGCTGGGCGTTTACGGCGAGCTCTGGTATGGCAAGAGTTTTGCAAAACGTTACCAGGGGAAGTTGATCTACATTCCCCAACTACAACAGTGGTACGGGTGGGCCGGGGCTAATTGGACCTCGGTGTCTATACCAGAGATCGAGCAGTTCGCTAATATCGTAGTCGAAGAGGAGCTCGTAGCTGCGCACGAGCGCTACCGTGCTGAGCCATCTGATTCGAACAAAGCTCTCGCCCGTAAGGCCGAGCGATTCTACGAGTCGCTGTCGAAGGTCCGTAATATCATTGGGGCCGCGATGAGCGTGCCGGGTATGTGGGCAAGCATCAATGAGTTTGATCGAGACCCAATGCTGTTAGGCGTCCGCAACGGCGTTGTGGACCTACGGACAGGACAGTTCTTGGAGCCACACCCAAGCCAACACATCTCTAAACAGGCTGGTGCCGTCTTTGATCCAGACGCAGACTGCCCCAAATGGCGTAGGTTCCTGCAGACCGTACAACCCGACTCCGCAATAAGGAGCTTCCTGCAGCGAGCAATTGGGTACACGCTCACAGGTCTCGTTGATGAGGAGAGATGGTTCTTTCTCTATGGCAAGGGTGCGAACGGAAAGAGCGTTTTCGCCAATATCCTCGCCGAGCTCCTGGGTGACTATGCGGTGACACTCGGGTCGCCGCTCGTCACGAAGAACAAGCACGAGAACGAGGCGGAGCGTCTCAAGGCGCGGCTTCCGGGTAAGCGTATCGCGCTCGTCAATGAGGTTGCTCAAGGGGACATTTGGGACGACCAGCGGATGAAGGAGATGAACTCCCGCGAGAAGATGTCGGCCCGCTTTCTTCAAAAGGAAGCGTTTGACTTTATGCCGACCCACACGCTTTGGGTACGCGGCAACTATCTACCGGGGGTCACGGATGCCGGGCATGGCTTTTGGCGTCGTATCGTGCCCATCCTGTTTCCGCGTCAACTGGAGGCGCATGAGATCATTCCTGACTTAGACCGTCAGATCATCGCACAAGAGCTCCCAGGTGTGCTGAACTGGGCGATCGAAGGAGCTTTGCAGTGGCAGCGAGACGGCCTCAGGATCCCTACCGCTATCAAAGCCACGACAGCAGAGTACCAGGCAGATACAGACCTAATTGGACTATGGCTCGAGGAATGCTGTGAGGCCGACGGAGCGGCGCGCACGACAATTGCGGACGCTTTTGAGTCGTACCGCCAATTCTGCGCAAGCCAAGGTGTGGCCTACGGATCTAAGATGTCCTTTTCACGGATACTGAAGGCGAGAGGGTTCACGCCCGATCCGAGCCGCAAGCGCGGGCGTGCATTCTTCGGGTTCCTATTACAGCGGAATGTCACCGGTGAAGGTGCATTTCTTTGAGTTTGATTATGCCGAGTGTCGTCGTTGGGGGACGCAGGGGACGCATTTGTGCTGAATCTCCTGTTCTCTGCACGGGAAAGCCGCTTCGTGAGAAGAATGGGAGAATCATCACGAAAACGTCCCCTGCGTCCCCCTGCAGTCAGGCTATGACAAGGCGACGTTCGTCCGAACGGGACGAGTTCGCCTCCACAAGTTTGACAACGTCACTGGCACGACTCGTGATCAGACAAAGCAGCTTTGTATTAACAAGAAGGAGAGTAGTGATGAGTTGGAAGGTAAGAATGGAGCTGTCGTTCGCGGATCCGGTATTCGACAATGACAATGCAGGAATTATCAAGGGCAGGATGATCGAAGTCCTCGTGAAGAACGACCTTCTCCCTCATGAGATTGTCACATATGCAGATCGGATTGAGCAGGTCATTCGCCGGGATAGGCGCCAATGGGTCCCAGATGATGATATGGAGCCTTGGGCCCGTGGGGGCGAGAGGGTCAAAGCACGTCACTTCACAAAGTGTTTCGCACTCGCCAAGCATCTTCTCGTCGCAAGAGGCGTTCTGAAAGCTGCTGATCTCATCGGCGGAACTCCAACTCTATTCTGCAAGGTCGATTGATGAATAATAGAACACTTGCTGGCAACCTTAAGTTCGCCTTTCTCGGTTCGCGCCACACGGAAGAGGAGAGAAGTCGGAGAGTGGTAGAAACACTCGTTGCATTTGGCGAGCTTCCCAAGGACGTTTTCGCCTACGCGGAGAGGGTAGCTGCAGAAATCGACAAGAGGCAAATGAAGTTCATCGACAATGATGACATCGTTCGGTTTTCTAGGCAGAAGCCGATGCAATCTCCATCAGACTTTGCGTTCCATGATGTATACTGGTGGGTAAAAATCATCCTTAAGGATCAAGGTATCCTTAGGTCAGCATCACACTCACATACAGCGACAAAATTCGCGAAGGGGAGAGACTAATAATGAGCCCCGCTTCGGCGGGGTTTCCTTCGTCCCTGTTAATGCGTTAGAAGCAAACCTCCCTCACCTCTGCGAGAACAATCAGAACGCGTAACGCAACTCGCCTCATCTACCCCTGAACCGTTTTGAAAATTTCTCCGAAAACTCCCACAGACGGCGCTCCGCGCGCCCCCCGGAAGACGGCTCTGCGGGGAAGGACCCGGAGCGGCTTTGATGTCTCATGCTGTCCCCCCGCGTCCCATGTTGTCCGCCCTTGTCTCATCCTGTCCCCGCGTGTCCCATGTTGTCCCATTAGTCCGATATGACCTGCTAAACTGCCGCCCATTGGCCCCGTGTCCCATGTTGTCCCATGCTCTGCCGAGGTGATGCCTTTGCGGAGGCTGAAGCGGATATGCACCATCGCTTTGATGCTGTGATCCGGCTCTTGGCAATTGATACGCTCGCGGCGGCGTTTGGGCTGGAGGATGAAAACGATAATGCCGCAGCCGCCGACCTCATGCGGCGCCTTTCTTGTTTTGCCAAGGAGCGTTACATCCTTTGTATGCCGATCACTCATCTTGGGAAAAACGTCGAGGCAGGATCGCGTGGGGCAAGTGCATTTGGCGCAGGGGCTGATGCTGAAATCTATGTCCTTGCTCATGGAGACCCGCTTACCGGCACGGTGAAGTCCCGTTCGCTCGTCCTGAGGAAGCTCAGGCGTGGATCGACTGGGCCGCTCGGCAAGTTCGCGCTCGAGCCTGTGTCACTTGGCACAGACGAGGATGGCGATCTGGTGACGTCCTGCGCGGTGAACATGCTAGGTGATGACCTAGAGGGCCCGCCGGCGCCCACTTCCAAGGGCGGCAGGGGCGACCAGGAGTTCCGGAAGGCTCTTGACGAGGCGTTGCCGAATGCCGGACGGCCACATCGTGTATTCGGCGACGGTCCTGAGGTTCGCGCCGTCGATTTGCAGGTTGTGCGGAACTGTTTCGAGCGCAGGTATGTGACCGGAGAGTCTGCTGCCAAAAAAGGAAGCGCGTTTCGGAATGCGTGGAAGCGGGCACTCGACGCAGCCTGCCGTGACGACTTGATTGGGCACCAGAGCAGCGGTCAGATCGAGCTTATTTGGCGGGTCAAGTGAAGCGTCACGCGTTGCCGTCACCAATAAGGGATTGTGACACGTGTGACGCTGCTTGCCCCTCACCCTTCAGGGTGTGAGGGGGCGGCGCCGCATGCGTCACCTATCACGCAACGTCACATGTGGCGGCTTGTGACACGGGTCCTTCCCGGTGCCCCACTCCATCGGGTAACGCGCACCCCGCCGTCTTACTAGAGCGGTTTGGGGTTGAACGGAATCGGGAAGTCTGCCTCGCTGGTGGTCAGGGGCGTGAGCACAGAGGCTCGACATGACCACACCGTTATCGCAGGATCTGCGCCGGCGCATTGTGCGGGCGGTTGAGAGGGGTAGTTCGATCCGCCCGGCTGCGGCTCGTTATGAGGTCAGCCCCTCGGCCGCCGTGAAGCTGATGCGGCGGCTGCGCGAGACCGGCTCGGTCACCCCAGAGCGCGTCGGCGGCCATCGTCGTCCGGTGCTCGAGCCGCACCAGGATCTGCTCCGCTCCCTGGTGGACGCCAAGTCCGGCATCACGCTGGCCGAGATCCAGGCCGAACTGCGCGCCCGCGGGATCGAGGTGCAAGCCCTCTCGACCATTCACCTGATGCTCAAGCGCATGGACCTGACGCACAAAAAAGACACTCCGGGCGGCCGAGCAGGACCGGCCGGACGTAGCCCAGGAGCGCCGCCGCTTTCGGGTGTGGCAACGCTTCATGGACGCAAGCCGCTTTGTGTTCCTGGACGAGACCGGCACGGCCACCAACATGACCCGGCGCTACGGTAGGGCACCGCGCGGGCGGCGGGTGGTCGATGCGGTGCCGCACGGACATTGGCTCACCACTACCTTTGTGGCCGGCCTGCGCGAGAACGGGAGCATCGCACCGCTCGTGGTAGATGGGCCCATGCGGGGCGAGATCTTCAAGGCTTATGTAGAGCAGATGCTGGCGCCAGCGCTCTCACCTGGCGATGTGGTCGTGCTCGACAATCTGGCCGCTCACAAAGTGGCAGGCGTTGAGGAGGCAATCCGAGGTGTCGGAGCCAGCCTGCTGTATCTGCCGCCCTACAGCCCCGATCTCAATCCGATCGAGCAACTGTTCGCCAAGCTCAAGGCGCTCCTGCGCAAGGCGGGCGCACGTACCAAGGAGGTGCTCTGGACCACGATCGGAGAACTGCTTGACGCCTTCGAGCCGAATGAGTGCCAGAACTACATCAGGAACTGCGGGTATGAGCCCGTCGAAGTCGAATCTTCCATAGATACAATGTCACAATCGAGACTTTCTGTTTTAGATGAGCCGCTGCACCTCTGCTATGTGAGGACGAAACGATATCTTTGGGCTGGGATACGTTTTGGAAGCATGTGCTTCGAAGAAGGTCGAAAGCGCTCTCAATCTGGGGCTCAGCCCCACCCTGGCCACGAATTTTCTGAGGAAGGACCCGAAGCGACGACGGAAGAGAAGAGCTGACATGTTGACGATCTATCGCTGTGCCTTCGCGCGCTCCATGCGGACCACTCTGATTACCTGATCCACGCATTCCCGCTGTGCGCGGCCGTTCGCCCGTTCGATCCGATTTAAGGGTTCCGTCTCGCAATTTCCGAATTGCCACCTGTGCCGCACGTTGTCCCATGCTGTCTCATAGCATTTCACGGTGTGCTGTAGGATCCCATGCTGTAGGATCCCATATTGTCTCACTTCTGACCTGCCGTCCCTAACCTTATGAAGTCGCATAACCTGTCATGGTATGCCATTGTGTCCCATGCTGCGTCGCCTGACTAGCTTACCACCTACACTATACCGCGAACCTGCCCGCCCTGGAGCGACGATGTGCTATGCGACGGATTGGTGTCTACACTCATGTAATCTGACGAACTGACATCTGGTGAGTTCATAGCGCTTGCGGCTTCTGACTATCGGAGATCCTTTGCAGACGGATTGCTAATCGCCTCGCTCAATGAACCCGGAATACTATAATTTTATTACACATGAAAGCATAGCGCGGCGAACGTCGCTATCGAAGCATGACGTATGGGACGATTTCAGAACGCCGGACGCAGCGTGCGTTCGTCCTAATACGTCGCGCCAGCAGGAAGGCATTGATGCAACTTCGTCAAGTGCGCAGCTAGGACTTGCTTGGTACCAACAGGCATGGTTCGGTGGAGGCGTATGCCACTGAGACCGGCCATGCACTAAAACGCTATCGTCTAGGTGAAGCGGCAGCGAGTTTGCAGAGATCTATGAAATAGCAAGCGTTGGTTGGGGGACTTGGTTGCAATTTGTAGTTTCTTAAATGCGTTCACAGAGAATTCGCCGCGGGTTTTCACTCCCGCAGGATGGCTCGTTTGCGGGATCGCTACCTTGCGCGCAGGATAGGTTGATTAAATCCCGGAGGTGGCCATGGCCAACGAGGAGCACATCGCCAAGCTCAAGCATGGCGTAGATGCCTGGAACGCATGGCGTGCAGACAACCCTGACTTTCGTCCAAACTTCGGCGGGGCTGACCTCCGTGGGGTCGACCTCCGTTGGGCAGATCTCCGCTGGGCGAGTCTTGTTGAGGCTAATCTTTCCGGAGCGAACTTGGTTTGTGCAAACCTCACCGAGGCGAGCCTTGGTGGGGCCAACCTAGTTGAAGCAAACCTAGCTGAGGCAATCCTCTTCAGGGCGTACCTTCCTGCCGCAAACCTCACCGGAGCAAACCTCACAAGGGCGGACCTCCTCGAGACGATCCTTGTTGGGGTGAACTTCTCCGAGGCTAACCTCACAGGGGCAAACCTTACCAGTGCGAACCTCGTCTACGCAAACCTGTCCGGAGCGAACCTCACTGAGACGAACCTCATCAGAGCGAACCTTACCAGTACGGACCTAGTCAGGGCCAAGCTCGTTAAGGCCGACCTCTCCGGGGCAACCTTGGTCAGAGCGGATCTTGCCGGCGCGGATCTTACGGATTGCACCGTCTTTGGCATCTCGGCGTGGAAGCTGAAATTAGAGGGAGCCAAGCAGGAAAGCCTCGTCATCACCGAAGGTGATGAGCCCGAGATTACCGTCGACGACATCGAGGTCGCCCAATTCGTCTATCTCCTGCTCCACAATCCGAAGATCCGCGACGTCATCCGCACCATTGGCCAAAAAACAGTCTTGATCCTAGGTCGGTTTACAGAGGAGCGGAAGAAGGTGATCGATACCCTTCGCGAAGAGTTGCGCAAGCGCGACTACGTGCCGATCCTCTTCGACTTCGATAAGCCGGCAGGGCGGGACATCACCGAAACCATCTCGACCTTAGCACATATGGCTCGGTTCGTTTTGGCAGACATCACAGACGCCAAGAGCATCCCACAAGAGCTCAGTGCAATCGTGCCTCATCTTCCATCCGTTCCCGTACAGCCTCTGCTCCTGCAAGGAAGCGACGAGTACAGCATGTTCGAGCACTTCAGGCGCTATCCTTGGGTTCTGCCCATCCACTGCTATGACACTCCAGACCAGCTCATCGCCAATCTAGGTGAGCGGGTCATCCATCCCGCTGAGACTAAGGCCTTCGAGTTGCGAGGGGGTACGTAGTAGCGGTTCCATAAATGAAGGAGTGGACGGCGCCTGCTCCCGGCAGTGCCCCATGAGTTAGGGTGATTACGTCAGTGCCAGACAGGGAGCCCGTCTGATCGAAGTTACGGTTGTCATCTCGGGCACGCAAGGCACGTCTTTGAGGCTTAAGGCATAGATCAGGATGGACCACTTCTGACCTATCACCAGCTGCGTCGGAGCGAGACCTCTACTTTGTATACGAGATCGCCGCGCTTAGGGCAGGTCTACCACCAGGCGGCTCCCGTTCAGAGGCCGCGCTGCTACTCTTGCTACGCGCCAAGTTAGGCTATGCCCCCAGGATCTGCATCTCGGATCTAGTTTCTATTACCGAAGAACCTAAGGCTGCCACCGCTGTCTATTTTCGGCAAATCGTAGACCAGTTGACTGACAAAAGCAAAAAACACACAAATCATGAATGGTCGCGCTAGTAAAGCGGTGCTGAAGCAGGGTTGGCAATCTACCCCGCTAGAGTTACGTTGCTTCGGCAAACTGCGATGTAAAATGACTGGGTTATTGCCGAGGAGATCTCAGATGCACACGCAATTTCACTCTATTGTCGAAGGGAGAATGCGTAGCCGTGGCAGAGATGCATTTGGCTCCGGGCAGCCAGGAGCATCACGGGGCAGCAGAGATCACCTCGGAATTGATGTAATTGCTAATCCAATGCAAAGGATACTAGCCCCGATAGACGGAAATGTTATTAGAGAAGCCTTTCCGTACAAAAATGATCCGTCTATGAGAGGTATACTCATAAGGGGTGCTGGCGATTACATCGAATGGGAGGTGAAGTTATTTTATGTGGAAGGTCTGTTCAGTGGGCAAGTAAAGGCTGGCTCTCTAATTGGACACGCTCAGAGCTTGGGCAACAAATACCCCGGGATAACAAATCACATTCACATGGAGGTATTTAGGAGGGGCACTCAAGTTGATCCAAGAGAGCCGTTTGCAATGTGCTTCTAGAAAAGGAGCATCAATCAGCATCTAACATAATATGCATCGACACACGGGCTATCGGGATAAAAACCCGCCCGTTACAGACAGCATTCAAGGCTAAGTTCGTTTTGCCGTTGCAACCCTAATGACTGAGAGCAGGGTAATTGCTCTTGTTAGTGATCAATCCTGGTATGTCTGACGCTGCTGGACCGTGATACAAGGATCGTGCAGGGGACCTTGTGGATTGATCAAAGAGCAAGCAGCCAGCGAGCCGGGCGCGACCATAATTTGCGTTCAATGAGGGCAACCTGCTCTGTTTGGACCTTTGCATCTTCATGCCAGAGGTCGCGGTTTCGCTGTGCAGCAGCAGAGCGATCTTGAGAGCCCCTCCCCTGATTGCAGTGGAATCGGGGAGAGCCTCAATCTGCGCAGTCAGGAAATCGCGCTCGGCCGCGATTGTATCCCTCTACCCCGTCCCTCATAGTTCCTCGCTGAGTTGGGCTTTATGTCTCTCAATGTACCGGGATAATACTGTGGTCATTCCATGTCTTGAGTCAGATTCTCTCCTGAGATGATCTAAGTCTTGTTCAGTCTTGCCCGCTTTACCACTAAGGGCATAAATGTTACAAATTTTCAAATGCCGGAATACCAATTCTGGCTTGGCCACTATTGCCCATCTGTCGCTCCCAATGCCTCCGTTTGACAAACGTCCTGGTGGACTCGAACAATGCCAATGCGCTCGGATATTTCGTCGCATGCCGGCCAGACTTTATGCATGGGATACACTCTGGGTTCTGAGCGGGAGCAATGCACAGTGGAAAGACGGAAGTGTTCCACTCTGCGCCGAGCTGTGCCTCGGAGCATGTCTGGAGATTTGTTGAAATGGGCAGGAAGTGAACGACCTCAACCGCGAGATCATCGCGCGGAAAGCCAGCGACTTGGCATCGGGTACAGATGATCGGCCGCCTCTCCTCGATGTGTTTCCTAGCGCCAGGTTTTGCGGCCGGATGGAACGATCCTGACAGCCTTGCGCTCCGCGCTTACGCCCTGTTGGGATTGTCTCGGTGCTTACGCCATAGCGCTCAGCCAACACTCTCAGGGGCTCGTAATAACGGCCGACTTCGCGGCAGACGGCTAGAGCGGTATCGGCTTAGGAACTGATGGACAATATCACGTCCTCCCTCGACGAGGTATGGATGCCACACGCCACTAATGCGTCAGATATCTTCCTCAGTTTCCAACGCACCCGCCTTCCAACAACGTTTCGCTACCATATAGCTAGAGTATGATGGCTCTGCCTAACCAGTGCGTTAGTGTAGCGCATGTTATGGGTCAACCGGGATGGACTTGAGACGTTTAGCTCCTCCTGAGGTAGAGGAGCGATGTTGATCGACATGCTGTGGACGACTCTGCAGTCATTGATCGAGAACTGCTGTTCGAATAGCACGGCCGCACCTTGAGACCTCGGTCGCACGCGTACGTCCTCTTTCTCGCTGCTGCCCTCAAGCTCGGATGCGGCACGCTTGACCAAATCTGCTCAATTTTTCCTATCTCCAATTGACCGACGTTATTGGCGTCATTGGAGCGAACGGTCTAGCTCAGCTATGAATTTCAATCCTTTGTAGGGTACTTCATGGCACCGCTAATGGCAGGCCCGGGTTGACGATACTGGCAGTGCGCCTCGCGATAGGCGTAAGGGACGTACTCATACGTAGTGTTGTACTTCGAGTCACACCTGTTCAAAATTGGAGTAAGATATCTTGCTGTCGCGTCTTGGCATTTGTCCATAGCACGAAATTGGTGATGACCTCGCGGTTGCTGGGACAGGTCAGCAAACCAGCAACGGGAGGCTCCCAGACAGGCCTCCGTGGCGATGGAGCCGACATGTTATATTATTTGAATGGCCTCGTGTATAGGTTAGTACGGTCCCTTCTTAGGATTGGTCACGTACCAAGACTCTTGAGTGCGGGAGCAATGCGGATCCTCTCCGGCGTGACCAAACCTAGAGCACTGCTGTTCATCCTTGTAGCGACGGTACCAGGAACAGCTTTGGCCGAGCAGCGAGTGGCTCTTATCATCGGTAACAGCGCCTATCAGAACTTCACATCGCTCCGAAATCCGATGAACGATGCCAATGATATCGCAGCAAGTCTAAAGAACCTGGGCTTCGAGGTGATGAAAGGCCTCGACCTAAGCAACGCTGAGATGAACCAGATAGTAAACCGCTTCATCGAAGCGGCTCGTCGCTCCGACGTGTCGCTCTTTTACTATGCCGGTCATGCCTTTCAGATCTCTTCGCAGAACTTTCTTGTTCCGATCGACGCTTCCATCAAGAGCAAGAAGGACGTTAGGCAACAAACGATTGAGCTAGCGAAATTAATGAAGGGTCTCGAAGGGAGCAAAGGACTGCATCTCGTTTTTCTTGATGCCTGCCGAAATAACCCTCTGCCCGGACAGGGCGACCTAGGTTCGGACGCGACGCGGGATGGTCTTGCACGCGTTGGCGACGCGGCAGGCTTCCTTGTTGCCTTTGCTACACAGCCTGACAGGGCCGCTTACGACGGGGTCGGCCGTAACAGCTGGTTCAGCCGAGCAGTGCTCAGCCACATCGGCACCCAAGGCCAGGATATCGCATCGATGATGATCAACGTCCGAAGGGACGTGATCGCGGCAACCGGGGGGCAGCAGGTGCCTTGGGAGAATTCGTCGCTTACGAAGCAGTTCTACTTTTCGCCCGGCCGGGCCGTGGCGGCTTCGCCCGAGACCCAGTTATGGCAGCTTGCCGCAAGTTCGCGGGATCCCGCGCTCCTGCGGGTCTATGTCGATCGTTATCCGGCCGGCACTTACACCAGAGAGGCACAGGTGCTCCTCGGGAACTCTGGAAACATCGTGATTGCGTCGAATGACCCGCGAAGCACGCAGATCCCAGGGGGTGGCTCCGAGGAAAATCTCTGGAACTTTACCCGCACCATGCGGGTCCGTCCCTTGGTTGAGTATTATCTGTCCCGCTATCCAAGCGGAAGCCATGCGGACGAAGCACGGAAGCTCCTCTCCGCTTTGCCCCGCGTCGATGACATTGATGCGCACCCCGAGCTGGTCTGCGAGGTCAATGCCACCCACCCGCGCGACGCCACCGCGGACACTCCAGGTGTTCCTATAGATCTTCTTGCTCGTAAAGCGGACATCGCGATTGATGCCTGTCGGAGGGCCATGGCTGCCCACCCGGACATGCCTCATTACGCGGCCCTCCTAGCCCGTGCGCTTGCTGCAGCCCAACGCAAGAACGAGGCCATAGAGTTCTACCGTCTCGCCGCCGACCGGGGCAATCTTCGCGCCATGGTAAGCCTCGGGCTGATGCTCGAGAATGGAGACGGCTTGCCAAGAGATTTGAAGGCTGCCATCAGACTCTATGAGCGCGCGGCCGTAGGCGGCCACCCGGATGGTCAGATAAACCTAGCCGTGGCACTAATTGAGGGGGTGGGCGTGAAGCGGAATGTTCCGCGGGCGGCTCAACTCATGAAGAAGGCATCCGAGTCAGGCTCCGCGATCGCCACATACAATATGGGCGTCCTCGCGTTGAATAGGCAGTACGGAACTCTGTCGGATGCCATCGGATATTTCAGGAAATCCATCGAACTAGGCGACCCACGTGGATACCTCGCAGCGGCTACCCTGCTCGATCAGGGCCACGGGACGCGGAATGATCCAGTTGCGGCAGCCGAAATGCTCCTCGCGGGAGTCGAGTCGGACTCTGGTGAAGCCATGAACGCGCTCATAAAGCACCCAAAGGATTGGTCTCCCGAGACCATACGTGCCGTCCAGATTCGCCTGAAAGAGGCTACTCACTACGGGGGCCCCATCAATGGAGAAATCACTGGGTTAAAGGAACCGCTCGCTCGTTGGCGGACCATGGGAGCGCTCCCGTCTCTCGCCGAAGAGAAATTTTGAGAACAGGCTACACCGACTGATCGGAACGCCGATACGGTCTACTTGCGGCTACACTCTCGTTCAATACGACACTATGTAACATTTGACCATTGATCGCGCCCATTCCACTTTGCGGCGGCCATGAGCTCTGGTGGCCTCTCCGTGGCGCAAAGGGCCTACCCTAATCGGGGTAGATAAGTAGAATTTATAGCGCAGTACGGTGCATTTTCGTCACACTGCCATCTGTTTAGCGCCTAGCTAACCCTGTGCTCTCTCGACAACAAAAGAACCCTTGGTATGGTTTTCTGCCAAACGTTTCGAGGTGCTCGGATGAATCGGGATGAGAAAGATGTGGAGGAAGGCTTCTATACTTCGACTTCTTTGGCTACGTCCTGTCTGAATTTAGCCCCCACCTCCTGCCTCGCCATTCTCGGCCTTGTGCTCCTCGGCTCCACCGCACTGCCATTGAACGTCGCCCTTGGGCGCGAGCAATCAAGTCTGTCGCGCTTGGCTAGCCATGTCCATTCAGCTAGCGACAGCTCCGCAGGCACCAATCTCGACCAGACACTGCAAACGCAATTGCCGACTTCGGACAACGATCAGCATCGGATCATTCTGGCGCAGGTCCCCCCCCCTCCCCCGCCACCGCCTCCCCCGCCACCGCCTCCACCGCCTCCACCGCCTCCGCCTCCAGACCCGGTTCTGCCGCCCGTGCAGCCCCCGTCGGTGCTGACCACTCCGGTGCTGCCACCAATATTTGATCTGCCGCAACCGGCCCAACCAAGTGGCGGTGTGCAGCAGGCACAGCCTGGAGCTGTCGTTGGCGCTGCAGGAGCAAACACTCTTGAAGGTGCCCGCGCGACCCTTGCCTTTGTTGAGGCCCTGACTGACATTCTGCAGCGTCGTGTGGCTGCGTGCGAGAACGCCCTTCGGAACACTAGAGATCGGAGCACTTACACCAATTGTATCGGTACCGAGCTGGAGCAATATGGTGTTGCTTTGAACAGTCGAATCGAGCAGTTCCCAGCTCCTCTCCGGTCTGCTGTGCGAGCGGTCCCCACTGTCGGTCGACAGATCCGAGCCGCCCGCACGATCCGGCAGGCACGCGCTGCCGTTCGGTCTGTCGTTACGCAGGTTCGCAGGGCTATCACCCTCCTGCGAGCGGACGAGCCCAACGTTCGGCAACTACAAGTCCGTATCGGAAATGTCGTCGCATCGGCGCTGACGACAGTCGAGAATAGTCTGACAAGAGCTATGGGGCTCTAGAGTGGACCGACTTAAAGCAATGTGGCGGCGTGCGGCCGTCCAAGAACAACCGTGAGGATAGGTTATGTCGCTGCGGCAGGCTGGGCTGTGCACCTTTGCTTTTCTGAGTCTAGGCTATGGAGCTTGTGAGATCTCATACGCGGCCGACTTTCCTGGTGCTGGGACAACTGTCGCCGCGCAGCGCGTCACGATGCCGGACGGAAACGTGGTTTCCATCTGGACAGACGTTTCCCGCATCCTGGTAGAGGACGAAAGGCCCCTCACCGCGTCGCGCGGGCGGGCATGGCAAAGCACGAGCGGTATCGACTATACCTTTGACAGAGCATTCTCGATCGGCGTTGGTGTCTCGGCAGCGCATGCGCATACGACGGAGTTCGCAATTCCCGGGCGAACAGAAACCAATAGTGTAATCGGTTTCGCGCGCGCGACTGCTTATTTTCTCGGGAACTTCAACGCCGGACTCATCGGCGGATATGGAGTCGGCGAAACGGACGGCTCCCGTCTGATTCAAGGGAATCTCGACATCTATTCACGCGACACAAACGTGACGTTCTTGGGCGCGCATATCGGCGCCTCGTTCCAAAACCAGGGCTTCTTCTTCAATCCGGCCGCCCGAATTCTCGTGTCAAGATCCGATTCCGATCCGTTCCAGACATCCCTGGGGCTCGGAGTTTTAGGCCTTCCGGACGATTTCACCAGGGCGTCATTCGGCAGTGACGTGGGATACAGCTTCGACGTTGGAGGGTTGACAGTTAAGCCGGCGGTTCGAGCCTTCTTCATCTATGACATCAATCTACCCAAAGGGTACACGGACCGGACCGCACTCGACCTCGCGGCTGTGCTGAATGTCCAATCCGGCAATTTGACAGGAGGCGTCGAGGCGCTCACGACACTGGGTCGTACCGACATGAACAGTTACATCTTTCGGGGCTTTGCATCCTACCGTTTCTGAGCCTCGGGCGATAATCGACTGCATCGTTGGAGAGAGAACGAACGTATGAACCTTCGAGCAGAGGCATTCTCAAGCGTGTTGGCTTCAGCCCACTGTAGAACGATGCGCTGGAATCCAATGCTTCAAAGCGGCGCATTTTTTTGGGTGAACAAGTGATCCGCCCCAGTGAAACCTGGGCCCTTGCTTGAGCGTAACGCTTCCCTGCTCCGAATGTAGTATAATTGTCTAGCTCAACAATCGCTTCCTTGTTTGTAGTTGACCGCCTGATCCAAGGCTTAGGAAATGGCCGAGCTACCTAGACGTTGGACAACTTCTCGGACTTCTAGGATACGCACTGAGGTTGAGGCGCAGGCAGAGTGACCTACCACTCCTCGCTACCAAAACTAGTGGGGGCCGGAGCTGCTCTGGCGTCTGATGTTCTAGAAATCGCTATGCCACACCAGCGACCGCACCTCTAACCCTCGGAAAATCACGCGCCAAGTTCGCGGCAGCCACGCCACTCTGACCATAACTGATGGCACACTGCTGCCCCTGCTGCGTCAGCCATATTCGACGAGTGACGATGGGGGCCTATCTCTTACGTCAGAACGGCGGAGGCACAGAACAGACGGATGGCAAAGCTCGATCCAAAGCTATGCCGAAGTGCTCGTTTCCAAATCAAGAAGTTGGAAATTCTTGATTATGAGGTGGGAATTCTTGATTAGCAGCTGTGCGCCGATTGCCCTGCGTATAAACGACTTGACGCTGCAGTTCGATTGCTGTCACCATCTTGTTTGTCGTCTCCCTAAAAAGTATAGGCCCCTACTAAGGCGATAGTTACCACCGTCAGAATAGTCGAAAAACAAGTGAACCAACCCGATATTTCGCCTTCGCCAGAGGAATTTTTAGATGGCAATTCTGCGCGTTCCGGAGAGCTTTGCGAGTGTTTCAGCGGCTGTTGCGAATGCAAACTCGGGCGATGTCATATTGATCAGCAGAAGCTCGGGCCGCGCCGAAAGCGTTACGATACCAATAAGCGGTCTAACGATTGACGCACCGGCGTCTGTGCAGCTGAATATAACATTGGCATCCAACGTTACTACACTGACATTAAACGGAGACGCGAATTTCACTGTTCGGGGAGGTGCTGCTCGCAACGTCATCACTGGCAATTCGGGCGACAACTGGCTGGACGGCGGCAGCGGTCATGACCGGGTGGCTGGCGGTGCCGGCGTCGACAATCTCCTGGGCGGCCTCGGTAATGACACTCTCGATGGAGGTGACGACTTCGACTACGTCGACTATAACGAAGCTGCTGGCGCTATGCGGGTAGACCTTGCAACGGGGGCAGCAACGGGTGCGGACGGATCCGATACGCTGCTCAACGTCGAAGGTGCCCGCGGTTCGCGGTTCGCAGACCAGCTTACTGGCAACAGCTTGAACAATGCACTGGAGGGCCGCAGAGGCAATGACAGCCTGGATGGCGGAGGCGGCTTCGACTTTGCTGTTTTTAGCGGCGCCTCTGGCGCAGTGACAGTGAATCTTGCCACCGGCCAGGCAACAGGCGCGGATGGCACTGATACACTAAGCAACATCGAAGCCATCGAAGGGTCTCGCTTTGCGGATACTCTCACCGGCAACGCAGGGGACAACACGCTTCTAGGCAACGCGGGAAACGATCTCCTGAATGGCGCAGGAGGGTTTGACACGGTTAGTTACTTCAGGGCCGGCGGCGCAGTGACGGTGAACCTAGGGTCTGGCAGTGCCAGCGGCGCTGATGGTTCCGACAGGCTAACCAACATCGAAGGGATCGAAGGGTCCCGCTTTGCCGACCAGCTCACGGGAAATGGCTCGAACAATGTGTTACAAGGCCTCAGAGGCAATGACACCTTGGATGGCGGAGGCGGCTTCGACTTCGCTGAATATTTCAGCACTGGCGGTGCAGTGACGGTGAGCTTAGCGTCTGGCAGCGCCAGCGGCGCCGATGGTTCCGACAGGCTAAACAACATTGAAGGGATCCGCGGCTCGCGGTTTTCGGACACCCTCATTGGCGATGAGACGGCCAATATCCTGGAAGGCCGTGGCGGCGCCGACTCGCTCGACGGTGGCCTTGGTGCCGACACGCTGACTGGCGGTCTTGGCAACGACACATACACGGTCAACAGTGCCGGTGACGTGGTCGTCGAGAGCGCAGCAAGCGGCACCGACACGGTTCGGAGCACGATCTCCTATACTTTGGGTTCCAATCTGGAAAACCTTACTCTCATCGGCGCGGCCGCGATCAATGGCACAGGCAATAGCCTTGCCAACCGGATCACGGGCAATGGCGCAGCCAACTCTCTGGATGGTGGTCTGGGCAATGACACGCTGATCGGCGGCCGCGGCGGTGACCTGCTAGTTGGAGCTGACGGGGTCGATACGGTCGATTATTCGGCAGAAACAGGAGATGTCTATGTTTCTTTGTCAGATGGAGATGGGTTTGCATTTCTTCCCGACTTTGAGGAGGAGGATGCACTTGAAAACATCGAGAACATCATCGGCGGAGCAGGGAATGATAACATTACCGGAGATGAGTTCGCGAATATACTGGAAGGCAGGGATGGTGAGGACGACCTACGTGGTGGGTGGGGTAACGACACCTTGAACGGGGGCAATGGAGATGACGAACTCCATGGTTGGAGGGTTGAGGGAGAAGACAGTGAACCCGATGACGATAGTTTACCCGATTTAGATGTACTCACCGGCGGCAGAGGTGCCGATCGGTTTGTATTTAACGGCATTGTATCAGAAAGCCCACCTTCTGCACCTGATTTGATCACAGACTTCGTTCGTGATCAGAACGATAAGATCGATTTATCAGCGTTCGGTGCTCTCACATTCATTGGCGAGAGCGCGTTTGAAGAATCAGATTTTTGGGCGGTGAGGTATGAACAGAGAGACAGCGACACCTTTATATTCCTTAACACCGGCGGCAATGCAGAGCCTGAGTTTGCAATACGAGTAAGAGGTCTGATCGACTTCCTGGAGACAGACTTCGTGTTCAGCTCTGATTTTCTGCTGTGATGTAAGAGACCGCCGTTCGTTACATGTGGATTTACGGCGCTAAAGCCATTCCCTAGGAAATCCTGAGCGCAATGGGATTTGGCGGGCACCCGAGCTGCGAGGTTAACTTGCGACTGCACATCTACCCAAAGCTCTTCAGGCGATTTCCTTAGGGTGACATCGCGCGGAACCCTGAGGTGGTATGCTTGCTGCCAGACGTAATCGCGCTAAGCCTGGGTGTCTTGAAGGCGAGTTCTTTCGGTTGGCATTCGGACCGCTGCCTTCCGTGATAACGTGTGAGTGCTAGATCGAGGGGATGCCGATATCACGTGACCCATCTTGCAGGTACATCGACTGGCGCCACAGTGTCTCTCATCCCACCATGGAAGTCTCTATCTGGATCGGGATACGGCGTCACACAACCTGTGCTCCTAGGATTGCTTGGCATGCGCATCTCGGAGCAGGTCGATCTGACAAAGCTCGATGAAATGATGGCGCGCTGCCTGTCTCATGACGATGGCTCGCTCTCCCCCTCTTCCTCCCTGCTATCAGATCTTGCTCAGCGCATCATTCACTGGGCTGCCCTGCTCCAGCGTGACGTCGGCATCCCAGTGTTCGCGCTTGGTCGAATCCTGTCGGAGCGCGTATTGGATCAAGCAACATCAGAGATTCGCATAGCCGTTCCACACGTAGAGGCTTCAGCAACCCTGATCGCTTTGAGATGGTCGGCTGAAGCCGCATCAGCTCTCTTGAACAGACCGGATGAGGCGACACTCCTCGATCAAGTAGCACGTTGCCAACAAACTCGGGAAAGGCTTGAGAGGTTCTCGCCGCCAGGAGAAAACTCAATCTCATTCCTGCGCGCAGCAGATAAGTTGGACATTCCCTGGAGCCGAATAGTCGGTAACACTTACGCATACGGTCATGGGGCACGTGCGAGCTGGCTCTACAGCTCACTTACGGAGCAAACACCAGCCTTAGGCGTATCCATTGCACGTAACAAATTACAAACTGCGAAAGTTCTGCGCCGAGCCGGGTTACCTACTCCTGACCACCAAAGTGTCACCTCTCCTGACATGGCCGCGCAAATAGCGGCAAAGTTTGGGTATCCTGTCGTGGTTAAACCGATCGACCAAGATGGCGGCCGTGGGGTATCCGCCAACCTACATGACGAGTCTGCGGTACGGACTGCGTTTGATGAGGCTAAAAGATACTCGAACAACATCCTTGTTGAAAAACACGTCGCTGGACGCACCCATCGCCTCACGGTCTTTCAAGGCCAACTCGTCAATGCGGTCGTTAGGACCCCAGGCGGGGTTGTCGGGGACGGGATGCACACTGTGCAAGATTTACTTGATCGGTTGAACGCTGACCCACGACGGGGGCGACACAAACGCTCGGAACTCATGATCATCGACATGGACGACGAGGCGCTAAGCTGCCTGTCCGAGATAGGAATGACGCCCCTCACCGTACCAGCCAAGGAACAGTTTGTGGCTCTCCGAAGGCGGGCGAACAGTCGAGCTGGCGGAACGTTTGCTTCCGTAATGGACCAGGTGCACCCAGACAACAAGCACTTGGCCGAACGAGCAGCCGAAGCGTTGCGCCTTGATCTTGCTGGAGTTGATTTGCTGATACCGGATATCTCCGTCTCCTGGTTGATGTCCGGCGCCACAATCAACGAAGTCAACGCCGCACCAGGCTTGAATCAGCGATATACGGATGTGATCTTTCGGGTTCTCTCTGCCCGTGTAAAGGACAATGGGCGCATTCCATTGATCCTCATTCTGGAAGAAGGCGCCTCTGGAGATCTGGCTTCTCACATTCAAGTAAGATTGGAGGCGAGCGGTTTACAGGTTGGGCGGGGTTCGCGAAAGGGAATATGGCTGGGTAGTATCCGCATCGCCGCGGAGGGTACCACGTTCTTTGCTGCTAGTCAGGCTGTGCTTAGCAGCCGTGAGGTTGAAGCTGCAGTGCTCGTCGCCACACCTGCAGAGATTTTGGAAGATGGCCTGCCCTTTGATCGCTGTGATCTGATAGTTCTGGCTGGATCAGCGCCCGATACGCCTGCGAACTTCGAGCAGTGGCACGCTGCATGTACAGCAGTGCTTCCTCACACAAGGGGATCTATCATTATCAGTGCTGACAATCCGGAGTGTTTGTCGATCCTTCCAACCCTGGATCGAAGCCGGGTAACACTGGTCTCTGGACAGGTGGACAATGCAGCTATACAGGCGCATCTACGCGATGGTGGACAAGCGGCTTGGCCCGAGGTGGATGGTTGCTGTGGAGCAATAAAGCCCAACCTAGCAGTCGGAACTCGCGTTTCGGCACTGCCATCGCTTGGGAGGCATCCAGAAGACCAATCCGCTGCAAAGCGAAACCTCATTGCGGCTACGGTCGATGTGGCACTTGGCCTCCAGGGTGAATTCCAAAGATAGGATGAGCGCCGCTCCCAGTCCCATCTGTACAGCCGGAAGCAGCGGCTTAAGGAAGCCGAGGATTATCTGTCACATGACCTGTGAATTTCGTCTGCTCAGAATCGAAGGCCGCTCGGGTTAGATCGTTGACTGACCCCCCGCTCGGCATTGATTAACCCAACACAAAGGGGTCATTCTCGTTACGCAACAAGAATTCACCATTGAGGCCTGGGATCCAATGTTGAGGATGTCGACTCCTGCTTTACCGCCAAGTTTACAGGAAGAACATCTCTCAATGCCATCACCGCATGAGCCCAAGTCGCACTTAAGCGGCGTAGGTCCTTGGCGCCGACTTGTGGTATCATTTGGATCCTGTGGGTAAGTGGCAGCCACCCATCATCGGCTCTATTGGCGGAGCAGCGTCCGATGACGGACGAGTATCTACAATTCAGGGAGTTCGTTTCCGAGGAGGCCTGCCTCGAAGTGCTGAGGGACTTGCGGTACGGAGGAGGCGTGCTTGACTGCCAAGCCTGCAGCGGGCGCCATCATTTTCGTCCGCAAGCGAAGCAACGGGTCGTGGTTTGTGAGAATTGCGGACATGCGCTTTATCCAGCATTCGGGACACCATTCGAGAAGCTACGGACCTCACTCACGGACTGGTTCTTCGCAATCTGGATAATGCAGACCTCGCACGCCTTGGCAAAGGAGTTGGTGCGGCGAATGGGAATGCCAACGCTCGTCGCCGAACGCATTCAGCGTGAACTCACTGCATTCGACGCCCTCTGCCAACCCGGTCGCCCCTTTGCCGGCTGGCTGACCGCTATCGGAAGATGGATCGACGGGCAGATGAAATCCGTCCCGGGCCTAGAGGAAAGGTTCAGAAAAGTCGATCTGAGATCCGCTCCGCCGAACCGAACCGGAGTGCCATCGAAGCAGTTGCAGATCGCAAGCCCACGCTTCCTCGTTCTGGCAGGTGGTCTCATTGGTATCGGGTTTGGTATGACTATTGCCACCCTCCTCTTCGAACAACAATCGTCGCGCGATGAACGGTTCGATAGGTCCATCATCCTCTCGCCGACTGCACCCCGTCCGCTCCTTAGCCTTGCGGCGGTCGAGGAAGATCTGGAAACTGTCCGGAACGCCATTAAGGCCATCCCCAATCTCCCTGCGCCTCCGCCGAAATCGGATAACCTGCCGCGCCCCCTTCCCGCTTCGCCGCCGATCGCCAGCACAGGCAATCCGAATGACCATGTGACCTTCGGACCGAGGAGAGTTCGCCGTCACATTGTCGAGGCCATCATCCAGGCCAGCCGGATCGTCGGAGCCGATCCCACACTGCTGATGGCCGTGGCCGACAAGGAATCGAGCTTTGCCACCGAGGTTAAGGCGCGAACATCCTCGGCGACCGGCCTCTTCCAGTTCATCGAGCGAACCTGGCTCGGTGTGATCAAGGAGTTCGGCGAGAAACACGGGTATGCGAGAGAGGCGGCAGCGATCGTGAGGGGGAAGAGAGGGTATGATGTTCCGGACGCGGCCGAGCGCACGCGCATCCTTGATCTCCGGCGCGAACCCTTCCTCTCGGCTCTGATGGCAGGCGAGATGCTGCGAAAGGACACCTTAAGGATGGAGAGTCGGCTCAGGCGTCCGCTTACGGGCGGCGAGATTTACCTGATCCATTTCCTTGGGCCTGATGGCGCACAGGAGTTCATAAACGCAGTAGAGGACGACCCAGGCCGCCAAGCCCCCGACGTGAACCCCGACGCAGCCGAGGCGAACCGAGCCATCTTTTATAAGAAGGAGGGCGGACGATCGGTATCGGAGGTCCATCGGAACTTCGAGAAGATGATCGTCGACCGCCTCAACCAGTATCAGGCTGTCCGTAACTTGTCTCCGCACAAGGCGCAGCTGCAAGCCCCCCAGGTCGTAGCGCCGTAGCGGGACAGCTACCGTTGAGTACTGGCAGATTCCGGATCGGCGCATTATTGTCAAGGCGAGCAGCCAAATCCGGCGAGGTCGCGTATGCAGTTACTATTTCAAGGTCTGTTGATTGGTGCCGTCTTCGTCGGCATCTCGCTATCCGCGATGGCCCAGGAGACAGCTCAACCACCTCTCGGGTCCGCTCCGGGGATAACGATAGAGCTCAACAAGCTTGAGCAAACGGGTAGCGCGTGTCGAAGCTACTTCGTCGTCAATAACGGTGCCGCCGATCCCCTGAAAGAACTGCGCCTCGCAGTCTATCTATTCGACCGGACAGGTATGATCCTGCGATCGGTCGCACTCACGTTCAGCGATGTCCGCGCCAGCCGGTCTAAGGTGGTGATGTTCGACATTCCGGAAGTTCCTTGCGATAGCCTCAGCCGACTTATCGTCAATGACATAACTACTTGTGCATCGGCAAGCGGTGCGCCGCTTGCCGCTTGCTCAAGTATTGTGACTCGGACCCGCACCAATGCGGAGTTCATATACTGACGCTTCCGGAGAGCGGTTATGGACCGGTCTCTACCGAGTCCCTTGTGACAGCCTCACCTCTTCCAGCGAAGTGAGGCCAATCGCAGCAAGTGTGGGAGGATTGCTTTCTTCCCGGAGGAGCCTCTTACACTTCACTTGTACCTTCGGTCCAACTTCTCCCTGTAGGAGGAGTGGTGGGGTGGAGCCATTTCCTACATAATGTGCATCGAAGAACTGAATGCACTGCCTTCTCTATTGTAAGCGGTGTTCTGAACCCACCTTACGTCCGTGTCTCTGAACGGCGAGACTAACGATCTCTGATTTGGGATCGTTTTGTGTCGATGGTTGACCATATGCTTGAGCCGCCGCGGCTGGTGCGGCGCCTGGAAGTGATCACCGGAGTTGGCGGACGCCGACGCTGGTCAGCGGACGAGAAGGCGCGGATCCTGGAGGAGGCGATGGCTCCCGGCGCGGTGGTGTCCGACGTGGCCCGCCGCAATGGCATGTCGCCCCAGCACCTGTTCACCTGGCGTCGTCAGGCCAAGCGAGAGGCCGACAATCATCCTCTGGCCTTTACCCCAGTTGTTGTCAGCCCTGACACGCTGCAGCCCACACCGAACGTCTGTCGTGAGGCGGTGATCGAGATCGTCGTCGAGGGCGCTGTCATCCGTGTGCCGTCGGGCGTCGATGGAGCGATGCTGGCCACCGTCCTGCAGGCGCTCAAGAGTGTGCGATGATCGGGCCAACCGGCACTGTCCGCGTTCTCGTGGCGACCAAGCCCGTCGACTTCCGCAAAGGCGCCGAGGGGCTCGCCGCGCTCGTGCGCGAGACCATGGGCGCCGATCCGTTCTCCGGGGCTGTGTACGTGTTCCGCGCCAAGCGCACGGATCGCGTCAAGCTGGTGTTCTGGGACGGCACGGGAGTGGTTCTCGTGGCCAAAAGGTTGGAGGACGGCGAGTTCCGCTGGCCCAGAATCCAGGATGGGGCCCTTCATCTGTCGGCGGCGCAGCTCTCCGCCCTGCTCGAAGGCTTGGATTGGCGCCGTGTGCATGAGGCGCGCCAGACGACAGTGCCGTCGGCGGCGAGTTGATCGCACACCCCTAAGAGCCATCGCCGGCATCGCCGAAGCATGATTCACTTCGTCTTGTGACCAGCGCGACGCCATCTCTCCCGATGATCCTGACCTGCTCAAGGCGATGCTTGTGGCCGAGCGCGCCGAGAGCGAGCGGCTGCGCCAGATCACAAGGAGCTACAGCGTCATCGCTTCGGCTGCCGGGCCGAGACCCTGCCGGAAGATCAGCTGCTGCTCGCGCTCGAAGAGGTCGAGCAGGTCGAAGCCGCTGACCATGCATACCGCGAGAGGGAACAGCCGGAGCGGCGTGCGGCGCATCGGCGCCGCAACCGCGGCTCCCTGCCGGCGCATCTGCCGCGGGTTGAGAGCCTTGTCGATATCGATGAGCGGTCCTGCCCCTGCTGCTCGGGTCCCTTGCATCGGATCGGCGAGGATGTCTCTGAGCGGCTCGACATCGTGCCCGCGCAGTTCCGGGTGCTGGTGACGCGTCGGCCCAAATACGCTTGCCGCAGGTGTGAGGACGTGGTGGTGCAGGCACCGGCTCCGGCCCGCCTGATCGAGGGCGGATTGCCCACCGAAGCCACCGTGGCGCATGTGCTCGTGTCGAAGTATGCCGACCATCTGCCGCTCTATCGGCAGACGCAGATCTACGCGCGCCAGGGCCTCAACCTGGATCGCTCGACCCTGGCCGATTGGGTCGGCCGTGCCGCCTTTCTGCTGCGGCCCGTGCACGAGCGTTTGTTCGAGACGCTGAAGACCTCGGGCAAGCTGTTCGCCGACGAGACCACGGCGCCTGTGCTGGATCCCGGCCGTGGGCGGACCAAAACGGGTCAGCTCTTTGCTTACGCGCGGGATGATCGGCCGTGGGGCGGCCTGGATCCGCCCGGGGTGGTTTACATGTACGCGCCGGATCGCAAGGCCGAGCGGCCGATCGTGCATCTGACAGGCTTTACGGGCGTGCTGCAGGTCGACGGCTATGGCGGTTACAAGGTACTGGCGGGGCGCAACTAGGTGAGCCTCGCGTTCTGCTGGTCCCACGTGCGGCGCCGCTTTTACGAGCTGGCCACGGCTGGACCGGCGCCAATTGCGAGCGAGGCGCTCACGCGCATTGCCGAGTTGTACAGGATTGAGAGCGAGATCCGCGGACGCTCACCTGAGGAGCGTTACATGGCCCGACAGGAGTGCAGTCGGCCGATGTTGGAGGAGCTTGAGCCGTGGCTCCGCTCCAAGCTCGCACTCATCAGCCAGAAGTCGAAATTGGCGGAGGCGATCCGCTATGCGCTCTCGCGTTGGGAGGGGCTGACGCGGTTTGTTGATAACGGGCGGGTTGAGATCGACTCCAACGTGGTCGAGCGGGCGATCCGGCCCATTGCCCTCAATCGGAAGAATGCCTTGTTCGCCGGATCCGATGGTGGCGCGGAGCATTGGGCAGTGATCGCCTCGCTGATCGAGACCTGCAAGCTGATCGGCGTCGAGCCCTATTGCTACCTGGCCGATGTGATCAGCCGCATTGTCCAGGGACATCCCAACAGCCGCCTCGATGAACTGCTGCCCTGGTCCTATGCCGCCAGGCAAGATCTCAAAGCCGTGGCCTGAGAACACCGCCTACTCTCTATTTCTCAATGCGGAAATACTTCACCGCCAGATCGACGGACACCTGATGGCTCTGAACCTCGTCACTGAGCAGAGGAAACAATGCGTCTGCGGCCATGGGTTTGTCGGTGCGAAGAAGTGCAAGAGGGTTTGAGCTTGCAAGAGCGAGAACGAGTTGCGGGCTTGGACCCTGCCCGCCACCGACATTCGGACGGAAGTTGAATTTTGCCGACCCTTGCTCCCGGCTTGTATATTTGTCGAGACTGTGCACGTACCCATCATCAGAGACCAGGAGTGCGTCGACGTGTTGCCCACCATATGCCTCAATAGAACCGCTCAAGGGCTCTCCAGGGCCGACTTTGAAGGACTTCAGGAGTAGTTTCGGAGCACTGGCTGGATTCACCCCAACGGTCCTGATGAACCTTATCGCAGGACATTGTGCATCCGTGACGAGACGGACGTTGACCTGAGCCTCGAAGCCGTAGGCGCGTCTGAACGCTTCGTCGAACGCTCCGAATGCGGCAGCAGAGGACCCGAACCCTTCGACGATGACTTGAGAGTTGCTGACGCTCGTAGGAAGGAGAAGGAAGCAATCTCCACCCTCATAATCGTGCACATAGCGAGCCAGTTGGTCCGGCGTCAGCGGGTTCGGCGGTCGGGTGAGCGTGTCAGGCGGCTGGGGAGGTGTATGAGGCGCAAGGGTGGTGTCAGACGGCTGCGGCAGCCGCGAGATGTCCTGACCCGGATTCCGCGGCGGAGCTGGGCTGAGTGTCGGGTCATTCTTTGGAACAGGACTTCCCATAGGATCGGGGACACGTAGGATCCCTGTTGGAAAGGTCAGGACTGCAATACCTGCCACTGCGACGACCACGAGGCTCCCGATAAGCAGCGGAACGAAGGTCCTACGTACTGGCTTCGGAGGCAACTGCCAGGCGGCCACGTCGGCCATCGTGGCGATCCGTTCTTCGGGTTGCGGCTGAAGCATCTGCTCAAGGAGCGGCCGCATTCTAACATCGACGGCCGAGAGATCCGGCACCCGCCGCCGCTTCTCAATGACGTCCACCTGACTTCCGCCCATGTCGAGAGGCCGTCCGGTGAGTGCTTCCGCTATGACCAGCCCAAGACTGTAGATGTCGGACCGAGGCGTAACGTTACCGCCATACATCCCAAGCTGCTCCGGCGACACGTAGCCAAACTTGCCTGCAAAGCCGCTTCCGATCACGGTTGCCTCGGCGATCCTTGAGTTCCGCGCAATCCCGAAGTCTATAATCTTGGCGCGCGATAGGTCACCGGCCGGAAGGATAACATTGTCGGGTGACACGTCTCTGTGGACGATTCCGAGTTCGTGGGCGGCTTGCAGACCGCTCGCGAGACGATGCTGCAAAACCCGTACCTCATCATATCCGAGCGGCCCCTGTTTGATCATCTCGGAAAGGGGCTGCCCATCTACGTACTCCATGGCAAGGTAAGGTGAGCCGAGATCCGGATCAACCGAGAACACATAGTATCGGACAATCGCCTCATGGTAGAGGTTGTGAAGCGCCGCGGCTTCCTTACGGAACAGCATCAGGGCCGCCTCATTTTGTGCCATGTCCGGACGAAGCATCTTGATAGCGATGGGATCGCCGGTCTGAATCACCCGCCCCTTGTAGACTTCGCCCATGCCTCCGACGGCGATGAGTTGTTCGATTTCATAAATGCCATTGAGGCGCGTTCCCGGTCGTACCCCTGGTCGGAACATCGTACGATCCTCACGCTCCGTCATCGGCTCGACTCCAAGACTTCAGCTCGCAGTTCCTTCCTGAGGCGAAGACCCGCTGCAGCGAACGATCACGACGGTTATGTTGTCCACGCCACCACGCTCGAGTGCTAGCGCAAGAAGCGCGTCGGAGGCGGCTTGCGGATGCTCATTCACGGTATGGGCGAGGATCTCGTCGTCGGCCACATGCGACGTCAGTCCGTCACTGCAGATCACGAAGACATCGCCGGGCTCGATCGAGCCCTGATCCAAGTCGAGTTCCGGAGCGTCGTAGGCTCCGAGAGCACGCGTCACGACATTCCGGCGCGGCCACGTCTTGGCCTCGTCAGGATGCAGCACACCCTGATCGATGAGCTCTTGTACCTCGGTGTGGTCACGGGAGATTTGCACGATCCGAGCCGCCCGAACGAGATAAAGCCGGCTGTCTCCGGACCAGACGCAAGCATAATGACGGTTGAACAGGAGAAGAACCGCAACCGTCGACCCGATGACCGCATTGTGGCCGTGCTGGCGAGCGATTTCCTTCAACTGTGCGTCGGCTCTAATGATCCGGTCCTCCAACTGGGCCAAGAGGTCGGTTGCAGAAACCGGCACACTAATGGATTTGAGTGCCGCAACGACAGTCTGGCTGGCGAGCGCACCCGCCTCGTGCCCGCCCATGCCGTCGGCAATTGCCCAGACGCCGCTTTCCGGAAGTACGAGAAATCGGTCCTCATTGATTGGGCGTACAAGGCCGGGGTGTGTCGCAGCGCCAGTGGTGGTCAGCAGGAAACTGGGATCTAGGTTGCTCATACGGCGCCCTCCGCTCGGCCAGTCAGAAACGTCGGGAAGAGATAGGGATCGGGCATCCGCTGGCTCATGAGGATAAGCGGCGGAAAGTCCTCGCCGCCAACTGTCCACCAGAACGCAGTCGTAGCGTAGACCCGAGCATAATCTATAACCCGAAGAGCCGCGAGCATGCTTTGGGGGGATCCTGAGTCAGCGGCCGCGAAGATTGTCCCATCGGGGAAGCGCTTCATTCTGTTGGATGGCTGAACGTGGGTCTGGCCCTTGGGACAAGGCAGCCGATCGACGCTTTCCCGTACCGTCTCAAATCGTACATCCGGCTCAAGGGCGGATAGGAGGACCTGCTCGACTTGGCTGAACCAAGCGTCCTGCAGATCGAATTCTGGCGGCGGGATGATTATCGGTTTTGAGGCACAGGCCATAATGGTAAGGGGAAAATAGCGACCGACCGCGTCCACCGACGGCATGAAGGCTCCGGCGACCGTGGTTCCGCCGCAGAGCTCCGGCCCAAGCCAGAACCGCCAGATCGGAGCCCGGAGATAGACCTGCTGCCACTTTTCCTTTAGGTGGAGGCGGCTCGTCGACAGCCCGGCCTGGAGCCACCGATCCCACACCTCCAGCACATTGGGTGGAATGGCAATCGCTACATAATCCCGTTTCGCGGGGAGTTTGCCGAAAAGTGAGCACGACATGGTGGAGCTCAAATGCCACTCGGACAGCGAAAATCCCGCAGAGCCTTTAGCGCAATTGGGTTCACGACCGTGCCTGCATGGATCTGATAGGAGACCTGCCGTCCTCCAAGGACGAAGCTTGCCACGATGACATCGCCCTGCCGAAGCACATTGCCGACGTCGAGGAGTTTGAAGAAGGACCAGGCACCATCTTTCTGCATGGCCGTCGGCTGACTGAAAAAACCGCCGCTGAAGAAACCGCCTCCTCCTCCTACCACGACAGCCGAACGAGGAACCCCACTCCCCGGCCAAGATACGTTAGTCGGGATATTGACTCCCTGTTGACTGATGACCGACGCACCGTTGATCTCAAGGCGGGAGGTGGTAGCCTCGCCGCTTCCTCCTAGCGGCGTGATCGCCATCGTGAAAGACGGTAGGTTGCCTCCTGTCGGGAAGAAGGCATCGCGGATCTCGGCTGCGTGCTGGAATTGACGAAGAGTTATGGTCGAAAGCCCGCGCGCAATCCGATTGTCGGGGCGCCAGGTCCACGGCATCCGTGACTGATCGACGTAAGGGGCAAGGCTCTCCTTGAAGAACTTGTCGATAATTCCGCTGGGAGCGAACAAGCGTGCGAAGTCGGCGAGGGACACCTCCCGTTCAACTCCCGGAGTGAACGGATACCGGTTGTTAACGATGTCCAGACAGACCCGAGTAACCTGATCTGCAAGTGATTGCTGGAGCATCGCGATTGACGTCCCGGTTGCGTCGCCCTCAAAGTCATTCGCTGCATTTCTGATCATCTGATCGAACGGCGAGGGGAAGCGTGATGCGGTTGCACGAAGGATAGCAACCTGCTGCACAAACTGGTTGTTGGCAGCCTGAGCCTGAGTAGGGTTCGTTGCTGCTATCGCAAGACTCTGGCTGATATCGGTTAGGTTCTGCAGCAGAGCATCGACCGGGTTGCGCCCTCCTTCTCCCTCCAGCAAGACGTGAAATCCCTTGAACTGTGCCTCGATGTTGGCACCTGGAGCTTCTCCTTGGCTGAAGAAACCGCTCTGGGACTGCTGGGCGATGTTGGGTTTGGGCGTTGAATTCGGCCGCTCGCGGGTCAGCCTCGTTTCGTCGACAATCGATACGATGAGTTGCTTGATGGGCGAGGTGGCAGCGCCGGCAGCGGCAAGCGCGATATAGCGCGGCTTATCAGCATTCAAGGGCCTCAGCTTCAGCTTGCGCAGTACCGTCTGCCAAGAGGTCACGAACTCGCGAGTGTAGATCCGCATGAGATCCGGGTAGAGGGTGGAGTATTGCGCCGCGACGACTTGTTGCTGCCCGGCCTCTCCGAGGATCCATCGCTCTTGTTGAATCTGCTCCCCGACACTCGAGAGGCGCCCGAGAAATCCCGATTGAAACCCCTCATATGTATAGAAAAACGGTACTCGCAAGCTGTCCAAGTCTTCGCCGCTAGCCCCCTCGAACACGAGAGCGACATCGGTGCCTCCGCGTGCGGCGACGACCCAATCCCGATGTGTCACACCGCGGGCCTGTGACTTGAGGAGTTCGTAAGCCCGCTCGGCAACGCTCATGCGCGCGAGCGTGCGCTGGGCGTTCTCGATCAACGCCTTGTTCAGCGAAAAGGACGTCTGCTGGCCCACGTCCAAGTCAAAGATCGCCTGAAGATGTTCTTCAAGCGCTAGCCGGCCACGGGCGTTGGCAGCACCGGGGAAGAGATTCTCGGCCCAATCCTTGCGCATCCAGGCCACCACGAACTCGCGGTCGGCCGGCGCGATCCCCCCAACCATCATGTAGACCTTCAGGGCCTCATAAACGAACCCCGGATCGTTGATATTCGCCTCGAGCTGTTCTTCCAATCGATAGATCAGACGAGAACGGAACAATCGCTCAAGGGCCTGCTCGTACGCGGTCTCCGCTGCCGATTGCAGGCGCTCGCGCTGGCTGAGACCGAACGTCGTGGTGATCGGCTCCTGCTCATCGCGGGAGGCGTAGCCCGCCGGCATGTAGCGCAGCCTCTGGAGCAGCGGCTGGACCTTCACAAAATTGCGGTCCGCAACGGTCGTCTCCCGCAGGATCAGACCGGCATCGTTCCGGTACTGAACGAGATCTCTGTTGATCGCAGAGATCAGTTCTCGGTTACCATTGAAACTGATCCACCAGAGCATCACCGCCAGGGCGGCGATCGCTCCGATACCTGCAAAGGCAGCCGCTCTCAAGAGCACCGATCGTCGCACTGCAGCCTGGTTGACCGTCACCCAGCCAGCCTCTGCGATCACGACCCTGCGCAGGAGATCGGTAAGAAAGAAGCTTTTGCCTTTCCCGGAATAGGTCGGGGGGGGAACATCCTGGGGGTCGAGATCCGTCACAAGCGCGCCAATCAGCCGATCGATTGGCGTGCCCTGCTGGGTTCCTGATGTGAAGTAGAAGCCGCGGAGGGTCGTGCTGGCGTGGTAGCGACTCGGCTCGAAGATCTGATTGAGAAAGTCGATGATCGGTCGCTTTAGGCTCGCCACCTGGGACGGGAATCCGAAGACAGCAACACGGGCTGCAGGAGTCGGCTCCGATTGGAGATGATCCGGCAACTGGTCCGTCAGCCGTTCGACCAGGGCGTCAAATTCTGTCGAAGCCTCGCTGATCATGTTCCGGGAACGATCGCTGGTTTGAAAGGTGTGCCCCCAAACCATCCGACGCTCGGTCTCCGTCAGACTTCCGAAGAACTCCGAAAAGCCCCCGATCAGATCGGCTTTCGTCAATAGCGTATAGACCGGAAAGTCGACTTTGAGATGCTCGTGCAGTTCCACAAGCCGCTGTCGAATCGCGTTCGCATGAGCAGCGACTTCCTCCAAGTCAGCCGTCAGGAGATCCTCGAGACTGATGGCGACGATGACACCGTTGATGGGCTGCTTCGGTCGATTCTCGCGGATGAGGTCGAGGAAGGAAAGCCAACTCCTGCGGTCAGCTTGCGGATCGGAATCTTGAGTCGTATAGCGGCCGGCCGTGTCGATGAGAACTGCCTCTTCTGCGAACCACCAGTCGCAGTAGCGAGTACCGCCAACCCCGGCGACTGCCTCAGGCGTGCCGCCCCGTGCAAGGGGGAACCTGAGCCCCGAGTTGGCAAGCGCCGTCGTTTTCCCCGCACCAGGAGGCCCGATGATCACATACCAGGGGAGTTCATACAGATAGTCACCTCCCCTCCCCTTAGCCCGGCGCAAGGCTGCAAGCGCATCGCGCATGATCTCCTGCAGGACCTTCGCATCGCCCTGAGCTTGATCAGACTTCGCAATTGCATTCTCGATCGCTGCGTTCGCGCGACGGCGCTTCACATAGTCGAGTGCTATTGCTGCAACGGCCGCGGCCGCGACGAGAATAATCAATGCGGTCCTGCCCCAGAGACTTTCGAAAGGTCGAGTGTCTCCAATGGCAATCAAAGGCCCGCCGAACCAGATCAAAGCGGAAACGGCGACGGCTCCTATCAGGATCGTGGCAATGCGGATCGCTGCCATTGACACTATCTGTCTAAATCCTCCCGTTCGCTCCGGCATGCTTCATTCCTCAGTTGGTTCGTTGAAGCAGAACCTCGACCCGTCTATTACTGGCCCGACCTTCGGGCGTATTGTTGGACGCAATGGGGATATCGGGGCCCTTTCCTTCCACTCCAATCCTATCCGACTTGGACAATCGTTCCTTGATGATCTCTGCCACCGCCTTCGCCCGCTCAAGCGACAGCTGATAGTTTGAGGGAAAGCGTGGGCTGCGGATCGGCGCGCTGTCCGTGTGACCAACGACTTTGATTGTGCCCGGCTCTTTCTCCAGAACTGCAGCTATCTTATCGAGTAGTGGTCGGTATTTGTCGCTGACAGTAGCGCTCGCGGGCTCGAAAAGAGGCAGGTTCGACATCCGGATGACGATGAACGTTCCAGTGCCGGAAACATCCAAGGGTGGTCCCAATGCTGCTCGGACCCGGGAAATCTGCGGCGTTGCGGGAGGCGGCGGTGGCGGACCTGCAAAGACACGGCGCTGAATCCCGACCTCTCCGGACGGATGCACGCCGATCAGGGCTTGCGCCACCACGTCGCTTTCTCCTTGAAGGAGAAAGCGAAGGAACAGATAGACTCCAAGGAGGAGAGCACCGAAGAATGAGCCGATCACCCAAATCGGAACTTGTCTGCCAACCGTCGTTTGGGGAAGGGCTTGTCCTTGCCACCTAGGCGACAGCTCCGGATTAGCCGCTTTCACCCGTCGCAAAGTCTCGTAAATGCTCCGCTGGATCTGCTGGAGCGCTGCTGCCCCACCAGCCGAGGTGCGGTGAATGCCTTCGAACCCGAGTGCCAAGCATGCATGCTGCAGTTCAAGGATCTGATAGTTCGCCAATGGGTCGGCTTTGGCCTTGTCCACCTCTTCGAAGAAGCGAACACCACCGAGGAGTTCGCCGAAGAAGCGGCTGAGCATGCTGTACTGCGTCCATACGTGCCGGTCTTCGCTGGGGATGTTCTGGACGATGTCGTCGGCCGTGGCACATAGGACATACATAGCCGTTCGTGCTTGCTCTGCGGGAATGCCGGCAGCCCGGACGTCGCGCTCGAAGCTCTGGATCGCTTCCGCGACCTGCTCCATCAGCTGTCTTGCCGGCGCTCGCAGGAAATGGATTCTGAGCCGTCCAAGGAGAACCAGCAAGGGCGCCGCGGCCCGCATAACAGGGCTCTGGTTTGGAGCCATCAGATGTTCACGGTGGAGAATGATCGCCTGATTGCGCCCGATAGAACCCCCGGAAGGCTGTGCAGGATGGGGAGAACTAGCCCAGTCGTCGGAGGCCGGAGCGCCAGGATTAAAGGCTGGCGCGCCGAGTTGCGATGAGGTTCCAGGCGGCTCAGGTCGACGACCTGCTGGGTTTGGGCGAATGATGGTCCGCTCGCTGCGGCCGAATGGGTCGGAGGGTTGTCTTCGGTCACTCACCGCCGGCTCTCCATCACGGCCCAGAGCTCAAGCTCCAGGTCCGGCCAATCTCCGGAAAAATGCATCCCAATCGACTGAGCTGTCGAGAACTCGGGCCAAAGAGGGGAATTTCGGTCAAGGTAGAAATAGACGTGATCCGTGACAGGATGGATCTGCGGCGGCGGGGTCGGGAGGTGAACGAGTTTCACACCGGGGAGGTGAGCGTGAACAATCTCATTCATCTTCGTATTGGGACCGAGCTTGAAGAGTTGTGGAAACTGGCTCTGAATTTCGGTCAGCGGCCGTCCGGCCGCTACATCCAGCACGAGGGTCGAGTTTCGGAAGATGTTTCTGTCGCGGATTACCGACACGAACGCATTCGGAGCGCGCTCGATAATGTCGAGCCGGATAGGACGGCTGACGGTGGCGTTCAGGTAAAGTTGAATGTCGCGTAGAACGGGAGAAAAGACCTCGCACAGGTCATCATGATTGTACGCCGGGTACACCTGCGCCCGCCGCTCCCGGGTCGCAAAGGTTGCAAGCTCCCCAGCGATCCTAAGAAACTCCTCGAATAAGCGCTCTGGATGGACATACCGCGACTGACGGAAGTGTTTGAGAACTGGTGCATGCCGGTTGAGGAGTTGGAGCATGAGATAGTCGACGCTCTGCAGCCCTCCCCCGGCTGCAGGGTCAGCGGCATAGCGCGCGAGTTCCTCCACCTTGTTGTCAATCCAACCAATCACGCGATCAATCCAGCCGTTCACGACTGGATGCGCGGAGCAGGATAGGACGGGGGGAGCGAACCTCTCGTCATAGATGATCGAGCGATCCCGCACCTCGGTGACCCGTGCCATAGCAAGCCCGACATAGCCGGGCTTCGGCGTTTTTCTAAGATCGAATGACAATCTTGGGTGGGCGATGTCGATTTCCTCCTCGATCCGAAGAGCTGAGGTTGAGTCGATGAGCGTCTCCATGGCAACAACGTAGCGGCTCGCCGTCTCTGTGGTTGCGTCATCCACCTCCCGGGTGTTCGGCGCCGCAACAGGCAGCAGGAGCCACGCCAGATGTCCGCCGGCAGTCTCCGGGACGTCGATCGGCGCAGGCAAGGGGCTTTGTGCTGGCAGGTCGAAGGGCGTTCCGTCAGGCATGATCCCGGTTGCCCGGCGTAGACCCAACTTACTCTGTTGGGCGAGGTCCTGATCGATCTCCAAGGAGGAGAAACCCCATGGATAAGGTGTTATCTGTCTCGTTCGGGCTTCGATGAGATGCTCGAAGTAACGGTCGCTCTGCTGTAAGTGATGAGGTCTCAGGAATAACCCTTCGGACCAGACAAGCTTGCTGTTCCAAGACATTGATGACGCTCGCCGGCCAATTCAAGGTTGGCCCACCCTTACACGATTTGAACAGATGGTGGCCTTAACGTAAAGAGCCCCGGACGTCTGATGGGAAGACCGAGTCTTGAATTCTTTAAGTATTGTGTGACACTTGGCAGTTTTCAGTGCCTAAGGGGGCAGTCCGCAAGAGATGCGGAGCGTCAAAACGGCACCGAAGGGCGTCGTGGCCCTGGCCCGCCCAATTTGCTGAGCGGGCCTCTTGCCGAAGATCAAACCGGGGCGTTGTTTCCGATCATTCAGCGGTCAACTCTGTGCCGCCGGTCTGACGGGGGTTGTAAAGGGAGAACGCCAGTTCGACTTGCCGCGAACGCTGGAGCATGGCCGGACAGGCACTCCCGCCTCATGGCTCCATCGGCTGTCTGGGTGCTCAATGGATCTCATGAACTCGGCGAGGTCTTGTGCCTGAGCGAACTGAGCTGTCTTTCCCATTTATACTCTTGTCTGAGCATCTCGCCTTTTTGGCCTGGCGTCGGCCAGGGGCAAGAACCAGTCCTAATCGATGCATTTTGCTCGAACCTTGCCATTGAACGCCTCGACGCAGCCGTTGCTGATAGGCTTGCAGAGACTTGAGAAGTCCAGAATAACCCCATTATCATAGTCCCGGAGATCCAGAGCGCGCGAGGCGTATTCGGGGCCATTGCCCACCCAAATTGCTCGCAAAACGCCACGGTTCCCGCCACTCGGCTGAGCGTCGTGGCCACGTCAGCTCCGGTGTAGTGGAAGCGGGCCTAGATCGCCGGCGAGAACTTTGAAAACGCATCCACGATCGTCATGATCCAGACAATGCGGACATCGAAGAGCTGATTGGACAGGAAGTCCCTTGTCCACACCTCATGCGGGGCCGAGGGCGGCTCGCGGTCCGGGCGTACCTTTGCAGGCACTTTGCGCCTTGGCCGTTTGTTCCTGATCTGCAAACCTTCTTCGACATACAGCCGGTAGACACGCTTGTGGTTCACAACCCATCCTTCACACGGCAACAGCACGTGAATGGGTCGATAGCCGGAGCGGACGCGGATCGCGGCGGTCTCCCGAAGGCGCTTCAGAAGCGCCTGCACCAGCCGGCGCGAGCCATAGAAGGAGGATTTCTGGAACTGCAGTGTTGGACACCTTCATGACCCATTTCCTTCTGCCAGCCGGGACATATTGCGGGAAAATTCCCGCTTTGGCCGGTCCAGTTTCTGGAGTTCAGGTCAGGCATACCTCTTACCCCTTACTACCAAGTCGGCTCGGTAAAGCCTACTCCTGTCGAGGCGTGCCGCTGCGATCATAGCACTCAGCGAAGTGATGCATAAAGGCATCGACTATTCCGTGCTCATATGGTGCAGTTTTCGCGTGCCAGCTGACCACATAGGCGTCCCAGAGTCTCGCCTTTCGAGATCCCATCATTTTCCAGATGCCTCTGTCGGAACTCAGCGCCTCCTCAATTGCTTGAGGATCGAGATCCTCGATGAGGAGCCGCAAGGCTCCCTGCATGGCAGCATACGTTTTCACCTGATGCACGCTTAAGTCCTTAAAACTCTCCTCAAAGGTCCGTCTAGCATCGAAATAACCACTTGTCGGACGCCCAAACATGAGCCGCAGGGCGTCCTCAGGTGTTGGGGAGAACTTCAGAGGATTGTTCTGGACGGCCTGAACCATTGTCTGATTTGTGCTGCGCGCAATGCGCTTCGTCTCTGCGCGTGCAGCAAGCAGCTTCTTGAGGTCAGTGGCAATCAAGCGCATGAGGGAGCCCAACAGCTCGGCAAATTCGTTGGGATCACGCCAGGCAATCACTTCCACTGGCAATTCCGCGCCTTTCGCAAAGGAGCGCACAAAGTCCATGTCGTCGGCTGCAGGCCCTCCGGACAAAGGCGGCTCCGCTTGCTCCCGACGAGGAGCGACCGATGGCGGCTCTACCGGAGCAGCATTCTCCGGTTTCACCGCTTGGGGTGCTGGGACTATTGTGAAGTCCTCCGATTGGCTCGGGTCCTCCCGGTGCTTTCGGGTTAAAGGTTGGGTCCAGTCCGCCTGATGCGTCCGAGGACGCGGGACAGGTGAATCCGGCTCAAGGGGCACCGAATCCTTTGGCATCATCCACGCCATGTCACCCTTTCCGAATTCCGGCGCGGGTTCTGGAGCAGAGGACCAATCGGCAAGCGGCGGCGGGACGAGCGGCTGGCTGAAGAAGTCCGAATGAAGCGGCCGTGTCTCCCGTGCCGGCTCAAGGTCGCGGCGCGGCAGCGGGGGGGCACTGTCGTCGGAAGGAGCCCAGAAATCCGGGGGGTCGAACGACACAGGCTTCAGTGTCTCACGCACGGGTTGGCTAGTTTCCGCGTCCTCGTTTAGGGTAACTAGAATAACGTAGTGACCGATTGCAAACCGGTCCCCGTTGCGCAAACGGTGAGGCCCCTGAAGACGGCGGTCACTCCCGTTCAGGTACGTCCCGTTTGTGGAGATGTCGTGGAGCCAATACCCATCGTCGCGAAACCTAATCTCGCAGTGCTTCCCAGAGATCGTTCGGCTTGGGTCCGGAAGAGTCCAGTCCAGATGCCGGTCGCGTCCAATATCGATCCCCCGTTTGCCTGTAACAGTGATGCTCAGCGGGCCGCCGTCAGGCAAACTGGTCTCGTTATCGATCGAGAGGCGAAGGGCCATCATCGGTCACCTCCCACCAGCGCTTGATGGTCGATGCCCTGTGTGCCCATGTGCGCCCGACCGCGGGCTGCACGGTTCGTCAAAGCAGATGCTAATCTGTGTCGCTCGTATGTCAACGCTAACCTTCGCATGGTCTGTCGGAACCGCGATCCACCTAACTTGACCGATCGGGCGCGGGAGACCAGCATCGCCTGTTCATCGCTCGTTATTGTGCCACTCGCCCAGCCGGCTGCCAAGGCGTTCGAGACCGCCCCTGTGTTTCCGTGCGCTTTTTGCTCGGTGCACCGGAACGTCCGGCCTGACCATCACGAGGGAGTAATTCGTTCCCTCGGACATAGCGCCAGCCGCAGGCCCGAACGAAAACAAGAGGTACCTCATCGGATAGGCGATGCCCTTCTCGGCAGCCGGTCACGCGAGCGTCTAGAGAGTGCCACACGGTGCGAGAGGCGACATGATGCAACCTCAGTTCAGAGTAATGATTCCGCCCTTTACGACAACCGACATGTCACCTTTTATCTCCGTACTGACGCTCTTCACTGTCACTTGTGGTGAGTCGATTGTCACGCTGTTCGGCTCCACTGTTATCGTGGAGAGCCCGACTTTCAGGACGATGCTGGTCGTCGCCTCAACTAGAAGGCTACCCTTGTCGATGTTGAGGACGTCGTCACCATTCTTGACAATGGTGCTGCGCGCCGGAGCGCCCTTGACCGGAGAGAATTTCTCCCCAATCTCGCGCGTCTCGGCATTCTTGATGACAGCACTGAGATCCTTCTCGGCATGAAGGCTGACGAGCTCCTCGCCTTTCTTATCCTCAAACTTAACCTCGTTGTACCCGTTGCCTCCCTTGGTGGAGTTCGACTTCAGGCCTGACTGGGTCTTGTTGACCGGCAGATCGTAGGGCAACTTGTGCTTGTCGTTGTAGACCGTCCCGACGACGAGCGGCTGGTCCGGATCCCCTTCGAGAAACTCGACCACAACCTCCTGACCAATGCGCGGGATAACCTGCCCGCCCCAACCCTTGCCGGACCATACCTGTGCGACGCGGACCCGCCGGGATGTCGTCTCACTCTCCCGATCCCAGTGAAATTGGACATATATGCAGCCGTATTCGTCGACGTCGAGCTCCTCACCTTGCTGACGTTTTTTTGCAACAACACGGGCGGTTTGCGGGCCGTAGACGAGCGGCTTCGGGGTCACCGGCAGCGCTCGGAAACGGCGCTCACTCTTAAGGAACTCGTATTGCCCGCGATAGGGTTCTGCGTTCCCGAGGGAACCGTCACTGGATCGGTAGGCCTCCTGACCGAAGCGGTGGCTGGCGCGGACGACCATATGCTGAGCGTTTTCCGAGCGCACTGGGTGATCGGACAGGGTAAACAGAGCACCCGGATAAAGGCTCGGCGCCTCACCTTCCGCATACCGTCTCTCATCAAGGGCTTGCTGAGCTTGAACCCGTATCTCGGCAAAGCGCTGGCCGTCCTTCCTGTCGCTGTACTTGCCGGGATAGTCGTATCGTTCGTACTGCCGCGCTGCGGCGATGCCCTCTTCCTTTGAGCGGCGCAGATCCGCTGTCGACTGCTTGAAGTCGTAGTCGTTCAATTCGACCCGCCCAGTTCGCAGCCGCCGCTCCGCCTGCCATTCAACGAAATGGTCGGACTCGCGCCGGTCAGACTGGCCGCGAGGAAGAAACGGATAATTCCCTGCCCCCGACGCGTTTGCGGGAGCGCGCTCGAGATCGTGCGAGGATTTAGAGTCGGAGAGGACAAGCTTGTGGTCGCTGCCGCAGTGACTGAAGTAGTAGTAAATCCCATGTTGCTCCATAAGGCGGCAGACGAAAGCGAAATCTGTCTCACGATACTGCACGCAGTATTCCATTCTCTGGTACTGCTCCGTCAGCCTGTCGTCGAAGTTGCTCTTTCCCTCCTTCTTGAAGATCTCCTTGATGATTTCCGGCGCAGTCTTGTCGTGGAAGATCCTACAATCCGAGCGTTGCGACAGAAGCCACAACCACGGCCTTAGGACAAACCGATAGCCCCAGTGCTCGCCCTGCGCGCCAAGAAACTGAGCCTCGGCCAAGACGCCGCAGAACGTTCGGGTTCGGCCGCCCCGTAGGTGATACTCGACGCGGCACACCTCGCCGAGGATCTTACTCAGATCGGCATCGTTCGCGCCGCTCAGCGCCTCTATTCGGTACTCAAACAACTCGCTCAAACCCTCCATTCCCTCGAACCGCGTGAGAACGAAAAAATCGATGCCCAGAGGTGTGTTGAACGACGCGAGCCGTTTGGCTTGGCTGAGCCCAGAACTCATGACAGGCCTTTATCTTTGATCCAACTCTCTATGTACTTGACGATACATGGTCCATTCGTCATAGTCGAGTGGACTGGAGAATGGGGCGCCCATGTGCAAGAAACCTCTCCCCGCTATTCTTGTCGTTTGCTTATCATTCCTGGGCACCGGCGCTCTCGCCGACCCCGCTTATAAGGCCCGTGACATCATTCAGCACTTTGCTCCCAAAGCGGAGCTCGGACCGTCGCGAGGACTCTGTATTGGCCATGAGGGCGAATGCGGCGGGCAAGGGCCGCCTGCCAGTGTGACGCCGCCGACTGCAGCCTTCGATCTCGTCGTCACCTTCGACTACGACTCCGACACCTTGACCAGGGACGCTCGTGAAAACCTGGACGAGTTTGCAAAGGCCCTCAAGGACCCCCAACTTGCGGCCACGTCGTTCCGAGTTGAAGGGCATACGGACGCACGCGGGAGCGACCGCTACAATCTGAGTCTGTCCGAGCGGCGGGCTGCCTCAGTTGTCCGGTACCTCACTGAAATAGGGATCGAGCCGGGCAGGCTCAAGCCACGCGGGTACGGCAAGACACAACCGCGCACACCTGACCCAAACGACGCCTCCAATCGCCGGGTCGAAACCGTCAGGGTCCAATGATGTTAAAGTCATGGAAACCCATCAGCTTCTTGGTTTCCGGCTGGGCTCCTCTGTCATGGCTCTGATCGACTATGCAACCCTGACGCAGCCAGTTGCAGACACATCGCCGTGTGGACCGGATCTCGATTTGCAAGGAGATGCGCATTTCCTGAACCTGCTCGCCCGAGTCGATGGCCTCGTCCCGCAGGGCACCTACTTTGTTACGGAGGAGGATACAGGGCGGCTCGTCCCGTTTCGTCCAAAGTTCAAGCTCGACGACGAAGCTCAGGCCATTGGTGACCTCCTCCGATCAACGCGCGACCTCCGGCTCCTGACAATCTTAGCGAAGTTCACCATCCTTAGCCGTGACCTCGCGAATTTCGCACTAAGTGTGGACGCGATTGCCCACCTCCTCAAGCAATGGTGGGACGATGTCCACCCGCGCGCCGACGATGGTGACTTCACCCTGAGGATGGTGACGATCCAAACGCTCGACGAGTCACCCACCGTCGTCCAGCCGCTCCAGTACGTCCATCTCGTGCCCAGCCGCCGTTTCGGATCGATCACCTATCGAAATATCCTGGCTGCTAGCGGTAAGGTGGTCCCGCGGGAGGAGGAAGAGGTCCCCGACCTCTCTACCGTTGAGGCCGCATTCCGCGAAGCCGACCTGTCGGTGCTGCGGCACACTCGCGATCACGTCGCTCTGCTCAAAGATGCGCTCGCCCGTATCCAAAGCGTGTGGGTGGCGAATGTCGGCTACGACCAAGCAATCTCTTTTCCAAAGCTCGCGCCTGTCGTCGCCGAACTGCTGCGGGTTCTGGACGACGCGATCACTCGCCTCGATCCGACGGCGCCGATCCCGGAGCCGACCGAAGCGCCGGCCCACCTCCCTAACGGGAGCGGACCGAAAGCCAGCATTGGCGCTCTCCCAGCGGCCCCGATCACATCGGCCGCGCAAGCAACCATAGCGTTGGCCGCCGCTGAAGCATACTTCTCGACCCATGAGCCCTCAAGCCCTGCACTTCTCCTTATCCAGCAGGCGCAGCGCCTCATGGGCCGCTCCTTCAATGAGGTTCTCGAGATCTTGTTGCCTACTCACCTTGAGCGGGCAACATTCCGGTTCGGCGCTGACCCAATGTTCGAGCTGCCGATCCATCTCCTCGCCGGGAACGGCGTGGCCGGCCAGCCCAGCGAAGATGCGGCGCTAGGCGAGACTGCGGACCCGCCCCTCGACACGGCCGCCAGTTCCCCTCGTTCAGACCAGGATGGGGCGACCAGCAAGCTATCCCGCCCCATAAACGCCCAAGCTGGTGACGTTCCGACGTACACCGCTCAGAGCAGGCAGGAAGCGACGGTGCTGCTCCAGCAGGTGGGAGCATTCTACCGGTTGAGCGAGCCGGCCAGCCCAGTTCCTCTTCTGACAGACCGCGCCTGCGCCTTCACTCAGAAAGATTTCCTGACCTTGCTGAAGGATGTCTTGCCAGGATTGGGAGTGGCAATATCCGGTTAGTGGTTGGCAATTTTGATCTGTTGTCTGCTCACGAGAACTGTCTTTGAATAGACTAAAAGAGTTCCCGCTGCAGAACACGGGAGACGGAGATCAGAACAGATGACCGATACAGGCCAGAAATTCATTCGCCGAAACCGGGCACCGAGGGTCCACATCTCCTACGAAGATCCTTACGATGCCGAGAGGAAAGTGGAACTCCCCTTCGTCATGGGTGTCCTGGCTGATCTTTCGGGCAATAGGCCAGGTGTCGAGAAACCTGACGTCGGAGAGCGCAAGTTCCTCGAATTTGACATGGACAATTTCGACCAGCGGATGGAGGCGATCGAGCCGGGCGTTGCATTCCGGGTCGCCAACAAGCTTGGCGACGAAGATGGCGAACAGCTCTCCGTCGAATTGAAGTTCCGGAAAATGGACGACTTCTCGCCGGCAGGGGTTGCCCGTCAGGTTCCCGCGCTCGCCCGACTGCTAGAGGCTCGCCAGCAGCTCTCGAATCTCTTGCGCTACATGGACGGTAAGGCGGCCGCAAGCGATCAGATTAGAGCCCTCCTGGCAGACCCTCAACTCATGGCAGCTCTCCAAGAGCGCTTGGGTGAGCCGCACGCTCAGGCCGACACCGAATAGATGCGAACCGAAGACAGGGTTATTTCCATGGCGGAAGTGGCAGGAACAGGTCAGCACCAAGCTGACACGATCGTCGAGACCCGTGATCCCGATGCCTTTGCGACACTCCTCAAGCAGAGCTTCAAACCGCGAACCGAGCGTGCGGCAACCGAGGTTGAGAACGCCGTTGCCACACTCGTGAACCAGGCACTAGCCGACACGACACTGATCCAGGGCGATGTTATTGATACCATAGAGGAGATGATCGCCCGGATCGATGCGAAGCTTACCGCGCAGATGAACGAAATTCTTCATGCAAAGGAGTTCCAATCCATCGAAGGCGCCTGGCGCGGCCTGCATTACCTAGTCTTCAATTCCGAAACGGACTCGATGCTTAAAATCCGCGTCATGAACATCGGTAAGACCGAGCTTTCGAAAAATTTGAAGCTCTATCCCGGAGCACGATGGGATCAGAGCCCTCTGTTCAAGAAAGTCTACGAAGCGGAGTATGGGCAGCTCGGGGGCGAACCCTTTGGGTGCCTCATTGGCGACTACTACTTCAGCCATGAGCCAAAGGACGTTCAACTTTTGCGAGACCTAAGCAAGATAGCAGGGGCGGCCCACGCCCCATTTTTTGCCGGCGCCGATCCGATCCTCCTAAGAATGGATTCATGGACTGAGCTCTCGAATCCCCGCGATATCGGCAAGATCTTCGACACTCCCGATTACGCTCCTTGGAAGTCACTGCGTGACTCTCCGGATGCCAAGTACGTTGGCCTGTGCCTGCCGCGGGTGCTGGCCCGGCAGCCCTACGGAGCGAAGAACGAGCCAGTGGAGGAATTTGCGTTCGAGGAAGAAACCGATGGACACAAGGGCGAGAAATATACCTGGATGAATGCGGCCTATGCGATGGCCGCCAACGTCAATCGGGCCTTTAAGGATTATGGCTGGTGCACCCGTATCCGCGGCGTGCAGTCCGGCGGCGAGGTTATGAACCTCCCGACCCATACCTTCCCGACCGATGACGGCGGCATCGATCTCAAGTGCCCGACCGAGATCGCCATCAGCGACCGCCGAGAAGCAGAGCTTGCCAAGGCAGGGCTTATCCCACTCACCCATCGAAAGAACACCGACAAGGCTGCCTTCATTGGCTGCCAGTCCGTCTACAAGCCGAAGCAATACTTCGGGCCAAACGGCGTCGAAGCGACAGCGTCCGACAACCTCTCCGCCCGCCTGCCGTACATGTTCGCTGTCTCCCGCTTCGCGCATTACCTAAAATGCATGGTTCGCGACAAGATTGGGTCAACGAAGGAAGCTCCGCAGCTGACCCGTTGGCTGCAGGACTGGATTTATGAGTATGTCGACCCGAGCCCGGCCAATTCCTCGGAGGAGATGAAGGCCAAGAAGCCATTGGCCGATGCAAAGATCGAGATCGTTCCCGACGAGGAGAACCCTGGCTATTACTCGGCGCGGTTCCACCTTCGGCCGCACTTCCAGCTTGAGGGAATGGACATCGGGATCAGCCTGGTATCCCGTATCCGCTCCGCCGATACCTGAGATATTCTCCGGCGTGATTCCCGCGCCGTGGGAAATTGGTCCATTCTGCTCGGCGAGGTGATCCATCTCGTGCAAGTCTCCGGCGCCGAGGAGGATGTCCGTCCTTAACTGCAAGCAACAGGAGAGACTTGATGGCCGTCGACATGTTTTTGAAGATCGATGGTGTAAAGGGCGAAGCCCGCGACAAGGCCCACAAAGAGGAAATCGATGTGATAGCCTGGGCCTGGGGATTGGCCCAGAGCGGCACTGGCCACGTCGGTGGTGGCAGCGGCGCCGGGAAAGTATCGGTGCAGGATCTGCTCGTCACAAAGTACATCGACAAGTCATCAAGCGACCTGATGTTCCATTGTGCGTCGGGCAAGCATGTAAAGAAAGCCGAGCTGTTCGTGCGCAAGGCTGGTGAACAGCCCCTCGAATATCTCAAAATCACCATGGAGGATGTCTTAATCTCCACAGTATCGACGGGCGGAGCGCAACAAGATGAGCGTCTAACGGAAAATGTCGCCCTGAACTTTGCGAAGGTCAAGGTCGAGTATAAGGAGCAGCAGGCGGACGGTAGCGGCAAGCCTGCCGGCAACTTCGGATGGGACGTCGCCGCCAACGCCAAGTACTGACTGCAGAGCCGTGCGACGCCTCTGACTGCGTCACGCGCCCGGTACGGTTGCGGAGAGGAGAACACGAGTGGCCGGAACTTCACGCAATGACCGTCTCAGCCCTCCCCTCATGCATGCGTTCCGGGCCGCTCACGCCAAACGTGACGCGAAAATGAAGATTGACGAGCGGGATGAGGATGGCGAGCGGATCATTGCTCTTCGCCGCACGCTTAGGCGCGGCACGATCACGGAATCCGTGCTCCGGACTGAGGTCGCCATCGACCTTGAGGCTCTGATGAACACGATCGCGCTTGAGTCGAGCCTTGACCTATCCAACTTCGACCATGTTCGCCACTCCGTCCTGAACTTCGGCCTTCCAGACGTGGTCCATCGCTCGATCGACGAGTCCGCAGTCGCCGACATCTCCGGCGAGATTCGTGAGGCTTTGCAGATCTATGAGTCCCGGCTCGTGTCGAACTCCATTGAGGTGGCTCGTGATGCAACCGTCGATCCGAAGCAGCTCAAGGTGCGGTTCGTTGTGCGAGCGGACCTCCATTGCGACCCAGTCAATATCCCGGTCGAGTTCGTGGCCGATGTTGAGATCGACAGTGGCAAAGTCGTCATCAAGCGGCTCTGAGACGCCATGAATCGGGAGTTCATCGAGCTTTACGAGAACGAGCTAGCTCTCCTGAAGGGACATGCCACTGAGTTCGCGGCCGAATACCCTGGCATCGCTGAGCGCCTCGGCGGCCTCGTCGACGATCGCCTCGATCCCATGATGCTGGGGCTTCTCGAGGGAGCCGCTTTCCTCGCAGCCCGCGTCCAGCTCAAGCTGAAGCATGAGTTTCCCGAATTCACCAACAACCTGCTCGATCAGCTCGTTCCGCACTACCTCGCTCCGACGCCCTCCGCGCTACTTGCGAAAATCGTTCCGCCCTACGGCGATCCGGCCCTCCGGGAAGGTGTTCGTATCCAACGCGGCTCGTACATCGATGCCACCTACCGCGAACGCGAGCGACGGGTGGCATGTCGCTACCGACTCACGTCCGGCGTAATGCTCTGGCCCTTCGAGATCACGGAGGCCGAATATTACGGTACGCCTGGCCCGCTTCAGGCCCTCGGCGCCTCAGTCGGACCCAACGTCGTTGCCGGCTTGCGCCTCAGACTCACCCATCGTGTGGCTGGGCGAGCCGAGGACGAACCGCCGGCGACCCAGGCAGATACCCCTCCGGAGGCATGGGTCGCGGGCTGTCGCATGTCGGAACTGCCGGTCCATCTCCTCGGCGCCGAGGCCGACGCAATCGCCCTCTATGAGCAACTCTTCGCCCGTTGTGCCGGCCTCTGCATCCGGTGGGCCGACCCTGAAGGTAAATCCGTCGTGGCGCCGTTGCCGTCCGGAAGCTTGGAGCAAATCGGCTTCGCACCCGACGAGGCGCTGCTGCCGAATGACCAGCGTCTATTCCGGGGCTTCGATCTGATCCGCGAGTACTTCCTGCTGCCGCGCAAGTTTCTCGGCTTCAGGATCCGGAACTTGACTAAGGTGCTCGGTACGGTACGGACACGGTCTTTCGATGTCCTCTTCATGTTCAACGAGGTCAACCCGCGCCTGCTTGCCGCCGTACAGCCCGGGGTGTTCGGCCTCTACGCCGCTCCTGCGGTTAACCTGTTCGATCTGTCGACCGATCGCGTTCCGGTCCGCTCAAACCAACACGAGTATCACATCGTACCCGACCGCAGCCGACCCCTTGATTTCGAGCCGCACAGAATTCTTGCCGTTTTCGCCCATTATCACGGCGGCCGCGAGAAGGTGCCGGTACAACCGCTGTACTCGGCCCGAAGGGACGGCAGAGCGGATTCGGGCCTCTTCTATACCATTCGTCGCCTGTCGCGGCAGAGGACGGCTCAGGAGCGTCAGTTCGGCTCAGCGTCCGACTATATTGGCACCGACGTGTTCCTCAGTCTGTTGGAGCCGTCCCAGCTTGGCTCCGATCCCGAGGTTGCGGAACTCAGCATTCGTGCCCTTTGCTCGAACCGCCATCTTCCCGAGCATCTTCCCGTCGGCGAGGGAGGGGCCGATTTTCGCCTGATCGACAATACAACCCTCGACATTCTCTGCGTCGAGGGTCCGACGCCGCCGCGAGAACCTGTCACCAAGCAGATCCGCAATCGATTGGAGGTCCTGCATTCCGGTGCCGTCGCCTGGCGGCTGATCAACATGCTGAGTCTCAATCATCTCGGGCTCATCCAGCGCGGAGCCGGACGAGATGGACGGGCGTTGCGCGAGATCCTGTCCCTGTTCAGCAATTCATCCGCCAGCTCCGACCGGAAGGTTTCCGGGGTGCGCAGCATCGACAGTGAGGCGGTGGTCCGGCGTGTCCGTCATCGCGCGGGCATCGGGGCAGCCCGCGGTATCAGGATTACGGTTACCCTCGATGAGCGAAACTTCGAGGGAAGCGGGGCTTTTCTTCTTGGTGCCGTCCTCGATCGCTTCTTCGCCGAGTACGCTGCGATGAACCATTTCACCGAGACGGTCATCCGCTCGACCGAACGCGGCGAGATTATGCGCTGGCCTGCCCGGGCCGGTGAACGGAGGCCCCTGTGACTTACCTAGAGAGGGCCGAGTTCGAGCCGTGGCGTTACGACTTCTTTGCCCTCCTCCGGCGCCTCGAACGAAGCTTTGCCGATAAGCCGCGGATCGGGGCGAGCGCCTCCCGACAGGACGAGTTCGTGGCCCTCGGAGCAGATCCTTACCTCGCGTTCCCGGCCTCGACACTCGGCAGCATCGATCGAGACCCCCAGGACCGAATCCGGGTGGTGGTTCGGTTCCTCGGGCTGCTCGGCCCTCAAGGGGCCCTCCCTCTGGCGACCACCGAAGAGGTTTACGGCTGGCTGCAGCCTCCCAGGCGCGACGACGCGTTCCCGCGGTTCCTGGACATCCTCCAGCACAGATTTCTCCAGCTCTTCTTTCGGGCTTGGGCGGATGCGCGGCCGATCGCACAGCATGAGCGGCCGGAAGCCGACCGGTTTGCGGCCTATGTCGGCTCCTTCATCGGCGTCGGCTCCCCGCCGTTCGATGAGTTGGGCGCCGTTCCCGACCTGGACAAGCTCGCCTTCGCCGGCCTGCTTGCCCCACAGGCGAAGTCAGCCTCGCGGTTGAGGAGCTTTCTATCGGGCCTGACCGGCCTAGAGGTCGAGATCGATCAGTTCGTCGGATCATGGCTCTGCTTTGAGCGGGCTGATCGGACGCGGCTGGGGCAAAGCCATACCGACCTCGGCGGGACGATGATGCTGGGCGCCAGCGTCCTGAGTCTTCAGGACAAGTTCCGCGTCCGCCTGTTCACACGGGACTTGACGACGTACTGCCGCTTCCTGCCGTCCGGCAATCAATGCGATTTTCTCGCCGATGCCGTATTCTTGTATCTCGGCGAGCAACTTGATTGGGATGTCGAGCTGGCCCTACCCGCCGGAGCGGTCGAGCCTGTCCGCCTCGGGCGCTTTGGGCAGCTCGGCTACACGAGTTGGCTGGCACCCGATTGGGCCGCGACGGATGAGAGCATGCGGTGCGACGCCCGCTTCCACCCTACCGAGCGCCAAAGACACCGGCGCACGCATCGAAGCACGGGTTAGCTCAGGGGGCTTGAAATGGCCGACATCAACATCGAAACAGTCACCGGAAAGCTGAACCGAGCCGGATACGAGGCGTTCAACCAAGCGTTCTATCATGCCAAGAGTGCCGGAAATCGGAACGTGGAACTGGCTCATTGGCTGTTCCATATCCTGCAACGCGACCAAAGCGATCTCTCGCTCACTGCGGACCATTTCAATCTCGACCGCGGCCAAGTCCTCGCAGCACTCGCAGCCCTGATCAACGGCTTTCGAACGAACGAGACGGAGATGCCCGGCATCTCGAATGCGATCGTCGACCTGCTCGACCGCGGCTGGTACTATGCGACCCTGTTCTTCGGCGAGACGCAGATCCGGACAGGTCATCTCCTGGTCGGTGCTCTCAAATCTCAGGAACTCCGCCGTGCTCTGACGAGCGCCTCGAAGGAGTTCGCCAAGATCAACGTGGACCAGCTCACCGCCGAGCATCGGACGATCTGGAAGAACTCCGAGGAGGAGAACCTGCGTCCGGTCGACAGCGTGGGCCTCCAGAGTTCCGGGCCGGGCAGCATGCCCCTAGCAGCAGGTCCGAAGGGCAGCACCGCTCTCGACCGGTTCTCGCAGGACCTCACGGCCAAAGCCAAGGCTGGCGAGATGGATCCCGTCGTGGGCCGCGACGCAGAGATCCGGCTGGTGATCGACGTGCTGATGCGGCGGCGGCAGAACAACCCGATCCTCACGGGCGAGGCCGGCGTTGGCAAGACCGCCGTCGTCGAGGGATTCGCCCAGCGCCTCGCTGCGGGCGACGTGCCGCCGGCGCTTCGCGGCGTCCGGCTATGCGCGCTAGATCTTGGCCTGATGCAGGCCGGCGCCTCGATGAAGGGCGAATTCGAGCAGCGCCTCCGTTCCGTTATCGATGAGGTTCAATCCTCACCTGTCCCGACGATCCTGTTCATCGATGAGGCTCATACGCTGATCGGGGCAGGCGGACAGGCGGGCACGGGCGACGCGGCCAACCTCCTGAAGCCGGCTCTCGCTCGGGGAACCCTCCGCACGATCGCGGCGACCACATGGGCCGAATACCGTCAGCATTTCGAGAAGGACCCGGCGCTGACACGCCGCTTTCAGCCGGTCCAGGTCGACGAGCCCGACGTCGCGCGGTGCTGTGACATGCTGCGCGGCATCCTGGGGCCAATGGAAAAGCATCATGGAGTCCGAATTGCCGATCACGCGATCGTCGCAGCCGTCAACCTATCACACCGCTACATCCCGGCTAGGCAGCTGCCCGATAAGGCCGTCAGTCTGCTCGACACCGCCTGCGCGCGGGTCGCGATCAGCCAAGCAGCGATCCCGGCCGTGATCGAAGACACCCGGCGCAGCATCGCCGCCCGGGAGAAGGAAAGGGAGAGCCTCGTCGCCGAGCGCGATCTCGGTGGGACCAGCGAAGCGCGCATCGCCGAGATCAACACCGAACTCGCTGATCTCGGCACCAAACTCGCCGAGCTCGAACAAAGCTGGCAGGCCGAACAGGCGATCATCGAGGAAATTCGTCAGCTGCGCGAGAAGCTGCGGCAGGCCGATGAGAGCTCCGACGGGAGCAGCGCCGACCCGGATAAACTCCGCCAGGAACTGCACCAGCGCTTTGACGCCCTCGGCGACATCGATCCCGAGACGCGGATGATCTACGCCTATGTCGACGAGCAGGCTGTCGCGTCGGTGGTTTCGGACTGGACCGGCATTCCGGTAGGCCGGATGGTTCGGGATGAAGTCGAAACCGTCCTGACGCTGCCGGAGATCCTGAACTGGCGCGTCGTGGGCCAGTCGCACGGCCTTCGGATGATCGCCAAACGGATTGAGACTAACCGGGCGCGGCTCGACAATCCCAACAAGCCGATCGGGGTTTTCATGCTCTGCGGCCCGTCGGGGGTCGGCAAGACGGAAACCGCGCTCGCGCTCGCTGAAGCGCTCTACGGCGGCGAGCAGAACATGATCACGATCAACATGTCGGAATTCCAGGAGGCCCACACCGTATCGACCCTGAAGGGAGCGCCTCCCGGATATGTCGGCTATGGCGAAGGCGGACGGCTGACCGAGGCCGTGCGGCGAAAACCCTACAGTGTCATTCTCCTTGACGAGGTCGAGAAGGCGCATCCCGACGTCCACGAGATCTTTTTCCAGGTCTTCGACAAGGGTCAGATGGAGGACGGAACCGGGCGGCGGATCGACTTCAGAAACACCCTGATCATCCTCACGTCCAATGTCGGGACGGATATGATCATGGCTCTGGCGCAGGATCCGGTCTATGCGAACGATGCCGAGGCATTAGCCGCGGCGCTCAAGCCGGAACTCCTGAAGGTTTTTCCGCCGGCGCTCCTTGGACGCATCGTGACGATCCCCTATTTCCCGCTGTCTGACGAGATGCTCGGCGGGATCGTGCGACTGCAGCTCGATCGCATCGGCAAACGGGTTCGTGAGAACCACGATACGACGTTCAGCTACGACGACGCGGTCGTGCAGCATATCGTCTCCCTGTGCAACGATCCCTCCTCAGGCGGGCGGATGATCGACAACATCATCACCAACACTCTACTGCCCACGCTGTCGCGAGGCTTCCTCACCCGCTCACTCCGGAACGAACCATCGACCGATGTGCACCTGACAATCGAGAATGGAGATTTCGCATATCGGTGGGCCGGCGACACGATGGCAGCGAGTCAGGCTCCGGATGCGACCCCGACAGATCCCACAGCGGAAGGCGTCGCGGCGGAGTAGGTGACTAACAGTCCGCGGGTCAGGATGGTTGGCTTCGCGTTGCCGTGGCCAGCAATTGCCGCCGGTCCCGTGGCTCAGACAAAACGGAGATGCCCGCTCGTGGACCCCTCCGAGGACACGGCTGCAACGAACGAGGAGAACACCGACGACATCACGGTCACCGGTCTGTGCGTCGAGTTGCCGCGTGTGCAGGTTCCCCGCACCTCTCTCGCTGCCTGGGTCATGGCGCTCGGGGTGCATGCGATGGGCTTGGTTGCATGGATCGAACTCTCGAAGGTACCTGACCCGCTGCCGCTCCCGTCACCGCCGATTTCCCTCGACGTGGTCGTCGAGCACCCGCTCAGGGAAGCGGAGGCCAAGGTCCGAAGCGACCTGAGCGCGGTTCTTGCCCCGTCGGAGCCCACCCCACTCCCGAGCATCGCACCGCCAGCGGCTGAGCCCCTGAGCTCTCCTCCGGTTCAAGCGCTGCCCGAGGTCCACGCATCGTCCAATCTGGTCGAGGCTGTCGCCGCCACCCCCCTGCTCCCCGCGGCCGAGGCGAAGCCGGAGAGTAATGGGGCGGTCGCTGCACTTCCGGACCTGACCGCCGCAGTTCCACCGTCGCCGACGGTTACGGGGGGCCCGAAGGATCACGACCTTCCAGAGGCCCGAACATCGCTCCAGGCGATATTGCCTACGTCGCCGATCGCGGCGGAGCTCGGCCAAAGATCTCCTCAGCCGCTCTCGCCCACCGAGGCTGCTCCCGAGGAAGTCCGCGTGACGGCTCTTGCCGATCCCGTTCTGTCTACTCCGGTTCCATCCGAGCCGCTTCTCGTTCCGCCGCCGGATCGGGATCTTTTGGAAGAGCGCCCCTCGCCCCACTCGATTTCGCCCAGAGCCCCGAATGTAGCTGAGCCCCGTCAAGGACCTCCGCCTCAGCCGCTGTCGCCGAGCGAGGTGGTTCCGGACACGGTCCCTATAACGGCTCTTGGGGCTCCCCTGTCGTCCGCTCCGGCGCAGCACGGGTCCGAGCCGATCCCTGTTCCGCCCGCCGACCCGCCGGAAGCAGCTCGGATCGCACCATCGACACCGGTAGCCGAGCCCAACGTTGTCGCGCTCGTACCCGCGCCTCTTCCCATCCCGGCGCAGACTGCCGACCCGCAGCGCCAGTTGCAGGACTCGCTCCAATCGTTCGAGTGCGGCCGCGTCGAGGCTAACGTCACCGAGGACGGCGAGACGGTGCAGCTGAAAGGACATCTCAGCTCGGCGGCTGAGCGGACTCGCCTAATCGAACAGGTATCCGGGATCGCCGGGTTGAGGAAAATCGTGGATCGGGACCTCTACGTGGTGGGAGAACCATACTGCCACGTCCTGAGCTTCCTCGGGCAGCCGTGGCTCGCTCAGTCGACGGACCAGCGCTTCGGGCCGGGGGCGGTCGGCCAGCCGGCCCAGTCTGGCGTCGTCCGCTTCACCGGCGGCATGCCGCTCGAACTCCAGCTCGTGACGCCGACGTTCCCCAGCTACATCCGCGTGGACTACTTCACGTCGGATGGACAGGTCTATCATCTGCTTCCAGGCGGCGGGTCACCGGACCAGCCACTTGCTCCGAACCTCAAGGTAACAGTCGGTGGTGCCAAGGGCCGCGGGCTCAAGGCCAGGATCGGTCCGCCCTATGGGCTGGATCTGGTGGTTGCCTTGGCGAGCGACCAGCGGTTGACACTTGGGACGCGTCCGGCTGCCGAGAGCGGGCACGGATATCTGCGGGCGCTTCAGTCGGCTGTTGAGCGGGTGCAGCGCGAGAATGCTGAGAGCCGCCTAGAGTTTTCCTATTATCTTGTGCTTACAGCGCCACACTAATTTTGGCCGCTGTCCCGTGATCGGCATCAAGTCGTACGCGCGGGCCGTCGGTCATGGTTTGAGGTAATCAGGGCTTAGCGCAATGCTTACAGCGATTAGCGAGTGTGCAGATGCAAGACTAAGCGCCAGCAACCCCTTATTGTGACTCGTCTGCTCGCCAAACCCTCACGCTACTCTTATCCTTCTGCGTGACGTCATTAGCTCAATTTTACCAGTCATTACGTGAGGAGAGAATGCAGCATGACGGGACAGGCTTGGACAAGCTCTAAAGCATCGGACGCTTACACGGGCGCATATCCGGCAGCCCTGAGGAAGTTCCAGCACTCCTGTGGCTCAAACAAATCGCAGATGTCGCCGAGAGCGCGCCAGAGCGCGTCGAACGTTCGGGCCTCGGCCTTGCGCAGGTGTGCCTTTATCTTGGCGAAGGCCTGCTCAATTGGGTTCATGTCTGGACTGTACGGGGGCAGGAACAGGAACCAGGCGCCGCGTTGCTTCAGACACTGCGCGGCCTTCTCGCTCTTGTGGGCGGCTAAGTTGTCGAGGATCACCACGTCGCCTTTGTGCAGGCTCGGCGCGAGTTGTGTCTCGATGTAAGCCTCGAACGCCAACCGGGTGATCGGGCCGTCAATGATCCACGGCGCGCTCAGCTCATGGCAGCGCAGCCCAGCAATGAAAGTGTTGGTTGTCCAATGCCCGAAGGGAGCGCTCATGCGCAACCGCTGGCCTTTGCGCGAGCGCCCGCGCAGCCGGGTCATCTTGGTGTTGACGTAGGTCTCATCGAGAAACACCAAGCGGTGCGGCTGCTCGCGCATGCGGGCCTGACGCTGGGCGTGCCAGACCCGGCGCTCATCCCGCACGTCGGCGCGTGCGCATTCCGAAGCCATCAGCTGTTTATTCGAACGTGAAGCCGCACCGGCACAGGAAGCGCGAGAGCATCGCCGGGGCTGCGACGACCTCGTGCTTGTCCAGCAGCCTTTTGGCGAGTTCGGGCATGGTGATGGCAGGCCTCTCGACGGTCTGGATCAGGAAGCTCTCATAGGGCACTAGCTTGCCGCCTCCTGGCGGACGGCCCTGACGGGCCGGCGCTGGCGAGCCGGTGTCCCGCGTTCGCCGCACCAGCTTGATGGCACAGCTGTCACTGACCCCAAAGTGGCGGGCCGCCGCCCGGCAGGAATGGCCCGCCTCGACGAAGTCAGCCACCCGCACCGGAAGATCGAGAGAATAGCAGTGACCCATGATCCACCTCCCGTTCGACAGAGTGAATCACAGATCGCACCAGCCCAAAACCCCGGGAGTCGGATTTCCAGTCCGGTGCTCTAAACGGCTTTTCTACCCATGGAGGACAGCCAGCGCATGCCCTCTCTTTGCCGCCTCTCTAGACGACAACTGTATCGCATGCAGAACATTTTCGATGATCTCCTGGTCGACGCGGGGATCATCAATTTCTTCACCAGACAAGTCAGAAACCACGAAATCTAAATCAGCTGCTTGCTCGGGGTTGAAGTAGCCGATGCTTGAAGTGCCAGGATCATTCCCGAGCACATTTCCAGGTGAATTATTGAATGTAAGGACCGGAATGAATTTCTCTCCGCCAACATGCGCATCAATCGCCTCGAGAGCATACATGAATGTGAGTTCATCGAGTTCAATCTGCGCCCACAGCGCGCCCCAGCGCTTCACCTCAGCAATCAACCGCTCAAAGCGCTGCCGATCACTTAGGCCATCGCCATTCCTTGAAAGCTTTCGCTCATCAATGACGTAGTAGGAGAATGTCTCACTCATGCGGGTATGTCTACCAAGAGTCCAAATGGAAGGTACGGTGAATTCACCCTACAGGTATATCCTCTCTCCATTCCGAGGCGAGCAAGCATAAGGGCTGGCAGCGCGATAAAGCCGTCCGCTAGAAGCTTGTACTCCCCCTTAAGTGCCTCGTCGCGGTGCGCGTCAACGAGCTCCACAACCGCACGCTCCCACTCGCTGACATTGCCGGCCTGGAGTGCCTGCAAGCCGCGAGCCTTTGCGAGGGTGAAGACATGATCATCGCGGGACGCCGAATCAGCCTTAGCGCGTTTGATGACAGATGCTAAGACCTCTGCATCTAGAGTGCCTCTGCTCAGAAATTTTATCAGTTCAACCAGGTACTCACCAAAGAGTTGAGTCTCCAGATGCGGTGGGTATCTGTACTTATCCTCACGAAATGATCCAAGTGATTTCCGGAAGGAGGTATCACAGAAGCAGACGACTAGGCTTATTGCCTTCTCGAACTCGTAGGGATTCCGTGAATCAGTCGCATTTGGTGGCTGTCGCCCATGTATGCCCTCTAAAAAGTACTGCCCCGCCTTGGCTAGTGCAGCGCGGACTTCGGCTGGAGAACCCTCTTGCTGGTAAGTCATTGTGCCAATCTCGAAGTTCAGATCCGCAATTGAAACAAGGTGACGTTCGCGTTGTCGACCAGCTTCAGGGGCCGCTGTCTCTTGGAGACTCTGTAACAATGCTATACTTTGAAGAAGGTTTTCTCTGATGACCGCATCAGAGATTTTGTTAAGGCGCAAACCCATATCTGACTCCGGTTTGTTCAACGTGGCAGCAGTTCGTTTCAGTTATATTTACCGCCGTTTGGGCATGGCAATTCATGCCCAATCCCATGGTCGTCGGCTTGGATGACCTTACCCCGGACGGGCGGCGATCCTGTAAAAAGCGCCGCCCGTAGCTCGGATCCGAGCTTTCTTTTCTCTGCGTCACTGGAGTTCCTCATCTCGTCCACGGTTCTGCGGACCCAATCTTGCGACATCTGCTCGCCCTTCTTAGCGTTCTTGCTCAATGTGGCGCCAGGGCCCTTCGCCTCAACAATGACGTACTCTGCAACGCTGCCATCTGGGTTTTTCTTTACATAGACTTGGTCGAAGCCTGTGCCAGGTTTGAAACCCTGTACCATCTCCAGCTCAGGGTGATTTTTCTCTATTAGGTCCGCGGCAGCACGCTCTCCTTTAGCCTCTGTGATTTTCCTTTTCGGGTGTGCTTTTGCCTTTCTACTTGCGCCCGCCGCTTCGAGTTCGCTCAGTTTCTTCTCATACGTAGCCCTCTGGGCATCGACATCGGCCTTGTGCTTATTGAGCCGGGCCCTCTTGGCCGCTTTCTCGGCCGCCTCCTGCGCCATCTTCTCCGCCGCCTCTTTGGCAGCCTTCTCAGCAGCCTCCTGCGCCGCCTTGCGAGCTGCGCGCGCGGCGAAGACGCCGCCAACGCCAGCAGTGACAGCACCCATCCCGGCCCCAAGTAGTGCATTCTTCAGGAGGTCTTCATTGCTGACCGCGCGGTCGTAGTAAGCGGCTTCCGCGCAGGTCTCGACAACACTCGTAACGGCGCCCTCGATTGCACCGACACCCATCGCTGTGCCTATGCCAGCGGCCGCCGTCATGCCGGCCGCCCCGAGGCCTGCTGCGACAGCGAACCCAACGGCGCCGCTCAGTGCGCCAATGGCGCCGCCGATCAGCGCTCCCTTGCCGATCTCGCTCCACCGGTTAGCGTCCCAAGGCTGTCCGCGCGTCTCCCAGGCCTTGAAGGCCGCACCCATCACAGCACCGATGGCCGCACCGATGAGGATCGCGGCTACGATCGGCAGGATCTCGCCTGTGGGGTCGGCGCCGTTGATCGGGTCGCCGGCAGCGTAGAGGTAGAAGTTGCCGCCGCCGCTCGGGTCAAAGGCTGGGTCGAATGTCAGGTAGCGACCCATGCTTGGGTAGTAGTAACGCGCGAGGTTGTAGTGCAGGCCCGTCTCGTCGTCGCGATACTGGCCCGGGAGGCGCCACGGATTTGTGACGGTCGCGTGCAGGACAACGGCCTCGCCGAACGCCTTGGACTTTGCGCGCCAGACCACCGCGCCCGACTCGTCCGTCATCGCAAGAGGCGCGCCGCGGTGGTCCGTGTGCTGCCGGTAGATTCGGCCGTCCACCCGCATTGCGAGGGGAACGAAGAGGTCCGGCAGGACGAGGTGGTCGCGTCGGGTCCAAGGTCCTTCCCCACCTTCCGCCCACTCGCAGAGGAGGGACTGACCGGCCCAAAGGTAACGCGTGACCCGGCCGTTGACCTTCTTCGAGATCCGTCGGCCGAACGCATCATAGGCGTACTCCGCCACGACGCGGCCGGCGATTTCGGCCCGGACGAGCTGGCCCTGGCCGTTGTAGCTCAGCTGGGCCGGCCCCCGCGGCGTCGCGACCGCAATGGTGCGCCCGAGCGCATCGTAGCGCGCCGCGCCCGCCGCCCCGCCGGTGACCCGGTTCATGCAATCGACCGAGACCGGCGCGCCATTCTCGAACCGGCGGTTTCCCATCGGGTCGAGGGTCCAGGCCTCTGCAAGCGCCGGGTCCGGCGCCTCGACGGCGGTGAGCCGGCCCACCGGATCGTAGCGGAAATGGCGCGCCGCCCCATCCTCGGTCATCGCGATCACGCGATCCATCGCGTCGTACTGGTACGCGAGCGCGCAGACGGCCGTCTCGGTCCGGGTCGAGGTCGTCCTGGCTTCGGTTACCAAGCCGAGCGGATTCGACTGGATGGCCGTCGAGACGCCATTCGGGTGCGAGAGGTTGGACATCTGGCCCGTCGGGGCCCACGCGAGCGTCGTCACTGCCCCGCTCCAGTCCCTCACCTTTGCCAGGCGCCCGTCGCCATCATAGGCAAAGCCGAGCCACTCTCCGTCGGGCAGAACGATCGCGGTCAGTAGGCCCGTCCTGTCCCGCTGGTAGCGGACCTTGATCCCGTTCTGGTCCTCCTCCACGAGGCGGCCTGCCGCGTCATAGATGAGGCTGACGCGGCTGTTCGGGCTCTCAGCCGTGACGATCCGGCCATCCTTCTTCTCGAACCTGACCCAGTGGCCGTCGGCGAAGTTTGCAGACTCCGGAAGCGGGCCCTCTCCCATCGCATAGGTCGCGACGCACGCACCGTTGACCCACCACTCCTTCAGGCCGCCCTCGGATCCGAGCACGAAGACGTTCCTGGTCCCGTCCGCCTGCGTGACCTGGAGGGTCCGTCGTCCCTCCTCGACGATCTCGACCATGTCCGTCCGGCAGCCGTTGCGGTCGATGATGGCAGTGACCTCTCCATCCTCGTCGCGCTCGCAGATCGTCACCTGATCAGCCTGGTCGTGGATCCCTTCGCCGCCCGGCCGGTCCTGGTCGAAGCGAACGGACGTCCCGTCCGGATACTCAATGGCTTCCGGCAGGCCGAAAGGATCTTGGCATATGCGGAATTCGCCATATCCCTGACGGGAGATCCTGCGCGCTCCGGTTGCGGGCTCGACCTCGCTCGTCACTACGAGACCGCCTGGCTCGGTGCGGCCGACCAGTTCGCCCTCGGCGTTGAACCGGTAGGTGGTGATCCGGCCAGCCGCCGAGCGAGTCTGAACAGCTCCGTCGTCGCGGAAGGCAACCTGGGCAGAGCGGTTCTCCGCATCGCGCAGATGGAAGACGTTGCGAAGCGCACTGGGTTCGACTGCTATCCCGAGCCGCCGAAAATGGCCGAGGATCTGGCGCCGTTGGAGCTGGCGCGCCAACAGATCAATCTGCTCCGACTCAATGCGCGTCGGCCCGCTCATGTCTCGCGAGTATCCAGGCCCACCTCCGGAAATTCGAGGCGTAACCGTGAGCGTAGATCCTCACTGCTCGGGGTGTCTAGATATCTCTTGAATAACCGGGCCCCACGCGGCGATAATCGTGAGCGATCAGTGGAGGTGCCACGAATGGGCATGCCCGCCGCGCGTTTGACCGATCTGCACACCTGTCCCATGGTGACCGGAGTCGTGCCGCATGTCGGAGGTCCGATCTCGGGGCCCTGCATGCCGACCGTCCTGATCGGCGGTCTTCCGGCCGCAAGGATCACCGACATGTGTGTTTGCGCCGGGCCACCCGACCTGATCGTGAAGGGCTCGACCAGCGTCTTCATCGGCGGACTGAATGCAGCTCGTGTCGGCGATACCACATCCCACGGTGGCATCATCACTACGGGTCTCGCTACCGTTTTAATCGGAGACCAAGCGGGCGGAGGTGCGCCCGCACCCGGCGATCAAACGGCCGGCAACCTGCTCGGCGTCTCGTCGGAAACCCAGCTCGGTGCGCTGGAGCGGGCCTCACGGGATGGAAAGCCGTTCTGTGAGAAATGCTACCAGCAGGCGCTCGCCAGGAAGGCAGAGAACGGGTGAACGAGACCAGCGATCCGGCCAAGCACTTCCTGAGCCAAGGCCAGACGAAGCCACAATCCACGTCGTTCTACGCCATTGTCGATGGCGCCCGCGATCCCTCCCTCCATGGACATTTACGAACCCTAGGCCGACCGTGTGCTTGCCTCTTCGCCGGGCCGCTCGAGCCGCAGATCGAGCGCGCCGCGCCCTACCTCGTGCTACTCGAACCAGAAGACGCGTTCACGAAGCGCTGGGCTACAGAAGGCCGAGGCCAGTCGTGGGGCATCATGTTCCGGGCGCAGGCCGATTTCGGGACGATGTGGCGCCATCTCCGCAAGCGCTTGGAGGTCGCCCTGCCGGACGGACGCCGTGTCCTTTTCAGATTCTACGATCCACGCGTGCTCCGGGACTACCTCCCAGGCTGCAGCAGTGAAGAACTCGACTTCTGGTTCCAATACGCAACAACTTACTGGATAGAGGCCGAGGATGGGGCGGACCTTCTGGTCTTTCAGCGTCAAGGCGATACGGTTGTGATCGGCCGGTAGGCTCAAGGCGACAATGTCTTGATCGCAGTAGACGACGGAGTCGCCAAACGTCCGCTGCTCCACGGGCGACTCCCATTCTACTTGGAAACTTTCGAAGCGTCCCGTATCCTCAGCTTGAATGCAGGAGGAGAGCCTTCATGTCCTTCCTCAACGCGTCCGAGTTTTCTGACCCAAAAAGCCGACTGCTCGCGATGGGGACGAACCTCAGCAGCCGAAATGCCATCACGGATCCAGCCGGTCGTGTGCTGGCCTATGCGCAGACTGGAGGGATATTGAACCCTGTTCGGCATGAACTTCACGCAGCGACGAGGATTTTTCGCTTTGGGGGAAGTGGACGTTCGCCTCAGGCGGTTGCCATGGGCGGATGGTGGATCGAACAACGGGAGTTCGAGAAGATCGTCAGCTTCGCCCAGACTCATGACCTTTCTGTCGGAATGGCAATGAGGTGCCTATGCCTCGTTCCGCCTGAATGGAGCGACGCAAGCCTTCTGATCCGTGCGCGCGTCGTACGCGACCTCTTGGCTTGGCGCGGGCTAGGAAACACAGTCGTGACCCCTGCCGGGAACGGGACGGTCCATCTGCCACACCAGAACGAGATTGCATCGCGACGGCTAAATCAGCTGTTCATCCCCGGGTTGAATGAGCCCGGGGTCGCCGCCATGGCTCTGGTCATAGAAAGCGATTACCCACTCAACCCGAGAGACAGTGTCCGCGGGTTTCTGTATCTTTGAGGGGGCGCCCCACGTCTCCATCCATGGAGCCACAAGGCGACCCACGGGCGAAGCATATCCGACGGACGTATAGGGGTCAGCATCTTGATCTTCACCGCTTGAAGCTCAAGAATACACCGTCACGAGACTTTCCGATGATGACAGTATTCGAGAAAATCCAGATCGGTAAGGTCGAGCGATGCTGTACCTTCGGATGACATTTGCGGCTACCGGCTTATCACCTGCCTTGATGGGAAGGCGCTGTTACGGAAACATCGTTGGGCTCGAATAAGCCCGCACAGGGTCGTTGGCGGGGCGTTTGATCAGTTACGTGCAGAGCCCCACGCTTTCATCTTGCCGCACGCGATTCCCTCCAACGCCTTGCAGGGCCTTATTGAAATCACCGCCCGCTTGATGAGGACGGGTTGCGTGATTTTCCTGTCTAAGCATGGAATGGCAACCTGCCGTAGAAGCGTTATTGAGCGCTTGCGCTTGAATAGCCATTCGTTGTTTGTTTTTGAGATACTTTGAAGAAAACTGTGCAGTACAGCCAAGCTTTTCAGCTAAGTCCTTGAAGCCTTTGGCGCTCCCTAGGGAGATCTCAAACCCCTGTTTTCGCCGCGAGAGGACGCGCAAGGATGCATCTGGTGTGCACGGGGTGCGCACGGGAAACTCGATGAACTCCGTGATACAATCTCAATGTGCCGGTAACTCATTGAGGGATATGGTGAGCGCGCTGGGACTCGAACCCAGGACCCTCTGATTAAAAGTTAGATGCTCCGTTCATTAAGCTGACGATGGCCTCACGATGCAAATCGCTTTGCTACCCTCCCCTTATCGGCTGGAGTGGCATCCGGTCCATCCCCTACCCTACCCCCGCGCAGCCAACATCCGATAAAGGGCCAATCCAAGGGCACCAAGGGTTGCCACAGGCATAACCCAGGCATCCGGTGAGCCCATGGTCCAAAGGGTTGCTCCGCTGAGGGCACACCAGATGAGTGGAATGATCGCGAGCGCCCACGGGAACCGCCTATCCACGGTCAGGAGAACGCCGAGCGTGGCAAGCACGGTGGGATCCGGTGTGATGCCAAAGATCTCGGCCTGCGTCCAATCGCGACCCACAAGCGGGCCAATCAGCGGCTGCACCACGAGCGCGAACAGAACCAGCACTGCTCCGGTGCGGCCGATCCAGTCCCTGCGTGGCTGAAACGAGAGGCGGCTCCGAACGACACCTGCCCAGATCAGCAGCAGCGCCTCCATGACAAAGGCGATGGCGAAGTAACGCGCCGCCCAGTTGATCGTGTCGTAATGCTCCACAAGGTAAGCCCAGGCCGTCCAAAGCCAACCGGCTGCAAGGATCATCATCACCACCGCAGCTTGCCAAGCACCAGCGCGATACAGCCACCATAGGATAAGGAAGCCGAGCAGCAGAGCGAGGATCTGTGTGGGCCAGATTGCCCGGTTGTAAATCTCGAACAGACGGTAATAGGTGCGGGCTGAGAACAGCAGGAAATCCGATGGCGTGTAGGACAACCAGTCCGCCATCAGAGGCCCTCAACGTAGGCAATCATGCGGGCCCGCATGGCGGCATCCGGCAGGCGCCCAGTGGCCGCCGCCATGTTCTCACGCACGTGATCCGCCCGAGTCGTCGCCGGAATGGCGCAGGTCACGGCCGGGTGCGACAGGATGAACTTCAGGATGAACTGCGCCCAGCTTCTCGCATCAATCTCCCGTGCCCAGGCGGGGAGAGGATGGCGCTCGAGACTGTCAAGCAAGGAGCCCTGCCGGAACGGGCGATTGATGATAACCCCGATGCCGCGCTCAGCCGCCAAGGGCAGAATACGGTCTTCGACCTCACGATCGAGGATGTTGTAGGTGACCTGGATAAAGTCGAGCGGATGCTGACGCATCACGTGCTCAAACTCGCGATGGCGACGCCCCTCCGAGGTGGTAATCCCAATATAACGCAGCTTCCCGTCTGCCTTCATGGCAACGAGGGTCTTGAGGTGCGCCTCCCAGGACAGGAGATTGTGGACCTGGAGCAGGTCAAAGCGAGGAACCCTCCACTGATGGCGTGACTGCTCGATCTGACTTGGGCCGGCTGAACCGGATGAGATCCAGACCTTGTCGGCCGAGAACAGACGGGCCGGATAACCGAGCTTTTGCAGGCCATAGCCGATCACCTCCTGCGACGAGCCGTACATGGGAGAGGAATCGATCAGGCCCCCGCCGGCGTCAAAGAACGCCCGCATGACCTCGGCACAGCTGTCCCGCGCTTCGATATCGCGCCCGACATTGAACGTAATCCAGGTGCCGAGCCCGACCAGAGGCAGCGCCTCGCCGGTCGAGGGGACAGGCCTGGTCAGAACCGGACCCGTCTGTGCGGTTGCGGTCAAGGGCCACATGATCGCGGCACTGGTCGCCGCGAAAGAACGGAGGATACTGCGACGACTGATGAGCTGTGAGTGCTGCATCGAACGTTCTCCGGCCTGTCCCCTGTGGTTGCTTCACCCGTTCTTCTTGTGGGTCTTGGAGGCTGTGCCAAGCTCTCTCATAGCTTGGATGCCCGACTTGCTCTGCGCCAATCCGCCACCAGTCCGAACGAGGCAAGTGCAAACAGCGCACAGACTGCCATGATCGTGATCAGCGGCCAAACGGTGGCGCCCAGGGTCGCACCCACAACCGGAGCAACAAGCGCACCGAACCCGATCTGGATGCTGCCCGACAGGCCGGCCGCCGCGCCCGCAACCTCTGGCTTCACGCTGACCGCACCGGCGATGCCGCTCGGCAGAACCAGTCCATTCCCCAGGCCAATGAAGAACATCGGCGCGAACAGAGCCGCCGGGTGCAGGCTCCCCATGGCAAATGGGACTGCCATGCCGGCGACACTGGCCAGGGTCACGAGCGTGCCGGCCAAGATCATCCGGTTCGGTCCCAACCTGCCGGCGAACCGGCCGGAGGCGAAGTTGCCCAGGATGTAACCACTCGGCACGATGGCGAAATAGAAGCCGTATTCTGCCGGGCTGCGGCCCATCAGCTCGATCATCACGTAGGGCGCGCCTGCGACAAAAGCGAAGAACACGGCCGAGACGAAACTGGCCGCCAGCGTGTAGCCCCAGAACAGGCGTGAGCCGAAAAGGCTCAGGTAGCTGCGGATGAGATGCCGGGGGGAGCCTCCGGCACTGCGGTTGTGGTTGGTCTCGTGCAGCTGCCAGGAGGCGACGAGCAGGACCAGACCGCCAAACAGCATCAGGAACATGAAGGACGCACGCCATCCATAGAGTGTTTCGAGGACGCCGCCGATGGTCGGTGCGATCATGGGCGCGACTGCCATGCCCATGGTGACATAGCCGATCATGCTGGCCACCTGATTGCGCCCGTAAAGGTCGCGGACAATGGCACGGCTCAGCGTGATCCCGGCGCAGCCGCCGATGGCCTGCACGACGCGCCCGAGGATCAGGAGCCCGATATTCTGCGCTGTCAGGCAGACGAATGAGCCGATCACGAAGATGAAGAGCCCGATCAGGAGCATGGGCCGGCGGCCGAAGCGGTCGGAGAGCGAACCGATGATCAGCTGTCCGATCGCCATCGCCGCGAGATAGAGCGAGAGGGTCAGCTGAATGGTGGCGAAGTCGACCCTAAACGCCCGTGCCATGGCCGGCATGGAGGGCAGGTACATGTTGATGCCGAGCGGGCTCACGGCTGAGGCGGCAATGAGCAGAGCAATGAAGGAAGGCTTGGCGGCAGGCTGAGCCGCTGCGGCTCTGGTGTGGGTCATGGCGTCCGATTGTCCAAAGCGACGGCGGGGAACGATCTGAAACACAAAGCCGTCTTGAGGCCTCTCTGTAGCACGAGCTCTGACACAACTGCGACACGGGGATGCGGGCGGGAGCAGCGACTGCAAAAAGCCCCTGCTCTGATCGAAATGATCAGGCGGAGTGAGGTGCTGCCATAATGGTGTGAATGCCCACTTGTGCCCGGGGCCTGCTCTCCCCGGCCTCAATCACTGATGAGCAACAATCTTCCCCAGATCCATCAGGAGCTGTATAAAGCTACGCTCATGCCAAAGTGGATAAGTTATCTGCGCGGTTCAGAATATGGCGCTGCACGCGTACTGAAATAAGCGTTTTCTACGTTCTGCCATGAGGTTGCACCTATTCCCCCATGATCACTCTCACAAAGTGCCCTCCCCGGCACCTCATGGAAGGCTGATTAGAGACCACCAGCAGCGGGTTGATCGGTAGAAGGATTCCAGAAGCCCTATTCTAAGCCATTTGATCCGACCCTAGGAAAGCCTTCCCTGCCCGGCTGGTTAACACAATGGCTTGAGAGACGTCTGCAAACGATCGGTTGCTCATAGACGGCAGCTGTGTTCGCCAGCCCTTCAAGCACGATCGTGTCTAGTTAGAGGAGCCCATAGGGCCGTTGTTGAACTGGACAGTCGAACATATCGCCCTGCAATGACAAGGGTCAGGGAGCCACTTCTCCTATGTCTGGGTGAGTAGATTTCATGTGAGGAATATCAAAACGTAGCGACGAATGGAGGTGGTGCGATTGCATTGTCCAGTAGACGTGGATCGAGCGCCCCCGCTTCGGCATTGTCACGGGAACTGGAGCGGAGCAGCAGGAGGCTTGCACATTGGCCTTTCAAGCGGCAGCGGTCGCGATCTGCCATTGGTTCGCGGTCTCGGCTCGAAAGAGGTGCAGAGTGCGGCGGGAGATGAGATGGCGCTGGAGGTAGAAGGCGTTGTAAGCGGCGCAATGGAGAGACAGGAAGCGTTGAGCTGATTCAGCCGACTTGAAGCCTTGCATCTTCCACTCTCGTCGGCGCACCACTTGATGTGAGCTCTCAGCCCGGTTGTTCTTGCGCAGGCCTCGCTCATGGTGAGCTGAGAGACCCAGCTCTCTCTGCGCGGCGCCATAGGATCCTGGTTTGTCGGTCACAAGCACGATCGGAGCATAGCCCTGCTTCTTCAGCAGCTTGCGGATAAGTTTCAGGGCGGCTGCCTTGTCTCGCCTCGGTTGCACGAGGACCTCGAGAATTTCGCCCTCGCTGTCGACGGCTCGCCCCAGGTACATCCGATTGCCCTGGATCGAGACCACCCGCTCATCCAAGTGCCTGATGTCTGTCGAACGAGGCCGCAGCCGACGCAGGTTGCGGGCGAAGGCAGGGCCGACCTTGAGGACCCACCGCCGGACTGTCTCGTAGGACACCTCCAGCCCACGTTCGGCCAGCAACGCCTCGACATCGCGATAGCTGAGCGTGAACCGGAGATAGTGCCAGACGGCCTGCCGGATGATCTCTCGCGGGAACTGATGACGGGCATAGGAGATGGGCCGTATCCCCTACCCTACTGCATATCGCTCCGAGCCGTCAGCCGCTCCCGTGACAATGCCAGAGACGACGTTGCGGAACTCGTCCACGGCCGCCGCCGTCACGTGGTCGGGCTGGCGCTGCACCTTGATCGCGCCGGAGGCCCTGGTGGAGACCGCCGAGGACAGAGCATCGACGGCCAGAAAGGCGAGATTGGCCAGCGACAGCACCGAGGAGAGCGCCGAGGACGCGCCTTCGCGGACGAAGCGCATATTGAAGGCGATTAAGTTCAGGCGGTCCTTCGACCAATCGCGCTTGAAGGTGGCGCAGCAGGCCATGAGGGGCCGTAGGTCGGCAGCACCAGCAGGCCGGGTCCGCGGCTCGCGAGCTGAGCCACGAGGCCGGAGGCCTCGGGCGACGAGAGATCGCCGACCAAGTAGGCGGTGACATCGTATTGCCGGTCGGCTTCACCGAGGTCCTCGATGAAGGGATCGTTACGCATGGGAAACTCGTGGATTGGGAGCCTGCGCCTGCCCTCCTCTCCGTCCTGCTCGACCCAGAACGGAATGCCCTTGAAGCTCGGGACGACGCGACGCTGGCTCAGCACTTGCGTGAAGCTCTGACCGATGCCGGGCATGAGGTGTTCATCGACACAGGAATACCGGTCGGAACACGCTGATCGGCAGAGATCAAGAAGCAGATCGAATGGTGCGATGCCTTGATCGTTCTGCTGTCCGAGGACGCAGCACAAAGCGAGATGGTACAAGCTGAGGTACGGCTCGCGCACCATCGCCAGAGCGAAGACGGCAAACCGCTCATTCTCCCCATTCGCATCCGGTACCAGGGCCCGCTCGATTACGAGTTGGGCGCTTACCTTGATCCGTTGCAATACGAGCTCTGGTGCGCACCCAGCGACAATGAACGAGTAAGGACGACGATCCTAAAAGCCATCGGCAATGGTAGCCTTAAGCCAGGGCCTCCTTGCGATGACCATCCCGCTGCTGCGGAGGTGCCTGATTTGGCCCGCCCGCGCCCGACCGCTTTCATTAGTCCCAGCGGCACGATGCGGGCCGACGACCCCTTCTATGTGAGGCGAGCCCCTGACGACGTCATAGACCGCTTGCATGGCTCCGAGGGCGAGACACTCGTCATCAAAGGGGCCCGTCAAATGGGGAAGTCGAGCCTCCTCGTCCGCCATTTGACTGAACCAGACGGTAAACCGCGCAAGCACGTCTTCGTCGACTTTCAAGGCTTCTCCGAATCGCAGCTCGCAGAGTACTCGGTTTTCCTGAAGCGCTTCACGACGCTTCTCCTGCAGCGGCTTCGTCTCTCGAGCGAGGGCATACCCACGCTCGAGTCCGGCGCTGACATTACTGATCTTGTCGAGATGCGCATCCTCACGGAATTGGATGAACCCTTGATTTTTGCCCTCGATGAAACGGATCGCCTTCTTGGTCGAACCTGGCAGAACGATTTCTTCGGCATGCTTCGGGAGTGGATAACCGGCGGTGGCAGGCAGATTGGCGCAAGGTGGGGCTCGCTCTCGTCATCTCAACTGAACCCTATCTCCTCGTAAACCGCGAGTTTCAGTCGCCCTTCAACGTCGGAGAGACCATCAGCATCGGCTCGTTCGATCTCGATGACACTGCTGACCTCAACCGCCGCTACGGTGCGCCCCTGTCGGGGGCCCCAAACCCGCGAGCTTTACGAGCTCGTGCATGGGCAGCCCTATCTCACCCGGGTGGCCCTTTACCGTCTCGCCACGACACCTGGCCTCACGTTCCGCAAGTTCTTGGACTCCAGCGCCGACGATGACGGACCGTTCTCCGATCATCTGAAGGCCCTGCTAGTTCGTCTCGGATCGGCCGGGCTGGAGCTGGCCATGCGCGAGGTGATCCGCCGCGGCCGCGATCCCGGCGAGAGCAGCGATACCTATTACCGTCTCAAGGGAGCCGGTCTCGTCACCCGCGAAGACGACCGCATCGTGCCGGCCAATCTCCTCTATGCACGCTTCTTCAAGCGGATGCTGGCAGGCCCGCAGCTATGAGCGTCGCGCCAACGAGCTTGCGCCTCCAAGTTGGTGGAACGCTAGTCCCAAGCCGCGATCTCTACATCTCACGTCCAGAAGACGAGGAGCTTTATACGCTCCTCAGATCTGGTGAGTACGTCAACATTCTTTCCTCCCGCCAAGTCGGGAAGTCATCCCTGATGCTGCGGGCGGAACTCAGGCTCGCTGACGAAGGCTGGTCTTTCGCTGTTGTCGACCTGACCAAGCTTGGTATTGCAACATCAGCCGAGGTCTACTTCAAAGGACTTATCCGCGCGATTACGCGCGAAATGAAATTGGAATTAGATATTGAGGCTTTCTGGCGCGCACACCCGGATGAGACAACAAGTCAGCGATCCATCAGTTTTTTTTCGCGATGTCGTGCTCGAGCGGTCGGTGCAACATGTCGCAATCTTTCTTGATGAGATCGACAGTACACTGAAGTTCCCCTGGACGGATGATCTCTTCACAAGCCTGCGCTCGATGTACAATGAGCGGGCGCTCGTTCCAGCCTATCAACGCCTCGTCTTCTGTCTCGTCGGCGTCGCTACGCCGAACGAGTTAATTAAGGACCGGCGCACAACGCCTTACAACATAGGTCAGACGCTCTGGCTCGGCGATCTGGACGAAACACGCGACGACCTCTCACCCTTCAGAGGTGTGATCAACCAGGATCCGGATATCGCTCAGATTCTCCTCGCGCGTGTTCTCTATTGGACCAACGGCCATCCCTATCTCACAGCTCGATTGTGCAAGGACCTGAGCAATGAGAAGGCCACATCGCCGAATGCCGTCGATCATATTGTCGAACATGTTTATTCAAAACTCGACCGCCTGGGCCAGGATCCGCACATTGAGCAGATCCTGCGTTTCGTGGCGGAGCGCTTCACCGGTAGCGCGGCTCCGCTGCAGGTCTATGAGCGTATTCTTTCGGGTGGCTTTGCGAAAGATCAGGCAACCCTCACCCACACTGAGCTTAAACTGTCCGGACTGGTTAAGCGTAATACAGACGGGAGGCTTGTTGTCCGCAACCGGATTTACGCGCGACTATTCGACAGCACTTGGGTGACAGCCACGGAGCCCATGCGGCGGATGCGCCGTAATCGACTGGCTTCCGCAGCGGCGATCTTGCTCCTAGGCGCTGGGCTTGCCGGCGGTATCGTTTATCAACGGGCTTATGTTACGCCGCAGCTTACAGAGTTAGCCGCGCGGCAGACGTTGGGACGATTGGGCGTTCTCATCAGCGCTCAAGAAGGGCTGACGACCTTCGACTTCCCTGGACACCGAGAGGTCCACGCCGCCGACATAAACAATGCAACTTTCAAGGAGGCATCGGCAGCTATTTCGACGCTTAGCTCGACTGACGCGCAGGCGATTGGGATTGTTATCAATCTAGAGGGTACGGCAGTCACTGACCTAACACCCGTTCAGGGACTGACAAGACTGCAAGGCCTTCTCCTCGATGGGGCGAAAGTCACCAATCTCACGCCACTTCAGGACCTCGCCGATCTGAAGTTAATTTCACTCAACGACACGTTGGTCACAGACCTCACGCCGCTTCGGAAGCTAACAGGCCTGACAAACCTTTCACTCGATAGAACGAGAGTCACAGACTTCATCCCTCTTCAAGGCATGACAGGTCTACGAAACCTTTCACTCGTCGATACGGCGTTTACAAACGATGACCTCCGGCTGCTTCAGGGCCTCACAAACCTGGAAAGCCTTTCACTCAAGGGGACGGCCATCACAGACCTCACGCCACTTCAGAGTCTCACCAACTTGAAAGGTCTGTCACTCAACTCCACAATGGTTACCAATATCACACCACTTAAGGGCCTCACAGGTCTACTGCGACTTACAATCAGTGACGCTAGCGTCACCGATATTACGCCACTTCAACACCTGACAGATCTCCGTTACTTGTCCCTTGTTCGTACAGGCGTTACCGACCTTACGCCGCTTCAGGGCCTCAAACAGTTGTCATTTCTTTTTCTCTCCGAGACAATGGTGACAGATCTCACGCCGCTTCAGGCCGCGGAGAACTTGAAATATCTTTTCCTAAGAGGAACAAAGGTTACAGATTTGTCTCCCCTGCTGAGCCTTCCTAACCTACAGTTCGTTAGTGTTAGCGACCGGGCGTTAGAGCGCACTCCTGCCGGCATAGAACTCGAGCAGCGAGGAATACTCTCATCGTCCGGTATATGGAACCTCCGGTGATAGATGCGTCCTTTAGCGGCATTTCTGTTACGCTATTGTCGATACGGGCAGTTATGAGGTGCAGCCTCAGGAACTGCCCACCTCTGGTATTGACTGGCCGGTATCAAGGCCACCAACGCCGCCACCCGCTTGAGCTCGGATGGGACCGATCTCCTGCCTCACCATCGATCGCACTTGTGCCCGCAGAAGATTGTTGTCAAGCGAGATCTCGACCATGTTGTGGATCTTCGCCTCGCCTCCGAGCTTGCCAATATAGCCGCCTGCCAGGCCGGCTCGGTCCTCAAGAGCGAGCTGGGACGGCTCCAGCGAGATCCGCCGCGCCTTGAAGATCTTGACGAGGCCCTCATACGTCCCGCAAGTCGCCAGCACTTGCGGGCTCTCCGGCTGTGGCGCGATCGGCACCGTCTCCCTCTTCCTCATCGTTGCCTCCTGTTGGTTGCCCCATGGCCTGACGCCGGTCTGCTGCGGCGTTCACAAGGTCCTCGTATTTCCTATCCATCGCCATCTCAGCGATCTTGGCACGCAGCTCGAGGCTCATCGGAAGCCCGTCATGCACACCGGTAAGCGTGAGCTGCCGCTTGACCAGCCGCTGGCTGGCATCCACGAGCTCCTGCTTCGCTGAATTCACATCTCGCCGGGGTCCTCGGGGAAGCTTTTGAATTCCTGTCTTTAGCTGACATCCACCTAGGTTCCGTGGAGTGTCAGGAGGAGACAATCCGCAGATCGAAGCGCATCGCAGGAACATCGGCAGTTCTGTCAAGCCCTCCTCGCTCGATCTGATCTCCACCCCTCAAGCAGGTTTTGGTGGAGTTGTCTCAGTGCCCCCACCGTCCCTTGAACGCGACCAGCCGCTCGTCTCCATCATCCTGCCCAGTTATCTCGGCACGCCCGCTCAGGCCGAGTTGCTCCATCAGACCCTGAGAACGATCTCCGCCCAGAGATGCACGGATCGTGAGGTCATCCTAGTCGACGACGGCTCACCAGTGTCTGTCGGGCCGGTGGCTGCGTCCTACCCACGAACCACAGTCGTGCGGCATTGTCCTGCCGCACCGGCGGTTGCCCGCAACACCGGGATTACCCAGAGCTGGGGGCGCTATCTGGTCTTCCTTGATGCAGACGGTCTCCTGCTCCCTGTGCGCTTAGGGCCGGGCTCGATGCCCTGGAGAAGCATCCTGACGCCGGTTTTGCGGTAGGTCCTCGCGAGGAGATGACGTTCGAGGGCGAGCCGGTACCATGGCGCGTATCCCGCCGCCGCCACAGGCCGACATCTATCTGCCCCTTCTGTCCTTTGACTAGTACAGAGGGGCGTGCAATGACCGAAGACGTCGGCACCATTCCCCGTAAGCCCCTGACGCCTACCCAGCGCCTGAAGCTGTTCGAGGCCTTCCAGGGCCGCTGCGTCCTCTGCGATCGGAAGATTGAGGCTGGCGAGCCGTGGATCGATGAGCACCTTCGCGCCCTCGGTCTTGGCGGATCGAACGAAGCCGAGAACCGCGGCCCCGCGCACAAGGCCTGCGCTGATGCGAAGACCCACGGCAGGGACGGCGACCTGGCCCGGATCGCCACGACCAAGCGCGTGAAGATGCGCAACTTGGGCATCCAGCACCGCAAAGGCCCGCCGATCCCTGGCAGCGAGGACTCTCCGTGGAAGCGGAAGATGGATGGCACTTTCGTCCGGAGGTCCAAACGAATGCGCGTATCAGGATCCTGCGCCTGACCGATCCGTCTCTGCTTGATCAGCAACCCTGTGCACGGCGCTCAAGGGCCACAAGGCTCGCGGGAGCGCGCGACCGCCGTTCCCCTCTCGGCGAGATCAGCATCTGCCATGCTGGAAGTAGGATCGAGGCTGAGAAGGATACCGCCACAATCAGAAGCAGAACTAACGTCATCGCAATACTCATACTGAAACCGGCGGCCGCAAATCTCCGCACCTCGAGTATGGTGAATGATCATAGTTACCGGAGTGTTAGTGGCGACCTCTCGCTTGCTGGAAGACGGCAAAGAAAAGGGCCGCTGGATCAGCGGCCCCAAGGTCGGAAATCGAAACTTCCAGAGGGAACAGCACAGGGGGAGGAGATCCTGTGCTTCCGTTCAGATGGTAGCTCGAACTGCGGCTTGGCACCCAACCAATGGCCCAACTGCCATGCACCTGGCGCAGTCGTCTCAGTCTTGAAAGTGCTTCGATGCGTTCCAACGCCGCCTACCGGGCCAGAACAAAAAGAAAGGCCGCAACCACACCGCGGCCTGAGGTCCAATGCTCTCGATGGAACCAGCCCAGTCTGCCCGCACTGGCCGGCGCAAGTGAGTTTGCCCGGACATGGTTAATCGATGGTTAATTCCCTCTTCAAGCAGACCCGGTGAAAAGCGGACCATGAGCGACCGAGTACAAGCGAGCACCGCGAGACGTAGCCCATTGTAAGGCAGGATCGCGCTCGAACGCCGCAAAACTAATCCGCTTACTGCTACGCTCATGGAGCACTGAGGGATGGGCCGACCCGTTTCATACCCGGCTGGGGCATGGCCCCTGGAGATGAGAGCCGAGACGGCCGCCGCCTTCTGTGACGAGCCGAGCGTCGAGGCGTTCCTGAAGAAGGTAAGCCGGGGTGTGTACTGCCAGCCCGAAGTGAGCGCGGCAGCCTGCCAAAATGGCACCGCCTGAAGCTGGAAGAGACCATCGCCCGCCGCCATGGGCTGCGGCAGGATGGATCAGAAATTGTTGAGAACGCGGAAGACCTGATCTGATGAAACGCCGCAAGCCTGCTGGATGGCCGAAGTATATGGTTGCTCGACGCCTCGCCGCCGGCGGGACCGGCTACTACTGGGCAGCGCCGACCTGGGCCAAGAAGGCCGGGTGCACCATGGCCAGTGAGGCTCTTGGCACAGACTACAGACCCGGGAGCGCACACGGACGGCTATAGGCGCCATGGTGGTCTGCCGTCGTGCCTGGTTTGTCGCGAGGCGGTCCATGCCGACCATCATGCCAGTGGACAATCCGTTCTCGAAGATGGGCCTGAAGTACAAGGCCAAATCAACGAAGCCGGTCAACTACGAAAGCCTGATGCGGTTCGTGAAGGTCTGCGATGAGGCGGGCGACCACTCAATAGGCACAGCCGCGATGATCGCATTTCGCTGCAACGTGAGATCGGCATCCTTAGCCGATTTAGCTGGGCGCATTACCGCCCTGCGGAAGCGCGTGATATGACCTGGATCTGCCACCACAAGACGGGCGAGTTGGTCGATCTGCCGCTGTATGATGAGGACGGCACAGCCTTGTCGCCGGAGCTTATGGAACGGCTGGACGGCATGGAGCGCCGGGGGGACACTCGTTGTCATGCGGGATCGCCCTGACAGGCCGCGCAAGGTCTACCTGCCGTGGAAAGAAGACTATTTCCGACACATCGTGGCCGACTATCGGAAGGCGGCGGGGCTCGATCCTGACGAGAAATTCATGGGCCTTCGCCACGGCGGCAACACGGAGGGCGCAGATGCGGAACTGACCGATGCTCAGCTTCGCGCACTGAGTGGCCACAAGGCCGCTGACATGACGGTTTTATACGCCAAGAAGACCATTCAACAGCGACGCGCTGGCGCACGCAAAAGGCCGGAAGCTCGAACAAATAGGGGAGATTTGTCGAAATGAGCCGATGACGGATTGTCGAAACGACAACCCTCATATTAGGCTAAATCTTTGAAGAGATTGGTGGGTGTGCAAGGATTCGAACCTTGGACCCGCTGATTAAGAGTCAGCTGCTCTACCAACTGAGCTACACACCCGTCGCCGAAGCGAATTCAGCGGAGCGTTTCCGCTGAAGAGGCCGTGCGTGTAACAAACCGTACGGCCTCTGTCTAGCCCATTCGGGGAGGTTTTTTCGTCAAGCTGCGGATTTCGATTTCGCCCGGTGATAGCTGCCGTCACCCTGTGTCAGAAGGCGATCTTCGGGCTGGACATGCCCGGGCTCGATCTCCTCCCGTCCGGCCAAGTCCTTCCACAATGGAATCAACAGGTCGAGGTCGAGGCTCGGCCAGGATTCGATCCCGTCGAGCACGAAATAGGTCTCCTGGTAATCGTCGATCCGATAAAGGGTGCGCATGACACGGCCAAGGTCGAACGCGACCCGGTTGGGCGATGGGCTCTCGAGCGAGAAGATCGTCTCGCCGGGCGACGAGGCGATGCCAGCGCCAACGATCCGCAGTCCCTGCGGTGTCTGCGCGAGCCCAAACTCCACCGTGTACCAGTAGAGCCGCGCCAGGTACTTCATAGCCCCATGCTCGGCGGCGGCCAGCCCAGCCTTGCCGTAGGATTCGAGATAATCCGCATAGACCGGCTGCATGATCAGCGGCACATGGCCGAACACGTCGTGGAAGATGTCCGGCTCCTCGATGTAATCGAGTTGCTCGGGCTTGCGGATCCAGAAGCCGGCCGGAAACTGGCGGTTCGCCAGCATGCGGAAGAAGGCAAGATCCGGGATGAGCCCCGGCACCGCCACGACCTCCCAGCCCGTGGCCGCCTTGAGATGCTGATTCATGACCCGGAACTCCGGGATCCCTTCTTCGCCGATTCCGAGGCGGTCGAGGCCCTCCAGGAACTGGTCGGCGATGCGGCCCTTCAGGATTTCCCGTTGGCGCTTGGCCAGAATCCTCCAGGTGGAATGGTCGGTCTCGGTGTAGCTCTCGAAACCCTGATCGCGCATGTAGTCGCGTGGGTCGTCGCTGCCGGTCGCGGTATTCATGGCGTTTCCTCCATCTTTGTTCTGATGCCAGAATAACACCCGTCACAGGTCATTATTCGCCGGATCGGTCCTGGAAAAGCCTATACGGGGTCATAAAATGACCCTATGGCCTCAATCCACGAGATTTCGATGAAACGCCACCTCTCTCCCTCCGATCGCCGGATCCTGCGCGCCATCCAGGGAGACGGCCGCATCCCCAATTCCACCTTGGCCGAGAAGGTCGGCCTTGCCGCCTCTCCCTGCCTGAGGCGCCTGAAAGCGCTGGAGGAGGACGGGGTCATCGAGGGCTACCGGGCGCTCGTGAACCGTAAGGCTCTCGGGTTCGAAGTGGAGGCCTTCGTGTTCATCAAGCTCGAGCAATCGGAACCGGGCTGGCGTACGCGCCTCGTCGACCGGCTCAAAGGCTATGAAGAGGTGATTGCTTGCCATGCGCTCGCCGGCGAGGTGGACATCATCGTCCATGCGGTGGCGCGGGATATCGAGAGCTTCGGCGAGTTCACCATGAACCGCCTGCTCACCCTGCCCGGCGTCGCGGATGTGCGCTCAAGCTTCGTGCTCTCGACCATCAAGCCGCCGAGCCCGGTTCCAGTCCTGGATTGAGATGTCAGGCTTCGAGGCCTAATGAACGATTGATCCTGCCGGTCGCTGGAGGGCCACGTCATAGAGCCCATGCGGTTCGTAGGCCAGCCACACGAATGGCCACTTCCGGGCGATGGCAAATTCTACTACGGCCCTGTGAACTCCGTACCGACCTAGGAATGGGTCCACGTGAGCAAAGTCGTTGAAGATCAGAAATCCGCCTGGCCGGACCTTTGCAGCGGCGGCATTGGCGTCTCTCTTCACACCTTCATAGGAATGATCTGCGTCGATGTAGATCCAGTCAAAGCTGTCATCGGCGAAGGAGTTGAGCACTTCATGCGAATATCCTTGGCGAATGGAAACCCGAGGATCGCGTCGAAGCTCCGGGCTCAAGGCACCGAAGTCGAGATCGACCAGATGAAACTCTGATGGATCGGTAACGGACAGAATGTGTTGAGAAAAACGGCCGTGCTCCACGCCGATCTCAGCCACCCGCGCCTTGCGAGGCAGATGTTTAAGCAGTTCATAGCGAGATGCGCAGACACGGCATTCCGTCAACAATTCCGGAGGGAGCCTATGTGATGCTTGAGCAGGCGCAGCCATCGCGTGCCTTGCCAGCCTTACCCAGCGTTTAGCGAAACTAGGGATACGCTTGCGGAACTTTAGCCCTAAAGATTTCCAGACTTTCACGTTACGCACCCTGATTTCTCTGCCGGCCTGAAAGGCTTGCCTTAAAACATGACAGCATGCAGGTCGACAGAGATCTTTGACCTCTGGCCAGTTACTCCGCCGCGTGCTGGGCGTGGAGGCTCGCGCCCCGGCTCAGGAGCTTGTTAAGGGCACCGAGATAGGCCTGCGCGGAAGCCACGAGCGTGTCCGGATCGGCGGCGCGCGACGTCACACTGCGGCCGTCGGCCGAGAGGCGGACCGACACCTCGGCCTGCGCATCGGTGCCCTCGGTCACCGCGTGCACCTGATAGAGCTCCAGCTCGGCCTCGTGCGGCACCAGCGCCTTGATGGCGTTGAAGGTGGCGTCCACCGGACCGTTGCCCTCCTGCTCCTCGATGATGGTGTTGCCATCGACCTGCAGGCGCATTGTGGCGCGCTGCGGGCCGCGCGTGCCGGCCACGATGGAGAGCGAGACCAGCTTGATCCGGTCGTGGGCGGTGGCGATGTTCTGGTCCACCAGCGCTTCGATATCCTCGTCATAGACGTGCTTCTTGCGGTCCGCGAGATCCTTGAAGCGCTCGAAGGCATCCTGGAACTGATTGTCGGACAGTTCATAGCCCAGCTCTTCCAGTTTGTTGCGGAAGGCCGCGCGGCCCGAATGCTTGCCCATCACCAGCGACGTCTTGGTCACGCCGACGCTCTCGGGCGTCATGATTTCGTAGGTCTGCGCATTCTTCAGCATGCCGTCCTGGTGAATGCCGCTCTCGTGGGCGAACGCGTTCCGGCCGACGATGGCCTTGTTGTATTGCACCGGGAACGAGGTCGCGGCGGAAGCGAGCTTCGAGGCGCGCGTCAGCATCGTCGCCTCGATGCCGGTCTCGTAGGGCAGCACGTCGCCGCGGGTCTTGATCGCCATCACGATCTCCTCCAGCGCCGCATTGCCCGCACGCTCGCCGATCCCGTTGATGGTGCACTCGATCTGGCGCGCCCCGCCCTCCAGGGCTGCGAGCGAGTTCGCGACGGCCAGCCCCAGGTCGTTGTGGCAATGGGCGGAGAAAATCGCCTTGTCGGCATTCGATACCCGCTCGCGCACGGCGCGGAACATGGAGCGGTATTCGTCCGGAGTCGCATAACCCACCGTATCCGGGAGGTTGATGGTGGTGGCCCCTGCCCTGATCGCAGCCTCCACGCAGCGGCAGAGATAGTCGATGGGCGTGCGCGTGGCATCCATGGCCGACCACTCGACGTCCTCGACGAGGTTGCGCGCCTGGGTCACCGTTGCGGTGATGATCTCCAGCACCTGCTCCTCTGACTTGCGCATCTGATGCTGCAGGTGGATCGGCGAGGTGGAGACGAAGGTATGGATCCGTGGCCTCTTGGCGTGGCGCACGGCTTCGCCGGCGCGGGCGATATCGGCCGGAATGGCACGCGCAAGGCCGGCGACGGTTGCAGTCTTCACCTGTTCGGCGATCAGGGACACCGCCTCGAAGTCACCGTTGGAGGCAATCGGGAAGCCCGCTTCGATGATGTCCACGCCCATGGCGTCGAGCAGGGCTGCGACCTCGAGCTTCTCTTCGAGCGTCATGGTCGCGCCGGGGCATTGCTCGCCGTCGCGCAGGGTGGTGTCGAAGATCAATACGCGGTCCTTGGCGGAGCCCGTGGTGGAAGCGGTCATCGTGTCGGTCCTTCTCGGAGAGAGCGCTGTCGAAGGTCTCAAGGCCATGCGCTCGGGGTTGTTCTCGGTCTTTCCAGAACCCCTGAGAGCCCAGGCACCAGCGCCCAGCCGACCCTCAGGGGCAGCTAAGGAGAAGGAGGCTGAGGAGGAGCGCGCGGCCAGCCGCCGGGGCGACGCCGTTCATTTCTGCGCTGTGGGAGCCGATTGCCATCGCTGCCCATTCCTCCAAAGACCGCGGCACTGCCGCGAACACCTGATCCGTTTGTAATGGCAGAGAATTGGAATGGCAAGCGGTTGAAACAAACGAAAAGCCAAGGCTCGCCGTAAGGATTAGAAATGTCCGTATTTTCCACCTCTGGACAGGTCGCGGAACGCCCTAGATCACAGCAAGCTCGGCCATTACTTAGGCCATCCTGCCCGAACCTGAGGTGACCTCAATGAACAACGCGATCCGCCGCCTGTGGCTCACCGGCTTCATGGCGCTTCCGCTCGCCGCCTGCAACCAGACGGCCTCGGGTCCCGCCCAAGCACCCGCCAGCGCAAGCGTGACTCCTGCCGGCTTCCGCATGCCGGAAGGCTCCGGCTGCCAGGGAGAGATCGCCCGCTACCGGGCCGTGATGAGCAACGACCTCGCCATGGGGCACGTGAATCAGACCGTGTACAGCCGCGTCGACAGGGAGATCGGAGAGGCCGAGGCCGCCTGCGCGGCAGGGCGCGATGCGGAAGCCCAGCGGATGATCCGCGCCACGAAGACCCGTCACGGCTATGTTTGAGTGAAAACCCACTCGAAAAAGGATTGCTGGAACAGGGGCATCGCCTCGCGGTCGATGTCGTGCGTGCTGCGAACGATCCGCACGTCCTGCAATTCGGGCTCGGGTTCCTTGGCGATGTTGGCGCGGATCAAGGCCGCGCCCTCCTCTGCGGTCATCGGCAGGGTGACCATCCGCAGGAGCGCAACCGTCGGCCAGCGGCGGATGATGATCCACTCGTCATCGACGCGATAATCGGCATCCTGAAGCCCCGTCTCCTCGGTCAGCTCGCGGGTCAGGCTCGTTGCGAGATCGACGGCGCCGTCGGGCCTGAGATCGGACAGGTCGGGCGTGCCGCCCGCGAAATAGATACGGCCCGCATTGGCCGTGTGGGCGCTCATCACGCCGCAGATGAAGGCCCCGTCCGATCCGCGCAGGGCCCCCATGGCAAAGCCGTTGGCGACGCTCTCGTCGGGATAGCCGTTGTCGATCCAGGCGACGAGATTGGCGTAATCCGTCGCGAAATACGTGTTGCGGCACAGGTCGTGTTCGAATTCCAGCCTGCTCAGCAGCAGGACCCGCCCGTTGAACATCTTCGGCGTCTCTGCCGTGCGCCGCTTCCAGTTCGCCTCCACGAGGCTGCGGTTCTGCTCCGCCCAGGCCCATTCCATGGGGGCGCATCGCGCCTCGACGCGCGCGACGCGCCTGATCTGAACATCCGGCGTCACGTGATGATCTCGCCGCGGCTCACCATCACGGCGGAGCCTCCGATCTCGGCGGCCACCAGCTCGCCGTTCTTGATCGTCATCTGAAGGGCGATCTCGCTCGCGCGGCCCATCTCGACGCCCTGCTCGATGAGGATGTTGTGCTCGCCCTCGCCCAGCGGCTCGCATTGCATGAGCGCGCCCGCGAACGCCGCCGCCGCGGAGCCGGTGGCGGGGTCTTCGACGATGCCCATGCCCGGACCGAACATCCTGGCGCGGAAGCGCAATCCGTCGGCCTGCGGCACCCGCGCATAGACATAGGCCGAGGGATGGTCGCTGTCGGCGAAGGCCTTGTCGAACGCGTCCGCCTTCGGCCAGGCGCGGGCCAGGGCATCGAGAGACGCGACGGGCACGAGATCGTAAGCCACGCCCGCCGAATGGCGGCTCGGCACATGACGGCCGAAGCCGATATCCGTCGGGTCAAGGCCGAGCGCCCAGGCGCAGGCTGTGCTGTCCTTGCCCTCGCCCCAGGCGAAGGGCAGGCGCGGCAAGCGGAAGCGCGCTTGGCCACTCACATTGTCCTTCACGTCCACCGCGCAGGGAACGATGCCGACCTGCTCCTTCAGGCCGAAGGCCACGGCGCCGGGCCGGCCGTTCTGATCCAGCAGCGCCAGCAGCACCGCCGTTCCCACGGTCGGATGCCCGGCGAAGGGCAGTTCCCGCGCCGGCGTGAAGATGCGGATGTCGGCGCGCTGATGCGGGTCGGCAGGAGAAAACACGAAGACCGTCTCGGAGAGGTTGAACTCCTTCGCGATCGTCCGCATGCGACCGTCGTCGAGCCCTTCGGCATCCAGCACGACGGCCAGGGGATTACCGGTGAAGCGCTCCGACGTGAAGACATCGAGGGTGACGAAACGGCGAGCCATGCGGATCAGACCTCTTCGGCGTTGAAACGGTGGGTGGGCGAGACGAACTCGTCCTGCGCCGCAATGGTGAGGATCTCGCGGGATCCCGCCTCCTCCGTGCGCTTCAGCAAGCCGTAAACAGACGCGGAGGCTTCGGCAAGGGCTGTCGCGGCGGAGCGGGAGCGCGCGTAGTGAACGAAGAACAGCGCCGCGATCGCGTCCCCTGCCCCGTTGACGCTCAACGAGAGCCTGGGGGTGCGCACGCGCCAGAAGCGGCCGCCCTCTCCGGCCACGAGATCGATGGCGTCGACGGGGGTCTCCCGCATCACGACGGACGTCACGAGCACGGCCCTGGGCCCGAGTTCCTGCACCGTCGCGACGGCCCGCTTCACGTCACTCAGCGTTTGGGTCGTCAGGCCGGAGAGATAGTCCAGCTCAAACTGGTTGGGGGTGATGATGTCGGCAGCGGGAACCGCCTTCTCGCGCATGAATTCCGGAATGCCGGGGCGCACGAAGACGCCTCGGCCCACGTCGCCGATCACCGGGTCGCAGCAATAAAGGGCCTCGGGGTTGAGCGCCCGCACCCGCGCGACGGCAGACAGGATCGCGTTGCCGATATCGGCCGAGCCCATATAACCCGAGAGCACGCCGTCGCAGCGGCCGAGCACGCCGCGCTCGCCGATGCCGTCCACGAGTTCTTCGATGGCGGGTCCGTCGAAGACCCGGCCCTTCCAGGAGCCGTAGCCCGTATGGTTGGAGAACTGCACCGTATGAATGGGCCATACCTCGACACCGAGACGCTGCATCGGGAACACCGCGGATGCATTGCCCACATGACCATAAGCAACATGTGATTGGATCGAGAGAACATTCATGGCTTTGGCCCCCTTCTCTCTTTCGGTTAGCGTATTACCCGTCCGGCTTCAAATGACGTGATGTGATCCTTTTCATCACGGGAATGCCGGACCGTTGCAAGAGGTCCGTGCGTTGCCGCGGAAAGCCATGAGGAGACGCCGCGCGTGGATCTGGAGACCATCACCGCCCCTGTCATCGCGTTCATTCGGGCCAACCAGGCCTATGCCCCCCTGGTCGTCGGGCTCATGACGTTCGGCGAATCCTTTGCATTCATCTCGCTCATCCTGCCGATGGTCACCATTCTCGTGACCGTGGGCTTCGCGCTGGCGGCGGCGGATGTCACGTTCTGGCAGGTCTGGCTGGGCGCGGCGGCAGGCGCCTTCCTGAGCGCCTGGCTCTCGTACGAGATCGGTCACAAGGTGAAGAAGCGCGCCTACCGGATCTGGCCCCTTTCCAGGAGGCCGGATCTGATCGAGACAGGAGAGCATTTTTTCCAGCGCTTTGGCCCCTGGGCCATGTTCCTGGGTCGCTTCTTCGGCCCCACCCGCGCGGTCCTGCCCCTGATCGCCGGCATCTTCCTGATGCCGCGCGTGCTCTTCCAGGCAGCCAACATGGCTTCCGCCTCGGTCTGGGCCTTCGCCCTCCTGGCGCCGGGGGCCGGGCTGGCGCATTACCTGCTCTGGTAGGGCCTTTCGCGGGAACAAGGCTCCGGGGGGCTCATTAACCTCCGGCACCAAATGGAGGTTTCCCTATGGGCAAAGGCAAGATGAACGGCGACAACTCCGCCGACAGCAAGAAGCACCCCGGCACCCACATCCGCGGCTCGGGCGGCACCATGAAGAACCCCTCAGATCCCGGCAAGCAGGACAACAACAAGGCTCAAAACACGAAAAGCAACCAGCAGTAAACGAGGCGGCCCTTCATCCCGACAGATCAAGGGCCCCTCCATTTTCGGAGTTTGCAGAGCCCTTCCGCAGTGTTAATGCTAAGCTATAACATGACGGAAGGACTTCGCCATGGGACGAATTCCCAAGGGCTCCTTTGCTTGGCACGACACGGACGATTCCCTGGAAGAACACGTCCCAGCCGATCCCGCCATGGCCGGTCTCCCGGAGCATTGGCGTCACTACGAGTGGAAGCTCGCAGCAGGTGCGCTTGCGGGTCTCTGGCTGATCGAGACCTTGACCTCCGGTGTCCCGATCACGGATATGCCGGATGCGAACCACGTCCCTCCGGGCTCATGGGGCCTGCTCGCCGCAGCCACGATCTGTGTCGGGCTGTTCCGGATCGGACGTCGGCTTCAGCCTTTGCATCCTGCGCGCGTCGGCTTTCCTGCTGAGCCACATGCGCGGAGGGACCCGAAATAGAAAAGGGGCGGAAGGTTCCGCCCCTGCTTTGGTCCCGTTCGTGAGAGATCAGTTCTTGGTCTTGTCGACCAGAGCCTTTTCCTTGATCCACGGCATCATGTCGCGCAGGCGGGCGCCCACGTCCTCGATCGGGTGAGCGGCATTGCGGGCGCGGGTGGCCTTGAAGGAGGTCTGATTGACCTTGTTCTCGAGCATCCAGTCGCGGGTGAACTTGCCCGACTGGATATCCTCCAGAACGCGCTTCATCTCGGCCTTGGTCTCGGGGGTGATGATGCGGGGGCCGGTGACGTACTCGCCGTATTCGGCGGTGTTCGAGATCGAGTAGTTCATGTTCGCGATGCCGCCCTCGTAGATGAGGTCGACGATCAGCTTCACTTCGTGCAGGCACTCGAAATAGGCCATCTCCGGGGCGTAGCCCGCCTCGACGAGGGTTTCGAAGCCGGCCTTGATCAGCTCGACGAGACCGCCGCAGAGCACGACCTGCTCGCCGAAGAGATCGGTCTCGCACTCTTCCTTGAACGTGGTTTCGATAATGCCGGCGCGGCCGCCGCCATTGGCGGACGCATAGGACAGGGCGATGTCATGGGCGTTGCCCGTGGAATCCTGGTGGATCGCGATCAGGGTCGGCACGCCGCCGCCGCGCTGATACTCCGAGCGGACCGTATGGCCGGGGCCCTTCGGGGCGACCATGAGCACGTCGAGGTCCTTGCGAGGCTCGATGAGGTTGAAGTGCACGTTGAGGCCGTGGGCGAACAGGAGAGCCGCGCCCTGCTTCATGTTGCCGTGCAGTTCGTTGCGGTAGATGTCGGCCTGCAGCTCGTCCGGGGTCAGCATCATGACCACGTCGGCCCACTTGGCGGCCTCGGCCACCTCCATCACGCGGATTCCGGCGGCCTCGGCCTTGGCCGCGGAGGGAGAGCCCTTGCGCAGCGCCACGACGATGTCCTTCACGCCGGAATCGCGCAGGTTCAGCGTATGGGCATGCCCCTGGCTGCCATATCCGACGATGGCGACCTTCTTGCCCTTGATCAGATTGATATCGGCGTCGCGATCGTAATACACGCGCATGGTGCTCTGGTCCTTGTCTTAAGGGGTTCGACCCCAGTCTTCATTGGCATTGCGGTCCGGCCGAGGCCCTTGCGCAACATTTGTCTTGTCCAGCGCCGCTTTTAGCGAACAAAACTGCGCTGACAAGTCGAAGTTTGTCGGAAAAGTGCGAAGGCCGCCTTCCGGCCTCCTCGCTTTTCCCACAAACGGTCCGAGCCTGGAGAGTTCAAACGTCTCCCGCACGCTCTAGATTGGCCATCAGCAACCCTCCTTTTCAGAAGGACAAGCCGCATGCAACGCCTTGCCACCCCCGATGAAGTCCTTGCCTTCTGGCGTGAGGCCGGCCCCGACAAGTGGTTCTCGAAAGACGAAGCCTTCGATCAGGCCTGCCGGGACCGCTTCATGCTCACCTACGAGGCTGCCGCCCGGGGCGACCTCAACGAATGGGAGCTCACCCCGGAGGGTTCGCTCGCCGTCATCCTCCTTCTCGATCAGTTCCCGAGAAACATGTTCCGGGGGCAGCGCGAGACCTACAAGACCGATCCCGTCGCCCTGATGGCCGCGGACCGCGCCATCGAGAGAGGGTTCGACCGGAAGGTGGAGCCGGAGCTCCGCCGTTTCTTCTACCTGCCCTTCATGCACTCCGAATCCCTCCGGCACCAGGAGCGCTCGGTGGCCTTGAACGAAGCCCTCGGCGAGGAAGACTCCATCAAGTGGGCGCGCCACCATCACGACATCATCGCCCGCTTCGGCCGCTTCCCTCACCGCAACGCCATCCTCGGGCGAGAGAGCACTCCGGAGGAAGAAGCGTTCCTGCAGGAGGACAGCTTCAGGGGCTGACCCCTCACATGATTCCCTCGGCCCCGCGCGACATCGCCGCAACGCCCGTGCGGGACACTTCGACGAGCCCGACGGCCGTCATCAGCTTGATGAAGCGTTCGACTTCGCCGGTCGTGCCGGTCAGTTCGTAGACGAAGGAGGTGAGCGTCGCATCGAGGGTCCGGGCGCCGAAGGCGGACGCGAGACGCATCGCTTCGACGCGGTAATCGCCCTTGCCGACGACCTTCACGAGGCACAACTCCCGCTCCACCGCTTCGCCGGTCAGCGTGAGATCCACCACCCGGTGCACCGGCACGAGGCGCTCGAGCTGGCTCTTGATCTGCTCGATGATGCTGTCCGTCCCCGTGGTGACGATGGTGATGCGCGAGATATGCGCCTCGTGCTCCGTCTCTGTGACGGTCAGGCTCTCGATGTTGTAGCCGCGGCCCGAGAAGAGGCCGGCGATGCGGGCGAGAACGCCCGGCTCGTTGTCGACGACCACCGCAAGGGTGTGCCGTTTGGCCGGCTCGATACGGTGCGCATCGGGGTAGTGGGTTTTCATCTGGAGCATGGGTGTTGTCCGGCGTTGATATTGGGGCTTTAGGCTGCCTTGCGGAAATTCTCGATCGCCTCTTCGTCGACCTCGTCGGCCGCGACGATCCAGCTCTCCTCCAGCGCCGCTCTCCGCCATTCCTGGAAGGCAGGGAGCGAGAGGATCGCGTCGACGTAAGCGCGCGTGCCGGCGTCGAGAGAGAAGGAATAGGTGTCGAGGCGCGTTGCGAGCGGCGCATACATGGCGTCCGCCGCCGAGAACGCGCCGAAAAGAAACGGCCCGTCCACCCCGAAGCGCTCACGCGCCTGGTGAACGATCTCGGAGAAGCGCGCCACATCGCGCGCGACCGACTCGCCGCGATCCTTCCGGGCAAATTTCCGCCCCAGGTTCATCGGGCAGGCGCTGCGCAGGGCAGAGAATCCCGCATGCATCTCCGCCGCGACGGAGCGCGCCATGGCGCGGGCCCTGCGGTCCTGCGGCCACACGGGCGCCCCAAGAGCTTCGCTCACGTACTCCATGATCGCGATGCTCTCCCAGACGGTCACGTCGCCGTCGATGAGGATCGGCACCTTGCCGGCGGGCGAATGCTTGAGCACCTTCTCTTTCGTGTCGGGCAGATCGAGAGGGATCAGAACCTCGTCGAAGGCGACGCCCAGCTGCCTCATGAGCAGCCATGGGCGCAGCGACCAGGACGAGTAGCATTTGTTGGCGATGACGAGGGTCGGCATGGTCAGACTCTTTCCAATCACACCAGCATCTTGCCCTTCTCGTCGATCACGGAGCCGATATCGGCCCCGGTCTCGCCGAGATAGTCGTTGAGCAGCATCTCGTTGTGGGCCTTGCCCGACGGGATCATCGGGAAACAGTTCTCGGTCTTGTCGACGACGCAGTCGAAGATCACCGGCCGGTTGACATTGATCATCTCCATGATCTTGGCATCGAGATCGCCGGGATTGTCGCAGCGGATGCCGACGGCACCATAGGCTTCAGCGAGTTTCACGAAGTCGGGCAGCGATTCCGAATAGCTCTGCGAGTAGCGCCCGCCATGCAGCAGCTCCTGCCATTGGCGCACCATACCCATGTACTCGTTGTTCAGGATGAACACCTTGATCGGCAGGTTGTACTGCAGCGCCGTCGACATCTCCTGGAGCATCATCTGGATCGAGGCCTCGCCCGCGATGTCGATGACCAGGGAGCCGGGATGTGCGAGCTGCGCGCCGACGGCGGCCGGCAGGCCATAGCCCATGGTGCCGTGGCCGCCGGACGTCATCCAGTGGTTCGGATCCTCGAACTTGAAGTACTGGGCCGCCCACATCTGGTGCTGGCCGACCTCAGTCGTGATGTAGGGCGAACGATCCTTGGTGAGTTCGTAAAGGCGCTGGACCGCGTATTGCGGCTTGATGCTTTCCTGGGAGTTCTTGTACGCAAGGCAGTTGCGCGAGCGCCAGCCTTCGATCTTGCCCCACCATTCCTGCAGGGCGATCTTGTCCGCCTGCTTCGCACCCTGGCGCCACAGGCGCAGCATGTCCTCCAGCACATGCGCGCAATCACCCACGATCGGAATGTCCACCTTCACGGTCTTGTTGATGGAGGACGGATCGATGTCCACGTGGATGCGCTTGGAGAAGGGCGAGAAGGCGTCGAGGCGGCCCGTGATGCGGTCGTCGAAGCGTGCTCCGATATTGATCATCACGTCGCATTCGTGCATCGCGAGATTGGCCTCGTAGGTGCCGTGCATGCCCAGCATGCCGAGCCAATGCTTGCCGGAGGCCGGATAGGCGCCGAGGCCCATCAGGGTCGAGGTGATGGGGAACCCCGTGAGCTGCACGAGCTCGCGCAGCAGCGCCGCGGCCTGCGGGCCTGAATTGATGACGCCGCCGCCCGTATAGAACACGGGACGCTTGGCATTCACCATCAGCTCGACGGCGGCGCGGATGTGATTCATGTCGCCCTTCACGGTCGGGCGGTATGTCTTGTGCTGGTTGCTCAAGGGGCGCAAATAGGCGCCGATCTTGAATTGGACGTCCTTCGGCAGGTCCACGACGACTGGACCGGGCCGTCCGTTCTGCGCCACGTAGAAGGCCTCGTGCAGAACGCGCGGCAGGTCCTCGATCGATTTGACCAGGTAGTTGTGCTTCGTGCAGTGGCGCGTGATGCCGACCGTGTCGCATTCCTGAAACGCATCCGAGCCGATGAGATGGGTCGGAACCTGACCGGTGATGCACACGAGCGGGATCGAATCCATCATCGCGTCGGCCAGGCCCGTGATGGCATTGGTCGCCCCGGGGCCCGAAGTCACCAGCACCACGCCCGGCTTGCCCGAAGCGCGGGCATAACCTTCCGCGGCGTGAACGGCGCCCTGCTCGTGACGGACGAGGATGTGGCGCACCTTCTCCTGGTGGAAGAGCGCGTCGTAGATGGGAAGAACCGCACCGCCCGGATAACCGAAGACATGCTCGACCCCCTGGTCCTGGAGGGCTCGGATCACCATTTCGGCCCCGGTCATCGTCTCGCTCATAGTATTTGGCTCCGTCGGGTCTCTTGTGCTTGTCTGCGTCGTTCTAGTGTTTCAGGCAATAAAAAAGGCCCCTGAGGGGCCTGTGCGCCATCGCCGGACCTGCGGGGATCAATCCCGCTCCGTCGATGGCGCTCGTACTACGAGAATAAGCTTGCGCATCAATGCAGCTCTCGGTTCAAAAGTTGCGAAAACGCTAACCGATCGATTCCATTCGGTCAAGCAGCCTTGCATTGTCGCGACCGGCTTAGCTTTTGTTCCGGGCGTCCTATTTTAGTCGTATGACCATGACCGATCCGATCTCCTCCACCGGCCTTCCCATGCAAAATCAAAGGCTGACCGCCCGCGCCCTGCTCCTGGGGGACCGCCTGGACGTGGCTGGCCTAGAGCGCAGCGATGTTCTGTCCACGACCCCCCTCGCCTTCCGGGCCGGCCAGGACGGCTTCGTGGCGCTGTTCCGTTACGGCGTGGCCGTTCTTGTCGGCCTGACGCCTCTGGAGGAGGACGAGGTCATCCGGGGGCTGCGTCAGCGCATCCAGGGCGAGTTCGCCCGTCACGAGGAGGAGACGGCCATCATCGAGATCTCGCCCGAGCGGGATGACCAGATTCCCCCGGGCGGCCCGATCTACATCAAGAAGCTCTCCACGGAGCGGCTCATCGTCATCGCCGACGCGCTCTCCAAGAGCGCGACACTCGCCCGCGACGAGCGGGAGGCCTCGGCGGCCTTCGAGCTGGTGGAGCCCTCCGTCCAGCACCTCGCCTTGAAAGGCCGCCGCCCGCGCGACCGCCGCAAGATCCTGAAGCAGGTCGGCCAGGCGCTCCTCGTCCGCCAGCGTATGTCGGGCGGCGTCGCCGTCGAGGAAAAGCCCGACGTTTTGTGGGACAGGCCCGATCTCGAGCGCCTCTATGCGCGCCTGGAGGACGAATACGAGCTGAAGGAGCGCGCTGCCGCCCTCCACCGCAAGCTGGAGGTTCTGGGCGATACGGCCCAGGCGCTGACCGACATCATCGACACGGAGCGCTCGCTGCGCCTCGAACTGATCATCGTGCTCCTGATCGTGTTCGAGATCTTCATCACCTTCTACCAGATGCTCACGGGCAGCTTGGCGCATTGAGCCGGGCGATCACCGCTTCGAAGCCCCTCTCCGGCTCCACCCATTGCCAATCCGGCAGCTGGTGGCGGAACCACGTGAACTGGCGCTTGGCGTAGCGGCGGGTGTCTCCCTGGCCCCTGACGATGGCCTCGTCGAGGGAGATCTCGCCGCGCAGATGGGCCAGGAGGCCTGGAACACCGTGGGCCCGCATGGCAGGCAGCATGGGATCGAGGTTCCGCTCGCCCAAAGCCCTCACCTCGTCGAGGGCGCCCCGCTCCATCATGTCGAGGAAGCGCCGGTCGATGCGCCGGCGCAGGTCCTCCCGCTCGGGGGCCAGAAAGAGCTTGATGACGGGCAGGCCGCCCAGGGGACCTGGCTGGCGGGCTCCGTGGAAGGACACGAGCGGCCGGCCGGTGGCCGCGAAGATCTCCAGGGCTCGCTGCACCCGCAGCCGGTCCGACGGCCGCAGAGTCCGCGCCGTTTCAGGATCGCGCTCCGACAGGAGGCGGTGAAGCTCTGGCGTCTCCAAGCCGTCGCTTTCCTGCCGGATGCTCTCGCGAACCTCCTCCGGAACGGACGGGATGTCCGACAGACCCTCGGTCAGAGCCTTGAAGTAGAGCCCCGTCCCTCCCACCAGGATCGGCAGCTTGCGGCCCTGGATCTCCTGGAGAACCCGGGCGGCATCGGCCACGTAGCGCCCGACGGAGAAGTTCACGGCGGCATCCACATGGCCGTAGAGACGGTGGGGCGCCTCGGTCTCCTCCTCGGGCGTCGGACGGGCCGTGATCACCCGCAGGTCGCGATAGACCTGCATCGAATCGGCATTGATCACCACCCCGTCGAGTTCTTGAGCCAGTTTGACGCCCAAGGCGGACTTGCCTGACGCGGTCGGTCCTGCAATGAGAACCGCTCCGATCCCACCCTCATTCACGGCCCGGTCTCCCATGGCGTCTTCTCAAGAATTCCTCGTCGCGACTCTGATCGCCAACCCGTCCCAGCCCGTGGTGACGGACGAACTCGTGGCAGACGCGGCGCGCGCGCTGGGACATGAGACGGAACGCACCGTTCTGGCAAGGGGAATCGCGGCCGACCTTATCGTCGCCGCCCCCGCCGCGGCCAAGGCCGTCGAGGCCTCCCTGCGCACGGCGCTCGAGGGCGAGCCTGTCGACATCGTGGTGCAGTCCCTCGCCACCCGCCGCAAGCGCCTGTTCCTGGCCGATATGGACTCCACCATGATCGGCCAGGAATGCATCGACGAACTGGCCGATTACGTGGGCCTGAAGGCGGAGGTTTCGGAGATCACCGAGCGCGCCATGCGCGGCGAGATCGCGTTCGAGCCGGCCTTGCGCGAGCGTGTCGCTCTTTTGAAGAACCTGCCGGTCCGCGTAGTCGACGAGATCATCGAGAAGCGGATCACCCTGACCCCCGGCGGGCCGGCGCTGGTGCGGACCATCCGGGCGAATGGCGGCTATACCTGCCTCGTATCCGGCGGCTTCACCCTGTTCACCGGCCCTGTCGGGGCGAAGATCGGCTTCGACGAACACCGCTCGAACCACCTGATCCTCAACGGCGGGAGGCTGGCCGGTCTCGTCGAGGAGCCGATCCTGGGCCGGGAGGCGAAACTCGCGACGCTCGTCGAGCTGCGCTCCCGCTTCAACCTCGCGCATCACGAGACCATGGCGGTGGGCGACGGCGCCAACGATCTCGCCATGCTGGGAGAGGCGGGCCTCGGCGTCGCTTTCCGGGCGAAGCCGGCGGTCGCAGCGGCCGCCCATGCGCGGATCGACCATGCCGATCTGACGGCGCTGCTCTACGCGCAGGGCTACCGGGCGGAGGAAATCGTTGCGGCCTCGGCTTGACGCCGCAACACACCGCATCAACCTTGGATGAAGGCGAGAAGGTCGTTGTTGAACTCTTCGACCTGAATCTGCGCCAGGCCGTGCGATCCGCCCGGATAGACCTTCAGCGTCGCGTTCGGGAGGATCTTCGACGAGAGCATGGCCGATGCCGCGATCGGCACGATCTGATCGTCGTCGCCGTGCACGACCAGCGTCGGTATGTCGATTCTCTTCAGATCGTCCGTGAGATCCGTCTCCGAGAACTGCCTGATGCAGTCATAGGCGGATTTGATGCCCGCCTGCATGCCCTGCAGCCAGAACGCCAGGCGCAGGCCCTCGTGAACGGCCGCTCCCTCCCGGTTGAAGCCGTAGAACGGGGTCGGGAGATCGTAGAAGAATTGCGGCCGGTTGAGAGCGGTGTTTGTCCGAATGTCGTCGAACACCGCGATAGGCGTGCCTTGCGGATTGGCATCGGTCTTGAGCATCAGCGGCGGGATCGCGCCCACCAGCACGGCTTTGGCGACACGCCTCGTCCCGTGGCGTCCGAGATAGCGGGTGACCTCGCCCCCGCCGGTCGAGTGCCCGACCAGAACGGCGTTCTCCAGGTTCAGATGGTCGATCAGCGCCGCGAGATCGTCCGCATAGGTGTCCATGTCGTTGCCGGCCCAGGTCTGGGTCGAGCGCCCGTGCCCGCGCCGGTCATGCGCGATGACCCGGTAGCCGCGCTCCCCGAAGAAGAGCATCTGCGCGTCCCAGGCATCCGCGCTCAGCGGCCATCCGTGCGAGAAGACGATGGGCTGGCCCGCCCCCCAATCCTTGTAGAAAATCTGCGTGCCGTCGCTGGTCGTGATCGTGCTCATGGCTGCTCTGCTCCTGACGCCCCTTCATGGAAACGGGCCGCTCATTCGCGCGCTCGGCCGTCACGGCCGGGGCTGTGGCCTCATCTCGGCTTCATCGGATTGGCTACGGGATACTGAAAGCAAGGACGCGGTGGATGACGGAGCCCGGAGGGTGCTGTTCGCGCGGCCTCTCCGGTATCCGACGGGCTCCGATTGGACAGGATCATTGTGACAAACGCGTGATGCTCAGCTTGCCGGCGCCTGCGCCTTCATCCGTCTCACGATCTCCGCAACCACGGTGGGATCCGCCACGGTGGTCGTGTCGCCATGGTTCTCGAAGTCGCCCGCTGCAATGCGCGTCAGAATGCGCCGCAGGATCTTTCCCGAACGGTTCTTCGGCAGTTGCGCGGCCCATTCGATGCGGTCGGGCGTGGCGATGGGACCGATGCGGGCGCGCACCACTTGCACGAGCTCGCGTCGCAGATCCGGGCTTTCGGCAACGCCTTCCTTCAGGGTCACGAAGGCGAAGATACCCTGTCCCTTGATGTCGTGGGGAACGCCCACCACTGCCGCCTCCGCCACGGAGGGATGCGACGCCAGGGCGGCCTCGACCTCCACCGTGCCGAGACGATGGCCGGACACATTGATCACGTCGTCCAGGCGGCCGGTGATCCAGTAGTCGCCGTCCGCATCGCGGCGCGCGCCGTCACCCGTGAAGTAGAAGCCCGGATAGGCGCTGAAATAGGTCTTGAGGAAGCGCTCGCGGTCGCCGAGGATCGTGCGCGCCTGTCCCGGCCAGGAATCCGCGAAGCACAGGCTGCCACTTCCCTCGCCCTCCACGATCGTGCCGTCGGCGCCAAGCAAGGCAGGGCGGACGCCAAAGAACGGCTTGGTCGCGGAGCCGGGCTTGAGGGCGGTCGCACCCGGCAGCGGGCACAGGAGCACGGCCCCCGTCTCCGTCTGCCAATAGGTATCGACGATGGGGCAGCGCCCGCCGCCCACGACCTCGCGGTACCAGAGCCATGCCTCGGGATTGATGGGCTCGCCGACCGAACCCATGATCTTCAGCGACGAGAGATCGTGCTTGCGCACCGGCCCCTCCCCTTCGCGCATCAGCGAACGGATCGCCGTCGGCGCGGTGTAGAAGATGTTGACCCGGTAACGCTCGACGATCTGCCACCAGCGCGAGGTGTCGGGCCATGTGGGCACGCCCTCGAACAGCACGATCGTCGCGCCGTTCGCGAGCGGGCCGTAGATCAGGTAGGTGTGCGCCGTCACCCAGCCCACATCCGCCGTGCAGAAATGGACGTCGCCGGGGTGGTAGTCGAACATGGCCTTGAAGCTCGCGGCCGCATGGACGAGATAGCCGCCCGTGGTGTGCAGCATCCCCTTCGGCTTGCCCGTTGATCCCGAGGTGTAGAGCACGAAGAGCGGATCCTCCGCGCCGACGGCGAGCGGTTCGCAGACGTCGGACGCCTCGGCCAATGCCTCGTCGTACCAAAGGTCGCGCCCGGGTTTCATGGGGACGTCGCGCCCCGTGCGGCGAACCACGAGCACGTGCTCGACGAAAGGAAGGTTCTCCAACGCCGCATCGGCGTTCTTCTTCAACGGAACGTATTTGCCCCCGCGCATGCCCTCGTCGGCGGTGATCAGGACCCGCGATCGGCAATCCTCGATGCGGCCCGCGAGAGCCTCCGACGAGAAGCCGCTGAACACGACCGAATGAACGGCGCCGATGCGCGCGCAGGCGAGCATCGCGGCGATCGACTGATGGACGACCGGCAGGTAGACGCTGACGAAGTCGCCCTTCTTCACGCCGAGCTTTTTCAGCGCATTGGCGAGCCGGGACACTTCACGGTGCAGCTCGCTCCATGTGATCCGTTTGGTCTCGCCGGGATTGTCGCCCTCCCACAGGATCGCCGCGTCGCCGCCGCGAGCGTGGGCGTGACGATCCAGGCAGTTGTACGAAGCGTTCAACTGCCCGTCGGCAAACCATTCGATGGTGACATCCTCGGGCGAGTAGCGGGTGTTCTTGACCCGCGTGAAAGGCTTCGCCCAGTCCAGGATCTGCGCCTCCTCGCGCCAGAACCCCTCCGGATCGTCGATGGATTGACGGTAGAGCCGCTCATAGGCTTGCGCATTCACATGCGCTGATCCTTGCAGGCTGGCCGGGACGGGAAAAACATTCTGGGTCATCGGAATTCGTCATTGGCTCCGCAAGCCGTGATCGCGGCTCACGATGGGATGCAGTGACGCCAGATGCCCCGAGACGGGACTTTATGTCAACCGAAACGTTCTTTATTAAGAACATAGCAGCCATGAAAAAGGCGGCCGCAGCCGCCTTTCTCTTAGGCCATTCGATTGTTTACTCGATCGACAGGGCCACGAAGCGGACCTCGCCCTGTGCGTTGGACACCAGGAGCAGCGCCGACTTGCGTCCCTGCGCCTTGAGATCATCGATCTTCTTGGCCACGTCCGCGGGGTTCGTCACCGGCTCCTGGTTGACCTCGACGATCACCTCGCCGGCCTGGATGCGCTTGTCGGACGCGGAGGAGTTGGGGTCCACCCGCGTGATCACCACGCCCTTCAGGTCGTCCTTCAGGCTGAAGCGGCGGCGCAGCTCGTCCGTCATGCCGGACATGCTGAGGCCGAGCGCCTGGCGCGTTACCGTGGGCGCTTCCGCGGGAGGCTGCTGCAGGGCGGCCTGTTTCTCACCATCCTCGAGGCGGCCCAGGGTGACCTTCTTGGTCATCTCCTGCCCCTTGCGGACGATGGTCACGTCGACCTCCTTGCCCACGGGCGTGGCGGCGACGATGCGGGGCAGGTCGCGGGAATCCTTCACGTCCTTGCCGTCGAACTTGACGATGACGTCGCCGACCTCCATGCCGGCGGGCTTGGCCGGGCCCTTGTCGTCGATGCCGGCGATCAGCGCGCCGCGGGCGGTGCCGAGGCTCAGGGCTTCGGCGGTGGCGTCGTCCACGTTCTGGATGCGCACGCCGAGCCAGCCGCGGCGGGTCTCGCCGAACTGACGCAGCTGGTCGATCACCGGCGCGGCGGTCGAGGCGGGAACGGCAAAGCCGATGCCAACCGAGCCGCCGGTGGGCGAGAGAATCGCCGTGTTGATGCCGATGACCTCGCCGTTCATGTTGAACAGCGGACCGCCGGAATTGCCCTTGTTGATCGAGGCGTCGGTCTGAATGTAGTTGTCGTAGGGACCGGATTCGATGTTGCGGCCGCGAGCCGACACGATACCGGCCGTGACCGAGCCTCCGAGACCGAAGGGATTGCCGATGGCCATCACCCAGTCGCCGGGGCGGATGGCGTCGGAATCGCCGAACCTGACGGCCTTGAGGGGCTTGTCGGGCTTCACGCGCAGGACCGCGAGATCGACCTTGGAATCCTTACCCACGATCTCGGCCTTGAGGCGCGTGCCATCCGAGAAGATCACGCTGATGTCGTTGGCATCGCCGATCACGTGATTGTTGGTGACCACGATGCCCGACGCATCGATCACGAAACCTGAACCCAGCGAGTTCGAGCTGCGCGGCCGGGAGGGAGCGCCGTCGCCGTTGCCTTGGCCGCGGCGGTTGAAGAACTCCTCGAAGAGATCCTCGAACGGTGTTCCGGGCGGGAGTTGAGGCAGGGTGCGGTTCCGGGCCTCGACGGTGGTCGAGGCCGAGATGTTCACCACGGCGCCGGTCACCTCCTCGGCCAGATCGGCGAAGGATTCCGGGGCCGAGCGGGCTGTGGCGGGAAGCGGCGCGGCGACCGCGACAAACGTCATGGCTGCGAAAAAGGACGCGGCCAGTCGGCGGCGCAGGGGGCGCCGAGACGGCGCCGTTGCGGAGAGCGCCAGCGCATTCGTGGCTTTTGTCATCGAAAACCCTCTCTTGGAGAATTCCATATAGATTGTGGTTCCTGCGCGTCATTCAAGCCGCGAATGCGGCGGAAGCTGGGCCGTTGCCTCAAGCGAGCCACCGCGCCAGCCAGATGATGCCCAGGCCGATGAACGCCGACACGATGCCCACGAGACGCATCCGGTCGGCCGGAGAGTGCGCGGCCTCGTACATGGCGCGGCGCATCCCCTCGGGGAATGCTGCAAATAAAATGCCCTCGACCGCAAGAGCGAGGCCGAGGGCTGCAATCAAGTCCAACATCAGGCTTTTACTGTGCGGGAGCCGGCTGGGGGGCCGGGGTTGCAGGAGCGCCACCATTGGGCCTGACCGACCCGCTGAAGTAGCGGAAGAACTCCGAGTCCGGGCTCAGAACCAGACGGGTGCCGGTGCCCTTCAGGCTCGCCTCGTAGGCCTGCATGGAGCGGTAGAAGGCGAAGAACTCGGGATCCTGGCCGAAGGCTTCGGCGAGGATCCGGTTGCGATCCGCATCGCCCTGGCCGCGCAGTTCCTCGGCCCGCTGGTTCGCCTCCGCACGGATGATCGTGGCCTCGCGCTCGGCCCGGGCGCGGATCGTCTGCGCCTGTTGATTGCCGTTCGCGCGCAGATCGGCCGCCTCGCGCTCGCGCTCCGTGCGCATGCGCTGATAAACCGCTTGGCTGTTGGCGGTGGGCAGATCGACGCGGGTCAGGCGCACGTCGATCATCTCGATACCCAGGCTGCCGGCCTGCCGGTTCACATCCTCCTGGATGCGATCCATCAGCTGCGGACGATCGGTGCGCACGATGGCGTCGCGCGAGGCGCTGGCGAGGATGTTGCGCATGGCCGAGTTGGTGAAGCTCTGCAGTCGCTGATTGGCCAGAGCGATGGTGCCGACCGCCTGATAGAAGCGCAGCGGATCGACGATGCGATAACGGGTGAAGGCGTCAACCTCCAGGTTCTGCCGGTCGGCGGACAGGAGCGTCTGCACGGGCAGGTCGAGATCGAGCACGCGCTTCTCGAAGAAGGTGACGGCGTCGATCAGCGGCACCTTGAACTTCAGGCCCGGCTCGGAGATCGCCGATTGCACCGCGCCGAAGCGGAGCACAAGCGCGTATTGCGTCTGCTGGACGATGAAGATCGAGCTGTAGAGGACGATGGCGACCAGAACCAGAAGGATCAGAAGGCCGGTGCGAAGGACGGGGTTATTCATCGCGTGGTCCCCTGATTGTTCGGGTTGTTCTGGGTTTGCGGAAGCTGGTTGAGCGGCAGGAACGGCACGACGCCCTGCCCGTTCTGGTCCACGATGATCTTGTCCACGCTGCCGAAGACCCGCTCCATGGTTTCGAGGAAGATGCGCTCGCGGCTCACGTCGGGAGCCTTGCGGTACTCTTCATAGACCTGACGGAAGCGTGCGGCCTGACCGGTGGCGTCGGCCACCGATTGCTCGCGATAGGCTTCGGCCTGCTGGACCGTGCGGGCCGCCTCGCCGCGCGCCTCGGGCACGACGCGGCTGGCATAGGCGGACGCCTCGTTCTGCACGCGCACGGCGTCCTGCTGCGCGGCGTTCACGTCGAAGAAGGCCTGCTGGACTTCGGACGGAGGACGGGCGGCCTGAAGCTGAACCACGTTGATGAGCACGCCGGCGCCATAGGCATCGAGCGCCTCCTGCATGATCTGCCGGACCTCCTGGGCGATGCTGGCCTGCTCGGTAGTGAGGATGGCCTGGATGTTGCGGCGGCCGATCACCTCGCGCATGGCGCTCTCGGCCACGGACTTGATGGTGCCGTCGGGGTTCTGCAGGTTGAACACGTAATCCTGCGGGCGGGCGGGGTTGATCTGCCAGACCGCGTCGAAATCGATGTCGACGATGTTCTCGTCGGCGGTGAGCATCAGGCTTTCCTCGATCACGTCGCGAGGGCGGCCCTGTCCGGTCGCCGTGGAGCGATAGCCCACCTCGACCCGCTGCTGCGCCGTCACGTTGGGCCGGATCACCCGGCCGATCGGATAGGGATAGTTGTACCGCAGGCCCTCGCCGCTGGTGCTGCTGTAGCGGCCGAAGATCATGTTGATGCCGACCTCGTTGGGCCGCACCGTGTAGAAGCCGGTCAGAAGCCAGATCGCGATGACGCCGAGCACGAGAAGGATCAGGCCCTTGCCGCCCATGGAGCCGCCCGGGATGAAATCCTTGAGGCGATCCTGGCTCCGGCGGAGGATATCCTCCAGGTCCGGTGGATTGCCGTTGCCCTGCGGGCCGCCGGAACCCCAGGGGCTCTTGCCGCCGCCGGATCCGCCACGCTGCCCCCAGGGGCCGCCGCCGCCGCTTTGGTTGCTCCAAGGCATAGGACGCCTTTCCTCACTCTGAATAAACCGGCTCGGACAGCCGATGGGACACTTGAGACGGTTTTTGGGTGTTGTCTCTTCCGCCTGTCAAGCCTGCGAATTGGGGATTCGAGAGTCGTTCGTCAACCTGGGGATCGGTCAGGAGCGCCTTTCGAAGTCAATAAAGGTAAACGGATGCTCGTCGTCCGGTCCCTTGGGGTGCGGAATCCGCGCCACCTCACGAAAGAGTGTACGATCCACTGGCGGGAAGAACGCATCCCCCTCGGGAGCGGCCGCAACCTCCGTGAGGTAAATCTTCCCCACCTCCGGCAAGGCGAGCTTGTAGATCTCGGCGCCTCCCACGACGGCAACCGAGTCGGTTCCCATCCTCCTGGCCAGTTCCTCGCCCCTGGCAACCGCCTCGGCCCACCCGTGAACGACGTGAACGCCCGGCGCGGAGAAGCCGGAATCACGCGTCAGCACGATCGTTTCCCGCCCCGGCAAAGGCTTGCCGATGGATTGGTACGTCTTGCGGCCCATGATCATGGGCTTGCCCATGGTGAGTTCGCGGAAGCGCTTCAGATCCGTCCGGAGGCGCCAGAGAAGCTGGTTATCCCGCCCGATCACGCCGTTCTCGGCTACGGCCACCACAAGAATGAGGGAAATCGCCATCAGGCCTCCGCCAATTGAACAAGGGCTTCCCCTGTCACGCGCTGCACCGTCCACTCGTCCATCGGCGCCGCCCCGATGGAGCGGTAGAACCTCAGGGCGGGCTCGTTCCAGTCGAGCACCCACCATTCGAGGCGCGCCAAGCCTTCCGCCACGCAACGGCGCGCGAGATGCTTCAGCAGCGCCTTGCCGACGCCCCGGGAGCGAAACTCCGGCCGCACGAACAGGTCCTCGAGATAGATGCCGTGGCGCCCCCGAAAGGTGGAGAAATTGTAGAACCACAGGGCGAAGCCCGCGGGCTTCCCATCCCACTCGGCGATGTCGGCGAAGACGCGCGGATTCGGTCCGAAGAGCGCCTGCGCCACGTCGGCTTCGGTCGCGTCGACCTCGTGCGCCAGGCGCTCGTATTCCGCGAGGTCGCGGATGAAGGAAAAGACGAGCGCGGCATCGCGCTCCTCGGCTTTGCGGATCGTCAGGGTCATCGCTTATACGGAAACTTGCACTGGAACTCTAAAATACCGCCTGTTCAATCCGCCTCGTCCTCGGCCTGGACACGGCGGGGCGAGCCCCATTCCTCGAGAATGGCATTCATGTCGTCGAGCACGAAGAAGCGGGCGCTCTCCACGTCGTAACCGTCATCGAGAAGAGTGTCGTAATCGGTGAGCCGGTGCCGGATAAAGGCCGTCAGGGAGAGCCAGGCGGCGGTTTCCGGCGAGGCCGTGTGAAGGCCGCGGCTGCCGAGGGCGTGATCGGTCACGGATTCGAACTCATGCTTCGGGATCCGCGGAGCCAGAACCCGGACGGCGCTCTCGATCGCCTCGCGCCTGTTCATGAGCATCAGACCGCAACCGGCGCCTTGATGGCGGGATGGGGATCGTAACCCTCGATGGCGATGTCGTCGAACGTGAACTCGAACAGCGACCGGACCGCCGGGTTGAGGCGCAGCTTCGGCAGGGCGCGCGGCTCCCGCGAGAGCTGCAGGCGCGCCTGGTCCAGATGGTTCAGGTAGAGATGCGCGTCGCCGAAGGAATGCACGAAATCCCCCGGTTGCAGGCCGGTGGCCTGCGCCATCATATGCGTGAGCAGCGCGTAGGAAGCGATGTTGAAGGGCACGCCCAGGAACACGTCGGCCGAACGCTGGTAGAGCTGGCACGACAGCCGTCCCTCCGCCACGTAGAACTGGAACAGGCAGTGGCAGGGCGCGAGCGCCATCCGGTCGAGATCCGCCGGGTTCCAGGCGGAGACGATCAGGCGGCGGGAATCGGGATTGCGGCGGATCTCGTCGAGCACCCACCGGATCTGGTCGACCGTGCCGCCGTCGGGCTTCGCCCAGGAGCGCCACTGCTTGCCGTAGACGGGCCCGAGATCGCCGTTCTCGTCGGCCCATTCGTCCCAGATGGTGACGCCGTTCTCCTGCAGGTAGCGGATATTGGTGTCGCCCTTCAGGAACCAGAGCAGCTCGTGAATGATCGAGCGCAGGTGCAGCTTCTTCGTCGTCACGAGCGGAAAGCCCTGGCTCAGATCGAAGCGCATCTGATGGCCGAAGACGGAAATCGTCCCGGTTCCGGTGCGGTCGTCCTTGCGGACGCCCTCGTCCATGATGCGGCGGAGAAGATCGTGATAGGCTTGCATGAGGTGCTCCTGTCTCAATGATAGGACATCGCCCTCGCCGTTGCCGAGTCACTTTTCCCCCCCTTTCGGGTTATCCCCGCTCTTTCAAATTCGATCGGCGGCACCTATATTGGGTTTGCCGGCCGCAAGGTCGGCTATGGCGATAAACGGCTATCGGAATAAACCCATCGGACCCGGGGGCGGTACCCGGCGCCTCCACCAAAGCTCAAGATCGACTTGGGCTTCGGCGGGGGCGAAATAGGATCGACGAGGGCGTAAAGGATAGACTTTCGCTCGGCATGGTTCCGCCGATATCGGGCCGATTCAATAGTTGCCAACGACAACTATGCTCCGGTCGCGGTGGCTGCGTAAGCAGTCCCCAAAGCCGATTCAAAGCCCTAGCGGGTAGCACCGTTAGGCGGGGTTCGGAGGCACCTGGCAACAGAAGCCTCCACTTCAATCTCTCAATAGGGATCGCCTATGGCCGGAAAAGACCTGATCCGCTACGATCTTCTGGTGCAGGACGCGCTGAAGGGCGTCGTGCGCAAAGTGCTGATCGATGCCGGCAAGGACGGCCTTCCGGGCGAGCACCATTTCTACATCTCCTTCCAGACGGACTTTCCCGGCGTTCGCCTCTCGAACCGCCTGCGCGAGAAGTATCCTCAGGAGATGACCATCGTCCTCCAGCATCAGTTCTGGGATCTGAACGTCACCGAGCACACCTTCGAGGTGGGTCTCTCCTTCTCCGGCGTTCCCGAGCGGCTGCTCATTCCGTTCGATGCGCTGACCGGCTTCTTCGACCCCTCGGTCCAATTCGGCCTCAAGTTCGACGGCCAGGACGACGAGGAGGAGGAAATCGCCGAGGCTCCCCCTGCCCCGCAGCCGATCCGCCCTCCCTCGGAGCCGGTAGAGCTGAAGCAGCCGCGCAAGCCTGTCCCGGCCGCGGAGAAGAAACCGGCGCCCGAGAAAGCTCCGGCCAAGGTCGAGCAGAGGCCGAGCGAGACACCCTCCGCCCCCAAGTCGAACCCCAAGCCGGATGCGGCCGACGCGGGCTCCTCCGGCAGCGCCGAGGTCGTGAGCCTCGACGCCTTCCGCAAGAAGAACTGACCGCTCGCGGTCCCGCTCTGAATACCCTCCCCGGACCGGAATGGCCGCCGTGCATGAGGAGTGCCGGTTTGCCGTCCCTCACGGCGAGCGATACGTCAGGCGCATCGGCAGGCCTCCCTTCGGTCTCAGGGTAATTCTTTGCTGGGGCATGACCTCGTGCCCCTCGACCAGATCGAGCCGCACCGTCCGCACGATGGTGGCCAGCACGACGACAGCCTCCTGCAGCGAGAAGCTCGCTCCGATGCAGACCCGGGGACCAGCCCCGAACGGCAGGTAGGCGAAGCGGTCGATCCGGGCCTTCTCCTCCGGCAGGAACCGCTCGGGCCTGAAGGCGTCGGGCTGGTCCCACAGCCTCCGGTGCCGATGTAGGACGTAGGGCGCGATCGCCACCATCGAGCCGGCCGGAATATGCAGGCTCCCGACCTGATCATCCTGGATCGCGGTCCGGCTCATATAGGGGGCGGGCGGGTAGAGGCGGATCGCCTCATCGATGACCGCGCGCGTATAGACGAGCCGCTCGAGATGGTGAGGCTCGAATGGCCCCTGCCCCAACACCTCGTCCGCCTCCTGCTCGATCCGGGTGCGGACCCGCTCATCCTGAGACAGCAGATAGAGCGACCAGGACAGCGCATTGGCAGTCGTCTCGTGCCCCGCCCCGATGAAGGTCACGATATTCGCCCGCACCTCGGTATCGCTCAGCCCCTTCCCGGTTTCCGGATCCGACGCCTCCAGGAGAAGGGTCAGCAGATCCCGCGGAGCAGGCTCTCCGCGGGCAAGCAGTGCCTTTCGGGTTGTGATGAGCTCGTTGACGGTCTCCTCGAAGAAACGGATGGCCGGTCTGGCACGCCAGCGGCCGATTCTCGGAATCCAGTCCGGGAACCCAAAGATGTCGAGGGGATCGACTCGCCCCAGGCTGTTGAAGTAGCGCGTGATCGCCCGCCCGAGGGCATCCGGGTCGCGCTTCACCCCATGCGTGAAGATCGTCCGTTCCAGCACATCGAGGGTGACGCGGGTCATCTCCAGCGAGGCATCGACCACGCGGCCTTCCGGGCGTCTTCGCCAACGCCTGATGAGGCGCTCCGACGCGCCGGTCATGGCCGGGAAGAAGCTCCCGACATTGCGGGGCGTAAAGAGTGGCGCGATGGTGCGCCGCTGAAGCCTCCACTCCTCGCCTTCGACGGTGACGAGACCGCGCCCCAGGCCCGGAGCGAGGATCCGGACCTGAAGGTCGTCTTTCCGGTAATTGGCCGCATTGTCGAGAAGGACATGGCGGATAATGGCAGGGTCGTGCACCACGGTCAGGCGACCGAGGGCTCCATCGCCCGTGAGGACCAGCTCCTCGAAGTGCTGCTCCATCCAGGTGGTGATGGGGTTTTCACGCACGGCCCTCAAAAAGGCCAAGGTCCCGAGCGGCTCCGTCCTTGGCTTCGGGGCCGGCGGTCGAAACAGGGGGGCGTTCAGGGTGTCGGTCATCCGAATTTACACCACTTTCATGCGGCCTTCGCTGTTGCGAGAGCCTGAGTTTGAGATAAGAACACGCAACTCCATCGAAAGAGGTCAGGATGTCGCCCTCAACCCGCACCGAAACAGATACCTTCGGCCCCATCGAAGTTCCCGCCGACAAGCTCTGGGGCGCTCAGACGCAGCGGTCTCTCCAGAATTTCCGCATCGGCACGGACCGGATGCCGCTCCCCCTCGTCCACGCGCTGGCCATTGTGAAGCAAGCCGCCGCGCTCGTGAACAAGGATCTCGGCAAGCTCGATCCCCGTCTGGCCGACGCGATCGCCTCGGCGGCCGCGGACGTGGTGCAGGGCAAGCATGACGGCGAGTTCCCGCTGGTGGTCTACCAGACCGGCTCGGGCACCCAGTCAAACATGAACATGAACGAGGTGCTCTCGAACCTCGCCATCGAGCGCCTCGGCGGCGAGCGTGGCAGCAAGAAGCCCGTTCACCCCAACGACCATGTGAATATGGGCCAGTCGTCGAACGACTCGTTCCCCACCGCCATGCACATCGCCGTGGCACGCGAGATCAACGACCGCCTTCTCCCGGCCCTCAAGCACCTGCTCAAGGCTCTCGAGGCGAAGTCCGAGGCCTTCAAGGACCTCGTGAAGATCGGTCGCACGCACCTGCAGGATGCGACGCCGGTCACTCTCGGCCAGGAATTCTCCGGCTACGCGGCGCAGGTGCGCCTCGGCATCGCCCGCATCGAGCAGACCCTGCCCGGCATCTACGCGCTGGCCCAGGGCGGCACCGCCGTCGGCACAGGCCTCAATGCCCATCCGGAATTCGCGGACCGCTTCGCCGCTAAGGTCGTGGAGCTGACAGCCCTGCCCTTCACCTCGGCGACCAACAAGTTCGAGGCGCTCGCCTCCAACGACGCGCTCGTCTACACGCACGGCGCGCTGGCGAGCCTCGCCGCCGGACTGTTCAAGATCGCCAACGACATCCGCCTGATGGGCTCCGGCCCGCGGTCGGGCATCGGCGAGATCTCGCTGCCCGAGAACGAGCCCGGCTCGTCGATCATGCCCGGCAAGGTGAACCCCACCCAGGCCGAGGCCATGACGATGCTGTGCTGCCAGGTGGCGGGCAACCAGACCACGGTGACCTTCGCCGGCAGCCAGGGCCATTTCGAGCTCAACGTGTTCAAGCCGGTGATCGTGAACGCCGTTCTGCAGTCGATCCGCCTTCTCGCGGACGGAGCGATCAGCTTCACCGACAACTGCGTCGTCGGCATCGAGCCGAACAAGGAGCGTCTCGCGGAGCTGATGGGGCGCTCCCTGATGCTCGTGACGGCGCTGGCTCCGACCATCGGCTACGACAAGGCCGCCGCCATCGCGAAGGCCGCTCACAAGAACGGCACGACGCTGAAGGAAGAGGCCCTCAAGGCCGGTGTCTCCGAAGCGGATTTCGAGGCCGTCGTTCGTCCCGAGACGATGCTTCAGCCGGGCGAATGAGATAGGCTCCCGCGCATGGCCGAGATCATCAATCTGCGCCAGGCGCGCAAGCACAAGGCGCGGGCCGAGAAAGAGGCCCGCGCCGAGCAGAACCGCATCGCCTTCGGCCGCACGAAGGCGGAGAAGAACCTGACCAAGGCCGAGCGGGAGCTGGCGCAGCGCCGGATCGACTCCCACAAACGCGACGACGAAGAGACGCCTTGAATGGGTGCGGGCATCCTCAAGCGCTCCGTCTCGATTGCCGGTCACCGGACCAGCATCTCGCTCGAGGAAGCGTTCTGGCAGGTCCTGCGCGAGATCGCCGAACGCGAAAAGCTCTCCCTCCAGGCCTTGATCGGGCGCATCGACGCCGAACGCGGGGAGCAGAACCTCTCCTCCGCCATTCGGGTGTTCGTGCTGATGGATCTGCGCAATCGCTGAGGACGGTTTCAGAGCGCCGTCACTCCAAGAACTGTCCTTACCGCTCAGGGTTGCCGTAGACGGACGGGGGCGCACCCAGCTCGACCGGAGGATTCAGGGGCGGCAGCGACGTCTGCGGGGTCGCTGGCGTCCGGCCCTCCGGCTGCCGCTGCTGCTCGGATTGCAGCCGCTCCGCATCGAGGCGCGCCCTTTCGGCCTCGGCCTGCGCCCTGGCCTGGCGTGCGGCCTCTTCGGCGGCCGCCCGCGCCCGCTGCCGCTCCGCCTCTTGCTGCGCCTGGATCTGGCGCTGGCGCTCGGCGGCGGCCCGTTCGAAGGCCTCGATCTTTTCGAGTTCGCGCTTGAGCACGATGGCCGCGAGCCCGTTGCGGAACGGGCCTGCATCGACGTCACGCACCGGATTTGCGAGCAGGCCGCGCCAGCCCAGCCCGATGGACGGAGGAGCACCGGACCAGCCCGCCGGCGACGTTCTGGCCACGAGGGACCCGCGCGCGTCGAGTTCGAGCGTCTTGAGGTCGAACGTCACCGCGCCTTGCCAGGTCGAGGGTCCACTCTCGACCACGAAGGGCGAAAGCCGCAGCGATCCGCCGACGATCGCCGCCGACGTGGTGACCGTTTGCGCGAGGAGAGCTGAACGCCCCAGCTCCGCATTGATGATGGCTTCGGCCTTGCCTTCGACGAGAGGCTCGTTTTCGGCGAGCGCCTGCCTGAGAGCCCGGTCGAACACGGCGGGATCGGCGGAGGGGACGCGCAGCCTCGTAATCCTCCAATCGCCCGCCCCACCGAGTGCGGCGATAAGCTGCGACATGCTCTCGCCCGCCGTGCCGAACCTCAGATTGCCCGAGAGAAGCGCCTCGATGGGTGTCGGCCCAACCACAGCCCAGAGAGGCACGCTATCGAGAGCGCCCTCGCCGACCACCGTCGCCGTGGCCCCTTGGCGCGTGATCGTCGTGGAGCCCGTCAGACGGCCGGAGCCGATACTGGCGTCGAGATTGCGGACGGAGATGCCGTCCGGCTGCGCCTCGAGCACGAAGCTCGCGCGGGTGCCTTGGATGCCGCGCCCCAGATCGAGCGCGCCGATCCGGAACGTCACCTGCCCGCCGCTCACGAGACGGCCGCTCTGCCCGAACCTCGCGTTGGACCAGATGGCGGTGGCGTTCGGATCGCCCGGGACGTTCAACGCGAGGGCCGCCGACAGCCAGGGCAAGGAAAGCCTGTCGAGGGAGACCTCGCCGTCGATCTCCGAGCGGGAGCGGACATTGAGGCTCGCCTGCACGGCATTGCCCGCGACCTGTCCCGTGACGTCGAGATGGCTCGCGTCGCGCACGCGCCCCAGCGTCACGCGCGCTTTGACCGGCACAGGGGCCTTCACTCCGGCACCGTCGCCCAGAAGCAGCATGAACGGCGTGACGTCCGCCGTCACGAATTCCGCCTCGCCGCTGTCCACGACGTCGTCGCTCTCGCTCAAGGCGAAAGGCCTCAGGGTGCTGATCTGTGCGCCCGCGACGTCGCCTGCGACGGTGACGTTGAACTGACCGGAGCCGACGCGGGTGCCGCGCAGGTCGATCCGGGACGGACGGGCAAGCCCCGCCATGTTGGTGCGGTTCACCCAACGCCCCGTGTTCCCGGTCGCGAGCGAAAGGTTGAGGCTCTCGGTGCGGCCATCGACGGAGTCGACGCTGCCCTCGATGGTGCCGCCTGCCGCGGTGCCCTTCATGGTCGTGCGCAGGCGCAGTTCCGTCGAGCCCGCAGGCGGAGCCACGCGCTCGGATCCGACCTGCACGTCGAGGGCGCCCTCACGCAGGAAATACGGCACCAGCTTGGAAACGCCGCCGATCCATACGCTCCCGATCAGGTCGATGAGGGGCGCGGCGCGTTGCGCCGTCACCTTGCCGTTGATGCTGCCCGAGCCGTCGGGCGCGATGCGCCCGCTCACCCGGGCGTTGGCACCCGCGAGATCCACGATGTCGAGATTCTCGACGAGCAACGCCTGCCCGTCGGAGAGAACGCGTGCCGTGATGCGGCCGTTCGCGGAGCTCTTTCCCGCGCTGACGCCGCGCGCTTCGAGGATGAACCCGACATCGACGTTCCGGGTCGCGTCGAAGACGCTGGAGACCTGCGGCAGCTGATCGAGATTGAGGTTCTGGATCGCGATCTGCGCCTCGAGCTTGCCGCGCTCGTCGGCTTCGGGCGTGGTGTAGCGCAGGTTGCCCGTCGTGATGGCATCGCCGATCTTCACACGCATCCGGTTGAGGGACAGGACGGGATTGCTGAAGACCACGTCGGACGACGCCTCGACCGGGCGCCCGTCGAGCATGTCGAGGAACGGCGAGCGGATCTTGATCCGGTTGAGATAGCGTGCGAGCCGGTCCGAGGCGTTGGAGGCCAATGCCACCTTACCTTCGATGCCGCCCTGCGTCGTCAAGCCGAGCTGACCTTCGAGCGCGACGCGCGTCTCGCCCGGCGCATGGAATTCGATGCGTTCGACGCGCGCTTTTCCACGCTCGACCGACAGGCGGAGACTGGCGTTCGTCAGGTCCTCCTGCCCCAGGCCGATGCTGTCGATCTTGAGATCGAGATCGATCGGAACGGAGACGGGAGGCAGAGACCATTCCTTGAGACGAGAGGCGAAGTCCCGGCCGTTGGAGGACAGGACGAAGCTGTCGGCATCGAGCCGCCGTCCCTCGAGCTTCAAGGCGATGCGGGGATCCGTGATGCCGATGCTGCCCGTGCCGGTCATCCGCAGGCTCGCCCCGCCCTCGCCCGCTTCCAGGTTGACGCCCTCCAGCGCCACCACGCCGTCGGCGGTCTTGAAATCCGTCTCCACCGCGATCGGGATGGGAATGCCCGCGGCGGCAATCTGCGCCGGAGGCCCGAACAGCACCTTGGCCTTGCCGGCGACGTCCGGAATGGTGGTTCCCGGCGACGGATTGTCCAGGGCAAGACGCGCCTCGATATCGAAGCGCGGATAGACGTCCCCGCCCCCCGTGAGCTTGACCTGGACGGTCTTGTTCTCGGCGAGTTCGCCCGTGACCAGCCGGAAGGGAACGCCGGCCGTGGTGCCCTCGACCCGCCAGGGGCCGATGAGCCTCTCCCCCTCGATCTGGACGTTTTCCGCAAAGGCCTGGTTCGTATGGCCCGTCGTGGCCGCCTGGGTGGTGACCAGGAGCTGGCCGATACTGAGGCTGTCGATGGCCCATTCACGGCCGCGCGCGCTGCCGGAGACGAGGTCGGGCGGCAGGCGCCAGTCGCCCTTCCCGGAGACCGGGACCAGGATATCGGCCCGGCCGACCCGGGTCTCGGTGAACCGCACCTCGCTCCGCAGGAGCGGCGTCAGGGCGATTTCGGCCAGGACATCGTCTGCCGTGAGGGTAGGAGAATCCGGCGTCTTGCCGCCAAGCCGCAGGCGATCGAGAATGATCCTTGGCTCGGGCAGGAGGCGGATCGAGATTTCCCCCTCCGTCCGGGCTTCCGTGCCGGACGCGCGCGAGATCATCCCGTCGATGGTCTCGCGGTAATCCTTCCAATCGATGAAAGGAGGGGCCGCGACGGCAATCGCCAGGATCAGGATCACGATGGCAGCGATGATCGTCAGGAAATCGCGCAAGAGGGTTGGTTTCTCCGTTTCACTCTAGCTCTCTAGCCTATCGATCATGCGATCGGGAGCACACCGGGCGCTCCTTCCACCGTCAAAGCGCAACGATCTTACCCGGATTCATGATGTTGTGCGGGTCCAGCGCCCGTTTCAAGACGCGCATGAGGTCGAGCGCGGCCTCTCCGTGCTCGATTTCCAGATATCTCATCTTTTTCTGGCCCACGCCATGCTCGCCCGTGCAGGTTCCTTCCATGGCGACCGCGCGCTTGACCAGGCGGTCCACGAAAGCCTCGCAGGCGGCGACTTCCGCAGGGTCATCCGCGTTCACCAGGGGCTGAACGTGGAAGTTGCCGTCTCCCACATGGCCCACGATGGGAGCGATCATGCCGCTGGCCAGGATGTCGCGCTTCGTCTCGTCGACGCATTCCGCCAGGCGGGAGATCGGCACGCAGACGTCCGTCGCGACCGATTGCGCGCCGGGACGAAGGCCGCGCGCAGCCCAATAGGCATCGTGCCGGGCCTGCCAGAGGCGCGAGCGCTCCTCGGGCTTCGTGGCCCATTCGAAGGGCTGATCGGTGAATTCAGCCGCGATGTCCCCGAAGCGCTCGGCCTGCTCCTGCACGCCGGCATGGGTGCCGTGGAACTCCAGCAGAAGCAGGGGACTCTCCGGCAGGGCGAGCTTAGAATGTAGGTTCACCGCCCTCACCTGGACCTCGTCGAGCAGCTCGATGCGCGCCACCGGGATGCCGGACTGGATGGTCATGATCACCGCGTCGCAGGCGGCCTTCACCGTCGGGAAGGGGCAGATCCCGGCCGAGATGGCCTCCGGAATGCCATGAAGCTTGAGGGTGATCTCGGTGATGATGCCGAGGGTGCCCTCCGAGCCGATCATCAGGCGGGTGAGGTCGTAGCCTGCCGAGCTCTTCTTGGCGCGGCTCGCGGTCTTGACGATCTCGCCGTTCGGCAGCACCACCGTCAGCGCGAGCACCACATCCTTCATCGTGCCGTAGCGGACCGCGTTGGTGCCGGAGGCGCGGGTCGCCACCATGCCGCCGATGGACGCGTCTGCGCCCGGATCGATGGGGAAGAACAGCCCCTTGTCCCGCAGGAACTCGTTGAGGGCCTTGCGGGTCACCCCCGCCTCGACCACGCAGTCGAGATCCTCCTCGTGGACCGCGATGATCGCCGTCATGAGGCTCAGATCGATGCAGACGCCGCCGTTGGGCGCATTGACGTGGCCTTCGAGGGACGTGCCCGTGCCGAACGGAATGATCGGAACGCCCTTGGCCGCGCAGAGCTTCACGATCTCGGACACCTCCTCGGTCGTGCGCGCATAGACCACGATGTCCGGCGGCTGGTTCTTCACCCAGGTGAGCGTGTGCCCATGCTGCTCCCGCACGGCGGCGGAGGTTGCCACACGGTCACCGAAACGGCTGGAGAGTTCTGCCGCAAGGGAGGAAATGGCGGCTTCCGATGGCTTGGGGCGCATGGGCGAGAGGGGAGCGTTCATGATGGCTGTGCAGTTTCCGGTTGCGGTTCTCGTTATCCATACCTACCAAAACCTGCCCTAACGCAATACTCTGAGAGGCAGATGGGGCGAAAAGCCTATGCACGGCCGGCGGATACGTGCTAACATTCCTATCCCGTGATGGAGGGCTGATGGTCGCGATCGGCGCTGAGGGAGAGAACTGACCATGGAGAGGAAGACTCCCGTGTTCTTCTTCGCCCCCTTCGTGTCGTCCACGATGCGGGTCGAGCCAAACTGGATCGACTATAACGGCCACCTGAACATGGCCTTTTACCACGTGATGTTCGACCGTGCCTCGGACGAGGCCCTTGGCCTCGTGGGCCTGGGTCGCGAATACATGGAGGAGCGCAAAGCCTCCTTCTTCGCCGCCGAGACCCATGCTCTCTACAGGCGCGAGCTGATGGCCCGCGATCCGGCTCGGGTGACCCTTCAACTCGTCGATTGCGACGAAAAGCGCATCCATTGCTACATGGAAATCCGCCATGCGGAGGAAGGCTGGGTCGCCGCCAGCCTGGAGGCATTGTTCCTCCACGTGGACATGACGACACGCAAGGTCTGTCCCTTTCCGGACGACATCGCGGCCAATCTCGCCGTGATGAAGGCGGCCCATGCGCGGCTCGCGAAACCTCAGTCCCTGGGGCGCATCATCGGCATTCCGGCCCGGCTCGGGAAACACGAAGCCCTGCTCGCCTCCGGCACGCGGCACTAACACCGAACCTCGAGCCGAGTCACTGCCCAGCTCCAGGAAGCAGGCTCGGCTGGCAGTGGAGACTGCTTCCGACAGGAAGCATGCTTCATAGGGGAAGCGCGACGACAACCATGGCCGCGTCGCTGCGCTCCAAAGCACCCGGCTCTAGCAGCCCGCTGCCCCGACGGGGCAGTTGCGGAAGGGCGAAGGCGTCGTCGAAAACAGCCTCTGCCGGTCGATGTTCTGCCGCATCAGGTTCTGCTCCACCTGGATCTGACCCTCCAGGTTTTTCAGGCGCTGCTCCTGCCGGATGTTCCGGTTGATGTCTTCCACCTGCCGCTCGTTGACGCTTTTGCGTGGCAACCGCGACGTTTGCGCCTCGGCGGCCATGGGCAGAACGAGGCCGAGGCAGGCTGCAGCCGTGACTAAGAAACGCATGGACCCATTCCTTCGAAAGCCTTTCATCCTCATATGGCGACCGGATCCCTCCCCGGCAACGCCGGCAGCCTCAAACCGCTTCGGGTCAAAAGGCATTTACGGGCTCGACGCCGTTCGCCTTTTGATCCATGGTCGCGCCGATGAATCAGCCTGATAACAGCCCCGATCCCCACGATGGCCCGTTCTCGGACGATCTGGCGCACCAGCCGTCCTCCGGCTCCCTGAGCGCCCGCGCCCGGGCTGCCGTCGCACCGCAATCGGCTTATCTGAACGGCCTGAACCCGGAGCAGCGCGCAGCCGTGGAGGCCACCGAGGGCCCCGTCCTCGTGCTCGCCGGCGCCGGCACGGGCAAGACCCGCGTGCTCACCACCCGAATCGCGCATCTGATCGCCACCGGCAGAGCTTGGCCGTCGCAGATCCTGGCCGTGACCTTCACCAACAAGGCCGCCCGGGAGATGCGAGAGCGCATCGGCCGGGCCATCGGCGAGGTGGCCGAAGGCATGCAATGGCTCGGCACCTTCCACTCCATCGGGACCAAGGTCCTGCGCCGTCACGCGGAGCTCGTGGGCCTGCGCTCCGACTTCACCATCCTGGGCACCGACGACCAGCTTCGCCTGATGAAGCAGGTGATCGAGGCCGAGGGCATCGACGAGAAGCGCTGGCCCGCGCGCCAGCTCGCGGGCCTGATCGACAGCTGGAAGAACCGCGGCCTCGGTCCCGACCAGGTCGCCGCCGGCGAAGCGGGGGCCTTCGCGAACGGCAAGGGCGCGCGGCTCTACCGGGCCTATCAGGACCGGCTGAAGGTTCTCAACGCGGTGGATTTCGGCGACCTGCTGCTCGAATGCCTGCGCCTTTGGCGCGAGCATCCCGACATCCTCGAACAGTACCAGAACCGCTTCCGCTACATGCTGGTGGACGAGTACCAGGATACGAACGTCGCGCAGTATCTCTGGCTGCGCCTGCTCGCCCAGAAGCACAAGAACCTGTGCTGCGTCGGCGACGACGACCAGTCGATCTATGGTTGGCGCGGCGCGGAGGTGGACAACATCCTGCGCTTCGACCACGACTTTCCGGGCGCGACCGTGATCCGGCTCGAGCGCAACTATCGCTCCACCGGCCACATCCTCTCCGCGGCCTCCGTGCTGATCGCCAAGAACCAGGGACGCCTCGGCAAGACCCTGCGCACCGAGGACGAGCTCGGCGAGAAGGTCACGATCACCGGCGCCTGGGATTCCGAGGACGAGGCGCGCCTCATCGGCGAGGAGATCGAAGCGCTGCACGCCAGGAAGCACCCGCTGTCGGAAATTGCGATCCTCGTGCGCATCTCGGCACAGATGCGCGAGATCGAGGATCGGCTCGTGCAGCTGGGCGTGCCCTACCGGGTCATCGGCGGCCCGCGCTTCTATGAACGCGCGGAAATCCGCGATGCGCTGGCTTACCTGCGCGTCGTCAACCAGCCCGCCGACGATCTCGCCTTCGAGCGCATCGTCAATGTCCCCAAGCGTGGCCTGGGCGACGCGACGATCCAGGTGCTGCACAACCATGCGCGGGCCGCGCGGGTGCCGCTGATGGAAGCGGCGCGGTTCCTCGTCGAGACCGACGAGCTGAAGCCGAAGCCGCGCGCGACCTTGCGCGACCTTCTCATCTCCTTCTCGCGCTGGTCGAAGCTCTCCGAGACCCAGTCGCAGTCGGAAGTCGCCCAGACCGTGCTGGAGGAATCCGGCTATACGGACATGTGGCAGAAGGAGAAATCCGCCGATGCCGCGGGACGCCTCGAAAACCTGAAGGAACTGGTGCGCTCCATGGAGGAGTTCCCGGATCTCCAGAGCTTCCTGGAGCACGTCTCCCTCGTGATGGAGGCCAACGAGAGCGACACCGCCGAGCGCGTGAGCCTGATGACGCTCCATGCCGCCAAGGGGCTCGAATTCGACACGGTGTTCCTGCCGGGCTGGGAGGAAGGGCTGTTTCCCAACCAGCGCGCGCTCGATGAAAGCGGCCGCGCCGGCTTGGAGGAGGAGCGCCGCCTGGCCCATGTGGGCCTCACCCGCGCGCGGCGACGCGCGAAGATCTACTTCGCGTCGAACCGCCGCATCCACGGCCTGTGGAACTCGACCGTGCCGAGCCGCTTCGTCGACGATCTGCCGGAGGCGAACGTGGAGATCGTGGAAGCGCCCGCGAACTTCTCCTATGGCGGATATGGCGGCGGCTCGCGCTTCGACCGCATGCAGCCTTTCAGCGGATCGTCCTATCAGACGCCCGGCTGGCAGCGCGCGCAGGCGCATCGCGCCGGCACCGAGGACGGCGGCTATTCCGCCCGCCGCTCCGGCGACAGGCGCGGGCCGATGATGATCGAAGGTGAACTGGTGGCGAAGTCGACAGGCGGCTCAGGCTTCGCCGTGGGCGGACGCGTGCTGCACTCGAAATTCGGCCCCGGCACCATCGAGGCGGTCGACGGCAACAAGCTCACGGTCGAGTTCGACAAGGCGGGACGCAAGATGGTGCTCGACAGCTTCGTGGAAGCGCTGGCGTAGCCTCTGGATCGAAGCCACTCGTCATGGCCGCGTTTGGTGCGGCCATCCACGTCCTGGAAGCGTCGCGCCATGAAGACATGGATGCCCGGGACAAGCCCGGGCATGACGAAAGCAAGGAATTGCGATGAACGCGAATATCTATTCCGCAGCGGCCGGCGGAACCGGCATGGCGGGGGTGCCGTAGACCCGCGGATCGACCTGGCTGAGTTGCCCTTCATCCTCGGTATAGGCCGGGGGGCGATCCACATAGGTGAACTGGCCCTTTCCATCCGGCGAGGGACCGTTCGCCCAGCGGCCGTCCTGGCTTTCCACGCCCTCCGAGTGATTGAGGAACTGGTAAGCGACTTCGCTCTTCTCCAGGTTCTGCGGGAAGTTCGAGGGGACCGGCGTCGTCTCGAGCCCATCCTCCTCCAGTTCCTTGATGGCCGCGAGCCACTGGTTCTGGTGCATGGTGTCGCGGGCGAGCAGATACGCCAGCATGTCGCGCACGCCGGTATCGTTCGTCATGTTGTAGAGACGGGCAACCTGAAGCCTGCCCTGGCTTTCCGCCGTGACGTTGAAGCGGAAGTCGGCGAGCAGGTTTCCGCTTGCGATGATGTAGGTCGCGGTCCACGGATTGCCGATGCTGTCGGAGGGCCGGGAGCCCAGGCCGGACACGATCATGTGCTGCGGGTTCATGCCGGCCACAATGGCATCTTCCACGCGCGCGCCGCCCATCACGGCGCCCACGATGGAGTTCTTCGCCATGTCCTCCTGCTGCTCGACGGGGGAGGTCTCGAGCAGGCGCGCGATCATGGTGGCGAGCATCTCCACGTGACCGATCTCCTCGGTCCCGATGTCCATGATCATGTCCTTGTATTTCTGCGGACCGCGGCAGTTCCAGCCCTGGAAGAGATACGTCATCATGACGCTGATCTCGCCCCATTGGCCGCCGAGGGGCTCCTGCAGCATCTTGGCGAAGAGAGGATCGGGCCGTTCAGGCTTGGCATGATAGGCCATCTGCCGCTGACGGAAGAACATAGGCGTGCTCCTGTGTGAATTGGATGTGACGGCTCTCCTAGCCCCCTAGGAGTGTCAGCCTTCCAACAAGAGCAATTCGCGGATGTTCCCGATTTCACCTATGAGAACCCGTACTTTAGACTAGTTCTGATCTGCATTTCACCTCTAGCACCCGGCGGGTAGCTGTGGAACCATTCGCATCGCGCGGGTCTGATCGAGAGAGGTACTCATGTTTCCCTTGTCCCACATGCTGAAATCCTTCGTCCGCACAGGGACTCTGAAGGTGATCGACGCGGAAGGCGGCGTGCACGTCTTCGGCGGCGTGAAGCCGGGCCTGAACGTCACCATGCGCATCACGGACCGCTCGCTCTATCGCAAGCTCTTCCTCAATCCGGAGCTGCACGCGGGCGAGGCCTATATGGACGGCCGCATGAGCTTCGAGGACGGGTCCACCCTGCGGGACTTCCTGAACCTCTTCTCCCAGAACCGGTCGACCCTGGCCAACTACCCGCTGCAAAGCGTGCTGAAGGGCATCTCCCGCACCGTCAAACGGTTTCAGCAGGCCAATCCCGTCGGCAAGGCGCAGCAGAACGTCGCGCATCACTACGACCTCGGGAACGATTTCTACAAGCTCTTCCTCGACAAGGGCATGCAATATTCCTGCGCCTATTTCATCAACGATGGCGATACTCTGGAAGAGGCTCAGCAGAACAAGCTGCGGCTGATCGCGTCCAAACTGCAGCTGAAGCCGGGGCTCAAGATTCTCGACATCGGCAGCGGCTGGGGCGATCTCGCTCTTTATCTCGCGGCGATGGAAGATGTCGACGTGACCGGCGTCACGCTGTCGAAGGAGCAATACGAGCTCTCGAACGAGAAGGCACGGCGCGCGGGCCTGTCGCATCGCGTGCGCTTCGAGCTTCTCGACTACCGCAAGATGGACAGGCGCTTCGACCGCATCGTCTCGGTCGGCATGTTCGAGCACGTGGGCGTGCATCACTACGGTGAGTTCTTCGCGAAGATCAACGCGCTGCTCGACGACGACGGCCTGATGGTGCTGCATTCCATCGGCAAGATGAGCCCACCCGGAACGGCAAGCCCGTGGCTGCGCAAATACATCTTCCCCGGCGCCTATTCGCCGGCCCTGTCGGAAGTGTTTCCGGTCGTCGAGCGAAACAGCCTGTGGGTGACCGATCTCGAGTTCCTGCGCCTGCACTACGCGAAGACCCTCAATCACTGGCACAGGCGTTTCGAAGCGAACCGTGAGAGGATCGCGGCCATGTACGACGAGCGCTTCTGCCGCATGTTCGAATTCTATCTCATCAGCGCCGAGACGATGTTCACCACCGGCAGCCAGCTCGTCTTCCACATGCAGCTCGCCCGCAAGCGCGACGCGGCGCCCATCGTGCGCGATTACATCACGGATACGCAGCGCGCCTACATGGCGAAGGAGAAGGACTGCCTCAAGGTTCTCGACGCCGCCCGGGATCTGACGCCGGTCTGACCCGGCGCCAGTTCCGGCAGGGATGCTGCATCAGGTCAGTGTCTCGTAATCCTTGTTCTTCAATCCGTCATGGGAATGGCGGGTCGGCAACGTGCTCTTCGGCTGCTTCTTGAAGTGCGAGGACGCCTTCGTCCCGACGGGACCTTTCGAGATCGTGATGCCGCCATCGACCGTATAGAGCGCTCCGGTGACGAAGCTCGCCTCGTCGGATGCGAGGAAGCAGAACACGTTCGCCACCTCCTCCGGAGTGCCACGGCGGCCCATCGGCGTTGCCTGCGTGATCATGGTCGCCAGTTCCGCATCCATCGGGCCCGTGGACTTGTGGGTCCAGGCCGTGTCGATGGGCCCCGGGCAGACGCAGTTCGCACGCACGCCGTACGGCACCTGCTCGGCCGCGATGCCGCGAATGAAGGAATGGATGAAGGCCTTCGTGCCGCCATAGGGCGTGTTCTTCGGATGACCGAGCATGCCCGCTTCGGAACCGGTGGCAATGATGTTGCCGTGGGTCTCCTGAAGGTGAGGCAGGGCGAACTTCGTCATCAGAAAGACAGAACGCACGTTGGAGCGGAAGGTCTCGTCGAACTTGTCGATGGGGTAATCCTGCGTCTCGGCGACCGCCAGGAACACGCCCGCATTGTTGACGAGCACGTCGATGCGGCCATAGGCGCTCACGCAGGCCTCGACGGCGGCCTGGGCATGATGCTCCTCCGCGATATCGCCGAGGTAGACCTCGGCGAAGCCCCCTGCCCCGTTGATGAGGCGCGCCACGTCCTCCACCGGATCGTCGGGCAGGCCGACGAGGAGAAGGCGCGCGCCCTCACGGGCGAACTTGAGGGCGATGGCTTCGCCGATACCGGTGCCGGCACCGGTGATGATGGCAGCCTTGTCGAAAAGTCGTCCGGACATGGGGATCTCCTGCGGGCGCACCCGCCTTGCAAGCATCTGTGAAACAAGATTGTCAGGAACCTCGGCTTGCAAAACGGATCGGACTCGCGGCGGTTCCGGTTCGGCGATCCTTCACGGTCGCTTGAGACAGAGCACAGGGGGTGCTAGAGCAGCCGCATGCTTGAAGGTCTGCACCCCAATCGCCCGACTCATGTCTTCCGCATCACCACGGACGAGCGCTCCGCGCGCGCCATGACGGATCTGATCGGAGAGATTTTCGATCCGGCCGAGACGGCGGTCGCCGCCTTCGAGACGGAGGAGGACGGTCCTTGGCTCCTCGAGGCCTATTTCGCGCATGAGCCCAACGAGGCCGCCATCCGCGACCTGGTGCGCCCCATCGTCGGCGCCGAGGCGGACAGGGGCGTGTTCCTGCCCTTGGAGCAGAAGGATTGGGTGAAGGCGTCCCTCGAGGGCCTCAAACCCGTGCGGGCCGGGCGCATCCTGGTCCACGGCGCCCATGACCGGTTTCAGCGCCGCGACAACGACATCGCCATCGAAATCGAGGCGGGCCTCGCCTTCGGCACCGGCCATCACGGCACAACGCTGGGCTGCCTCAGGGCTTTCGTGGATGAACTGAAGATCCGCACGCCGCGCCATGTGCTCGATGTCGGCACCGGCACCGGCATCCTGGCCTTCGCGGCGGCCAAGGTTTTGAAGCGTCCGGTCGTCGCGGGCGATATCGATCCGGAAGCGGTGCGGGTGGCGAAGGAAAACGCGCGGCTCAACGGCATCGGGCCGTGGATGAGGCTCTATGTCGGTCCCGGCACCCGCAACGCGCAGGCCGACCGGCCGGGCCATTTCGATCTGGTCTTCGCTAACATTCTGGCAAAGCCCCTGCGGATGCTGGCTCCCTCGCTCGCACGGGTGGCGAGCAGCGACGGCACGCTGATCCTGTCAGGTTTGCTCGCCCACGATGTTCCGGGCGTGCTGTCGGCTTACGCGCATCAGGGCTGGTATTTCCAGCGCCGGTACGACCTCGAAGGCTGGGCAGCCCTCGTGCTGAAGCGGGGCAGCGCGCGTCCGCAACCCCGCCATTGACGGTTTGGATGCTTACTCGGCGATCAGGCCGGGGTAGCGCTTGAGCAGCTCGCGGCGGAGCTTGAGGCTGTCGGCGACGATCTCGCGAATGGTCTTCAGGGCAACGACGATCAACATGGCTTCTCTCTTCTTCCAGTAAAATTCTTGTCTCAGATCTTGAGCGGCAGATCATTGCTCTGCATCAAGAAGTCCGCAGAGTGATCCTGCCTGCGGCTCAGGTCTGCCCTGAGAGCTTCGTAGCGGCGCAACTCGCGCTCGGCGCTCCGGGCACGGCTTTCGGCAAGAGCGTTGAGAACGTTCTTGACGATCAACGAAAACGTGGACGCGGTCGGTTTCCGATCTGCGTAGACGGGCGATAAAGTGGCTGTGGTCATGGGCTCATCTCCAACGGATTGGTGTTGAGACCCTTCGGATCAGCGTTCCTCTGTTCTTGTTACGGTATATTTAAGCCGTACCCGACTTTAGTAGTAGTCGGCTCGGCTGCATGCGAGCCATGCACGCATTGCAGCGCACAATCACAAAACGTTAACATCCAGGCACAGGGCGCATTCCGGACGGGCAGAATGCCTGCCGCATATGCAGGCCATTCCGCAGCATAGCGGTTGCAGGCCTTCTGTCTCCGGCATAGCGTGCTGCCTTCCTCATTCCCGTTTCCGGTGCTGTTCGGATGGCTCAGTTCCAATTCTTCGACGATACGACTTCTCCCTCCCAGGGCCCCGCTCATATCGCCAAGCTGCGCGCGGAGCTGGGCCGTCGCGGCTTCGACGGCTTCATCGTGCCGCGCGCCGACGAGCACCAGGGTGAATATGTGCCGAAGAGCGCCGAGCGCCTGGCATGGCTCACCGGCTTTACAGGCTCGGCCGGTACGGCCGTGATCCTGATGGACAGGGCGGCTCTCGTGGTCGACGGGCGCTATACGGTCCAGGCCGCCGAGCAGGTGGACACCTCCGTGATCACTCCGGTGCAGCTCGCCGCGACGTCGGCGGAGGACTGGATTGCCGCGAACCTGCCGGAAGGCGGCATCCTTGCCTACGATCCCTGGCTTCACACGAGCGACAATCTCAAGCGTCTGGAGCAGGCGGCGGCGCGCGCCGGGGGCTCTCTGGCGCCCGTCGACATCAATCTCGTCGATGTGATCTGGATCGACCGCCCCTCTCCTCCCCGGGCTCCGGTGTATCCTCACCCCCTCGACTATGCCGGCGAGACGGTCGAAGAGAAGCTGGAGCGCATCCGCGGAAAGATGGGCGAGGCCAAGCTCGATGCGCTGGTGATTTCCGACCCGCACAATCTCGCCTGGGCCTTCAATCTGCGGGGCGGCGATGTGGGCCACACGCCCCTGCCCCTCGGCTACGCGGTGCTGCCGCGGCAAGGCCGCGCGACCCTGTTCTTCGACCCGGCGAAGATCACCAACGAGGCCGGTGCGGCCGTGGGCGAGCTCGCGGAGTTCGCTCCCATCAGCGCGTTCCAGGGCGCTCTCGACGATCTCGGCCGGAAGGGTGGCAAGGTGCGTGTCGATTCGGCGACGGGCGCCGTGGCCCTGATCCGCCGCATCGAGGGGGCCGGCGGCGCGGTGGACGTGGGCGCGGATCCGATTGCCCTCATGAAGGCGGTGAAGAACAAGGCCGAGATCGCGGGCTCGCACGCCGCCCATCTGCGCGACGGCGTGGCGATGGCTCGCTTCCTCGCCTGGCTCGACCGCGAAGCCCCCACAGGGCGGCTCACCGAGATCGATGCTGTCGAGGGGCTGGAACGTTTCCGGGTCGAGACCGGGGCGCTGAAGAACATCTCGTTCCCGAGCATTTCGGGCGCGGGCCCCAATGCCGCCCTGCCCCATTACCGCGTGACCGCTTCGAGCAACCGCAGGATCGAAGCCGACCAGATCTTCCTCATCGATTCCGGCGCGCAATACGAGGACGGCACCACGGACATCACGCGCACGATCATCGTGGGCGAGCCGAGCCCTGAGATGAAGGATCGCTTCACTCGCGTGCTGCAGGGCCACATTGCCATCGCCCGCGCCGTGTTTCCGAAAGGCACCACGGGTGCGCAGATCGATGCCTTCGCGCGCAAGCCCCTCTGGGACGCGGGCCTCGATTTCGACCATGGCACCGGCCATGGCATCGGAAGCTATCTCTCGGTCCACGAGGGCCCGCAGCGCATCGCCAAGACGGGCACGACGCCTCTCGAAGCCGGCATGATGCTGTCCAACGAGCCGGGCTTCTACAAGCCCGGCGCCTACGGCATCCGCACCGAGAACCTGATCCTCGTGGAGCCCCGCACGATCCCCGGCGGCGACCGCGAGATGCTGGGCTTCGAGACGCTGACCTTCACGCCCATCGATCTGCGGCTCGTCGAGCCCGCGATCATGAGTGCGGACGAGATCGCATGGCTCAACGATTACCACGCCAAGGTGCGCGAGAAGATCGGTCCGCACCTGGATGCCGAGACGAGGAGCTGGCTCGACGAGGCCACCCGGGCCATCGGCTAGATCAGGTTGCGCAGGATCACCACCGAAACCACTCCGACGGCGATCGTCCCGAGCAGCGGCAACCGGAAAGCGACGAGAGCGGTGATCGCGGCCGCGATCGCTTCCGCCCAACCGGTCGTGAGCGCCGTCGGCGCGATCACGGAGACCAGCACGGCGGGCGGGATCGCGTCGAAGGCCGCCTTGGCGCGTCCCGTGAGCACGAGGCGGTCGGCGACGAACAGTCCCGCGATCCGCGTCAGGTAGGTCACCAGGGCCATGGCCAGGATGGCGAGAAGGGTCGTCGTGTCGAGGCTCATGGCCGCGCCTCCCTGGGAGCCGCGAGATACGCTGCGGCGATACCTGCGAGCGCGCCCGACGCCACATGCCAGGGCGCGCCGATGAAGTGGTGCACGAGCGCGGCGACGGCGGCGCTGACGCCCACGGTGACGAGGGTCACGCGGCTGCGCCCGAATCCCGCGACGAGACCGATGAAAAGCGCCGTGAAGGCGAAGTCGGCGCCGATGCGCGCCGGATCGCCCATGAAGGAACCGAGCATGGCCCCGAATGTGGTCGAAAGGGTCCAGTTGCCCCACAGGACGAGAGCCATCGCCAGCCAATAGGCGCCGGTGACCGGGCGCTCCAGGGCGCGGCGCTCCGACAGCGCCCAGGCCTCGTCCGTCAGGAAGAAGAACGCGATGAAGCGCTGGATGCCGGTGACCTTCATCTTCGGCCCGAGCGAGGCCCCCATCAGCACGTGGCGCGCATTGATGAGCAGGGTCGCGAAGGTGAGCGCGGCAAGAGGCACGGGATAGGCCCAGGCTTCGATGACGGCGAATTGCGCGCCCCCCGCATAGACGAAGGCGGACATCAATGCGACCTCCAGGGGCGACAGCCCCTTGGCGGCGGCGACCGCGCCGAAGAGAAGGCCGATGGGCAATGCGGCGACCGCGACGGGCGCGATATCGCGCAGGCCCGCACGGATCTCGCGCCTGTAGGTGGGGTAATACGGGGTGGTCTGGTCCATGTGCGTCCTCATCCCGTCCCTTATGGGACAGTGACGAGGAAGCGTCTTGGATAAAATTGCGGTCTACGCTGCGCGGTAGGCTCCGGGGGTCACCCCCATGCGCGCCTTGAACACCCGGTTGAGGTGGCTCTGGTCGAAGAATCCGCAGGCGGCGGCCACGTCGCCGGGAGCCTCGCCCCGGCTGAGGAGCCGCGACGCGGCCCTGAAGCGCCTGTCCACCAGATAGGCGTGCGGCGTGAACCCGGTTTCCTTGGCGAAGGCCCGGATGAAATGGCTTCGGGACAACCCTGCGAGACGGGCGAGATCGGCGAGATCGACCTCCTGGCCGAGATGCCCATCCAGGTAGTCCCGGGCCCGTGCGATGCCTTGCGTGCCGTAGCGCAGGACCGGAAGCCCATCGAGATCCGCCCAGCGGGCGATCAGGCGGCTTAGATAGTCGATCAGGCGGCTGTCCTGCTCCATCTCCGAGGCCCAATGCCCGTCGTCCGACAGGCAGGCATGGAGCTCCGCATGGGCGAGCGCCAGTTCGGGATCGTCGACCACCGAGCGCGGGAACCAGGGCGGGCGAGCGAGCGGGCGCCCCGCCACGTCCTCGGCGATGTCCCGCATCAGCTCGGCTGAGGGATAGAAGGTCCGGTACTCGAAGCCGCCGCCATAGGGGGCTCCGTCGTGAACCTCGTCCGGGCAGACGATGGCGACACTCCCGGGGCCGGCATAGTGCTGCTCCCCGCGGTGGAAGAAGGTCTCGCACCCGTCCACGATGGCTGCAATCGCATAGGTCTCGTGGGTGTGACGGGCATAGGAGTACCGGCGGAAGGTCGCGCGCAGGCAATCGAGGCCGCGATAGCGCGGCACCCGCCAGAAATGCGTCCTATCGCCCGACGCCGTCAGGTCAGGATCGAGCGAAACCTCGGGTGTGAGCACCGTCATGGGAGGAAGCATGCCACAGGCGGGGGGCTCCTGTCTTGGACAGAAGTCTCACCCCCGGCCCACGAGGGCGAACCACCCGTCCTCGTCCATGACCTGGACCCCGAGCTCGGCCGCCTTGGCGAGCTTCGACCCGGCCCCGGGACCCGCCACCACGAGGTCGGTCTTCTTGGAGACCGAGCCCGCCACCTTGGCGCCGAGGCGCTCGGCCATGGCCTTCGCCTCCTCCCGGGTCATCTGCTCCAGCGAGCCGGTGAAGACGACGGTCTTGCCGGCCACCGGCGAGCTGACCGTGGCGGGCGCTTCCATCGGCTCGGCCGTCACCTGCGCCAGCAAGGCATCGAGCATCTCCTCGTTGTGCCCTTCCTTGAAGAACTCGATGATGGCCTCCGCCACCACCGGCCCGATGCCCCCGATGGAGGTCAGCTCCGCATGCGCTTCGCTGTCCGGGTCGGCGGCAGCCCTGGCGGCCTCGCGCAGGGCCTCGAACGTGCCGAAGTGGCGCGCGAGCAGCCGCGCGGAGGTTTCGCCCACATGCGGGATGCCGAGGGCGAAGATCAGGCGGTTGAGGGAGATCGAGCGCCGCGCCTCGATGGCCGCGAAGAGATTGCGCACGCTGGTCTCGCCCCACCCTTCCCGGTTCTCCAGCCGCTTGAGGCTGCGCGCATTGCGCTCCGCCAGCGTGAAGATGTCTTGCGGGCGCTGCACGAGGCCCTCCTCGTAGAACTCGTCGATGCGCTGCTCGCCCATGCCCTCGATGTCGAAGGCATTGCGGGACACGAAGTGCTTCAGGCGCTCGCGGGCCTGAGCCGGGCAGATGAGTCCGCCCGTACAGCGGCGCACCGCATCCTCCTTGCCGGTGCGCGGATTGACCTCGCGCACCGCGTGGCTGCCGCAGGCCGGGCACTGGGTGGGAAATTCGTAAGGCCTCGCGTCGGCGGGCCGCTTCTCCAACACCACGTCGAGCACCTTCGGAATCACGTCGCCCGCGCGGTTGATGATGACCGTATCGCCGATCCGGATGTCGACGCCGCCCCGGATCTTCTCGCCGTTGCCGCCGATGCCCTTGATATAATCCTCGTTGTGCAGCGTGGCGTTCGACACCACGACGCCGCCCACCGTGACGGGGCGCAGGCGCGCGATCGGATTGAGCGAGCCCGTGCGGCCCACATTGATCTCGATGCCCTCCAGCACCGTCACGGCCTTCTGCGCCGGGAACTTGTGCGCGAGCGCCCAGCGCGGCGACCGTGACACGAAGCCGAGACGCTGCTGCAGACCGAGATCGTCGACTTTGTAGACCACGCCGTCGATGTCGTAACCGAGATTGGCGCGATCCGTCTCGATGGCATGGTAATGCTCGAGCATCTCGGCGACGCTGGAGCAGCGGCGCGTGAGCGGGTTCACCTTGAAGCCGAAGCCCCGCAGCGCCTCCATCATGCCGTATTGCGTGCTGGCGGGCATCTCGCTCACTTCGCCCCAGGCATAGGCGAAGAAGCAGAGCGGGCGCGACGCGGTGATCTTCGGATCGAGCTGGCGCAGGCTCCCGGCCGCCGCGTTGCGCGGATTGGCGAAGAGCGGCTTGCCCGCCGCCTCCTGCCGCTCGTTGATGGCCGCGAAATCCTTGTGCGACAGATAGACCTCGCCGCGCACCTCGAACACGTCGGGAATATTCGAGCCTTTGAGCGCATGCGGAATGTCGCCGACCGTGCGGGCGTTGTTGGTCACATCCTCGCCTTCCGCGCCGTCGCCGCGCGTGGCTGCCGTGACGAGCCGTCCTTTTTCGTAACGGATGCTGAGCGAGAGACCGTCGATCTTCGGTTCGGCCGTGAACACCAGCGGTGCATCGGCCTTCCATTGCAGGAAGCGGCGGATGCGCTCGACGAACTCCTCCACCTCCTCGTCGGCGAAGCCGTTGGCGAGCGAGAGCATCGGGACGCGATGCCGGACCTTGGCGAATTTCTCGGACGCTCTGGAGCCCACCTTCTGGGTCAGGCTCTCGGTGGTCTTGAGTTCCGGGAACATCCCCTCCAGCGCCTCGTAGCGCTTGCGCAAGGCATCGTATTCCGCATCGGAGACGGTGGGCGCGTCCTCCTCGTAATAGCGCCGGTCGTGTTCCGCGATTTCGCGTCCCAGATCGTCGTGCTCGGCACGGGCTTCGGTGAGGGTCAGCTGATCGACGGGCTTCAGGGAGGGAGCGTTTTTTGGGGACATGTTCGAATCGTGTGTGAGGTTGCTTGAACCATAGCGCTCTGGCCGGGACTCTCCAGGGGTCTCGACCGGCTGCTGTCATTCGTCCCTATTCGGGAGCGAACCTCGCCCATGACGCTGCAAGAGCCCGTCGGCTCCCCGCACAGGGTCTTTTGGGCGGAGGGTCGACGCAGGCTCCAGAAGATCCTGCCCCTCCTCCGACGTCATCACCGGCCTTGGGTCGGTGATCCCGCTACATTGAAGCTCCGCGCCTCTCGAAATCGGGATGGCCCGGACAGGCTCGGAAATGAGGGCGGGAGGGACGAGAGAGGCCGAGGCGGCGGTGGGGTCGGCAAGCTCCTGTAAGGTGCATCGTTCGACGTCTAAGGCCGGGTCCGCACGATGCTCTAATGCGCGGCCGCTTCCAACAACCGGGCGGCCGCGGCGCGGGCTTCCTCGGTGATCGTCGCGCCGGCGAGCATGCGGGCGATCTCTTCCCGGCGGGGCGTGGCCTCCAGGGGAACGACCCGGGTCGCGACGCGATCCTCGGCCCCCTTGATGCCCTCCTTGGCGATGAGGAAATGGCTCTCGGCGCGAGCGGCGACCTGAGGGGCATGCGTCACAGCCATGACCTGAACGCGCTTCGCCAGGCGCGCGAGGCGCTGGCCGATGGCGTCCGCCACCGCGCCGCCGACGCCCGTGTCGATTTCGTCGAAGACGAGGGTCGGAGCCGAGCCCTTGTCCGCCAGCACGACCTTGAGGGCCAGCATGAAGCGGGAGAGCTCGCCTCCGGAGGCCACCTTCATGAGAGGACCCGGGCGGGTGCCCGGGTTGGTCTGCGCCCAGAACTCCACGCGCTCGAAGCCGGCCGGATCGCGGCTGCTCTCGTCCGTCTGGATCTCCGTGATGAAGCGGGCGCGCTCCAGCTTCAGGGGCGGCAGCTCGGCCTGCACGGCCGCATCGAGCGCCTGAGCGGCCTTCCTGCGGCCCTTGGAGAGCGTCCCGGCGGCGGCCACATAGGCGTGATCGGCCTCCTTAAGGGCATTCTCCAGCGCAGCCAGCTGCTCTTCGCCGGCATCGATCGCGGCGACATCCCCTTCGAAGCGCTGGCGCAGGGCCGCGAGGTCGTCGGCCGGGACATCGTATTTGCGGGCGGCGGCGCGGAGCGCGAAAAGACGCTCCTCCGTCTGCTCCAGCTCCCGCGGATCGTATTCGGTGGCGCGGAGCGCCTCCTCCAGGGCGGCGCGGGCTTCGTCGATGGCCACGAGCGCGGCATCGAGGGCTCTGACGCTGGGCTCCACGAGAGCGGGTGCCCCAGCGCTCCGGCGTTCGAGCTTGCGCACGGCAGCCGAGAGCTCCGGAACCGGCGACGCGGTGCCCGCAACCGCTTCGTAGGCCTCGTTGAGATCCTGGGCCACCTTCTCCGATTGCATCATGACGACCCGGCGCTCGGCCAGGGTCTCCTCCTCGCCCGCCTTCGGGTTGAGAATGGTCAGCTCCTCCACCGCATGGCGCAGGAAATCGGCCTCCTTGCGGGCTTTCTCGATCCGGCTGCGGTGTTCCTGCAGGGCGGTGCGGGCCTCCCGCACGCGGCGGGCGGCCTCGCCCACGGCCTGCAGCTCGTCGGAGAGCCCGCCGAAGGCGTCGAGGATCGCCCGGTGGCTGACCGGATCGACGAGCGCACGGTCGTCGTGCTGCCCATGAATCTCGACCAGGGTCCCGCCGATGGCCTTGAGCACCTGGACGCTCACCGGCTGATCGTTCACGAAGGCCCGGGTTCGCCCGTCCGCCACCTGGACGCGGCGCAGGATCAGGTCCCCGTCGACGTCGATCTCCGCCTGGCGCGCGATGCGGCGGGCCGGATGGTCCATGGGGCAATCGAAGACGGCCGTGACCTGCCCCTGAGACTCCCCGTGGCGGACGAGGCTTCCGTCGCCGCGCCCGCCGAGAGCCAGAGCAAAGGCATCGAGCAGAATGGATTTGCCCGCGCCGGTTTCACCGGTCAGGACGGAGAGCCCCTCATGGAAATGGAGCTCGAGCCTGTCGATGAGGACGATGTCGCGTATCGCCAGCTGGATCAGCATGGAATGTGAGGCTTACCCCGCCCGCTGACCAACCTGGGGAACGCCACGGAAGGCCTTGCTGATCCAGGACTGGGAATCCTCGCGCGGCTCCACGCCGCCCTTGGTCAGCAGGGCATAGGCGTCCTTGTACCAAGGACTGTCAGGGAAGTTGTGACCGAGAACGGCCGCGGCGGTCTGCGCCTCGCTGACGATGCCCATGGCCATGTAGGCCTCGGTGAGACGCTCGAGAGCCTCTTCCGTGTGGCGGGTCGTCTGGTAGCGCGAAACCACGGTGCGGAACCGGTTGATGGCGCCGGAATAGTTGCGCTTCTGGAGGTAGAAGCGGCCGACCTCCATCTCCTTGCCGGCGAGCTGGTCGCTGGCCACCTGGATCTTCTTCTTCGCGTCGGCCACGTATTCGGATCGCGGATAACGCTGAACCAGATCCTGCAACGCCGCGATGGCGCGCTCGGAGGCCGCCTGGTCGCGGGTGATGTCCGGGATCTGATCATAGTAGGACGAGGCCATCAGATACTGGGCATAGGCCGCGTCCGGGGTGTTCGGATGCTGCTGCAGGTAGCGCTTGGAGGCGGTGATCGCCTCCTCGTAGAGGCCGCCCTCGTAATTGGCGTAGGCCTCCATGATCAGCCCCTTGCGCGACCATTCGGAGTACGGGTACTGGCGGTCGAGGCTGTTGAACTTCTTGGCGGCGCCCTCGTAATCCTTCTTCTGGATGCGGGCGAGGCCGTCGTTGTAGATCTCTTCGGCCGGCACGTCGGCGACGATCTCCGGCTTGTACGCATCGCTCTTGTCGAAGGGATTCATCGACGACAGCGTATCGCAGCCCGCGAGCGCCAAGCCGCAGGCGCCAACAAGCAGCGCGCGCCCGGCAGCGCCTCTCAGGCTCAAGTAAACCTTCGCGAAAGACATGCTTCGCGGTCCTCCAAAATCCGTGCCCGGTGATTTTTGACGATGCACCGAGGTTCTTTAACCTATGCGGGGGGCAGGAGCCAACCCCATCCGGAGGTCTTTACCCAGATGGATGGAGTAAAGCCGCCCGAAATCGTGCGGCCAATGGGCGCTCGGTGCGTCTTCGAAGAAGAAAGGCCTCAGTGGATTTCGGTCGCGAAGGCCGTCCTGGCCGCGCTGCTTACTTCCACATAGCCCGTCTCGCGGCGCGGAACCGCATCAACGATGGTGTAGTTCGAGCGGCTCGAGAACAGGGCCTCCAGCACGGAGAAGTTCAGCCGGTGGCCGCCGCAATAGGAGCGATAGGTACCCAGCAGCGGCAGGCCCGCCAGCGAGAGATCGCCGACCGCGTCGAGGAGCTTATGGCGCACGAACTCGTCGCCGTAGCGCAGTCCCTCGGGATTCATGATGCCGTCGTCGCCGATGGCGACCGTGTTCTCGAGCGAGGCGCCGAGAGCGAAACCGGCGGTCCAGAGCTTCTCCACGTCGCGCATGAAGCCGAAGGTGCGGGCGCGGGAAATCTCGCGCCGGAACACGGAAGGGCTGAGGTCGACGGCCTTGCGCTGCCGGCCGATCACCGGGGTGGGAAAGTCGATTTCCACGTCGAGGCGGAAGGCGCGTTCGTTCGGAAGCAGTTCGGCGAAAGCCCGTCCCTGCGTCACACGGACCGGCTTGAGAACCTTGAGGTAACGGCGGGTCGCGCCCTGAGTCACGATGCCGACCTGGTCGATGGCATCGATGAAGGGCGCGGAGCTGCCGTCGAGGATCGGCACTTCCGGACCGTCGATCTCGACGAGCACGTTGTCGATGCCGAGGCCCGTGAGAGCCGCCATGAGGTGCTCGATGGTGGCCACCGCCCCGCTCTCGCGATCGCCGATCACGGTGCAGAGCTCGGTGGCGGTCACCGCCAGGTGGCGGGCATCGATCAGACGGTCCAGGCCGCCCGGGAGACCGGTGCGCAGGAAAGCAATGCCATGATTCACCTCCGCCGGATGGAGGATCATCTTCACCTCGTCCCCGGAATGGACGCCGATCCCTACGAGCGTGACGGCGGCGCGGAGCGTGGTTTGATGACTCTGCTTCATTGTCTTTGAACCTGGAACATGATCGCCGCTTGTGAGATCCGCTGCGCGATGCGTTCGCTTTAATTGTTGACCGGCGGGATCGAACTGGACCTCGCCCTTTCGACACAGGGAACATAGTCGCCTGATCAGGCTAGGCCAAATCACGCTTTTTTACGATCTGTTACAAACGCAGCAATTCTTAACCCCTTGTTAACTAACGACTTTCCGAAAAAAGACCCCGGCCGCGCGGGCGGCCGGGGTTTCAGTTTGTAACGGTTCGAAACGCCTCAGTTCGCCTGGCGGCGGAGGAACGCGGGAATCTCCAGCTGATCGTCCTCCATGCCCCGCTGCGCGGGCGCGGGAGCCGGACGCTGCGCCTGGGGCGCCGGGCGGCGGGCGTACTCGGCATGCACCGGCGACATCTGCTGGCGCGGAGCCTCCTGGCGCGGGGCCGGCTCGGCAGGAGCGTGCTGGGGCTCCTCGCGGCGGCCGAAGCCCATGGTCGCCAGACGCTGGATCAGGGAGGGCTTGTGCTCCTGAACCGGGTCGATCTCGCCCCGGCTGGCGCGGATCTGGTTCTGCGCCGGGATGGGCAGCTCGTCGATCCGGGGCATCCGAGCCGGGCGCATGGCGCGCTCGGCCTGAGGCGGGATGAAGCTCGTGTCGGCCGCGGGCTCGTCATAGACGGGGGCTTGAGGCGCCGGAGCCTCATAGGCCATGGCAGGCTTGGGCTGAGCCGGGGTCAGGACCACGTCGTCGCGGACCAACGGCTGCGGAACCGGCTCGATGGCCTGGGGAGCCGCAGCGGAAGCCGGAGCCATGACCGGGCGCGCCTCGCTCAGGATCTGAGCTGCCTTCACGGGCTCGGCCTGGGCGGTGGCGCGCACGGTGGGGGTGGCCTGGCTTTGCGTGGCGCGAGCCCGGGCCTCGGCCCGAAGGCGCTCCGCCACCTCCGAGATCCGCTGCTCGGTCGCGGAGAGATCGCCGGCGTTCTCCATCACGGCGTGATCGATGCCGGTCGCCACCACGGAGACGCGGATGATGCCCTCCAGGCTCTCGTCGAAGGTCGCGCCCAGGATGATGTTGGCATCCTGGTCCACTTCCTCGCGGATGCGGGTGGCCGCCTCGTCGAGCTCGTAGAGGGTGAGATCGTTGCCGCCCGTGATCGAGATCAGCAGGCCGCGGGCGCCCCTCATGGACACGTCGTCGAGCAGCGGATTGGCGATGGCGGCCTCGGCGGCGCGGATCGCGCGCTTCTCGCCGGAAGCCTCGCCCGTGCCCATCATGGCCTTGCCCATGCCGCGCATGACCGAGCGCACGTCGGCGAAGTCGAGGTTGATGAGACCTTCCTTCACCATCAGGTCGGTGATGCAGGCCACGCCCGAATAGAGCACCTGGTCGGCCATCGCGAAGGCATCGGCGAAGGTGGTCTTCTCCGTGGCCACGCGGAAGAGGTTCTGGTTCGGGATGACGATAAGGGTGTCGACAGCCTGCTGCAGCTCGGCGATGCCGGCTTCAGCCAGACGCATGCGGCGCACGCCCTCGAACTGGAACGGCTTCGTGACGACGCCGACCGTCAGGATGCCGAGCTCGCGGGCGGCGCGCGCCACCACCGGAGCCGCCCCCGTGCCGGTGCCGCCGCCCATGCCGGCGGTGATGAACACCATGTGGGAGCCGGCGAGCTGATCGCGGATCTCGTCGATCACCTCCTCGGCGGCGGCACGGCCGACTTCCGGCTGCGAACCGGCGCCGAGGCCTTCGGTGACCTGGATGCCCATCTGGATCACCCGCTGGGCCTTGGAGGAGGCCAGAGCCTGCGCGTCGGTGTTCGACACCACGAACTCGACGCCCTCCAGACCGGACTCGATCATGTTGTTCACGGCGTTGCCGCCGGCGCCGCCGACACCGAAGACAGTGATGTGCGGCTTGAGTTCCCGGATGTCCGGAGCTTGCTGATTGATTGCCATGACCTGTGCCTCTTTGGCCTTTTAGACTGACAGCGTTTGGCCGACGCTTACCCTTGTTGACTTCGAACTCCCGCGATGACCCGCCGCGTCATCGCGTTACGCTTTAAAAACTGTCGCGAATCCACCGGCTCACCCGCGAGAAGTAGCCGTCGGTTCCCGTACTCTGGAACAAGCCGCTCGAACGCGGCTCGAAATACTCGATGTGCGCCACCTGGGGATAAACCAGGAGGCCGACCACCGCCGAAAAGGCGGGGCCCTTCGCCGCCTCGGGCAGACCCTTGATGCCGAGCGGGCGCCCGACACGAACCTGGCCCTGCAGGATGCGGCGTGCCGTTTCCGGCAGCCCGACGAGTTGGCTTGCGCCGCCCGTCAGCACGACGCGCCGTCCGGCCTGGGCTGCGAAGCCCGCGCCCTTCAGGCGGTCGCGCACGAGTTCGAGGATTTCCTCGACCCGCGGCTTGATGATGCGAACGAGGTGCGACTTCGGGAGATGATTCGGAACGTCACGTTCGTCCTCATCGACCTGGGGCACCGCGATCATGTCCCGGTCATCCGCGCTCGACGTGATTGCGGAGCCGTAGAGGGTCTTGAGCCGCTCGGCGGCGGAGACGCGGGTCGTGAGACCGCGCGCGATATCCATGGTCACGTGGTGACCGCCGACGGCAATGGCGTCCGTGTGGACGAGATGGCCGTTGGAGAAGATGCCCACGCTCGTGGTGCCCGCGCCCATGTCGACGACGGCGCAGCCCATCTCGGCTTCATCGTCCACAAGGGCCGACAGGCCCGCCGCGTAGGGAGACGCGATCACCGCCTCGACGCCGAGGTGGCAGCGCTCGACCGCGAGCATGAGATTGCGCGCGGCCGCGGTTTCCGTGGTGACCACGTGCAGATCCACGCCGAGCCGCTCGCCGATCATGCCGGCGGGATCGACGATGTGCTTCTGCGCGTCGAGCGAAAAGCCCGTCGGCAGCGCATGCAGGACCGCCCTGCCCCGGCGCAGATCGTAGGAGGACGCCGCATCGAGCACGCGGTGAACGTCACCGTCGTTGACGGCGCCGCGCACGGGGACATGCGCCTCGAAATGCTCGGACGCGAGCCGGCCGCCGGTGAGGTTCACGATCACCGACTGGATTTCAACCTTCGCCATCCGCTCGGCCGCGTGAACGGCCTGGCGGATCGAGGTTTCCGCCGCTTCCAAATCAACGACGACGCCGCTCTTCAAGCCTGCGGAGCGCTGATGTCCGATGCCGAGGATGCGTGCCACATGGGTGCGGCTGCGCAGCGACTCGACTTCATCGGACGGCTTCAGCTCCGCCACGACGCAGACCACCTTGCTCGTTCCGATGTCGAGGACCGAGAGAATGGCGCTCTTGCGCGCGGACAAAGGCTTGAGACGCGGCGTTAGCCCGTGACCCGAGAGACTCATGTGTCGACCCCCTTGCCGCGCATCGGTTTCTTCTTGAGCGACTCGGCGCGGGCCAGAGCCGCCTCCTCCGTGAGACGCACCACCACGCGATCGGCGATGCGCAGATCGATGGCGAGCACGTCCTTTTCCAAAATCTTCTGCTCGCTCTCGAGCTTCACGAGACGGGCCAGCGCATCCGCTGCCCTCTTCTCCGGCAGGCGCACGTCCATGCCGTTGTCCATCTTGAGGGTCCAGCGGCGGCCCGCCACGAGCGTGCCGGCGCGGATGCGCCCTTTCAGCGGACCGGCCGCATCGAGCAGCGCGAGATATTCCTTGCTGCGGACATTGGCGCTCTCGCCCACCACGAAAGGAAGAGCGGTGTACCGCTCGTCCTGCATCAGGTCGATCACGGTGCCGTCCGCCGCGATGACGAAGAGCTCGCCGTTGTTCTGCCAGATGGCATGAGGCTCGCGCTCGGTGAGCGTGATCACGAGCTCGTTGGGATAGAGCTTGCGGACGGTGGCGCTCCCGATCATCGGAACGCGCTCGAGGCGCTCGCGAAGTTCGTTCACGTCGAGAAACGGCAGCGACAGCTTGGTGTCGAGACCAGCGGCCATCAGCACCTCGGTCTCGCGCATCTGAGCGATTCCGGAAATCGTGATGCTTTCAAGCCCGAGCCCGAGCGCGCGCGCCAGGGCATGGTGCGGCTGACCATGATCGCGGATGAAGGTGTCGAGATGCCCGCCCTGCCAGAGGCCGAGGCTCACGACGCCCGAGAAGAAGCCCAGGGTGAGCCAGGTGCCCAGATAACGGGGAATGCGCGCCTCGAGCGGAATGCCCGGGGAACGCCGCCGGACGCTCCGCGAGGAGCCGAAGAATCGGGTGATTCGGGGGGGCTGCCTGTCGGAGGCAGCGCGCGTCGCAACAACGGCGGCCGGATAGGCCGTCATCGATTGCAGGTAGCGTCCTCCACCATCCATTGCACAAGCTCGCCAAAAGAGTAGCCCGCATGGGCTGCGATTTCTGGCACCAAGCTCGTCTCGGTCATGCCGGGTTGCGTGTTGACCTCCAGGACGACGAGGTCCCCGGTTCCTCCGGGCGTGTCGTCGTACCGCAAGTCGGCGCGGCTGATTCCCCTGCAGCCGAGCGCTTGATGCGCCGTTAACGCCAACTCTTGGACCTTTTGGTAAATATTCGGTTTAATTTCTGCCGGCAGGACGTGAATGGACCCGCCCTTCACATACTTTGCGTCGTAGTCGTAGAAGACCCCGGTCGCCGGACGGATGTCGATGACCCCGAGCGCCCTGTCGCCCATGACCGCGCAGGTCAGTTCACGGCCCGCAACATATGATTCCACAAGGACTTGCTCGCCGAAGGCCCAGTCTTCCCTGAGCAGCTCCTGAGGCGGGTGGGAGCGGTCCTCGCGAACGATGATGACGCCCACCGAGGAGCCCTCGCTCACCGGTTTGACCACATAGGGGGCCGGCAGCACGTGGCTTCTGGCCGCCTCTAACCGGTTAACGACCTTTCCTTTCGGAACGGGCACGCCCGCCGCCGCCATGACGATCTTGGCCCTGTCCTTCTGCATGGCCAGGGCCGAGGCCAGGACGCCGGAATGGGTGTAGGGGATTCGCAGCACCTCCAGGAGGCCCTGGATGGTGCCGTCCTCGCCGACGCGCCCGTGAAGGGCGTTGAACACCACATCGGGCCCCACGGCCTGGAGCACGGTGGCGATGTCGGGCTGCACGTCGATGGGGGTGACCTTGTACCCCTGCTCTTCGAGGGCCTTGCAGCAGGCCCGCCCCGACGCCAGGCTGACCTCGCGCTCCGCGGACCAGCCGCCATAGAGAACGGCAACGTGCTTGGCCATGATGGACTCCTCGACATGCAGCCGGCCTCAGTGAAACAGCCGGTCGTTAACAAAGTGATTCGGGGCTATTCCCGTGCAAGACCGACCCGCTTGATCTCCCATTCGAGCTCCACGCCCGCCATCTCGCGAACCCGGCGGCGGACTTCCTCGCCGAGATTCTCGATATCGGCCGCCGAGGCGGAGCCGTGGTTGATCAGGAAGTTGCAGTGCATTTCGGAGACCTGGGCGTCGCCGATCCTCAAGCCGCGGCATCCGGCGGCATCGACCAGTTCCCAGGCCTTCCGGCCCGGAGGGTTCTTGAAGGTCGAGCCTCCCGTTCGGGTATTGACCGGCTGCGTGGAGGAGCGCGCCTCCGTGATGGCGTTCATCTCGGCCAGGATCTCGTCCGGATTGCCGGGTCGGCCCTCGAACAGGGCCTCGGTGAAGATCACGTCGTCCGGCACGCTCGAATGGCGATAGGTGAAGCCCATCTGCGCGTTGGTGAATGAGACGAGCTCGCCATTGCGGGTCACGCCCCTGGCTTCGACGAGCACGTCCTTCGTCTCGCCGCCGTAGGCGCCGCCGTTCATGCGCAGCGCCCCGCCGATGGTGCCGGGAATGCCGCGCAGGAACGAGAGGCCCGCGATGCCCGCCTCCGCCGCCGCGCGCGCCACCTTCACGTCGGGCGCGCCCGCGCCGGCGCGGATGCGCAGGCCCGGTTCGACGGCAACCTCGGCAAATCCCTTGCCCAGGCGAATCACGACACCCTCCCAGCCGCCGTCGCGGATGAGCAGGTTCGAGCCCAGGCCCACCACGAGCACCGGCACCTGCCGGTCGAGGCGCTGCAGGAAATAGGCGAGATCGGCCGTGTCGGCGGGCGTGAACAGCACCTGCGCCGGGCCGCCCGTGCGGAACCAGGAGAGCGGCGCCGTGGGGGCGTTGGCCTCCAGCTTGCCGCGCAGCTCCGGCATCGAGGCCTTCAGGCCGGGAGTGATGTCCGCGAACATCAGGCCGCCTTCTCGCCCAGCGCCTCGAGTTCACCCGGCAGCGCATAGGCCCATTGCGTGATATTGCCGGCGCCGAGGCAGATCACGTAATCGCCCGGCTTCGCCACGCCCTTGATGAGGCCCGCGAGCTCCTCGGACTTCTCGAGCGCCATCACGTTGCGGTGGCCGCGCGCCTTCAGGCCCGAGACGAGCGCATCGCGGTCGGCGCCGGGGATCGGCTGCTCGCCCGCCGCATAGACCGGAGCGACGATGACGGAATCCGCATCGTTGAAGCAGGTGCAGAACTGATCGAACAGCGACGACAGGCGCGAATAGCGGTGGGGCTGCACGACGGCGATCACCTGACCGTCCGTCGAGGCGCGCGCGGCCTTCAGCACGGCCGCGATCTCGATGGGATGGTGGCCGTAATCGTCGAACACCGTGACGCCGTTCCACTCGCCCGTGCGGGTGAAGCGGCGCTTCACGCCGCCGAAACCGCCAAGCGCCTTGCGGATCGCATCGGGCGAGACGCCGAGCTCATGCGCGACGGCGATCGCCGCAGTCGCATTGAGCGCATTGTGGGCGCCCGGCATGGGCAGGACGAGATCTTCGAGCTCGAGCCGGAAGCCGGGACGGCGGTCGCGGATCATGACGCGGAAGCGGTTCTGCCCGCCGCGCGAATCCACGTCCATGAGGCGCACGTCCGCCTGCGGGTTCTCGCCGTAGGTGATGATGCGGCGATCCTCGATGCGGCCGACCAGATCCTGCACTGTCGGGTGATCGATGCACATCACCGCGAATCCGTAGAACGGGATCGAATCGATGAAGGAGCGGAACGCGTCCTTGATGGCGTCATAGGTGCCGAAGTGATCGAGATGCTCGGCATCGATATTGGTCACGATGGCGACGTCGGCCGGGAGCTTGAGGAAGGTGCCGTCGGATTCGTCCGCCTCCACCACCATCCACTGGCCGTCGCCCATGCGTGCATTGGTGCCGTAGGCGTTGATGATGCCGCCGTTGATGACGGTCGGGTCCAGGCCGCCGGCGTCGAGAAGCGTTGCGACGAGCGAGGTCGTCGTCGTCTTGCCGTGGGTGCCCGCCACCGCGACGCAGGACTTGAAGCGCATGAGCTCGGCGAGCATCTCGGCGCGGCGCACGACCGGCAGGCGCTTCTCGCGGGCGACGACCAGTTCCGGGTTGTCGCGCTTGATCGCGGTGGAGACCACGACGATCTCGGCATCCTCCACGTTCTCGGCCTTGTGGCCGATGAAGGTCTTGATGCCCTTATCGGCGAGACGCTTGACGTTGTAGTTGTCGGCCGCGTCCGAACCCTGAACCGTGTAGCCCAGATTGTGCATGACCTCGGCGATGCCCGACATGCCGATGCCGCCGATACCGATGAAGTGAATGGGACCTAGCTTCGGCGGCAGTTTCATGAAGGCTTTCCGTTCTTGTTAAGATGAATCAGGTCGAGGACGGCGTGAGCCAGCCGCTCGGCCGCATCCGTGATGCTGGCGCTATGTGCGGCGGCGGCGGCTTTGGTCAAGCGTTCAGGCTCTTGAAAAGTGGACCGGATCTCGGCCGCCAGGCGCTCAGGGGTGAATTCCGTTTGTGGGCAAACGATGGCAGCGCCAAGGTCTCCAAGGGTTTTGGCGTTGGCGGCCTGGTCCTGATCGAGGGAGCCCGGCAGGGGCACGAGGATCGACGGGCGGCCGATCGCCGCAAGCTCGGCGACCGTCGAGGCGCCGGAGCGGGCGACGACGAGATGAGCCTCGCCCAGGCGCCTGGGCAGATCCGTGAAGAAGGGTTCCGCCTCGAATGCCACGCCGAGACGCCCGTAATGGGCGCGGACCCGTTCCAGGTCCTCTCCCCTCGCCTGCTGGGTGATCACGAGGCGCTCGCGCAGATCCTGCGGCAGAAGCTCGATGGCCGGGGGCACCACGTCGCTCATCACCCGCGCGCCCTGGCTCCCGCCCACCACGAGAAGGCGCATCCGCCCGTTCGGCTCGAGGGGGGCATAGGCCTGCCCGGCCGCCTCCAGCACCGCCGGGCGGATCGGGTTCCCGGTCTGGATCACCCTTCCCGGCACGTTCGCCGGGATGCCCTTGATGCCGGCAAAGCCCGTCGCGATCAGCGACGAGCGGCGCGCGAGCAGGCGGTTGGCCCGGCCCATCACGCCGTTGGCCTCGTGGATCGCCGTTGGAACCTTGAGGAGCGACGCGGCCAGGACGGGCGGCACCGTGGGGTAACCGCCGAAGCCGACCACCGCGTCCGGCTTCAGCCGGCGGATCACGGCCATGGCCCTGAACGTGCCCTGCGCGAGCAGCAGCGCCGCCTTCGCCATCTTGGGCACCGAGCGGCCGGACGGCGTGGCGGAGGGAATCTCGATGATCTCGTCCGCCGGGAAAGAGCCCGCATAGGCATTGGCGCGCTTGTCGGTGGCGAGCACCACGCGGCAGCCGGAGGCCTTCAGCACGTTGGCCAGCGCCTCCGCCGGGAAGAGATGGCCGCCGGTGCCGCCGGCGGTGAGGAGGATCAGGGGCGCTTCCATCAACGCTGCCAATCCTGGTTGAGCTGCCCCATCATCTCCGAGCGCGGACGGCGGCGGGTGAGCGCGATGAGGAAACCCATGCCCAGCGCCAGCGACATCAACGAGGAACCGCCGTAGGAGATGAAGGGCAGCGTCATGCCCTTGGCGGGCATGAGGTGCACGTTCACCATCATGTTGATGGCCGCCTGGAGCCCGAACATGAGGATGAGGCCCGTCGCCGCGAGGCGGCAGAAGGTGTCCTCGTTGCGGCGCGCCAGCATGAGACCGCGCAGCACGATGAAGGCGAAGAGCACCAGCAGGGCGAGGCACACGACGATGCCGAATTCCTCCGCCGTCACGGCGAAGATGAAATCCGTATGCGCATCGGGCAGGATCCGCTTGACGGTTCCCTCGCCTGGGCCGCGCCCCAGCCAGCCGCCGCGCGAGAACGATTCCATCGCCATGTCCACCTGGAAGGTATCGCCCGAATCCTTGTCGAGGAAGCGCTCGATGCGGGCGCGCACGTGCGGCAGGAATTCATAGGCCGCGACGATGCCCACGAGGCCCGCGCCGCCCAGGCCCATCACCCAGAACCAGTGCAGGCCGGCCACGAAGAACAGGCCGCACCACACGATGGTCACGAGCATGGTCTGGCCGAAATCGGGCTGAAGGATGAGCGGGATGATCGTCGCCGGCAGGAGCATCAGGGCGAGCAAGGCGCCCGGCATGTCCTTGCGCCGCGCCCCTTCGGAGAAGGCCCAGGCGGCGAGAACCACGAAGGCGGGCTTCATGAACTCGGACGGCTGAACGCCGAGCGGGCCGATCATGATCCAGCGATGCGCACCCTTGATCTCGGGCCCGAACTGGAACGCGAGCCCGATCAGCACCATCGCGCCCGCATAGACCAGCAGGGCGAGGCGGCGGATGTGGCGCAGGGACAGGAACGAGACCGGCAGCATGATGAGAAGCGCCGGGACCAGGAACAGCACCTGGCGGTTCACGAAGTGGAAGGTCGAGAGCCCCAGGCGCTCCGCCACGGGCGGGCCGCCCGCCATGAGAAAGACCAGGCCCGCCAGCATGAGGCAGGCGAGCGCCGCCAGCAGCAGCCGGTCGACGGTCCACCACCAATCGCTGAAGGCCGAGCGTTCCGCGCGCGATACCATGTCTAAGCCCCCCTGGCTTCGAGGCCCGGCAGGGTCCGGACCAATTCGCGGAATTGATTTCCGCGCACTTCGTAATTCGCAAACTGATCGTAGGACGCACAGGCGGGCGAGAGCAGAACGACCGCGGGGCCCTCCATCGCCGCCGCATCCCGCGCGGCTTCCTCAACGGCTTTGTCGAGCGTCCCGCTGAGAGCATGAGGAACGTCGCCCCCGAGCGTCTGCGAGAATTCCTCCGCCGCCGCGCCGATCAGGTAGGCCTTGCGGATCTTGGGGAAGTAGTCCCGCAACGGTTCGATGCCGCCTTCCTTCGCCTTCCCGCCGAGAATCCAAAGGATGTTGTCGAAGGACTTGAGCGCCTTCTCGGTGGAATCGGCGTTGGTGGCCTTTGAATCGTTGATGAAGAGCGTGGAGCCGATGCGCCCGACCTCTTCCATGCGGTGAGGAAGGCCGGGGAAGGTGCCGAGGCCGGAGCGGATCCGATCCGGGGACACATTCAGGGCCAGGGCGACCGCGACGGCCGCAGCTGCATTCTGCGCGTTGTGCGCACCGCGCAGCGAACCGATGCCCGACAGATGGGCGATGGGAGCCGCATCGGCGCCTGCCACGCCGACCAGAGTTTCGCCGTCCGCGAAGACCCCCTTCACACCGAGCGGCTCAACCGAGATGCGGGCGACGTTCACGCCCTTGGCCTCGCAGGCCTCGGCGATCGCCTGGCTCATCGGATCGTCGACGCCGATGATCGCGAGGCTCGCCTTCGCGACCAGCCGCTCCTTGATCGCCGCATAGTTCTCCATCGTGCCATGCCGGTCGATATGATCGGGCGAGAGATTGAGATGCACGCCGATCGTCGGCGCGAGCGACGGCGCGAGATCGATCTGGAACGAGGAGCACTCGATCACGTGGATGCGGTCGTCGGACGGCGGTTCGAGCGAGAGGATCGCCGTGCCGATATTGCCGCCCATCTGCACGTCGCGGCCCGCCTCGCGCAGGATATGCGCGACGAGCGCCGTCGTGGTGGACTTTCCGTTGGTGCCGGTGATGGCGATGAAGGGTGCGTTCGGGGCGATCTTCGCGCGCTCGCGGCAGAAGAGCTCGATGTCGCCGATGATCGCGACGCCTGCCGCTTTCGCGAGCTTCGCCGACCAATGCGGCTCGGGATGGGTGAGCGGCACGCCGGGCGAGAGGACGAGCGCGGACACCTTCGACCAATCGAGCTGGCGCAGATCGCCCGTCTCGATGCCTTTTGCGGCGGCCTCCGCCATCTTGGCCGGATTGTCGTCGCAGGCGATGAGGTGGGCTCCGCCCTCCTTCAGGGCAAGCGCCGTCGCGAGCCCCGAGCCGCCGAGGCCGAAGAGAGCGAGGGTTTTGCCGGAGAAGGTGGTGACGGGCGTCATGACTGTTACCGCAGCTTGAGGGTCGAGAGGCCCACCAGGGCGAGCACCACGGCGATGATCCAGAAGCGGATCACGACCTGCGGCTCGGTCCATCCGAGCTGCTCGAAGTGATGGTGGATCGGCGCCATCTTGAAGACGCGCTTGCCCGTGAGCTTGAACGAGGCGACCTGGATGATCACCGACATGATCTCCAGCACGAAGAGGCCGCCGACAATGGCGAGGACGACCTCGTGCTTGGTGGCCACCGCGATGGTGCCGAGAAGTCCGCCCAGAGCCAACGACCCGGTATCGCCCATGAAGATCTGAGCGGGCGGCGCGTTGAACCAGAGAAAGCCGATGCCCGCGCCGATCAGCGCGCCGCAGATTACGGCGAGCTCGCCGGTGCCGGGCACGAAATGGATCTGCAGGTAGTTGGCGAAGACCGCGTTGCCGGAGAGATACGCGATGAACCCGAAGGTGCCCGCGGCGATCATCACCGGCACGATGGCAAGACCGTCGAGCCCGTCCGTGATGTTCACCGCGTTGCCGGCGCCGACGATCACGAACCCGGCGAAGATGATGTAGAACCAGCCGAGATTGAAGATCAGGTCCTTCGAGAACGGCAGCGCCAGCTTGTTCGCGAGGCCGGGCGCTTCCACGTAGGAAATGGCGATGCAGGCCACCGCCGCGATGATCGCCTCGATGGCGAGGCGCGACTTGCCGGAGAAGCCCTTGTGCGACTGCTTGGTGACCTTCAGGTAATCGTCGTAGAACCCGATGGCGCCGAAGCCCACCGTGACGAAAAGCACGATCCAGACATACGGGTTTTCGAGGTTCGCCCACAGAAGGGTCGAGACCAGCACGCCCGCCATGATCATCAGGCCGCCCATGGTCGGCGTGCCGCGCTTCGTCAAAAGGTGCGATTGCGGCCCGTCCTCGCGGATCGGCTGCCCCTTGCCCTGCTTCAGGCGCAGGAGCGAAATGATCGCAGGCCCGAACAGGAAGACGAAGAGCATGGCGGTCGCCGTCGCGCCCCCGGTCCGGAACGTGATGTAGCGGAAGATATTGAGGGGGCTGAAATAGGGGCTGAGTTCAGCCAACCAGGTCAACATGGAATGTTCATCCTTTCAGCGCGTGTGCCGATGGGCTCGCGCCGTAACGTTCTTTCAGAGCCTTGACAACCAGAGCCATCTTCATGCTGAGCGATCCCTTGACGGTCACCGCGTCGCCGGGGCGGATCGCGGCGCAGACCGCGTCGACGAGATCCGCGGAGGTCTCGGCGTGCAGCGCCACCTTCGCCTTGGGAAGGCGATCCACCAGGTTCTTCATCAGCGGCCCGGCCGCGAACACGAGGTCGATCCTGTTGGCCTCGACCGCTTCCGCGAGTTCCTCGTGAAGGCTCGGGCCCTTCTCGCCCAGTTCCTTCATGTCGCCGAGAACCGCAAGACGCCGCGCCTGACGGCCCAGTTCCACGGCGCCCAGATTGGCCAGCGCCGCCCGCATGGAGGCCGGATTCGCATTGTAGCTTTCATCGATGAGGAGCGCCCCGTCATCGCCGACGGACAGCATGGTCCGCTCGCCGCGGCCGACGGGAGGCTTCAGTTCGGCGAAGGAGAGCGCCACCTGCGCAAGGTCCGCGCCGAGCGCATGGGATGCGGCGAGCACGCTCAGGGAGTTGAGCGCGATATGCCGGCCCGCGGTGGCGATCCGGTAGGTGACGAGCTGCCCGAAGACGCGGGCCTCGACGATGGACTGGTCGGGCTTCACGAGGATCCGCTCGGCGCGGATATCGGCCGCCTCGTGCTCGCCGAAGGAGACCACGCGGCCGGCGCGAGACGCCAGGGCATGGGCCTTCATGCGTTCGAAATAGGGGCTGTCGCGGTTGATGACGGCCGTACCGCCGGGCTCGATCCCGGAGAAGATCTCGCCCTTCGCGTCGGCAATGCCCCACAGCGAGGGGAAAAATTCGATATGCACCGGCTCGATGGTGGTGATCACCGCCACGTGCGGGCGAACCATCGCAGTGAGCGGCAGGATCTCGTGGGCATGGTTCATGCCGATCTCGAAGATCCCGAACTCCGTTTCGCGCGGCATGCGCGACAGCGTGAGCGGCACACCCCAATGGTTGTTGTAGGATGCGACCGACGCGTGCGTTGCCCCCTGGCGGGAGAGCGCCAGGCGCATGGCCTCCTTGGTGCCGGTCTTGCCCACCGAACCCGTAATCGCGACGATTCGGGCATTCGTGCGCTGGCGGGCCGCGCGGCCGAGCCGACGCATGGCCTCGAGCACGTCCGGCACCACGATCAGCTTGTCCGACGCGAAGGCGGGCGCCTTTTCCTCGGAGACGACGGCGCCCGACGCGCCCTTCTCCAGGGCGGCCGGCACGAAATCATGGCCGTCATGAACGTCGCCCTTGATGGCGAAGTAGAGATCGCCCGGCTCGAGCGTGCGCGTATCGATGGAAGCGCCGGTCGCCTGCCGAAAGCCGCTGCCGACGCGGGCGCCGGTGGCGGCCACGATCTCGTCCAAGGTCCACAAGGGCGAACTCATCCCTGTCTCTCCGCAATAGCCGCCCGGACCTCGTCGTGATCCGAGAACGGCAGGGTCCGGTCGCCGATGATTTGGCCCGTTTCATGACCTTTGCCGGCCACGACCAGAATGTCGCCCCCTTGAAGCTCCTTCACGGCGGTGCGGATGGCCAGGGCCCGGTCGCCGATCTCGCGGGCGCCGGGAGCCCCCTTGAGCACCTCGGCGCGGATCGCCGCAGGGTCTTCCGAGCGAGGATTATCGTCCGTCACGATGACGAGATCCGCCTTGTCGGCGGCGATGCGCCCCATGAGCGGGCGCTTGCCGCGATCACGATCGCCACCGCAGCCGACGATGCAGACGAGCCGGCCTCTGGTGAAGGGACGCAGCGCATCGAGCACATGGGCCAGCGCATCGGGCTTGTGCGCGTAATCGACGATGCAGATGGCGCCGTCGACCTCGCCTACCTGTTCCAGGCGACCGGAAACGCCCTTGAGCGTCTTGAACCCTTCGAAGACCTCGGCGGCCCGTCCTTCGCCTTCGACGGACAGGACGAGACCCGCCGCCACGAGCGCGTTCTCGACCTGGAACCCGCCGAGGAGCGGCAGGGCCGTCTCGAAGGTCCTTCCGAACGCCTCGACGGTCAGAGCCTGCGTGAAGCCTTCCGGCCGCGCTTCGACGAGGCGCAGCGTCTCGCCCAGGCCTCCGGTCGTGAGCATCGTCAGACCACGATTGCGCACCCCGTGCTGAAATACATCCGCATAAGGCCCATCGGCATTGATGATGGCGGGAGCATCGGCCGGCAGAAGCGTATCGAAGAGGCGCAGCTTCGCGGCCGCGTAGGCCTCGGTGGTGCTGTGATAATCGAGATGGTCACGGCCGAGATTGGTGAAGCCCGCAGCGCTCAGGCGAACCCCGTCGAGCCGGCGCTGGTCGATGCCGTGCGAGGAGGCCTCCATGGCGAGGCGCGTGACGCCGTCTTTCGCGAGCTTGTCGAGGGTCTGATGCAGCGAGATCGGATCGGGCGTCGTCAGCGAACCGTAAGCCGCTCCGTCGGAGGTGATCACCCCGAGCGTGCCCAGGCTCGCGGACTTGTATCCGAGAAAGGCGAAGAGCTGGCGCGCGAAATCGGCCACGGAGCTCTTGCCGCTCGTGCCCGTGACCGCGACGATCGTCTCCGGCTGGCGCGGATAGAAGCGCGACGCCGCGAGAGCGAGCGCCCTTCGCACGTCCCGCACCCGGACATAGGCAACGCCGCCGGACAATGCGGCAGGACGCTCCGCCTCGCCGACGATGGCGGCCGCACCGGCGGCGGCCGCCTGCGGCACGAAGCTCATGCCGTCGACCTTCGTCCCCGGCACGGCGAAGAACACGCTGCCCTGGGCAACCTTGCGGCTGTCGGACGCGATGCCGGTGACCGGCACGGATGCCTCCGGGAGCCCCTCGGCTTCCGGAAGCAGATCGATCAAGTGAATTGCATTCGTCATTACCGGACGCCCCATGCGTTGAGACGGGACATGAGGGGGAAAGGCTGCGCGGGCGGCTCGAAGCGAGGCGGAATGCCGAGCAACGGCGCGACACGCTCGATGACGTTGCCCGTGACGGGCCCCGCATTCCAGCCGGCCGTCGAGAACCCGTAGGTGCCCTCGACCGCCTGCGGCTCGTCCATGATGGTCAGGAACACGTATTTCGGCTTGTCGGCGGGAACGACGGCCGTGAACGTCGTGAAGTTCTTGTTCTTGGAATAGCGGCCGTTGATCACCTTTTCCGCGGTCCCGGTCTTGCCGCCCACATAGAAGCCCGCAATGGCGGCCGACGCCGCGGATCCCGCGGGGTTCGAGGCATTGAGGCGCATCACGTAGCGCATGGCCTCGCTGGTTTCCGGCTTGAGCACCTGCAGGGCGTTCCTGCGGGCCTCGGCCTCGTCGCGCTTGAGGAATGTCGGCTTGATGAGCACGCCGCCGTTCACGAGCGCGCCGACCGCCATGAGCGCCTGGAGAGGCGCGACGGCAAGGCCGTGGCCGAAGGCGATGGTCATGGTGTTGAGCTCGCCCCAGCGCGGCGGGATGATCGGCAGGGCGTTTTCCGGCAGCTCCGTCTCGAGGCGCGTGAGCTGTCCCATCTTACGCAGGAAGGCCTTGTGGCCCTCGACGCCGATGCCGAGCGCCATGCGCGCCGTGCCGATGTTCGACGAGTGGATGAACACCTCCGGCACCGTGAGCACGCGGTGGGTCGCGTGATAGTCGCCGATGGTGAACTTGCCGTAGCGAAGGCCCGAGCGGGCATCGAGCGTCGAGTTGATGTTGTACTTGCCGGAATCCAGCGCCATCGCGACGGTCAGCGCCTTGAAGGTGGACCCCATCTCGAACACGCCCACATTGATGCGGTTGATGCGATCCTTGTCGAGGGCGTCGACCGGGTTGTTGGGGTCGTAGTCGGGCAGCGAGACGAGGGCGAGGATCTCGCCGGTGTTGACGTCCATGATCGCGCCGGCAGTGGCCTTCGCCTTGAACTTCGCCATGCCCTTCATCAGCTCGTCGCGAAGGGCATGCTGCACGCGCAGATCGATGGAGAGCTCCACAGGCTTCAGATCGGCGGCCGAGATGTTGAACCCTGCGCCGTTGAGATCCTGCAGGCCCATGCTGTCGATGTATTTCTCGATGCCGGCGATGCCCACGTTGTCCACATTGGCAAAGCCCAGCACATGCGCCGCCGCCTCCGCGTTGGGATAGACGCGCTTGTTCTCGGGCAGGAAGCCGACGCCCGGAATGCCGAGCCGGTGCACTTCGGCCTGCTGGCGCGGCGTGATCTCGCGCTTGACCCACACGAAGCCTTTCTTGGTGCTGAGCTTGTCCCGGAGCTCCGTGGCATCGAGATCGGGCAGGACGGCGGTGAGCAGTTCCACCGCCTCGTCCTTGTCGATGATGTTGCGCGGCTCCGCGAAGACGGACACCATCTTCACGTCGGTGGCGAGAACGTCGCCGTTGCGATCCACGATGTCGGGACGGGCCGCGGAAATCTCGGAGGACGCCGCGCGGCGCATCTCGCTCGTGGTCTCGCTCGTGACGGCGAGCTGCACCAGCCGTCCGCCGATGACCGTGAAGAGACCGGCAAAGCACAAAGCCGCCAGGCTCACGCGCGACGTGCTCTTGTCGAGGCGCAAGCGAAACAGCTCGCGCGCATGGGAGAGAACGCCCCTCGTGGGCGGAGGGCTCTTCGTCTGCGGTTCGGGTGGAGGCACGTGCAACACGGGAGTTACCGTCTCGGGGTTTGAGTCGATGGGGTTCGGGCTCCACTGCTCGGGTCCTTCGGCGTCGCCGTCGGTCCGAGCAATCCGAGCGCTTCGAGCTTGCGGCCGATCTCATCGCCTCGGTCAGGACGATCCGGCAGATCGGACAGGCGCGCCAGCTGCTGAATCTTCATAGGCTGAAGATCGAGGTGTTGATCGGCGGCGGCCTGCAGGCGATCCGGGCGATCGAGATATTGCCACTCCGCCTGCAGGACGGCGATGACCTCGCGCTCGCGCTGCGCCTTCGACTTCAGCTTCGCGACCTGCTCGGCGTAGTAGAGCGTGTCGTACTTGACCGAATAGGCGTAGCCCGCCGACAGGACGAGGGCCGTGATCGCGATGATGTGGAGCAGCTTGATCATCGCCGCCCTCCTCTTTTCTCAGCCGTCTGCGGCAGCTCGGCCAGCATGGTGATGGCGCTCAACACTTCCTGGGGCGGCACGCTGGTGCGGGCGCCGGCGCGAAGTTTCGCCGAGCGCGCACGCGGGTTGCGGGCCATCTCCTGCTCGCTGGGACCGACAGGGCCCTTCGTGACCGCCTGGAAGGTCGGTTCCGCCGCGGCGAGGGTCGGCATGTGACGCGATCCGCTCGGCGTCCGTCCGGTGCGGGCCGCGAAGAATTGCTTCACGATGCGGTCTTCGAGCGAATGGAAGGTGACGACCACGAGACGTCCGCCGGGTTTGAGAATGCACTCGGCCGCATGCAAGGCGCGCACCAGCTCGCCCAGTTCGTCGTTGACGGCGATGCGCAATCCCTGGAACACCCGCGTGGCCGGATGGATGCCGCCTGGTTCCTGACGGATCAGCGATGCCACGAGATCGGCGAGCTGACGCGTCGTCTGGAACGGCTCCCTGCGCCGCGCCTCGATGACGGCGCGCGCAACGGCGCGGGCACGGCGCTCCTCGCCGTAATAATAGAAGATGTCCGCGAGCTCCGCCTCGGAGGATTCGTTCACGATGTCGGCGGCACTCGGACCTTCCTGCTCCATGCGCATGTCGAGCGGCCCGTCGTTGCGGAACGAGAATCCGCGCTCGGCCTGATCGAGCTGCATGGACGACACGCCGATGTCGAGAACGACGCCGTCGACGCCCTCGAACCCCTGATCGCGCGCGATCTCGTCGAGGGTGCCGAAGCGACCCGGCACGAGCATCAGGCGCTTCTTGAATTTCGCAGCCAGCGGCGCGCCGCCCGCAATCGCATCGGGATCGCGGTCGATGGCCACGACCTTGTTCTGGGGATGAGCATCGAGAATGGCGCGCGTGTATCCGCCCGCGCCGAACGTACCGTCGATGAAGACGCCGCCGCGCTTTGCATCGAGCGCGTCGCACACCTCCGCCAGGAGCACGGGAACGTGACGGGTCGGTCCGCCAGCGGCTCCGGCTCCTGGGCCGTCGCCGCGTCCCATCATTGCTCCCGCACTCCTGGTGAGGTGTTCTGTACCATACGTGGCTCCGTGATCCGGGCTCCCAGCACCTTCTTCAGGTCTCTGACCTTCGTGCGCGCCTCCTCCAAGTGCGCACGGAAACGCTCGGGCTCCCAAATCTGGAACTTGTGACCGAGTCCGACGAACGTCACCGTATCGCCGATCCCGGCATGCACTTTTACTGTTTCCGTCAGGATGACACGCCCCTCCGGATCGACTTTGAGAATTTCGCTGGTCCCGAACAATGCGGTCGACAGCTGATCCCGTTCGTCCGAATAGGGCGACAGCGTCGACAAAAACGCATCGATCTCGTTCAGAAGCATGTTGCCGCCTGCGTCCAACGCCTGCGCATCGAGCGCGGGATGAACGTAAAGACCCTCGAATCCATCCCTCGCCAAGACGGCCCGGAACGATGCGGGGATCGAGACGCGACCCTTCGAATCCAACTTGTTGGTGAAATTGGACACGAAGCGGTGCATTGGCCGCAGCTCGCAAGCTCCCGATTGTCAGCCCCCCGGCAGACCTCTGCGGTCTGCCACCCGCTCTCGGCGCTAACGCTACTTTTCGGAGCAGGATGTCAGCACCTCTGGTGTGCTTGACGTCCCCTTCGAAAGACACCGTCGACGGGATGGTTTGGGATAACATGGGACACTATGGGCGTCAACGGAACGGGGATGGGGTGCAAGCCTGGAGACAGGCCAACTCCATCAGACTCGTTTAGGGTTAATGAATCGTAAGCGGAGCAAGGCTTTGCTCCGCTTTGTCGCAATTTCGAGCCTGTGGATAAGGGGTCAGCCGGCCTGTAAGCCGGGTTCTGTATGGCCCAAGGCGAAGCCCTGGACGTGGCGGCCATTCCTCTGGGACGGCCATTGCTGACCGCCTCAAGCAACCAACCCGGACGACCAGCCTGGAAGCAGGCCTGGCGCGAGCGCCTGTCGTCCCTATTCGGTTTTGCTCCTGGTGGGGTTTACCGTGCCGTCCGCATTACTGCGTCCGCGGTGCGCTCTTACCGCACCCTTTCACCCTTACCCTGAAGGTCCGGAGATCTTTGCAGGGCGGTCTGCTTTCTGTGGCACTATCCCTGGGGTCACCCCCGCCGGACGTTATCCGGCACCTTGCTTCCATGGAGCCCGGACTTTCCTCCCCGAGCGAACTCGGAGCGGCCGCCCGGCCAGCTGACGGTTGGGATGTGGGGCGAAAGGGAGGCCCGCGTCAAGGCCGCACGATCATTCGGCCGCGGCCGTGATCACCTTCACCTTCGCGCAATAGGCCCGTGAGGCCCGGGTCATGGCCGTCGTGCGATGGCCGAACTGGTAACGCAGGATCGTGCCGCAGATGTCGCCGCCCGCGAGCTTGTAGGCTTGGGCGAGATACTTGAGCCCATAGCGCAGATTGGTCTCGGCCTCCAGCAATCCGGCAGTGCCGCCCTCGTAGCCGAGCGACTGGGCCGTGCGCAGATTGATCTGCGTCAGGCCTAGGTTGGGGCCGTTGCGCGCTCCGGGATTGTAGCGGCTCTCGAGGCGAACCACCGCGTCCGCCAATTCGTAGGGCAAGCCGTTCTCCGAGGCATGGCGCACGATCAGGGGCTTGAGCGCCGCACCCTTGAGGGCATCGATCTGCGCCGAGCGGAGCCGGCCCGGCCGTTCCAACGGAAGGGAGGCCGTCTCCTCGGTGATGTCCTGATCGGCCTTCTCGCCGGCCGGAATCTTGCCTTCGGCGCCCCTGATTGTCTTGTTCGTCTTGGCTGTCTCGGTGCTCTTCCCAGCCTCACCCTCAGCGGCTTCAGCGGCTTCCTGGCTCCCGATGGCCTCCGCTGCCGCCCGCACCTCCTCCGCCTGAGCCCGCGCGAGGGCAGCCGCCTCGTCCGGAGGAATGATGCTGCCTTCGGCCCGGACCTCGGACGTAAGCGCCACTCCAGCCAGCCCCAAGGACGCGACCGCCAATGTTCTCAGGAAATACTGCCAAGTCACGCTCAAACTCCCAATGGCACAGGTCGCGGAGAAGCGCTGACTGGAAACCAAATAAGGCGAAGTTGTGACCTGACGGTTCGGGGCCATGTCTGAACTATGCTCAGCCTCAACGGTCGCCGGCCCGAAACCGAGGCGCACAAACCTGATGCAATAGCCTGAGCGCCTTAACGAAAAATTTTCTACAGCTCATTTGAGCCATAAGGAACTTCTTCCCGGTGTCGGGAGTTGGCGTCTGCGTAAGGTCAAGCTAAGTAGAGCTGGGCAGCCTATGGCCCGCTAGATACAGGGAAGCCTCCATGAAGAAGATCATTACCGCGATTGCCGCCGGTGCTCTCACCCTCTCGATGGCAGCCTGCAACACTCCCGGCGAGCGGGCTGTTGGCGGCGCCGCTGTTGGCGGTCTTGCCGGTGCTGCCATCGGCGGCGCCGCGACGGGCCGCGCGAGCGGCGCTCTCGCCGGTGCTGCCATCGGTGCCGCCGGCGGCGCGGTCGTCGGCGCAGCGACGGCTCCGCGTGGTCCGGCCTGCCCCTACGGCACGTACCAGGACATGTACGGCAACATCTACTGCCGCTAAGACGATCCCGAAAACCGGATTTCAGGGGCCGAGATCTTCTCGGCCCCTTTTCTTTTGCCTGACGTTGAGCGTACCACTAGAGCACGATGATTCAGTCGATTTGGGGTAAACTGGGTGGCGCCGGCCTCGGCCTGGCGCTCGGAGGGCCGATTGGCGCTCTCCTGGGCGGCGTTGCCGGACACGTGCTCGTCGATCGGGACGGCGCGCCTTTCGGGAAGCCGCCGCGCGACGTGCTGTTCACCATGGGCCTCGTGGCGCTTGCGGCGAAAATGGCGAAGGCCGATGGCGTCGTGGTGGACGTGGAGGTGAAAGCCTTCGAGCAGATCGTCGAGGTGCCGGAAAGCGAACACCCCCGCGTCCAGCGCCTGTTCGAACTGGCCATGCAGACGTCCGAGGGGTTCGAGGCCTATGCCCGGCAGATCGGCGCTGAATTCAAGGAGGAGCCCGCCCTCCTGGAAGACGTGCTCGACGGCCTGTTTCACATCGCGAAAGCGGACGAGGCGGTGCATGAGGCGGAGTACGTCTACCTCAAGAACGTGGCGACGATCTTCGCGTTTTCGGAGAACGATTTCGAGCGCATCGCCGCCCGCCACGTGAAGCGGGCCGACGATCCCTATCTCATTCTCAAGGCGGACCGGGCCATGAGCGATGACGAGCTGAAGCGCCACTATCGCAAGCTTGTCGCAGAGAACCATCCCGACCGGGAGATCGCCCGCGGCCTGCCGCCGGAGGCGGTCAGGATCGCGACGGAACGATTGGCGGCCATCAACGCCGCTTGGGAACGCGTCGCCGCCGAGCGGAACCTCAGGTAAACGTATGACCTCGCCCCTTTCCCCCGAAAGCCCCGTTGCCGCGAAGGTGTTTCCTTCACCCAATCACGGGGAGCGGAAGGATGGACAGCGCCCGACCATGCTGATCCTGCACTACACCGGCATGCCGAACGAAGGCGAGGCCCTGCAATGGCTTTGCAATCCCGTATCCCAGGTCTCGGCGCATTATTTCGTGTTCGGCGACGGGCGCGTGCTGCAGCTCGTGCCGGAAGCGCGGCGCGCCTGGCATGCGGGCATTTCCTCCTGGAACGGCGAGACCGACATCAACTCGAGCTCCATCGGGATCGAGATCGCCAATCCGGGCCATCCGGGCGGCCTGCCGCCCTACCCCGACCGGCAGATCGAGAGCGTGATCGCCCTCGCGAAAGACATCGTGACCCGCTGGCGCATCCCAGCCACCCGCGTGCTCGGCCATTCCGATGTCGCCCCCGGCCGCAAGGTCGACCCGGGCGAGACATTTCCCTGGAAGCGCCTTCACGAGGCCGGCATCGGGCATTGGGTGCCGCCCGCCACGATGAGCGACGGGCGCTTCTTTTCGCGCGGCGACCGGGGCATGCCCATCGAGGCCCTTCAGGCCATGCTCGCCATGTACGGCTACGGCCTGAGGATCAACGGCGAGTTCGACGAGGACACGGAAAAGGTGGTCGCCGCGTTCCAACGCCATTTCCGGCCCGAGCGCGTGGATGGCGTGGCGGATGCCTCCACCATCACCACGCTGCGCGACCTGATCGCGAAGCGGCCTTCCGCGGGCGGGTAAATTGCCCCCTCACTGTCATTCCGGGGCGCCGCAGGCGAGCCCGACCCGGAGAGCCGCGCGAAGCGTGGAAATCCAGAACCACTGACGATGCAGAATGGAACGAGCCGATACCGTTGTGCTCGTTGCTCTAAGCGTCGTGGCTATGGATCCCCGCCTTCGCGGGGACGACGATTAGGGGCTTGAGCGCGCATTCCCCGGCACGCTACTCCGCCGCCATGGGCCTGTAGCTCGCCGGATCGTAGTTGAGGATCGGGCCGAGCCAGCGCTCCACCTCCTGCACGCTCATGTCCTTGCGGACTGCGTAATCCTCCACCTGATCGCGCTCGACCTTCGCCACGCCGAAGTAATAGGCATCCGGATGCGCGAGATAGAGGCCGGACACGGACGAGCCCGGCCACATGGCGTAGGATTCGGTGAGGGTCACGCCGATGCGGCGCTCGGCTTCGAGCAGGCTGAAGAGCGTCGCCTTCTCCGTGTGGTCGGGCTGCGCCGGATAGCCGGGAGCCGGGCGGATGCCGCGATACTCCTCGCGGATCAGATCCTCGTTGGTGAGGTTCTCGTCCGGCGCATAGGCCCAGAACTCCTTGCGCACCCGCTCGTGCATGCGCTCGGCGAAGGCTTCCGCGAGACGATCGGCGAGCGCCTTGACCAGGATCGAGCGATAATCGTCGTTCGCGCGCTCGAACTTCTCGGCGATGCGCACCTCCTCGATCCCGGAGGTGACCACGAAGGCGCCGATCCAATCCGGCCTGCCGCTCTCGGCGGGGGCAACGAAGTCCGAGATGCACAGATTTGGCTTGCCGTCGCGCTTCGAGAGCTGCTGGCGCAGGCCGTGGAACGTGGCGAGCGCTTCGCTGCGGCTCTCGCCGGTATAGAGACGGATGTCGTCGCCCACCGCGTTGGCGGGCCAGAAGCCGATCACCGCCTTCGGATTGAACCAGCGCTCGTCGACGAGCCGCCTGAGCATCGCCTGCGCATCCTCCCAGAGCTGGCGGGCTGCCGGCCCCTGCTGCTCGTCGTCGAGGATCGCCGGGTAGCGCCCCTTCAGCTCCCAGGTCTGGAAGAAGGGCGTCCAGTCGATGTAGGGAACGAGCTCGCCCACATCGTAGCTGCGGAACACGCGGGCGCCGGTGAAGGTGGGCTTGGGCGCCTGGTAGGCTTGCCAATCGATCTTCAGCCTGTTGGCGCGAGCCTTCTCGATGGGCAGGCGCTGCTTGTCGGCCTCGGATCGCGCATGGGCATCGGCCACCCTGCGGTATTCGCTGCGCAACGTCTCCACATACGCATCCTTCGCATCCGGCGAGAGCAGCGAGGAGACGACGCTGACCGCCCGGCTCGCATCGGTGACGTAGACCGCTTGGCCTTTCCGGTAGTTCGGATGGATCTTCACGGCCGTATGCACGCGGCTGGTCGTGGCGCCGCCGATCAGGAGCGGAATCTCGAAGCCTTCGCGCTCCATCTCGCTCGCCACGTTCACCATCTCGTCGAGGGATGGCGTGATGAGGCCGGAGAGGCCGATCACATCCACCCTCTCCCTGCGCGCCGTTTCCAGGATCTTCTGCGCCGGAACCATGACGCCGAGATCGATGACCTCGTAATTGTTACAGGCGAGAACCACGCCGACGATGTTCTTGCCGATGTCGTGCACGTCGCCCTTCACGGTGGCCATCAGCACCTTGCCGGCGGCGGAACGCTCGTCGATTCCCGATGCCTTCTTCTCCGCCTCCATGAAGGGCATGAGATAGGCCACCGCCTGCTTCATCACGCGGGCCGATTTCACCACCTGCGGCAGGAACATCTTGCCGGCGCCGAAGAGATCGCCGACCACGTTCATGCCGGCCATGAGCGGCCCCTCGATCACGTGCAGCGGACGTTCGGCCGATTGGCGCGCCTCCTCCGTATCCTGCTCGATGAACTCGGTGATGCCGTTGACGAGCGCATGCTCGATGCGCTTCTCGACGGGCCAGGAGCGCCATTCGAGGTCGGCGGTCTTCGATGCGCCCGCACCGTCGCCCTTGAAGCGGGGCGCCGCTTCGAGCAGGCGTTCCGTCGCGTCGGGCCGCCGGTTGAGCACCACGTCCTCGCACAGCTCGCGCAGCTCCGGATCGATCTCGTCGTACACGGCGAGCTGGCCCGCGTTCACGATGCCCATGTCCATGCCCGCCTTGATGGCATGGAAGAGGAACACGGAATGCATGGCCTCGCGCACCGGCTCGTTGCCACGGAACGAGAACGAGAGATTCGATACGCCGCCCGAGATATGGGCGTGCGGGAGCGTCTCGCGGATGGTGCGTGCGGCCTCGATGAAATCGACGCCGTATCCGTTGTGCTCCTCGATGCCGGTCGCGACCGCGAAGACGTTCGGATCGAAGATGATGTCCTCCGGCGGGAAGCCGACCTGCTCGGTCAGGATCCTGTAGGCGCGCGTACAGATTTCGACCTTGCGCTCCAGGGTGTCGGCCTGTCCCTTCTCGTCGAAGGCCATGACGACGACGGCGGCGCCGTAGGAGCGGCAGATCTTCGCCTGCTCGATGAAGGCTTCCTCGCCCTCCTTCATCGAGATCGAGTTCACGATCGCCTTGCCCTGCAGGCACTTGAGCCCGGCCTCGATCACGTGGAATTTCGAGGAATCCACCATCACCGGAACGCGCGCGATATCGGGCTCCGCCGCGACCAGGTTGAGGAACTCCACCATCGCCTTCTCGGAATCGAGCAGGCCTTCGTCCATGTTGACGTCGATGATCTGCGCGCCGTTCGCCACCTGATCGCGCGCCACGTCGAGCGCGGCGGCATAATCGCCGCCGGTGATGAGCTTGCGGAACTTGGCGGAGCCCGTCACGTTCGTGCGCTCTCCGACGTTCACGAACGGAATGTCGGAGGTCAGCGTAAAGGGCTCGAGACCCGACAGGCGCATGAGCGGCTGCATTCCCGGCACGCGACGCGGCGCCTTGCCGGCGACCGCCTCGGCGATGGCGCGGATATGCGCCGGCGTGGTGCCGCAGCACCCGCCGACCACGTTCACGAGACCCGCGTCGGCGAATTCGGCCAGCATGCGGGCAGTGGCGTCCGGGCTCTCGTCATAGAGGCCGAACTCGTTCGGCAGGCCCGCATTGGGATAGGCGCAGACGAGCGTATCCGCCACCTTGCCGATTTCCTGGATATGCGCCCGCATCTCGCGCGCGCCGAGCGCGCAGTTGAGGCCGATGGAGAATGGCTCCGCGTGGCGCATCGAATACCAGAACGCGGTCGGCGTCTGGCCGGACAGGGTGCGGCCCGACAGGTCCGTGATCGTTCCCGAGATCATGACGGGAAGCTTCACGCCTTTCTCCGCGAACACCTGATGGGTGGCCACGATGGCGGCTTTGGCGTTGAGGGTGTCGAAGATCGTCTCGATGAGGATGATTTCCGAACCGCCGTCGACGAGGCCCCTCACCTGCTCGGCGTAAGCCTCGCGCACCTGATCGAAGGTCACGGCGCGATAGCCCGGGTTGTTCACGTCGGGCGAGATCGAGAGGGTGCGGTTCGTGGGACCGACGGCGCCGGCCACGAAGCGTCGGCGGCCATCCTCCTCTTGCGCGATCAGCGCGGCCTCGCGGGCAAGCCGCGCCCCCTCGACGTTCAATTCATAGACGATCGCCTCCATGCCGTAATCGGCCTGGGCGATGGAGGTGCCGGAGAACGTGTTGGTCTCGACGATGTCGGCGCCGGCGCGGAAATAGTCGAGGTGGACGCTGCGCACCGCATCCGGCTGGGTCAGGATCAGGAGATCGTTGTTGCCCTTGAGGTCCTGGTTCCAGTCCTTGAACCGATCACCGCGAAAATCCTCTTCCGAGAAGCGCGAGCGTTGAAGCTCGGTGCCCATGGCGCCGTCGAGCACGAGAATGCGCCTGGAGGCTGCTTCACGCAGCGCCTTGAGGATGTCTGCGCCGTTGGCGGGACGAGGATCGAACACGGTCATCACAGTCTCTATCTTAGTCGGACGGGCTCGGGCCCGGCCATCCATGCGCCGCATGGCAAACGGAAATGCCCGGCTCGTCGCCGGGCACCGGAATTTCAAGCGGCCGCTTTCACGCCCTGTTCGCGCAATCCGAGCAGGTGGCAGATCGCATAGACCAGGTCGGCGCGGTTCATGGTGTAGAAGTGGAATTCGTTCACGCCGCGATCGACGAGGTCGATCACCTGCTCGGCGGCGACGGCGGCGGCGGCCACGAGCCTGCGCGTCTCCACGTCGTTGTCGAGCCCCTCGAAGCGGGCCGCCAGCCATTCCGGAACGCTCGCGCCGGTCTTGGATGCGAAGTTCGCCGTCTGCTTGAAGTTCTGCACCGGCACGATGCCGGGCACGATGGGAATGCTGATGCCGCGCGCGCGCACGCGGTCGAGGTAGCGGAAGTAGTGGTCGTTGTCGAAGAAGAACTGCGTGATGGCGCGGTCCGCGCCGCAATCGACCTTCGCCTGCAGCACGTCGATGTCGGAGTCGAGCGAGGCGGCCTCGGGATGCTTCTCCGGATAGGCGGAGACGGACACCTCGAAATCGCCGATCGCCTTGATCCCCGCCACCAGATCGCAGGTCTGCCGATAGCCGCCCGGGTGCGGCTCGTAGGCCGTGCCGATGCCCGCGACGGGATCGCCCCGCAGGGCCACGATGTGGCGCACGCCCGCGTCCCAGTAGGAGCGGACCACATTGTCGACCTCATCCTTCGTGGCTGCCACGCAGGTCAGGTGCGCGGCGGGCTTGAGAGGCGTTTCCGTCACGATGCGGGACACCGTGGCATGGGTGCGCTCGCGGGTCGAACCACCGGCGCCGTAGGTCACGGAGACGAACTGCGGATTAAGCGGCGCCAGCCGCTGAATGGAGGCCCAGAGCGTCGTCTCCATCTCCGGCGTCTTCGGCGGGAAGAACTCGAAGGACACCTTGATGGGACAGGAGGCCTGCCTACTGGGGCGAAGGGTCAGGGACGGCATCAGGCAACCTCTTTATCGGGCTGGGCCAAGGGCCAATCCGTCACGACACGGCGGTCCTGTCCGAGCCAAAGGGACACGGTCAATTGATCATCGCCCTTCCGAGGCGGTGCGACTTCTGTCGTCAACGTGCAATCGAGGCCCGCCTCGTCGAGCCATCCCGCGACCTGCGAAGGCGCGAAGCCGAGGCGGCGATGGGCCTGTGCCTCGCGCAGGAACTCGAGCTTGTGCGGCGCGAAATCCACGACGAGAATGCGCCCGCCCGGCGCCACGAGCCGAGCGGCTTCGCGGATCGCCCGGGCGGGATCGTCCAGGTAGTGCAGCACCTGATGGATGACCACGAGATCGAACGTGTCGCGCGGGAACGGCGGCGCGTAGATGTCGCCCTGCCGCAGCTCGATGCCGCGCAGGCCCGCCTTTTCGAGATTGGCGCGGGCCACCGAGAGCATGGCATGGCTCGCATCGAGGCCGACCGTGCGGCCGGCGCGCGGCGCGAGGAGCTGCAGCATGCGTCCCGTGCCCGTGCCGAGATCGACGAGATCACGGATCGGCTTCGGTCCCAGGGCCTCGATCACCGCCGACTCGACCACGGCCTCGGGGGCGTGGAGCGAGCGCAGGCGGTCCCATTCGGGCGCGAGCCGGGAAAAGTACGCCTGGGCAGCCTGGGAGCGCTGCGCCCGGACCGCCTCCAGGCGGGTGCGGTCCTCCAGCAATTGCGGATCGGACCGGTCGAGGCTCTCGAGGGTCGGGCGGATGATCCGCAGGGCGGTGCCCCGGTCGGTCAGCCGGAAGAAGGCCCAGGCCCCTTCCCGGTGCCGCTCCACGAGACCGGCCTCCACGAGCAGCTTCAAGTGGCGGGAGATGCGTGGCTGGGACTGCCCGAGGATGTCGGTGAGGTCGGAGACCGAGAGCTCTCCCTCGGCCAACAGTGCCAGGATGCGCAGGCGCGTTTCCTCGGCGGCGGCCCGCAGCACGTCCAGGGTCAGGTCCAGGGATGGAGCCTCTTTGTCAGCCATGAGCCAGACTCGCTCTTACATATAAACATATATTTATATGTTTTCCGGAGTGAGGGCAAGCGGAAGGCTTCGGCATCGGAGACCGCCGTTCCGTTAATCCCCGCTGAAGCGTCGGTGGGAGTACGCCATGGTTCGCTGCCTGAAGGGCAGATCCCCTCCCGGTGCTGCGGAAAGCCGGGGATGACACGGCACCGTCATGGACCACCTCCGTCATGGCCGGCCTGTCACGGCCATCCACGCCTTTCCAGGTTGCGGCTCTGAAGACGTGGATGCCCGGCTCAAGGCCGGGCATGACGAGAGACGAAGCAGCCTTAGGAGCACCGGCACAGGACCGGTGACCACGCAGAAGACCCTCCGGTCTCCTAGCGGAACGGAGGCTCGTCGAAGCTGCGCAGCTTTCGCGAATGCACGGAAGCCCGCTGCCCCCGCAGGATGTCGACGGCCGACAGGCCGATCATGAGATGCTCGCTCACCGCACGCTCGTAGAAGGCGTTGGCCGCCCCCGGCAGCTTGATCTCGCCATGCAGCGGCTTGTCCGAGACGCAGAGCAGCGTGCCGTAGGGCACGCGCAGGCGATAGCCCTGCGCCGCGATGGTGCCGCTCTCCATGTCGACCGCGATGGCGCGGGAGAGATTGATCTGGCGCCGCTCCTGGCTCCAGCGGAGCTCCCAGTTGCGGTCGTCGTAGGTCACGACCGTTCCCGTGCGCAGCCGGCGCTTCAGCGCATCGCCGCGCTCGCCCGTGACCTGCACCGCGGCCTCCTGCAGGGCCACCTGGATCTCCGCGAGCGCCGGCACCGGAATTTCCGGCGGCACGGCGCCGTCGAGGATGCGGTCGCGCCGCAGATAGCCGTGGGCCAGCACGTAATCGCCGATCGATTGCGACTGACGCAGCCCACCGCAATGGCCGACCATGAGCCAGCAATGCGGGCGGAGCACGGCCAGATGATCCGTAATGTTCTTGGCGTTCGAAGGGCCGACCCCGATATTGACCAGGGACACTCCCTGCCCGTCCTTGCGCATCAGGTGATAGGCGGGCATCTGGAAGCGGTGCCAGGGCGAGGAGGCGATCAGCTCCTCGACGGCCGCCTCGTCTAGACCGCGCTCGATCGTGATGCCGCCCGGCATCACGAGCCTGCTGTAAGGCCCCTCCTCGTTCGCCAGCTCCTTCACGGCCCAGCGGACGAACTGATCCACATAGCGGTGATAGTTGGTGAGCAGGATCCAGGGCTGCACCGAGCGCCAGTCGCTGCCCGTGTAATGCACGAGGCGCCGCAGGGAGTAATCGACCCGTGCCGCGTCGAACAGCGAAAGCGGGCGCGGCTCGTTCTCGTGGAAGAGCCAGGTGCCGTCCGCGATCTCGTCGCCGACCTTCGCGAGCAGCGGCGTCGGGAAATGCTGCGCCAGTTCGGACGCCGAATGCGCGCCGCGCCCGAGCTCGTCCCCGCGCTCGAAGATGTAGGGATAGGGGATTTCCTGGTCGCTGATGCCCACCTCGAGGGTGGCGCCGTAATCGCGCGCGAGGAAGTTCAGCTGCTCCAGGAGATAGGTCTTGAAGAAGGCCGGCTGCGTGATCGTGGTCGCGTAGACGCCGGGTCCCTGGAACTTGGCATAGGCCCGCTGCTTGACCGGCGGCACGGAACTCGCCCGGTAATCGACCCGCAACTCCGGATAGCGGAAGCGGGACCGCTCAAGCGGTGTGGGAGGCGTGCCCGTCGCGAAGAAGTGCTCGAGGGCGTGGCGCTGCGCGTCCACGGCGCTGTCATGGAGCTCGATCAGCCGCTCGACGGCTTCCTCGGGGGTTGCAACGGACTGGAAGGCGGAAATCGGATCGGCTGGCACGTCAACGTCTCTTCTTATGTCCCGTGCCTCAAGGGTCTTACACGCTTTAGGCAACGAACCCAACACTCTTGTTGAAGGTCTCGGGGATTGTAAGCCGGGAGAGCGCAATTGGATCCCCTCTGCGCTGTGGCTCCCTCTCCGAAGTTTCTCTTCGCCCGCCGGCCCTCCTGGAAGTAGTATGGCAACGGGGGCATATGGAGGAATCCATGAACCGGATGATCGCTCTCGCTTTGGCCTTCAGTTTCGCGGCTGCCGGGCCTGCTGTCGCCAGACGATGCCCTCAGGACATGGCAGCCATCGACAGAGCCCTGCAGACGGCCCAGCTCTCAACCTCCGACCGGCAAAAGGTGATGGATCTGCGCCAACGGGGCGAGGCCGCCCATAAGGCAGGCAATCACGACGAGTCGGAGAGGCTCCTCGACCAGGCCAAGGGCATCTTGAAGATTTAGGTCACGAAAAGGGCGCGGGCGGGCTTCTGCCCGTTCCCGCGCCCTCCGATGAGATCAGCCAAAGCAGATCTTACCGCGTGAACTTCTTGTACTTGATCCGGTGCGGGATCGTGGAATCCGTGCCGAGGCGGCGCTTCTTGTCCTCCTCGTAATCCGCGAAGTTGCCCTCGAACCACTCCACATGGCTGTCGCCCTCGAAGGCGAGGATGTGGGTGGCGATGCGGTCGAGGAACCAGCGGTCGTGGCTGATGATCACCGCGCAGCCGGCATAATCCTCGAGCGCCTCTTCGAGCGCCCGCAGGGTATCGACGTCGAGGTCGTTGGTCGGCTCGTCGAGGAGCAGCACGTTGGAGCCCGACTTCAGGATCTTGGCCAGATGCACGCGGTTGCGCTCGCCGCCCGAGAGCACGCCCACCTTCTTCTGCTGGTCCGAACCCTTGAAGTTGAAGGCCGAGCAATAGGCGCGCGCGTTGATCTCGCGCTTGCCGAGATAGAGCACCTCGTTGCCGCCGGAGATTTCCTCGTAGAGCGTCTTGTTGGCGTCGAGCGAGTCGCGGCTCTGGTCGACATAGCCGAGCTTCACGCTCTCGCCGATGGCGATGGTGCCCTCGTCCGGCTGCTCCTGGCCCGTGATCATGCGGAACAGGGTGGTCTTGCCGGCGCCGTTCGGGCCGATCACGCCGACGATGCCGCCCGGCGGCAGCTTGAACGAGAGGCCGTCGATGAGGAGCTTGTCGCCGAACGCTTTCTTGAGGTTGTCGAACTCGATGACGTTGTTGCCCAGGCGCTCGGCGATCGGAATGATGATCTGAGCGGTCGTCGGGCCCTTCTCGTTGGCCTTGGCCACGAGGTCCTCGTAGCGCTGGATGCGGGCCTTCGACTTGGCTTGACGGGCCTTGGGCGAGGCCGACACCCATTCCCGCTCGCGCTCGATGGTGCGCTGGCGAGCCTCTTCCTCGCGCCCCTCCTGCTCGAGGCGCTTCTGCTTCTGCTCGAGCCAGGACGAGTAGTTGCCCTCGTAGGGAATGCCGCGGCCGCGGTCGAGTTCGAGGATCCAGCCCGTCACGTTGTCCAGGAAGTAACGGTCGTGGGTGACGATCAGGATCGCACCCGGGTAGCTGCGCAGGTGACCTTCGAGCCAGGCGGTGGTCTCGGCGTCGAGGTGGTTGGTCGGCTCGTCGAGAAGCAGCAGCTCCGGCTGCTCCAGGAGGAGCTTGCAGAGGGCCACCCGGCGGCGCTCACCGCCCGAGAGCTTGTCCACCGACCAGTCGTCCGGCGGGCAGCGCAACGCGTCCATGGCCTGGTCCACCTGGGAATCGAGATCCCACAGGCCCTTGGCCTCGATCTCGTCCTGGAGGCGGGTCATCTCGTCCGCCGTCTCCTCGGAGTAGTTCATGGCGATCTCGTTGTAGCGGTCGAGCAGCGCCTTCTTGGCGGCCACGCCCTCCATGACGTTCTCGCGGACGTTCTTGGACGGGTCGAGCTGAGGCTCCTGCGGCAGGTAGCCGACCCGGGCGCCCTCGGCCACCCAGGCCTCGCCATTCCAGTCGGTGTCGATGCCGGCCATGATGCGCAGCAGGGTCGACTTGCCGGCGCCGTTGACGCCGAGCACACCGATCTTGGCGTCGGGATAGAAGGACAGATGAACGTTGTCCAAGACCTTCTTGCCGCCCGAATAGGTCTTGGAGAGGCCACGCATGTGGTAAATGAACTGACGGGACACGGGAAAAGCCCTGCTGATGATCGGTTGAAAGGGGTTGGCCGTCAGTTAGCAGGGGCCGCCTGCCGGGGCAAGGCGGGCGAGTGTCGCCACCTATACCCCCTCTGTCATTCCCGGAGCGCTGTGCATGGGAGTGGATCCCCTTCCCTCGCCTTCGACTCGCCGGGGACGACGGGACGCCGTCACCCTCGGCATTCCACCGTTGCTCTCGTGCTCACCATCGTGACCACCTCCCGTCATGGCCGGGCGTGTCGCGGCCATGACGGGCGGGAGGTGGGAACCGGCGGATCAAGCCAAGCGGCTGCAGGCACGGAGCCGCAGGAGGCCGGAGCAGGAGAATGTTCCGTCTTTGTTCTTGACACCCGCCTCAAGCTCGGCTATATCGTTCGGCACCCCGGCCCACCGGGAGGCGCGCTCGCGAGGCGTCGCAGGTTGTGGGGCCGGGCACGGTCCCGCAGCCGGCCTCGCACGCCGGTTGGCGGGAGGCCCTGGCTCGATCCAGGCGCCCGGGCATGCACAGCCGCCCGCCTTGCTGCCTCACCGCAGCCAAGGCGCCGCCGCCACAGGCATGATCTCCCGGAGCCCGCGTCGACAGTCCGCCTAAAAGAACCGTGCGCGGGGAGCCGACAGGCTTCTCCCTTCCCACAGCATCGAGCCGGTCCGCTCCTCGCGCCCTCCCTCGATCGCCTCTCCGGTTCAGGCCGCGCGCCACATGGCCCGCAGCCCAATCCCGCTTGCCCGAACGCTCTTTGACATCAACGCTTGCGTGATACCCTCACAACCCGAATGGATAGGTCTCCGGCATCCCCGTGCCATGGGCATGGGTCAGCGGCTTGACGGCCTTGGTCTCCTCGAACCAGACGAAGGCGTCGAACTGCTCGGCCATGATGGCCTCGAAGTAATGGCTGTAGAGTTCCGTTTCCGGCCGGTAGACCACGCCGATGGCCCGCTCCAGGCGTGGACGGGACAAGGCCTCCTTCAGGTCCTCCTGGAAATTCTCCCGCCAGTCGGTCAGGAACCGCTTGAGGCCGGTATCGCGGAAAATCCGCTCGTGGCTGTCGGGCCGGGCCGGCCGCACGCTCTTCACCTGCATGGGCTCGTCCCAGTCGTCGGCGGCCGCGACGGTGCCGCGATCGGTGCCGAAGCCGATGAGAACGGCTTCCTCCCGATAGGCCTTGCGGCACAGCTCGCCGATGTTGAACTCGCCCTGCCAGCCCATCGCCGTGGCGGCGGCATTGCCGATATGGGAATTGTGCGCCCAGACCACCGCCTTGGCGTTCTCGCGGCGCGCCATGAGGCTCTGGAGGGTATCGAACATATGCCGGTCGCGCAGGTTCCAGGACTCCGTCGCGCCCTCATACATGATCCGGTAATAATGCTCCGCCGCGTGCACGATCTTGGCGTTTTGCACCGCATCGAAGAACTGTTCGCCCCCATCGGCCCCGAGATACTCGACACGCTTGTCGAGGATCTCCTGCAACTGGGTCAGCAGCTTCTCGTCGCAGGGCTTCTTCTGCCCCGTCACGACGGCCCGGCCGTAGCGCGCCGGGTCTCCCTGCCAGGGACTCAGGCAGCCGTAGCGCCCCCTCGCCTCCCCGGCGGCGTCGGGATCGACCTTGTCGAGATACTCGAGCACCGCGCGGATGGACGCGTTGAGGCTGTAGACGTCGAGTCCGCGAAACTCGGCGCGATTGTCCTCGGACCGCTCCTTGTTGTAGGCGCGCAGCCAGTTGACGAAGTCGTAGACCTCCTCGTTGCGCCACATCCATGTTGGAAAGCGCTCGAAGGCAGTCTCGTCCCCATCGGGAACGTGGCGGTGGCGCACATAGGCATCGATGCGCGCCGCATCGGGCCAGTCGGCCTCGACGGCCACGATGTTGAACCCGTGGCGCTCGATGAGCCGCCTCGTGATGGCCGCGCGGGCCCGGTAGAATTCGGAGGTGCCATGGGTCGCTTCACCCAGGAGCACGACCCGGGCATCGGCGAAGCGGTCGAACAGGGCGCCGAATGCGGCCTCGTCCTCGATCGGAGGGAGAGGCTCGCCATGGTCGCGCACGACGTCGATCGCTTCCTTGATCGAGGCTTCGTTCTCGTTCTGCTTCCAGGAAAAACGGGCCATCGTCACACCTTGAGCGCGGAGAATGCTTCTCCTCTAACGACGGCTCGGATGTCCTGTTCCGGCGAATGTCAGGCCGTGTTCTCCATGATCGTCGCGAACGCCTCCTCGGCCGCGATGACGGTTGCCATCTGCACCGTATGGGCGAAGCGGTAAGCCTCGCCGTAGATCGTTTCGTCGGGGAATTCGGTGATCAGCGTCAACGGTGTCGGGTGGCGCTCCTGCGCGGACAGCAGGCAGGGCACGTCGTTGATCATGTCACAGGCCGTCGCGCCCGAATGCACGGAGCAAAGCTCAAGCTGGCGGCGGGTGAAATCGGCGAGGCCCGGCACCGCCGAGAGCCCCCGCGTGACGGCCTCGATGAAGGTCCGCGCCGTATCCGACCACGACGGGTGATAGCGCAGGATCAGCAAGAACCCCTTCGGGAGCGCCCATTGCTCAAAGCCGCGCGGCAGATAGCCGGTGAACGGGCGTGTCCATTCATGGGCCGGATAGCCATGCAGGTTGACGTGCAGCTGCGCGCCGGACAATTCCAGCGCCTTGCGCCTGGCGCCGATCTCATGGACCGGCTCCCCGGGCCCGTATTCCAGGTCGTTGCCGAGAGAGGTGTAGCGCGCCGCATGGTGCATGTGGCGACGATTGCTGTCGCAGAGCCTTCCGTGGAGGGCATAGCCGTCCGGGTTCTCGACCGGAATGAACGCGATGGCGGCATCCGGATTGGCGAGCAGGCGGCGCACCGCCCTGAACGCGCCGACCGGCCCGGAGGTCTCGTTGGCGTGCTGCCCGCTCGTGACGAGCACGGCGGCGCGTGTGCCGGGCCGGTAGATGCCGCGCACAGGCCGCCCTTCGCACGAGAGCGCTTCGAAACCTTCGCCCGGCAAGGCGGCCAGTTCCCGCTCGAGTTGGGACAATCCCGGCGCGGCATCCGCCCTTTCCAGATCCTGGAGGGCTCGCGCAGGATTTTCCGGTGGCGCAAAGGTTCGCAACGCCACATGAACGCGGGCCTCACCGTGGCCAGCCCGGATCTCCGGCACGATCTGCCCTGGCATAAGTGTGCGGTCGTCGAGCGGTCGCCCTGCCCGATGGTGAAACCATTCGAGAGCGGAGAAATAGAGATCCTCGTGCAGAGCCTCCCGGGTGCTCATCACCTCGTCGCCATAGCCCAGCGGCCGCTCGATGCCCGCAATCGTCACATCGATCGCGATCGTCTGCGCATAGGGCTCCTGCTGCGGCCAGTCATGAGCCGCGAGAGCATGCATGACGGCCTGAAAGACCTGCTCGATCTCCGTATCATGCGACTCGTGCCAGTCTGGCGCACCGCCAGGCAGGTTCGTTGCTTTGATCCAGCCCGTGCATGCGAGATCCGATCCGCCGATATGGTTCTTCCGCAGGCGGTTGGGCGCGAAGACCGCATGATCCGCCACGCGCCCGTCGCGATATTCGCATCGGACGCCGTAGGTCAGACCGGCATCGCCTTCCTCGAACGCGACATCCACGTCCTTCAGCAGGGCCGGAAGAGGATAGCCCTCCGAGAGAAACCGGATCGGATCGGCGCCCTCGTGGACCGGATAGCGAATGACGACGCGGGCCAGATCGACCGTGTCGATCTCTTCGAGAAAGGCATGCACCAACGGCTTGTAGGCGCTGCGGATGCGCGCCCTCACGCCCGCTTCCGCCAGTTGCCCTTCGGCGCTGCGGCGGGCTTCCTCGTCCTCGAAGAGCCAGGCCTCGATGGCCGCGCCATGATATTCCCCATTGCCCCATTCGCGCACGAGGCGGTCGAGCGCGCGTTCGAAGCGCTGGTCGAGAAGAACCGTCATGGGACCATCCGCTTAAAGTATCGGACCCAAAAGTGGATTTGCACTTTTGGGATCAATCCGATGCGTTTCTTTTAAGATAAGAGCATCGTGCGGAAAACCGGACCCACTTTTCCGCACGATGCTCTAGGCTGCGCCCCGAAGCGCGTCGGCTTCGAGCGCGACCCAATGGCCGGGCTCCACCTCGCGCATCCGGTGAATGAGCGGCTCCTGGCCGACAGGTCGCACTGGGCTTGGGATCTCGCCCTCGATCCGCGCCATCGTTCTCTCACGATCAGGGTCGGCGACCGGCACCGCAGACAGGAGCTTGCGCGTATAGGAATGCTGCGGGTTCTCGAAGATCGCCTGTCGGGTCCCGAGCTCGACGATCTGGCCGAGATACATCACCGCTACGCGGTGACTGATCTTTTCCACCACGGCCATGTCGTGGGTGATGAAGAGATAGGAGAGCCTCCGCGTCTCCTGCAGCTCCATGAGCAGATTGACGATCTGCGCCTGAATCGACACGTCGAGGGCCGAGACCGATTCATCGGCGATGATGAGCCGCGGATCGCTCGCCAGAGCCCGCGCGATGCACACCCGCTGACGCTGCCCGCCGGAGAACTCGTGCGGATAGCGCTTCGCGTGCTGCGGCTGGAGCCCGACATGCTCCAGAAGCTCCTGCACCCGCCGCTCGATGGCCCTGCGATCCTTGATGAGCCCGTGCACCAGGATAGGCTCGGCGACGCTGTATCCCACCGTGCGACGCGGATCGAGCGAGGCGAAAGGATCCTGGAAGATGTACTGGATGTCCCGGCGCAGGCGACGTCGTTCGGCATGGCTCATGGAGGCCATGGCGCGTCCGTCGAAGCGGACGGTGCCGCCCGTCGGCTCGACGAGCTGCTGCAGCGTGCGACCGATGGTGGACTTGCCTGAGCCGGATTCGCCTACGAGAGCCAGGGTTTCCCCGGGATAGAGATCGAAGCTCACCTCCTCCACCGCATGCACGCGATGGGTCACACGCCCGAACAGCGACCGGCCGACATCGAAGCGCGTGGTGAGCTTCTCCACCTGGAGCAGAGGCTTGGTATAGTCGGCGGTCTTCTGCTCGTGCATCTCGCCGGTCTGCCTCGGCGCGCTTCCGTCCATGACCAGGACGGGCATGCGCTTGGGATAGGGCTGGCCCTTGAGGCTGCCGAGGCGCGGCACCGCCGAGAGCAGCGCGCGGGTATAGGGATACCGAGGCGAGGTGAAGATCTCGCGCACGGGCGCCTGCTCGACCTTCTCCCCCTTCCACATCACCACCACGTCATCGGCCATTTCGGCCACAACGCCCATATCGTGGGTGATGAAGACGACGGCGGTGCCCATCTCCTGCTGCAAATCCCGGATGATGGTGAGGATCTGCGCCTGAATCGTCACGTCGAGCGCCGTGGTGGGCTCGTCCGCGATGAGAAGCCGGGGGTTGCACGCGAGCGCCATGGCGATCATCACGCGCTGGCGCATGCCTCCCGAGAGCTGATGCGGGTAACGTTCGAGGAGCCTGTCCGCATCCGGCAGACGCACCTTCCGCAGCAGCTCCTTGGCCCGCAGGCGCGCCTGCCCGGCCGTCAACCCCTCGTGCAGGAAGAGCGCCTCCTCGATCTGGTTGCCGATGGTGAAGACCGGATTGAGGGAGGTCATGGGCTCCTGGAAGATCATGGCGATGTCCTTGCCGCGGATCGCCCGGAGCTGGTCCTCGGATGCCTTCGCCAGATCGATGGCTTCTCCTTCGTCGCGATGCAGCAGAACGTTACCGCTGGCGATATGCCCTGCGGAATAATCGGTGAGGCGCATGATGCCGAGACAGGTGACGGACTTGCCCGATCCCGACTCCCCCACGATTGCCAGCGTCTTGCCTGGCTGAACATCGAAGCTCACGTTCTTGACCGCCCGGAAGGCTCCGGGTCCTTTCCCGAATGCGATGGAAAGATCACGGACAGACAGGAGCGGCTGAGACGATTTGGAAGACGTGTGATCCGGCATTCCGCACTCACGAAAACGGCGACGGCCCTTGCGGGCCGTCACGGAGCCTGTTCCTCGGTCAGGCGACCCACTCGCCGCCGCGCATCAGCGGCTCGGGCGTTCCGTCCTGAGTGATGCCGTCCACATCCACCTTGTCGGAACCGATCATCCAGTCGATGTGGATGAGGCTCTTGTTGGCGCCATGCGAGGCGAGCTCCTCCTCGCTCATGCCGCCGCCGCCGCGAATGCACTTGCTGTAGGCCTGGCCCAGCGCGATGTGGCTCGAGGCGTTCTCGTCGAAGAGCGTGTTGAAGAAGAGCAGTCCGCTCTGGGAGATCGGCGACGAGAACGGCACGAGCGCCACCTCGCCGAGGCGTCGAGAACCCTCGTCCGTGTCGAGCACCTTGTTCAGCACGGCCTCACCCGTGCGTGCCTTCGCATTCACGATGCGTCCACCCTCGAACGTCACCTGGATATCCTCGATCAGGGTTCCGTTATAGGAAAGGGGCTTGGTGCTGGTAACGTATCCATCCACGCGATCCTTGTGGGGCGTGGTGAAAACCTCCTCTGTCGGGATGTTCGCGTTGCAGACGACGCCGTTCTTCGCTTTCGCCGAACCGCCGTTCCACTCATGCGCCTCCGCGAGGCCGACACGTAGATCCGTGCCGGGGCCCTGGAAATGCAGCGCCGCGTAGTTCTTCTCGTTCAGCATCCGTGTGCGGGCCTGAAGATTGGCATTGTGCTTTTCCCAGGCTGCAATCGGATCGGGGGCATCGACGCGCGAGGCGGAGAAAATCGCATGCCACAGTTTCGAGACCGCCACGTCCTCAGGATCACCGGGGAACACGGCCTTCGCCCAGGCGGGAGTCGCGGCGGACACGATCGTCCAGTTGACGTCGAATCCCGCGATCATGTTGAGCGCCGGCATATAGGCCTTGGAGCGGGCGCGATTGGCGCGGGAAACCTTCTCCGGGTCCTCCTTGGCGAGCAGCGATGGATTCTCGCCGACGACGGCCAGCCGCGCCGCGCCGTTCTTGAAGGCGGCCGCCATGCCCTCGTAGAGCCAGGCCGAGGCCGCATCGAACCCTTCGTCGCGGCCGTGGCGGAAGCGCATCAGGGTCGCCTCCTCGTCCGAGAACAGCGTGGTTACCAGGGACGCACCGGCTTTGTAGGCATGTTCCGTGATGCGGCGCACCAGCGGCACCGCATCAAGCGGGGCGGTCATGACAAGCTCCTGGCCCGGCTTGAGCCCTAACCCCACCCGCACGGCCACCTCGGCCAAGCGGTCGAGACGCTCGGCATGGGAGGCAGCGTCGGACGGGTTGCGGAATTGTTCGTTCATGATCTCATCTCTCGAAGGACAGGGGCGACGTGCAGGCTACACGCCTCGGTAACAGGCGCAACCTCCAGGTTTCACACTCACATATTCCCCGCCTGCACGGTGCCAAGGGCCTCCCGGTCGAATGCGATGCTCTTGATGATCGCATGAACGGGTTGCCCGACCTTAAGGCCAAGCCTCTCCACGGATTTCCGTGTCACGCTCGCGACGATCTCATCCTCACCGCAGGCAAGCGTCACATCCACGCTCGAACCACCCGCCTCTTCAAGAGCGGCAACGATGCCGGGCAGCACGTTGAGAGCGCTGACGCCCTCAAGAGGAGTGAGAGACAGAATGACATCACGGGCACGCAAGCGCACCCTCACGGGCGAGCCGACCGGCAGATCGAGGCGCGAGACGGTGAGAGGCCCCGCGGCAGCCTGTAGGACAGTCAGGCCAAAAGCCTCCTCATGCCGGAGCACATGGGTTTCCACGAGCGCGCCGGCTTCGACGGGACCGGCCTGAGGAAAGAACCTCGTGTGCCGGAGGATATCGGAGGCAGGACCAGAGGCCACGATCCGCCCATTGTTCAGAACAACGATCGAAGTCGCAAGCCGGGCGATCTCCGGCACGGAATGGCTGACGAGAACCATCGGCACGTTCCCCTCGTCCCGCAATCGCTCGATGTAAGGATAGATTTCCCCTTTCCGTTCCTCGTCGAGAGAGGCGAGCGGCTCATCCATCAGCAGCAGATGCGGATCCGAAAGAAGCGCACGCCCGATCGCAACGCGCTGCTTCTCACCGCCCGAGAGCGTCGAGGGCCAACGTTTCAGCAGGTGTCCGAGGCCGAGAAGCTCCGTCACGGCACGAAAATCGGCGGCGCGCTCGCGCCTCGGCGTGAACCATCGGCCGAATTGCAGGTTCTGCTCCACGTTCAGATGCGGGAAGAGGCGCGCCTCTTGGAACACATAGCCGATTCTCCGCCTGTGCTTGGGCACGAAAACTCGTTGCTGCGTATCGACGAGAACGCGTCCTCTCACGCAGATGCGCCCCCCTGCCGGGCGAATGAGGCCGCCGATGGCGTTGACGAGCGTTGTCTTGCCCGAACCGGAAGGGCCGAAGAGAGCGGTCAGCCGCCCTTGCGACTGGAAGCGGGCTTCGAGCGTGAAGGCTCCCTGCTGGTGGCGAAGATCGACATCGAGGATCATCAGGCGAGAAACCTCCGCCTGACACGCCGGGCCATCCATTCGGACATCCAGAGCGCCGCGATGGAAATCGCCACGGATACGAGCGTCAGGCGCAATGCGCCGCCTTCGCCACCCGGTACCTGCGTGAAGGTGTAGATCGCGGAAGGGATTGTCTGCGTTTCGCCGGGAATGTTGGACACGAAGGTAATGGTGGCGCCGAACTCACCCATCGCTTTCGCGAACGACAGAACCATTCCTGCGATGATTCCCGGCAGGATCAGCGGCAGCGTCACCGCAAAGAACACCCAGACAGGATGGGCGCCCAATGTGCCAGCTGCATCTTCGAGCTTGCGGTCCACCGTCTCGAGAGACAAGCGGATGGCGCGCACGAGCAGGGGGAAGCCCATGATGGCGCAGGCGAGCGCCGCTCCGGTCCAACGAAAGGACAGGACGATACCGAACTGCTCGGCGAGATATGCGCCAATCGGTCCGCGCCGCCCGAAACCGAGAAGGAGGGCATAACCCACGACGACGGGAGGAAGGACCAGCGGCAGATGAACCATCACATCGAGCGCCTGCCGCCCCCAGAACCGTCCACGCTCCAACGCGTAGGCAATCGCGATGCCTGGCAAAAGGCTCGCGCCCATGGCGACGAGCGCCACCTTGAGGCTGAGGCGGACAGCCGTCCATTCCTCCGGAGAGAGCCAGTCCGTCACGAGCCGGAACCTGCTGTCTTCAGCAATGTGAAACCCTGCTCCTCGAAGAAGCGCTTTGCATCGGCAGAACGCAGGAAGTCCAGGAGCGACGCCGCATCGGGGTTCGTCGAATCCTGCGTCATGGCGACAGGATAGACGATGGGCGGATGCGTGCCTTCCGGAAAGGTCGCCACGATCCTGACGTTCGGGTCGGATACCGCATCGGTCTTGTAGACGATGCCGAGGGGCGCCTCCCCACGCGATACGAGAAACAGTGCCGCACGCACGTTTTCGGTTTGAGCCACTCTATCCTTGACGCCGTCCCATGCCCCGAGCTTTTCGAGAGCGGCCTTGCCGTATTTTCCGGCCGGCACGGCGTCCACCTGCCCCATCGCCAGACGCCCACCTTCGAGCAGGGACGCGAGATCGATGCCGGGCTGAAGCGAGGCCTGCGCAGCCGCTCCTTTCGGGGCAATGAGCACGAGCTGATTGCCGAGAAGATTGATACGCGTTCCCGGCCGGATCAGGTTCTTCGAGGCGGCGTAATCCATCCAGTCGAGATCGGCGGAGAAGAAGAGATCGGCGGGCGCTCCGGCTTCGATCTGCCGGGCAAGGGCGTTGCTGGCGGCATAGGAGATCACGGCGGACTTTCCTGTCTTTCGCCTCCAGGCCGCCGTCGCGCCGTCGAGGGCGTTCTTGAGGCTGACAGCGGCGAAGACCGCCACCTCCTTGGCCTGCGCGGGCATGGCGGAGCAGGCCAGCGCAAGCCCGAAGATCAGCGCCTTGAACGCACCCTTCCTGGATCGGGCCGTGCCCATGGTATGCTCCTCAACCGACCGGACAGGGGCGCATCCTAGCGGACCCGGCCAAGGCTTCAAGCAGGCCGGCGCCTGGGCTCGGCCCTTCGCCCGAGGGAGCGGACGAGGCGGTAGCCGAGGAGCACGGCCACGATGGCCGCGTAGATCAGGGGTTCCGGCGGCCAGGATTTCACCACGAGGATGAAGTGCAGGGCAGCACCGAGGGCCGCCACATAGACGAGGCGGTGCAGCCGCGCCCAGGCCTGACCGCCCATGCGCCGGATCGCGGCATTGGTGGAGGTGAGCGCCAGCGGCAGGAGAATGACGAAGGTCGCCATGCCGATGGTGATGTAAGGCCGTTTCACGATGTCGGCCCCGATGGCGGCCCAGTCGAGCCCCTGATCGAGCACCATGTAGGTCACGAGATGCAGGAGCGCATAATAGAACGCGAGCAGTCCGAGCGCGCGGCGGTAGCGCAGCAGATTGACCGAGAAGAGCTGGCGCAAGGGCGTGATCGCAAGCGTCGCGATGAGAAAGCGGAACGCCCAGAGGCCGAGCGCCTGTTCCAGGGCGCGCATCGGATCGGCCCCGAGCTGGTCGGTGATGCCGGCATAGAACATCCACACGGCGGGGATGAAACCGACGATGTAGACGAGGATCTTCGGCACCTGGGGCAGAGAGAAACCCTTCTTCGAGCCCTGAACGGACGCACGGACCGGCATCAGTAGAGCTTCCGCAGGTCCATGCCGGAGTAAAGGCCCGCCACCTGCTCCGCATAGCCGTTGAACATGAGCGTGGGGCGCCTCTTCACGAAAAGCCCGCCCTCCCCGATCCGGCGCTCGGTGGCCTGACTCCACCGGGGGTGGTCCACGTTGGGGTTCACGTTGGCATAGAAGCCATATTCGTTCGGCGCCTGCTTATTCCAGGCGGTCACCGGCTGCTTCTCGACGAAACTGATGCGGGTGATCGACTTGATGCCCTTGAAGCCATATTTCCATGGCACGACAAGGCGGATCGGCGCCCCGTTCTGGTTCGGCAGGGTCTCGCCGTACAGGCCGACCGCCAGAATCGTGAGCGGATGCAGGGCTTCGTCGAGCCGCAGGCCTTCCCGGTAGGGCCAGTCGAGCACAGGGAAGACGGAGCGCAGCCCCGGCATCTCGTCGGGGCGATTGGCCGTCTCGAAGGCCACATACTTGGCGCTGCCGAGCGGCTCCACCCGCTTGATGAGATCCGCCAGGGGGATCCCGATCCACGGGATCACCATCGACCAGCCCTCGACGCAGCGCATCCGGTAGACGCGCTCCTCCAGGGCCGAGGACTTCAACAGGTCGTCGAGGCCGACCTGCTGAGGCTTTCCCACCAGCCCGTCGATGGTCACCGTCCAGGGAGAGGTCTTGAGCGTGCCGGCGTTCTTCGCCGGGTCCGCCTTGTCGACCCCGAACTCGTAATAATTGTTGTAGCTCGTCACGTCCTCACGGCTCGTGAGCTTCTCATCCACGGAAAAAGAACTCTTCGCGGCTGACAGCGGCGCGGCTCCAAGCTCCTTCGGGAGGGCCGCCGTCAGAGCAAGCCCCGCGGCCCCCGCCATCCATTGCCGACGGCTGAGATAGACCTCACGAGGCGTGATCTCGGAGGGAAGGATATCGGCGGGGTGGCGGATCAACACGGCAAGACCTCTTTTGAAACCCATGCAATAGAGCTACACCCGAGAACGCCGTCGGTGGCTTCACGTTTGCGTGTGGACCCTCATGCCGCAGCGATACGCCTGCCCTGGTCGTCGAAGAGATGGCCCTGTTGCCCCAAGGGTTTCAAGGCCACGGCCTCGCCGGGTTTCAGGGCGCAACGTTCGCGCAGCGCCACCGTCAGATGGCTGCCTTCCACCTTCGCGATCAGCGTGGTGTCCGATCCGGTCGGCTCGACCACGGTCACGGTCGCCGGGATGGAACCCGGCGCACCGGCGGGTGCGACCTGGAGATGCTCGGGCCGGATCCCATAGGTAAGCTCTGATCCGGGCGCCGCCGGGACATGCCCCTCCAGGGGCAGAACCACTCCGCCCGGAAGGGCCAACCCAGCCTGCTCCAGACGTCCCTCGATGAAGTTCATGGCCGGCGATCCGATGAAGCCAGCCACGAACAGGTTCCTGGGCCGGTCGTAGAGTTCGAGGGGCGCGCCGATCTGCTCCACGATGCCGTCGTGCATGACCACGATCTTGTCGGCCATGGTCATGGCCTCGATCTGATCGTGCGTCACGTAGATCGTCGTGGTCTTGAGGCGCTGGTGCAGTTCCTTGATCTCGACGCGCATCTGCACGCGCAGCTTGGCGTCGAGATTGGACAGCGGCTCGTCGAAGAGGAACACCTGCGGGTCGCGCACGATCGCCCGCCCCATGGCGACGCGCTGGCGCTGCCCGCCCGAAAGCTGACGCGGATAGCGCTCGAGCAGTTTCTCCAGGTCGAGAATAGCCGCCGCCTCTCCCACACGCTTCTTCTGTTCGGCCCGCGGCACGCCCTTCAGCTTGAGCGAGAACGCCATGTTCTCCGCCACCGTCATATGCGGATAGAGCGCATAGGACTGAAACACCATGGCGATGTCGCGGTCCTTGGGCGGGACGTCATTGACGACGCGCGGACCGATGCGGATGTCGCCGCTGGTCACGTCCTCGAGCCCCGCGATCATGCGAAGCAGCGTCGACTTTCCACAACCCGAAGGACCGACGAGAATGACAAACTCCCCGTCCTGGATATCGACATCGACGCCCTTGATAATCGCCACGGAGCCGAAGGACTTCCGGACATCGCGGATCGATACGTTGGCCATTCTGCTCTCCCTTAAGGCTTCCACCCCTGCGCCGCCCGAACGAACTTTTTGGTGATTTCGCGCGGGTTGGTGATCGCGGTCCCCACCACCACCGCATGGGCGCCGCGCCTGAAGGCCTCCGCCACGAGTTCAGGCGTATCGAAGCGGCCCTCGGCGACCACGGGCACCGGAAGCGTCGCAACGAGGGCCTCCAGCAGCTCCAAATCGGGCCCTTCCCCTTTGCGCGCCATGGTCTCGTCCGTATAGCCGGAGAGCGTGGAGGCCACGTAAGTCACGCCACAGGCGTGGGCAGCCATGCCTTCCTCGAGCGTCGCGATATCGGCGAAAACCTCCTTGCCGAGATCATCGCGGATACGGGCAACCAGTCGCTCCACCTGCTCTCCGTTCCGCGGGCGAGCCGTGGCGTCGAGACCGATGATGTCGGCGCCGGCCCCGGCGATCCGCGCCGCGTCCTCGAAGCTCGGGGTGATGTAGACCGGAAAGCGATCATTCCAAACCTTCGAGATGCCGATGATCGGAAGCCTCGTGACGGCACGGATCGCCGCGATGTCTTCGGCGCCGTTGGCCCGGATGCCGCCAGCGCCACCGGCTTGTGCCGCGAGCGCCATGGCGGACATGTGCACGGGACCGTGCATCGGGTTGTCCTCGCGGGCTTGGCAGGAAACGACGAGGGCGCCCTTCGGGAGCAACATGGAGGGTTCCTACTTCACCGCGCCGGCGGTCATGCCCTGGATGAACTGGCGCGACAGGGCGATATAGAGCAGCGTGATGGGTGCGGCCGCGATGGTGAGGCCCGCGAACAGCATGCCCCAATCGGTGGTGTACTCTCCCATGAAGGTGGTGAGGCCCTGCGGCAGGGTCTTGTAGGCGTCGGTCTGGATGAAGACGAGCGGGAAGAAGAAGTCGTTCCAGATCGGCACGGCGTTTTGAATGGCCGCGATGGCCATCGGTGGGCGCGCCAGCGGCAGCATGACGGACCACATGATGCGCGGCTCCGATGCGCCGTCGATGCGGGCGGCATCCTCCAGTTCCGCCGGAAGCGAACGCAGGAAGCCCGCCATGATGAACACGGCCGACGGCAAGCCGATGGCCGTATAGGTGACGATGAGGCTCCAGCGGCTGTCGAGCAGGTTCAGATCGCGCAGCAGGATGAAGAGCGGAATGACGGCGAGCTTCAGCGGGAGCATCAACCCCGCGAGAAAGAACAGCAGGATGAAGGTGTTGGTGCGCGATTCGTAACGGGCCACCGCGTAACCCGCCATGGTTCCCAGAACGACGATCAGGAGGATCGATGCCCCGGTCACGATGATCGAATTGACGAAGTAGGCTGGCATCGACGTTTCGCCGAGCACCTTGGCGAAGTTCCCAATTTGCGTGAAATCCGGCAGCGCGAAGGGATGCTCGAAGATCTCCCCTGTCGTCTTGAAGGCGGAGAGCACCATGACAACGACCGGATAGAGCATGATGAACGAGTTCGCGATCAGGATCACCTGCGCCAGGAACGCGAAGGAGATCGGCTGCCGCGATGAGGAGGACGTGGCCAAGGCGGTCAAAACTGGATCTCCCGACGGCGCAGCCACAGGGTGAGCATGGACGCGAAGACGACGATGAAGAGGAAGATGAGGGTCGCGAGCGCAGAACCCAGCCCGAAATTCTGGATGCTGGCGCTTTGGTTGCCGAAGGCCGTCCGATAGAAAACGAGACCCAGCACATCTGTCGATCCGAAGGGCGACCCGTCGAGCCCCACCATCACATACGGGATCTCGAACCAGTTGAAGGCGCCGATGAAGAGCAAGGTGAAAAGAATGGTCGTGCTGGGCGCCACCAGCGGCCATACGATGTTCTTGAGCAGTTGCCATTCGGTTGTGCCGTCAAGCCGTGCGGCCTCGATGATCTCTGAGGGAATGCGCTGCATGCCGGCGAGATAAACGAGCGTGGGGAATCCCACAAAGTGCCAGGCATTGGCGAGAATGAGCGCGCCGAGGGCGGTGGATGAATCTCCCAGCCACGGCTTGGCCCATGAGTCGAGACCGAGGGAGTAGAGTGCCTGATTGACGATCCCGAAATTCGGATTGAGGAAGAGCTTCCAGAGAAAGCCTACGATGATCGTCGAGAGAACCACCGGCACGAAGACCGCGATCCGGTGAAAGCGGAAGCCGAAGGGCTCCTTGTAGAGCAGCCACGCGAGAAAGAAGCCCCCGCCATTCTGGACGATCATGAGCGCGATGAGCGCATAGACATTGTGCAGGAAAGCGTTCCACACGGTCGGCGCCATGGTGGCGCCGAAAAGCACTTCCTTGAAGTTAGCCAAGCCCACGAAGTCGCCGCGCGCCAGCCCGCGCCATTCATAAAAGGCGTAAGCAAAGGCCGAGAGGATCGGATAGACCACGAACAGCGACATGAACACGACCGGTGGGACGACGAGAAACGCCACCCAACTGCGATGCTTCCATGTGCGGGCCTGTTTGGACGAGACGGGCATGGGACGAGCTTTCAGGAAGGGCGGCGGATGTGTCTCACTCGCCGCCCTCGTGTCGGAGACCTACTTCTGGAAGGGCTTGTAGTAAGTCGCGATACCCTTGTTGATCTCGGCGGCGGCTTGCTCGGGCGTCTGCTGGCCTGCGAGCATCTTCTGCACGTTCGACTGCAGCAGCACCGATCCGCTCGGCTCCTGGTAGCGGAAGCGCACGAGCATCAGATAGGACATGGCGTTCTCCGCGAGCTTCGCCACTTCCTGCGTGATCGGGTCCTCGATCTTGATGCCCTTGATCGGCGACAGGTTCTTCAAGGCAGTGGTAAAGGCCGTGCCGTATTCCGGGGTTGCGAGATAGCGGACGAACTTGAGAGCCGCGTCCTTCTTTTCGCTCTTGGCGTTCACCGCATAACCGCCATCGTAGTAGGTTGCGATGAGGGCCTGATCGCCCGCCTTCAGAACAGGCGCCGGGAACACGCCGAGATCGAGCGTCGGGTTCTGGTTCTTGAAATTGGCGACCTCGTAGGACCCGCCGGCGAACATGGCCGCGCGCCCGGCCACGAAGAGCTGCTGCGAGGACGGATAATCCACGCCCGAGAAGTTCGGCGAGAAGTACTGGCTGACGTCCTTCAGCTTGGCGAGCGCGTTGACGAAGCGCGGATCGGTGAAGTTCGCCTTCCCGGAGACGATGTCCTCCTCGAACTGCTTGCCGAGCATGGACGACAACAGGCCGCCGACAATGGTCTCGTTCTGCCATGCGGTGGCGGTGCCGTTGGCGAACGGCGTGATGTTCTTGGCCTTGAGCGCCTGGCACAGGGCCATCAGCTCATCCCAGGTCTTCGGGGGATTCACGCCCGCGTTCTGGAAGATCTTCTTGTTGTAGACGACGAGCTGGGCCTGCATGGCGAAGGGCACCGCATAGACCTTGCCGTCGGAGCGCAGCGTCTCGGCCGCGAGAGCGGCATCCGGGAAGTTGGCGAGTTCCGGCACGGTCTGCTTGTCGAGCGCCAGAAGATAGCCCGGCGTTGCGATCGTCTCCAGGTTGCCGTAGGCGCGAACCTGGATCACGTCCGGACCGCGGCCTGCGGCAAGGGCCGTCGAGAGAATGGTCTGATAGTTCTCGGGCGCATAGGTCTCGAACTTGATCGCGATGTTCGGCTCCTTCGCCTGGAACTTCTTGATGGCGTCCTGGTAGAAGGCCTTGTCCTCCTGACGCCAGCTCCAGAATGTCAGTTCCGTCTGCTGAGCCATGGCGCCGGCAGAAAGCAGGAAGCTGCCGGCGGCGGCGCCCATCAGAATGCGTCGGGTCATTTTCATTGTCGCTTCCCTCATCGTTGAAGTCCTTGATCCTCCCTCCGGCGGACAGCCGTTCGATCTGCCCTTCGGAGTCTCTAGCCGCCTGTCTGGGCCGCGATGACGAGCACGGTCGCGTCGTCGTGCGTCTTAACACGCGGATACGCCCGGGACAGGAGGTCATCCCGTTCCAGCGCCCGCAATTCGTCCATGAGAACGTCCCCTCTGCCCGCGGCCAAGGCAGCATGGAGGGAATGATCCGTATAGGCTCGAAAAACGTCAACGAGGCGCATGAAACCATCCGTGGCGAGAACGATCGGCGCACCAAGTTCCACCTGTGCCTCAAACCTCAACGCGCACCCGGCGAAAGGCAGGGACGGGCTCACGACCCAGTAGCCGTCCGGCTGGTTGAGCTTGGTGCGATTCTCCAGAATCTGACGGCGGACAGCCTCCGGCAGCCGGCCCGGCTCATGGGCCTCGGGCTCATGGGCCTCGGGATTGAGTGCCGCAAGCGTCTTCCTCTCGAAGGGCTTCGCCCGCTCATCGGTCCAGCGGGCTACGCCCCGCTCCGAGGGCACCAGGGCGACCACATCCCCGAGGAAGGTCCCCTCGGCCCTCACGCGCCCGGCGCCTGCCTGCCGGACCTGGATCAGGCCGAGACAGGCGGAGGGAGCATGGTGGGCATGACGGCCAGGAAGATGGGTGGTCGCCGCCTCGAAGGCCAGGCGCAGGTCCGCTTCCAACTGGTGGAGAAGCATCGCACCTGAGCTTCCCGTGGCTGCCTGCTCCTCCAGGATTTCGTTGATTGCACGGGCAAGCCAAGCCGCATCGCTGCCGCCCTTGGTCAGCTGCTCAATCGAGAGGCCTGTAGCCCCGTCGATGATCCAGGCGGAATGGCCGAGCAGTCCCAGCCCATCCTCGTTGATGCGGGAGCCCGGCGAAGATCGCCCGTACAGGGACCGGAGGCGGAGATCGGGAGCAGTCAGGGTCACCCCTAACTGGTCTCATATTGGTCGCCACCTGTCCATACTGGTCTTACACGCTGTTCACATCCTGGTGAGCCTATATGGGAAGGCCGGTATAGTTCTCCGCCAGCGATTTCGAGGCGGCTTCCGAACCTACCAGGTAATCGAACTCCGCCCTCTGGATCCTTCGTCCGAACGCGTCCGTGCCCGGGAAGACATGGAGAATGGAGGTCATCCACCAGGAAAAGCGCTCGGCCTTCCAGACGCGGGCGAGCACACGCGCCGAGTATCCATCGATGCCTGCGGGCGACCGCTCGTGATAGAATTCGGTCAGGGCTTCGGCCAGGGCACCCACATCGCTGGCGGCCAGATTCAGCCCCTTGGCTCCCGTGGGAGGCACGATATGGGCGGCGTCTCCTGCCAGAAACAGGCGGCCGAACCGCAGAGGCTCGGCCACGAAGCTCCGCAGTGGCGCGATCGATTTCTCGATGGAAGGGCCGGTCACCAGCCTGTCGGCGGTCTCCTCGTCCACGCGCCGGCGGAGTTCGTCCCAGAAGCGGTCATCGGACCAATCCTCGACCTTCTCGCCGGAAGGAACCTGAACATAATAGCGACTGCGGGTGGGCGAGCGCATGGAGCAGAGGGCGAAGCCCCGCTCGTGATGAGCATAGATCAGCTCATCCGCCACCGGCGGGCGGTCGACCAGGATCCCGAGCCAGCCGAACGGATACACGCGCTCGAACGTGGTCAGCGACCCGGCCGGCACGCTGGCGCGGCACACGCCATGGAAGCCGTCGCACCCGGCGATGAAATCGCACACGATCTCCCGCGCGGCCCCATCCTGTACGAAACGGACCTTCGGCTTGTCCGTGTCGAAATCATGGATCGTGACATCGTCCGCCTCGTAGAAGGAAAGCTCTCCCGAGGCGTCGCGGGCCTGCATCAGATCGCGGGTGACCTCCGTCTGGCCATAAACCATCACGGTGCGGCCGATCAGCTCCCGGAAGTTGAAGCGGTGCCTGTCCCCATCGAAGCAGAACTCGACGCCATCATGCACCAAGCCTTCGGCGTGCATCCTCTCGCTGACGCCGGCTCGTTCCAGCAGGTCGACGGTTCCCTGCTCCAGAACGCCTGCGCGGATGCGGCCGAGCACATAGTCCCGGCTGCGCCTTTCGATGATGATCGTCTCGACGCCTTGCCTGTGCAGGAGCTGCCCGAGCAGGAGCCCTGCGGGGCCTGCGCCGATGATCGCAACCTTGGTGCGCATTCTCGTTTCCTCACATATAGCGTCGTGCGCGACGCTCCGATTGTTGGTGTCGGCCGCCCTGCCCGACCCGCCCCGTACGACGAACCTCCGGCCGTCAGCGACGTTCACCTGCAGAAGGAGACGATGCGATGGCCGATGGAGACAGGAAGAACCCGGGCGACGAGGACGCCCCAGGCAGCAAGCAGACGGCTGAGAACATCTGCCCCACCTGCAGCGGCTCCGGCAGAGTGAACCAGAAGCCTTGCCCCGATTGCGGTGGAAGCGGCAGCGTGACGGTCATCGTCGGGGACGCCTAACGATCGCCGGCCGAGGCCGGCAGGAAAGTCATGCTCTGCACGAGCGCCTGCGCCCTGTTCAATCCAGTCGCCGTTGCCGTCACCATCTGGGGCAGCACGAGCCATTCCAGCGTCCACGCGGCGCCCGAACGCTCGTTCTCATGCACGAGAGCCTGATGGAGCGTGCCGAGCAGCCCGGCATTGTAGCGGGCGAGCGCGATCAGCACCTCCGCCTGGACCGGGTTGGACTTGTGCGGCATGGCGGACGATCCGCCGCCCGATGCGAGGCGGACCTCTCCCACCTCGTTCTGCGCCATCAGGGCCAGATCCTGTCCGATCTTCCCGAGCGTGCCGGATAGGAGCGAGAGAAAGGCGGCGAATTCGCCGATCCGGTCCCGCTGCGAATGCCAGGGCGGGCCGTAGCCGAGACCGAGGATCCCCGCCATGGCCTCGGCGACCGCGTCGCCATGTCCTTTCATTTCTGCACGTGTTCCGACGGGCCCGCCCAGCTGCACCACCAGAAGACGCGGGGCGAGGTTCTCCAGGCTTTCGGCATGGCGCTCCAGCGGCCGCAGCCAGGTGTCGATCTTGTCGGCGGCCGTGAACGGCAAGGCCTGCTGCATGCGCGTGTGAGCCATGAGCTGCACCGCGCCATCCCGCACCCGTAGATCCCGGAGAGCAGAGATGAGGTCATCCACGCGGCGGTCGAGGATCTCGACGATGCTTTTCAGGCGAAGGACAAGCGCCGTGTCGATGATGTCCTGGCTCGTTGCGCCGAGATGAACGGCCTTTCCGTGCGGCTCGCCGACCGCCGCCCGCAATTGCTTGACCAATGCGGGAACGATCACGCCATCCTGCGCGAGACCGTCCGCCAGCTTGCTCCAGTCCGGCTGGAAGCTGCGGCAGATCTCGGCGATTGTCTGCGCGGCCTCCTTCCCGATCATCCCGGCCTCCGCCTGCGCCCGGGCAAGCGCGGCCTCCGTCTCCAACGAGGCCGAGAGTTCGGCCTCGTTGGAAAAGAATGCCCCTACCGTCTCGTCGCCGACGAGAGACTGCAGCAAGGGATGGGGATGCGCCTGCATGACGAAGCTCCTCGATGGTCACACGGCTTCGAGGGCGACGGCGATGCCCTGGCCGACGCCAACACACATGGTGGCGAGCGCACGCTTCCCCCCCGTAATCGTCAGCTCCAGCGCAGCGGTCCCCGTGATCCGCGCTCCCGACATGCCGAGCGGATGGCCGAGAGCGATCGCGCCGCCATTCGGGTTCACGTGCCCGGCATCCTCCGCGATCCCGAGCTCGCGCAGCACCGCAATCCCCTGGCTGGCGAACGCTTCGTTCAGCTCCACCACGTCGAAGTCCGAGGGTTTGAGCCCGAGCCGAGCGCACAGCTTGCGCGCGGCCGGCACCGGGCCGATGCCCATGATCCGAGGCGGCACGCCCGCGGCCGCCCCGCCAAGCACGCGCGCCAGGGGTTCGAGGCCATAGCGGCGCATCGCCTCTTCGGAGGCGATGATGAGCGCCGCAGCCCCATCGTTGACACCCGACGCATTGCCGGCCGTAACCGTGCCGTCCCGGCGGAACGGAGTTGGCAGTTTGGCCAGTTGCTCCAGGGTGGTGTCGGCGCGCGGATGCTCGTCGCGGTCGACGATCACGGATTCGCCCTTGCGCCTGGGGATCGTCACCGGGACGATCTCACGCGCCAAGCGACCGCTCGCCTGCGCGGCGGCCGCCTTCTGCTGCGAGCGCAGCGCGAAGGCGTCCTGATCCGCACGCGAGACGCGGAATTCCTCGGCCACGTTCTCACCCGTCTCGGGCATGGAATCGACGCCGTACTGGGCCTTCATCAGCGGGTTGACGAAGCGCCAGCCGATGGTGGTGTCATGAATCTCGGCCGTACGCGAGAACGCCGTTTCCGCCTTGGGCATGACGAAAGGCGCGCGTGACATGGACTCGACGCCGCCGGCGATCATCAGCTCGGCCTCGCCAGCCTTGATGGCGCGCGCTGCCGTGATCACCGCATCCATGCCCGAGCCGCACAGGCGGTTGATGGTGGTGCCGGGCACGGAGCCGGGCAGCCCCGCCAGCAGCAGGGCCATGCGGGCGACGTTGCGGTTGTCCTCGCCGGCTTGGTTGGCGCAGCCGTAGATCACGTCATCGACGGCCTCGAAGTCGATCTGCGAATGCCGTTCGAGGAGCGCCTTGAGCGGAACGGCCGCGAGATCGTCGGCGCGCACGCCCGACAGAGCCCCGCCGTAGCGGCCGATCGGCGTGCGCACATAAGCGCAGATGTAAGCCTCGCGCATGGTCATCTCCCCTTCTTGCCGCCATGGGCGCGCTCGGTGCGTGCCTGGAGCTCACGCAGCGTGGTGAGCTCGAGCTCGGTCGGCGGCGGCGTTTCTTCCACACGCTCGGAAAAGCGCACCTTCCATCCGCAGGTATCCTGCACCTGCTCCCGGGTGACGCCCGGATGCATGGATATGACGGTGAATTCCTTGGTTTCCGGATCCGGCTTCCAGAGCGCCAGATCGGTGATCAGGAGCGTCGGCCCCTTCGTCGTGATGCCGAGGCGCTGGCGGTGGTCGCCGCCGTCCCCGTGGCCGAAGGAGGTGTAGAAGTCGATTGTCTCCACCATGCCGCGCGTCGCCTGCTTCATGGTGATGAAGACCTCCTTGCAGGAGGTGGCGATCTCCGGCGCGCCGCCGCCGCCCGGCAGGCGCACCTTGGGCTTGTGATAGTCGCCGATCACCGTGGTATTGATGTTGCCGAAACGGTCGAGCTGGGCGGCGCCCAGAAACCCGATGGAGATTCGTCCGCCCTGCAGCCAGTAGCGGAACATCTCGGGCACCGAAACGGTGGTGAGCGCGGTCTCGCACAACTCCCCGTCCCCGATGGAGAGCGGCAGGACGTTGGGCGCCGTGCCGATGGTTCCGCTTTCATAGATCAGGGTGATGTCCGGCGCATGGGTGAGCCGCGCCACGTTGCAGGCCGCCGAAGGCGCGCCGATGCCGACGAAACACACATCGTCATTCGACAGGGCGCGGGAGGCCGCAATCGTCATCATTTCGTTGGGGGTGAAGTCGGTGATCGTCGCCATGGTCACAGCCCTTTCACACGTTCTGCGAAGGCCTCCGGGCCCGCTTCAAGAACGTTCGTCTTCATCCATTGCATGAACAGATCGCGATCCGCGGAGACCTTGTCCCATTCGAGATAGGCCGCGTTGTCGCGCTCGTAATATCCGTGTGTGTACGACGGGTGCGCGCCACCGGGCACATGGACGATGGACGTGATCGTCCAGTGAGGCAGCACGCAGAGGTTCGGGTGAAGATCGTCGAAGTCATTGACGATCTCCTCGACGGTCACGACAGCGCGCTTGGACGCGAGCACCGCTTCCTTCTGCACGCCGATGATGCCCTCGATGAGCACGTCGCCACGGCTGCTGGCCTTTTGCGCATGGATGAACGCGACGTCCGGCCGGTGGGCCGGAACGGCGGCCAGCTCCTCGCCCGTGAACGGACATGTGACGCTGCGGATTTCGGGATTCACGTCCTTCAGGCCGGCGCCGCGATAGCCGCGAAAGACCGCGCATGGCAGACCGGACGCTCCGGCCTCGTAGGCGTTCGCCATGGCGGCATGGCTGTGCTCCACCGTCTCGATGGCCCGCGGCCAGCCGTTCTCGATGGCGTCGCGCATGCGGCGCAGCAGGCCGACGCCGGGGTTGCCCGCGTAGGAAAAGACAACCTTCTTCACGAGGCCCATGCCGATCATCTGATCATAGATGATGTCGGGGGTCATGCGGATCAGCGTAAGATCCTTGCGCCCCTGGCGGATCGCCTCGTGGGCTGCGGCATGTGGAATAAGATGGGTGAATCCCTCGAAGGCGACAATGTCGCCATCGCGGAGATTATCCCTGACAGCCTCCTGAAGGCTCTGAAACTTCGCCATGCTGGATCCAATCAGATATCGAAAAACACGGTTTCCTTCTCACCCTGCAGATGGATGTCGAAGGTGTAGGTGGGCAGGCCGTTTTCCTCGCTGCGCGATGCGACGAGGGTCGCAACACGAACCTTGTGCTCGATGCGCGCCAGCACGGGGCATTCCGCGTTGGCAGCCGCTTCGTCGCCGAAATACATGCGCGTGTGCAGCCCGATATTGATGCCCCGCGCCACGATCCAGAACGTGATGTGCGGCGCCATGAGCCGACCGTCCTTGTAGGGCACACGGCCAGGCTTGATCGTCTCGAACTTGAACTCGCCCGTCACGCCGTCCGTGGGCTGGCGTCCCCATCCGGTGAAATGCGGATCGGCCTGGCCGCGTTTCTCCTGAGGGCTGTTGTAGAGTCCCTCCGCGTCCGCCTGCCAGATCTCGACGAGGGCATCCTTCAAAGGCGTGCCGCTGCCGTCGAAGATGCGCCCCTTCACGATGATGCGCTCGCCCTTCGTCTCGGGTCCGACCAGGATCAGGCCGAGGTCTTCGTTCCATACTCCGGTGATCTCGACCCAATTCGGCGTGGCTCCGATATGGACGTAGGGCCCTGCGGTCTGGGAGGGAGATTCCTTCAAGCGTTCGAGCTTCTGGACCATCAGTTACCCTCCATGCGGTTCTCGAACATCGTCGAGCGGCGGCCGCGCAGGACGATGTCGAATTTGTAGGCGAGCGCATCCATCGGAAGCGTGTTGTCCCGATCGAGCGCAGCGATCAACTGCTCAACGGCCACCTTGTCGGGAATGGTCGAAACGATGGGACATTGCCAGATCATCGGATCGCCTTCGAAATACATCTGGGTGATGAGGCGCTGCGCGAAGGCCTGACCGAAGACCGAGAAATGGATGTGTGCAGGCCGCCAGTCGTTGACGCCGTTCGGCCAGGGATAGGCGCCGGGCTTGATGGTGCGGAACCAGTATCGTCCCTCCTCATCCGTGATCGTGCGCCCGCAGCCGCCGAAGTTCGGATCGATGGCCGCGAGATAGGTCTCCTTCTTGTGCCGGTAGCGGCCACCCGCATTGGCCTGCCAGAACTCGAGGAGAGCGCCGGGGACGGGACGGGCATTTTCGTCGAGCACGCGGCCATAGACGACGATGCGCTGGCCGATGGGGTCGCCGGTCTTGGCGAAATTGCGGATCAGATCGTTGTCGAGCGGCCCGAGCTTGTCGTGTCCGAACACAGGCCCGGTCATCTCCGAGAGTGTATTGTCAAGCGACAGGAGCGGATATTGCGGGGAGCGCAGGATGGTGGTCTTGTATTGCGGCGCGAAGGCCGGCGGGTGCCAGTTCCTGTCGCGCTGGTAGAATGATCCCTGATCCGACATGGCTGCCCTCCCTGACGAAGCCGCTGTTCTTGCTCTTAAGCCTTTTCCATTTCGTCATAGGCTCTCTTCACGATCTTGAAGGCATGATTGGCGGCAGGCACGCCTGCATAGACCGCCACATGCATGAGAGCCTCGCGGATGTCCTCTTTGGTCGCTCCGGTATTGCGCGTGGCGCGCACATGCATGGCGACCTCCTCGTCATGCCCCAAAGCCGCGAGCAGCGCGATGGTGACGATGGATCGCTCGCGTTTGGTGAAATGCGGGCGCGACCATACCGAACCCCAAGCCCCTTCCGTGATGAAAGTCTGGAAGTCGGCATCGAAATCCGCCATCTGCGCAGTTGCGCGGTCCACATGCGCGTCGCCGAGCACCTGTCGGCGGACCGTCATGCCGGCCTTGTAGCGTTCGCTCTCGTGCCTGTCAGACAAGACCGGCCTCCCGAAGATGTTTCTGAATCAGATGAGTGAGAACCGCAGGCTTCTCGACGCAGGGGATGTGCCCGCATCCGTCGATCACCTCGAATTCCGCGCCCGGGATGAGGTCTGAGGTGCCGCGCACGACATCGGGCGGCGTCGAGCCATCCTGATCGCCGGCCACGCAGAAGGTCGGCGCCTCGATGCGTTCCGCGTCGGACGTCAGGTCCGCGTCACGAATGGCCGCGCAGGTTCCGGCGTAGCCGTGGGCTGGAATACGCACCAGCATGTTGCGCCAGCCTGTCAGCTCATCCTTGCGTGTTTCACGAAAATCCGGCGTGAACCAGCGCTGCAGAACGTTCTCCGCGATCGGCTCGATCCCGCCGTTCTCGACGGCGGCGATCCGTTCCGCCCAGAGCTGAGGCGTTCCGATCTTGGCTGCCGTGCAGCACAGAACGAGCGCCGTCACGCGCTCGGGAGCCCGGACGGCCGCACATTGCGCGATCATGCCGCCGACGGACAGGCCAAGGAGAGCGGCGCTGCCGATCCCAAGCTGATCGAGCAGCGCGAGAAGATCCTCCGTGTGCTCGTCCAGGGTGTAAGGCGCGGGCGGCGCGTCCGAGAGACCATGTCCGCGCTTATCGTAAAGCACGATGCGAAATCGGTCCGCAAAGGCAGGCGCGACCTCCTGCCAGATGCGGAAATCGCTCCCGAGCGAGTTGTTGAACACAAGGACGGGCGCACCGGGTTTTCCGGTGATCCGATAGTGAAGAACGATGCCGTTTGCGCGAATGAATGCCATGCCCACCTCTCAATGCAGCGATCCGACACCGATATAATGCTCGATCAGGTTGTGATCGGCCCGCAGGGCTTCGCTCGCACCCTGCCAGACGATGCGGCCCCTTTCCAGGATCAGCACCGACTCGGCAAAATCGAGGGCGCTCTCCAGGCGCTGCTCCACGAGCAGAATCGTCATCTCGCCGCTTGAGGCCAGGCGCGTGAAGGCTGCCATCAGCTCCTCGCAGATGACGGGAGCCAGGCCTTCGAGCGGCTCGTCGAGCAGAAGCACGGAGGGCCGGCCCAGGATCGTGCGGGCCGTGGAGAGCATCTGCTGCTCGCCTCCCGACAATTGCCAACCGAGGTTGTTCCGACGCTCGTACAGGCGGGGAAACATGTCATAGGCCTCTTGGATGACGCTGCGCGGACGTCCCTTGATCCCGACGATCAGGTTCTCCTCCACCGTGAGCGAACGGAAGATGTCGCGTGTCTGCGGCACGAGCCCGATGCCCTGACGGGCGCGTTCCGAGCTCTTCAGCGACGCCAGATCCTTGCCGTCGACCAGGATTTCCCCGCCGTAGCGCCGATTCATTCCCATGAGACTCGACAGCAGCGTGGTCTTGCCCATCCCGTTACGGCCGAGAATCGACAGACGCGCTCCGGCGCGCACGGAGAACGACACGTCTTCCAGCACGATTGTGGGCCCGTAGCCTGCACTCAGGCTTTTGACGTCAAGCGATGCTGCGGGCATTGGCATAATTCCCCAGGTAAGCTTCGCGCACGCGCGGATCGGCAGCCACTTCGGACGGCAATCCTTCGAAGATGATCTCCCCCGCCGCAAGCACGACCACACGCTTGGCGAAGCGGAATACGAGGTCCATGTCATGCTCGATCATGAGCACGGCGAGGCTCGGCGGAAGGCGCTCCAGAGCCTGCTCGATCCGCGGCGTATCGGCGGAAGGCACGCCGGCGGCCGGCTCGTCGAGCAGAAGCACCTTCGGCTTGAGGGCAAGCGCAATGGCGATCTCCAACAGGCGCTGCTGACCATAGGCGATCTGCCCCACTTTGCGGCGCGCGACCTCATGCAGCCCGAGCGTGGCGAGAATGCCGTTCACCTCGTCCGCGACATGGGAGTTCCCGTGAAATCTGCTCAGGATCCGCGTGGCTTTCCCTTCCCGCTGCAGCACGGCCAGGGTGACATGTTCCTCAGGCGTGAGGTCTGAGAAAAGGCGCGTCACCTGAAACGTGCGCACCAAGCCCTTGCGGACCCGACGGACGGCGCCCAGCTGCGTGATATCCTGTCCGTTCAACAGGACGCGCCCGGCGCTGGGCTTGAGCTGGCCCGTCACGAGGTTGACGAAGGTCGTCTTGCCGGCTCCGTTGGGTCCGATGAGCGCCAGCCGCTCGCCCGCCGGCATCGACAGGGATATGTCGCGGCTGACGGCCAGACCGCCGAAGGACTTGGACAGGTTCTCGACCTGGAAGAGCGCGCTCATGAACTCCTCCCTTTCGAGGCGGACACCTTTTCCATCAGACTGCTCAAGCCGCCGGGCGCCGCCAGCACCACCGCAATCAGCAATGCGCCCACCATCGTCATCCAGTGGAACGGGTTGAAGGCGGACACCACATGCTCGAAACCCATGAAGATCACGGTACCGACCAGGGCGCCATAGAGCGTGCCGAGGCCGCCGAGCACCAGCATGACGAGCGCGTTCGCCGAGAGTTCGAAGCTCACGCTGTCGAGGCCGACAACCTGGGTCGAGATGGCCGCCAGGGCACCGCCCATCCCCGCGACGGCTCCCGAGATCACGAACATCTTCAGCAGAACCGGAAACACGAACGCGCCCATGGCGCGGATGCGGATCGGATCCTGCTTGATACCACGGCACAGCATTCCGAAGGGAGACGCCACGACGAACTTGAGCGCGATGAAGACGAGCAGGAGAAGCGCGAGCCCCATGAGATAGGCCGTGCGCCCCCAGAGATCGAACTCGAAGAGGCCGAAGAGCGGGCTTACCATCAGGCCCGCCAAACCATCGCTGCCGCCGGTATAGGCGGACGCCTTGTTGGCGGCTTCGTGGAACAGCTGCACGATAGCGATGGAGAGAACGAGCTGGGCCAGGCCGTGCGCCCGCAGCATGATGGCGCCCATGAGCAGACCGGCCACGGCGCCGGCCGCCGCCCCGATGGCGATCAGCGTCATGGGCTCCGTCACGCCGTTCACGCAGGCGATGCCCGCCGCGTAGGCGCCGGCTCCGAAAAGGGCCGCCTGCCCGAGAGTCGCAACGCCGCAATAGCCGACGATGAGATCGATCGATAGGACCAGCAGAGCCACCGCGACGATCCGTGTGAGCAGCGCGAGATTGTCCGGGAACAGCCAAAAGCCTGCCGCGCCGCAGGCCGCGATCAGAGCGATCCCGGCGGCGTCACGCCACCAACGACTCCTCGCCTTCGGTCTTGCTGCTACCGTCCCCTCATGAGCGATGATGTGCACGTTACTGAGCCCTTCCGAGGAAGCCGCGCGGGAACAGACAGACGATCAGGATCACGGCGGCGTAGAAGAAGAAGTTGCCGAATTCGGGCATCAGATATCGCCCTGTCGTATCCACCAGCCCGAGCACGAGACATGCGATGAGCGCGCCCGGAATGGAGCCTGCGCCACCGACGGAGACGACCACCAGGAAAGTGACCATGTAGCGCAGGGCATAATAAGGTTCGATGGGCAAAAACTCAGCGCCGACCACGCCTCCGAGAGCGGCAAGCCCGATGGCGATCGCGAAGCTGATGGCATAGACCACCTGCGTGCGCACACCGAGCGCATCGCTCATGGCGGCATTGTCGACGGTGGCCCGCAGCTTGATGCCGAAATCCGTCCGCTCGATCAGATACCACAGGCCGCCGGCCACGACGGCACCGCAGGCGATCACGAACAACCGGTGCGCCGCGATGGTACGGAAGCCCACATCGACCGGCTGGCTCAGAGCCTGCGGAAGAGGAATGGTCTTCAGGGTCGGACCGAAGAAATAGTTGGTGATGCCGATGACGCAGAAGGTGAGGCCAATGGTCATCAGCACCTGGGTCAGTTCGGGACTTCCATAGATCCGCCTATAGAGGAAGCGCTCGAGCGGGACCGAGATCACGATCGTGCCGATGATCGCAAGAAAGATCCCGGCCGCATACCCGAGCCCGAGATCGCGCGCCGCGTAGGAGGCGATATAGCCCGCGATCATCGCGAAAGCGCCGTGCGCAAGATTCACCACCCGCATCAGGCCCATCGTGAGAGACAGGCCGATGCAGATGATGAACAGCACCATGCCGAACGCCAGGGCGTCGATGGCAATGCTGAGAATGGTCTGCATGGAACCCTTCCGCTTGCTCGTTCGGAACTGGATGAAGAGAGTGGCGGACGCCATGGCCACAGGCCGGCGTCCGCGCTGCTCGCATGGTCTTACTGGGTGGCGAGACCGGGATCCTTCTGATCCGGGAAGGTCTGGATTTCCTTGTTGATGTACTTTCCGTCCGCGCCCTTGGCGACCTCGCGCAGATAGATGTTCTGCGTGATGTGGCGCGTCTCGGGCTCAATGCGGACCGGCCCGCGGGGACTCGTCCAGGACAGGCCCTTCACGGCATCCACGGCCTTCTTTGCATCCTGCTTGCCGTCGGTGGCTTCGATCATCTTGTAGATGACGTGCATGCCGTCATAGGCGCCGACCGCCGGGAAGGAGAGCTGGTCCGCCGAGCCGATGGCCTTGGTCGCAGCTTCCACGAACTTTTTGTTCTCCGGGCTGTCATGCGCGACCGAGTAGTGGAACCCGGTCTTGAGGCCTTCCGCCGCCTCGCCGAGAGCCGGCAGGTCGGATTCCTGGGTCAGGTCGCCGGGTGCGTAGAATTTGATGCCCGCTTTCTTGAGCCCCGTCTCGTTGAAAGCCTTCACGAAGCCCAGAGTGGGCGGGCCGGAGGGCAGGAACGCGAACACGCCGGCCGCGCCGGAATCGCGCACGCGCTGCATGATCGGGCTGAAATCCGTGGTGTTCATCGGCATGCGGATGGCTTCGACCACCTGACCGCCGGCGGCCTCGAACGCCTTCTTGAACGCATTCTCGGCATCGACGCCCGGGCCGTAGTCGCTGACGACCGTAATCGCCTTCTTCACGCCCTCGTCGGACGCGATCTTCCCGAGCGGATTCGTGGTCTGCGCCGTCGTGAACGACGTGCGAACCACGAGCGGCGAGGTGTTCATGATCGCCGACGTAGCCGCGTTGAAGATGACGAGGGGCGTATTGGCCTGCGCGAGCAGGGGCGTGATCGCCATGGCGTCGGGGGTGAAATAGACGCCGCCGAGATACTGCACCTTCTCCTTCACCACGAGTTCCTGCGCGAGCGCCCGCGACTGCGCGGGGTTGGCGGCAGGAAGATCGCGGTAGATGACCTCGATGTCGTGGCCTTTTACGGATTTCCCGTTCAGCGCCATATAGGCTTCCACGCCGGCCTGGAAATTCTTGCCCTGCAGGGCGAACGGACCCGAGAACGGACCGATGATGCCGACCTTGACCGTGTCGGCGTATGCGGCGGCGGAGCCGATCAGCAATGCGCCGACCGCTGCACCGAGTATTCTCTTGCCTCGTGTCATCTTCGTTTCCTCCCTGTGAGCCCACGATCTCTGCGACGGACCGCGGTTTATGGCTTAGGCGATCAATTTGTGCGCTTTGCGAACATTGATTACTATATCGAACATGAAGTACGATTTCGTGGCGCGGTGTCAAGACGCCATGAGTCGAACCCGCCAATCTCTGGAGAGATGCATGCAGTCTGATGAGACCGGGAGTCAGGGGAGCGACGATCGCGATTTCGTCGCGAGCCTCGAAAAGGGTCTTCTGGTGATCGAAGCATTCGATGCCAGCCGGCCTCGCCTGACCCTGTCCGACGTGGCCAAGATCACAGGCATCACCCGCGCGGCGGCACGCCGCTATCTGCGCACGCTCACCCGTCTCGATTACGCGGATTTCGATGGCCGCTACTTCTCCTTAAGTCCACGTATTCTCAGGCTCGGCTATGCGTATCTCTCCGCGACGGCACTTCCCACGCGCCTGCAGCCCTTTCTGGAGCGAATATCGGAGGAGACCGGCGAATCGAGCTCGGCGGCGGTGCTCGACGGCGACGACATCGTCTATATCGCCCGCTCGGCCACGCGGCGCATCATGTCCATCGGGTTAGGAGTCGGAAGCCGCCTGCCGGCCTATTGCACCTCCCTGGGCCGGGCGATCCTGGCGTTTCACTCGCCAGAAGCCGTCGAGACCTACCTCAGGCGCGTCAACCTGGAGCCCCGTACGCCCAAGACCATTACAGATAAGGAGCGGCTCCGCGCCGTGCTGGAAGCCACCCGGCAGCAGGGCTACGCAATCGTCAACGAGGAGCTGGAACTCGGGCTTCGCTCCATTGCCGTTCCGCTCGTGCAGAAGGACGGCCAGGTGACGATCGCCCTCAACATCAGCGCCCAGGCCGCGCGCGTGCCTGCCGCCGAGATGGAGGAGCGCTTCCTGCCGTCGCTTCAGGCCGCCAGCGAGGCCCTGCGCTACACCTTGTGACGCCTCAGCCCGGCCGCAGTGATCGAAATGGTCTCCTGCGCGTTAGCAAACAGAGCTAGCTTGAGCGCCGAAGGATATATCATGGTTACCCTTGAGATTGCCGGCAAGGCGGTTGCCGTGACCAATGCCAACCAGGAGCAGGCCCAGGAACTCTTTTTGAGCGAGAGCTTTAAAGATGACCTGAAGTCGTTTAAGAGCGAGGGCCGCTTCCTTTGGGACGGCTCAGCTGCCTTGACAACCAGACCCGCATCCGAAGGCGAAATCGATGCGTTCTACGAAGTTCTGGACGAAGAGGATGAGGACGAGGTCGAAGACGACGAAGACTCTGGCGACATCAACATCGATGTCGTTTTCCTGGTGTCGATCGACGAGATAGACGACGGCGCCGCCTCCGGCTGATCATCCTTATCGGAGCTTGGAAAGCTCCCTCCAACCGGTTCAGCCCCTATTTCCATGCCCTTCCCCCAGACCAATCCGAGCCTCGAGCGTGCGCTTGCCGACCGAGGCTATCTCGAACCCACCCCGGTTCAGGCCGCCGTCCTCGATCAGGACGCCCTCGACCGTGACCTTCTCGTTTCCGCCCAGACAGGCTCCGGCAAGACGGTTGCCTATGGCTTGGCCATGGCTTCGACCCTTCTCGGCGAAGCGGAGCGCTTCGGCGCCCCTCGCGAGCCGCTGGCACTCATCATCGCGCCGACCCGCGAGCTGGCGCTCCAGGTCAACCGCGAGCTGATCTGGCTCTATGGCCCCGCGGGTGCGCGGGTCGTCTCCTGCGTCGGCGGCATGGACGTCCGCCGCGAGCAGCGCGCCCTCGAAGACGGCTGCCATATCGTGGTCGGCACGCCCGGCCGCCTGCGCGACCACCTGGAGCGCGGACGTCTCGACACCTCGAAAATGAAGGTCGTGGTTCTCGATGAGGCCGACGAGATGCTCGACCTGGGCTTTCGCGAGGATCTGGAGTTCATCCTCGACGCCACCCCCGAGGATCGCCGCACGCTCCTGTTCTCCGCAACCCTGCCGAAGAACATCGTAGCCCTGGCCCGCCGCTATCAGCGCGACGCGCATCGCATCGATACCCTGGTTGAAAACGCGCCCCACGGCGACATTGAATACCGCGCCGTTCGCTGCGCGCCGAACGAGACCGAACTCGCCACCGTGAACGTGCTGCGCTTTTACGAGAGCCGGGGCGCGATGGTGTTCTGCCACACCCGTGAGGCGGTGAGGCATCTTCATGCGAGCCTCGTCGAACGCGGGTTCGCGGCCGTTGCCCTCTCGGGCGAGCTCAGCCAGAGCGAACGCAGCCATGCGCTGCAGGCCCTGCGCGACGGACGCGCCCGCGTCTGCGTCGCCACCGACGTCGCCGCGCGTGGAATCGACCTGCCGGATCTCGGCCTCGTGATCCATGTGGACCTGCCCAACGACCATGAAACGCTCCTGCATCGCAGCGGCCGCACGGGCCGCGCCGGACGCAAGGGCGTGTGCGTGATGCTCGTGCCCTATACGCGCCGCCGCAAGGCCGAGCGCCTGATCGATCAGGCCGGCATCGAGGCGACCTGGGTCGGCCCGCCCTCGGCCGATGACATCCGCAAGCTCGACCGTGAGCGCCTGATGCAGGATCCGATGTTCTCGGAGGAGACGACCGAGGATGATCTCGCCATGGCGCAGGTTCTTCTCGCCGAAAAATCGGCAGAGGAGATCGCCAATGCCCTCGCACGCTTCCACCGGTCGCGCCTTCCGGCGCCCGAAGAGATCTTCGATCCCGGTGCGGATCGCGGTCCGCGCGAGCGCAAGGACAAGCGCGAGCGTCAGGACGAGCGCGCCCGTGGTGGACGGGAGCGAGGCCGCGGAGCCCCCGAGGATGGTGCCTACGGCTCCTCCGAGGACATGGTGTGGTTCCGCATGAGCGTGGGGCGCCGCAACAACGCCGATCCGCGCTGGCTCCTGCCGATCATCTGCCGGCTCGGCCATGTGACCAAGAAGGAAATCGGCTCGATCAAGATCTTCGACCGGGAATCGAAGTTCCAGATCGCGAAATCTCACGCGCCGAAATTCGCCGCCGCCGTGCGCAAGGCCAATGATGAGGACATTCGCATCGAGCCTGCCGATGCTCCGCATGGCAAGTCCTGGGACGGTCCCAAGCCCAAAGGCCCGAAAGGCATAGGTGACTTTTCCGAGCGCAAATCTCCGCGAGAGGGCAAGCGCGCTCATGAGCAGAAACAACCTCGCGAGCACAATGGCCCAAAAGACCACAAGCGCCCGAAAGACAAGAAGCGCGCGACCGACAAGCGCCGCTGACAATGCGAAACAGGCCGGAATGCGCCAGCATTCCGGCCTGCTGCTATTTTCGAGTTCGACAAGGAGCGACGCATCGGTCCCTTGGCCACGCTGCTCTTCACCCCGCGCCTCACGGGGGACGCCTCCACCATGGCAGCCCAGGCATCTCCTGGAAGCTCCCAAAGCGATCGGCCTTGATCCTCATCAAGAATGCTCAAGCTGCAAATCGCCATATCCAGGGCGGATTACCCTTACTTTCCAACCCTGTAACAAAATCCACTCTCTGGGCGGAGAGCAGACAGAGGGGCCGGAAGGCGGTAGATTCTGTTTCGTACCGTAGGGGCAAAACAATGAAACCCGACATGGACTTGATCTGCGCACTCACGTCGTTTTCCGTTGGCACGCTCGATGGGCGGGACGCCATGATGGTGATCGAGATGGCCACCACGCCGGAGGAGTACGAGCAGGGGGGGCGCCGGCAGATGCCGGTCGCCATGACGGCCGAGCATGCACGCGAGCTGGGTGAGGCGCTGCTGCTGGCCGCCAGGGCTGCTCTGATGGGCGACACGCCTTCATACGCCCTCAACTGATCAAGATGCGTCTCATCGGCTTCTCCTGCGGGAGGCCAATATGCTGCGCTGCAATATAAACTTTTGCATCGCAACGGAGCCGCTGGTCTGGCGTTATCCCTTCCTTAGAACCAGAAGGATAACCCGATGCAGCGCCTGGGAAACATGATCCGCCAATTGGCCCTCCACCGGAGCCATTGGGAAGGATTGATGAAAGCCGCAGCCACAAGCGCGGCACCGCTCGAGCCGTCGGAAGCGTCTCCAAGTCGCCTAACCGAAACCGGCACGTTCGGCAGCAATCCGGGCAATCTGCGCATGTTTGCTTATGTGCCGCCGGAACTCCCCCCCTCTCCGGCTCTGGTCGTGGTTCTCCACGGCTGCACCCAGAATGCGGCCGGATACGATCTGGGCTCTGGATGGTCGGTCCTGGCCGAGCGCTATGGTTTCGTCGTGCTCTTCCCCGAGCAGAAGGAGGCCAATAATCCCAAACGCTGCTTCAACTGGTTCCAGAGCAGCCATATCGAGCGCGAACGAGGGGAAGTCGCCTCGATCCGGCAGATGGTCGAGCGCGCCGTCCGTGACCACGGCATCGATCGTGATCGTGTCTTCGTCACCGGGTTGTCGGCAGGCGGGGCCATGACAGCCGCCATGCTGGCCACCTACCCGGAGGTGTTTGCAGGCGGAGCGATCATCGCGGGTCTGCCCTACCGATGCGCCACCAGCGTCTCGGAGGCCTTCGAATGCATGTTCCAGGGGCATACGCGACCTGCGAGGGAATGGGGCGACCTGGTACGCCACGCCTCGCAGCACCAAGGCCCCTGGCCCAAGGTATCCGTCTGGCATGGCAGCGCAGACACCACCGTGAAGCTCGTGAATGCGGGCGAGATCATCAAGCAATGGACGGACGTTCACGGGATCGCCTCATCTCCCAGCCGGAGTGAGATGGTCGACGGCTATCCGCGCCGTGTCTGGACAAACGATGTTGGCGAGGATGTAATCGAGGAATACATCATCAGCGGCATGGCCCATGGCACGCCGCTCGCCACCGGGGACGGCGACGACCAGTATGGCGTCCCGGGTCCGTTCCTGCTCGAGGTCGGGATTTCTTCGAGCTATCACATCGCGAAGTTCTGGGGGCTCACGGAACGCGTTGTGTCGCCCCGACGATCAAGCGCTTCGTCGAAGCTGGATGCAGATCGTCCTTCTCACTCCCAAGCTCACTCCGAAGCGAGAAACGATAGCAACCACCACGGGACGAAGGCGCCGTCATCGCCCTCCGAACTGGGTGCCGTGATCGCACGGGCGTTAAAAGCAGCGGGCCTCATGCGCTGAAGGCGTCATGGGTTCTTCTGAACGCTGAGACCATCGTCCGTTCTCTTCTCCCCGGTCACGCAGTTCATGCGTGACTGCGCCGGAATGACCTTCGGCTTCTCGTCCGTGTTCCCAGCAATCTCACGCATGATCTTGGTCCGGATGGCCATTGCGAACTGCTCGGGGTCGTGCAGTGGGATCATGAACGAGCCAGCGCCGCCGATCACGCACTCTCGGTAATAGACATCGAGCCCATCCATCTCCGGGCTGTTCTGAGCCCGCCCGAACATGATCGGCAACCCGTTGATGACGATGCCCTCAGCGACGGCCTCGTCCCGCGCGAGCTCCACCTTGCGTCCGTCGTTGTTCGGTCCGTCGCCCGAGACATCGATCACACGACGCGCGGAGATCCCACCGACCTGCATGAAGAGATTGCGGCTGAAGTCGATCATACCGGAAATCGATGTCATGCCGGCTTGGCGGATCGGTTTGCTGGTGAGGCTGTCGGCAAAGGCATTCGCTTTTGCCGACCCGTCGATCACGGTCCAGGGCACGAGCACGGTTTGATCCTTGGCACCAGACCATTCGACATAGGTCACGGCGATCCGGCCTGCTGCACCATTCCGAATGGCCTCGTGCACCAGGGAGGAGCGAAAGGCTTCCGCAAAGCCCGCACGCTGGAGACCCTGCTCCTCCGCTTCCATGGAGGAGGATATGTCTACGGCGAGAACGAGAGCGACATCGAGCTGGGGTTCGGCGAAGGCCGGCGTTCGATCGAGAATAGCGCCAGCGAGAAAGATGACTGCAAGAGTCCACCGGAAATGATGAAGCATTATGACCTCCGTCCTCTTCTCAGTTGACGCGATCGAGGCCCCCTGCCCTCCACTCAACGCGCTAAGCTGGACTTTGATACGCCGTGAAAGCGAATAAAGATCGGCGACCTTGCAAGCCGAATGAAGGCAACGTCGCTCAAGCCGCTCTTGAAAGGGGGCCTTGCTCCCTGACAGGTCGATTCGCATGGGACGCCATCCGGCATGACCTTGACATTCCGCTGATGCCCCATGCCCGTTGTCGACAATGGCGGATCTGGCGTGCACAGCCCCACGGCTGACCCTATTCGGGCGTATATTTGATTTCTCGGCCATGCAACAAAATCCACTCTCTGGGCGGAGAGCAGACAGAGGGGCCGGAAGGCGGTAGATTCTGTTTCGTACCGTAGGGGCAAAACAATGAAACCCGACATGGACTTGATCTGCGCACTCACGTCGTTTTCCGTTGGCACGCTCGATGGGCGGGACGCCATGATGGTGATCGAGATGGCCACCACGCCGGAGGAGTACGAGCAGGGGGTGCGCCGGCAGATGCCGGTCGCCATGACGGCCGAGCATGCACGCGAGCTGGGTGAGGCGCTGCTGCTGGCCGCCAGGGCTGCTCTGATGGGCGACACGCCTTCATACGCCCTCAACTGATCAAGATGCGTCTCATCGGCACGCCCGATAGGCGCCCATGTCGAAATGACAATAGTCGCGGTGCGCCTCGTTGTCATCGGGGCTGAGTACGACGTCGAAGAAGAAGCAGGCCTCGCCCGGCACAGCTCTCAAGGAGGGCCGCGTGGCGGGGCCTGCTTCCGTTTCAATCGGGCGCCACGGTCACCTCCTGCCCATCAACGAGAGGCCAGAAATGTTGGTGGGTTGATTGTCCCCTGCCCGCTTCGGCGGCCTGCTATGCGATGATTGATGGTGCAGCAGGTAACGGTGCCTTGATGAAGGGCATGCTACCCATCTTGGCCGGGATGTCGGCTTGCTCCACCTCCACTCACCTTCAAGAGAGCTGCGCGATTCCGCGGCAGTGGAAGCCGAGCACACGCGGGGCTCCTCCGAGGTAATACTCCTCGATATCCTGGATGGAAAATCCGGCTCGTTGAAGAAGCTCTGTCACGGGCCGCGTGAGATTGCAGCCGACCGCCAGCGAGCGCCAGATCGGATTCAGGCGGCGCTGCCAGCGCGCGACGTCCTCTTCGGGGGATAGTCCATGCTCCAGGAAAAGAACCTTGCCGTCCGGTTTGAGGACACGCCTCACCTCCTTCAGCGCGCGGTCAGGGTCGTCGACCGAGCACAAGGTATAGGTGATCACCGCGGTGTCGACGGTGTAATTCTCCAGGGGCAGTGCCTCGGCGGGAGCCCGCACGACCTCCAGAGGAACACAGCTGTTCCGATGCCGCGTCTCGCCAAGATGCAGGAATGCATCGTTCGGATCGACCCCGATCACCTTGGTAACGGTGAGAGGATTATAAAACGGCAGGTTCAGCCCTGGTCCCATGCCGATCTCAAGCACCACGCCTGTTGCGAGAGGAATGACCCTTTCGCGCTCTGCCGTTATGTCGTCCATCGAACAGAGACAGCTGACGAATTTTGGGCCGATATAGCGAGAGTAGATGCTCATGTTCACTCACCGTTGGGAAGAAATCTGAGAAATCTCGGGCGTGCGCGGGGAGAGCCTCGCCAGCCGTAATAGACATCGAATGGCTCAAGCCCGGTGTCCTGCAGCATCCGCCCATCAAGTCGCGCCAGCTGCCGACGGCTTCGCGCGCGCACCATGGCTTTCTGCATGAGCGCTCTGAAGGAACGGACCAGCTGGACGATGTTCCCCATGGCGGCATGGGCATTCGAGCGGCCATCTGAGGTCTCGACGCCGCTGATGAAGGCGGTATTCCGCATCATGGCATGCCTCCCAGCGTGTTTGATGCTAGATTGGACCCGACCGCGGTCCCGCTGATGCCGATGAAGGTAACCTATGACGGCTGATCATCGGCAGGTTTGATGGTAGGGCCTCTGTGCTCCGCCTTCTGTGACCGAGGTCACATTGTGGTCGCCGTCGTCGCCAGTGCCGAAAGGGGTCGCCATGGCCGGTCCGCACAACCTCGCGCTTCTGCTCAAGGCCAACCCTTTCTTCGCGGGGCTCGGGGATGAAGCGATCAGAGCCATCGCGGTCCTGTGCGTGCACAGGCGTCTCGATCCGGGCGAGACGCTCTTTCTCAAAGGCGATCCGGGGGACGCGCTCTATGCCGTGCGGCGTGGGCAGATCCGCATCGAGACAAGCAGTTCTTCGGGCAGGCGCCTGACGCTGAATCTGCTTGGGCCGGGCGATGTGTTCGGCGAAGTTGCCTTGCTTGACGGCCGTCCCCGCACTGCCGACGCGGTCGCGGCCGAACCGACGGAGCTCTATACGGTTCTGCGGCGCGATTTCTTCGGCCTTCTCGAGCAGCGTCCCTCGGTCTCGATCCGTATCATCGAGCTGCTCTGCGAGCGCATTCGCTGGATGAGTGCGCAGATGGAGGAGAGGGCCTTGTTGCCGCTGGAGGCCCGGCTCGCTCATCGCCTTGTTGCGCTGAGCGAGGATTATGGCCATGAGCTGCATGTGAGCCAGGAGGAACTGGCCATCTTCGTCGGAGCGACGCGCGAGAGCGTCAACCGCCAGCTTCAGAGCTGGCGCCGGCTGGGATGGATCGAGTTGAGCCGCAACTGCATTCGCGTGCTCCATCCATCCTGCCTGTATCATCCCGCCGACAATGATCCCAGCGCCCTCACACATCCTCCCGTGTGATCCATCTCACAGAAGAACGCACCCTCCTCCCGCAAGATGCAGGCCTCGGACAGAGGGGAGATGAACCATGGCCCTGCATCGATCCAGCCTTCCGCAACTCTCGGGCGGCGACTTCCTGACCGATGGCGGATTGGAAACCAGCCTTGTCTTTCATCATGGGATCGATCTTCCCTGCTTCGCTGCCTTCCCGCTCGTGATGAGCGAAGGCGGGCGCAAGACGTTGAGAGGCTATTTCAAGCCTTATCTCGAAACCGCCAAGAAGCGGAACATCGGCTTCATTCTCGATACCGTCACATGGCGCACGAACACGGATTGGGGGGCTAGGCTCGGCTATTCCTTGCAGGACCTCGCAGAAGTTCAGCGCATGTCGGTCATGTTCGCCTGTGAGCTTCGGGACGACTACGCGACGGAGAGAACGCCGATCATCATCAATGGCATTCTTGGGCCGCGCGGCGACGGGTACAAAGCCGACGCCACCATGACGGCCGGGGAAGCCGAGCAATATCATGCGCCTCAGATCGAGGTCTTTCGCGACACGGCGGCGGACATGGTAAGCGCGATGACGCTCACCTATCCAGAGGAGGCCATCGGAATCGTCCGCGCGGCGCAAGCCCACGGGATGCCTGTCGCGATTTCATTTACCCTGGAGACCGACGGACGTCTGCCATCCGGCCACACGCTTGAGGAGGCCATTCGGAGAGTGGATGCAACGACCGGATCAGGGCCGATCTATTACATGATCAACTGCGCCCATCCGACACATTTCGAGAGCACGGTCATGAGTGCGGGCGCGTGGCGTGAGCGGATCAAAGGCATCCGAGCGAACGCCTCCAGCTTGAGCCATGCCGAACTTGATGCGGCCACGGAACTGGACCCGGGAGACCCGGAAGATCTTGGACGCCGCTACCGGGCCCTGCGCGACGAGTTGACACAAATGCGGATTCTGGGGGGCTGCTGCGGGACGGATCACCGGCACATCATCGCGATCTGCGAGGCCTGCAATCCCTCTGCGACACGATCCAGCGACACGTTTGCACGCAGGCGCGATGAAGAGGAGATTGCCACTACGTTATAACAGAACTAACCCTTAAGGAGTGGGAGAACCCAAAAGAGTTGGGAACCGCTGGATTGGAGCATAGTATGGTCTGACCAGCGAAACTCACAAGCAAGGCATAGGCCCGCGGCACGCAGTGAGAAGGAAAGCCTCCGCCAAAGGCAATCGAACGTTCAGACGATCGGATTATGCCATGTTAAGACGTTTCGACCAGGCACGATCTCGGATGCGGGAAGTAGCACTTACCTGCCTTGCTGCCTTCGTCCTGGTCATATTTCAGCCGGCGGAAGATGTTCATGCGCAGGAGGACTTGAAAAGAGTTCTCCATATCGACTCCTATCATGCTGGCAACCAATGGAACGACGGGATCTTCGCCGCTCTCAAGGAAACCCTGAGCGGGAAGGCAATCGACCTCCGCGTCTTCCATATGGACACGAAGCGGCGGCCATCGGAGGGCGAAATTCAAGCATCCGTCCGGGAGGCCCTTCGAACGATCGACGAGTTCAGGCCGCATGTGGTCACGGTCAGCGACGACCCCGCGGCGCAATACCTCGTCATGTCCCATCTGCGTGATGCTGCGGTCCCGGTCGTGTTCTGCGGTTTGAACTGGGATGCCTCCACCTATGGCCTGCCTTACCGCAACACCACCGGAATGGTGGAGGTCTCTCCCATCCCGCAGATCCTGAACTTGCTGCGCCGGCATGCGCGCGGATCAAGGCTTGGTTTCCTCGCCGAGGATACGGAAGTCAAACGCAAGGAGCTGACATATCACGAACGGCTTTTCGGGATCGTCTACGACAAGACCTATTTCGTGAAATCACACGCAGCCTGGAGGGAGGCTTTCCTGCGAGCGCAGAAGGAAGTCGACATGCTCATGATCCTGGGTGTCGGCGCGGTCCCTGACTGGAACCCAGCCGACGCCAGCCGCCTCGCGGAGGAGAAGAGCGAAGTTCCGAGCGGCACTGATTTTGAATGGCTCACGGCCGTGAGCCTCATCGGCGTGGTGAAGAGCCCCCAGGAACAGGGACGCTGGGTCGGTCAGGCAACGCTTCGCATCCTGGAAGGCGTTCAGCCCAGCGACATTCCTCTCTCGTACAATCGCGACGGCGAATTGTTCTTCAACGACCGGATCGCCAGAAGGCTTGGAATCAAGGATCTCCCTCCCCTCGCCAGGGCCGTTCCATGACAAGCCTCAGGTCGACTGAAACCCGCAAGGTCTCCAGCCCCAAACGCTCGCTCACTCTCCTGACGCTTCGCAAGATTGCGATCCGCATCAGCCTCGTCGTCGCCGCCGCCACCATCATGAGCTACTGGCACGTGAAGACAGGCTTCGAGCAGCAGGCGACAGAAAGCCTGGAGCGCTATGTCGAACAAAGGCGGGTGCGGGAAAGCGCCATTTTCGACCTTGCCAGCAGCAATATCCGCACCTTCTCGGACAGTTATCTCCGTGAAATCAGTCAGATGGACCCGCAAGGGGCCGAGCAGCGTTTCGCTGCGCTCTTCGAGCAGCGTGCCGACGGGACGACTCGGCTGACGGAGAACGTCTTCAGAACCTATGGCGTCACAGGGTTCATCGGCAAGCATGTGATGCTCGAACGCGACCTCAAGCGGCGTCTCGTTGTGGCCTTCGACCTAATCACGCAATTCGGTCCCGCCTGGAAGAGCCAATTCGCCAATCTCTACGTGATGACCCCGGAAGGTGCGGTGCTCATGTACTGGCCCGACCAGCCTTGGGCCCTGCGCGCGGGTGACTGGGAGATCTCGGGCAAGCTGCACCTGCTTTCAGACAAGAAGGATGGAGTCCTCGTTGCCAACACGCCTTCCACAGGGAATTCCATCAAGGAGCGTTGGTCCGAACTCTATTTCGATTACGGCATCAACGACTGGCTTGTGTCGGTGACGCGCCCTGCTCTGCTGGACGGCCGACCCGCGATCCAGATCGGTCAGGACATTCTCGTCCACGACCTGATCGGGCGCGCCGTGAGCACGGATTTGGACGGCACATACAACATCCTCTTCTCCGAGGAAGGGCGGATCATCGCGCATCCCCGCTTCATGGATGCCATTCAGGCACGCAGCGGCTCCTTGCCCATTTCGGACACCGGCGATCCGCAGCTCGAGGAAATTCATCGCCTGACCATCGATCGTCCGCCGCAGCAGACGATCGTTCGCAGCGACAGCACCAACCAGGTGATCGCGGTCACGAAGCTCAGTGGTCCAGCCTGGACTCTCGCCACCGTCTACCCGCTGGATCTTGCCGCCCAAAGTGCCTGGAAGACGGCCCGGCTCATTCTCCTCATGGGCGCGCTTGCCCTGGTACTCGAGATCGCCATTCTGAGCTCCACATTGCGAAGCCAGATCGCGGTTCCTCTCCGGCTGCTGGTGCGTGCGACCAGTTCCGTGGCCAAGGGTCAGTTCAAGACCCACCTCAACCTGAAGCGGGACGACGAGATCGGCGAGCTGGCGGAGGCTTTCACCACGATGGCCCGGCAGATCGACGCTCGCGAAACCGCACTCAGCGAGCGCAGCGCGAGCCTCGCCAAGCTGAACGAGGAACTGGCCCACGAATTATCCGAACGCGAACGGGCCGAGCGCGAGCTTGCACGTCACCGTGAGCTCAATGCGCTTCTCGACACAATCGATTATGGCATCCTCTTCTTGAGCCCCGACTTGAAGATCCGACTCGCGAACCGTGCCTATAAGGAAATGTGGGTCGTCCCGGAGTCGCAACTCGCAAAGGGCACTCCCATCCGTGACGTCATTGCCCATCACAGCAGGGCCATGGGCATCGAGACCGAATACGAGGATGCCTTCATCGAACGCAGCATGGAGGATATCCGGCATTGCGACGAGTCTCCGATCGAGATCCAGTCCCCGAACAACCACGTGCTCCGATACCACTGCGTGGCCCTGGCCGATGGCGGGCGCATGCTCACCTATGTGGACATTACCGAGCAAAAGCGAGCTCTCGACGCGATCGCTCTCGCCGAGCAACGGCAGCGGCGCCTTCTGGAGCTTGCCCCGTTCCCCCTTGTGGTCACACGGATGTCGGATGGCCGCATTCTCTATGCCAACGCCCGCACGGCGGAGGCGATCGGACTCACCCAGGAAGAGTTGCGGGGAACAGCCGCGCCGAACTATTACGCGAACCCTGCTGATCGAGAGCGGATCTTGAGAATCCTCTCGCAGGAGGGCCGCGCGCAGGATGTGGAAGTCCTCCTGCAGCGCCACGATGGGAGAAAATTCTGGGCCTTGGTCAACGCGAGCTTCGCCGATTACGAATCCTCCCCGGCGCTCCTTTTCGCCTTCAACGACATCACGGAGCTGAAGCAGCGAGAGACGCAGCTCAAGCAGGCGAAGAAAGAAACCGAAGCGGTACTGCGCGACCTCAACGCGGTCCTCGAAACCATTCAATATGGCATCCTGTTCCTCGATCCTGATTTCCACGTCCGCCTTGCCAACCGCGCTTACCGCGAGATCTGGCAGATGCCCGAGGGGTTCTACGATAAACCTCGCTCCCTGGAAGACGACATGGAGAAGAGCCGGAAACTGGGCAGCTACGACGTATCCGACGAGGATTGGGAAGCCTACAAGGCGAAGCGGATCGGGGAGATCAAGAGCGGCGTCACCACCATGACCGAGATGCGCCTGAAGAACGGTCAGGTTCTTCAGTATCGCATCATTGCCCTCCCGGACGGCGGGCGCATGCTGACCTATTTCGACATCACCGATCTGAAACGGTTCGAGGATGTTCTGCGGCAGGCGAAGGAGCAGGCCGAGGAGGCAAGCCAGGCCAAGTCACGCTTCCTGGCGAATGTGAGTCACGAGCTCCGCACGCCGCTCAATGCGGTGCTCGGCTATACCGAACTGTTGATCGACGGGCTTTATGGCAGCCTTCCTGAAAAGGCGCACGGCGTTCTCACCCGCGTGCAGATCAACGGGCGGCATCTCCTCGCCCTTATCAACGACATCCTCGATCTTTCCAAGATCGAGGCGGGAGAGCTTCTGATTGCTGCCGAGCCCTATTCGGTTTCGGATCTCGTCCACGCCGTTGTGACGACCGCGGAGCCCCTCGCCAAGGCGAAGGGCATCGTCCTGAAAGTTTCGATCCCCGAGGCCCTTCCCTTGGGCAGCGGCGATGAGCGCAGATTGACCCAGGTTCTCGTCAATCTCGTCGGCAATGCCATCAAGTTCACCGATCATGGTTCGGTCGAGGTGATCGCCGGCGTTGAGGACGGACGATTGAAGATCGCCATAAAGGACACCGGAATCGGCATCTCCCCCAAAGACCAGAAGCTCATCTTCGAGGCTTTCCAACAGGGCTCCAACGCGGTGAACGGAGGCACCGGCACAGGTCTCGGCCTCGCAATCTCGAAGCGCATCGTTCAGATGCACGGCGGCACGATTCATGTTCATTCGGATGTGGGCCAAGGCTCGACCTTCACGATAGACCTGCCACTGGACACGCGTGTCACGGAGGCTGCCTGATGAGCAAGCGGATCCTGATCGTAGAGGATACGGAGGACAATCGGCGCATCCTGCGCGACCTCCTGGCACATTCGGGATTCGAGATCTGCGAAGCGCATGACGGTAGAGCGGCCGTGACGGCAGCCGCGGAGTTCAAGCCCGATCTGATCCTGATGGACATTCAGCTTCCCATTCTCGACGGGTATGAGGCGATCCGGCACATCAAGGCCAACACTGCGACCCAACCGCCACCCATCATCGCGGTGACGTCCTATGCTCTTTCGGGAGACGAGGAGAAGGCCTGGGCGGCCGGCTGCGACGGCTACATCGCCAAGCCCTTCAGCCCTCGTCAGATTCTCGCGAAGATCCGCGAACTTCTGGAATGATCGCTATGCGCGAGCGCCCTCTCCTTCTGGTGGTCGACGATATCGAGGAGAATATCGAGATTGTCCGGGTCCGTCTGGAGGCCCAAGGATACGATGTCGCGACAGCCTCCAATGGACCCGAGGCTCTGGAGCAGGCAGGCCGCCTCCGGCCCGATCTGGTTCTGCTCGATATCATGATGCCTGGAATGGACGGGATCGAAGTCACCAAGCGCCTCAAGAGCGATGAGGCTCTTCGTGCCATCCCGATCATTCTGCTGACAGCCAAATCCAGCATCAAGGATGTGGTCGCAGGTCTCGATGCGGGAGGCGACGATTATCTGACGAAGCCCTTCGAACCGACAACCCTCGTGGCACGGGTGCGCTCCCTGCTGAGGATCAAAACACTCTACGATACGGTCCAGGCGCAAGCAGCGGAACTGGCCGTTCTGAACCAGGACCTGCAGACGCGCGTGCAGCAGCAGGTGCAGGAACTCGAGCGGCTGCGTGACCTCAGGCGCTTCCTGGCTCCCCAGATCGCCGACATGATTGCCTCGAAAGGTCGCAATGCCGAAATTCTAGAGCATCACCGCCGGGAAATCGTCGTGCTCTTCTGCGACCTGCGCGGCTTCACCAGTTTCGCCGAGATTGCCGCACCCGAGGAGGTGATGGCTCTGCTGAAGGCCTATCATTCGACGCTCGGCCCCCTGATCCATTCTGCGGAGGGAACACTTGAACGCTTCACGGGCGACGGGATGATGATCTTCTTCAACGACCCCATCCCCTGTCCTGATGCGGCTGCCCGCGCGGTACGGCTCGCCGTCGCAATGCGCGACAAGATCCAGGCGCTGGCGCACGACTGGGGTCTGCGCGGCTATTCGATCGGGTTCGGGATCGGGATCTCGCAGGGCTATGCGACGCTTGGCCGGATCGGTTTCGAAGGCCGTTTCGATTACGCGGCGATCGGCACCGTGACGAATGTCGCAGCCCGTCTCTGCTCGGAAGCGCGCGATAACCAGATTCTGGTGACTCAGCGCATCGCAGCCGAGGTGGAGGATTTCGCCACGACGATCTCTCTCGGCGACTTTCCGCTGAAAGGCTTGAGCCGTCCTGTCCCGATCTACAACGTCGAGGGCCTCAAGATCTGACGGGCCAGAGCATCAAACGCACAAGTGGGAGCCGGCTTTGCGTGAAAAGATGCTCGCAAACCAAAAGCCTAAAGCACCGGGCGTGAGTTCGATGTCTCGCCCGATGCTTTAGGCCCATTCCGCGACGGTCCTCTTGGCGCCCTGCGCATAGAGTCGCGCCAAGGCCATGCCGACCGGTCCGGTGAAACGCGAATCGCCGGGGAGGTCGTCACCGAAGATCTCCCGCAGCGCGAGCAACTCGGTGGCCAAGCGCTCCGGGGAGCCTCCGGCCCGATCCGCCGTCTCCCGCAGGCGCGCGGCCATCGGGTCGCGCACGTCGATGGGCGCTCCCCTCTCGTCGATGCCGGTCACGTAGCGCATCCACGCCGCAACGCCGAGCGCGAGCCGGCTGATGGGCGCATTTTGCCGCAGGCGGTCGCGGACCGTGCCGAGCAGGCGCTGCGGCAGCTTCTGCGAGCCATCCATGGCGATCTGCCACGTCCTGTGTCGGAGAGCGGGATTCTTGAATCGTTCGATGAGGGCGCGCTTGTAGGCGTTGAGATCCGCGCCCGCAGGCATGTGGAGCGTCGGCGTCACCTCGTCGTTCATCAGCCCGCCAATCAGGCGCTCGAACGCAGGATCGGCCATGGTGTCCGCAACCGTCTCGTAGCCGGAGAGATAGCCGAGATAGGCCAGCGTCGAGTGGCTCCCGTTGAGGAGCCGCAGCTTCATATGCTCGTAAGGCTCAACGTCCGATACGAACTCCGCGCCAGCGTTCTCCCAGGCCGGGCGGCCCTGCGGGAACCGGTCTTCGATGATCCATTGCGTGAAGCGTTCCGTCACCACGGGCCATGCGTCGGTGACACCCAATGCCTCACGGATGCGCCTGCGATCCTCGTCGCTCGTCGCGGGAACGATTCGGTCGACCATGGTTGAGGGGCAGGACACCTCATCCGCCACGAACCGCCCGAAAGTGGGATCGCACAATTCCGCAAACCGCGTCAGAACACGTTTGACCGTTCGTCCATTCGAGGGAAGGTTGTCGCAGCTGAGGACCGTGAAGGGGGCAACGCGTGCGATCCGCCTCCGGCGCAAGGCTTCGAGGATGAAGCCCGGAGCCGACCGGGGCAGATGCGGGTTCTGCAGATCGTGCCGGACGTCCGGATGCGATTCGTTCAGCGTTCCTGTCGCGGGATCGTGGCAATAGCCCTTCTCGGTCACGGTCAGCGAGACGATCCGTGTTCTCCGGTCCGCCATGACGCGCAGAAGATCCTCTACGGCATCGGGAGCGACGATGACGCGCTGGACCGAACCGATGACCCGCAATGCCTCTCCCTCGCCGGAGCGGACGGAGAGGGTATAGAGACCGTCCTGAGGCGCCAGCGCATCGTAGGTATCCGGACTGCGCAGGCTGGCAGCCACGATTCCCCAACCTGGATCCTCAGCCAGGATCTCATCGACATACACGGCCTGGTGCGCGCGGTGAAACGCGCCCACGCCGAGATGCACGATGCCTGCGGTCACGGCCCGGCGATCGTAGCGAGGGCGCTCGACGGCAGGCGGCAGGTCGGCAAGGGTCTCTTCGTTCAGGCGCTTCGGCATGACATCCTCAATGGGCGGGCTGCTGCTTCGCGCGGGTGACGATCTGCGTGGGATTCACGAAGCGCAGCGCGATGACGAGCCATACCAGCGTGGTGGCCATGTAGACCACGGCCATGGCATCGATGGATTGCACGGCGCGCACACCTGCGGCGAAGACTGCATAGTAGAGCGCCACGACGAGGGTCTGGCTCGTCGGCCCGGCGACCAGGAAGGTCAGCTCGAACATGGCGATGGTGCGCACCAGAACCAGCAGGAGCGCCGCCAGGATGCCTGGCAGCAGCAGCGGCAGGAGCACATGGATGAAGAGCTTGAAGGTGTTCGCTCCGAACACCCGGGCCGCCGCTTCGACCTTTGGATCGATCTGCTCGATGAACGGGATCATCACGAGGATGACGAAGGGCACCGTCGGGACCAGATTGGCCACGACAACGCCCCAGAACGTGCCAGCCAGTCCCGTCTGGTAGAGAACGGTCGCCAGAGGAATGCCGAACGTGATCGGCGGAATGAGGAGAGGCAGCAGGAACAACAGCACCAGAAGGCGCTTGCCGGCGAAGTCGCGGCGCGCGAGCGCATAGGCGGCCGTGACGCCGAGCGCCCCCGAGATCAGAACCACCAGTCCGACCACCTGAAAGGTGACGATCAGCACGTCCCAGAGCTGGAACTCGTTCCAGGCGGACGTATACCACCGGGTCGTCCAGCCGAGCGGCAGCCATGTGCCGAGCCAGCGGGTGGCGAAGGAACTCGTCACCACCGTCGCGATCATGGCCAGAAGATTGATGACGAAGAAGCCCACGAGGCTCCAGACGGCCACCGCCCACAGCTTCGCGCCAAGTGTCGTGTCGCGGATCATCATCCTATCCTTTCGCGCCGGAAGCCGGGCCACGGTAGAACAGCCCGCGCGAGGCGAGCACCAGCACGACGATGGCGAGCTGGACGAACCCCATGATCATCGCAACAGCCGAAGCCATGGAGTAGTCGTATTCCTCGAAGGCCGCCTGATAGGCCGCGATGGAGATCACGCGGGTCGAGCCGGCAGGCTCGCCGAGAAGGACCGCCGAGGGGAAGACCGAGAAAGCCTGCACGAAGGACAGGCAGAACGTGATCGCAAAGCCCGGCATCAGGAGCGGCAGATAGACATGAAGGAAGCGCTGCCAGGCGCTCGCTCCAAGAGTCGCCGCCGCCTGCTCCAGGGCCGGGTCGATGCCAGTGACATAGGACAGGGTCAGCAGGAACGTGAATGGAAAACCCGTGATCACGAGAGACGCGAAAACGCCCCAGTAATTGTGCACCAGCCGCATGGGTTGATCGAGGATCCCGAAGGTGACGAGGGTGCGGTTGAACCACCCCTGAGGACCGAGATAGTTCAGGAGTCCTTCCGCAACCAGAACGGTGCCGAGGGTGATCGGCAGAACAAGGATAGTCGTCAGAAGGCGCTGGCGGCGCATGAGTCGCACGCGAAACGAGACTGGCACGGCCAACAGCAGGTTCAGCAGCGTGACGGGGACCGACAGCCAGAGCGTATTGGCGATGGTGTCGTAGAGATAGGAATCGGAGAAGAAGCGCTGGTAATTGGCGAGCCAGCCGCCATTCTTCGGTTCGAAGGAGAGAACGAAGCCGAAGGCGAAGGGATAGACGAAGAGCAGCAGGCTGAAGATGGCCGCGGGAACCGCCAACAGCGTGACGGCATCGAAGCCTTTGGCGGCCAGCCGCTGGCGCAGGCTGGGTCCGTGCTCGACGCGGGTTGTGGGTGCGAGCGCCTCCATCATCTCCTCCCCTTGATCGGTTCGGCGAAGACGAGGACGCGCTGGTCGTCAGCCTGCAGGTGAACGGTCGTGCCCAGATCCACGGGCTGATGGGCACGGAATACGAAGTCGAGCCCCCCATCCGAATGCGCCGTTCCGACGAATTCACGACCGCGATACTCGATGGTGTCCACCTTGACCTTCAGGGCATTTCCGCCAGCCTCACCGAGGATCAGATCGTCCGGACGGATCGCCGCAAAGGCGGTCGAGCCCACCGACAGGTTTTCACGGGCGATGCCGCTGATCCTGGATCCCTCCACATCGAGAACCGTCCTGCCGTTCTCGACCGCGAGAACCGTACCCTTGAGCTTGTTGCGGAAGCCCATGAAGTCCGCGACATCCAGGTGGGCCGGAGAATCGTAGAGCTCCTTCGGCGTGCCGACCTGACGAACGACCCCGTCGCGCAGCACCACGATGCGATCCGCGAGCGACAAGGCCTCGTCCTGGTCGTGCGTGACGTAGATCGTGGTCGCGCCGAGTTCGTTGTGGATGCGCCGGATCTCGGCGCGCATCTCGAGACGTAGCTTGGCGTCGAGGTTCGACAGCGGCTCGTCCATTAGGACGAGCGGCGGCTCGATGACGATGGCGCGGGCAATGGCCACGCGCTGCTGCTGGCCGCCGGACAATTGTCCCGGCAGCTTGTTTTCCTGCCCTTGCAGGCGCACGAGGCTGAGCGCCTCGTTCACCTTCCTGTCGATCTCAGCCCGCGGCGTTCCGCGCATCTTGAGGCCGAAGCCGATGTTCTGGCGCACGTTGAGGTGCGGAAAGAGCGCATAGTTCTGAAAGACCATTCCGAACCCGCGCTCTTCGGGCCTGAGCGTGTCGATCCGGCTCTTGTCGAGCCAGATGGCGCCCCCCGTGACGGGCAGAAGACCCGCGATGCAGTTCAACGTGGTGGACTTGCCGCAGCCGGAAGGTCCGAGCAGCGCGATGAACTCGCGCCGCTGGATCGTCAAGGACACGTCGCGAAGGGCGTTGAGGGCGCCGAACTCCCGGCTGACGCGGTCGAGCCGAACTTCGTTGAACTGTGAGAGAGCTATGGTCATCGCGGGTCCTCAGATTTACTTGCGCTTGGCTCCGCCGACCTGTTCGTCCCACATGCGGAACGCAACCACCATCTGCTCCGGCTGGAGCGGCAGCTCGATCGGGTTCTCGGCGATCCACTTCTCGTATTCGGGGCGGCCGTACTCTTTGATGGCCGCCTGGCTTTCCGGCGGAGCCATGTCGAGGGTGACATCCTTCACGGCGGGACCGGGATAGAAATAGCCCTCGTCATAGGTGTAGGCCTGCTGCTCCTTCGTGAGCAGGAAGCTCATCAGGTCGAGAAGAACGGCGATCTTCTCGTTCGCCAATCCTTTGGGGATGCACATGTAGTGCGCGTCTGCGACCCAGTGGAAGCCTTTGAGCGCGGCGACCTTCGCTTCCTTCGGCACGACGCCGAGCACGCGCGGGTTGATGTCCCAGCCGGTCGTCGAGACCGTCATGTCGCGGGAGCCCTCGCCCAGCTCCTTCATGACCGCGCCGGTTCCAGACGGATAGTACTCGATGTTCTGCCCAAGTTCCTTGAGATAGGCCCAAGTCTTGTCCCAGCCCTTGGCCGGATCCTGCGGGTTGCTGTCGCCGAGCAGATAAGGCAGGCCCATCAGGAACGTTCGACCGGGTCCGGAATTCGCCGGGCGGGCATAGATCAGCCGGTTCGGATTTTCCTTGGTCCAGGCCAGCAGGTCCTCGGCGGTCGTGGGTACCTTCTTCACCCGATCCGGCATGTACTCGAGCAGCGGGCCGGACGGATAATAGGTGACGACGACGCCCTGCCCTTTGGCCAGGGTCTGCATCTTGGCGGCGGCAGGAAGATAGATGTCGTCGAGCTTCGGCAGAGCAGCCGCGTGCTGCGGAACAAGATCCACCCAGAGCTTCTGGTCGATGCCCGCGGAGAGCGCATCCGTGCCGGTGAGCACGAGGTCGATGTCGACGCGACCGGCATCCTGCTGCGCCTTGAGCTTGCCCGCGAGTTCCGGCGCCGGAGCCTTCGTGAACGTGATGCGCGAAACGAGATTGGGCTTGGCCTTGCGGTAATTTTCGATCGCCTTCTGGGTCAGCGCCAGATTGCCGGCCACGTCGATGACGTTGAGCGCGACCGGGCTCGTCGGCAGCGCCAGCTGCGCGAAGCTGGGGCCGCCGAGAGCGGCCACGCCGGCAGCGCCGGCCATCCCTCCCACGAAGGTTCGTCTGTTGATCAGGTTCGTCATGTCTTCCTCCCTTTCTGTGCGATTGGCCTCTTTGCCGGCCAAGTCGGTTCTCACAGCTTGTAGGCCTCTTTCGCGAGGCGATATGCGAGGTCGTAGGCCAGCTCATGCGCCTCGTCCTCGTCCAGGCGATGGGTGGTCACGAGTTGGCTCAGGAAAGCGCAGTCGACCCGGCGTGCCACATCGTGGCGGGCGGGAATCGAGAGATAGGCCCGCGTGTCGTCGTTGAATCCGACCGTGTTGTAGAACCCGGCGGTTTCCGTCGTGAGCTCCCGAAAGCGACGCATTCCCTCGGGCGCATCGAAGAACCACCAGGCAGGGCCGAGCTTCAGCGCCGGATAATGCCCCGCGAGCGGCGCCAGTTCGCGTGAATAGCTGGTCTCGTCCAGCGTGAAGAGAATGAGCGTGAGGTTTCGTTCGTTGCCGAACCGGTCGAGGAGAGGTTTCAGAGCGCGGACGTAATCCGTTCGCGTGGGAATGTCGGCACCCATGTCACGGCCGAAGCGGCTGAAGATCGTGCTGTTGTGGTTGCGGAACGAGCCCGGATGGATCTGCATGACCATGCCGTCTTCGACGCTCATGGCAGCCATCTCCGTGAGCATCTGGGCTCGGAACAGCTCGGCATCGTCGGCGCTCGCCGCACCTGTCGAGACACGGCCGAACAATGCCTCGGCGTCCGCCCGCGAGAGATCGGCGGTTCGCGCCGTGGGGTGCCCGTGATCGGTGGACGTTGCACCGTACTCGCGGAAGAACGTACGTCGCCTGCGATGCGCCTCCAGGTAGCCGCTCCAGCTGGACGTGTCACAGCCGGTGATCTCGCCGAAGTGGACGAGGTTCTGCCGGAAGCCTTCGAAGTCCGGATCGACGACCGGATCGGGACGGTAGGCCGTGACCACGCGCCCTCCCCAGCCCGACCGGCGGATGACCTCGTGATGCTTCAAAGGATCGAGCGGGCTTTCCGTCGTGGCGATAGCCTCGATGCGGAAGCGCTCGAACAAAGCACGCGGACGAAACTCGGGCGTGCGCAGAGCGGCATCGATCCGGTCGTAATAGGCGTCGGCATTGTCGGCAGAGAGCCGCTCCGTAAAGCCGAAGAGCGTTGCGAATGCATGATCGAGCCACGCGCGCGTGGGGGTGCCGCGAAACAGGTGATAATGCGCGGCGAAACGCCGCCAGATCGCGCGCGGATCGCGCTCGACAGGTGCGCCATCCTTGGTTGGGATGCCCAGCTCCTCCAGGCGCACACCCTGGCTGTAGAGCATCCGGAAAATGTAGTGATCGGGGATCACGAACAACGTCGCCGGATCCGGAAACGGCTCATCCTCGGCATACCAGCGCGGATCCGTGTGGCCATGGGGAGAGATGATCGGCAGATCGCGGACTCCCTCGTAGAGCCTTCGGGCAACATCCCGCGCCGCGGGCTCGACGGGGAAAAGCCGGTCCGGGTGGATCAGCATGGCATTCTCCCTATAGCGTTTCGTCCCGACCTTTTCCGGTCGCTCTCCGAGATCGGTTCAGAGATTAGAGCGGTTGCAGCGGCTTTGCAATGGCCTACTAGTATGGTAGTGTGCCACTTATGACTAATAGACCTGCCCTTGCGAAACTCGACGCCAGCCGCGAGCCGATGGCCCGGCAGGTCACGCGCGCCCTGCGCCAAGCCATCGTGACCATGCAGATCTCGCCGGGCGAAATGCTGTCCGAGCAGGACCTTGCCCAGAAGTTCGGCGTCAGCCGCTCGCCGGTCAGGGAGGCGCTGATCAAGCTCAGCGAGGCGGGCCTCGTTCGGGTACTGCCGCAGCGGGGCACGCAGGTGGTCAAGATCTCGCGAGCGGGCGTCGAGGACGCACGCTTCATCCGGGACGCGGTGGAATGCGCGGTCGTCCACGAGGCCGCGTTGAAGGCGACGCCAGTCATGCTTGCGGAGCTGAATGCCAGCCTCACCCGGCAGCGCCGGGCGCAGCGCTCCGCCTCCACGGAGGAGTTCCTTGCGCTCGACGAGGAGTTTCACCGGCTTCTCGCGGAGACGGCTGGTCGCCCCGCCGCGTGGCGAATGATCGAAGACATCAAGCCGCAGATGGACCGCGTGCGATTTCTCGACATGACGAAGGCCGTGCCGCGGCATGTGGTCCTCGCACAGCACGTGCTGATCGTGAACGCGATCAAGGAGAAGAACCCGGCGGCCGCGCAGGAGGCGATGCACCAGCATCTGAGCGAGATCCTGCGCACACTGCCGGAACTCGCGGCGCAGCACCCGCACCTGTTCGAGTCCGAGACGGAAACGTCTGCGGACGTTCTCAGCGCCTGAGCGTTCGCTCTCGATGGATAGGGCCTCGCCGGAAGGATCGACGATGCTGGACAAGCCGACCCTCGCACCGCGAGTTGTGCACCTTCACGAACGCGACAACCTTGTCGTAGCCGTCGATCCCATCATGCCTGGATCGGTCCTGCATGGGGTTACGGCCAAGAACCGCGTCCTTAAAGGCCACAAGATGGCCACTGCCGGGATCGCGCAAGGCGATCCAATCCTCAAGTTCGGCCAGATCATCGGCTTCGCATCGAAGCCGATCGAGCCCGGTGAATGGCTGCACGAGCATAACGTGGAGATGCATGCCTTCGCGCGCGATTATCGCTTCGCCGAGGACGCTAGGCCTGAGGCCGTGCTCCCCGTCGAGGCGCGTGCGACATTTCAGGGCTATCGACGCGCGAACGGCAAGGTCGGAACCCGGAACTACCTGGCGATCCTGACGAGCGTGAACTGCTCGGCTTCCGTTGCGCGCTTCATCGCACGTGAAATCGAGCAATCGGGCATACTCAGCGACTATCCTCACATCGATGGCGTCATTCCCCTGGTGCACGGCACGGGCTGCGGCATGGATCACAAGGGTGAAGGGGCCGACATCCTCAAGCGGACTCAGTGGGGCTATGCGTCCAATCCCAACATGGCCGGAGTTCTCATGGTCGGCCTGGGCTGCGAGGTCTTTCAGATCGGGCGCTGGAAGGAGCTCTACGCGATCGAGGAGAGCGACACGTTCCGTTCCCTGACGATTCAGGAGACCGGCGGCACGCGCAAATCCGTCGAAGCCGGCGTCGCGGCGATCCGCGACATGCTTCCGCTGGCCAATCGTGTCCAACGCGAGACGGTGCCCGCCTCCGAACTGATGCTCGCTTTGCAATGCGGCGGCTCGGACGGCTATTCGGGCATCACGGCGAACCCCGCCTTGGGAGCGGCTGTCGATCTTCTCGTCAAGAATGGCGGCACCGCAATCCTGTCGGAAACCCCTGAGATCTATGGCGCGGAGCATCTCCTCACCCGCCGCGCCGCAACGCGCGAGATCGGCGAAAAGCTCGTGGATCTGATCGGCTGGTGGGAAGAATACACGGCGCGCAACAGGGGCGAGATGAACAACAACCCCTCTCCCGGCAACAAGGCTGGCGGCCTCACGACGATCCTCGAGAAGTCTCTGGGGGCGGCGGCCAAGGGCGGCACGACGACGCTCAAGGGCGTGTACCGCTATGCCGAGCCGGTCACGGCGAGAGGCTTCGTGTTCATGGATACGCCCGGCTACGATCCGGTCTCGGCGACGGGACAGGTGGCCGGCGGCGCGAACGTTCTGCGCTTCACCACCGGGCGCGGCTCGGCCTATGGCTGCAAGCCCACGCCCTCGATCAAGCTCGCGACGAACAGCGACGTCTACCAGCGGATGATCGACGACATGGATGTCAATTGCGGCGATATTCTCGACGGCGTTTCAATTGCCGAGAAGGGTCGGGAGATCTTCGAAACAATCCTGAGAGTGGCCTCTGGGGAGCGGTCGAAGTCGGAGCTTCTCGGATATGGCGATGCCGAGTTCCTGCCCTGGCAGATCGGCGCGGTGATGTAGGAATCAGGTTCAAACCTCAAAGCCGATCGGGAGATCGGCCAATCCCGTAAGGTGCTTTCATGGAACAGACTTGGCGCTGGTTCGGTCCCGACGATGCCGTTCAGCTTCCTCATATCCGGCAGACTGGCGCGACAGGAATCGTGACAGCCCTGCATCACATTCCCTATGGCGTCGTGTGGAGTGTGGAGGAGATCGAGAAGCGCAAGGCCGAAATCGCCGCCGACCGGTCGCTGGGCCTGCGCTGGAGCGTGGTCGAGAGCCTGCCGATCCATGAGAACATCAAGATCGGCGAAGGCGATCTCACCACGCTCTTCGACAATTACCGCCAATCCCTGCGCAACCTCGCACAATGCGGTATCACGACGGTGTGCTACAACTTCATGCCGGTCGTCGACTGGACGCGCACCGAGCTCGCCCACCCTCTTCCCGGGGGAGGAACTGCGCTGCGCTTCAACGCCCATGAATACGCCGCGTTCGACTGCTTCATGCTGGAGCGTCCCGGCGCCGAGGCGGAGCAGTCGCCGGAGGTCCTCGCGCGCGCCAAGGAATGGTATGAAAGATCCTCCGAGGCCGCCCGCAGCAAGCTGCTCGCGAACATCATGGCGGGCCTGCCCGGCGCCTATGACCGCTACGACGTTCCGGGCCTGCGTGCGATGCTCGACCGCTACAGAGGGATCGATGCCGCGGCCCTGCGCGAAAACCTGGCGCGCTTCCTGCGCGAGGTCATCCCCGTTGCGGAAGAGGTGGGCATCCGCATGTGCATCCACCCGGACGACCCGCCGCGTCCGCTAATGGGCTTGCCCCGCATCGTCTCGAACGCGGAGGACCTTGCCTTCATCGTCGGCGCCGTCGACTCGCCCGCCAACGGCATCACGCTCTGCAGCGGCTCCCTGGGAGCCGGCCCGTCCAACGATGTGCCGGCGATTGCGAGACGCTTTGCCGACCGGATCTGGTTTGCTCACTTGCGCAATGTCGCCAAGGAGCCGGACGGCTCCTTCATGGAAGCGGACCATCTCGGAGGCGACACGGACATGGTGGCGGTGGTCACCGCGCTTCTCGAAGAGCAGAAGCGCCGCAAGGATGCCGGCAGCGACCGCTGGCGCATTCCGATGCGTCCCGATCACGGCCACGAACTGCTCGACGACGTGGGCAAGCCGACGCACCCGGGCTACCCGGCCATCGGCCGCCTGAAGGGACTCGCCGAGCTTCGCGGCGTGATGTCGGCGGTTTCGGCGCTTCGAGGCCTGCCGCTCTAAGAGCCAAGATGATAAGGGGCGCCTCGCGTCACAGGGGCCTCTTTCGTTTCAGGATGGAGGCAGGCCCGTCGGCCAGAGGGCTCCCCCCCTGGGGCTCGTTCTTTTCGGAGAACAGAAGCACCGACATGGCCCCGCCCTCCGGCGTCGCGAGGCACTTGCCCCGAGACCGAGGCCTGTCCGTCTTTGTCGATCCATTGCCCAGGTCGCAATTCCAGTCCGATTTGTTCTTTATAAGGAACTTTTCCGTTGACAAGAACGCGGCATGGCGTTTTGTCTCTCCGTCACCAAACCTCATCACGGGAGAGAACAATGCCCTGCAGGCACCCAATCGCGCTGGCAGCGATCGTCAGCACCATGTCCGTAGGAGTCTCGCTTGCCGCGGCTCAAACCCCTGATGCGATCTCCGATGGGGTGGTCAAGATCGGGGTGATGAACGACCAGTCCGGCATCTATGCGGACATGGCAGGCCCCGGTTCGACCATCGCCGCCCGGATGGCCATTGAGGATTTCGGCGGCAAGGTGCTCGGGAAACCCATCGAAGTGGTGGCCGGCGACCATCAGAACAAGCCGGACGTCGGCTCCGCCGTCGCCAATCGCTGGATCGATGTGGAGAAGGTGGACACCATCGTCGATCTGCCCACCTCCTCCGTCATGCTGGCCATCCAGGAGATCGGCCGCCAAAAGAACCGCCTGATCATCGCTTCGACGGGTGGATCCTCGGATTTCACGGGCAAGTTCTGCTCCCCCGTGGGCATCCACTGGACGTATGATACCTATGGACTGGCCGTCGGGACGGGACAGCCTCTCGCAAAGCGTGGCCCCTGGTTCTTCCTGACGGCGGATTACGCCTTCGGACACGCCCTGGAGCGCGACACCGCCGATGCCGTGATCAAGGCGGGCGGAAAGGTCGCCGGTGGCGTCCGGCACCCCCAAGGCAACCACGATTTCTCGTCCTTCCTCCTCCAGGCCCAGAGCTCGGGGGCGAAGATCATCGGGGTCGCCAATTCCGGCGCCGATACGGTGAATGCGATCAAGCAGGCGCATGAGTTCGGGATCACGGAGGCCGGTCTGCAGCTCGCGGGTCTCTACATGCACATCACCGACGTTCATGCGATCGGGTTGGAACAGGCGAAGGGTCTCCTGATGACCCAGGCCTTCTATTGGGACCTCAACGACGAGACGCGCGCCTGGTCGAAGCGCTTCTACGAGCGCCACAAGGCCATGCCGACAATGGGTCAGGCGGGGGTCTACTCGTCGATCATCCACTACCTCAAGGCCATCGAGGCCGCAGGCACGGACGAGGCGCGGGCCGTCGCGCGGAAGATGAAGGAACTGCCGGTGAACGACTTCTTCGCCAAGAACGGCAAGATCCGTGAGGACGGCCGCATGGTCCACGACCTCTACGTGCTCGAGGTGAAGAAACCCGAGGAATCCCGCGAGCCCTGGGATTACCTGAAGCTGATCCGGACGATCCCGGGCGACGAGGCCTTCCGCCCGCTCTCGGACAGCGATTGCCCGCTCGTGAAGGTGGGCCAGTAAAGACGTGACGCAGGGCCGCCCGCGAGGCAGCCCTGCCGCCTCATCAACACGCCTTATTGCTAAGGCATGCCTGCCGTAAACACACGCGACGGGTGCATGGCCCTTTGGTAGGATGGGGTTATACAAGAACATCCTGCCGGGCCCCTGGGCATCATATCGGCAGACATTGGGAAAACGCTCGTGACCTCGACTGTTTACGACACGAATCTCGATAAGAACCCGGCGAACTACCAGCCTCTCACGCCCCTCACATTCCTGGAGCGGGCCGCAAGCGTTCACCCTGAGCACACGGCCATCATCCATGGCTCCTTGCGGCGCAGCTATCGGGATTTCTATGCCCGCTCCCGGCGCCTGGCGTCGGCTCTGGCCCGTCGCGGGATCGGGCGCGGCGACACGGTGTCGGTGGTGCTGCCCAACACCCCCGCCATGCTCGAATGCCATTACGGCGTGCCCATGGCGGGCGCGGTGCTCAACACGCTCAACACCCGCCTCGACGCCAAGATCATCGCCTTCTCTCTCGATCACAGCGAAGCGAAGGTGCTCATCACGGATCGTGAGTTCTCGGGCGTCGTGAAGGCCGCTCTCGAACTCGCTTCCGCCAAGCCCCTCGTCATCGACTACGACGATCCCGAGTTCACGGGTTCGGGCGAGCGCCTGGGCGCACTCGAATACGAAGATTTTCTGGCGGAGGGCGATCCCGCATTCGCCTGGAACCTGCCTGGGGACGAGTGGGACGCCATCACCCTGAACTACACATCCGGCACCACGGGGGACCCGAAGGGCGTGGTCTATCACCACCGTGGCGCGTATCTGCTCGCGATGGGCAACATCGTCACCGGCGCCATGGGCCAGCATCCCGTTTACCTTTGGACGCTGCCCATGTTCCACTGCAACGGCTGGTGTTTCCCATGGTCGCTGTCGATCGTCGCCGGCACGCATGTCTGCCTGCGCGCCGTTCGATCGAAGCCCATGTACGATGCCCTGGCCGACTACGGGGTGACCCATCTCTGCGGCGCGCCAATCGTGATGTCGATGCTCCTGAATGCGCCGATTCTTGAGAAGCGCGCATTCTCCCAGACGGTCCGCTTCATGACGGCGGCGGCGCCTCCGCCGGAAGCCGTGCTGGCCGCCATGAAGGATGCGGGTTTCGACGTGACGCATCTCTACGGTCTGACGGAGGTCTACGGCCCCGCCGTGGTCAACGAGTGGCACGCGGACTGGGACAAGCTGCCGCCTGCCGAATACGCGGCGAAAAAAGCGCGTCAGGGCGTGCGCTATCCGGTGCTCGAAGCCCTCGACGTGCTCGACCCGGACACGATGCAGCCGGTGCCCGCGGATGGAAAGACGCTCGGCGAGGTCATGTTCCGGGGCAATGTCGTGATGAAAGGCTATCTGAAGAATCCCGACTCGACCGAGAAAGCCTTCGCGGGCGGCTGGTTCCATTCCGGCGATCTCGGAGTGAAGTACCCCGACGGCTACGTGCAGCTGAAGGACCGCTCGAAGGACATCATCATCTCCGGGGGAGAGAACATCTCCTCCATCGAAGTCGAGGACGCGCTCTACAAGCATCCTGCGGTCCAGGCGGTCGCCGTCGTTGCGATGCCGGACGAGAAATGGGGCGAAACGCCGTGCGCCTTCGTGGAGCTGAGGGCGGATCATTCAGCGACGGCCGAAGACCTCATCGCCTGGTGCCGACAGCATCTCGCTTCGTTCAAATGTCCGCGCACGGTGATCTTCACCGAGCTGCCGAAAACGTCCACCGGCAAGATCCAGAAATTCCAGCTGCGCGAAATGGCGCGGGCCCACGCGCGCAGCGCGTGACGGAGGGGGCGAACTAGCGTCCCTTCCACACGGGCTTGCGCTTGCCGATGAAGGCGTCGATGCCCTCCGCCGCATCCTCGGCCATCATATTGCAGGCCATGACCTGTCCCGCATAGGCATAAGCCTCTTCCAGGCTCATGCTGCGCTGCCGGGCGAACATGGCCTTGCCCGTGCGGATCGCGACGGGGCTCTTGGAGCAGATGTCGGACGTGAGCGATGCAACGGCCGCATCGAGCTCGGGATCCGGCGCCACGCGGTTGACGAGGCCGTAGGAGAGAGCCTCCGTGGCCGAGATGAAACGCCCCGTCACCAGCATCTCGAATGCCTGCTTGGGAGCGACGTTGCGGGAGAGCGCAACCGCCGGGGTCGAACAGAAGAGACCGACATTGATGCCGGAGACGGCGAATGTCGCGCTCTCGGCGGCAACGGCCAGATCGCAGGAGGCCACAAGCTGGCATCCTGCCGCCGTCGCCATGCCGTGCACCCTGGCGATCACAGGAACCGGCAGGTTCACGATGCTCTGCATGACGCGCCCGCAGCGCTGGAACAGATCCTCGTAATAATCCTGACGGGGATTGGAGCGCATCTGCTTGAGGTCGTGCCCCGCACAGAACGCTTTGCCGGCGGCCGCGATCACGACGCAGCGAACACTCTCGTCCGCGGCGAGCCCGTCCAGATTCTGCTGCAATGCCTGAAGCATCTCCTCCGACAGCGCATTGTACTGACCGGGTCGGTTCAAGGTCAGGGTGACGACTCCCTCCCGCTCCTCGCGGACCAGGATGGGCTCATCGGAAGCAATCTGGGCGCTCATGAATTCTCTCCCCCTGCCCCACATTTAAGCACGTTGTCCGCTGGAGCCAAGGTCAATAAGCTGAGGGTCGACGAGTTGCCAGGGATGCTCCATCCCGCAAGCCCTCCGACAGGAAGGAAGACTCATGAGCCAAGCGCCGATCAGCCGCTTCCCGACCCCAGAAGTCGCCGATCTGCCGGACGACATCCGGACGCGTATCCTCGCAGTCCAGGAGAAGTCCGGCTTCGTTCCGAACGTGTTCCTTGTTCTGGCCCGCCGCCCCGACGAGTTCCGCGCCTTCTTCGCCTATCACGATGCCTTGATGGACAAGCCGGGAAATCTCACGAAGGCGGAACGCGAGATGATTGTGGTGGCGACCAGCAACGCCAATCAATGCCAGTATTGCGTGGTGGCTCATGGAGCGATCCTGCGCATCAGGGCGAAGAACCCGCTGATCGCCGATCAGGTTGCCGTCAATTACCGTAAGGCCGACATCACGGACAGGCAGAAAGCGATGCTCGACTTCGCCATGAAGGTGGCCTTCGAGGCCTACGCGGTCGATGATTCCGACTTCGCCCGCTTGAGCACCCACGGCTTCAGCGAGGAGGACGTCTGGGACATCGCCGCCATCGCGGCTTTCTTCGGCATGTCGAACCGCCTGGCCAATGTCACCAGCATGCGCCCTAACGAAGAGTTCTACACGATGGGCAGAATATGACCGGGCCTGCCCGATTCCCGGTCGGGTTGAGCGGAAACCTGTTCTCCCTGCTTGACGGAAAGTGCGCAGGAAGATCCTGCTTTTTCATTCATGCGGGATCAATCAGGTCAATTCCGAGTTGGCAACCATACGTCGCGGGTGGAGTCGAAAATGTTTCTTTCCTGGTTCCGGTTGAGCATGGATGCAACCATGCTCGGGCTTGAGGCCCAGTCTGTCATTTGGACCCGCGTGTCTCAAATGGCACTGGGCCAAGGATCGCCCGAGGAGAACCTTCGGATGGTCACGGAGAAGGTAGCTGCGTTAGGTGAGGCAGCCGCCATCATCGCCAGCGGCGGAACGGCGCACAGGGTAGTCAAGGGCTATCGGAGGAAGGTTCGGGCCAACATCAAACGCCTCCGGCGTTAGCCATCGAACGCCTCGCCCCGTCCCTCATGCCGCATGTGCACCTCTGCCGGATCGCGTGTCCGACGGTTCGCCCTTGGTTTAGGCTGCGTCCAGATGCTGCGGCTCGAAGGTGCTCTTGAGGGGATGAGGATTCCAGTCCTGGGGAAGAGCGGACAATGCCTCGGCCCGGGTCAGCCCCCTCTTCCCGGACCACCGCAGTTCGAACTGAAAGGCCGCGCTCTCGTTCCCGAATGCAACAAGGCCGCCACCGCTCGGAAACAGGTACACGTCATATGACGACTCAATGCCCTCGAGCCAGTGCATGACCTCAGGCTTGAGCGCTGACTTGCCCTTGTTCCAGACATCCCAACCGGTCACCATGAAAACGAACGGCCAGCGCCTCACATAGGCTTCGGCTGCGTAGCAGGCCGACAAGGCCAGCTCTTCATCACGGACAGTAGCGACAATGACGCTTTTCATTTCGTCCAGATTTGTCATCACTTGCCCCTGAGGTCTCTGAGCAGCTCGCTGCGGCATAACGAAACGGGATACCGTACCGCCTACCTTTAGCTTACCTCGTAGGGGTTAAGCAAGACTTTATCTCGCGTTTTGGCGTCACAGGTCCCAAGACGATCAGGACATCTGGCGGGCTTCGATCACGAATTGGCATGGGCTCAGCGGTCATCGCCTTAGCTCATCAGGGGAGCATCGACTGAACACACGACCCCGCCCGGAAAGAACTCGATCCGTACCTCTCCGCCCAGTTCCTGAGCCAGGCTGCGCTCGATGAGCCGCGTCCCGAAACCGCGTCGGGCGGGCTTCTGAACAGGCGGCCCTTCTGTCTCCTCCCACAGCAAGCGCAATTGCGGCGGCGAACTCGCGCCATTCAGGGTCCAATGGACCCTGATCTGTCCGGTACCGTTGGACAGGGCTCCATACTTGACTGCGTTCGTCGTCAGTTCCTGGAGCGCCATCGCCAGAGCCAGGGCGACGCGGGGTGGCACCTGGAGGCCAGGTCCCTGGACATGGATCCGGTTCTCCCCCCGGCTGCGGTACGGTTCCACCGCCTGCGCAACGATGTCGTGAAGACCCACATGCGCCCAGCTCCGGTCGGTCAGCACGTTGTGGACCTGCGAAAGCGCGATGAGCCGGCTCTCGATGGCCTCCGACGCATGGTCGACCGAAGGTGAGTTCCGGAGCGTTTGCGAGGCGATGGACTGGACCGTCGCAAGGGTGTTCTTCACCCGGTGATTGAGTTCGCCGATCAGGAGATCCTTCTCCCTCACGGCGGCCCGAAGCTCGTCCACCACCCGCAGCCTCTCGATGGCGGCGCCGAGCAGATTGGCGTAGCTACGCAGGAACTCGATGTCCGATTGCGTGAATTTCCGGGGCTTGCGGCTGTCCGCCTGAAGCACACCGAAGGGTCGACGCCCGTTGCTGCTCAACACCAGCACGTTCACGAAGGCCCTAACCCCATGCTCCTTCATGAAATCATGGTACTCGAAGCGATCCTCCTCCTCAATATTGGCGGAGATGACCGCCCCCTCCTTGAGGGTCAGCCCCTCCGGCGAGTTCGCGGCCGCCGTGACGGTGACCTCGCCGACGATCCCTGGCCGCCACCCAAGGCCCGCCCGAACCTTGAAGGTCCTGCCGTCGGGCAGGAGCTCCATGAGTTTGGACAGGTCGGTATCGAGCGCACGGCCCACCAGCTCGCAGGCCCGGTTGAGAATGTCATCAATGGCTTCGGTCTTGAGCGCAAAGTCTCCGAACTCCGCCAGGACCCGCTGCTGTTCCAGCAACTCATCCTGGTTTGTGTCATTCTGATTGGCCATCTCATCGAGCGTCGCAGTGATCGGTTGGTTTTCAATTCCGACCGCCAGCTCAAGGTTCCGGAGGCCTTGGTCTTGCTTCAGCCAGGACTGTCATCTGCCTGAACGAAATTACCCCGTCGGCGTTGACCTGCATCGTCAGCATGGTTTCCCAAGCGCTGGCGGCTGAGAGTCACGTGTGCTCCCGCCTATGATGGCCATGGAGTGCACCATGCCCCTCGACATCACCTACCAGCCCGTCAACGTGCTCATCGACCACCATGACAGCGAGGGCAAGCTCATCTCTGCGGATGCCCAGTTGACGGCCGTGATCGTCCGCCTCGACGGGCAGGCTCATGATCCTAAGCACAAGGGACGCTGGCACCTGGAAGCAAGGTTCGGTCAATGCCATGTCAGCGACGCACCTTTGTTCGCGACGCCGGAGGAGGCCGATGCTTGGATGAAGCACAGACCAGCGGCCGATGATACTCCGCCTCTTGAAGGGGCAGCATGGAATGCCTTCAGGCGATAAGGCCGGACACAGCGCGGCGTTCCGAGGAGCCGCTGACCGCGATTTGGCGTTCACGTCGGATCTCCCGAGGCGCCCTCTTCGGTTATTTGACGGCGTCCGAGAACGGCAGCCTCAGCACGACCGTGTCGGCCTCGTTCGTCACCTCGAACGAACATTTCAGCCAGTCCGGAATAGCCTTCAGGCGAGCACCTTTCATCAGGTCTCGTGCGGTGGTCACGACATGCTGCCTGAGTGAACCCAGGTCTGGAACTTCATCGCCTTCATGGTCGCGGGCGAAGCCATCCTCTGCTGCCGGGTACCGCAGATGAAGAAAGTAGCGCGGCATCTCGCGGCTCCGTCCCCATCAGGCGCGTGTATTCCGCCTCGGGCAGGCCATAGGCATCATCCGCCAGCTCTTCCAGCTTGGCTCGGTCGAGCACGGTGATCAGCCCGCGCTTCGCTCTGATAACGTGCATGCCCTCGAGCATGTGAAGCGCCACCGTCACCCCCGGTCGGCGCACCCCCAGCATTATGGCGATGAACTCGTGGGTCACCTGGATGTCATCCCCATCCACCCGATCGTGGCACATCAGCAGCCAGCGGGCCAGGCGGGCCTCAACGTCACTGTTGGCGTTGGAGAATGCCGTCTCGGAGGCCTGAACATGGGAGGCTTGAGCGTAACGCAGGAGTTGCCGGTGCAGAGACCTGCTCTGGGCCATCGCCTGCTCCAGATCGTCCGCGGCGATGCGCCAGCCATGGCCTGCGATCTGCATGAAGTGCTCGTAAGGAGTCTGGTCGATCCCGAGGACAATCGGCAGGCCGACCATGCCTTCCCGTCCCACCACCCCGACTTCGATCTTGCCGCCGGAGCTGTTGTTGGTCACCGACGACATGCCGGCTTCAGGAAAGTAGACGTACGCAATCGCTGTGTTGGGCTCGATCAGAACCTGGCGCATGTCCAGTGACACAGACTCAAGGTGTGGCTGGAGGCGCGCGAAGTCTTCCGGGGACAGCACGGCGAGAAGGCGGTTCTCGATGGAGACTTGCTGAGGAGAGTGCATGGCTCTCTCCGCTATTGGGGCGGGAGCACATGCTACTCTCAGCCGCTTGCGCCCCGGTCAGTGCCTGCAAGCGGTAGAAAAACTCTAGCCCATTAGCGACGGAAAGGACAGGTTTTTCTGATATAAGACTGTGAAAGAATGTAAAGCAACAATCCGGAATCAGTCTAAATTAGGCTTTTCTCCCTTCTATTTCATATAATTTCGCCCCTTTTTATTTTCTGAGATAGAAAGTTGCCGCCTCCAGTTTCTCAGTATAGCCAAACAATTCTTCTCCAATAGAAGGAAAACAAACACGAATTGTGCGCAAAGTCCCGACCGGATGTGGGTTGGTCGGCCTCCCCTGCTCTCTGGAGTTGCTCCGTATCGGACTGCCGCATTGTACGGTTTCGTACATTTATCCATCCTAGGGTCTTGATCGCGGCCATAACGCGAAGCCTCGCCGTGATCCGAGCGGGAGGCTCGCTGCGATGCCCGCCTTCACCTATCAGCCGGTCCAACTGACCGAAGGCACGCCCGAACGGGAGGGGCTTCTGGTGTTCTGGGGTACGGACCTGCTGGCTGTTCTCGTCCGCCTCTCCCCGGAGGCGCACGATGGCCAGGGCGGATTGTGGTTTCTCGAAGCCGGCTTCGGTGCGTGCGCGGACAAGAGTCCGCCTCTGTTTCGAAACCCTGAGGATGCCGAGCCCTGGTTGACCGAGCAGATGTCCGACATGCCTCGCCTGGTCAACAAGCGGGCCGAGCGGCCGACCCTTGAGGGTTAGACCCTCCCGGAAGGGATTGTGCCCTGGGATCAGTCTGCCTCGCGTACTACGGGCCTGGGTTGATCGGGTACAAGTCGGGCGCTCGCATCGTCAGGCAAGCACAGGATGAGGACCGGACCGGAGTACATCCATCCTGGCGCGGTCCTCTCGAAGCTGGCGGTGACGCTCGCCGCTTCGAAGTCCACACACGACGTCCGCTGGGGTAAGCCTGATATGGTAACTGAAACAAAATATACACGGGATCCAGCTAGTCGATGAAGGGCAGCCCAGTGTTGCCGTCACCAGCCAGTAGGTTGAATTCGCTGGAGAGACTGGCCATCCTCAAGCAAACCTGATGGAGGTCATCCATGCCGCGCTTCTGGGTTGTAACCGCTGCAATGCTCGTCATCGGCCCGGCCCAGGCCCAGCACGCCCCCGCCTCACCCTACTCCGGCTGGGAGCAGCGTGCCGTAAAGGCCTTGTCCGACCAGCAGATCGCCGACCTCCGGGCCGGCAGCGGCATGGGCTTGGCCCTGCCGGCGGAGCTCAACGGCTACCCGGGACCGATCCATGTTCTGGAACTCGGCGACCGGCTCGGGCTGACTGCGGAGCAGCGCGCCCGCATGCAGGAGCTGTATGCGGCCATGACAGCGGAGACGGTGCCGCTGGGCGAGCGCCTGATCGCGCAGGAAGCGGATCTTGACCGGCAGTTTGCCACCAGGTCCGTCACCCCGGCGAGCCTGCAGTCAACCACCGCCGCCATCGGAGCGACACAGGGCGCCTTGCGCCTGGCCCACCTGCGGTATCATCTCTCCACACTCGGCGTGCTTACGCCTGAGCAGGTCCGCCGGTACGGGGAACTGCGGGGCTACCAGGCCGCGGGGGTCCACGGACATGGCCCCAAGAGCCACCGCTGACCGCCCTTGCCGACATCGCGGCGGGCTCGCCGAGTTCGCGGGATGCTTCGCGTTCCGGGCTCGCAATCCGGCATAGTGCTAGGCCATAAGCCAGAGACAATAGACCTGAGCCAGCGCTCTCACGGCCGGACCATCAATGATGTCGGAGGCGGCTTTCACCAATCGGAGCTTCCGCCGGCGGGTCCCCTCGGGAGAAGCCGGATTTCGACGGGCTGAAGGCCGGTAGAACGGTCGAAATCGGGGGTACTCGGGGCTGCACCATGACGCATCGTTTGCGCTGAGACAGTGTCTTTAGAGACGTTAACCGAACCGACACTCCCACCTTCAACACCAACTAGGTTGGCGACAAGCGATCAGCCGATTGCGGTGACGTATTTGCTTCAAAATCCACGCTCAACTCTATTCTATTGGTACGAACCTTCCTCAAGATCGACTTGATATACTCCTTCACGATCAACTCAGCTAAGCCGAGTTCCGCCGCAATCGTATTGATTTGTGCTCCTTCTTGAACTCGATGCAGCACAACCATTTCGGTTGTGGAAAATGCACAAGCCTCCGACTTGGGCATTGGAACGACGATTGCTGTCATACCGATTGCTCGCGAAGGGCAATCAACTCTCGGACGTAGTTTCCACGCCTTGCCAAGTGCCGAGACTTGAGGACCGCCAATGCACGAACTCGCATAGCGGTATCAGGCATGGTTTGGATAAGTTTCACGCAGTCCCGCTCATACTCATCATCGATTTGGCTAAGAAGGGACAGGAGGCACTTAACCAGCGGCTGAAGCTCTGAAGCCTCTGTAGGATCGAACTGGGCTACATTGTAAGAAAGCACGTCTAGACTTTGGCAGGGCATGATGTCGGCTGTTGGTCATCTTGTTTGATGCTCGTTTAGAGGCGAAGCCGCATCGCGTCTGTCGGGATCACGACAGTTCTATAAAAAAGTTTTAATAACACCCAAGCTTCGGCAACTAATGAACGCCAAAGGTCCATTACGAGTACGAAATGACCATTCGCCTTGTCTAACCTTGCTCGGCATCGAGCGACCTGTGCCATATCCCTCCAAAGCCGGTACCAAGAAACGGCTGCACCAGAGCTAGCTTCCGACAAGAAGCATAAGGCCAACTCAATCTGGCATCACAGAATCAATTTACCAGCTTCATGCCGCGTACAGACCTTAGCGTTCCGCCATATGGCCGCTCAACTACTGTCGCCAATCAGTGTCGCTAATGACGCTAAATGCCAACCTAAGTCACTGATTTTGTTAGGTGGTGGGCCCGGCAGGACTCGAACCTGCAACCAGACCGTTATGAGCGGCCGGCTCTAACCATTGAGCTACAGGCCCTTCCAGGGAAGGCCCGATATGATCTAACCGAGGGAGAGCCGTTCGTCACCCCCCTGTTTGACAGGTCTCTTCCCGCTCTTGACGAAGAAATGGGGCCGGCAGCACAGTCTGGCCGCCTGCCCCTCCCCGGAACTGCGCCGGGCAGAGCCACATGGCGGAGAGGCCACGCGGATTGTGAAGGAGCGACCTGGTGGGATTGCTGGTGAACGGGGCTTGGCAGGACCAATGGTACGATACGAAGAGTACGGGCGGGCGATTCGTCCGCAACAATGCGGCCTTCCGCAACTGGATCACCTCCGATGGGGCGCCGGGTCCTACGGGAAGGGGCGGGTTCAAGGCTGAGCCCGGACGCTACCATCTCTATGTCTCGCTGGCCTGCCCTTGGGCGCACCGCACCCTCATCGTGCGACGGCTCAAGGGCTTGGAGGAGATGATCAGCCTGTCCATCGTGCATTGGCGCATGCTCGATCAGGGCTGGAATTTCGAGCCCGGGCCCGGCACGATCCCGGATCCGCTCCATGGCGCACGATACCTGCATCAGATCTACACGGCGGCGGAGCCCACCTACACGGGCCGCGTGACGGTGCCCGTCCTCTGGGACAAGACGCAAGCCGTCATCGTGAGCAACGAATCCGCCGAGATCATCCGCATGTTCAACGAGGCCTTCGACGGCGTCGGCGCGAAGCCCGGCGATTATTATCCGGACGCTCTGCGGAGCGAGATCGATGCGCTGAACACGCGCATCTACGACACGGTCAACAACGGCGTCTACAAGGCGGGTTTCGCCACCACGCAACAGGCTTATGAAGAAGCCGTACGCCCGCTGTTCGAAACGCTGGATTGGCTTGATGCACGCCTCGCCTCGCGGCGCTATCTCTGCGGCGATGTTCTCACCGAAGCGGATGTCCGGTTGTTCACGACGCTCGTGCGTTTCGATCCCGTCTATGTCGGGCATTTCAAGTGCAACCTGAGACGCATCGCGGATTACCCGCATCTCTCGGGCTATCTGCGCGATCTGTATCAGACCGGCGGAATATCGGAGACGGTGAATTTCCAGCACATCAAGAACCATTATTTCGAGAGCCACAAGACCATCAATCCGACCGGGATCGTTCCCCTCGGCCCCGTCATGGACCTGGGCGCGCCGCATGAGCGGGATCGGCTCTAGGGCACCGTGCGGACCCAGAGGGCCGCGTCAGTGAAATGTGGATCCGGTTTGCACTAACGTGGCCCTACGGGCCGCTTGCGCGGCCCTTCGGGTCCGCCCGAACGATGCTCCTGTTCGAGAGAGGAAGTATCGGGTCGATTCCAAAAGTGCAGGTCCACTTTTCACGTCGGATGCTTTAGGGCCTGTAGACCTCGACCGCCTCCTCGAAGCCTTCGACGGCATGGGCGCCGAGCGGATGGGGATTGCCCCACAGGTGCTCCACGAACGGCTTCGACATCAGTAACGGTTCGCCGAGGCGCTTGTTGAGGTCGGCGATCCGGCTTGCGAGGTTCACGTCCCGTCCGATCACCGTGAAATCCAGGCGCTGGCCCGAGCCGACATTGCCGTAGGCCGCATCGCCATGATGCAGGGCGAAGCCCACATCGATCTGCACCGGAAACCGCCCTTCGTTGTTCGCCGCCTCGATGCGCCGCAGGGCTTTCGTGGCTGCGGTCAGGGCCGATTGCGCGGCGCCGCCGGTGTCGTCGCCGCGATCGCGCATGATGGCGAGAAGTCCGTCGCCCAAATATTTCAGAACCTCCCCGCCCTCATCCTCGATGGGAGGCACCAGGCAGTCGAAATAGTTGTTCAGCAGCTCGACCGCGCTCTCTGGACTCAAGGCTGAGGAAATGCGCGTGTACTGGCGCATGTCGGCGAAAAGGATCGCCGAGCGGATCCGCGTCACCTGCCCACGCTGGATGGCGCCCGAAAGAATGGCCTTGTGCGGATCGTCACCCACATAGATGCGCAGCACTTCGTCCAGCCGGTTGCTGGTGGCGCGCAGTTCCGTGACCAGGGCGAAGGACGGGATGACGAGCTGCAGGATCGTCATCCCGCGTCGACCGAACCCTTCCGGCGACCGGGTCGCGAAGGAGATGGCATTCTCGGCTCCGTTGGTGAAGCGGATCGGAATGGTGAGATAATGGCGATATCCCGCCTGCTTCAGTTCCGGGATGACCGGGAAGAGATCGTCGGGCGTCTGCGCTAGATCGAGGGCAAGCCATTCGCCGGTGCGGTTCACATGCGCGAAGGGACTCTTCTGGTAGACCTCCTCGCGCCGGTCGCCATGCGGAAGGTAGCGGACGATCGTGCCCTGCTCCCGGGTCCAGAAGCGCCCGATTCCGGCATATTCGGAATGAAGCGCCTCGATGGCCGATACGGCCCGGTCGATCGGAAGCCCGATCTCGATCAGACGGTTGAGAAAGCCGTTCAGAACCTCGTTCGAATCCTCCATCCGGGCTGCCGTGGTCACCAGCCAGTCCCGCAACGCAATGACTCGCGGGAGCGTTTCCGCATCGAGACTGCGGGCCAGGGACAACATGTCGTCCGGAAGACCCGCCAGAGGAGAGAGCGACATCATAAGGCCAAGGTGTGTTGCCCCCACGGCTCGTTCAAGGCATGGGGAGGAATGACTTGAGAAAAGATGCTATGCGCCCCAAAAGGGCAATCATTTTGACAGAGCCCCGTCGTCATAGAGCCGGACCATGCCAAGCATCGATACGCTTTTCGTCACCAAGATCTACCGCGCCGAACTGACCGGCACGAAGGCCGAGCGCCGCAACGCCGAGCTTGAAGGAGCCTGCCTGTCCATCGCGGAGGATGACGAGGCAGGACAGCGCTGGTGCGCCAAGAACGGCTATCCGGGCTACACCTCCTACGCCTCGCTCAACGATCTGCCCTGGCGGGTGCCGGTGTTCGGGGATCTGCTGAAGGATATCGACAAGCATGTGGTGGCCTTCGCCAAGGAACTCGAGTACGACCTTCAGGGCCGCAAGCTGGTGATGGACAGCCTGTGGATCAACATCCTGCCGCCGGGCGGCATCCACACGTCCCACATCCACCCGCACTCGGTGATCAGCGGCACCTACTACGTCACCATCCCGGAAGGCGCGAGCGCGCTCAAGCTCGAGGATCCGCGCCTCGGCTTCATGATGGCGGCCCCGCCGCGCAAGGCCAAGGCGAAGCCGGAGAACCGGCAATTCGCCTATATGAAGCCTGCACCCGGCACGGTGCTGCTGTGGGAAAGCTGGCTTCGCCACGAGGTGCCGCTGAACGAGGCCGACAGCGAGCGCATCAGCATCAGCTTCAACTACTCCTGGCAGTAGGCCCCGGCCCTCGCGATGACGTGAGCAATGCGTTTCCCGTAACCGGGATCACCGGCACGAGACGGGCGATGACGGCCTGAGGGCTCGATCGAACGGCGCTTCTCAAACCTCGGCCCACATCCGGAACAGATTGGCGCCCGTCTTGGCGAGCAGGTCGAACTCCGGCGTCTTGCCGGCTTGAGCGAAGAGGTTGCGCCGTGCGGTTTCGAGATCGAACAGAAGTTCCCGCTTGGCGCTTTCGCGCACGTAGCTCTGAGCCCAGCCCACCGCCACGAGACGCTCGCCGCGCGTGACCGGCGCGACCCGGTGAAGGCTTGTCGAATCGTAGGCCACCAGATGTCCGGCCGGGAGCTTGATTTCCTCCTCTCCCGAGACCGATTCGATGACGAGTTCCCCACCCTCGTAGGTGTCGGGATCCGCCAGGAAGAGCGTGAAGGACACATCCGTTCGCACGCCGTTCATCAGCGGATTGTCCACGTGCGAGCCGTAGTGCTTGCCTTGCGTGTAGCGGCTGAACAGGAGCGGCGTCAGCGCCTTGGGCCGCACGGCGAGATCGAAGACGTCGTTCGAACGAATGGCACTCGTCACCCGCTCCCGCAGGAGCGTGAGGGCGGCGCCTTCGCGTGCCTGCTCGTTGTCCTTCACGAGCTTCGCGCTCCAGCCCGCGGTGGCGCGCCCGTCCTCGAACCGCATGGCGCCCAGCGCAGCACGGATCTCTTCAGCCTCGCCGGACGACAGGATATCCGCAATGGTGATCAACATCGTGACAGGACCTTCAGACTTGCTTTCAGGCCTCATAGGATGTAGCTAAGTGCTTGTAAAGCCTAGTAGTTTTTAAGTTTTCTAAACTAGCCGCCGGCTGAGCTCGACCCGCCGGGAGGGGGAATGATGAAAAAGCGCAAGATTTGGGCGGGCTTGAGCACCGTGGCCCTTGTTGCGGCTCCGGCCGCCTCGCAAGCCGCAAGCCTTCCGGCCTATCCGCAGGCCACGGTTCAGGCCCAGGCGAATCAGCCATTGCTGCACTTTGCCCAGGCGCATCAAGGCCACGCCGCGCCGGCGACCGCCGGTGGCGAGGGTGAAGGCGGCGAAGGAGAAGGCGGAGGCGCCGCGAAGCTCGCCCCCTCCCTTCACCTTTATCGCGGCATCGAGATGATCCGCGGCCATCTGCTGGTCGGCAGCGAGCTGATCGAGGCTGGCCGATGGGCCGACGCCCTGCCTCACTTCCTGCACCCGGAAGAGGAGATCTATGCGAGCCTGCGCGACGACCTGAAGGCCCTCAACATCGCGCCCTTTCAGGCGGCCCTGAAGTCCCTGTCGCAGACCGTGAAGGCAAAGAACAAGGAGGCCTATGCCCGCGCCCGCACGGCCCTCGACGAGCGGCTGGCCGCGGCCGAGACGGCCGTTCGCGCCAAGGAGACGCAGGGGCTCTACTTCACCCTCGAAACGGCGCTCGAAGTGCTGCAGCAGGCCGCCGATGAATATGGCGAAGCCATCGAGAAGAACCGCATCGCCAACGTGGTGGAATATCAGGATGCCCGCGGCTTCGTGTTCGAGACGGATCGCCTCGTCGGCGCGGTGATGCAGGAAGCCAATGCGAAGGACGCGGAGGCCGCGAAGGCCCTCAAGGCGAGCCTCGACGACCTGAAGGCCGTGTTCCCCGCCGTGACGCCGCCCAAGCAGCCGGTGAAGGACGCGAGCGATTTCCTGAGCGCCGTCGCGAAGTTCGAGCTTCAGCTCGGCAACTTTCGGTAACGCGTAGGATGCGCAGAGGCTTGCCCCGTCTGCGGCGGGCTCTGCCCGCCCTGATGGTCGCCACGCTGGTCGGGGGAGCGGCGGACAAGCCCGCCGCCATCGACGTCGAGCACTGGCGACAGGCTTTCGCGCGTCCCGACCACACGCCCGCACCCGCGGCCAATCCAACGACCCCGGAGAAGGTGAGGCTGGGTGCGGCCCTTTTCGACGACACGCGCCTGTCCGGCTCCGGCGAGATTGCGTGCTCCACCTGCCATCAGGCGGAGCTATCCTTCTCGGATGGCGTCGATCGTCATCCCGGCCTCGACGGGGCGCCCCTCGAGCGACGCACGCCGCCGCTCTGGAACATGGCCTGGGGGCTTTCCTGGTTCTGGGATGGCCGCGCCGACAGCCTGGAGGCACAGGCGGCGATTCCCATCGAGGACAAGCGCGAGATGGGAGGCGATCTGGAGCGCGCCACCAAGGCGATTGCAGCCGATCCGCTGATGCAGAAATCCTTTGCGGCGGCCTTCCCCGAGGATCCCGCCGTCACGCGCGACAACCTCATGAAGGCGCTCGCCGCATTCGAGCGGACCCTGGTCTCGCCGCAGACCCGGTTCGACCGATGGGTCAAGGGCGACGACAGGGCTCTCGACAAGGACGAGTTCGCCGGTCTCGCGCTCTTCGTCGGCAAGGCAGGCTGCGTTGCCTGCCACCAGGGCTGGCGCTTCACCGACGAGGCCTTTCACGATATCGGCCTCCGCAGCCAGGACAAGGGGCGCGGCCCCGTTCTGGGCGTGAAGGCGGCGGATCACGCATTCAAGACGCCGAGCCTGCGCGAGCGCGTGTGGAGCGCGCCCTACATGCATGACGGTTCGCTCGCCACCTTCGAGGACGTGGTGGATCATTATGCGAAAGGGATCGTGAAGCGCCCTACCCTCTCGGCCGATCTTCCGCGAGCGATCGAGCTCAGCGAGACGGAGCGCGCGCAGCTCGTCGCCTTTCTCAACACGCTCTCCAGCGACGACCCTCCGCGTCCCACGAGCCTTCCGCCGAAGACCATCGCCTGGGGCGCGACGGCGCAGGCCGTCGCCACCACGACCGTGAGCCAGAAGGACAGGCGCTTCTCGCCGGGGGCGATCCTGCTGAAGGTGGGCGAGGCCCTGCGCATCCTCAACGACGACACGCGCACGCATAATGTGCGCGTCGACGGCGCGAACATGAGCTTCAACTCGGACGGGCAGAACCCCGGCGACACGGTCACCCTCGGCTTCGACCAGCCGGGCCATTACGACATCATCTGCGGCATTCACCCGGAGATGCGCCTGAGCGTCGATGTCGCCTCCGCTGCAGCCCGCTAGCCGAAGAAAATCGACGCCTCGTTTCCGGCGGCACGGCTCCCCGATCCGAGGTACAAGAGAGTCATGATCACCGACGACGATACTCTCTTTGCCGCCCTGATCGCCCGCGATCCCTCCTATGAAGGTTTCGCCTATGTGGGCGTGAAGACCACCGGCATCTTCTGCCGCCTCACCTGCCCGGCCCGCAAGCCGAAGCGCAGCAACACGGTCTTCTTCGGAAGCTGCGAGGCGGCGCAAGAGGCAGGCTTCCGCCCCTGCCTGCGCTGCAGGCCTTTTGATCGCCAGCGCGTGCCGAACGGCGCCCTCGAAATCCTGCGCGAGAAGATCAGGGCGGAGCCGGAGCGGAAGTGGAGCGCAGCAGACGTGAGGGCCCTCGGCTACGATCCGTCCACCGCCCGCCGCGCCTTTCAACGCGAATATGGCGTCACCTTCGCTCAATATGCGCGGTCCCAGCGATTGGGATACGCTGTCACCCGCCTGCTGCGGGGAGGATCGGTCATGGATGCGCAGTTGGATGCGGGCTACGAGTCCGGAAGCGGGTTCCGGGATGCGATCACCAGACTTATCGGCGATGCTCCCGCCCGCGCGTCGGAGCGGCCGATTCTGACGGCGCAATGGCTGGACACTCCCATCGGCGCCATGGTGGCCATCGCAGACGGCACCGGACTGCACCTGCTGGAATTTGCGGAGCGCGCGGCGCTCCCTGCCGAAATCGCACGGCTCAGGAAGCGTGTCGGCCCCATTTGCTTCGGGCGCAGCCCTTTTCTGGATGAGCTGTCTCGCCAGGTGGAACGCTACTTCTCCGGCCGTTCGGCATCGTTCGATGTGCCTGTCGTCCAGAGAGGCAGTCCATTCGAGACGGGCGTATGGGAGGCCCTGCGCCAGATCCCCTTGGGAAGCACCCGCAGCTATGGCGAGATCGCACGCCTCATCGGACGGCCCGATGCGCCCCGCGCCGTGGCGCGCGCCAATGGGGCCAATCAGGTCGCCGTCATCGTTCCCTGCCACCGGGTGATCGGCGCCGATGGATCTCTGACCGGCTACGGCGGGAAGCTCTGGCGCAAGAAGTGGCTGCTCGAGCACGAGCGGCGCATGGCCGTCCAGGCCGTGGCGCCGTCAGGGAGAGCGGAACAGGCGGAGCTTGCCCTCGAGAGCCCCGCGCCTTAAGCGCGGGCCTTCTCGATCTTGGGCAGGAAATAGGTGAGAAGCCCGATCGCCGGCAGGAACGACACGATCTTGTACACCGTCTCGATGCTGGTCAGGTCGGCGAGTTCTCCCAGTACCGCGGCACCCAAGCCCCCCATGCCGAAGGAGAGGCCGAAGAACAGCCCCGCGATCATGCCCACACGACCCGGCACGAGCTCCGTCGCATAGACGAGAATGGCCGAGAACGCGGAGGCCAGGACGAGACCGATGACGACGCTGAGAACCGTGGTCCAGAGCAGGTTGGCATAGGGCAGCAGCAGCGTGAACGGCAGCACGCCGAGGATCGAGATCCAGATCACGTAGCGGCGTCCGATCCTGTCGCCGATGGGTCCGCCGATCACCGTGCCCGCCGCCACGGCGCCGAGGAACACGAAGAGGTGGACCTGCGCCTCCTGCACCGACAGCTGGAACTTGGAAATGAGATAGAAGGTGAAGTAGCTGGAGATGCTGGCGGTATAAAAGTTCTTCGAGAACACGAGCAGCATCAGGATCGCGATCGAAGCGCCGACGCGCTTGCGCGACAACGACGATGCGGTCGCCGTCGCACGCGGCTTGGCCTTCAGGTCCACGAGTTTTGCCCGGTACCAGCGTCCCACGTTGAATAGGATGACCATGGCGAGGAGCGCCACGGCCGAAAACCAGGCGATGCTCGACTGGCCGAAGGGCACGACGATGAAGGCCGCCAGCAACGGCCCCAGGGCGGACCCCGCATTGCCGCCGACCTGGAAAACCGATTGCGCCAATCCGTGCTGCCCGCCGGAGGCCATGCGGGCCACGCGGGAGGATTCGGGGTGGAACACGGAGGAGCCCATCCCCACCAGGGCCGCACCGAGAAGCAGCAGTGGATAGGAGCCTGCGCGCGACAGGGTGAGCAGGCCGACGAGCGTGAAGCCCATGCCGACGACCAGCGAGAAGGGCTGCGGCTTTTTGTCCGTATAGATGCCCACCAGCGGCTGCAGGAGGGAGGCCGTGAGCTGGAAGGTGAGCGTGAGCAGGCCGATCTGGCCGAAATCAAGATGGAAATCCGCCTTGAGGATCGGATAGATCGCCGGCAGCAGGGACTGGATTAGGTCGTTGAGGAGGTGCGAGACGCTGATTGCAGCCAGAATCGGGATGGTCACCCGCTCGATGGAGGTTCGAACCGGAGCAGCGGCGAAGGCAGGCGACTTGCTATCCATGGTCATTCTTGTGGTTAGGCCAAGCGGCGCCCGGCCCTGTGAGGCGTTTCCATGCCGGCTATATACCAGATTGTTCCTCCATAACCCCCGAGCATCCTGCAAGGCAGGGTTGTTACCTCGACAATAGGAGATCGATACAAAGTATCATTTTACCTCCCCGTCGCCACACGTTTTTCCCAATTGGCCCCTACTCAACCTTGGACAAGCAAGGTGCGGATCGACCGGCACCAAGAACAAAGCGATAAGGGGCGTTCTTCATGGCACAGGCGACAGCCTATGAGCAGCTCATGCTTGAGCTGGTGAATTCGGCGCGGGCGAAGGTCGGCGCACAACCTCTGGCGTTCAACGGCAATCTCAACACGTCAGCGGATTCCCACACGAACTGGATGATTGCGACCGACACGTTCTCCCATACGGGCGTGAACGGCTCGACGCCGACCGCGCGCATGAAAAGCGCCGGCTATGTGTTCAGCAGCTCCTGGTCGTCCGCCGAGAACATCGCCTGGGCCAGCACCCGCAGTCCCACCGGCTATCAGGACGAGGTGCAGCTTCTGCACAGCAATCTCATGAACAGCCCGGGCCACAAGGCCAACATCCTGAACGGCACGTTCCGCGAGATCGGCATCGGTTTCAACACGGGCGCCTACAAGGGCTGGAACGGCGCTTTCGTCACCGAGAACTTCGCGCGCTCCGGCTCGAAGGTGTTTCTCACGGGCGTCACCATGGACGACAAGGACGGCGACCGCTTCTACGATGTCGGCGAGGCGCTGGGGAGCATCACGGTCACCGCCGTGAGCTCCACCGGGGCGCGCTATTCCACGATCTCGGGAAGCGCGGGCGGCTACAGCCTTGCTCTGGCGGCCGGCACCTACAAGGTCACCTATTCGGCGGCCAACATCGTCTCGGTCACGAAGCAGGTGACGATCGGCGCCAGCAACGTGAAACTCGACCTGATCGACCCGACCCTCGTGAAGCTCATCACCGGCACGGCGAGCGCCAACACTCTCTATGGCTCGTCCGGAATCGACCTGATCAAGGGCGGCGCCGGAGCCGACAAGCTCTACGGCAGAGCCGGAAACGACACGCTGCGCGGGGAGACCGGGAACGATACGCTTTACGGCGAGGACGGCAAGGATACGCTGGACGGCGGCGCCGGCAACGACATCCTCAGCGGCGGCGCCGGCGCCGATGTCTTCCGCTTCGCAGGTCAATGGGGATCGGACAGGATCAGCGCCTTCCAGGACGGCAGCGACCGCATCGATTTGCGCGGCCATTCCTTGAGCTTCAGTGCCTTGTCGATCACGCAAGGCAATGCGGACAGCGACGGGCGTGCGGATGACGTGTTCATCAAGGCCAACGGCCAAACGATCACGCTGCTGAACGTCCAGAAAGCCATGATCGGCGCTGCGGATTTCCTGTTCTGATCAAGACGAGACGCATCATCGCCCCACCTGAGCCGAGGCGCAGGTGAGGCGCTCCTCGGTCGAGGACCTCGATGCTCAAGGCGGAGACCTGCCGCAGAGCAGACCTCACGATTCGGTGTGGAGCATCGCGGCGCTGGAACGCCATGGGACGAAGGCGTTTATCCAACCACAAGAAACAACGCCTGAGCCGTATGCCCTTCCTCGACCTTCTGCGCACCAGCCTCATTGTCCTGACCGTGGCCGTGCCCTTGAGCCCGGCCGCGGCGTCCGCTCCGTCTCCCGGTGTCGAGGCTCTCACCGCAAAGGTGCGAGAACTCGAGAACCTTCGCTCCCTCATTGTCTCCCAACATGGGAACATCGTCACGGAACAGGCCCTGAAGGGCTCCAGCCTCGAGCGTCCGACCAATATCAAGTCGGCGTCCAAGACCATCCTGTCGGCGCTTGTCGGCGCCGCCATCGAGCGTGGCGTCTTCAAGGGCGTCGATCAGCCGGTCGCGGAGCTTCTCGGCTCCAGCGTGCCGCAGGATGCCGACCCCCGCGTCAAGCGGATCACCATTGGCCACCTTCTCTCCATGCGCGCCGGGCTGGAGCGGACCTCCGGCCGCAACTACGGTGCCTGGGTCAGCAGCGACAATTGGGTTCGCTACATCCTGACGCGGCCTTTCGCGGACGAGCCCGGCGGACGCATGCTCTACTCCACGGGCAGCACGCATCTGCTGTCGGCCGCTCTTACGAAAGCATCCAAGCGCAGCACGTTGGAGCTGGCGCGGGAATGGCTCGGCGAGCCCCTCGACGTGATGGTGCCGCCCTGGACCCGCGACCCGCAGGGCATCTTTCTCGGCGGCAACGAGATGGCGCTGTCGCCGCGTGCCCTGCTCCGGTTCGGCGAGATGGTCCGGCAAGGCGGCGTGATTGACGGCAGACGGGTGCTGCCGGAGAACTGGATCAAGGAATCCTGGCAGCCCCGCACCTCGTCGCCGTTCACGGGCGACCATTATGGCTATGGCTGGTTCATGCGCGAGATGCGCGGCCACATGGTCTATTACGCCTGGGGCTTCGGAGGACAGATGGTCTACGTGGCGCCGAGCCTCGGCATGACCGTCGTGATGACTTCGAACCCGACGGAGCCTTCGCGGGAAGACAATTACATCGGTCAGCTCCACGCCCTTGTCGCGGACGGCATCATTCCCGCTCTCGAGGCAAGATCGGACGATCCCCCGAGCACGGGCAGCACCGCGCCGGCCCCCTGATCATCCGATCAGCCATGCTAGCACGAGCGGCAGCAGCAGGGCCGTCACCAACGCGTTGAGCCCCATGGCGATGCCCGCGAAGGTGCCTGCGAGGGAATGCACCTGAAACGCCCGCGCCGTCCCGATGCCGTGAGAGGCGAGACCGACGGCGAAGCCGCGGGCCCGCCAGTCCTTCATGCGCAGCGCGTTCATGAGCGGCGTCACCATGATAGAGCCGATGACGCCGGTGAGCATGACCAGAATGGCCGTCAGCGCCGGATCGCCGCCCAGGGTTTCCGTGATGGCCATTCCAACCGGCGCGGTCACGGATTTCGGCGCGAGAGAAATGAGGATGGACCGAGGCATGTCGAACACCTGCGCGACGGCCACCGCCGAGACGATCGCCGTGACGGAGCCCACGATCAACGCCGCCACCATCGGCACGAGGGCGCGCAGCACGACGCGGCGGTTCTCGTAGAGCGGAATGGCAAGCGCGACGGTGGCGGGGCCAAGCAGGAAGTGCACGAACTTCGCGCCTTCGAAATAGACCGGGTACGACGTGCCCGTCGTCCAGAGCACGAGCGCCACCGCGGCGACGGACATCAAGACCGGATTGCACAGGGGATGACGACCGAAGACCTGTGAGATCCGGTCGGCGGTCACGTAAGCGCCCAGCGTCACCACGAGCCAGAGCAGCGGGGTCTGCGAGAGATAGACCCAGAGGGAAAAGGCCTGATCGCTCACGGCTTCTCGCCCACCCCGGCTTCGTCTGCGGCCGCCATGGACGAACCGCTCAAGCGCGACACGGCCACGAAGGTCACCACCGTCACGACGAGCGTGACGAATGTGGAGACGACCAGGGCGGCGACAAGTCCGGCGCCATGGGCCGCCAGCACGTCGAGCCGCTGGACGACGCCGACACTCGCCGGAATGAACAGGAGCGAGAGATGCGCAAGCAGCCCCTTGCCTGTCGAGTCGAGAGTGCGGCCTAATCCCGGCACCTTTTCTTTGAGCCGGTCACGCAAGCCCAAAATGGTAAGCAGAGCCAGCATGCCGAGCACGGGACCCGGCACGGGCCATCCGAGGCCGCGTGCGATCACCTCGCCGACGAGTTGGCAAAAGAGAATGATGGTGAGGCTGATGATCATGGGGCGCTGGCTTCAGGGTGATGGCCGCAGTTGGGGCAAGGATTGGAACGCTTGAGAAAGTAACGAATTCCGCAATTCCGGCAGAGCTGAACCACGTCCTTGTGAGCCCAGAAGGTGTCCCAGTCCATCTTCTGCTGGTGAGTCTCGACCGCTTCTTCGAGGGTATCCGCTTCGATCCTATGCAAGAAGACCGGCGCCTTCAGCCAGCCTCCAGCGGCTCGTAGCCGGCGCACTTCACTGACGGGCGTCAAGGCAACGCTTTCGTCGGCTTCGTCGTACCACGCTTCGAAGAGCTGGCTGTTCAAGAATAGCCTCGATACTTCATCGGCTTCCAAGAAAAAGGCGGGTCCCGAGGGCCCGCCTTTCGAATTCGCCTAGTTGTCGAGGAAGCTCCGGAGCTTGCGGCTCCGCGAGGGATGCTTGAGCTTGCGGAGCGCCTTCGCTTCGATCTGGCGGATACGCTCGCGGGTCACCGAGAACTGCTGGCCGACCTCTTCGAGGGTGTGGTCGGTGTTCATGCCGATGCCGAAGCGCATGCGCAGCACGCGCTCCTCGCGGGGCGTGAGCGAGGCGAGGACGCGGGTCGTGGTCTCGCGCAGATTCGACTGGATCGCCGCATCGATGGGCAGGATCGCGTTCTTGTCCTCGATGAAGTCGCCGAGATGCGAATCCTCCTCGTCGCCGATCGGCGTCTCGAGGGAGATCGGCTCCTTGGCGATCTTGAGGACCTTGCGCACCTTCTCCAGCGGCATGGCGAGCTTCTCGGCCAGCTCCTCCGGGGTCGGCTCGCGGCCGATCTCGTGCAGCATCTGGCGCGAGGTGCGGACGATCTTGTTGATCGTCTCGATCATGTGCACCGGGATGCGGATCGTGCGGGCCTGATCCGCGATGGAGCGCGTGATCGCCTGCCTGATCCACCAGGTCGCGTAGGTCGAGAACTTGTAGCCGCGACGGTACTCGAACTTGTCGACCGCCTTCATGAGGCCGATATTGCCCTCCTGGATCAGATCCAGGAACTGAAGGCCGCGGTTCGTGTACTTCTTGGCGATGGAGATCACGAGACGCAGGTTCGCCTCGATCATCTCCTTCTTGGCCTGACGGGCCTCGCGCTCGCCCTTCTGCACCATCATGACGATGCGGCGGAATTCCTGGATCTCCAGGCCGGTCTCGCTCGCCAGGTTGTGGATCTGCTCGCGCAAATCGTGGATGCCGTCCTTCGCGTTGGCGACGAAGTCCTTCCAGCCCTTGCCGCCGAGCTTCGAGACGCGCAGCACCCATTTGGGGTCGAGTTCCCAGCCCTGGTAGTGCTTGAGGAATTCCTCGCGGGCGACGCCGTGGCTCTCGGCCAGGCGCATCAAACGGCCCTCATGGGAAATGAGGCGCTTGTTGATGTCGTAGAGCTGCTCCACGAGCGCTTCGATGCGGTTGTTGTTGAGCGACAGCGACTTGACCGCGCCGACGATATCCGACTTCAGCTCGCGGTACTTGCGCTCCTGGGCCGGAGTCAGCTGCTTGTTCTGCATGCGCTGTTCCACATGCTCGACCTGCAGGCGGCGCAGCTTCTTGTAGTTGTCGGCGATGGAATCGAAGGTTTCGAGAACGCGCGGCTTCAGCTCGGCCTCCATGGCCGAGAGCGACACGTTGTTCTCCATGTCCTCATCGTCCATCTCGCCTTCCGGCGGGGTGGCCTCGTCGCCCTCGGGCGCCTCGTCCTCGCCCTCATCGCCCAGGGCGTCGACCTTGGGCGCACCCTTTCCGTCGGGTCCGGCATAGGTGGCTTCGAGATCGATGATGTCGCGCAGCAGCACCCGGCCTTCGACGAGCTCGTCGCGCCAGATGATGATGGCCTGGAAGGTCAGCGGGCTTTCGCAAAGGCCTGCGATCATCGCCTCGCGGCCGGCCTCGATGCGCTTGGCGATGGCGATTTCGCCCTCGCGGGAGAGAAGCTCGACCGAGCCCATCTCGCGCAGATACATGCGCACCGGGTCGTCCGTGCGGTCGGTCGGCTCCTTGGCCGTGGTCTCCCGAACCGCGACGGCGCGGCTCTGGGACGCCTCGACGAGATCGCCGCCCTCGGCTTCCTCCTCTTCGGCCTCGGCCTGGGCGCCCTCGTCCGTCTCTTCCGATTCGACGACGTTGATGCCCATCTCGGACAACTGGCCGAGCACGTCCTCGATCTGCTCCGAAGAAAACTCCTCCGGAGGCAAGACCTCGTTCAATTCATCATAGGTGACGTACCCGCGCTTCTTCGCGAGTTTGATCATCCGTTTAACGGCGGCATCGCTCAGGTCGAGCAGAGGCCCGTCGCTCGTTTGCTCCGGGGCTGTCGTCTCGCCTTCGTCCCGTTCGGTTGCCTTCGTTGCCATGCTTCGCTCTACTCCGGCGCCCCGTCAGCCTCCCCAGCGAGATTGACGATACGCGAATGGGCAGCAAGGCCCTTGGGCCCGGCCACCCGGAAATTCCTGACCATTCAACAGCAAGTCACTTGACTAACCGTTAACCATCTCCCGCCCGTCTTGAGCCATATCCCGCCTTTTAGAAGCCGGCTCCCCCAGCGGACCCGTTCTTGTCCAAGTCGGCCTCGGCACCCTCGACGGAGGACAGCTGGTTTTGGACCTCCCGCAGCCAGGCGAGATTGGTCTCGTTGTCCTCTTCGGCGAGCGCGCGCTCGGCGGCCCGAAGTTCGCTATGTAACGTGCGCGCCCGGCGATGCAAGGTGATGGCTTGCCTCAATGCGTCCTCAAGCCGCAAGGGATCCGCATGCGGATCGAGCATCCAGCGGTCCCCGGGGCGAACCAGGGCGTTGAGCCTGTCCGCCGCCTGGGTCAGCCCGGCCCGCTCGAGGCGCGCCCGCATGACCGTGGTGTCGGCGGGTTCGCCGCTGGCTGCGCTGTCCAGCAGGAGACTTCGCATCATTTGAGCGTCCCGCCCTTCAAATTCAAGGTCTACAAGGGTTTCTGCGTGTTTTGAAATAAGGTCCGAGTGCGTCAGGAAGATACAGACGATCGTTGCTTCGCGGGCCGCTCCGGGTGTGGTGCCGACGAAAATACGGCTCTTCGCCAATAGGGGGCTCACGCTTTTGGGAGCGTTCGGCGTGGTCGGAGCAGGGCCCCGGAAGTCCCGCCTTCCCCCTCCCCCTTGCCGGTTGAAGCGGTTTGCGCGGGAGTCGGGATTCAGTCCGGCGAGGCGGCTTTCGACGTCCTCTCGGTAGTAGCGCCTGAGGGTTTCGTCGCGAATCAGGGCAAGTGATTCGCGAAGCCTGCGCTCCAGGGCCGCCCGCCGCTCCGGGGTATCCAGCGGCGCCGCCTCGGTCTCCCGCGCCCAGAGAATGTCCACCAGCGGCTTGGCCGCAGCCAGCACCCTCTCGATGGCCGTCCGCCCCCCCGACCGGGCGAGATCGTCAGGATCCTGCCCCTCGGGCAGAAGGGCAAAACGCAGGGACTTGCCGGAAGAGAGGTTCGGCAGGGCGGTGTCGAGGGCACGGTAGGCCGCCCGCCGGCCCGCCTTGTCGCCGTCGAAACAGAGGATCGGATCCTCCGAGAGCCGCCACAGAAGGGCGAGTTGATCCTCCGTCAGCGCCGTGCCGAGAGGCGCGACCGTATTGGGAAAGCCCGCCACGCTCAATGAGATCACGTCCACATAGCCTTCGACCGCGATCACGGTCCCTCGGTCGTGGGCGGGCTTTCGGGCCAGGTGGTAGTTGTAGAGGAGCCGCCCCTTGTTGAAGAGCGGCGTATCCGGCGAGTTCAGATACTTCGCCGGCGCGTCGGCGCTCATGGCACGTCCGCCGAAGGCGATCACGCGCCCACGCACGTCGCAGATCGGGAACATCACCCGGTCGCGGAACCGGTCGTAGGGCACCTTGACGTCTTCCCCTACGATCAGCAGACCCGCCTCCGCCATCATGTCGATGGAGATCCCCTTGGCCGCCAGATGGTCGCGCAGGGCAAACCGCTCCGGCGGCGCATAGCCGATCCGGAAGCACTTCTGCGTCTCGGGGCTCAGGGACCGTCCCGCGAGATAATCGCGCGCCTTCATGCCGAAGCGGCCCTGGAGAGAAGCCTCGAAGAACTCCGCCGCCATGTCCATGACGTCGTAGAGTGTCTTGCGCTTCACCTCCTCGGCGCGGTCCTCGTGCGTGAGCTTGGGCAGGGGCACTCCCGCCTCCCCGGCCAGCCGCTCGACCGCCTCAGGGAAGGAAAGACCCTCCGTCTCCATCAGGAAGGTGAAGATGTCGCCGTGCTTGCCGGAGGAGAAGCAGTGATAGAACTGCTTCTGGTCGTTCACGTAGAAGGACGGCGTCTTCTCCGCATTGAACGGCGACAGGCCCTTCCATTCCCGCCCCGCTTTTTTAAGGCGCACGCGCTTGCCCACCACGGCCGAAACCGGCAGCCGGGCGCGGATCTCTTCGAGGATTTGGGGCGGGTAGCGCACGAGGCGTAATTCTCCAAACCTGTTCCATAAACCAGGGCGCCCCGGAATGAGGAGGAAACCGGCGACTGTGCCCATAATCCACAGGCCGAGCTTCCGCTAGGCACCGGATAGGAATGAAGTGAGACAACAATTCATGAAGAACGCTCCCCCGAAGCGCTGGAGCCGGACCCATGCTGCCGACATGCTGACCAAGTGACTCCATCTGTGGCTCCATATGCGGGAGCGCACCGATCAGACATCGAAGAGGGCCAACAAAGTTCTCCTCCATCGAGGTCGGGCTCCATGTCAGCCCGGTCAAACCGCACGCCTATACGTCCAACGACGGGCTCTTCGGAGCCCTTTCCTTTTTGTCCAGCCGCACGCAATGTCGAGCCTGCCCCTGATGCTCGGGAAGACGCGAATGGCCGAAACACCCGTACAGATCCGACGTCTCGGTCCAGCCGACCTCGACCTGATGCGGAAACTCAATGCCTTGTTTGCGGAGGTTTTCGAGGATTCCGACAGCTACAGCGCGGAGCCGCCCGGGGACGCCTACCTGGAGAGTCTCCTCGGAAAGGAACACATCGCCGTCATTGTCGCGCTCGCGGGCGGAGACGTGGTCGCGGGTCTTGTCGCCTACGAACTCGAGAAGTTCGAGAAGGCTCGGCGCGAATATTATATCTACGATCTCGCCGTGAAGGCGGAGCAGCGCAGGCGCCGGATCGCGACAGGGCTGATCGAGCATCTCTGCGGAATCGCCCGGCATCGCGGCGCCTGGGTCGTCTTCGTGCAGGCCGATCACGGGGATGATCCTGCCATTGCGCTCTATGAGAAGCTGGGCACGCGCGAGGATGTCCTCCACTTCGACATCGATCCGCGCCGATTCCTGTCAAAGACCTGAGGGGTGGAACCCGTCACTCCCGCGACCATTCGGTGGCCAGCACGATATGGGTCGTGGCGGTGGCCACTCCCTTCACGGCCGCGACGGCATCCCGGATGGAATTGAGGGTCGCGTTGGAATCGCAGGCGACCATCACCATCAGGTCGATGGAGCCTGTCAGCGAGTGGCAGGCCTTGATCTCGGGAATGCCGGATAAGGCGGGCACCACCTGCTTGCAGCGAAAGCCCGGCTCGAAGGTGACGGCGATCATGGCCCTCACGGCGGGATCGTGTTCCAGACCCAGCTCCACCGTATAGCTTTTGATCACGCCCTCACGCTCGAGGCGGCGCATCCGCTCCTGGGTGGCGCTGCGGGACAACCCGACGCTGCGGGCAAGCCCCACGAGGCTTTCCCGGGCATTCTTCCGCAAGGCCCCAACGAGGATCCTGTCTTTGTCGTCCAGCATGGCCCCATCCGCCGCCGAAAGGTCTCTGCAGCCGGCATTTAGCCGGTCAGGCCGTCATCTTGTCGAGTGAAACCGGCCGATCCTTCATGAAGACTCCGGCCTCGTTTCACAAGGAGCTCCCCATGCCGTACGATCTCATGAACGCAGTCCTGCTGCCCATCGACATGCAGAAGGCCTTCGACAGCCCCTCCTGGCCGCGCCGCTGGAACACGGCCGTCGACGCCAACGGGCTCCTGCTGCTCGATACCTGGCGAGCGGCGAGCAAACCCGTCATCCATGTCAGGCACGACTCGGTCGAGCCGGGCTCGACCCTCGCCTCCGGCCAGCCGGGCAATGTCTTCCGGGAGGGTTTCGGCCCCCGGGGCGACGAGCCGCTCGTCACCAAGAGCGTGAATTCGGCCTTCATCGGCACCGACCTCGATCTGCGCCTTCGGCGGCTCGGGATCGACACCATCGTGGCCTTCGGGATCTCGACCGACATGTGCGTGTCGACCACGATCCGCATGGGAGCCAATCTGGGCTACCGCATGGTCCTGGTCGAGGACGCCTGCGACTGCTTCGACCTGCCCGACGGCCGGGGCGGCACCATCCCGGCGGAGACCGTCCACGCGACACATGTCGCGACACTGGGATTCGAGTTCGCCGAGGTCGTCACCACGCAGGCGCTGGTTCAGGCTCTCGCGAGAGCCGAAGCCGCTTGAGGCCTGCCTCTCCCGGTCATCCCCGGGCGTGGCCCGGGGATCCACGCCTTGCCCTGCCTCATGGATGGCCGGGACGGGCCCGGCCACGACGGGAGGAGGAGCAGGCCCGATCATCCCTTCGGCAGCATGTCCTTCACGAGGCCGCTCGCCTTGGCGAAGTCCATGCGGCCCACATACTTGGCGCGAAGGACTCCCACGACCTTGCCCATGTCCTTCATGGAGGCGGCGCCCGTCTCGGCGATGGCGGCCTCGATGGCGGCCTTCGTCTCGGCCTCGTCCATGGGCTTGGGAAGATAGGCTGAGATCACCTCGACCTCGTTCTTCTCGGCTTGAGCCAGCTCCGCGCGGCCGCCCTGTTCGTACATGGCGATCGATTCCTGGCGCTGCTTCACCATTTTCTGCAGCAGAGCCAGGATCTCCTCGTCCGACAGAGGCTCCTTGCCGTTCCCGCGAGCCTCGATGTCCTTGTCCTTCAGGGCGGCCTGAATCAGCCGGATCGCGCCCAGACGGCCCTTGTCGCCGGCCTTCATGGCCTCCTTCATATCGCTGGTAAATCGTTCGCGCAGCATTCTGATCTCCTTTAAATTAAAGCGGCTCGAGCGTTGACGGGACGCGAGCGGCCCCTTAAGTCACGAGGACAGTTCACGGCGGCCCGGTACGGGCCTGTTCAAGCACGGCCTGTTGGCCCCGGACTTACAAGAGATCATGACGATGCTGCAAGACAAAGACACGGCGGGTGGCTGGGAAGAGCCGCGCGCAACAGCCGTTCTCGTGCTCCAGGACGGTACGGTGCTGGAAGGCTTCGGCGTCGGTGCCGAGGGCGAGGCCACCGGCGAGGTCTGCTTCAACACGGCGATGACGGGCTACGAAGAAATCCTGACGGACCCTTCCTACGCCGGTCAGATCATCACCTTCACCTTCCCGCATATTGGCAACGTGGGCACGAACGAAGAGGACATCGAGAGCGTGAACGCCGCCTCGTCGTCCGGCGTGCGCGGCGTGGTGCTGGCGGCCTCCATCACCGAGCCCTCCAACTGGCGCGCCTCCCGCGATCTCGACGCCTGGCTGAAGGCCCGCCAGATCGTGGGCTTGAGCGGGATCGACACCCGCGCGCTCACGGCCCTGATCCGCGACAAGGGCATGCCGAACGCGGTCATTGCCCATGACCCGCAGGGGAAGTTCGATCTCGAAGCGCTCAAGGCCAAGGCTGCCGCCCTCCCCTCGATGAACGGCCTGGACCTGGTGCCGCTGGTCACGAGCACCCAGCGTTTCGACTGGGATGAGACCACCTGGACGAGAGGGGAAGGCTACGGCCACCAAGAGGCCGAGCCGAGGCATCACGTGGTCGCCATCGATTACGGCGTGAAGCGCAACATCCTGCGCCTTCTCGCCCGCGCCGGCTGCAAGGTGACCGTCGTGCCCGCCACCGCGACCGCCGAGGACGTGCTGGCCCTGAATCCCGACGGCGTGTTCCTCTCCAACGGCCCCGGCGACCCGGCGGCGACCGGTGAATATGCCGTGCCGGTGATCCAGAAGGTGCTAGAGAAGAAGATCCCGACCTTCGGCATCTGCCTCGGCCATCAGATGCTGAGCCTGGCCGTGGGCGCCAAGACCCAGAAGATGCACCAGGGTCACCACGGAGCCAATCATCCGGTGAAGGACAAGACCACCGGCAAGGTCGAGATCACGTCCATGAACCACGGCTTCGCGGTGGATCCGGCAACGCTCCCGGCGAACGCGACGGAAACCCATGTCTCGCTGTTCGACGGCTCGAATTGCGGCATCGCCCTGACGGACCGTCCGGCCTTCTCGGTGCAGTACCACCCCGAAGCCTCCCCCGGCCCGCAGGACAGCCACTATCTCTTCGATCGCTTCGTGAAGCTGATGGACGAGGGCAAGGCGCCCCGGTAAAGCGCCTGCCCCGATCCATTCGTCCGGATGCGCCGTCACTCACCCGAGTGGCGGCGCACTGCTTTTGGAGCCTGTTCCGAGCGGGCAAGACGCCGTTTCCCATGTGCCCACAGGCGCGACAAAGGCTAGTCTTGCACGCCGCCGCCAAATCGCGCTAACCAATTGTTAACCATAAAAATCAATGATTCTTGGCTATATGTTCTGGGGGTTTCTCCGATGGATTTTGATTACGATTCCGGCGAATTCAGCCGGTGGCATAACCTTTTCACCTTTCACCTCGGTATCGCCGTCACACTGTCCTGGCTGACCTCGCTTTACGCGGCCGCCTATGCTCCCTGGGTGCGCAACATCCGTCCGCTGATCGACCCCGCCAATGTGAGCCAGGTCGAAAGCACGTGGTCGTATCTCTTCATCTTCCCCGTGGTCCTGACAACGGCGTGGCTGGTCTCGATCTTCGGCCAGAACGTCTTCGCCAAGTTCCGCGTCCTGCGGAGCCAGGCGGTCGAATTCGGCATTGCGGCGATCGTTGTCCTCGTCATTTTTTATCTCTCCATCGACCGCGCCGTCGCGGCGATGCTGCTCGGGATGTGAACTCACACAAGGCTCAGGTCGATCTTTCTCCCGGGCCATGCGTTCCCCCTCGCATCGAGAAGGGAGATCCGCATGGCTCAGGCAAAAGGATATGGTGATCCGAGAGGCTACAATGCCCCGCTCGGCACGGAGACATACGTCTTCCAGAGCAACGGCATCGTGCCGAATTCGCCCTTGCCGCTGATCGTCCGGCGCGGGGCCATTTCGCCGTCGCAGGACGATCCGGCGAAGGCTTTCAAGTCCACCTTCGCCAAGAACGGCTGGACGAATGCCTGGCTGGACACCATCCACGACTATCACCACTACCATCCGGATACCCACGAGGTGCTGGGCATCGTCTCAGGCACCGCATCGGTGCGGTTCGGCGGAGAGGACGGGGAGCTCGTTGCGGTTTCCGAAGCTGACGTGGTCATCATCCCGGCAGGCGTGGCCCATGCCCTGATCAACGCGAGTGACGACTTCGCCGTGGTGGGGGCCTATCCGGACGGACGGAACTACGACACCGTCCGCGACGATCCCGGAGCGCTGGCGTCCTCGCAGCAGCGGATCGCTCAAGTCCCGCTCCCCGATGCCGATCCCGTCGACGGAGCGAACGGCCCGCTGACGAAGCTGTGGCTCAATAGGTCGTAGCCGGCTCGCATGTCCGGCTCTGGAAACGACAGAGAAGTCCACCGGCCTCGCGACCGGTGGACCTCATGGTTCCTACGGCTAGTCGCCCCTACGGCGCTTCGGTCTTTTTGCTAAGCCGACAGGGTGACATGAACGTTGCCGCGAATGGCGTGCGAGTATGGGCACACCACGTCCGCGCGGCGAACGAGATCGGCAGCCTGCTCCGCCGGGAGTCCGGGCAGGTTGGCTTTCAACGCCACCACGAGGCCGAAGCCTGCGCCATCGTCCCGCTTGCCGATGCCGACCGACGCCTCGACCGAAGCATCCGCCGGGAGCGCGATCTTGCCCTGTGCCGCCACGAACTTCAGCGCGCCGAGGAAGCAGGCCGAGTAGCCTGCCGCGAACAGCTGCTCCGGATTGGTCCCCTCGCCGCCCGCGCCACCGAGCTCCTTCGGTGTGGAGAGGCGGACTTCAAGCTTTCCATCGGAGGTGCTGGCGACGCCTTCGCGTCCGCCGTGGGCTGCTGCATGAGCTGTGTAGAGAGGGGTCATTGGAAGTTCCTTTTGCCGGGATGCACCAGATAAGGATCGCACAATTTAATTGTGTGCAATCTATATCCATGACTACACGGGATTTAAATTGTGCGCAATCTATTTTTTGAGTAAGCAAGCCGTGAGGAGAACAGGATGACCGAGAAGAGTTCGCCCCTGGCGCTCAGCAACCAGCTTTGCTTTGCGTTCTATTCGATGTCCCACGCTTTCGGCCGGGCCTACCGGCAGCTCCTGGAGCCGCTGGATCTGACCTACCCCCAATACGTGGTGCTCATCGTGCTGTGGGAGCAGGACGGGCTGACCGTGAAGGACATCGGAGACAGGCTTTTTCTCGATTCCGGCACGCTGACGCCCCTGCTGAAGCGGCTGGAAACCATGGGTCATATCCGCCGCATGCGTGACAGGGAGGATGAACGCCAGGTCAGGATCATGCTGACCGAGTCAGGTCGCAGCTTGAGAGAGCGTGCGAAGGATATCCCGGAGCATGTGGGTTGCATGCTGGGTTTGCCCCCCGGAGAATTGCGCGCGCTGAACCAGCAGATCGCGGAGCTTCGCAGCAGGCTCCACGATTCCATACCGTCACCGGCGAAGCCTGAACTGGCCGCGAAAGGACGATCCCGCACATGAACTGGCGCGATTACTGGAACCAGGACACGCCGATCTATTCCGGCGAGCGGCATAAGATTCTGCACTACAGGCTCGTGGCGAACGACATCGTCGGCCACATCCCCTCGCGCGATGCCATCGTGCTCGACTATGGCTGCGGCGAGGCCCTCTTTGCCGATCAGGTGGCAGCCCAATGCGCGAAGCTCTACCTGAGCGATGCCGCGCCCCTCGTCCGGGAACGGCTGCAGGCGAAGTTCCGCGGGCAAGGGCGTATCGCGATCCTGGCCCCCGAGCAGGTGGCCCAACTCCCGGACGCATCCCTCGATCTCGTCGTGGTGAATTCGCTCCTGCAATATCTCACCCTCGACGAGCTGCGCGGGCTGCTGAAGCTCTGGCGCGCGAAGCTGAAGAGCGAAGGCCGGCTCGTCATTGCCGACGTAATCCCGCCGGACGTAAGCCCGATTGCGGATGCCAAGGCCCTTCTGTCCTTCGCCTGGCACGGGGGCTTCCTGAAATCCGCGCTCGCGGGCCTCGTCCGCACGGCATTCTCCGAGTACCGCGAGATCCGCGAGGAGATCGGCCTGGCGCAATACAGCGAGGACGAGGTGTTCGACATCCTCGAAGATGCCGGTTTCACGTCGGAGCGCGCCCCGCGCAATCTCGGCCACAATCAGGCCCGCATGACTTTCGTCTGTCGTGTCGCCGATCCTGCTGGGTCTTAAGCGAAGGTCCAAGCCTTGTGTGCGAGGAAGCTCCACATCATGACCACGCCCGTGGTCATCACCTGCGCCGGCAGATAGGGGCCGCCGAGCCTCTCCACCAGGATATGCATCAGGAGCCACGTCAGCAGGAACCCGACGAAGGCGACCGCCGCAAAGCGCCAGGTCGCCTCCCGGTGCGGACGGCTGCTCCGGTAGGTATGCCTGCGGTTGAGCGCATATGACACCGACCCGCCCGCCACGTAGCCGGCGAGCGTCGCCGGAACCGGGTGGCTCCCGCCGGCCTCGACGAGAAGGATGAGCAGGCCATAATGCGCCACGGCCGCCGCAAGCCCTGCTCCGAAGAAGGCTGCGAATTGACGGGTCAGGCGACGGAAGGAGGAAAGCGTGTTCACGCCTGTTCGTTAGCCTCTCCCGCGCGCTTCGTCACCTCGCCTCGCTGAAGACTTCCGGCAATTTTGCGGATCACCGCGCGGGGGAGGAACTTGGCTCCCAGTGCCCCCAGCCGGTTGGAGGCGCCCGTGATCACGATGGCCCTGCCCGCCTCGTAGCCATCGATCCCGATCCGGGCCACCTCGGCCGCCGACATGACGCTCCGGTTGAACAGCTTGCTGTTCTCGAGATCCGCCGTCGCGGAGAATTCGCTCTCCGTCGGCCCCGGGCAAAGGGCCGTGACCGTCACGCCGCGGGGCTTGGCCTCCTCGTGCAGGGCCTCGGACAGGGAGAGCACATAGGCCTTGGTGGCGTAATAGACCGCCATGTGAGGCCCGGCCTGGAAGGCGGCCGTGGAGGCCACGTTCAGGATGCCGCCCCGCCCGCGCTCCAGCATGCCCGGCAGCATGAGGCGGCAAAGGGCCGTGAGCGCCGTGACATTCAGGTCGATCATGGCGACCTGCCGCTCGAAGGGCAGCGTGGCGAAGGTCCCTCGCAGGCCGAATCCCGCATTGTTCACGAGGGTATGCGCGTGGATGCCGCGGTCCCTGAGCATCTCGACGAGGTCCTGAGGCGCCTCCCGGTCTTCGAGGTCGAGGGCCATGACTTCCACAGGGATGCGGTGTGTCTCCTGAATGTCACCGGCCAAGGCCTCCAGGCGCTCGTGACGCCGGGCCGTGATGACCAGGGAATAGCCTCGGGCGGCGAAAATCCGCGCCAGTTCCGCACCGATTCCGCTCGATGCCCCGGTGATCACCGCCCAGCGCGCGTCCTCAGCCATCCCGATCTCCCTCAAGATCCTGCCGTTCCCTGACCGGCGATCATGCCGCATGGGGGACCTGTCGCCAAATCATCGAGCATCGGACCCTAACGTGGAGGCCAATTTAGGGATTCAATCCGATACTCCCTGTCCAGCGGGCGCATCGTTGAGGCGGAAAACCGGAGCCACTTTTCCGCATGATGCGCTAAGGCCTTTGAATTTGCGGTGGGTCCGTGTAAGAGCCTCTCTCAACCTTCAATCTGACACATCCCGGCTGCGCTTGAAGCGCCGCATTCAGCGGCCGCGCGGCTGGACACGCCTGGGTGGACCTATGCCGAAGCGGACAGACATCTCCTCCATTCTCATCATCGGCGCCGGTCCGATCATCATCGGCCAGGCCGTGGAGTTCGATTATTCGGGCACTCAGGCGGTCAAGGCCCTCAAGGAGGAAGGCTACCGCATCATCCTGGTGAACTCGAATCCCGCGACGATCATGACCGATCCCGATCTCGCGCACGCCACCTACGTGGAGCCGATCACGCCCGAGATCGTGGCCAGGATCATCGAGAAGGAGCGCCCGGACGCGATCCTGCCCACCATGGGCGGCCAGACGGCGCTCAACTGCGCCCTGTCGCTGAAGAAGATGGGCGTGCTCGACCGGTTCAACGTCGAGATGATCGGCGCGACGGCGGAGGCCATCGACAAGGCCGAGGACCGCCAGCTCTTCCGCGAGGCCATGACCAAGATCGGCCTCGACACTCCGAAATCCCGCCTCGCCAATGCCTCGGCCCTCAAGAAGGCCGACCGGGACGCCTACCTGGCCGAACTCGCGCGGCTCGAGGCCCTCGACATGCATCCGGGCGACAAGAAGCGCGTGATCGCCGCCTACAAGCTGAAATGGGACGCGGGCGAGAACGACCGGCGCAAGCGCTATCAGGAGCACGCCATGGGCGAGGCCCTGCTGGCGCTCGCCGAAGTGGGCCTGCCTGCCATCATCCGCCCCTCTTTCACCATGGGCGGCACCGGCGGCGGCATCGCCTACAACCGCGAGGAGTTCCTCGACATCGTCGAGCGGGGCCTCGACGCCTCCCCCACCAACGAGGTGCTGATCGAGGAGAGCGTGCTCGGCTGGAAGGAGTACGAGATGGAGGTCGTCCGCGACAAGGCGGACAACTGCATCATCATCTGCTCCATCGAGAATTTCGATCCGATGGGCGTACACACGGGCGATTCGATCACGGTGGCGCCGGCGCTGACGCTCACGGACAAGGAATACCAGATCATGCGCGACGCCTCGCTGGCGGTCCTGCGCGAGATCGGTGTCGAGACCGGCGGCTCGAACGTGCAGTTCGCGATCAACCCCGAGAACGGGCGCATGATCGTGATCGAGATGAACCCGCGCGTGTCGCGCTCCTCGGCGCTCGCCTCCAAGGCCACGGGCTTCCCCATCGCCAAGGTCGCGGCGAAGCTCGCGGTGGGCTACACCCTGGACGAGATCGCCAACGACATCACCGGCGGCGCGACGCCCGCCTCCTTCGAGCCCACCATCGACTACGTGGTCACGAAGATCCCGCGCTTCGCCTTCGAGAAGTTCCCCGGCGCCGAACCGACCCTCACCACGGCCATGAAGTCCGTGGGCGAGGCGATGGCGATCGGCCGCTCCTTCCCGGAATCCCTGCAGAAGGCCCTGCGCTCGCTGGAAACCGGCCTCACCGGCCTCGACGAGATCGAGATCGAGGGCCTCGGCAAGGGCGACGACAAGAACGCCATCAAGGCCGCCATCGGAACGCCCACGCCCGACCGCATCCTGAAGGTCGCGCAGGCGCTTCGCCTCGGCATCAGCCACGACGAGGTCTACGATTCCTGCAAGATCGACCGCTGGTTCCTGGAGCAGCTCCAGGCCATCGTCGACATGGAAGCCAAGGTGAAGGCCCATGGCCTGCCGAAGACGCCGGGTGCCTTCCGTCAGATCAAGGCCCTGGGCTTCTCGGACGCCCGCCTCGCGGTGCTGACAGGCACCACGGAAGCGGAGGTGCGCGAGGCGCGCCGCGCGCTGGGCGTGCGCCCGGTCTTCAAGCGCATCGACACCTGCGCGGCGGAATTCGCTTCGCCCACGGCGTACATGTATTCGAGCTATACGTCCCCGTTCGCGGGCCGGCCCGCCGACGAGGCCAATCCCTCGGACGCCAGGAAGGTGATCATCCTCGGGGGCGGTCCGAACCGCATCGGCCAAGGCATCGAGTTCGATTATTGCTGCTGCCATGCCTGCTTCGCGCTCAAGGATGCGGGCTTCGAGACCATCATGATCAACTGCAACCCGGAGACGGTCTCGACCGACTACGACACCTCCGACCGGCTCTATTTCGAGCCGCTGACGCAGGAGGATGTGCTGGAGATCATCGAGACCGAGCGCTCCAAGGGCACGCTCCACGGCGTGATCGTGCAGTTCGGCGGCCAGACCCCGCTCAAGCTCGCCCGCGCGCTCGAAGAGGCGGATGTGCGCATCCTCGGCACCTCGCCGGACGCCATCGACCTCGCCGAGGACCGTGACCGGTTCAAGCGGCTTCTCGACAAGCTGCATCTCAAGCAGCCCAAGAACGGCATCGCCTATTCGGTCGAGCAGGCCCGCCTGATCGCCGCCGATCTCGGCCTGCCCTTCGTGGTGCGCCCGTCCTATGTGCTCGGCGGCCGCGCGATGGCGATCATCCGGGACGAGACCCAGTTCGAGGATTACCTGCTCGGCACCCTGCCCAGCCTGATCCCGTCCGACATCAAGGCCCGCTACCCCAACGACAAGACGGGCCAGATCAACACGGTTCTGGGCAAGAACCCGCTGCTCTTCGACCGCTATCTCTCGGATGCCATCGAGGTGGACGTGGACTGCCTCAGCGACGGCAAGGACGTGTTCATCGCCGGCATCATGGAGCATATCGAGGAGGCCGGCATCCACTCGGGCGACTCCGCCTGCTCGCTGCCGCCCCGCTCGCTGTCGACGGAGACCATCGCGGAGCTGGAGCGCCAGACGAAGGCTCTCGCCCTCGCCCTCGACGTGGGCGGCCTGATGAACGTGCAATACGCCATCAAGGACGGCACGATCTACGTGCTGGAGGTCAACCCCCGCGCCTCGCGCACGGTGCCCTTCGTGGCCAAGGTCATCGGCGAACCCATCGCCAAGATCGCCGCCCGGGTGATGGCCGGCGAGACCCTGGCCACGTTCGCCCTGTCCCCGAAGGAGCTGCCGCATATCGGCGTGAAGGAGGCCGTGTTCCCCTTCGCCCGCTTCCCGGGCGTGGACGTGCTGCTCGGGCCGGAAATGCGTTCCACGGGCGAGGTCATCGGCCTCGACCGCGGCTTCGGCGTGGCCTTCGCCAAGAGCCAGCTCGGCGCGGGCAGCCAGCTGCCCAAGACCGGAACCCTGTTCGTGTCGGTGCGCGACTCGGACAAGCCCCGCATCCTTCCGGCCGTCCGCATGCTGGAGGAGGCCGGGTTCCAGGTCCTGGCGACCGCCGGCACCCAGAAGTACCTCGTGGAGCAGGGCGTCAAGGCCAAGCGGATCAACAAGGTGCTGGAAGGCCGCCCCCACGTGGTCGACGCCATGAAGAACGGCGACATCCAGCTGGTATTCAATACCACCGAAGGTGCGGGCGCTTTGTCAGATTCTCGCTCACTTCGGCAGGCTGCCCTCTTGCATAAGATACCTTACTACACCACTCTTGCAGGAGCGGTCGCTGCAGCCGAGGGCATCAAGGCCTATCTCGGCGGCGATCTCGAGGTTCGCGCGCTTCAGGACTATTTCGCCTGAGGCCTTCGGGCCTGCACCATGGAACTGCGAAGCTTCAGTGGAGTTTTCGTTGACTTGCGAGGGCGCTGGAAACAGCGGCCTCGTACCTCTTTTTGGACGAGATAAACGATGGACAAGGTCCCTCTGACGATCAAGGGTTTTGCGGCGCTCGAGGAAGAACTCAAGCACCGGCAACAGGTCGAGCGCCCGCGGATCATCCAGGCGATCGCGGAAGCGCGCGCGCTCGGCGACCTGTCGGAAAACGCCGAATACCATGCCGCCAAGGAAGCCCAGTCCCTCAACGAGGGCCGCATCCTGGAGCTGGAAAGCCTGATTTCCCGTGCGGAAGTCATCGACGTTTCCAAGCTCTCGGGTGACCGGATCAAGTTCGGTGCGACCGTGAAGCTGGTGGACGAGGACACCGAGGAAGAAAAGACCTACCAGATCGTGGGCGAGCCCGAGGCGGACGTCCGTTCCGGCCGCGTCTCGATCGCCTCCCCCATCGCCCGCGCCCTGATGGGCAAGACCATCGGCGATACGGTGGAGGTGTCGACCCCCGGGGGCGGCAAGTCCTACGAAGTCGTGGGCGTCCGGTTCAGCGTCTGATACGACGAGGGGGGCAGGCGATGAGAGATCAGACCATGCTCCCTTCATCCCGCCGCTCTTTTCTGACGCGCCTCGCCTGCGCCGGCCTTGCCGGTGCGGGCCTGCTGGCGCCTATTCCGGCCCAGGCCCAGGCCTTTCCCCAAGCGTTCTCGTCGTTTTCCGTCGATGTCAGACCGCTGAAGGCAAAGGGATGGGGTCCATTCGCCGATCTCGTCGGGCAGGCGGCCCTCGACGAGCTGCACCGATCCTTCGCGGACCGGATGAATCCGCGCGGACCGCGCTTCGTCCTGGTCATCACGGACGTGTTCCTGACCGCCTTCGCGGACAGCAGCTCGGGCTGGCGTGGCCGTGGCGGAGGCGGCGGGCACGACGGCATGGACGGCGAGGCCCTGGCGATCGGCCGGAGGGGCGAGATCCTGGCCCGCCACCCGCAGCATGCGGTGCTCGATGTGGCGCGGAGAAGCACCGAGCCGGACGAACCGGGCCGGGCGGTCGCCCTGGCCCAGCACTATGTGCGCTGGCTGCGGCGCCGGCTCTGATCGGCCCGGAGGGGTTTATTCCATCACTTCAGCCACGTCCTCGATCGGCACCAGCGGCTCGTCCTTGATCAGGTCGAGGGTCAACGCGGTCCGGACGTTGCGGACATTGGGCAGGGACGTGAGCTCGGAGACGAGGCCCTGGAAGGCGCCCAGGTTCGGGGCCACGCATTTCATGATGAAGTCGATGTCGCCCGACAGGGTCCAGCATTCGCGGACCATGGACCAGTCCTTCACCCGCTGCTCGAACTCCCGCAGCTCCTTCTTGCCCTGGATGTCGAGCTGCACCATGGCGAAGCACACGATCTCGAACCCTAAGCCCTTGGGGTCGAGGATCGCACGATAGGCCTTGATGATACCGGCGCTTTCCAGCGCTCGCACCCGGCGCAGGCACGGGGGTGCCGACAGCCCGACACGGCGGGCCAGCTCCACATTCGTGATGCTGCCGTCGGCTTGTAGTTCCTTCAGAATAGCCCAGTCGATCGAATCGAGGCGTCCGCGCACGGTCACTCCCATGGAGCGCATTTCCCGACCGGGGAGCCCCCGCGGCCCGGATCATGCACCCTCCAAGCAAAAAACTCGTCTTGGCTGAGTAGACCGTGTAAAGGGTCTGCACAAGCGGGACGGGCGATTAAGTCGCAACGAACCATATGAACTCCACAAGCTCATTGATCGAATGTTGCGCGACGATTCCCGCCTTATCACCTGGGTCCTGAGCGACGGCAAGGCCGGGGACGAGCTCCAGGGCCTGAGCGTGGCCGAGGCCCTGGGCCTCCACCCGGAGATCCGACGGATCGAGCCTCGCGCGCCCTTCACCTGGATGATGCCGTGGGGACCCATCGACCCGCGGGAGCGGCCGAGCGTGCCCGGAAGCCCCATCGCCCCGCCCTACCCCGACCTGCTCCTCGCCTCCGGCCGCAGGGCCGTGCCCTATCTCCGTTTCGTCAAGCGCGCCTCGGGCCAGCGGACCTATACGGTTTTCCTCAAGGACCCTCGCACGGGGCCGAAGACGGCGGACTTCATCTGGTCGCCGGAATACGACCGCCTGCGCGGCCCGAACGTCCTGACCACGCTGACCCCGCCGCACAGGATTTCCGACCGGCGGATCGCCGCCGCGCGGGCGCATCCCGATCCCCGCCTCGCCGGCCTGCCTGGCCCTCGCGTCGCGGTGCTCGTCGGCGGCGACAGCCGGCATCACCGGTTCACGGACCACGACAGAGCCACCCTCCTCGAGCGCCTGACCATTCTGGCTCGATCGGGAGCGGGATTGATGATCACGACATCCCGCCGCACGCCCCTGGCCCTGCGGGAGGCGCTGATGGATCTCGCCGCTCGGCATGGCGCATTCTTCTGGGACGGGTCGGGCCCGAACCCCTATGTGGACCTGCTCGGCCTCGCCGACTTCATCGTGGCGACAGCGGACTCGTTCAACATGATCGGTGAGGCCGCCGCGTCCGGAAAGCCGATCCTGGTCTTCGAGCCCTCGGGCGGCCACCCCAAACTCGCTGTTTACATGGAGCGCCTGAGGGGCCATGGAATTGTGCATCCGTTCGATGGCCATCTTGTAGGACAGGCCTACGAACCCCTAAATTCAACACCCAAGATTGCTGCTGCCATCGTCCGGGGCTTCAGCCTTCACCGCCGCTCCCTCGGCTTGCCGGACATTGCGTTTTCGCTGGAGAGTTCCTGATGGCCCATTCTCACGCCAAGCTCATCATCATCGGCTCGGGGCCCGCAGGCTATACGGCGGCGATCTATGCGGCCCGCGCGCTGCTCGAGCCCGTCATGATCTCGGGCTTCCAGCCGGGCGGTCAGCTCATGATCACCACCGACGTGGAAAACTATCCGGGCTTCGCCGAGGTGATCCAGGGCCCCTGGCTGATGGAGCAGATGCGTCTCCAGGCCGAGCACGTGGGCACCAGGATGATCTCGGACCACATCACCAAGGTGGACCTGAAGCAGCGCCCGTTCCGTCTGGAAGGCGATTCCGGGGACACTTATACCTGCGATGCCCTCATCGTGGCGACCGGCGCCCAGGCCAAGTGGCTGGGTCTGCCGTCCGAGGGCCTGTTCCAGGGGTTCGGCGTCTCGGCCTGCGCGACCTGCGACGGCTTCTTCTATCGCAACAAGGAAGTCGTGGTGGTGGGCGGCGGCAACACGGCCGTGGAGGAGGCCCTCTATCTGGCCCATCTGGCCTCGAAGGTCACGCTGGTTCACCGTCGCGATTCCCTGCGGGCCGAGCGGATCCTGCAGGACCGCCTGTTCAAGCACCCGAAGATCGACGTGCTCTGGAACAGCGCCGTGGAGGAAATCTGTGGCACCGAGAACCCCAACTCGGTCACCCACGTGAGGCTGAAGAACCTTGTTTCGGGCGAGGTTTCGAACTTCAAGACGGACGGCGTGTTCATCGCCATCGGCCACAAGCCTTCGACGGAGCTGTTCGTGGGACAGCTCGACATGAAATCCGGCGGCTATCTCCAGGTGAAGCCGGGTTCGACCAGCACGAACATCGCCGGTGTCTTCGCGGCCGGCGACGTCACCGACGACGTTTACCGCCAGGCGGTGACGTCGGCAGGCATGGGCTGCATGGCTGCCCTGGACGCGGAACGCTACCTGGCGGCCCTCGAGGCCACCCAGGAGGCCGCAGAATAGGTTTTATTCACAACTGGTTGACCCTTGGGCAGGATTCCTATTGCATCCTGCCGCCAGCTCGGAAGAGATAGGGAGCCCTGCGCCGGAGGAATGCGGGGTATTCAGGGGAACGCCGTGGATTGGGACAAAATCCGGATTTTCTATACGGTCGCAGAAGCGGGCAGCTTTACCCGCGCCGGCGACGACCTGGGCTTGAGCCAATCCGCCGTCAGTCGCCAGATCAGCGCCCTCGAGCGGGAGCTGAAGGCGCCCCTCTTCCACCGCCATGCGAGGGGCCTGATCCTGACCGAACAAGGCGACCTGCTGTTCCGTGCGGCCCGGGACATGCGCATGCGCCTGGAAACCACCAAGGCGCGCCTCGTCGAGACAAGCGAGCGTCCCTCCGGTGAGCTCAAGGTGACCACCACGGTGGGCCTCGGCTCCATCTGGCTTGCCCAGCGCATCGCGGAGTTCCTGGATCTTTATCCGGATGTCCGCGTCGAGCTGATCCTCTCCAACGAGGAATTGGACCTTGCCATGCGCGAGGCGGACGTTGCGATCCGCCTGCGGCGGCCGGCGCAGCCGGATCTGATCCAGCGGCGTCTTTTCACGATCCACTTCCACGTCTACGCGTCGGCCGACTACATCAAGCGCTTCGGCGAGCCGAAGACCCTGGAGGACCTCGACGAGCACCGCATCGTCTCCTTCGGCGGCGACCAGCCCTCCTACCTGCTGGCGGTGCACTGGCTCGCGACGGCCGGGCGCGAGGGGCGCGAGCCGCGCCAGTATCACTACGAGGTCAACAACATCACGGCCCTGAAGCTTGCGGTGGAAACCGGGGCCGGCATCGCCGTGCTGCCGGATTATGCGGTGGTAGGCGATCCGAACCTGGTCCAGGTCCTGCGCGACGTCGAGATGCCGTCCCTCGACAGCTACCTGGTCTATGCGGAGGAAATGCGCTCCGTCGCGCGCGTTCAGGCCTTCCGCGACTTCCTGATCTCGAAGGCCCAGCGCTGGACCTACTAGGGCTGTTTCCACTGGCGTGGAGTGACTTCATGTCTTTGGTCTTCGCTTCATACCCAGGCCAGATGCAGGGCTTTCCAGCGCGGCCTTGCGTTTGTGCCGGGCGACGTGCTGCCGAGAGAGATGGCATCCATCCTTGAATCACGCTTGCGAGGACAAGCGTGGCAGTTTTGCGTCAGCCTTTCGTCTAAGCCATGCAGCCGACGCAGCCCTTTTATGAGGCATGTTGCATTGCAAATAGGTCGAATGCGGCCGATATGAGCATTGGCTGATTTCAACGCGGCAGCGCTTTTCTTCCTCCCGGCGATGCCGTGTCGGCCGTTCCCTCTGGAAGGTTTTGACTCAATTGTCGGACCTCTACTTTAGCCGGGCCTTTGGCCCGGCTTTTTTTTGCTCTCGTCATGCCTGCCGAGACGAGGCGACCTCGTCCTTCAGGACGCGGCGCAGCACCTTGCCAACATTGGTCTTCGGCAGCGATTCCCGGAACTCGATCCGGCGCGGCACCTTGTAGCCGGTGAGATTTTCCCTGCAGAAGTGGCGCAGTTCGTCAGGGTCGAGGTTCGGGTCCTTGCACACCACATAGGCGACGACCGCCTCGCCCGATTGTTCGTCAGGCAGTCCGATGACAGCAGCCTCCATGACGGCGGGATGCTTCACGAGCACGTCCTCGACCTCGTTCGGATAGACGTTGAAGCCGGAGACCAGGATCATGTCCTTCATCCGGTCGACGATCTTCACCTGACCGTCCGGGAGGATCATCGCGACGTCCCCTGTGCGGAAATAGCCGTCGGGCGTCATCGACCGCGCCGTTTCATCCGGCTGCTGCCAATAGCCGGCCATCACCTGCGGGCCTTTCACGCACAATTCGCCGCGCTCGCCCGGGGGCAGGATGCTGCCGTCGCTCGCTCTCACCGTTACGTCCGTGGACGGCAGCGGATAGCCGATGGTGCCTGTGAATTCCTCGATGTCGAGGCGGTTGACGCAAACCACCGGTGAGGTCTCCGACAGGCCGTACCCTTCGATGATGGGCCGACCGGAAATCTCCTTCCACGTCTTCGCGACCGCTTCCTGCGTGGCCATGCCTCCGGCGACGGCGAACACCAGTTGCGAGAAATCGACGTCTCGAATGCCCGGCGCGTGAGCCAGCGCGTTGTAGAGCGTGTTCACACCCGACATGAGAGTGATCTTGCTCTTCTGGAGCGTCTTCACGAATCCGGCAATGTCGCGCGGATTGGCGATGAGAAGCTGACACCCGCCGATCTTCGTCATGAACAGCGAGCACACCGTCAGGCCGAAGATGTGATAGAGGGGCAACGCCGTGACCATGACATGATCGTCACGCTCGCCGAAGAACGGACGCATCCACGCTTCGCATTGCAGCACGTTGGCGGCAACGTTGCGGTGAAGGAGAACCGCCCCCTTCGAAATGCCCGTCGTGCCGCCCGTGTATTGCAGAAAGGCGATGTCGTCCCGCGTGACCGCCACGACGTCCGGCCGCCTTCGCGCGCCCTCTTTCAGCACCGTCTTGAACGATGCGGACTTCGGAAGGCTGAACCTTTTGACCGCCTTTTTCACGTAGCGGGACACGAGGTTGACGATGGCGCCTTTCGCACCCAGCAGATCGCCGGGCTTCACAACGACCACGCGATCGAGCCTGAGATCCGGCAGCGCCTCTTCGACCGTCGCTCCGAAATTTTCGAGAACGAAGAGGAACCGCGCTCCGGAATCCTGCAGCTGGTAGGCCAACTCGCGCGGCGTATAGAGCGGATTGATGTTCACCACCGTGCCGCCGGCCATCAGCACGCCATAAAGGATCGCCGGATAGGCCATCACGTTCGGCAGCATGATCCCGATGCGGTCTCCCCTCTTCAGCCCCTGCTGCTGCAGCCAGGAGGCCACGGCGTCGACGCTGCGGCCGAGTTCCGCATAAGTGATGCGCTTGCCGAAGCTCTCGGCGGCAGCCCGGTTCGGATAATCTGTGACCGCCTTGACGAAGATGTCGTTGAGAGTGCCGATGCTGGCGTCGTCGATCGCGTGGGGCACACTCGGGGGATAGGACTTGAACCAGGATCTGTCCAAGGTTTGCCCGGCCGTATCCGTGGATGCGGCCGGTTCGATCGTGGCGTTCATTTTTTCCTCCCGCTCCAGGGCGAGTTTGTTTCATGGGAGACAGCGTCTCCGGTGAAGCTTAGATTGGCGCGGAAGGGGTAGTTTGTCGATGGGCGTTCCCTGAGGGCCGGAAACGCCCCTCGGAGAGGGCTTCAATGAGCTTTCTGCAGCACGAGGTCGGCTGGCTTGCCGCTAAGCTCGGCCATGTGATCGAAGCGCGTCGAGAAGGTGCCGACGCCCGCCGTGACGGAGCGCAGCTCGACGATCAGGTCGCCGATCTCCGATTCCGGAATGGTGGCGTTCAGCACCTCCCATCCGGCCCATCCGGGCCGTCCGTCATAGCCCAGGATCTGCCCGCGCCGGGCGGTGACGAGGCTCGTGGCCTTCGACAGGGCCTCCGTGGGTATCGTGATCTCGACGGAAAGGATCGGCTCCAGCAGCACGGGCTTCGCCTTCGGCAGAGCCTCCGCCAGGGCGAGCTTCGCCGCCGCCTGGAACGCCGCGTCCGACGAATCCACCGTGTGATAGGAGCCGTCCGTCAGGCTGACCGCGAGATCGACCACCGGAAAGCCCAGGGGCCCGCTCCGGAGCGCATCGCGGACACCCGTCTCCACGGAGGGGATGTACTGGCGCGGAACGACACCACCGGTGATCCGGTCCTCGAAGGCAAATCCCTCACCGCGCGGCAGCGGCTTGATCTCGATCATCACGTCGCCGTACTGGCCATGACCGCCGGTCTGCTTGCGATGGCGGCCGCGAGCCGATGCGGGCATGCGGATCGTTTCGCAATAGGCGACGCGCGGCTTGCCGATGTCGACACCGACCTGGAAGCGCGAGGCGAGCTTCTCCACCGCGACGCGCAGATGCATCTCGCCCTGTCCGAGCAGCCGGATCTCGCCCATCTCCGGCCGGTTCTCCACCACCAGGGACAGGTCCTCCTCTGTAATCTTGGCGAGCGCGCTCGAAAGGCGGACATCGTCCTTGCGGTCTCGCACCTTGAGGGACACCGCATAGACGGGCTCCGGAGGCGCCGAGGAGACAATCGTGTCGGGACGCGACTTGCCCGACGCGAAGCTGTCGCCCGTCGCGATGCCTTCGAGGCGACCGAAGCCCACTACATCGCCGGCGGCCGCTTCGGCCCGACGCGTCGTGTTGCCGCCGACCATCGTGAGCAGGCTGCCGACACGGCTTTCCGCACCGCGCGACCCGACCACCATGTCACCTTCGTGGAAGGCGCCGCGCATCACGCGCGCCACGGAGAGCTTGCCGCCCTGGCCCATATGCAGGGTCTTCATCACATGGGCGAGCGGCGCGCCCTCATCGGGGATTCCAAGACGGGTGCGGGTTTCCGGGAGCGTCGGCGCCTCATGGCGCAGCGCTTTCAGAAGCCGCGTGACGCCGTTGCCGCGCTCGGCGGAGCCGATGAGCGCCGGAACCACATGCCGCTCGCGCAGCTCCTTGGAGAGGTCGTCGAAGATGCGGTCGCGCGGGGGCTCGATCTCGGAGATCAGCTCCTCCATCAATTCGTCGTCGTAATCGGCCAGCCGCTCCAGCATCGCGAAGCGCGCCTCGCGCTCGCGCAGGCTTTCGCCGTCGGGCATCTCGACCACTTCGCTGGGCGCATGCTCGCGGTAGATGAAGGCGCGCTCCAGGGCGAGATCGATGAAACCGATCGCGATACCGTCTTTCCAGAGCGGAATCTGGCGCAGCAGCAGCGGCGTGCGCGAGGCCTGCTGCAGTAGGCTCAACGTCTCGCGGACGCGCTTCGTCGCCGTATCGATCTTGTTGATGAAGAGGAAGCGCGGAATGTCCGCCTCCTCCAGCTCCCGCAGGATGATCTCGAGCGCAGGAATCTTGCGCTCGTCGGACTCGCATACCACGATCGCCGCATCGCAGACGGGCGTGATGTTGCGCATCTCGTGCAGGAATTCGGTGGAGCCGGGGCAGTCGACGAACGTCATCGTCTCGCCGAGAAAATCGACGGTGGCCACGTTGGGCTCGATGCTCATGCCGTGAGCGCGGGCCTCGGCGCTCGCGTCACCGACGCTGTCGCCATTGGTCACGCGGCCTGCGCGCGAGATGGTCCCGGTGCGCTCCAGGATGGCTTCAAGAAGCGTGGTCTTGCCGCTCTGGAATGGGCCAACGATGGCGATGCATCGCGGGCCCGCAGGTCCTCTGCCGTTGGGTGCCATGGTAGTCTCCTCCCCGCCCCCGTCAGCGCGCTCTTAGCCGTCGCGTTAAGAGGATGCTCTGCCTGTCTGGAGAGGTTGGCAAGGGCATTTTTCGGGCAGGAGAACGGCCACGCTTCTTGCCGAGTGCGTTTTTTGGCGCCGCCGGTGCGGTTTGCCGCGACGAATGCCGTCCGCGGAAGGAGCCACACTCACGCAGGCGAAGGCGGCTCTCCGGGGCGTCCCAACCGTGCTGGAACGGCATCCTGGTGCTCGCCGCGGCGCACGATCGTCATCGAAAAGATCGTGACCGGCCCGGCCCGGAGGAGGTTCATGGCCGAGACGATCATCTCGGCCAGACGCTCGGGGGTCACGCTGTCACCCGGGATGTCGAGAAGGAAATCCCTCGCTTCCACATAGCCGCCATTGGTGAAGTCGACACGGAAATCCGACTTCACCCGGAAGGCCGATTGCTGGTCGATCCGATAAGGCTCCGCCTCGGGATCCGGATGGAATGTCCGAGGCAGGCTCATCAGCGAAGCGATCCGCAGAACCGCTGGATGCGGTTGCAGGCATCCTCCAGCGCCGCGTTGGACGTGGCGTAGGAGATGCGGAAATTCGGACCCAGGCCGAAGGACGAGCCATGCACGGCGGCCACGCCTTCAGCTTCCAGCAGTTCGGATACGAAGTCCTCGTCGGTCTCGAGCACCTTGCCCGACGGCGCGGTTTTGCCGATCGCCTCCGCGCAGGACGGATAGACGTAGAATGCCCCTTCCGGCATCGGGCATTTCAGGTACTTCGTCTGGTTCAGCATGGAGACCACCAGGTCGCGCCGCTCCTCGAAGGCCTTCTTGAACACCTTCAGGTGATCCTGGGGGCCGTCGAGCGCCTCGACGGCGGCCCATTGGGAGATCGCGCTCGTGCCGGATGTCTGCTGGCCCTGGACGAAATCCATGGCCTTGATGAGATGTTCGGGGCCGCCGGCATAGCCGATGCGCCAGCCGGTCATGGCATAGGCCTTCGAAACGCCGTTCATGGTGAGCGTGCGCTCATAGAGGTTCGGCTCGACCTGAGCCGGCGTCACGAACTCGAAATCGCCGTAGGTCAGGTGCTCGTACATGTCGTCGGTGAGCACCCACACATGGGGGTGGCGCATCAGCACGTCGGTGATCGCCTTCATCTCGGCGCGGGTATAGGCCGCGCCGGTCGGGTTCGACGGCGAGTTGAGGATGATCCACTTGGTCTTCGGCGTGATGGCCCGCTCGAGCGGCTCCGGCTGGAGCTTGAAACTGTGCTCCATCGTGCAGTCGACAAAGACGGGCTTGCCGCCGCAGAGCACCACCATCTCAGGATAGGACACCCAGTACGGAGCCGGGATGATGACCTCGTCGCCCGGGTTCAGGGTGGCCAGCAGCGCGTTGTAGATGACGTGCTTGCCCCCGGTGGAGACGATGGTCTGCGAGGGCTTGTAGTCCAGGCCGTTCTCGCGCTTGAACTTGCGGGCGATGGCCTCGCGCAGCGGCACGATGCCCGAGACCGGCGTGTACTTCGTCTCGCCACGGCGGATGGCCGCGATGGCCGCTTCCTTGATGTTGTCCGGGGTATCGAAATCCGGCTCGCCGACGGAAAGGCTGATCACGTCCCGGCCCTGGGCTTTGAGATCTCGCGCTTTCTGCGTGATGACGATCGTGGCAGACGGCTTGATGCGCGAGAGGGCGTCAGACAAAAAGCCCATGGGAAACCTCCGATCAGGGCGTTAGGAAGGAAACGTGACGGGGGCGGACCCTAATCTGCCCACGCTGCTCAAGCAAGCGAAACAGCCCCCCTTGAACCGGGATTTTCAGGAGCCGCCTTTTCATGACCTTTTCCCTCATCCGCCGCATGGCCCTCGGCCTTCTCGCCGGAGCCGCCCTGCTCTCCCAGGCGGCCGCCGCGCAGACCTATCCCAGCCGCGTGATCAAGATGATCGTGCCCTACCCGGCGGGCGGCCCGACGGACGTGATCGCCCGCATCGTGGCGGAGGAGATGGGCAAGGATCTCGGGCAGAACGTGATCGTCGAGAACGTGGCGGGCGCCTCCGGCGCCATCGGCACCCGCGCGGTCGCCCGGGCGGAGCCCGACGGCTACACGATCGTGTTCGGCAACAATCAGACGCACGGGAACAACATGTTCCTGCTCAAGGAGCCCGGCTACGACGCCGTGAAGGACTTCGCGCCTCTGGCGGGCGCAGGCGCCTTCGAGCACGTCTTCGTGGTGAAGAACGACCTGCCGGCGAAGTCGATCCCGGAGCTGGTGGAACTCGCCCGGAAGGATCCCGGCAAGCTCAATTACGGCTCGACGGGAGTGGGCTCCGGCTCGCATCTGGCGACCGAGCTCTTCATGACCCGCACTGGCATCAGGATGACCCATGTGCCCTTCCGGGGTGCGGCCCCTCTGGTGACGGAACTCATGGCGGGGCGCATCGACGTCTCGAACTCGACCCTGCCGAGCGTGCTCTCGCAGTTCCAGGCCGGCCAGATGCGCGCCATCGGCCTTGCAAGCCCGCAACGCAACCCGTTGGCGCCGGATGTGCCTACCCTGCGGGAGCAGGGCATCACTGATGCGGACGCCGAATCCTGGGCCGCCTTCTTTGCGCCCGCGAATACGCCGAAGCCCATTCTCGACAAGCTCTCGGGAACGATCATCGCCATCCTCAACAAGCCTGACGCAAAGGAACGCATCACGAAGCTCGGCTTTACTTTGAACGTGCGCGATCCCGAGGCCTTCAAACCTTACCTGGAGAAGGAAATCCAGACCTGGGCGGAGATCATCAAGGCAGCCCATATCACGGCAGAATAGGCTCTCAGCATTCAGGTTTTTACCCGATGGCCGGGCTTCGCCCCGGCCATTTTTATTGCCGCTGTTCCTGCCTTGGCCAGCTGATCAGAACGTTAATATTGGTTAACAAAAGGTTAACACTTGTACTTGGCAAGGTAACTCTAAGAAAGAGCCGAACACAGGGCGGAACTTTCCTGTAATGAATGGGTTTTTTCTCCAAAGCCAATTTGGCACTTCATGGGGAATGAGCCAATGAAGACATACATGCCGAGAAACCGCGTTGCCTCCCGGGCCCATCGGATGGACCTTCGGCAGCAGACCCGCTGCTCGTTGGCCCTGATCATGCTGATGGGTTTGGCCACCCTGTCGGTTCTGGCCACAACCCAGACCCTGTCGGCGCACGATTCGAACGCCGTCCACCAATATTCCCTTAAGTAACACGCGAGTGAACGGCCACGAGGTTGACGCCCCGTGCCGGGAGGTTAGCTCTTCGCCTCTGGATCGACGGAGAGTCCTCATGCCGAAACTTCGCCTCGCCCTTGCCTGCGCCCTGCTTTTTGCCGCAAGCCCGGCTGCTCTGGCCCAGGATACGCAGCGCCTCCGCACCGACAAGGTCGAGGTGATTGTCGAAACCTTCGCCCGAAATCTTCAGAATCCCTGGAGCCTCGCCTTCCTGCCCGATGGCCGCATGCTGGTCACCGAACGACCGGGACGGCTGCGCATCGTGGATCCGGAGGGCAACCTCTCCGAGCCGATCAAGGGGCTTCCCCCCATCTCGGCACGGGGCCAGGGCGGTCTTCTGGACGTGGCGCTCGATCCGAACTTCGCCCAGAACCGGCTGGTCTATCTGAGCCTTGCCGAAGACAGGGGCGAAGGCCGGAACGGCACGAGCGTCGCGCGGGGACGCCTCAGCCAAGACGGGACGAGCCTCGAGGGCACCCAGGTCATCTTCCGCCAGGAACCGTCCTATGCGGGCACCTATCACTTCGGATCGCGCCTGGTCTTCGACCGGGACGGCAATCTCTTCGTGACCCTGGGCGAGCGGAACGACCTGCGCGATCAGGCCCAGGGCCTCGGCAACCATCTCGGCAAGATCGTCCGCATCAAGCCAGCCGGGGGCGCCGTCCCGGACAACCCCTTCGTCACCCAGGAGGATGCCCGCCCGGAGATCTGGTCCTACGGCCACCGCAACATTCAGTCGGCCGCCCTTCACCCGACGACAGGCGAGCTCTGGACCGTCGAGCATGGCGCGCGCGGAGGCGATGAGGTCAACATTCCGCAGAAGGGCAAGAACTACGGCTGGCCCGTCATCTCCTACGGCGTGCATTACTCCGGCCAGAAGATCGGCCAGGGGACCAGGCGCCCCGGAATGGAACAGCCGGTCTATTACTGGGACCCGTCCATCGCACCCTCCGGCATGGCCTTCTACACGGGCGACAAATTCCCGGCCTGGCGCGGCAGCATTCTGGTCGGCGCCCTTGCCGGCAAGCTCGTCTCGCGCCTCGAGACCAGCGGCAATCGCGTGACCGGCGAAGAGCGCATGTTGCAGAACCTGGGCGAGCGCATCCGGGATGTGCGCCAGGGTCCCGACGGCCTGATCTATCTCCTGACCGATTCCCGGCAGGGACGCATCCTGCGGATGAAGCCCGCCACCTGACCGCGTCTCAGAGCGTCGGGCGGAGCCTCGGATCGACGTCGCCTTACAATGCTCTAGGCGCGCGGTCCGAGGAGGATCAGGGCGGCACCCGCCAGGCAGATCGCTCCGCCGGCCAGGTCCCACCGGTCGGGCCGGGCCCCTTCCACGGCCCACAGCCACAGGATCGATGCAACGATGTAGACGCCGCCATAGGCCGCATAGGCCCGGCCAGCGGCATCACTTGGAGCGAGCGTGAGCAGATAAGCGAACAGAGCCAGAGCTCCCATCCCGGGCAGCAGCCAAAGCGGCGACCTGGCCATGCGCAGCCATGCCCAGAAGGAAAAGCATCCTGCGATCTCGGCCAGCGCCGCGGCCACGTACACAAGCATCGACATCGGCACACCGCTCCGTCGCGTCACCGCCCCTGAAAGATGAAGGCGGCGCCCGAGGCGATCAGCACGAAGCCGATCAGGTGGTTCCAGCCCAGGGGCTCCTTCAGGTAGAGCACCGAGAAGCCCGCGAAGACGATCAGTGTGATGACCTCCTGCATGGTCTTCAGCTCGGCCGCCGAGTAGACGGCCGATCCGATGCGGTTGGCCGGAACCGCGAACCAGTATTCGACGAAGGCGATGCCCCAGGACGCAAGGACCGCGATCCAGAGCGGCGACGTCTTGAACTTCAAGTGGCCGTACCAGGCGAAGGTCATGAAGACGTTCGAGGCGATCAGCAGGACAATGGGCGCGGTCTGAGGGTTCATGGGAGCATGGTGGGGAAGGAGGGAGGAGAGATGCCCTGCCCTATTCCTCCCTGCGATCCTGTCAAGGGCCCGGCCCAGGGCCCAGGGGCGGACGGCGCGCCCGCAGGTGGGCTTGACCGCAGCCGAACCGAAAGCCGTCTCAAGGGTTTTCCTGTCACCGAAGGCAGCAAAGATCGTTACAAGAGGAATTCGATGGATATCGCGCTCGACAAGGTCTGCGAACTCATTCTCCGGGCCAGGGCCATTGACGTGAAAGAGGGTCCTACCGATCCGGCATCGGGTTCGAACCCAATAGACGATGGCGCGATCGATGCCCTCACGGCCTCGCCGGACGATGCGACGGAAACCGAGCTTCGCGACGTGATCGCCGGCCTCAACGACGACGAGCGCGCGGATCTGATCGCCCTCGTGTATATCGGCCGTGGCGACATGGAGCCGGAGGAATGGGGCGATGCCGTGCGCCTCGCCCGTGAGCGGGAGGAAGCAAGCTCGATTTCGACCGCGGATTGGCTGATCGGAATCCCGAACCTCGCCGACCTTCTGGATGAAGGCCTCAACGCGATGGGCCGCAGCTGCACGTAAGCTGCGCCGTCAGGACGGTGGTTTGCCGAATCCGACACGAACGTTCTGAATCCGGCAGCGCCTCAGGTTTCTCCGATCCTGCAACGCGTCCGGCGAAAAACGAGATAACAAGCTCTTGAAGACCTCGCGACGCTGCAACGGTGCCCTATTTGCGACATGGATTGGGCGAACACTCGTCTTGCTCGCTGGAGGAGGTCGCCATGACTCCGCGCAACCCGGAAGACAGGTCAACCGCCGACTTGCAGAACAGGTCTCTGCAAGACAAGCATGACGCGCCCCACGATCCTACGCACGCGCCGGCCGATTCCGAACCTCGCGCCACCCCTCCCGCAGCGTCCCTGCAAGGGGAAGACGCTGACGCCAAGATTGTCCTCGACCGTCTCGAAGCCTACATGAAAGGGCCGACGGTTTTCTCTGCTTGAGTCTTCGAACATCTGCAGGCATCTCCCCATCGTTCCCGCCCATTGATTGTCGTGTTGCACGGCTGGGCCTTCCGCCCGAGCCGCTTGCTGTGATGGCTCGACGCTCCCGCCAGCACTGTCGCGCTCACCCCGTCGCCGGATACGGCATCCGCTCCGGACGCAATCCCTTGTGCACCGAAACTTCGGCTCGGACGTTGTCGATGTCGGGAGAAGTCCTCTAGCATCTCCCGGTACACCCGGCCCCCTTCCGATTGCCCTTCGACAGGAGCCCCCATGAGCATTGGCCTGATCGCGTTGCTGGACGACATCGTAGGCTTGGCCAAGGTTGCGGCCGCCTCCCTTGACGACGTGAGCGCGCAGGCGGCCAAAGCCGGCGCGAAGGCGGCCGGCGTGGTGATCGACGATGCCGCCGTCACGCCGCGCTATGTGGTCGGCTTCTCGGCCTCCCGCGAGCTGCCCATCGTCGGCAAGATCGCGCTGGGCTCCCTCAAGAACAAGCTCCTCTATCTCCTGCCGGCGGCGCTGCTTCTCAGCTTCGCGGCGCCCTGGGCGATCACCCCGCTTCTCATGATTGGCGGCGCATATCTCTGCTACGAGGGATCGGAAAAGGTCTTCGAGGCTCTCTTCCCGCATGGCGCTCATCGGCACGAGGCGGCTGTGGGCGATGCGGTGCAGAGCGCGCAGAGCTTCGAGGACGAGAAGGTCAACAGCGCCATCAAGACCGACTTCATCCTCTCGGCCGAGATCATGGCGATCACGCTCGGAACGGTATCGGAAGCCTCACCCTGGATGCAGGCTCTGGTGCTGGCCGTGGTCGGAATCGGCATCACGGCAGTGGTCTATGGCGGTGTCGCCCTGATCGTGAAGGCGGATGATGCGGGCTTGGCGCTGGCCGCCAACAACCGCCCCGTTTCAAGCCTCCTGAACCGTGGCGAAGATGCGCCCACCGGCACGGACAGAGCCCTGTCTCCGCTGACGCAGGGTTTCGGGCGCGGTCTCGTGCGCGCGATGCCGGTTCTGATGCGTATCCTGAGCATCGTGGGCACCGCCGCGATGGTCTGGGTCGGCGGCGGCATCATCGTCCACGGCCTCGAAGGCTACGGCTTCGCGGGGCTGGGCCACGCGATCCATGATGTCGCGGTGGCCGCGGCACACGCGGCACCGGCCTTCAGCGGCGCCGTGGAATGGCTCGTCACGGCTGCGGCCTCGGGTATTGTCGGGCTCGTTCTGGGAGTGGCTCTGATCCCTCTCGCCCATTACGTTCTGGTGCCGCTGACGAAAGCCGTGCGCGGCGGGAACCGGAAGGCCGAGAAGCATCCGATCTGAAACACCCCAAAATCGCGTGGCGGCGTCACGCGCCCCTTCGCGGCCAAATCCGCCGTTGTCCAAGAGAAGCCCTTCATCGATCCTGTTGGTGTACGCTCTGGAGGATTTCATGAGGCATTCTCGCAGCGGGAGGCTCAAGTCGCTGCTGCTGCCCACCGTCGTAGGATCCCGGGGGCCCCTGCCACACCCTTCCATTCCCGAGCCTTTCGTACCATATTCGTTCTATGGCCAAATCACCCAAGAAGCCCAAGCTTTCCACCGGGAAAGCATCCAAACCTGAGCTGAAGCCGCTGGATCCCTACCTGGCCGATCTTCTCAATCCCGCCGTCAACCGGGAGCGGGAGGCGGCGGAAGGCTTTGCCGAGCGCGCTCAGGAAACCTTCGTCCACGGCGACGTCACGGATGTGGATCCGGCGCTTGCCAAAAAGCTGGGCTTGAAGGGTCCCGATGACGGGCCGGACGTGGCCAGCGAGCTCGGCGATCTCTCCCCCGGGTCCGGCGTGTCGGCCACCGTCGATGCGCTCTCCAAGCTGCTGACGGAAGGTGATCCGCGCTTCAAGAACGGCAAGCCCTGGGTGCCTCACCGCCCGCCGCGGCCCGAGAAATCGGAAGGCGGCATTCCGTTCAGGATCAAATCCGATTTTACGCCCTCCGGCGACCAGCCGCAGGCGATCCGCGAACTCGTGGACGGCGTGCGCCGCTCCGAGCGCGATCAGGTGCTGCTCGGCGTCACCGGCTCGGGCAAGACCTTCACCATGGCCAAGGTCATCGAGGAGACGCAGCGCCCCGCGCTCATCCTCGCCCCCAACAAGACTCTGGCGGCGCAGCTCTACGGCGAGTTCAAGTCGTTCTTCCCCGACAACGCGGTGGAATACTTCGTCTCGTATTACGACTATTACCAGCCCGAGGCCTATGTGCCGCGTTCGGACACCTTCATCGAGAAGGAATCCTCCATCAACGAGCAGATCGACCGCATGCGCCACTCGGCGACGCGCGCCCTGCTTGAGCGCGACGACGTGATCATCGTCGCGTCCGTGTCGTGCATCTACGGTATCGGCTCGGTCGAAACCTACACCGCCATGACCTTCTCGGTGAAGGTAGGCGAGCGCATCGAGCAGCGCCAGCTCATCGCGGATCTCGTGGCCCTGCAGTACAAGCGCATCCAGAGCGATTTCGCCCGCGGCACCTTCCGCGTGCGCGGCGACGTCATCGAGCTCTTCCCGGCCCACTTGGAGGACCGCGCCTGGCGCATCGGCCTGTTCGGCGACGAGATCGAGAGCATCGTCGAGTTCGATCCTCTCACGGGCAAGAAGACCAACGACCTCTCGTTCGTGAAGGTCTATGCGAACTCGCACTACGTGACGCCGCGCCCGACCCTGCAGCAGGCCGTCAAAGGCATTCAGGACGAGCTGCAGCATCGCCTGCAGGAACTCGCCCGCATGGGCCGTCTGCTCGAAGCGCAGCGGCTGGAGCAGCGGACCCAGTTCGACCTCGAGATGATCGAAGCCACCGGCGTTTGCAACGGCATCGAGAACTATTCGCGCTATCTCACGGGCCGCAAGCCGGGCGAGCCGCCGCCGACGCTGTTCGAATACCTTCCCGACAACGCCCTCGTGTTCACCGACGAGAGCCATGTGACCGTGCCGCAGATCGGCGGCATGTATCGCGGCGACTTCCGCCGCAAGGCGACGCTCGCGGAATACGGGTTCCGCCTTCCCTCCTGCCTCGACAACCGGCCCCTGCGCTTCGAGGAATGGGACGCCATGCGGCCGCAATCGATCCATGTGTCGGCGACACCCGGCAAATGGGAGATGGAGCAGACTGGCGGCGTGTTCGTGGAGCAGGTCATCCGCCCGACCGGCCTCGTCGACCCGGTGGTGGAGATCCGGCCGGCGCGCAGCCAGGTCGACGATCTCCTGCACGAGGTGAAGGAGCTTTCCGCGAAGGGCTATCGCACGCTCGTGACGACGCTTACCAAACGCATGGCGGAAGACCTCACGGAATACCTCCACGAGAACGGCGTCCGCGTGCGCTACATGCACTCGGACATCGACACGCTGGAGCGCATCGAGATCATCCGCGACCTGCGGCTGGGCGCCTTCGACGTGCTCATCGGCATCAACCTGTTGCGCGAGGGCCTCGACATTCCGGAATGCGCGCTCGTCGCCATTCTCGACGCCGACAAGGAAGGCTTCCTGCGCTCCGAGACGTCGCTGGTGCAGACCATCGGCCGCGCGGCGCGCAACGTGGAGGGCAAGGCAATCCTCTACGCGGATCAGATGACCGGCTCCATGGAGCGTGCGATCGCGGAGACGAACCGCCGCCGCGAGAAGCAGCTCGCCTATAACGTCGAGCACGGCATCACGCCGCAATCGGTCAAGAAGAACATCGCGGACATCCTGGAGAGCGTCTACGAGCGCGACCATGTCTCCGTCGACACGGGTCTCGCGGACAAGACGGTCGGCCACAACCTCAAGGCCGTCATCGCCGACATGGAAAAGCGCATGCGCGAGGCCGCCGCAAATCTCGAATTCGAGGAAGCCGCGCGGCTGCGCGACGAGCTCAAGCGCCTGCAAGCCACCGAGCTTGCCATCAGCGACGATCCCATGGCGCGCCAGAGCGACGTTGAGAAGGATGCCGGACGGTACGGTGGCTCGCGCAAGTACGGCCGCAACGCCAACCTGCCGCCGAAGGGGCTGCCTCCATCGGCGGAGGGCGCGAGCGAGGGCGACGAGGATGCGAGCTCCTACGGCCCGCTCGGCAAGGGGCGCTCGGACGAGAGCACCCGCATCCGCAAGCCCGGGCTCGACGAGATGGGCCCCGGCACGGACCGCGAGATCCCGCTGAATTTCCGTGAGCGCCCGGCGGGCCGCTCGACGCAGGGCTTCGCGGGCCAGAAGCCGAAATACAAGGGACGCAAGGGGCGGTAGGACCACCCCTTGGCCCGCCGGTGCCGTTCCGCTCGTGGAACCATTCGCGGCCGTGACAAGCACGGCCATGACGGGAAGAGCCACGACAGTGTCGTGTCATCGTCAGGCTAAGCCCGGCCGGGAATGACACAGAGGCGCCGCTTCCGATCGGCATGACCGGAACATCCCTGACACGCGCAGCCCGTTCCCGACCATGTCGCGTCGATGGATCCCCGCCTGTGTGAGGATGGTGCCACGGGCTTGTCGCCATGGTATGGTTTGGCCTCCTGGGCCAAGGAGAACCTGGTGAGACCGGGGGTCGCCCATGGCTTCACTGAAAGGGCAGGCAGCTCACGTGGCACCCTGCTTGCCTCTCTATTTCTTCATCAGAGCATCGAGGGTGAGCGCGGATCCGGCTTCCGAGAGCCTCCTTCCGAGGATGAATGCTGGGCTTGGGGCACCGCCCCCGTCATCTGCTAAGGGGATACCAGATGACGGGGGCTTTCCCCAGCGCACACGCTTCGGAAAGGTGTCTGGGCCTTCGGGAGACGCAGGCATCGGCGTGTCATGCCTGCTGGTTTTGAAGGGTCTCTCGACGGCCGCCGACGATGCCATCCTTAGCGTTCCGCAGCTGTCGCGATGTGCGGCTGCACACGGGCATGACCACAATGCCTGCTTACAGGCGTCCCATCAGCAGCAGGATGATGAGGATCAGCAGGATGACGCCGAGAAGGCCGCTCGGGCCATAGCCCCAGCCGCGGCTGTAGGGCCATGCGGGCACGGCGCCGATGAGCAGAAGAATGACGAGGATGAGCAGAATGGTGCTTACGCCCATGATATGGCCTCCTGTTAGGTGTGTCGACCGAAGGCTGCCGCTTCTCACATGGCCGGCCTACGCACCGGAACCCGCAACCCTCAGCCGAAACTGAGCTGTACGAGGAGAACTTGGCCGTTCGGATTTAGTTCCCATGACCGGGGTACCGGCTGTCCACAGGAATCGCTGCCGTAACGGAACGATCAACACGGCTTGGCGTTACCTCAGCGGCGATTGGGTGCCGCCGTAAGCGCGACCCCTGCGGGAGGTCGCCGCCTCGAACGGATCAGGGCGACCCGATGCAAAAAAAGATTTCACATCATATGTCTCAGCACGATCCAGAGCCTGTTCCGGGCCTCCAAAAATCATCTTCACCCGCGCTCAGCCGCTCGGTCCAAGCCCAGCTCGGGCAGCGCCTGCGGCAATTCTATGAAGCCCTGGCGCTGGGCGAGCAGCCGGTCCCGGATCGCTTCATCGAGATCATCAATCGCTTGGACGAGCGAGAGCCGGAGAAGCAGCAATCATGAGCATCGCCATCGATCTTCGCGACTCCATGCTCAAGGCAACGCCGAACCTGCGCGCTTTCGCGATTTCTCTGACGAACAACGTGGACCGCGCTGACGATCTGGTGCAGGAAACCCTGATGCGGGCGATCGCCAACATCGACCGTTTCCAGCCCGGCACCAACATGCAGGCGTGGCTCTTCACCATCCTGCGCAATCTCTTCCATTCCGAATACCGCAAACGGCGGCGCGAGGTGGAGGATGCGGACGGCAAATATGCGGCCGCCCTTTCCGTGCAGCCCGACCAGATGCCTCATCTCGACTTTGAGGATTTGCAGAAAGCCCTGGCGCGCCTGCCGCACGATCAACGCGAGGCACTGCTGCTGGTGGGGGCCTCGGGCTTCTCCTACGAGCAGGCCGCGGAGATCTGCGGCTGCGCGGTGGGCACGATCAAGAGCCGCGTGAACCGTGCGCGCAACCGCCTCGCCGAGCTGATGCATTTCGAGGATATGGACGAGGATATCGGCCCCGACCGCGTGACGCTCTCGGTGATGCACGCCATCGCCTGACACAACAAAGGCTCCTGAACACCAAAGCCCGGCCAAGCGGCACACCGCTCCCGGGCTTCTGTTCGTCGGATGATATGGGACTGGAACTGGGCAGATTTCAGCCGCGCAACCGGATCACCGGCGCCGGAACTGCTGGTTGCCCCGCTGCGGCGGACGTGGGCCGGACGATGCACCCGAGTCCTTGTGGCGGAAGATGAGCCGGCCCTTCTCGAGATCGTAGGGCGACATCTCGACGGTCACGCGGTCCCCCGCCAGCGTCTTGATGCGGTTCTTCTTCATCTTGCCGGCCGTATAGGCAATGACCTCGTGGCCATTGTCGAGCTGCACGCGATAACGGGCGTCCGGCAGAATTTCAGTCACAAGTCCTTCGAAGGTGATCAGTTCTTCCTTGGCCATGCAAAGCCTTCCTCATAACAAAAAAGCCGCTCCTCATGCGGAACGGCCGATAAGCAAGAGAGCGTGCGGGGCACGCTCTCCAGTATCAAACCTTACGCGTTCTGCAGGTTCACTGCAGAGGTGCGGCCGGTGCGCTGGTCGGTCTGAAGCTCGTAGGAGATCTTCTGACCCTCGCGCAGGCCACGCATGCCGGCGCGCTCGAGCGCCGTCGCATGGACGAACACGTCCTTGCCGCCGTTGTCGGGCTGGATGAAACCATAACCCTTGGTTTCATTGTACCACTTCACGGTTCCCTGTTCCATGGGAATTCCTTTCACTGTCGCTTGCACGTGGGCGAGAGCCTGAGCCAACCGCCCGTTAGTCGATATTGGTAGAGAGAAGGAACGTGCGCCCGGCAGTGCCAAAGCGAAGTAGCCCAGTCGTCCGGCCAAATGTCGATGCCGAAATAAGTAGGGGAAGGATTTGGCAATTGCAAGGCAGGACAGCTAAGCCTTGTTGGGTAGACCAGTCAGCCAGATCCGGCTCCGCGCAGGCCCGAGACGAAGGCCCTCAGGGCGCTCTCCCCCTCGTCCGTGAAGCGAATCTCGTCGCCATCCGCCTCGATGAGGCCCCGTCCCGTCAGTTCGGACACGGCGGAATCGCTGGCCTTGTGCCCGGCCCCGTCGCGCTGCACCACGCTTCTGACCATCTGGCCGCTGGACAATTGGTGATAGGCCGCGAAGGCGAAGACCGCCAGGGCCTCGTCGCTCAAACCCGATAATTGCGCCATGGGGAACCTCTGCCTTGTGGATCGCCGCATCCGGTCAATGCCGTCCCGACGGACCCGTTCAAGCGCGGCCTTGGAAAAAGCCGCAGGAGGAACGGGTTTTGAGGCCTTACGTTGTTTGGAGCAAGGCCGCCCCTGGAGGCGGGCCCATTCCCAGGTATTGGAAAGGAGCGCTCCCATGGCCAACGATCGCTATCGCGACGATGACGACGGCTATATCGCCCGTCGAGGCTTCGGCAACGAACGCGCCGGCTACGACCGCAGCCGCGATGCCAGCTACGAGAGCACGCCCAGGCGCGATTACGGGGATTCCGCCGGCTACGGCTCGGGCGGCTCTACCCGTGACTGGCGCGACGTGGTCGGCCAGGACAGGGACTACGATCCCTCCTCGCTCTTCCGGTCGGGCCGCAACCGCGGCGGGAATCCGAACCGCGAGCACGACCGGGACTGGTCCGGCTCCGACACCTTCGGGCGCGGCTCGCGCGATTATAACGAGGACAGGGGCTTCCTCGACCGCGCTGGGGATGAGGTGCGGTCCTGGTTCGGCGACGACGCCGAGCGCCGCGGCGATCAGGACATGCGCCAGGCTGGCCAGCATCGCGGCCGCGGCCCGAAAGGCTATCAGCGGTCGGACGCCAGGATTATGGAGGACGTGAACGACCGCCTGACGGAGGACCCGCATATCGACGCCTCCGAGATCGAGGTCTCGGTGTCGAACCGCGAGGTCACCTTAAGCGGCACCGTGAACAGCCGATTTGAGAAGCGGCATGCGGAGGACATCGCGGCCTCCGTCTCGGGAGTCACCCATGTGCAGAACAACCTGCGCATCCAGCAGGCAGCCGATATGGGCATGGGCGGCAGCATGCTCTCGGGAGCGGGTGCGGCCGGCGCCGGAACGGTCGGGCGCCCTGAGGTGAACGCTGCAGACGCGGGCGGCATCGGCGGCCGCAAGCGCGGCACCTGACCCTTTCGGCCATGCGGGGACGCCGTTCCCCTCACAAAAAACTGTGAGCACCGGCGTGGTTGCGCCCTGCCCTCTTGGGAGCGGGGTGCACCTGTCGTACGAGGATCTTGCCTTTTCCCGCATGCGTCCGACCTCCTAACATAGGAGGCGGGCCGTCGGACCCGGTTTTTCCGCGCCCGAGGATGCGCTATCAAGAAGAGGAGCATCGGGCGTGCCCGGAAGGCGATGTCCGCTTTTCGGTCCAATGCTCTGGCGACGGAAAGGATGAGAACGACAATGGCAGGTATCTCCGTCACGCTCGAAGGCGACAACATCCAGATCGCGTTCCAGAAGGATGAGCAATCGACGGCCGTGGTCATGGATCCCCATGCCGCCCGCTCCCTGGTCAAGGCCCTCAGCCAGCTCCTCATCGCCATTGGCGAAAGCAGCGACGACCAGGATGAGACTCCCGAAGAACTGGTGGAAGTCACCTCCTCGACCATCGACGTGGGAACCGACGAGCACGGATTGGCGGTGGTGGGTCTGCAGGCCGGGATGATGCCCCCCTTCCTGCTGCGCCTGAAGGACGACGAGGCCCGGCACATCGCCACGAGCCTGCTGGAAATCCTCAACAGTCCGCGGGATGTGCGCATCTCTCATGGAGACCATTAGCCCCGGAAAGGCTTGATCCGGCCAGTTCCATCTGCAAATGTGTCTGTATAACGTATAATCGCGATATACGACCACACGATTGCGGATAGGGTGGGTTGACCATGAGCACCTGGAATTCGGGCTACGTCACCGATGTCGATTACACTTACGGCTTCTACAAGGCGCTGACGCCCCATCTTCTGAGCCTGTTCGCCCTCCTACGCGGCGTCGAAGCCCCGGGCTCGGACCTGGAGCCGCGCAATTACTGCGAACTGGGCTGCGGCCAGGGCTACACCACCAACGTTCTGGCGGCGAGCAATCCGCACATCCAGTTCTATGCGACCGACTTCAACCCGGGCCATATCGCGGGCGCGCAGGATCTAGCGCGGACGGCCAAGCTCCCGAACGTGCATTTCTCCGATGACAGCTTCGGCCAGTACCTGCAGCGCAGGGATCTGCCGGAATTCGACTTCATCGTCCTGCATGGAATCTACAGCTGGATCTCGCCCGAGGCGCGACAGGACATCGTCGCCTTCATCGCCAAGAGGCTGAAGCCCGGCGGCATCGTCTATATCTCGTACAACTGCATGCCGGGCTGGGCCGCCATGATGCCGCTCAGGCATCTTCTGACGGAGCATGCGCAATCCCAGGGAGCATCCCGGCCCCTGCTGCCGCGCGTCTCCGCCTCCCTCGAGTTCATCGAATCCCTCCATCGTCTGGAGGCCGGCTATTTCAAGAGCCACCCGTTGCTGGACGGGCATCTCAAGCAGATGAAGAAGGCCAGCCGCAACTACATCGCGCACGAATACTTCAACCGCGACCTGACCCCATTCTACTTCAAGGATGTGATCCGCGAATTGTCGGAAGCCAAGCTCACATGGGTGGGTCCAGCCAGCGCGATCTCCGGCCTGGACATCATTCATCTGACGAAGGAGCAGCAGGAGCTGCTCGCCGGGATCGACGACGTTGATTTCCGCGAAACGGTCCGTGATCACATCGTCAATCAGCAGTTTCGGCGCGACATCTTCGTCAAAGGTCCACTCCGGCTCAGCCGCCGATCCGTCGCGGACCGATGGCGTGAGACGAGAATTGCCCTGACAAACGCCGGCAATGCCTCCCATGAAGTCAAGGGCATCCGTCATACGCTCAACATACAGCCGGCTCTGATCGGGAACCTCGTGTCCACGCTCGAAGCCGGCCCCCGCTCCTTGCGGGAGATCATGGGCCTGCCCGCATTCAAAGATCACAACCTGGAGAACATGATCCAAGTTATTTCGATCCTCATCGAACAGAATGCCCTGCACCCTTGCCTTCCGGAACAGGGACAGAGCGAACGCAAGATCCGCACGGATTATTTCAACAAGGCCGTCGCCGAGCGCACCGGGGAAGGCGCCCAGCTCACCACCCTGGCATCGCCGGTCCTCGGTGGCGGCGTGTCCCACGACCCGATCAACCTGTTGGTCTGGCTCGCTCTCCACAACAAGGAGGAGGACATTCCGGGAGCCGTGTGGAATTCCATGACACAGGCGGGCCTGAAACTGACCAAGGACGGCAAGACTTTGCAGACCAAGGAGGAAAACCTCGCCGAGTTGAAGCTCCTCCTGTCTTCGCACGAGACGAAGACGCAGCCCATCTGGAGGACGCTGGGGCTTCTCGGGCGGGCGATGAACGCAGCCTCGCGGGAGCCGATCCGCCTCGGCGCCTGAGGGACCCCTTCAAAGGCTCAAACCGAGCCGTCGCGGAACTTCATAACGGCCATACGGTTGTCGAACGCGGGTCATCATCGGCCCCGCTTTGGACAAGGCCCATGGCAGCTCACGACCCAGACCTCACCGCCCATGCTCCTCCCTACGCGGTTCCGATCATCGACGCGAAGGCGGAGCCGACGCTCAAGCATCCGGAATCCGAGGCCTTCTACGCAGAAGCTCTCCGGGAGCTCAACCAGCTCGGCCTGCCCTTCCTGCTGGCCGGCACCTATGCCCTTTCGGCCTATACCGGCATCACGCGTCCCACCAAGGACCTGGACATCTTCTGCAAGGCCGGCGACTACACGCGGGTCCTCTCGCATTTCAAGAACCTTGGATACTCCGTCGAGATCGAGGACGACCGCTGGCTGGGGAAGGTGTTCAAGGGTCAGTACTTCTTCGATGTGATCTTCGCCTCGTCGAACGGCACGATGCCGATCGGCGATCCCTGGTTCGAGCATGCCCGGCAGATCGAGGTGTTCGGCCATCCGGTGCGCATCGTCGGTCCGACCGAGCTCGTCTGGTCCAAGTGCTTCATCCAGCTTCGCCACCGCTACGACGGCGCAGACGTGGCGCACACCATCCTCAAGGCGCATGATCAGATCGACTGGCATCGCCTGCTGGCCTACATGGAAGTTCATTGGGAGGTGCTGCTCATGCACCTGCTCAACTTCCGCTGGATCTATCCGTCCGAGCGCGACAAGGTCCCGCGCTGGGTGATGGACGAGCTGCTCGACCGGTTGACCAAACAACGCGATTTGCCGCCGCCGCAGATGAAGGTGTGCCGCGGGCGGATGTTCTCGCGGATCGACTACGAGATCGACGTGAAGCAATGGGGCTTCGCCGATGTGGGCGGCGAAGGTGAATGGCGGAATGAGTGACGGTGAGAAGATTCTGAAGGTCGCGGCGATGGGCGACCTTCACGTGCGCGAAGACAACGGCAGCTCCTATCGTGAACTGTTCGGCGAAATCTCCAAGGAGGCGGACGTTCTCGTCCTTGCCGGTGATCTCACGGATCTCGGCAAGCCAAAGGAGGCCGAGATCCTCGCGCAGGATCTCAAGGCCTGCTCGATCCCCGTCGTGGGCGTGCTCGGCAATCACGACTACGAGTGCGGCGCTCATGAAGAGGTCGCGCGGATCCTGCGCGAGGCGGGCATGAAAGTGCTCGACGGACAATCCGTCGAGATCGACGGTGTCGGCTTCGTCGGCGTAAAGGGCTTTGCGGGCGGCTTCGGGCGGCGCATGCTGGGCTTCTTCGGCGAGCCCGCCATGAAGCAGTTCGTCAACGAGACCATGAACGAGACCTTGCGGCTCGAAAACGCCATGCGCCAGGTGCGCGCCAAACGCTCCGTCGTCGTTCTGCACTACGCGCCGGTGCCCGATACCATTGAGAGCGAGCCTCTGGAGATCTATCCCTTCCTCGGCTCCTCGCGCCTGGCCGAGACCATCGACCGCTTCAAGGTCAACGCCATCGTGCACGGCCATGCCCATCGCGGCCGTTTCGAAGGCCGCACGCCTGGCGGGCAACCGGTCTACAACGTCGCCAAGCACATCGAGAAGCCGAACGGAAAACCCTACGCGATCCTCGAAATCTGACCTTTCGCTTGCTAGAACCGCGTTCCCGGATCGGTCGGGTTTCCGGGCAGATAATCGGGCTCCGAACCCGGCCCCTTCGGATCCATGATGCCCGGATCGTTCACGGGATAGGGCGTGCGCGGACCAGTCGGGCCCGTATCCGGCAGATCGTCGGGATCGCTGCCGGGCGGCGGCACATCGCTCGGAATGTTTCCACCGGGCGACGGCTCGTCTGTGGGCATTCCTGGATTGGCCATTCTCGTCATCCCTGTTGAATTGTCCGCGACCTCAGTCAACCGGCCTACGCAAACCAGGTTCCGAACACGCGTGGCGTTCGGAACCCCTGCCCGCCTCATCCGTTCCATGGGCGTCCACAGAGGGCATCGGACGGGATGCGCCGGTGCTCCTTTTCACAGCAGCGCGTCGGGTGATCGGCAAGGGCAGATCCGCTCCTCCGGACGGCGCGCTCACAATCAATGGAGAGCATCATGCCTGAAATTCAACACGCCAAGATCCTCATCATGGCGACGGACGGATTCGAGCAGTCGGAACTCATGGTGCCGCAGCAGAAGCTCTCGGAAGCAGGCGCAACGGTCGAGGTGGCCGCCCCCAAATCGCGCATGAATCAGTCCGAAATTCGCGGCTGGGACGAGAAGGATTGGGGCAAGAGCGTGAAGGTCGACAAGGATCTCGAGAATGTCGACCCTGCCGCCTACGACGCGCTCGTGCTGCCTGGCGGCCAGATCAATCCCGACAAGCTGCGCGTCGAGCAGAAAGCCATCGAGATCATCCGCGCCTTCTATTCGTCCGGCAAAGTCATCGCCGCCATCTGCCACGCGCCCTGGCTACTCGTGGAGGCGGGCGTGCTCAAGGGCAAGGCATGCACCTCGTACCATTCTATCAAGACGGACGTGATGAATGCCGGTGGCGAGTGGCGCGACGAGACGGTGGTGACCGATCAGGGCGTGATCACCAGCCGCAACCCGGGCGATCTCGACGCTTTCGTCAAGAAGATCATCGAGGAGGTTCGCGAGGGCTCTCACGCCAACCGCCGCCAGGCTGCGGAGTGATCGCTCATCGCGAGCGTGCCAACAAAAAAGCGGCCGGAGAACCGGCCGCTTTCCCATAGTTGACGATCGAGAGGCCTTAAGCCTGCTGGATCGCGGAGATCTTCCAGGGGCCACCCTGGTCGCGGCGGAACGTCCACAGCTCCGTGGCCTGCTCGGGCTTCGAAGGATCGCCTTCAAGCACCCGGCCCGTGGCCTTGTCGGTCAGGATGTCGATCAGCGAGAACCGCATGGCGACGGTCGCATACTCGGTCGTGCCTTCACGCCACGCCTCGGACAGATCGCCCTGAAGCAGGCGCACGTCCGTGACCTTGTTCACGACGCCGCGCGCGTTGTTGTCGTTGAGCTCCTCCTGGATGTAGCCCGCCATTTCGGGCGTCGCCATAGTCCAGAGCTTCTCGATGTCCTGGCGCGAATAGGCGTCCTGCAGCTCGACGAGGGAACGCTCGAAGGCCGCGTAATCCTTCTCGCCGATGCCGACCTCGTCGCGCACCTCCGTGCGGCGGCGCGACTGGTTCAGCCCGCCCAAGGCGCCGCCGAGAGCGCCACCGCCGAGGCCGCCGATCCCGCCGAGTCCACCGCCCATGGGACGTCCGCCCGCGGGAGGCACGCTGCCCCCGGCCATGCTTTGTTGATGCCCCTGCGGTCCCGCATAGGACGGCTCCTGACGCCGGCGGAACCACTTCATGGCGAACGAGATCAGCAGCACGATCAGGCCGATCTGGAGCAGAAGCCCCATGATGGAGGCGAGACCGGCGAGGCCGCCGAAGAAGCCGTTGCCCATCAGCAGGCCGAGCAGGCCCGCGCCGAAGAGGCCGGCCATGAGGCCGGTGCCGAAGCCGAAGCGGCGCGGCTGCGCCACGTTCGGAGCCGGGGTGCCGGGACGATTGAGGTTCGGCCCCTGGTTCGGAATCTGCGAGCGCTGAATCGGCGCGGCCGCCTCGGGCGCCGTCCGAGTGGCCGGCGGCGGCGTATAGGTGCGTCCGCCGCGCGATCCGAAGCTGCCCCGTCCGCCGACGCGAGCCTCGGCGGCGCTGCCGGCCAGAACCAGGGCGGCAGCCAGAGCGACCATGACGCGGCTTCGGCGAGAAGCAAGTTTCATCATCGTTGCGTTTCATCCTTCCGGAGCACGATGCTCCAGCCTTCAATGTGGTGATGGTCCGCCCCCGGCGGAAGGGGCGGACCATCTTATCCAATGCCGAAAAGGCGGGATCGATCCGAAAGGATTAACGGTCCCTGTCCTGCTTGAGCTGGTCGATGCGCTTGGAGGCTTCGGCCTTGTCGAGCTTGGGATCGTAGGCTTCGGGCTCGTGGGCCTGCTCCGAGAGCGTCTTGAGATAGGACGCCTGCGCCCCGGTCATCGGCTCATGCCCCGTCACCCAATCCTCGGGATCCTTGATCTGGTTGCCCTGAGCATCCGGGCTCCCTTTCGGGTTCTCGGCCGCGGGAGCATGCTGGCGCTCGTGAGCAGGCTCATGGGCCTGCTGACCGGTGGCTTTGCTGTGCGATGTCATGCGAGACTCCTATTGTTCTCTGTTTGTTCCAAAACGAGAACATCTGAATCATGGTGTTGGTTCCGCTGCGGAAAGACGGACTACCTCCGCCGACTCGTCCCCGTTATCCACAGGCTACGCGGCGAACTTGCGGCCACGCTCGGGTTCCGAGTTTGTTCGCGCCCGAACGGCCTGCTTCCCGTGGCCGGCCCCCCGGAACGAGCTCCCACGAAAAATGCCCGGGACGAGCCCGGGCATGCCGTGTCGCACAGAAACCGGAAAAGGCTTACGCAGCCTTGGCCTTGGGTTGCACCTCGGCCGTGTAGTCGTCCATCAGCATCTTGGTGATGGCGCCCGGCGTGTAGGTGTAGGGTCCGACCTCCGACACCGGCGTCACCTCGGCCGCCGTGCCGGTGATGAAGCACTCCTGGAAGCCCGAGAGTTCGTCCGGCATGATCCGGCGCTCGGCCACTTCAAGACCGCGGCGCTTGGCGATCTCGATCACGGTCTGGCGCGTGATGCCGTCGAGGAAGCAGTCGGCGACCGGGGTATGGACCACACCCTCCTTCACGAAGAACACGTTGGCGCCCGTGCATTCGGCGACGCGGCCCTGCCAGTCTAGCATGAGCGCATCGGCATAGCCCTTGCGCTCCGCCTTGTGCTTCGAGATGGTGCAGATCATGTACAGACCTGCGGCCTTGGCCGTGGACGGCGCCGTCGCCGGATCCGGGCGGCGGTAATCCGCCATATCGATGCGGATGCCCTTCATCTTCTGAGCCGGATCGAAATAGCTCGGCCATTCCCATGCGGCGATGGCGAGATGGATCATGTTCGCCTGCGCGGCCACGCCCATCATCTCCGAGCCGCGCCAAGCAACGGGGCGCAGATAGGCGTCGATCATGCCGTTCTTCTCCAGCACGAGGCGCTTGGCGGCGTCGATCTCGGCCACCGTGTAGGGGATCTCGAAATCCAGGATCTGGGCCGATTTCTTCAGGCGCTCGGAATGCTGGGTCGATTTGAAGATCTCGCCCCCATAGGCGCGCTCGCCCTCGAACACGCTCGAGCCGTAATGGAGACCGTGCGAGAGAACGTGGAGCTTTGCGTCTTTCCAGGGTACGAGCTGCCCGTCGTACCAGATCCATCCATCACGTTGATCGAAGGGGGTCGCGGACATCGTCTTCTCCTTTAATGCCGACCTTTGTGGCAAACCGGGGCCGTGTAATTTCCGGTCGCATCCGTGATCTTTGGGTTCCATTCATTTCACGAAAGCGGCTTGACGAGTAACAATCGTCCTGAGATATGTCAACAAGGCTGACATAAAACTGGATGGGGACGGTGCCTGACGCGATCCCGGCTTTCAAGAGACGATCCTCCGAGCAGACCCTCGAAAGGGATATCCTGGCCGAAACGCCGGCCTACGACCTGATCGAGCTGTTCTTCTTCGCCTATCGCGACTTCGTCAGCGATCCGGACAGGATCCTGGACGAATATGGCTTCGGTCGGGCGCACCACCGGGTCCTGCACTTCGTCAGCCGCCAGCCGGGCCTGACGATCGCGGAGCTTCTGGACATCCTCAGGATCACGAAGCAGAGCCTGAACCGCGTTCTCAAGGAGCTGATCGAAAAGAACTTCATCGAAAGCCGGATGGGCACGGCCGACCGGCGTCAGCGGCTTCTCCACGCCACGCCGCAAGGCCACGACCTCGCCCTGAAGCTCGCCAAGCTCCAGACCCGCCGGATCATGCGGGCCCTGGCGGATGCGGAGCCCGCCGCCAAGGAGGCTGTCAGCCGGTACCTCCTGAGCCTGATCGATCCGGATGACCGCGAGCATGTGAAGCGCCTCGTATTCGGGCCCGACAAAACCTGATAAAGCAGGGTGCCTCTTTCTCCAGCATCCTCGAGCCCATGGAAGCGACCCGCATCGATATCCCCGACCACGCCCCGCACGTTCTCGTGGTGGACGACGACCGGCGTCTGCGCGACCTCCTCACGCGGTTCCTGTCGGAGAACGGCTATCGGGTGACGGCGGCCGCCAGCGCCGCGGAAGCCCGATCCAAAACCGAGAGTTTCCTGTTCGACGCCCTGGTTCTCGACGTGATGATGCCCGGGGAAACCGGCTTCGATTATGCCCGCAGCATCCGGCAGACCTCCCAGGTACCGATCCTGATGCTCACGGCCCGGTCCGATACGTCGGACCGCGTGACGGGCCTCGAGATCGGGGCGGACGACTATCTCGCAAAGCCCTTCGAGCCGCGCGAGCTTCTGCTGCGTCTCGGCAATATCCTCAGGCGCGCCGTCCCGGCCCCGGGCGCCCGGGGCGGAGATGTTCCCGACACCATCCATTTCGGCCCCTTCTCCTATCGATTCGATCGCGGCGAGCTGCGCCGCGACGAGGAGGTGGTGCGCATCACGGAGCGTGAGCGCGAGATCCTGACGATTCTGGGCTCCGCCGCCGGCGACAACGTCCCGCGCGAGGCGCTTGCCGGGAACGGCGCCGCCGCCAACGAGAGGACCGTGGACGTGCAGATCAACCGTCTGCGTCGCAAGATCGAGAACGATCCCGCCAATCCGATTTTTCTGCAGACCGTGCGCGGGATCGGCTATCGCCTCGTGATCGACCGATGAAAATCGGCGCGGCCCTTCACTACACGCCGCTCGATCGGGCGGCGCGCTGGTTCGGCAGATTTCTGCCGAAGGGGCTTTATGCGCGCGCGCTCATCATCATCATCGCGCCGGTCATCCTGCTGCAATCCGTGGTCGCCTACGTGTTCATGGAGCGGCATTACGAGCTGGTGACGCGCCGCCTGTCCTCCGCCGTCACGGCGGACATCGCAGCCCTCATCCAGATCTACGAGAGTTACCCGCAGGACAGGAACGCATCGACGCTCGCGCGCATCGCGTCCGAAAGCCTCCAGCTCGACATGGACATTCTGCACAATGCGGATCTGCCGCCGCCGGGCCCGAAGCCGTTCTTCTCGATCCTGGACGAAACCCTCTCCAACGAGCTGCGCCGCCAGATCGACCGGCCCTACTGGCTCGACACGGTGGGACGCTCCAACTTCGTGGAAGTGCGCATCAAGCTCGATCAGGACACCGTGATGCGGGTTCTCGCGCGGCGCAGCCAGGCCTATGCGTCGAACTCGCACATCTTCCTGGTCTGGATGGGCGGCTCGTCCTTCGTGCTCTTGGGCATCGCAATCCTGTTCCTGCGCAACCAGATCCGCCCAATCCTTCGGCTCGCGGAGGCCGCCGAAGCGCTCGGCAAGGGTCGGGAGATCGACTTTCGCCCGCGCGGCGCGCGCGAGGTGCGCCAGGCCGGCTACGCCTTCATCGAGATGAAGCGCCGCATCGAGCGCAACCTCGAACAGCGCACGACCATGCTCAACGGTGTCAGCCACGATCTGCGCACCATTCTCACACGCTTCACGCTCTCGCTTGCGCTCATGCCCGCAACGCCGGAGATCGAGGACCTCAAGCGCGACGTGGACGAGATGAGCCGTATGCTGGAGGGCTATCTCGCCTTCGCGCGCGGCGCAGGCGACGACGCGGGCGAGCAGGCAGGGGAAGCGGATCTGCGGCAGCTTCTTGAGGAGGTGCAGTCGGACGCGGAGCGCCAGGGCCACGTGACGGGACTCGACATCGTGGGCGATCCCATCATCATCGTTCGTCCCGATGCCTTCCGGCGCCTGCTCTTCAACCTCGTGTCCAACGCCGCGCGCCATGGCAAGCGCATCGAGATTTCCGCCAACCATGAAACGCGCTGGCTTGTGCTGCACGTAGACGACGACGGCCCGGGCATTCCGGAGGGCCAGCGCGAGGAAGTGTTCAAGCCCTTCGTGCGCCTGGACGAGGCCCGCAACCAGGACAAAGGCGGCTCCGGCCTCGGCCTGTCCATCGCGCGCGACATCGCGCGCGCTCACGGTGGAGACATCACCTTGAGCGAGAGCCCGCTCGGAGGCCTGCGCGCGACGGTGCGCCTGCCGGCCTGATGGCGCTCAGCCCCGTTATGGCCGAACCTGTTCCAGCCATCCCGATTGGAAGAACGCAACGCTTCACCGAAGCGAGATCACCGGCACGCGGCCGGTGATGACGTCCCGACCGCTCGGACCGTGGCTTCAATAAAGCCTTCCGCCCACCGGCACGTCGCGGTCGGGGCGGATGAGCATCACGTCGCCGTTCGCGTCCGGCACCCCGAGGGTGAGAACCTCCGACATGAACGGACCGATCTGGCGCGGCGGGAAATTGACCACGGCGAGCACCAGCGATCCGACCAGTTCCTCGATCGTGTGGTTCACGGTGATCTGGGCGGATGAACGCTTGGTGCCGATCTCGGGACCGAAATCGATGGTGAGCTTGAAGGCCGGCTTGCGGGCCTGCGGAAAAGGCTCCGCGGCTGTGATCCGTCCGACGCGGATGTCTACCTTCAGAAAGTCGTCGAACGTGATCGTCGGCGTCGGCGATGGCGCCTGGTCCATGAATGCCCCCTTCTCCGTCAGATGGCGGCGGCGGGATTGTCCGCGTCGCCTTCCCGTGTTTCGCGTCGCTCGCGGCGCGTGGAGCGGCGCCCTTCCCTCAGCGCGCGCCCGACGGCACGCAGTGGAGCCGTCAACCGGCGCAGATCCTCGGCGCCTTCGAGCACGCGCTCGCCACGGCGCAGCTCGCGGTCGAGCCGCGCCATGGTTCTGGCGAGGGTCGGATCATCGTCGTCGAGCCATGTGCGTAAGGTGTTGGAATAGACGAGCACCGCCCCCTGCAGTTTGAGCGTTCCGAGCGGCCCTTCCGTGCCGATGCCTGCCGCGGCCAGCATGAAGCGCATGGAATTCACGGCCACCTGATGCAGGGCCGCCATCGAGAGGGGATCGTACTGGATGTCGCGGAAAATCCGGCGGAGCGCTTCCTTGTAGGGTTCAAGCGCATCGAAGCGGCGCATGAGCACGTCGAAGATGCGCTCACGGGCGGGTTCGCCGGCGAGATCGTCCGTCGTCTCCTGCAGCACCCTGCGGTCGATCCGCCGCGAGAGCCCCCCGAGCACTGCGCCTTTCGACGGGAAGAGATCGCGGAACTCCGCCAGCGAGACGCCCGCGGCTTGCGCGATGTCGTTGATCTCAATCTCGCTCCAGGGCCGCGTGGCGGCCAGTCCCATCAGGGCATCGATGATGGCGCTGCGCTTGTCGACCGGGGATTCCACCGTCATGGCATTCTCCTGAACATGCAATCGTCCCGTGGATCTAGAGCATTTTTCGGCGAAGTGGCTCCGGTTCGCCGCCAAAAAAGCGGCACACCCCAGAAGAGAGATGATTCCACGCCCGTGGAAACAGCTCTAGGCGCCCAAGCCCGTCTGTCAGCCCGCGAGCTCCTCCGCACGGCGCTTGGCCGCAGCCACCGCCTCGCGCATGAGGCCTTTCAGCCCATCCGGATCGCGCATGAGAACCTCAAGCGCCGCCGCCGTGGTGCCCCCCGGCGAGGTCACGTTCTGGCGCAGGGTCGCGGGCGGCAGGTCGCTCTGGAACAGAAGTTCGCCCGCGCCCGTCACGGTGGCGCGCGCCAGCCGCTGTGCAAGCTCGGCGGGCAGCCCGGCGGCGGCGCCCGCTTCCGCCAGGCATTCGACGAGATGGAACACATAAGCCGGTCCCGAACCGGAAACGGCGGTAACCGCATCGATGAGGTCTTCGGACGGCAGCCACTCGACGATGCCGTTGCTCGACAGGAGCGCATCGGCCATCGACCGGTGCTTTTCCGAAACCTCGGCATTGGCGGCCGCGCCGGTCGCCCCGCGCCCGATGCTCGCAGGCAGGTTCGGCATGGCGCGCACGACCGCGGAGGCGGACGGAATCCTGCTCCTCAGGTCGCCGATGGTCTTGCCTGCCAGGATCGAGATGATGAGCGTCTGCGGACCGACCCACGCGGCCAAGGCGGGCGCGGCCGCGTCGAGCATCTGCGGCTTAATGGCGAGCACGAGGACGTCGGGCGCCGAGGGATCGGCGGGATTGAGCGCAATGCCCATTTCTGTGCAGAAGCGCACCATCTCGTCCGACGCGCGAGGATCGATCACCGTCATGCCGGAGGGCTTCATGCCTACCTTGAGCCAGCCCTCCAGCATGGAGCCGCCCATCTTGCCGGCACCGACGAGAACAAGGGACGAAGGCAAGCGGTCAGGATTGATCGACATCGGGAATCTTCCGGCGTGGGAGTGAAGCGACGGCCGCTACTATTCACATGCCGCCCTGCCCTGTCGAGGCTCGTTTAGGCTCGAAATTTCAAGCCTCGCCCTCGGTCTCGAACAGAACGCTATCGAGGGCCTCGCGCGCCGACTTGCCGGCCCAGATCACGAACTGGAACGCCTGGAAATACCGCTCGCAGGCCTCCACGGCCACGCGCAGCATGGTCTCGCACTGGCCCTGCGTCGGGTCCGCGCCGCCCGCCAGCAGGAGGGAATGGCGGAACATCACCACGTTCTCCGAGCTCCACAGGTCGAAATGGCCGACCCACAGCTGCTCGTTGATGAGGGAAATCAACTGCAGCACGTCCTGGCGCCGCCGCTCGGGCACCTTCAGGTCGAAGGCGCAGGCGACGTGGAGGGCCTCCACGTCCTCGATCCAGGTGAAGGCGATATCGTAATCGGCCCAGCGGCCGGCCACCGAAACCGACATTTCGTCAGCTTCCGCCCGATCGAAAATCCAGTGCCGCAGGGAAGCCAGCCGCTCGACAACGTCAAGGGGATGTTCCACGCGATCGATTTCGATGTGATGCTGAGACATGTCGATCCAAAAAGCTGTTTTGTCTGCATTATGGTAAACACAAGCAGGCAATATCATTTCGTAAGTTCGGACAATATTTGCAAAGAGCTTCTCGAATACACAGAAGCATCCGAGATTCTTGCCACGTCATGCCCGAATCAGCGCATGAATCACAGTCTTAGATTTTGCCCCTGCTCACAATGCGCCTTCAGAACCTGTCCACAACAGGAGGGCTGCGCCTTATGCAGGGCCCATACCCCGAAAGGCTAGGAGACGGCCGGGCCGGCGGACGAGGCGAGCCTTTCCTCCAGGACCTTCAGGCGGGCCTCCAGTCGCTCGTTCTCGGCCCGGGCGGCGAGAACCATCTCGCGCAGCACCTCCACTTCCTCGCGGGTGGCGACATCCATGTCCCTGATCAGGCGCTCGAATTGGCTGCGGACCACGGTTTCGACCTCGCGCCTGACGCCCTGCGCGGCGCCCGCGGCATCGGTGGCGAAGCGGGCGAGTTCATCGAAGATCCGGTTCGAGGATTGGGTCATGATCGAGGGTCCACACGATTTGAGAGGCTTATAAGCCCAGAAAAAGCAGATGTGGGCGCATTTGACGGAAACTGCAACAGGGTTGACGATCGGTCCCCGCCCGGTCCAATGGCACAGCGTTCACCGAAGGCCCGTCATGCCGCTGTCATTTCCCATCCTCGATCCCGTCGCCTTCTCGATCGGCCCCTTCGCGATCCGCTGGTACGCGCTCGCTTATGTGGCGGGCCTCCTGGGCGGTTGGTTCTATGCCAAGCGCCTCGCGGCCCGATCGGGACTCTGGGGGCCGCTACGCCAGCCGAAACCGACGGACATCGACGACCTCATCGTCTGGGTCGCGCTTGGCGTCGTGCTCGGCGGCCGCCTGGGCTATGTGCTGTTCTACAATTTCGGCGCCTATCTCCAGAACCCGCTCGAGGCGTTGGCCGTCTGGCATGGCGGCATGTCCTTCCATGGGGGTTTTCTCGGCGCGGTTCTGGCGCTCGTGCTCTTCGCCCGCTCGCGCGGCCTCAACGGTTTGGCACTGCTCGACATGGCCGCCGTGGTGACGCCCATCGGCCTGTTCTTCGGGCGCATCGCCAACTTCATCAACGGCGAATTGTGGGGCCGCCCCGCCCCGGACTTTCCCTTCGCCGTCGTGTTCCCGCATGCGGGGCCGGTCCCCCGGCATCCGAGCCAGCTCTATGAAGCCCTGGGCGAGGGTCTGCTGCTGTTCGTCGTCATGGCGATCGCCGCGCGGGCCTTCGGCTTCAGGCGCCCGGGCCTCCTCGGCGGCATCTTCGTGCTGGGATACGCCACGGCCCGAATCCTGTGCGAGTTCTTCCGGGAGCCCGATGCGCAGCTCGGCTTCCTCTTCGGGTCGTCCGTGCAGGGCTTAGGGGGCGGCGTCACCATGGGAATGCTGCTCTCGGTGCCCATGGCGATCGTCGGCTTCGTGTTCATCGTCATGGCTCTGCGCGGCTATACGCGCCCAGCACAGACCGTCGAGGCCGCATGACGTCCCTGGGCCGGCATGTGCGCGAGCTCATCGCCATCGAGGGGCCGATCACGGTCGAACGCTACATGAGCCTGTGCCTGAGGCACTACTACGCCACCCGGGACCCGTTGGGCGCGGGCGGCGACTTCACCACCGCGCCCGAGATCAGCCAAATGTTCGGGGAGCTGATCGGCCTATGGCTGCTGGAGGTCTGGAGCGGCATGGGCCGCCCCAACCCGGTTCATCTGGTGGAGCTCGGACCGGGACGCGGCACCCTGATGGCGGATCTGCTGCGGGCCGCGAGGCTCGTGCCGGATTTTCTCACCGCCGCGCAGGTGCACCTGGTGGAAGTGAGCCCGGCCCTGCGCCAGAGGCAGCAGGCGACGCTCGCATCCTCCGGCCTTCCTGTTCAATGGCACGAGAGGCTGGAGGATGTGCCGGACGGTCCGCTGCTCCTCGTCGCCAACGAGTTCTTCGATGCGCTGCCCGTGCGCCAGTTCATCGCCACGGAGCGCGGCTGGTGCGAGCGCCTTGTGGGTCTCGAAGGCGACCGCCTGATCTTCGGCCTGCGCCCGGAGGCCGAGGGGCCGCTCGGCAAGCCGCTGCGGATCGGCGACGTGCTCGAATGGCCCTCCCTGTCCATCGACATCATCCAGGACCTCTCCCGCAGGCTTGCCCGCGACACGGGCGCCGCGCTCGTGATCGATTACGGTTATTGGGGCCCGGCCTTCGGCGACACGCTGCAGGCCTTGAAGAAGCACACCCCGGTCGATCCGCTGGAGGAACCGGGCGAGGCCGACCTGACAGCCCATGTGGACTTTCACCGCCTGGCGCAGGCAGCCTCGGCGCAGGGCCTCTACGCGCACGGCCCCGCGAGCCAGCGCGACTTCCTCCTGGCTCTCGGGATCGAGGCACGGGCCACGTCTCTCAAGATGCGCGCCACGCCGGCCCAAGCCGCCGACATCGAAGCCGCCCTCGCGCGCCTGACCGAGCGCGGCGACAAGGGCATGGGCGACCTCTTTAAGGTTTTGGCCGTTACCCATAAAGGCCTCCAGGCCGTTCCCGGATTGCCGCCCCCTTCCATTGCTTCCTGAAGTTTCAAGCCCATGCTCATCCAAGCTCCCGCCCTCGCCTCCCTGCCGACGATCCGCCACGCCTTCTTCACGCGTCAGGGCGGGGTGTCGGAGGGCCTCTACGCCTCCCTCAACGGCGGCATCGGCTCCTCGGACGAACCGGAGCGGGTGAGGGAAAACCGCCGGCGAATGGCGGAGACTCTGGACGTCGCGCCGGAGGCGCTGATCAGCGTCTACCAGGTGCATTCGCCGGATGCGGTCCTCGTGGAAGGTCCGTGGGGGCCCGAGCGCCCCAAGGCCGACGCCATGGTCACGAAGGTGCCGGGCCTGGCGCTGGCCATCACCACGGCGGATTGCGGCCCGGTGCTGTTCGCGGACCCGCAGGGCGGCGTCATCGGCGCGGCCCATGCCGGCTGGCGCGGAGCCGTGACGGGCGTTCTCGAATCCACCCTTCAGGCCATGGAGCGCCTCGGTGCGGAGCGCAGCCGGACGGTCGCGGTGCTGGGCCCGACGATCAGCCAGGCGGCCTACGAGGTCGGCCCCGACTTCGTCCAGCGCTTCGCCGAGGAAGCCCCCGGGCACGAACGCTTTCTCCGTCCCGCGGAGAAGCCGGGCCACGCCATGTTCGATCTGCCGGGCTTCATCGGCGCCCGCCTGAAGGCGGCGGGCATTGGCAGCTTCACCGATCTCGCGCTCTGCACCTATTCCGATGAGGAGCGGTTCTTCAGCTATCGCCGCACCACCCATCGCAAGGAGCCCGATTACGGCCGGCTGATCTCGGCGATCGCCCTCACTCCTTGATGCCTGCCACGTCGGGCGTCTCCCAGGCGAGATGCTGACCGCCGTCGACGGCGATCATCTGGCCCGTGACGCTGCGCGCCCCCGCGAGATAGACCACCGCCTCGGCGATCTCCTCCGGCGTGCCGCCGCGGCCGAGGAGCACGGCGCGGGCCTGCTTGCCGAAATCCTCCTCGCCCTGACGCTCATTCGCCAATGTGGGACCGGGACCGATGGCGTTCACGCGGATGCGTGGCGCGAGCGCCTGGGCCATGGTCTGCGTCGCCGTGAACAGGGCCGCCTTCGTCAGCGTGTAGGAGAAGAATTGCGGCGTGACCTTCCAGACCCGCTGGTCGACGATGTTGACGATGGAGCCTTCGCGGTCGGAGGGCAGCTGACGCGAGAAGTCGCGCGCCAGGAAGGCGGGCGCACGCAGGTTCACGGCGAAGTGCCTGTCCCAGCGATCCTGCGAGAGGGTCTCGACCTCGTCCGGTTCGAACTCCGATGCGTTGTTGACGAGCAGCGTCAATGGATGCCCGAGGGCGGCGGCTGCATCACCCACCAGACGGTCGACCGCGGACGCATCGGCAAGATCGCCGCGCACGACGGCGGCCCGGCCGCCCGCCGCTTCGATCCGGGAGACCATCTCCTCCGCCACATCCGTGGACCGGCGGCAGTGGATCGCAACACCGTAACACTCTCGCGCGAGCCGCTCGACGATGCTCCGTCCGATTCTCTTCGCTCCCCCCGTGACAAGCGCAGCCTTCATCATCGCCCACCTCTTGAAATGCTAGCACGTAACGCTATTTGGCGGCTTCGCCAAAAAAATGACATTTTTCGACGGCCGCCGTGAACTTACTGCCAAGTTGCGCGTTGTGGAGTCCAGCGAGGCCATAAGGGGAATTCAAACCACATCGCCACATTGCCGCCACAGTGCCTTTTGGGATTGTGGTTGTCATGTCACAGCCCTCGTGCGGTTGTCGCTCTATAAATGGATAGTGCCCCGCTCGAACCAGGTATCCCCTCGGCTCGCGCGGAGTATGACATCGATAAGGAAAGAGAAACCATGAAGAAGATTCTTCTCGCCAGCGTCGCTCTGTTCGGCTTCGCCGGTGCTGCTTCGGCTGCGGACCTGCCCATGCGCTCCGCTCCTCCGGCTCCGATCGTGGCGGCTGCCCCGATCTTCACCTGGACCGGATTCTACGTCGGTGGTCAGGTTGGCTATGGCTGGAATACCGGCGACAACGACTTCGCCGTTCCGGCTGGCGTCACGGTCGACGGCGTTCCGTTCACCGGCTTCGGCGGGGACGACGGCGACGGCTTCCTGGCCGGTGTCCATGCTGGCTACAACTACCAGATCGGCTCGTTCGTGGTCGGTCTCGAGGGCGACATCGAAGGCGTCTTCGGCGATGACGACGATGATTTCGACGGCGTGTTCGAAGACGATGCTGGTAATCCCATCGTCGTGTCGATTCCGGGCACCTCCATCGACTGGCAGGGCTCGATCCGCGCTCGCGCCGGCTTCGCGTTCGATCGCGCTTTGATCTACGCAACCGGTGGTTTCGCCTTCGCGGGCCTGTCTGACGGCATCGGCGACGCCGATGACGACACGCTGACCGGCTGGACGCTGGGCGCTGGTCTCGAGTACGCCTTCACCAACAACCTGACGACCCGCCTCGAGTACCGCTACACCAGCTTCGACGGCGACAACATCGTGTTCGACGGTGAGGACGTGGGCGAGAGCGAAGTCGACTTCCACACGGTTCGCGTGGGCCTGAGCTACAAGTTCGGCACCTACTAAGATCCGTCGCATCCGCGACAGAAAAGGCCCGGGGAAACCCGGGCCTTTTTTCGTTCCCCTTACGCGGTGACCTTGGTCTTGGCGAAAGCCGGGACGCGGGCCTCGAAATCGGCGAGCCATGCCACGAGCTTGGGATGGGTCTCGCGCCAGCGGCCGGCGAACCGCAGGTCGAGATAACCGAGCGCGCAGGCCAGGGCGACATGGCCGATATGCAGATCGGCGGCCGGCGTCGAGAGATGCGCCTCCGCATAGGCCAGCCCGCGCTCCACCTTGCCGGCCTGATGGTCGACCCATTTGGGCTCGTGCCTCTCCTCCGGGCGGAAGCGGCCCTCGTAGACCTGCAGCAGCGCCGCATCCATGATGCCGTCGGACAGCGCCTGCTCGCGCAGGGCCGTGAACCGGGCCTCGCCCGCCGGGAACAGGCGTCCGCCCCCCGCCAGGAAATCGAGATACTCCACGATCACGCGGGAATCGTAGAGCGCTTCGCCGTTCTCCAGCACCAGCGCGGGGATCTTCCCCAGCGGGTTCTGCTGACGGATGCTGTCCTCGGGGCTCATCGTATCCGTAGCGACGATCTGGAGGCGGTCGGTGAGACCGAGGAGAGAAGCGGCGATCTTGACCTTGCGGCCGAAGGGCGATGCAGGAGAGGAGCGAAGAACGAGCATGAAAGGGGTCCTGTCGAGGATGCGCCTGGGAACGGCTGCCTTCATGCCCTCTCCAGGCCGAGGCGGCAATCCGCCTTATGCAGGAGGCCCGAAGGCGTCACAGCGATAGGCCCCATAGCCGCTGCGGGAAAGGCGCTCCGCGAGCGCAGGCAGAAGGGCTTCCGCCTCGTCCTTCAACGACCAGGGCGGATTGAGCACGAAAAGTCCGCTGCCGTTCAGGCGCGACGGATCGTTTGGGTCGTCCACATAGAGTTCGAGACGAAGGCCGGGGCGCGGGCTCTCGGCATGGAGGCGCCGGGCCACCGCGTCCACAGGCGCCACGTCCTTCACGGGGTACCAGCCTGCGTAAACGCCGGTCGGCCATTTCTTGAGCGCCGCCAGAAGCTCGGTGCCCAGCCGCTCCAGCTCGCCGGTCTTTTCGTAAGGCGGATCGATCAGCACGAGGCCGCGCTTCTCCTTCGGGGGAATGAGCGCGTGAAGGGCCGTCCACCCGTCGAGATGCATCACCTTGAGGTTCGACACCGCGTTGAAGGCCTCGTTCAGCACCGCGTGATCGGCGGGATGCAGCTCGACGAAGACGCCGCGATCCTGACGCCGCAGCAATTCCCGAACGATGCCGGGCGAGCCCGGGTAGATGGTTTCGCCGTGCCGCGTACGCACATCGGCGATCACCTTGCGGTAAGGCGTCAGGATCGCCTCGACCTCCCCCGGAAAAGGCTCGTCGAGGCGCCCGATTCCCTCGACCCATTCCCCCGTCCGCTCAGCCTCTTCGGCGGCCAGGTCGTAGAGACCGATGCCCGCATGGGTGTCGATGACCCGCAGCGGCGTCTCCTTGCGCTGCAGATAGACGAGGATCCGCACCAGGAGCGCGTGTTTCATGACATCGGCGAAGTTGCCGGCGTGAAAGGCATGGCGGTAATTCATTTCTTCAATCCTAGCGCATCGTCCCGGAAACGGCATGCGTCGCGGGAGCCACCGTCGCTCCCGCCCGATGCTTCAACGCATCGCCGGGACCGCGATTTCACCCGCCCGACATCCGTCCCGGTCGACCTCCGGGCACTGGCGGAAGCCGCGCAGGTCCTTGTCGAGGCAGATCCGAACCTCCTGAAAGATGCGGCGTCCGCAGGACACGGCCATCATGTCGGCGCGCAGACCCGGGTTCAGGCTGATGAACGCCCGCTCGATCTCGCTCGGGAGAACCATCGAGCGGTCGTGGAGCGCCTTGAAGCTGTCGGGAATGCGCACCAGGTCCCGGGCGCGCTGAACGGCCTTGAAATAGCCGCTGGGGCTTTCGCCCGAGCAGCTTCCGTGCTTGCGCCACTGGTAGCGGGCGAGGTTGTCGTCCGGGAAGAGGCCCGAAATTTCCCTGACCGCCGCGCTCGGAACGAAACGCCCGCTCGGCTCGCAGAAGCTGGGATACCCCTGCTCCATCTGGGGCCAGAGCCCATGCACCGTGAATCCGAAACCGCTTCCGCTGTCGCATTGCCGGCTTTTCCGGCCACTGGCTTCGCAATAGCCCGGCGCCCAGGACAGGGCGAGAACGTAGAAATCGAAGCGCCCCATGGGGGCTCCCCTCACCTCGCGCGGCGACTGGGCCGCGCAAGGGACGATCAGCAGGAGGCAGGCGCCCGCCAGGGCAGCGCAGCGCCTCAGGATCAAGGCGCGGCCTGCTTGCAATGGGGCGCGTAGGCGTAATGGCGGTCGAAGCCGTCGACGCAGGCCTCGGTTCCCCAGCCGATGCCGATGAAGCCGAGATCCTCGCGGATGGAGAAGTTCACCTTGTGCCGGTAACCGTCGGATACGATGGCCGTGCCGGTGCAGTAGCGGCGGGGGATGTAGTCGAGGCCCCAGGGACGCCATGCGACCTGCTCGATCCGCTCGAAACCCAGGATCTTGAGGTCGGAGTTCCAGAAACGACGCTCCGTGGTCTCGAATCGTGAGGCGATGTTGCCGAGAACTGCCGGATCGGAGCAGGCTGGCAAACCGGCATCGTAGCCTCTCAAGGAAAGCTCGTGCGACCTCTCCCGCCGCTCAGCCGGGGTTATCTCGCGAGCAAGCACGGGTGCGCTCACCACCAGGCAAGAGATAAGAGCCGCCAGCCACTTCATTTTCACTGCTCCAACAGGTCGACAGATTGACGTCTGTTTGACCATGTGGGCGGCGGCCCCGAAGGTCAAGGCTCCGCTTGCGCTTTAATAGGCGGCGTGTCCGTTGAGCACCAGGGGCTGCCCTGCGGACGAGCGCCCAGGCCCCGGTGGTGCATAGGTCTGCCGAGGCGGCCGCGCGCTTGGCTGCGCAGGATAGCCGCCGTATCCGGGCGGCGGCGGAGGCGTGTAGACGTCGGCAGCCCCGTAGCCGGAAGAGCGCTGGACCGGCGGCGCCACGGGAGCGGAGACCAGGGGCGGCGCCATGGGCGCGTCCAGCGACGAATCGGAGGCATATCCGGCTGCGGCGCTCTCCACGGGCAGGTCCTGCTCCAACTCCGCGGACGGCAGGTCGCCTTGAGCGCTCACGCTCTGGAGGATCTGGCGGCTCTGCTCCGGGTCGATCCGAGGCGTGAACTTGATGATCGGCTTGCAGATGCGGCGGGTGCCGCGCGGATCGTGTCGGGCCAGATCGATGTGGAAATGGTCGTAATGGAAGGCGTCGGAGCCCGGGCCCAGCACCGTCGTGAAGTACCGGCAGGCGCCCACGAACACCTCGCGGAGGAAGTCCTGCTCGACGGGGTCTCCCCTCCAGCCCGTGGCCACCTTGATTTCGCGCCCGTCGGCCAGCCGGAAGGCCATCACGTCGAACGCATTGCCGAAGGAATGCTCGGAGAGCTTGGCGCCGCGCTGACTGTTGCGCGGGCGGCAGGAATAGGAGCCCGCCCTCAGGTCGACGACCGGAGCGCCGAAATACATGACGGCGGCGGGCTTCACGATCTCGTCCAGCCAGGTATCGATGCGCGGGATGATCGGACAGGCCAGGGTCACCTTGGAGGTCAGGCCCACCGCACCATTGTTGAAGGCGGCGACCTTGAAGGGATAATCCATGCCGCAGACGCCGGGACCGTCGATCTTGGACGAGAGAGCCATATAGGCGGACGGCTGCACGACGCGCTGCGCCATGCAAGCCTCTTCGGCCTGCGCACGCCAGGGCTCGCGCTGTTCGAACCGGAACAGCCCGCAACCGCTCAAACCGAACCCGACAAGGGACAGGGCCGCAAACGCAACTAACACACGACGCATGGGCCGAGCGTACCGGGTTTCCGGTAAACATCAGGTCAACGGCCTCCTTCAAGGTTCCCTTGCCCTGCCCCCACCCCGGCCCGGTTCCGCAAATCGCCTCCACGGCCAGAAAACTTTTTGTCGCAGGGAGCCAGCGAACCGCCCTCAACAAACTCAATGGGTTAACTGATCGTTAACCATTTTGGCGCATCGTTTTGGTCTTTACCCCCTCGCCCGGGCCTTTTCAGGGGTGCTCCATCCTGATAGTCTCCCTCTCCATTCAGACAGGGGGTCTGTCATGAACATGACGTCGAATTTCGATTTGGCCTGTAAGCTCAACATCGCTGCGGCCTGTCTTTCCTTCTCGTTCATTTGCGCGACCGTCGCCGGCCTTCTTTAAAGGCGACACCAGCCGTCCGACGGCTGGAACAACCGAGCTTCGTTACCCTGACAGCGCTGCCGTTTCCGGCGGCGTTTTTCATGCCTCCGGGCACGGCCTCGGCGTGATGCTCCAGGACATCACGTTGATCTCCATCCGGCATTGCGCGAGCCTGGGACCGTCGGACGTCTTCAGGCAGATGGTCTCCCCTGGAGCGAACGTCCTTCCTTCGGCGCGGCAGTAGCAGTCGAGAGAGCTATGGCCCGGAGCTTGCACATGCTGGGCCCCGGCGGGCGTGCCGGCCAGGAGCGCGAGAAAGACCAAGACGTTGGGCATGAACGCCTCCGCTCGTCGTTCAGGCGGCATGGTCCTCCTGCGAGCAGAGCAGGTCAAGGGGCAACGGATCAGCCCCACCGCTCCGTGGCGGCATCGTCGCTCTCCTTCGCCTCGACCCAGGCGCCGGCCGTGCCGTCCTTCAGATGCTCCCTCTTCCAGAACGGAGCCCGGGTCTTCAGGTAGTCCATCATGAATTCGGCGGCCTCGAAAGCCGCCCGGCGGTGGGCGCTCGCCGCCAGGACGAGCACGATGGGCTCCCCCGGGCGGATGAGGCCGTGGCGATGGATGACGGTGAGGCCTGAGAGGGACCATCGGGCCTGCGCCTCCCCGGCGATCCGGGCGATCTCGGCCTCGGCCATGCCGGGATAATGCTCGAGCTCCAGGGCGGACAGCCGGCCTCCCTCGTCCCGGCAGAAGCCCGTGAAGGCCACCGTCGCGCCCACGTCGCCCCGCCCGCCCGTCAGGACTGCCGTTTCGGCGGCGGGGTCGAAGGGCTCGGCCTGGATGCGGATGGTCGCCATGAAACCTCTGTAGATCCCTTTGCCGACCCGTTAACCGCCGGTCATGGGCGGGAAGAAGGCGATCTCCCGCGCACCGGCGATCGAGGCTTCAGGCTTCACGTGCACATGGTCGACGGCGGCGCGGACGACGGCCTCGTTCTCGAAGGCATATTCGTATTCCTCGCCCTTGCTCTTCAGCCAGCGCACGAGATCGGCGATGGTAGCGATGCCGTCGGGCAGGTCGAGGGTCTCCTCGGTCTTGCCGACCCGCTCGCGCACCCAGGCGAAATAGACGAGCTTCATCGGATCAGTCCTTGTCGACGAGATGCTTGATGCCGGTCTTGAGATAATCCCACCCCGTATAGATTGTCAGCAGGGCAGAGATCCACAGAAGGACGCGTCCGATCAGGATGGTGCCAGGCAGCACCGTCTCGCCCGCAGGTCCCGCGATCAGGAAGCCGAGGGAGAGAAGCTGGAAGGTGGTCTTCCACTTGGCGACCCGGCTCACCGGCACGCCCACCTTCAGCTCCGCCAGGAATTCGCGCAGGCCGGACACCAGGATCTCGCGGCAGAGAATGACGAGGGCCGCCCAGATGTCCCAGCTGTGGATCGTTCTGTCGGCGACCAGCATGAGCAGGCAGGCCGCCACTAGGAGCTTGTCGGCGATCGGGTCCAGCATGCGACCCAGGGCCGATTGCTGCGAGAACGTGCGGGCGATGTAGCCGTCGAAGTAATCGGTGATCGCCGCCAGGGCGAAAACGGCGAGAGCGAACCAGCGCGACCAGTGATCCTCGGGCCAGAACATCAGGCCGACGACCGCCGGCACGGCCACCAGCCGGCCATAGGTCAACAGGTTGGCGAGATTGAAGGCTGAGGATCGGCGCATGGTACGTGCTGTGCTCATGGGACAGGCAGGAAGCACGCCTCGGCGCGGTCCGTCAACCGAGGGGTAGCCCACAATGCCGTCATCGGTGTCCTTTACCCCCGCTCATGGAAGAAATCGTAGACGGCGCGCGCCGTGGCGGCGTTCACGCCGGGGGCTTTCATGAGGTCCTCCAGGGCCGCGCGCTGGATCGCCTTCACGGTTCCGAAATGGTGCAGCAGCGCCCGCTTGCGGGTGGGGCCGATGCCGGGGATCTCGTCGAGCGGGTTCTTGACCATCTCGCGCTTGCGCTTGGCCCGGTGGCTGCCGATGGCGAAGCGGTGCGCCTCGTCGCGCAGGCGCTGGACGAAGTAGAGCGCCGGATCGCGGGGCGGGAGCTTGAACGGGGGCTGGCCCACCTTGAAGAAGGTCTCGCGGCCCGCGTCCCGGTCGCGCCCCTTGGCGATGCCCACGAGGGTCACGTCGTCCTCGCCCACGCCGACCTCCGCCAAAGCCTGGCGGGCGGCTTCGAGCTGCCCCTTGCCGCCGTCGATCAGGACGAGATCGGGCCATGCGGGAAACCCGTCGTCGGAGCCGGACGCCCGGTCCGCCTCGGGCTGACCGGGCGTTCTCGGCTCCTCCTTCACCAGCCGCGCGAAGCGCCGCTGCAGCATCTCGCGCATCATGCCGTAATCATCGCCGGGCTTCAGGTCCTCCGACTTCATGTTGAACGTGCGGTAATGCTGCTTCATGAAGCCGTTCGCGCCGGCCACCACCATGGCGCCCACCGCGTTGGTGCCCATGATGTGGGAATTGTCGTAGACCTCTACGCGCCTGGGCGCACGGTTCATGGCGAAGGCCTGGCCCAGGGAGATGAGGAGTTTCTGCTGCGAAGCCGTGTCCGCGAGACGCCGGCCGAGCGCCTCCTTGGCGTTGCGCAGAACGTAGTCGATGAGCTGACGGCGCTCGCCGCGCTGCGGCGTGTGGATCTCGACGCGCGTCTCGCCTTTCGTCGAGAGCGCTGCCGCCATCAGCTCCGCATCCTCGATCTCGTGGGAGAGCAGGATCAGGCGCGGCGCGGGCTTGTCGTCGTAGAACTGCGCCAGGAAGGAGCCGAGCACCTCGTCGGGCGTCATGGACTTGTCGGCCTTCGGAAAATAGGCCCGGTTGCCCCAGTTCTGCCAGTTGCGGAAGAAGAACACCTCGACGCAGAACTGCCCCGCCTGCTCGTCGAGGGCGAACACGTCGGCCTCTTCCACCGATTGCGTGTTGATGCCCTGCACGCCCTGGATCGCCGAGAGCGCAGCCAGCCGGTCGCGGCAGCGCGCTGCACGCTCGAACTCGAGCTCCTCCGCCGCAAGCTGCATCTCCTCGGTGATGCGCTGCTTCACGGCATTCGACTTGCCTGACAGGAAGGCGCGGGCCTCGTCCACCAGGGACGCGTATTCCTCGGGCGGGATCTCGTTGGTGCACGGGCCCGAGCAGCGCTTGATCTGGAACAGCAGGCAGGGCCGCGTGCGGTTCTCGAAATAGCTGTCGTTGCACGAGCGCAGGAGAAACGCGCGCTGCAGGGCGTTGATGGTGCGGTTGACGGCCCACACGCTGGCGAAGGGGCCGTAGTAATCGCCCTTCCGCTTGCGCGCGCCGCGATGCTTCACGAGCTGCGGGGCCGCATGATCGGCGGTGAGCAGGATGTAGGGCAGAGACTTGTCGTCCCGCAGAAGCACGTTGTAGCGGGGCTTGAGCTGCTTGATGAGGTTGGCCTCCAGCAGCAGAGCCTCGGTCTCGGTCGCCGTGGTGACGAACTCCATGGAGGAGGTCTCGCCGATCATGCGGGCGATGCGGTTGGAATGGGCCTGGCCCCGCGCATAGGAGCCGACGCGGTTCTTCAGGCTCTTGGCCTTGCCGACATAGAGCACGTCGCCCTTCGCATCGAGCATGCGGTAGACGCCCGGCGCGTTGGGCAGCGTCGTCCAGAACCGGCGGATGACCTCCGTGCCCCGCTGGACGGAGCTGGGATTCGCCTCCAGGTCGAACTCGACATCCGAGCCGCTTTCCAGCGCTACGGCGTCGTTATCCTCCTCGTTGTCCAGGATGTCCGGCGGAACGTCGTTATAGGTGTTGCGACTCATGGAGGAGATTTAAGCGTTGCCCGCCCTCGAGGAAAGTGCGGCCAAAGCATCGGCCGAAAAAGTGGAATCGACTTTTCGGCCAAACGATGCGCCAGCGAACTGGCATGGGTGAGCCATTCGGGATAAACGGCTAAGCCTGCCATACCGGGAGCCTCCCATGCGCCTGTCGATCATCTCATCTGCCGTCGTCGCGGCCCTTGTGGGCTTCGGCAGCACGATCGCCATCATCATCGCGGCAGCCCAGGCCGTGGGAGCGGATGCGGCGCAGACGTCGTCCTGGGTCGCGGCCCTGTGCCTGTCCATGGCCGCCACGAGCGGCTTTCTCAGCGTGCGCTACCGCATGCCGGTGGTCACCGCCTGGTCGACGCCCGGCGCCGCGCTGATCGCGGCCTCCAGCGGCATTTCCATTCATGCAGCCGTCGGCTGCTTTCTGCTGGCCGGCCTTCTCATCGTGCTGGCGGCTTTCATCAAGCCGTTCGGACGATTGATCGAGAGGATTCCGACCGCGATCGCCGCCGCCATGCTGGCCGGCGTCCTGATCCGCTTCGTGATGGCCGTGTTCGAAAGCGCCCAGGGAGCGCCCGGTCTCGTTCTGCCGCTGGTGGGCCTGTTCCTCGTGGCCCGGCTGTTCAACCCCGCGCTCGCGGTGCTGGCTGTGCTCTTCGTGGGCCTCGGCATTGCCTTCGGGGGCGGGCTGGCCCATCCACTGTCGTCCGATCTCAGCCTCTCGACCCTTACCTTCATCGCGCCAACCTTCGAGCCGACGGCCCTCGTCGGCCTCGGCCTGCCCCTGTTCCTGGTGACGATGGCCTCCCAGAACCTGCCGGGCTTCGCCGTGCTGCGCGCCTCCGGCTATGCGCCCCCGACCCGTCCGATCCTGGCCGTCACGGGCCTTGCCTCCATGATCACGGCCCTGTTCGGGGCCCATACCAGCAACCTGGCGGCGATCTCCGCCGCCATCTGCACCGGGCCGGATACCCATCCTGACCCGGGCAGGCGCTGGATGGTCGGGCCGTTCTACACCCTGAGCTACCTGGCCTTCGCGGCCTTCAGCGCCGCGCTCATCGGCCTGATCGCCGCCCTGCCGCCGGAGCTCATCAAGACCGTGGCGGGCCTTGCCCTCATGGGCGCCTTCGCGGGCGCCCTGAGCTCGGCCCTCTCCGAGGAGGCCAAGCGGTTTCCCGCCGTGCTGACGCTCGCCGTCACGGCCTCGGGGATCACTCTCTCCGGCATCGGATCCGCCTTCTGGGGACTGGCCGCGGGCCTCGTGGCGCTCGCCCTGGAGGCCACCTTCCTGCGCCTGCGCAAGCTCGGCTGATCTGGACGGCGCCTCCCGTTACGGTTAACATTTCGTCAACAGAACGAAGAACGGGAGCCTTCATGGCCGGGACGAAACGTTGGGGGCAGCCTGCCGCGCTTGTGATGACGATGGCTGTGGCGATGGTTCTTGTCGCCTGCCAGGGCTCCCTCATGAGCGGCTCGCCCGAGGGCGTGCCGGTCGCCGTGGAGAGCATCGACGGCGCTCCTGCCCCGGTCCAGACCGCCCTTCTCGGGGAGCTTGCGACGGCCGCCTCCGAGCGCAAGGTCGAGCTTGTGGGCTCCAGCGACGACGCCCGCTACCGGGTCCGCGGCTATATCTCCACCGTTACGGAAGACGGGGAGACCAAGGTTTCCTATGTCTGGGACGTCTTCGATGCCCAGAAGCGGCGCGCCAAGCGGCTCGAGGGATCCCGGCCCGTCGCATTGGCCTCCGGCTCGATCTCGACCCTCGACAAGGGAACCCTCGCCAAGCTCGCCCAGTCCAGCATGGACGAGATCGCCGAATTCCTGAGCGCCTCGAAATCCATCAAAACCGCCGAGGTTGCGGACGAGATTGCCCCCGTCGCCGTGCAGTGACCGCATAGCCGTCATCGCGATTGCGGCACTTTAAGCAGCACGACTCGTATTGTGACGGTTTCATATCGCTGCTAAGAGCCTTGCGCCTGACCGCGCATCCGTGTCGACATGCGCAGCGGGCTCACAGGTCACTCAAAGCTAAAGTTGCTTGCATGAAGCTCGTTGCGGGAAATTCCAATCGTCCGCTGGCCGAGGCCATCTCCACCTATCTCAATGTCCCGCTCGCCAGGGCCCAGGTGAAGCGTTTCGCGGACATGGAGGTGTTCGTCGAAATCCAGGAGAATGTGCGCGGCGAGGACGTGTTCATCATCCAGTCGACGTCGTTTCCCACGAACGATCACCTGATGGAGCTCCTGATCATCACCGATGCGCTCCGCCGCGCCTCCGCGCGCCGCATCACAGCGGTGATTCCCTATTTCGGCTATGCCCGCCAGGACCGCAAGCCCGCCGCCCGTACGCCGATCTCGGCCAAGCTGGTGGCGAACCTTATCGCTCACGCAGGCGTCGACCGCGTGCTGACGCTGGACCTTCACGCCGGGCAGATCCAGGGCTTCTTCGATATCCCGACCGACAACCTGTTCGCGGCCCCGACCCTCGCCCGCGACATCAAGGAACGGCTCGAGGGCGGTAACCGCATGGTGGTGTCCCCCGACGTGGGCGGCGTGGTGCGCGCCCGCGCGCTCGCCAAGCGCATCGATGCGCCGCTCGCCATCGTGGACAAGCGTCGCGAGCGCCCCGGCGAGTCGGAGGTCATGAACATCATCGGCGACGTGTCCGGCCGCTCCTGCATCCTGGTCGACGACATCGTGGATTCCGGCGGCACGCTGGTGAACGCAGCCGAGGCCCTCCTCAAGAACGGCGCCAAAGAGGTCTACGCCTATATTACCCACGGCGTGCTCTCGGGTGGGGCGGTATCGCGCATCGCCAGCTCCAAGCTCAAGGAGCTGGTCATCTCCGATTCCATCATGCCGACCGAGGCCGTGAAGGTGGCCCACAACATCCGGGTCCTCTCCATCGCCCCCCTCATGGGCGAAGCCATCGGCCGCACGGCGACCGAGAGCTCCGTGTCGAGCCTGTTCGACTGACCCAAGACGACGCGGTCATGGCATGATGGTCGTGGCCGCGCATCGCCGACGCGGCAGGCCTCAGGCCTTCCGAGGCCGCTTGGCCAGCACGCCGCCGCCGACGATGCAAGCAAGGCCCGCGAGGGACAAGCTCGTCAGCACGTCCCCGAACAGTAGAGCGGCGAGCAGGACGCCGAAGCCCGTGCCCCAATAGCCGATCTGGCTGAACACGACCGGCCCTGCGACCTGCTGCAGCCGGAAATTCATCAGCTGGGACAGGGCGGACATGATGCTCAAGGCCAGGATCCATGACAGGATCCCGGAATCGGCAAAGCGCCATTCCAGCGGCGCCTCGAAAACCGGCGCCATGAGCGCCACCATCACGGCCGAGCTGAGCGATGCGCCGCATGAGAAGGCAAGCGCCGAGGTGCCTTTCGGCCACCAAGCCGAACGGATGATGTTGCCGCTGGCCGCACACACCGGGATGGCAAGACCGATCAACACCCAGACCGGCTGACCGACGTTGATTTGGAGCAGCTGCTGCTGAACGAGCGCCAGCATGCCTAAGAAGCCGAGCACGATTCCGATGAAACGGCGCAGGAACATGCGTTCCATGCCGAGTCCGGCTGCAAAGCTCATGGTCAGCAGAGGCGACAGGCAGTAGACGATCGACGTATAGGCAGGCCCGACCCGCTCGACGACGAAGTAGGACAGGACCGTCGGCGCCGCGAAGCTCACGATCCCGAGGACGGCATAGAGGGCCAGATGCTCCGGCTCCATCGGGATTCTCTGGCGGGAAGCGGCGAGCCACGGCAACAGGCACAGGCCTGCGCCCAGATTGCCGAAGGCCCCGAGCTGGAAAGGCTGAAGGCCTGCGGAGAGCGCCATCTTGGACATCATGATCCGGCTGGCGAAAAGAAATCCGCACAGGCCCAGAAGAGCAAGGGGCGAACCCGAAGCGGCGGAGGCGCGCGCGGCGATGGTTAAACTCATGGCGGAACCTCTAGGGCCGGGAACGGACCAGTCTGGCGAACGGGTCGCCTGCCAAACAGGCCCTTGGCATCCCTCACCCGCCGATTTATCTTAACATCAAGATAAAAGCTGGAATTATCTCGATGTCAAGACATTCCGGTTCCGGCGGGGATTTGCCGGCCCAGGACAGGGTCGACAAGCGCCAGGAGCAATGGGCGAAGGAACTGCCGGACGTCGACACCCGGGGCATGGCGATCCTTGGCCGTGCGCGCTGGGTCACTCTGACGGCGCGGCCCCCCATTGAAGCCGTCCTCAAAGCCCATGGGCTCGACAGCGGAGAAGCGGACGTTCTCTTCACCCTGCTGCGCTCCGGCCCACCCTACCGGCTGCGCCCCACGGAACTGTTCCGCTCCCTGATGATCTCGTCGGGCGGGCTCACGGACCGCCTGAACCGGCTCACGAAGGCCGGCCTGATCCGGCGGGCTGCGGCCGAGGGCGACGGCCGCAGCCTTCCCGTGGAATTGACGGAAGAAGGCGTCCGGCGGGCCACGGCCGCCTTTCGGGAGGACATGGCCATCGAGGCGGCCATGCTCTCGGGCCTGACCGACGAAGAGCAGAACGATCTTGCCCGGCTTTTACGGAAACTCGCCCTGACGATCACGGGCACGCCGCCGTTCGACTGACGGGCCGCTCTTTCTTGCATTCGAGGGCTTTATCGCCTATAAGCCGCCTCGCGCCCGCTCGACACCCTTGGAGGCACGGGCGCGAACCTCATGGCCGCCGTTAGGCGGCCGTCGGTTTTTCATTCCCATTCAAAGGACCACGACCATGAGCGAAGTAAAGCAGATCAAGGCCGTGGCGCGCGACCGGGCCGGCAAGGGGGCCGCCCGGGCCGTTCGTCGCCAAGGCCAAGTTCCCGCCGTCATTTACGGAGCCGGCCAGTCGGCCCAGGCGATCGCCCTCGACTTCAACCAAACCAAGCAGCTGATCTTCGCCGGTCACTTCCTCACGACGATCTTCGACATCGACGTGAACGGCCAGACGGTTCGCGCCATTCCGCGCGATTATCAGCTCGACCCGGTGAGGGATTTCCCCCTTCACGTCGACTTCCTCCGCGTCTCTGCCGGCCAGACCATCAAGGTCGTGGTTCCGGTGCACGTGGTCGGCCAGGACAAGTCCCCCGGCGTGAAGCGCGGCGGCACGGTTCAGATCGTCGAGCACTCGGTTGAGCTCCAGGTTTCGCCCGACGCGATCCCGGATTACGTCGAGGCTTCGATCGAGGGCCTCAACATCGGCGCCTCGGTCCACCTCAACGACATCAGCCTGCCGAACGGCGCCAAGGCGACCTCCACCGAGAACCCCACCCTCGTCACCGTCGTGGCCCCGACCGGCCTGAAGGACGAGGAAGCGGCTCCGGCTGCCGAAGGCACCGCCGCCTGATCGGCCTTTATCGGGCGTTCGAGCCCATTGACCGGCTTCAACGCTCCGACCGCAAGGCCGGAGCGTTTCTTATGAAAAACCTGAGCGATGCGTCTCTTCGTCGGCCTTGGTAATCCGGGAACTCGCTACGCCAGAAACCGCCACAACATCGGTTTCATGGCCGTGGACGAGATTGCGCGCGTGCACAATGCCGGCCCTTGGCGCAAGCGCTTTCAAGGAGAGGCCGCAGACGTGGTGATCGGCGGCCAGAAGGTGCTGCTCTTGAAGCCCCAGACCTTCATGAACCTGTCAGGGCAATCAGTCGGAGAAGCGCAGAACTTCTTCAAGATCCCGCTCAAGGATGTCACGGTGTTCTACGACGAGCTCGATCTGCCGCCCGCCAAGCTGCGCGTGAAGATCGGCGGCGGCAATGCGGGCCATAACGGCCTGCGTTCGATCTCCGCCCATTGCGGCAACGATTACCGCCGCGTTCGGCTCGGCATCGGCCATCCCGGCCTCAAGCCTCTCGTGCAGGGCCATGTGCTGGGCGATTTCGCGAAGTCGGAGGAGCCATGGGTCGAGGATCTGTGCCGCATCATCGCCGACAATGCCGCCCTCCTCGCCAAGGGTGAGGACGGAAGCTTCCAGAACAAGGTCCACCTCGCCATGGAGGCGAAGGGCTGGACGGATGTGAAGCGGCCCGGAGAGAAGGCCGCCGACAAGTAGGAATTCAGGCCGGCGCTTTCTGCCGGCTGACGCAAGAACAATGCCGGCCACAGGGGCCGGCCAGGACAAGGAGTGAGGCCATGGGCTTCAAGATGGGCATCGTCGGCCTGCCGAACGTGGGCAAGTCCACCCTCTTCAATGCGCTCACGCAGACAGCCGCGGCGCAGGCTGCGAACTATCCGTTCTGCACCATCGAGCCGAATGTGGGCGACGTGGCGGTGCCGGACGAGCGTCTCGACAAGCTCGCCGGCATCGCGAGTTCGGCCCAGATCATCCCCACCCGCCTCACCTTCGTGGACATCGCGGGCCTCGTGCGCGGCGCGTCCCGCGGCGAAGGCCTCGGCAACCAGTTCCTGGCCAATATCCGGGAGGTGGATGCCATCGCCCATGTGGTGCGCTGCTTCGAGGATACGGACATCACCCATGTCGAGGGCAAGATCGACCCCATCGCCGATATCGAGACTATCGAGACCGAGCTGATGCTGGCCGATCTCGACAGCCTCGAGAAGCGCGTCACGGCGCTCGAGAAGAAAGCCAAGGGCAACGACAAGGAGGCGAAGGAGACGCTCGATCTCGTCAACCGCACCCTGCCGCTGCTGCGCGACGGCAAACCGGCCCGCATGGTGGAGCGCAAAGTCGAGGAGGAGCGCCTGTTCCAGATGCTGGGCCTGCTCTCCTCCAAGCCCGTTCTCTACGTGTGCAACGTGGAGGAAAGCTCCGCCGACAAGGGCAACGAATTCTCGGCGCGCGTCTTCGAACGCGCCAGGGAAGAAGGCGCCAAGGCCGTCGTGGTCTCGGCCAAGATCGAGAGTGAGATCGCCGTTCTGCCGGCCGAGGAGCAGAAGGATTATCTCGATGCCGTGGGCCTTGAGGAGCCCGGCCTCAACCGCGTGATCCGCGCGGGCTACGAGCTCTTGGGCCTCATCACCTACTTCACCGTGGGTCCGAAGGAAGCCCGTGCCTGGACGATCACCACGGGCACGCGGGCACCCGCCGCCGCCGGCGTGATCCATACGGATTTCGAGAAGGGCTTCATCCGGGCCGAGACCATCGCCTATGCGGACTACGTATCCCTCAAGGGCGAGGCAGGCGCGCGCGATGCGGGCAAGCTCAGGCTGGAAGGCAAGGACTACGTCGTCCAGGACGGCGACGTGATGCACTTCCGCTTCAACACCTGACCCGGATCGGGAACGGAAACTGTCGGAATCCTGAACGGGCGCTTCCCGGTCCGTTCAGGAGATTTCTGCTTTCATGACAAGCATGGAGGTTGGATCCATGCAGGACTTCTTTGAGACAATCCTTTCGACGTTCCTTTCCCCGGGCTTCGGCAGCGCCGAGTTCTTCGTCGCCGTTCTCGTGGCCTGCGGCCTCGTCATGATCGCGATCTCGTCCCTCCTGCCGAAGACGGCTTCCGATGATCTGGAGTGGTGGGAGCGTTAGGCTTCCGGCCAAGCGGATGTCGGCTCCGCCAAAAGAAATCTCCATCCCTCTTTACGGCAGGCGCAGCGCCTTCGGGCCGATGCCGAGTCCGATCTGAAGGCTCTCGGCGATCCGCCGTGCGCGCTCGATGAAGAACTCGGCCACGTCCGGCTTAAGGATCTCGCGCGCCGTCCCGGCGAAAAGATCGAGCCAGCGCGCGAACAGCTCGGGCGTGAGATCGAGCCCCATATGCGCCGCCTGCGGCTTGCCGCTGTAGCGCGCCGTCCTCAGGGCGATCGACGACCAGAAATCCACCATGACGGCCAGATGCTCGCTCCACCGGCCCGACACGGCCTTGTGGAAGATGGGTCCGAGCTCGGGATCGCGCAGCACACGGTCGTAGAACGTGACGACAAGCTCCCGGATCATCGCCTCCGTCACCCCTTGGGCGGGAGTGATGATGGGGATGCTGCGGCCAGTGGCGGTTTGTCGAGACAACTGGATCTCTCAGGTAAAATGGGCTCTCCCCGCTCTTATGGGACTTGTTCGGCCGGAATGCCATAAGGGGCATTCCTGAGTTGCTGGCAGCGCATGAAGCAGGGCGGATCGATCCTCCACCTTGAGCGTTGAGCCTTTTAGGAACATTCTCGCCACCTTCATGCAGCTTCATCGCCGCCATTCTTGGGACCTCTCCCCTTCCGAAGCCATCGCCCTTCAGCAGGAGCTGAGGCGGGAGGTCGTGTCCGACCGTCCCATCGATCTCGGGGCGGTCAAGCTCGTGGCCGGGGTGGATGTGAGTGTCAAGAACGAGCAGTCGCAGGCCGCGATCGTCGTCGTGACCTTTCCGGGTTTTCTGCCCGTCGAGACCGTTCTCGCGCAGCGTCCGACGCCGTTTCCCTATGTGCCCGGCCTCCTGAGCTTCCGCGAAGGCCCGGTGCTGGAGGAGGCGTTCGAAAAGCTGAAGAGCGAGCCTGACGTGTTCCTGTTCGACGGCATGGGCATCGCCCATCCCCGACGCATCGGCATCGCCAGCCATATGGGCCTGTGGCTGCAACGCCCGACCATCGGTTGCGGCAAGACCCTGCTATGCGGACGCTACAAGGATCTCGCGGAGGAGAAGGGATCGGCCGCGCCCCTGATCGACAGGAAGGAAACCATCGGAGTGGCCCTGCGCACCCGCACGGCCAAGAATCCGATGTTCATCTCGCCCGGGCACCTGGCCGATATCCCGAGTGCGGCCGAACTCGTGCTTCTCTGCTCTCCAAAGTATCGCTTGCCCGAACCGATCCGCTTGGCGCACAACGCAGCCGGACAGTTCAGTCCCGTCCCGGCCTGAGCTCAAGCGCAGCGTTTGAAACCGCATAGAACACGCCATGCCCCGTTACGCTTTCGAAGACTTCACGCCCGGCTCCACGCAGATGCTCGGCCCCTACACGGTCACGAAGGAGGCGCTGCTCGCCTTCGCGCAGGAATATGACCCGCAGCCCTTCCACGTGGACGAAGTCGCCGCCAAGGACAGCTTCATCGGCACGCTCATCGCCTCAGGCTGGCACACCTGCTCCATCAACATGCGCCTGTTGGCGGACGGGCTGATCCTCGATTCCACCTCCATGGGGGCCCCCGGCATCGAGGAGGTGAAATGGCTCAAGCCCGTCAGGCCCGGCGACACGCTGCGCTCCCGCATGACGATCCTCGAGGCCCGTCCGTCGAAGAGCCGGCCCTCCATCGGCCTCGTGCGCTTCGGGTTCGAGATGCTGAACCAGGCCGACGAGACCGTGTTCACGCAGAAGAACTGGGTCATGTTCGGCCGTCGCGACGCGGAACCCGCCAAGGGCTCGGACCCGGGTCCGGGACCGTCCGTTCTTGCGGCAGCCTCCCCCGCCATGCCTGACCACACCCCGGAGCGGGAGCTGCCCCACATCTCGTCCAATCCCTATTTCGAGGATCTGATGGTCGGGGAAGCCGAAGAGCTGGGCTCGTACACCTTCGAGGCCGGCGACATCATCGACTTCGCCCGGCAATTCGACCCGCAGCGGTTCCACGTGGATGCGGAGGCGGCCAAGGACAGCCTGTTCGGCGCCCTCTGCGCCTCCGGATGGCATACGGCTGCCATCTGGATGAAGCTGATGGTGGCCCATCGCGACCGCATCCGCGCCAATGCGCTGTCCCACGGCGCACGGCCCGCAAGGCTCGGCCCCTCGCCCGGCTTCACCGATCTAAAGTGGCTGAAGCCGGTCTATGCGGGCGATACCCTCACCTACCGCTCGACGGTGACCGGTAAGCGCGTGTCGAACTCCCGTCCCGGCTGGGGACTGGCGTTCCACCACAATACCGCCACGAACCAGCACGGAGAGGAGGTCTTCTCCTTCGAGGGCATGGTGTTCTGGGAGCGGCATCCCTAAAGAGCCCGCGACGCCTCCGCCCGCGCTCTTGTATCCTGGTCGAGCAGAGCGCGGATTTCCGCGAGCAGCGGGTGGGCCGATGTCTGTCTCCGGCCATAGCCGAGATTGAACGCGTAGTCGAAATCGGCGGGGTTCTGGCCCTGATTGTGCTGAAGGATCGTCTCCAGCTTGTCGAGGCCCTTGGCCAGGACGGCCTCGGGCGATGCGGCCGCCTCATACTCTTCCCACAGGCCCAGGATCTCGGCGCGCTTCACCGGATCGAGCGACCGGGTGAGCACTTCCAAGTCCGCCCTCTCCTGCGCGGGCTTGCCGGAGCCTTCCGTCTGCATCACGGCGGGGACGTCGCCGCTCAGGGCCTCGCCGAGATCGTGGACGATGCAGAGCTTGACGAGGCGCAAGAGGTCGATGTTCCCGAACTCGTCCGCGAACACGAGCGCCATGAGGCAGAGCCGCCATGTATGTTCGGCCACGCTCTCGGGACGTCCGGTAGAGGTGTGGCCGCTGCGCAGGGTGCTCTTGAGCCGTTCCGCTTCCCGCAGGAATTCCAGCGCCCCCAGAAGGCGGTCGCTTGGCATCGCCGATGCTCCCCTTAGTGTCCTTCGAAGCTCACGAGGCTGCGAACTTCCACACCAAGATCGCGCAGCTTCGAGGCTCCGCCGAGATCGGGTAGGTCGATGATGAAGCAGGCCGCCACGATCTGCGCGCCCATCTGGCGCAGGAGCTGCGTTGCGGCGACCGCCGTGCCGCCGGTGGCGATGAGATCGTCGACCAGGATCACGCGCTCGCCCTGCCCGATGGCGTCGGTGTGGATCTCCATTTCATCCACGCCGTATTCCAGCGAATAGGCGATGCGCACCGTCTCATGGGGCAGCTTGCCCTTCTTGCGGATCGGCACGAAGCCCGAGGAGAGTTGATGGGCGATGGCGCCCCCGAGAATGAACCCGCGCGCCTCGATGCCTGCGACCTTGTCGACGCGCCCGCCCGCGAAGGGATGGACCAGCTCGTCCACCGCGCGGCGGAAAGCCCGCGCATCCCCAAGAAGGGTCGTGATGTCGCGAAATACGATGCCGGGCTTCGGATAATCTGGGATCGAGCGGATCGCTGCTTTCAGATCGGTGAGGAGACGCTGGTCCATGGGATGCCTGCCGTGAATGCCGGTGTCGTGTGCTCGAGGGACGCGCGATGCCGGTTCGCTCCCCCGATGGTCTAGGCGGGGTTTAGCACACGGCCCGCGACGGCATCGAGCTTTTTCAGAAGCCCGGGATCCCGCGCCGACGGGGCCGTCATGATGGCGCCGTCGAGCGCCTGGTCGGAGCCCACGGGGCACGGCTCGTGCTCGGCGGGGAAATCGCGGGCGATGCGGGCGATCAGGCGCGCCACCTTAGAGGCGTTTTCCCGGGCGACCGCGACGACGGAGGCCACGTCCACGCTGTCGTGCTCGGGATGCCAACAATCGTAGTCGGTCACCATGGCGACGGTGGCGTAGGTGATTTCGGCCTCGCGAGCGAGCTTGGCTTCCGGCATCGCCGTCATGCCGATCACGTCGTAGCCCTGCTCCCGGTAGGTGATGGATTCGGCATAGGTCGAGAATTGCGGCCCTTCGATGCACACGAGCGTGCCGCCGACGGCATGCGGGATGTCCTCCGCCACCGCAGCGGCCGCGATCCGCCGCTGCAGCAGGGGACAGACCGGATGCGCCATGGGCACATGCGCCACGCAGCCTCGGCCGAAGAAGGAATTCTCCCGCTTGTGGGTGCGGTCCACATACTGGTCGACCAGCACGAAGAAGCCCGGATGATACTCCTGCCGGAAGGAGCCGCAGGCGGAGACGGAAATCAGGTCCGTGACACCGGCCCGCTTCATCACGTCGATATTGGCGCGGTAGTTGATGTCAGAGGGCGAAAGCCGGTGGCCGCGGCCGTGGCGGGGCAGGAAGGCCACGTCGGTCTCGCCGATCCGCCCCATGCGCAGCACATCCGAGGGCTCGCCCCAGGGCGAGGCGATGGGCCTTTCCCGCACATCCTCGATCCCAGGCAGATCATAGACCCCCGATCCGCCGATGATCCCCAGAACTGCCTTCGTCATTGTTGTCCGGTCCTCGCGTCAAACTGAGCCGCGACCATAGCGGCTGTCGGGCGAGAACCCAAATGGAGGCTCCGTCGAACGGTCCATGCTTCGCCATGCCGGCCTTTCCCGGCCATCCCGGTCAGAAGAGCGCGCCTCCGCCATCACCGGCACAGGGCCGGTGATGGCGTGAGGGAGCGCAAGGCTCTTTCCCTGCTGCGACAAGTTCCAAGAGCATCGGACCCGAAAGTGGAATCCAACCCGATGCTCCACTTTTGAACGGCGCATCGTTCGGGCAGCAAACCGCGTCCACTTTTCTGCACGATGCGCTAGCAGAGCGGGAACGACTGGACCTCATCGAGAACCTGGCAGGGGAAAAGGGTCTCCCGGATGATCTTGAGGCGCGTCACGGGAGCCCTGATCGAGACCGGGATTGCCTCCAACGCCTCGACGGCCGCATCCGGCACCCGGTCGGAGGTACGGTAGCGCGCGAGCGTCGTGTGGATGAGGTCATAGCGGATGGGTTCGAGGCCGGGCGGAGGAGGAAGCTCCTCGGCAATGGCTTCGCGGAGCTTGGCGATCAGACCCGTCTCGTCCGTGGCGACGGCGATGATGGCCGTGTCCGTCGCCTTCAGCCGGGTGAAGTGCAGCTCAAGGGGGCCATGGCCCCGGCACAGCCCGTCGAGCAGGGCCCGGCAGGGCTCGGCAATGCCGCTCCAATAACGTTCCTTGTCGAGATGCGCCTTCACCTGGATCAGGGCATAGAGCGTGACGTGGAGCGCCTCGGGCATTGCGAGGAAGAGCGGAGTGGGCCAGAGTTCGGCGATGTCCCTCCGAAGGTCCGCGAGAGAGGCCTGCGTCTCGGGGGAAAGGTGCGGCTGGACATGATAGGCGAGGCACGGCTGGCCCCAGATGTCGTCGGCGATGGTCTGCAGCATGCCGTCCGGCATAAATTCGTCCCGGCGGGATGTCACCCGAAAAGAAAAGGCCCCGGGGACCGGGGCCTTTCTTATGTTACGGATTGTGGGTCATCGGAGGCGTAGCGTGGCCTTCGACCTCGCCGCCCACCCGGGCCCACACCTTCTTCTTGGTGAAGTAGAGCAGTCCCGACAGGACGAGCAGGAACAGAATGACCTGGAAGCCGAGGCGCTTGCGGGCCTCGAGATGCGGCTCCGCCGTCCAGGTGAGGAAGGCCGTGACGTCCCTCGCATACTGGTCGACGGTCTCCGGAGCCTGGGGCTGACCGGCCTCGTTCTTTGGGTACTCCACCTGCCCGTCGCTGAGCGGCTTGGGCATGGCGATCACGTGGCCCGGGTAATAGTGGTTGTAGTGGCCGCCCTCGGGCACCCGGAAGCCGGCCGGGGGCTCCTGGTAGCCGTTGAGCAGCGCCACGAGGTAGTCGGCGCCGTTCTCCGAGTACTGGCGGAACATGTCCGTGATGAACCAGGGGAAGCCGCGCTCGTAGGTGCGGGCCTTCGCCATCAGGGACAGGTCCGGAGGAGCCTTGCCGCCGTTGGCCGCGGCCGCGGCGTTCTCGTTCGGGAACGGAGACGGGAAGCGGTCGGCCGGGCGGCCGGGGCGCTGGAACATGTCGCCGGCCTCGTTCGGGCCGTCCGTGATCTGATACTCGGCGGCGAGCGCCTTCACCTGGGCCTCGGAGAATTCCGGACCGCCTTCCTCCGCGAGGTTGCGGAAGGCCACGTAGGACAGGCCGTGGCAGGAGGCGCAGACCTCGCGATAGACCTTGAAGCCGCGCTGGAGCTGTGCCCGGTCGAAAGTGCCGAACGGGCCCTGGAAGCTCCACTTCTGCTGCGGCGGGACGGGAGTCTCGCCGGCAGCGAAAGCGGGAGCGGAGAGGCCGAGAACGGCCGCTGCGATGAGAAGAGTACGCTTCATCATTTTCTTTTTCCCCAACTCTCGCATCAGCCCTTGGAATGCGGCTCGGCATTGGCGCCGGCCGGGATTCCGGCCCCGCCCTTCTGCACGCCCATGACGGATTCGAGGATCGAATTCGGCAGCGGCAGCGGACGCTCGACGAAGCCGAGCACCGGCAGGACGATCAGGAAGTGGGCGAAGTAGTACACAGTGCAGATCTGCGATGCGATCACGTACCAGCCCTCCGCCGGGCGCGAGCCCAGCCAGCCGAGCACGACACAGACCACCACGAACAGCCAGAAGAACTGCTTGTAGAGCGGGCGATAGGCCGTGGAGCGCACCTTGGAGGTGTCGAGCCAGGGCATGAAGCACCAGATCAGGATGGCCGAGATCATCGCGATGACGCCGCCGAGCTTGTCGGGAATGGCGCGCAGGATCGCGTAGAAGGGCAGGAAGTACCACTCGGGCACGATGTGCGCGGGCGTCACGGCCGGGTTCGCCGGGATGTAGTTGTCCGCGTGGCCGAGATAGTTCGGGATGTAGAACACCCACCATGCGAAGAAGAGCATGAACACCACGACGGCGAAGATGTCCTTGATGGTGGCGTAGGGGGTGAACGGAACCGCGTCCTTGCCCGACTTGATCGGAATGCCGGTCGGGTTGTTCTGGCCCGGCACGTGCAGCGCCCAGATGTGCAGGATCACGACGCCCGCGATCATGAAGGGCAGCAGGTAGTGCAGGGAGAAGAAGCGGTTCAGGGTCGGGTTGCCCACCGAGTAGCCGCCCCAGAGATAGCTGACGATGGTGTCGCCGACCACCGGGATCGCCGAGAACAGGTTGGTGATCACGGTGGCGCCCCAGAAGCTCATTTGGCCCCAGGGAAGCACGTAGCCCATGAAGGCGGTGGCCATCATCAGCAGGAAGATGATCACGCCCAGGATGTAGAGCACTTCGCGCGGCGCCTTGTAGGAGCCGTAGTAGAAGTTGCGGAAGATGTGCACGTAGACCGCGACGAAGAACATCGACGCGCCGTTGGCGTGCAGATAGCGGATCAGCCAGCCGTAGTTCACGTCGCGCATGATGTGCTCGACGGACTGGAAGGCCATCGTCGCATTCGGCGTGTAGTACATGGCCAGGAACACGCCCGTCACGATCTGCGAGACGAGCATGAAGACCAGGATCGCGCCGAAGGTCCAGAAATAGGTCAGGTTCCGCGGCACCGGGAATGCGATGAACGAGGAATGGATGAGCCCTGCGATGGGCAAGCGGCTTTCGAACCACTTACCGAAGGCGCTCTTGGGAACGTAAGTTGTGGGATGTTCGCTCATGATTGTCGCCTGATCGTCCCGGGGTTACGCCGTGGCTTCTTGGCCGATGATGATCTTCGTGTCGGACGCGAAGGAATAGGGCGGGATCGGCAGGTTGATCGGCGCCGGACCGCCGCGGACGCGGCCGGAGGTGTCGAACACCGAACCGTGACAGGGACAGAACCAGCCATGGTACTCGCCCTGCTGGCCGAGCGGCACGCAACCCAGGTGGGTGCAGTTGCCGTAGACGATCAGCCACTGGGACTTGCCTTCCTTGACGCGGTCCGCGTCGGCCTGCGGATCGCGCAAGCTGGCCACGTTCACGTCCTGGGCGGACTTGATCTCCTCGGCCGTGCGGTGACGGATGAAGATCAGCTTGCCGCGCCAGAAAACCTTGACGATCTGCCCTTCGGCGATCGGCGTCAGGTCCACCTCGACAGGGGCGCCTGCCGCCACCGTCGCCGCGTCGGGCGCCAGGGACTGGACGAAGGGCCATACCAGGGTTGCTCCGCCGACAGCGGCGGCCGCGCCCGTGGCGATGTAAAGGAAATCGCGCCGTGTCGGCTCAGCGACATGAGTGGTGGTCTCGGCCACTTGGCTCTCCAGCATTGATCAAAAACGAGAACCGCGCATCGGCAATGTCTTGCAAACCAAGGCATTCGGCACGCCGGTTCCGGGTTGAAAGGAACAAGCATACGCGTCAACGCGCACGCAATGCGACTGGGAGTCGCCGCGCGGTGGCTCTTTGGCACGGTCAAGCCCGCCTGTCCATAGGCGGATTGGAGATGTTCCAACCTGTTTCCTTGGAAACCAGCCTAGACGGACACCGCTTCCGGAGATCCTTCGCCCGCCCCCGCGCCCAGGAATCCGCCCGACTGCCGCCGCCAGAGCCGGGCATAGAGACCGCCCGCCTGGAGAAGCTCGGCATGGGTCCCCTCCTCCACGATACTCCCCTCTTCGAGGACGATGAGACGGTCGAGGGCCGCGATGGTGGAAAGGCGATGGGCGATGGCGAGCACCGTCTTGCCCTGCATGAGGGTGGACAGGGAGTCCTGAATCGCCGCCTCGACCTCGGAATCCAGGGCGGAGGTCGCCTCGTCGAGCACCAGGATCGGGGCGTTCTTCAGGATCACGCGGGCGATGGCGATGCGCTGGCGCTGACCGCCGGAGAGCTTCACGCCGCGCTCGCCCACATGCGCGTCATAGCCGCGCCGCCCGCGATGATCCTCGAGACCCATGATGAAGTCATGGGCATGGGCAAGGCGCGCCGCCTCCAGGATCTCCCTCTCCGTGGCCTCCGGCCGTCCATAGGCGATGTTGTCCCGGATCGAACGGTGGAGGAGCGAGGTGTCCTGGGTGACCACTGCGATGGAGGAGCGCAGGGAGTCCTGCGAGACCCTCGCGATGTCCTGCCCGTCGATGAGGATGCGCCCGCCCTCCACGTCGTGCAGGCGCAGGAGCAGCGACGTGATCGTGGTCTTCCCGGCGCCGCTGGTGCCCACGAGTCCCACCTTCTCGCCTGCCCGGATCGTGAGGGTGAGCCCTTCGATGACGCCCTCCTCCCTGCCGTAGTGGAAGGAGACGTTCTCGAAGCGGATCTCCCCCCGGGCGACCTTGAGGCGCGGCGCCTGGGGCGCATCCACGAGCCCGTGCGGCCGGGCGATGGTCTGCATGCTCTCCTGGACGGTGCCGATATTCTCGAAGACGTCGCGGACCGTGTGCATGACCCAGCCCGACATGGCGAGGATCCGCATCACGAGAGCAAGGCCGGAGGCGGCCTCGCCGCTGGTCATGACGCCCCGGCTCCACAGCATCACCGAAAGGGCCCCGGTGGCGGCCAGGAGCAGGCTGTTCATGACGGAGAGGAGGCCGGAAACGACGGAATTGAGCCTCAGGGACCGAAGAAAAGCGTCCGTGTTGGCCCGCACGGCCTCCTTGACGGCCGAGCGCTCCTCGTCGGCCCGCGCGAAGAGCTTGACCGTGAGGATGTTGGTGTAGCTGTCCACCACCCGGCCCACGAGCGCCGAGCGGGTATCGGCCACCTTCAGGGACCGCTCCTTGGCGCGCGGTACGAAGAAGCGCAGGAGAACCGCATAGCCGATGATCCAGAGCCCCATGGGCAAGGCGAGCCATGGACTGACGCTGGAAAAGACGCCGAGCGCTGTGACCGCATAGATCGCCACGTAGAGCAGCGTGTCGATCATCGTGACGGCGATGCTGCGGATCGCACCCCCGCCCTGCATGATGCGGTTGGCGAGCCTCCCTGCGAAATCGGCCTGGAAATAGCTCACCGCATGGCCCAGCGTGTAAACATGGGTCCGCCAGCGGATCATGTTGGTGCTCTGCGGGATGATGATCTGATTGGCCACCAGCTCATGCGCGAAGTTCAGGACAGGCCTGACGAACACGACGAGGGCGGCCATGACCATGAGCGTGGTGCCGTGCTCGTCCCAGATCCGGTCCGGCGTGGAGTTCGACAGGATGTCCACCAGCCAGCCGAGCAGGATGTAGAGGGACGATTCGAACAGGCCGACGATCAGCGCCACGAAGAACAGGAGGACGAGCCAGGAGCGGACGGGCCTGAGATAATGCCAGGTAAAGCCCCCCACGGTGTTCGGCGGCGTCTCGTTCTCGTCGAACGGCGCGAACGGATCGACCCGCTTTTCCAGCCACCGGAACATTCCCTTCCCCGAATTCTTTGCCGTGGTCCCCTGCTTTAACACAGGCCGGACCGAAGCGTTCACTTGACGCCGGGCGCTCCTGCACCGATGACGGTGCCATGCCTCGTCTCGCCATATTCCAGCCGGACATTCCCCAGAACACCGGCACCATGCTGCGCCTGGCCGCCTGCCTCGGCGTTCCCGTGGAGATCATCGAGCCCGCGGCCTTCGACGTGTCGGACCGCAACCTTCGCCGCTCCGGCATGGATTACCTCAACCATGTGACGATCAAACGTCACATCTCCTGGCGCGCCTTCGAGGAATGGCGGCGCGAGAGCGGAGGCCGGCTCGTGCTCGCCACCACGAAGGGCGCCGTGCCCTACACGGATTTCCGCTATGCCCCGGAGGACGTCATCCTGGTCGGCCGCGAATCCGCCGGGGTGCCGGATGAGGTCCATGCCGCGGCGAATGCCAGGATCGTCGTGCCCATGCAGGCGGGCATGCGCTCGCTCAACGTGGCGGTGACCGCCGCCATGATCCTCGGCGAAGCCTTGCGGCAGACCGGCTCCTTCCCTATTCCCGCGCCAACCGACACGTGAGGCGACCCCCATGACCGACACAGCCGACATCGAACGCCTGCAGATCGAAGCCCCGCTCTGGTTCGCCTCCCTGCGCGACCGGATCTGCGCCGCCTTCGAGGCGATCGAGGACGAGGTCACGGCGCCCCTGCCTCCCGAGGCCTCGCAGGCGGGCCGCTTCGAGCGCACGCCCTGGGAGCGCACGGATCACAGCGGCGCGCCGGGCGGCGGCGGCGTGATGTCGATGATGCGCGGGCGGGTCTTCGAGAAGGTGGGCGTGCATGTCTCGACCGTCCATGGCGAGTTCGCGCCGGAATTCCGTGGCCAGATTCCCGGCTCCGACCAAGACCCGCGCTTCTGGGCCGGCGGCATCTCGCTCATCGCCCATCCATGGAACCCGAACGTGCCGACCGTCCACATGAACACGCGCTTCGTGGTGACGACGAAATCCTGGTTCGGGGGCGGCGCGGATCTCACGCCCGTGCTCGACCGCCGCCGGACGCAGGACGATCCGGACACCGTCAGCTTCCATGCGGCGATGGCGCAGGCCTGCAGCCGCCATGCGCCCGAAGGCTCCTATGAGAAGTACAAGACATGGTGCGACGAGTATTTCTATCTCAAGCACCGCCGCGAGCCCCGTGGGATCGGCGGCATCTTCTACGATTACCACTGGACCGGGAACCCGGACGAGGACCTTGCCTTCACCAAGGATGTGGGCGAGGCCTTCCTGCGGATCTATCCCGAGATCGTGCGCCGCAACGTTACGACGGGCTGGACGGACGAGGACCGCATCGAGCAGCAGGTGCGGCGCGGCCGCTACGTGGAGTTCAACCTGCTCTACGACCGCGGCACGATCTTCGGCCTCAAGACCGGCGGCAACATCGCCTCGATCCTCTCCTCGATGCCGCCGACGGTCAGGTGGCCGTAGACTACGCAGTCTCCTCGTCATGCCCAGGCTCGTCCCGGCCATCCACGTCTTGGAGCGGGGTGAGGCGTGGGTGCCCGGACCAGTTCAGGGATCACGTATCGGTCACACCTGCGCCAACATCCGCTCCAACAGATCCTTCGCGGAGGCCTCGTCCGTGCGGCACCCCTCCGCGAGCCAGGCCTGATAGGCCTTCGCGAGAAGCTCGCCGATCCGCGGGCCTTTCGGAATGCCGCGCGCGACCAGATCGGCGCCGCGCAGCGGGAACACCGGCACGGGGTCCCGGCCACTCCGATAACGCTCGAGAGCCTCGAAGGCGCGCCTGTCCACGACGGGGGACGGTTCTCCGCCGACAGCCGCCAGGACGGCGCTCAACGTTTCGACCCCGTGCTCGGTCACAAGACGGCGGATGGCTATTGCGTCGAGCGGCAGAACCCGGGTCTTGAGGCCGGCGAGCAGTCGCGCATAGGCGGCGAGCTTCTTGTGCTCGTCATTGGACAATCTCAGATGCGCGCGCATGCGATCCGCATCCTGCTCGACCATCACGGCAAGCGCGGCCAGACGCCAGATCGGCACCGGACGATCTCTGTCGGACGCGGCCATCCTGCCGAAGCGGCCGAACTCCGCGGCCCCCGCGAGGAGCCATGTCAGGAAACCGTGACCGGCGAGAACCTGAAGCGTCTCTTCCGCGCGCCGTGCCACCAGGAGCCTGAGAAGCTCGTGGCGGATGCGCTCCTTCGAGAGGATCGCCAATCCGTGCCGCTCCGCGCCCGATGCAGCGAGCCCCGCCGCATCGGGCGCGCCTTCCGCGTATTCCGCATGGAAGCGGAAGAAGCGCATGATGCGTAAGTAATCCTCGCGGATGCGCGCATGCGCGTTTCCGATGAAGCGCACGCGCCGCGCCTGGAGATCGGCGGCACCATCCGTGTAATCGTAAAGCTGCCCGTCAAGGCCGAGAGACAGGGCGTTGATGGTGAAATCGCGGCGCTTGGCGTCGAGCACGAAATCGCGCCCGAAATGCACGACCGCCTGACGGCCGTTCGTCTCCACATCCACGCGCAGGGCGGTGACCTCGAAGGGCTCGCCGTCCACGATCACCGTGATGGTGCCATGCTCGATGCCGGTCGGAACGGACTTGAACCCGGCCGCGCTCGCGCGCTTCACCATGGCCTCGGGCAACATGGTGGTGTTGCAATCCACTTCCGTGACGGGACGCCCGAGCAGGGCGTTGCGCACGGCGCCGCCGACGATGCGGGTCTCTTCGCCATGACCGTTGAAGACCTCGAGGAGACGGCGCAGCTGCGGGCGCTCGAGCAGGCTCAGAAGCGCCTTGTGATCGAGATTCTGGCTCACTGAAACTGCCCCGGAACGACCCGTCCATTCTCGATATGCGTCGGCACGAAGGCGCCGGTCTGACCATCCGTCGTCAAGCCCGTGACGACGAGCGAGACGATGACCATAACAAGCCCCGCGATGGCGAGCCAGAGCGATTGATCGCTCCACGAGGACCAGGCCAGGGCATTGCGGCGCCGGATCACCAGATAGGCGGCGAAGAGCACGAAAGGCAGGAGGAACAGCACCAATCCCTGCAGGAGCGCACGCGTCATGGTGTGTAGAGCCTCTCGTAAAGATTGCGGATGATTCCCGCCGTCACCCCCCAGATATAGCGCCCCTCGTAAGGCATCGCATAATAGCGGCGAAGCCGGCCCTTCCATTCACGGGAGTGAAGCTCGTGACGCGCCGGGTCCATGAGAAAGCTCAGCGGCACCTCGAAGGCCTCGGCCACTTCGTGCGGGTTGAGGTCGAGGGTGTAGGACGGCGAGACGCGCGCCACGACGGGGATCACCAGGTAATTGGTGGTGGACAGATAGGCATCGAGATAGCCGAGAGGCGAGATGAAGCGGCTGTCGAGCCCGATCTCCTCTTGGGCCTCGCGGCAAGCGGCCGCAAGGACCGAGTCGTCCGTGGGGTCGACGCGACCGCCCGGAAAGGCGATCTGCCCCGAATGCTGGCGAAGCGCCGCGGAGCGCTCGGTGAGCAGCAAAGCGGGCTCCTCCCGCATCACGACAGGGACGAGAACGGCGGCGGGTTTCGGAGAGAGCGGAAGCGCCAGAGGCACGTTGTCGAGGCTGTGGTCGCCACGCGGATCGGTGAGCGCATCCTCCAGATGCGGCGGCTCGGGCCGCAGCCGCTCCGCGGCCAGGGTCAGGAAATCCGGCCTGTCCAGGGGGGCGGCCCTCATGAAAAATCTCCCAGGTCCGCGGCGGAGGCGATGGGAAAGAACGCATCCTTGACCGCGATTCCGAACAGATTGCGTCCTTCGATCTGCCGTTCCTCGGCGAGCGCAATCAGGTCCAGGGTCAAGGAACGGGTGACGAGGGCCCACAGGTCCCCGCGAACCTTCACATAAGGCTTCACGCCTCCATGCTCGCCCTCCTCGAAGCGCAGGGGATTGTCCGGCCCCGCCTGCACGAGATCGTCCACGTTCGTGCGAAAGGCGATCTGACGGGAATCCCCCTCCCCTTCGACCGCCATCTCGACGGCCAGGAACGGGGCGTCCTCCACGGCAATCCCCACCCGCTCGACCGGCGTGACGAGCACGTAGCGCTCTGGGTCCTTCCGTAGGACGGTGGAAAACAGCTTGACGAGGGCGGGCCGGTTGATGGGAGAGCCCATGTAGTGCCAGGAGCCGTCGGCCGCGATGCGCATGTCGATCTCGCCGCAATAGGGCGGGTTCCAACGCTCGACCGGAGGCGGGCCCTTGCGCTTGGGATCGGAGCCCAGCGCCTGCGTGAGGCGGGCCAGGGCGCTGCCGGGAGTGGGAGTGCTGGAATGGGTCATGACACAAGCGTGAACAAGAAAATCAACTCGGAGGATCGACGAAAGGCTGCCGCCGGCTACTTCCTCAGCATAGTGTCCTCAACCGCCACATCCAATCCTTCGGCTTTGTCCGCTGCGGCGCATCGACCCTTGCCACTCGATAGGAATCGAAGGCAGACTAGATGGATGGGGCGTATGCAACGAGAGGGAGAGTGACCTCATGACGGCCAGCATTTCTCAAGCGCCCACCGCCTTGGACGACGCGATCATCCGCAATGCGGAGGCAACGCTTGAGACTGTCGGGCGCGCCAGGGAGGCCATCCACACCGTCATCTTCGGCCAGGAGGACGTGGTCGACCAGACCCTGATCACCCTGCTGGCGGGCGGCCACGGTCTGCTCGTGGGCGTTCCGGGCCTGGCCAAGACCAAGCTCGTCGAGACGCTCGGCACCGTGCTGGGTCTCGACGCCCGCCGCATCCAGTTCACGCCGGACCTGATGCCGTCCGATATCCTGGGATCGGAAATCCTCGACGAAGGCGCCGACCGGCGCCGCTCCTTCCGGTTCGTCAAAGGTCCGGTCTTCACGCAGCTTCTCATGGCGGACGAGATCAACCGCGCGAGCCCCCGCACCCAGTCCGCCCTGCTCCAGGCCATGCAGGAGCATCACGTCTCCGTGGGCGGCGAGCGGCACGATCTGCCCCAGCCCTTCCATGTGCTCGCCACGCAGAATCCGGTGGAGCAGGAAGGCACCTATCCCCTTCCCGAGGCCCAGCTCGACCGTTTCCTTCTGCAGATCGACGTGGGCTATCCGAGCCGCGAGGCCGAACGGCGCATCCTCATCGAGACGACCGGCGCGGAGGATCACAAGCCCGTCGCCGTGATGAATGCCGAGGCGCTCATGAACGCCCAGCGTCTCGTGCGCCGCTTGCCGGTCGGCGAGAGCGTGGTCGAAGCGATCCTCGATCTCGTGCGCTCGGCCCGTCCCGAGAGCGACAGCATCGAGGGCGTGAGCGACAAGGTTCTGTGGGGGCCGGGCCCCCGCGCCAGCCAGGCGCTGATGCTGGCGGTGCGTGCGCGCGCCCTCATCGAGGGCCGCGTCGCGCCCTCCCTCGCCGACGTAACGGCGCTGGCCGAGCCCGTTCTCAAGCACCGCATGGCGCTCACCTTCTCGGCCCGCGCCGATGGCGAGACGCTGTCGAGCGTCATCGGCCGTCTCACCGCCCGGCTCAAAGGTTAGGGACAGCGTCATGGCCCGTGTCCGGGTCCTTCCCGAGAGCGCCCGGTCACCGGGGCGCCAGGAAACCGAGAGCGCGCTCTCGCTCGCCGATCGCATGCCGCGCCTCGTGCTCGAAGCCCGGCGCGTGGCGGCGAACCTCGCGCACGGCATCCACGGCCGCCGACGCGCGGGCGTCGGCGAGAGTTTCTGGCAGTTCCGCCCCTTCGTGGCCGGCGAAGCCGCGCAGCGTATCGACTGGCGCCGCTCGGGCCGCGACGACCGGCTCTATGTGCGTGAGCGCGAATGGGAGACGGCGCAGACCCTGTGGATCTGGATCGACCGCTCCGCCTCCATGGCCTATGCCTCCGAACTTGCCCAGGCCCCCAAGATCGAGCGCGCCGTCGTGCTGGGGCTCGCCATGGCCGATTGCTTCGTGGAATCGGGCGAGCGCATCGGCATGCTCGGCCTCATGGCGCCACGCGCGACGCGGCGTATTGCCGAGACCATGGCGCAGAATCTGGTGGCGGACCGCGCCTCCCTCGAGGACGATCTTCCTCCGGGCGCTCCCATCGCGCCCCAGCACGAAGCCATCCTGATCGGCGATTTTCTCTCTCCCGTGCGCGACATCGCAGCTGCCGTGGAAGGCGTCTCCGCCCGCGGCGCCCGCGGCCATCTCGTCATGATCGTCGATCCTGTCGAGGAGACGTTCCCGTTCCAGGGTCAGGCCGTTCTGCACGACCTGGAGGACGGCCTCTCGCTGCGCATCGGCGACGCCGTATCCTGGGGACGGGCCTATCGCGCGCGGATCGAACAGCATCGGTCCGATTTGCAGGAGATCACGCGCCGCCGGGGCTGGACCTTCACGATCCATCGCACCGACCGGCCCGCGAGCGAAGCCGCGCTCCGCCTGCTGACGCTGGTGTCGGCGGCCCGCGGCGTGGTCATGGGAGGGCGCTAGGTCATGCTGGGGCTTCCTCTCACCTTCGCCGTCCCGCTCGTCCTGACGGCGCTCGCGGCCCTTCCGGCGATCTGGCTGCTGCTGCGCATCACGCCGCCGCAGCCGCGGCGCGTCGATTTCCCGCCTCTCAAGATCCTGGCCGACCTGCGCCCCGAACAGGAGACCCCCGCCCGCACGCCCTGGTGGCTGCTGCTCATGCGCCTGTTGCTTGCGGCCTTCCTCATCCTCGCGGCCGCTGGGCCGATCTGGAATCCTCTCGCCGAGGACAACAGCCGCGCACCGCTCCTCATCGTCGTGGACAACGGCCTTGCCGCCGCCCATGACTGGCGCGACCGGATGAATCTGGCCTCGGAGCGCATCGAGGCCGCGGGCCGCGACGGGCGCACCGTCTCCCTCGTGGCGACGGCGGAGCAGCCGAGTGCTCTGGAACCGACCAATCCATCGGCCGCGCTGGAGCGTCTGCGCTCCTTGAAGCCGCAACCGCATCTGCAGGACCGCTCGGCCCATCTGGAATCCATCGGGCGCTTTCTGGAAAGCACGCCCGACGCGAATATCGTCTGGATCAGCGACGGGGTGGCGGGCGTTGACGGGCAAGGCTTCATCGACGGCTTGACCCAGATGGCGGATGACCGGCGGATCACGGTTCTCAAATCCGAGCGCGCTACCACGCTTGCCATGGCGGGCGTCGAGAATGTCGGCGGACGGTTGAACGCGCGGGTCGTGCGCGCGGAGCCCAACGGCCGCGACTCCGGCACATTGCGTGCCCTCGATCTCAGGAACCTGCCGCTCGCCGACATGCGATTCAGCTTCGAGCCGGACGCCACCGAGACCAGCGTCGCCTTCGATCTGCCGACCGAGATCAGAAACGCCATCGCGCGCATCGAAATTCTCGGCGAGAGTTCCGCCGGCGCCGTGAACCTGCTCGACGAGCGTGGCAAGCGCCGGCGCGTCGGCCTCGTGTTCGGAGGCACCGCCGATCAGAGTCAGCCGCTGCTGTCGCCGCTCTATTATATCGAGCGCGCCCTCTCTCCCTATTCGGAGATCCGCACGGGCCGCGGCGGCGTCGCCGATGCGGTGAACCAGCTGATCGAGGAACAGGTCTCCGTGCTCGTGTTCGCGGACGTGGGCGGCCTCGACCGCGAGACCCTGGGCAGGGTCACGGAATTTGTCCAGAACGGCGGGCTGCTCCTGCGCTTCGCCGGCTCGCGCCTGGCGGCCGGGAACGACGAACTCGTGCCGGTACGCCTGCGCCGCGGCGGACGCAGCCTCGGCGGCTCGCTGTCGTGGGATACCCCGAAGACCTTCGCGCCCTTCACGCGCGAGAGCCCGTTCTTCGGGCTCGCCATTCCGGATGAAATCGGCATTCGCCGCCAGATCCTGGCCGAACCCGATGGCGATCTGCCCTCGCGCACCTGGGCGTCTCTCGCGGACGGAACGCCGATCGTCACCGCCGACAAACGCGGGGACGGCCTCATCGTGCTCTTCCACGTGACGGCGGACACCACCTGGTCGAACCTGCCCCTGTCCGGCTTGTTCGTCGACATGCTGCGGCGGATCACGGCTCTCGCGGGCGCACCGGGCGATGTGAGCGCCGAAGCCCGCAACGCGGAGAACGAAACCGTCGCTCCGCGCCTGACGCTCGACGGCTACGGCGTGTTTACGACGCCGCCCGCCAATGCCCGCGCCGTGGCGCGGGGCTATATCGAGCGCGCCACGGGAGAGCATCCCCCGGGCTTCTACGGCCCCGTCGATTCGAGCCTTGCCGTGAATGCGCTCCTGCCCGGAGACAAGCTCGCGCCGCTCGACATCGCCCCGCTCAACGCACGGGTCGCGCCGCTGGCCGGCGCCCAAACCATCGATCTGCGCATGCCTCTCTTCATGCTCGCTCTCATCCTGCTCCTTGCCGACACCCTCGCCTCCCTCTGGCTCGGCGGTCATCTGTCGAATCTCTCGGGACGGCTGCGCAAGGCGGGGGCCGCAACCTCCATCCTCCTTGCCGCGATGATGGTCCTCACGTCCGCCCCCGACGCCAGGGCACAGGATCTGGGGCTGCGCCGCACCGACGAGAATGCAAATCCGGCCCTCGTGACGCGGCTGGCCTACGTGATCACGGGCGATGCAGGCGTCGACGAGACGAGCAAGGCCGGGCTCACGGGCCTGACGCAGATCCTGTCGCAGCGCACGGCCCTCTCGCCGGGCGACCCCATCGGCATCGACCTCTCACGGGACGAGGTGGCCTTCTATCCGCTGATCTACTGGCCCATCATCCCCACGCGCCCCATGCCGTCCGAGGCCGCCATCAGGCGTCTCGACGCCTTCATGAAGGGCGGCGGCACGGTGATCTTCGACACCCGCGACGCCTTCACCAATCGCCCGGGCGGCGCCGTCAGCGCCGAGGGGCAATATCTGCGCCGCATGCTGGCCACGCTCGACATTCCCGAGCTCGAGCCGGTGCCGGCCGATCACGTGCTGACGAAGACGTTCTACATTCTCGATTCCTTCCCCGGCCGATACGCCACGGGGCAGACTTGGGTCGAGGCTCTGCCGCCGCAGGCGGAAGGGGAGGAGAACCGCCCGGCCCGTTCCGGCGACAGCGTCTCGCCGATCATCATCACGTCCAACGACCTCGCCGCCGCCTGGGCCGTGGGCCCGCGCGGGGAGTACCTCTACCCGATCGTCGGCAGCGATCAGCGCCAGCGTGAGATGGCCTATCGCAGCGGCATCAACATCGTGATGTACTCGCTGACCGGAAACTACAAGGCCGATCAGGTGCATGTGCCTGCGCTGCTCGAGCGGCTTGGCCAGTAAGGCAACTCATGTCAGTCCTCTCGATCAGCTTCTCACCCCTCATCCCGCTTTACGCGCTTTGGGCGATCGGCGCCGTCGCCGGGCTGCTCGCGCTCCTGGCCGTGGTCTCCCGCGGCCCCGTGGCGATCCTCAGAGCCGTCGCCCTGGCGCTTGTCCTCCTCGCGCTTGCCAATCCGTCGCTCGTGCAGGAGGAGCGCGAGAAGGTGAAGGATATCGTGGCGATCGTGACCGACCGCTCGGCGTCGCAGACGCTCGGCGACCGCTCCGCGATGACCGACCAGGTCAGGGCCGAGCTGGAGCGGCGCTTCGGTTCGCTGGCCGACGTGGAGCCACGCTACATCGATGCGGACGACAGCGGCGGCGATGAGGGAACACGCCTGTTCGCCGCCCTCTCCAACGGCCTGTCGGACGTTCCGCCGGACCGCCTCGCGGGCGTGATCCTGATCACCGACGGCGTGGTGCACGACATCCCGCCCACGGCGCAATCTCTCGGATTCCAGGCACCGCTCCACGCTTTGATCACCGGCCGTCCGGACGAGCGCGACCGGCAGATCAAGCTGATCGAGGCCCCCCGCTTCGGCATCGTCGGCAAGGATCAGACCATTCGCGCGCAGGTGATGGAGCGCGGCGGCACCGGCTCCGCCCTTGTCACGCTTCGCCGCGATGGGCAGGTTCTGTCCCGCCAGCAGGTCCGCGCCGACACGCCGTTCTCGTTGCAGGTTCGCATCGAGCATGGCGGCACGAACGTGGTCGAGCTGGAAGTGGAGGGCCTGCCAAACGAGCTGACGCAGGCCAACAACCGCGCGGTCATTGCCGTCGAAGGCATCCGCGAAAAGCTGCGCGTGCTGCTGGTCTCAGGCGAGCCCCATGCCGGCGAGCGCACCTGGCGCAACCTGCTGAAATCCGACGCCAATGTGGACCTCGTCCATTTCACGATCCTGCGCCCGCCGGAGAAGCAGGACGGCACGCCAATCAACGAACTCTCGCTGATCGCTTTTCCGACCCGCGAACTGTTCCAGCAGAAGATCAAGGATTTCGACCTGATCATCTTCGACCGCTACGCCAACCAGAGCATCCTGCCCTCGAGCTATTTCGAGAACATCGTGCGCTACGTGCGCGAGGGCGGCGCGATCCTGGTCGCGGCGGGTCCGGAATTCGCAAGCTACGGCAGCCTGGCGCAGACCCGGCTCGCCCCTGTCATTCCGGGCGTTCCCAACGGCCGCATCGTCGAGCAGCCTTACAAGGCCAGCATCACCGATACGGGAAACCGCCATCCGGTTACGCGGGAGCTGCCGGGCTCCGAGACGTCGCCGCCGGCCTGGGGAGAGTGGCTGCGCATCATCGGCTCGGAGGTGCAGTCGGGAGCGACGCTGATGTCGGGGGCCAACGATCTGCCCCTGCTCGTGCTCCGCCGCGAGGAAAAGGGCCGCGTCGCGCTGCTTCTGTCGGACCACGCCTGGCTTTGGGCGCGCGGCTATCAAGATGGCGGCCCGCATCTCGACCTCCTGCGCCGTCTCGCCCATTGGCTCATGAAGGAACCCGCTCTGGAGGAGGAAGCGCTCCGCGCCTCCGCCAACGGACGCACCATCCGCATCGAGCGGCAAACCATGGAGGACGCGGCTGATCCCGTGACCCTCGTGGCGCCGAGCGGAGCGGAGACCAGCATTCCGCTCACCGAAGGCCGGCCTGGCCTCTTCACGGCCGAAGTCGAAGGCAAGGAGCTCGGACTTCACACCGTGCGTTCGGGCGACCTCGTCGCCTTCGTCAGCATTGGCCCGGCCAATCCCCGCGAATTGATGGACGTGTTCAGCAATACGGAAGCACTCAGCCCGATTGCGGAAGCGACCGGCGGCTCCGTGCGCCGGGTCGCCATGGCGGGCGACCAGGGCATCACCGTGCCGCGCATTCTCGCGGTGCATTCCGGCTCGCGCTTCTCCGGCGGCGACTGGATCGGGATCAGGCCGAGCGAGAGCGCCATCGTGCGCGGCGTCTCCGTCTTTCCGCTGGCGCTGGGCTTCGTGGGCCTTGCGCTGCTGATCGGCGCGACGCTCGCGGCCTGGCTGACGGAAGGCCGCCGCAGGGCTTGACGTCATGCATCCTTCGGTAGCGGCGTGACGATCCCCTTGGCGTGCGCCAACGCCCCCTCCTGCAGTTCGAGGGCGAGGAAGCGAGCGGGATTGACCGGCCCGGGCAATTGCAGGGATTGCGGCGGAACGCGCTTGAAGCCGAAGCGGCTGTAATAGGGCTCGTCGCCCACGAGCAGCACCAGGGTGTGGCCTTTCGCCTTGGCGGCTTCCAGCGAGCGGCCCATGAGCGCGGCACCGATGCCGCGGTTCTCGAAGGCAGGCTCGACGGTCAGCGGCCCCAGCATCAGGGCCGGCTCATCCCCGGCCATGACCGGCGTGAGGCGCACGGAGCCCACCAGAAGGGTCCCCACCATGGCCGTGAAGGAGAGATCGAGCAGATGGCCGGCCCCTTCCCTCAGCCGGGAGGCTGTGCGGGCGAAGCGGCCCGGGCCGAAAGCGCGCTCGTGAAGGCGCTCGATCGCCTCGGAATCGGTGGGTTGCTCGGAACGGATGAGAAGGGAAAGCTCGGTCATGAACGAACTCGGAAACAGCAGATGACGGCAGGCAGCAGAGGCGGCTGGGCAATCGCGTCAGCCCTGTCGTCGTCGCTGAATCCGGATGCTGGTCATGGGCGTGGCGTTTCCTCGGGTGCGCTGGCCATAGCAGCCCAGGGCACGCCGCGCAAACCCTTCTCCTTCACCAATTGGGCGAAAGAGGCTGGCCCTCGAGGATTTCGGCCAGGCGGCGGCGGGTCGCCTCCGTCGTGCCCTCGGGCAGCCGGTCGACGGGAAAGAACCCGGCTTCCGCGATCTCACGGTCGGGCCGCTTCTCCTCCAGGACGGTGAAACGCCGGATCACGTAAACCAGGACATGGTCGCGCCGGGAGATTTTTCGGTTGAAGAACACGCCCGCGAGAACCGGCGTCTCGTCGATGGCGATGCAGGCCTCCTCGCGCAGCTCCCGGGTGAGCGCATCGAGGGCCGTCTCTCCGGTCTCGACCCCGCCTCCCGGCAGATGCCAGCCCGGAACATAGGTGTGCCTGATGAGGAAGACCCGGCTCTGGCCGTCGAGAACCACGCCTCGGACTCCCAAGGTCATCCCCCGCGAGAACCGCCAGTAGGTATGGAGCCCCCAGGAGACGATGCGGGAGGATTTGCTCGATGGCGCGGAGTCGGACATCGGCCGAACTGATCACAGGATGATTACGGAAAGATGAACGAAGACGTTCATCCTATGCATAGCTGCTCCGTCGGAATAACGCGTGACCACCATCATACTAAGGTCTAACACAGCACCAACCAAAGGTGTTCCGATGTTTCTTTCTCTGATCCTCTCCCGTCTCAACCGCTCTGCCCGCTTCGCCTGGTCTCCGGCTCTCAATTTCGAAGACCGCACGATCTACTCGACCCTGATCCCCGGCGCGCAGTACTGAGGCTGCTTCTGCAGGTGCAGCTGCACCGCAAGGATAGAAGCAGGGACTTGGCTGCACGCAACGGGCCTGTTTAGAATACTTCTAAACAGGAGCCGGACATGAAATCCCTGTCTGAACTGACGGAGCGCGAGTTGGTCGCGCTCGCCATCGCCAGCGAAGAGGAAGATTCACGGATCTACCAGCACTTCGCGGACCGCCTCCGTGGCGATTTCCCCGCCTCCGCCGAGATCTTCGACGGCATGGCCGAAGAGGAGCGGGCCCACCGAAACTCCCTCTACGGCTTTTACCGGTCCCGCTTCGGCGAGCATCTCCCCCCGATCCGCCGCGAGGACGTGCGCGGCTTCCTGAAGCGCAGGGCGTTCTGGTGGAACGCCCATCTCGACCTCGACAAGATGCGCCGCGAGGCGGAGCTCATGGAGCTGCAGGCGGCGAATTTCTACGACAAGGCCGCGCAGCAGACCCTGGATGTTTCCGTCCGCGAGCTGTTCACCAAGCTCGCGGAGATCGAGCGCGGACACGAGCGCAAGGCGAGCGAACTGCATGAAGCCCACCTGACCGCCGATACAGAAGCCTCGGAGGAGCAGGCGCGCCGCCGCCTGTTCGTTCTGCAATATGTGCAGCCGGGGTTGGCAGGCCTGATCGACGGCTCCGTCTCGACCCTGGCTCCTCTGTTCGCGGCGGCCTTCGCGACCGGAAACAATTGGGAGACCTTCCTCGTCGGCCTTGCGGCATCCGTGGGCGCCGGCATCAGCATGGGTCTGACGGAGGCCCTCTCCGATGACGGCGAGATCACCGGACGCGGCTCTCCCTGGCTGCGGGGCCTCGTCTGCGGGTTCATGACGGCCGCGGGCGGCCTCGGACACACCCTGCCCTATCTGGTGCCGGATTCCTGGCCCAATGCCTTCCTGCTGGCGACCGGGATCGCGGCCTTCGTGGTGGCCGTCGAGCTGGTCGCGATCTCCTGGATTCGCACGAAATACATGGATACTCCCTTCTGGCGCGCCACCTATCAGGTCATCGTGGGCGGCGTGCTGGTCCTGCTGGCGGGCATCTTCATCGGCAATGCTTGACGACGCGGGCGGCAGGGGCGAACTGTCGTCCGTTCATTGCATTAGGCCATCATGTTTCGCATTGCCCATCTCACGGATCCTCATGTGGGACCCCTCCCGCGGCCGCGCCTGAAGCAGTTGCTGAGCAAGCGCCTCACCGGCTGGTACAACTGGCATCGCAGCCGCCAGGATCTGCACGACATGGAGCTCCTGGCGGAGCTCGTGGCCGACATCCATGCGCAGAAGCCCGACCATATCACCTGCACGGGAGATACCTGCAATATCGGCCTGCCCGACGAATGGGAGACGTCTCGGGTCTTTCTCGAAAGCCTGGGCGATCCGATGCGGGTCACCTTCGTGCCGGGCAATCACGATGCCTATGTGCGCGGCTCCCTCGAGGGCCTTCTCAGGAAGGTCGCGCCCTGGACGCGTGGAGACGATGGCCGCGAGGCCGTGTTCCCGTATCTGCGCCGTTACGGACAGGTCGCCATCGTGGGCCTGTCCTCGGCCATTCCCACCCTGCCCTTCGTGGCGAGCGGACGCGTGGGATCCCAGCAGACGAAGGCCACGGAGGCGATGCTGAGCGAGCTGGGACGCGACCCGTCCTGCTTCCGCATCGTCCTCATCCATCATCCACCCCATGTGGGCGGCGCCGAGCCCGGCCGCAATCTCACCGACGCCAAGCGCTTCGAAGCCATGATCAGGCGTGTGGGCGCCGAACTCATCCTTCATGGGCACAACCACGTGGGATCCCTCGCGCATCTCGACGGGCCACGCGGCCCGGTTCCCGTCATCGGCGCGCCTTCCGCCTCGGCGCGCGGCGGAACGCTCACGCACAAGGCCGGCTACCATCTTTTCACGATCGACCGGGATGAAACGGGTTTCCTGCTCAAGGCGGAGCTCCGTGGTCTGATGCCCGACGGCACGGTGGGCGGCATGGGCATGCTCTCGCTCGCGCGCATCCGCCAATCTCAAGCCTCACCATAATCGCGCGGCTTCCATGGCGCCACGACGATTTCCACAACGCCGCAAGCATTCAGGCTCGCTCGGCCAAGACGAACACCGAATAGAGGCCAGAACAACCCATGCCTGTATTGCAGCCTTTGCCTCAAGCTCGGCAATAATGCTTGCCGACTCAAGACCTATCTTTCACATTTCTGGAACCGCCTAGATCTCTCCTCGTTGATGGGGTGCAGCAGCCACCCACGACTTTTGCAAGCCTCGCGGGCTTCGAACGGTGTTCTGCGCTCCCTGAAACAGGAGTTCCCTGATGAAGAAACATGTTGTTCTCGCGGCCTTGCTTGCATCCATCTCCGCCCCGGCCTTCGCCCAGACGATGATGGACAGCCGGACCTATCGCATGATGGCCGCCCAGTCCGACGCCTTCGAGATCGCATCGAGCCAGCTCGCCCTCCAGCGTTCCCGCAACCCCAATGTGCGCCAGTACGCCCAGCAAATGATCCGGGATCACGGCATGACCAGCCAAGCCCTGAACGGCGGTCGCGCGGTCTATTCCGCATCCGGTGAGTTCATTCCGGGCTCTGTCGGCGGCACGCTGGCCGGCGCGGGAATCGGCGCTCTGGTCGGCGGCCCCGTCGGGGCAGCCGTTGGCGCAGGCATCGGCGCGACGGCCGGTGCAACCGCCGGCGCGGCCGCGACATCCCCTGGCGCGGGTGGAGGCTCGGCAGCCGGTGCCCTGACGGGCGCGGGCGTCGGCGCCCTGGTAGGCGGCCCGGTCGGTGCGGCTGTGGGCGCAGGCATCGGCGCGACGACGGGAGCGGCCGCCGGGGCTGGCGCCGACGTGCAAGCCACCGGCTCGGTGACCCCGATCCGTCTCGGCGTTCCGCTCAGCCCCGAGAAGACCGCCATGCTGAACCAGCTCGCCTCCGCCTCCGGCAGGCAGTTCGACAGCCTCTACGGCCAGTATCAGCGCATGGCCCACCAGGAGGCCCTGAGCCTGCACGCCAGCTATGCCCAGGCGGGCGGCGATCCCTCCCTCCGCCAGTTCGCGGCTTCCGTGGTGCCGCATATCGAGCACCATCTCGCGGAAGCGAGCCGTCTGCCGGGCGGCACGGCGGGACGTCGCCGCTAAGCGGCGCGACGGATCGAACGGACTGTCACGGCGGGCTCTCGGGCCCGCCGTTTTCATGCGCTCTGAAGAAAGCGCTCGACCGCCGCGCGCTCGGGAATGGGCGCGACGGCGCCGCGGCCAAGCGTCGACAGAGCCGCAGCCGCATTGGCATAGGCCGCCGCGCGGAACGGGTCGCGGTGCGCGAGCCACTCGGCCAGGAACGCCCCATCGAACGTGTCGCCCGCGCCCGTGGCGTCGACAGCCTCGACGGGCCGGGCGGCGATCACATCGACTCGCTCCCTGGTTGCCACCATGGTGCCGTTCTTGCCCATGGTCAGCGCAACCACGCCGCAGCCGAGACCCAGATAGAACGCGCAGATCTCCTCCGGCCGCTCAAGTCCCGTGAGCTGGCGCGCATCGTCGAGACCGGGCAGGAGAATGTCCGATAGGGCGGATGCACCGTGAATGATCGCGCGGGCGCGCTCCAGCGGCCAGAGCTTCAGGCGCAGGTTGGTGTCATAGCTGACGACCGTGCCATTCGACTTGGCATGAATGATCGCGGCGAAGACCGCGTCCGCGCAGCTTTCCGAAATCGCCTGCGAAATGCCGGATGCATGCAGGATACGGGCCGATGCGATCTGCGCCAGCGGCAGTTCCTCGCTTGTGATCAGGCTCGCGGCCGATCCCGCGCGGGCATAGGAGAACACATGCCCGTCCGCGCCGTAGCTGATGAAATAGGCTCCCGTCCTGCCGTCCTTGGGCCGGATGACCGAGGAGCAGTCGATCCCCTCGCGCTGCCAGAGATCGAGAAAGTCCTGCCCGAAGAAGTCACCTCCCAGAGCGGTGAAGATCGCAACCTTCGCACCCTGGCGCGCGGCCGCGACCGCCGCGTTGGAGACGTCGCCGCCGTAGCCCGGCAGGTAGAGACGCTCGCCGTCGCGCTGCACCTCCGCAAACTCCATCAGAGGCTCGCCGATGGTGAGAAGATCGATGCTCTTCATGGGCCTTATCCTGCCTTGGGAAGCGACGCCGGAGCCTTGTCTCCGATGGAGATGACCTTACCGGGATTGAGAATGTTCCGCGGATCGAGCGCGCGCTTGAGGCTGCGCATGAGATCAAGCGCCACCGCATCCTTGTAGAGCTCCAGCTCGTCGCGCTTGATGAGACCGATGCCGTGCTCGGCCGAGATCGATCCGTTCATGTCGTGTACGATATCGTGCACGATGCGGTTGAAGCGCTCCCACTGGGAGAGATACTGGCTCTTGTCCATCCCCACGGGCTGGGAGAGGTTGAAGTGGATGTTGCCGTCGCCGAAATGGCCGAAGGCACAGACGCGCACGCCCGGCATCTCCGCCTCGCAGGATTTCGTTGCGACGTCGATGAATTCGGCGACGCGGGAGACGGGCACGGCCACGTCGTGCTTGATCGATCCGCCTTCTCTGCCCTGCACCTCCGAGAGGCTCTCGCGCAGGCTCCAGAGCGCCTTGCTCTGCGCCTCGCTGGAGCCGAGGACAGCATCCTGCACGAGGCCCTCCTCGAAGGCCTCCCCGAGCACGGCCTCGAGCTGGCTCTGCAGATCGGCATCCTTCTGCGGCGAGGAGAGCTCGACCAGAGCGTAGGAATCGTGCTTCTCGGCGAGCGGACGGACCGAGCCGGCGACGTGCTTGAGCACGATCTCCAGACCGAATTCCGGCATGTATTCGAAAGCGGTGAGCTGATCGCCCGCCGCCTCGCGCAGACGTTGGAAGACTTTGAGAGCATCAAAGGGCGAGGCGCAGCCGATGAAGGCCGTCACACGGGCATGGGGCTTGGGAAAGAGCTTGAGCACCGCGGCCGTGATGACGCCGAGCGTGCCCTCCGACCCGACGAAAAGATTCTTCAGGTCATAGCCCGTATTGTCCTTGCGCAGGCCCTTCAGTCCATCCCAGACGCGTCCGTCGGCCAGCACCACCTCGAGACCGAGCGTCAGATCGCGCATGTTGCCGTAGCGCAGCACGGCGGTGCCGCCGGCATTGGTGGCGAGGTTGCCGCCGATGCGGCACGAACCTTCCGAGGCCAGCGACAGCGGAAAGAGAAAACCGGCATCGCTCGCCGCATCCTGCACCGCCTTCAGGATGCACCCCGCCTCGACCGTGATGGTGGCATTCACAGGGTCGATGTCGCGGATGCGGTCGAGACGCGTGAGGGACAGCACCACGCCGCCGAACGGAACGCCGCCGCCGACAAGTCCGGTATTGCCGCCATGAGGCACGACCGGCACGCCGGCCTTCGCGCATTCGGCCAAGACGAATGCAACCTCGTCACGATCCCTGGGCCGCACCACCGCCAGGGCCTCGCCGCGATAGAGGCCGCGGGATTCCGTGAGGTGCCCTTCGAGGTCGCTCGCCGCACTCAGCACGGAGGCATCGCCGAGCCGTGCCTTCAGGGTGTCAATGAGAGCTGCGCCAGTACTGCCGGGTGCGGTCATCGTCATTCCTCGTGTGGAGCCCCGTTCATGACGTCTTGTAGGGAGAACCGCAAGGTGTAGGAAAGAGAAAGACGACCCTGCCCCTTCATCGGAACACATTCCCGAACCACCATGGCCCATGTCATCCCGACTCCCCCGGTTCCGGCCCTGCCGGTTGCCGGCTCCAGCGACCTTTTCCCCGTGCGGCGCGTCTATTGCGTCGGCCGCAACTATGCGGCCCATGCGCGGGAGATGGGCGGCGACCCGACCCGCGAACCTCCGTTCTTCTTCATGAAGCCGGCCGATGCCCTCCAGCTCGTCCCGGACGGCCGGACGGTCGACCATCCCTATCCGCCCAGAACGCAAAACTACCATTTCGAGGTGGAACTGGTGGTCGCCATCGCCAAGGGCGGCCGGGACATCCCCGTGGCAGAGGCCCTCGACCACGTGTTCGGCTACGCGGTCGGCCTCGATATGACCCGCCGCGACCTTCAGGACGAGGCGAAGCAGTTGCGCCGCTCCTGGGAGCTCGGCAAGGCGGCGGATCTGTCAGGTCCCGTGGGCCCGATCCATCCGGCCGCCAGGATCGGCCATCCGGCCACAGGCGCGATCTCGTTGTCGGTCGACGGCACCGTCAGGCAGAAGGGCGACCTCTCCGACATGATCTGGTCCGTGGCCGAGCAGGTGGCCTATCTCTCCTCCTATTTCGAGCTCGCCCCCGGCGACGTGATCTTTTCGGGAACGCCTGACGGCGTGGGAGCCGTGACGCGAGGACAGGTCATGGTCGGAGCCATCGAGGGCCTCGGCGAGATTCGCCTTCGGGTTGTGTAAGGGGCACCGACGGCCCCTTGCCTTTTTCCGGAGATTGACTGTTACTGCGTCACGGCGCGGCCCGAAGGCCGCGAGACGTTGGGCTCACGATGAATCTGAGCCATAAGTTAAGGGAACGACTATGAAATTCGTTAAGTCTGTCGGCTTCGCCCTTCTGGGCACCGCCCTCGCGCTCGGCGGGGCATCGGCGCAGGAGAAGACCGTCAAGATCGCAACCGAGGGCGCCTATGCTCCCTGGAACTTCACGGGCGCCGGCGGCAAGCTCGAAGGGTTCGAGATCGACCTCGCCAACGACCTGTGCGCGCGCATGAAGGTGAAGTGCGAGATCGTGGCCCAGGACTGGGACGGCATCATCCCGGCGCTCCAGGCCAAGAAGTACGATGCCATCATGGCCGGCATGAGCATCACGGACGAGCGCAAGAAGACCATCGACTTCGCCGGCCCCTACGCCGCCGGCCCGAACGGCTTCCTCGTGGCGAAGGACTCGCCGCTCGCTAAGATGCCCGGTACGGGCCAGGCCTTTAACCTCGGCTCGCAGCAGGCGGCCGCCGAGAAGGCCATCGATGCCGTGAAGCCCCTCCTGAAGGGCAAGACCGTTGGCGTCCAGGGCTCGACCATTCACGCGAACTTCGCCGACAAGTACTACAAGGGCACCGCCGAGATCCGCGAGTACAAGACCACCGAGGCTCACGATCTCGACCTCGCCGCCGGCCGCATCGATGCGGTTCTGGCGGACTCCACGGCGATCATTGGCACCCTCGAGAAGCCCGAGTTCAAGGACTATGTTCTTGTCGGCCCGTCCATCACCGGCGGCCTGCTCGGTGAAGGTGTCGGCGTCGGCCTGCGCAAGGAAGATGCCGAACTGAAGAAGACCTTCAACGAGGCCATTCAGGCAGCCGTCAAGGACGGCACGGTGAAAAAGCTGTCCGAGAAGTGGTTCAAGATCGACATCTCGCCGAAGGGCTAAGTCGAGCTTCCCTCGTTTCCAAGGCGCGGCTATGGCCGCGCCTTTTCTGTATGAAAAAGGGGTCAGTTGCGGCCGAAAACGCCAGGCCGGCCCGTCGATTCGGCCGAATAGACCTTGCGCCGGCTTGGCTTTTGGCTGTTACCTTCGAGGGCCGATGGCAGGCCAAGGCCTCTCTTCGGAGAACAGGATCAGTCGAAACTGACCAGGGGAAGAAGAATGAAGCTATTCAAGGCACTGGGTCTCACCCTGCTGGCCTCCGCCCTCGCGCTCGGCGGGGCATCGGCCCAGGAGAAGACCGTCAAGATCGCCACCGAGGGCGCCTATGCTCCCTGGAACTTCACGGGCGCCGGCGGCAAGCTCGAAGGGTTCGAGATCGACCTCGCCAACGACCTGTGCGCGCGCATGAAGGTGAAGTGCGAGATCGTGGCCCAGGACTGGGACGGCATCATCCCGGCGCTCCAGGCCAAGAAGTACGATGCCATCATGGCCGGCATGAACATCACGGAAAAGCGCCTGGAGACCATCAACTTCTCGCGTCCGTACGCGTCCGGCCCCCATGGCTGGGGCGTGATGAAGGGCTCGCCGCTCGAGAAGCTCGCGGGTGCGGGCCAGCGCCTGAGTCTCGACAAGGATCCGGAAGCCGCCAAGACAATGATCGAGGCCTGGAAGCCCCTCCTGAAAGGCAAGACCGTGGGCACGCAGAGCTCCACCGTCAACGGCCAGTTCCTTGAGAAGTACCTGAAGGACACGATCACGATCCGTGAATACAAGACCACCGAGCAGCACGATCTCGACCTAGCGGCCGGGCGCATCGACGCGATCTTCGCGGCTCACTCCTCCCTGAAGGCCTCGACGGAAAAGCCGGAGTTCAAGGACATGGAGATGGTGGGCGGTGCCGTGAGCGGCGACGTGCTCGGGCGCGGCGTGGCCGTGGGCCTGCGCAAGGACGATTTTGAGCTCAAGACCATGTTCGACAAGGCCATTCAATCGGCCGTCGACGACGGAACCATCCAAAAGCTGACGCAGAAATGGTTCAAGATCGACATGACGCCGCAAACCTGACAAGAGAGCGGCCAGAACTGCTCCCCATGGCCAGACGCCTGGGGAGCAGCAGCCGGCCACCCGGATGTGAAAGGAAACGGCCCGTCCTCCGCTCTAGAGGACGGGCACAGTCAAGAAAGTTAAAGCGTGCAACAACTGAGCTATTTCGAACTCGTCGGGTTCGGCCCCAACGGCTGGGGATGGGCTCTTCTGATGGCGACGGGCATGACGATTGCGGTTGCCACCTGCGGCTTTCTCGCGGGCGCAGTCGTGGGCACCTTCGTGGCCTGGGGCAAGATCGGCGGCAATGCTCCGGTCCGGTGGCTGGCGGACGGATACACCACGGTTCTTCGCGGCATCCCCGACCTGCTCGTGATTTATCTCTTCTATTTCGGCGGCAGCGCGGCGCTCGGGGCGATCGGCAGCCTGTTCGGAGCCGAGGGCTTCATCGGCGTACCCGCTTTCGTCACAGGCGCCCTGGCGATCGGCATCGTGTCCGGAGCCTATCAGGCCGAGGTCTTCCGTGGAGCCTACCAGGTCGTCAGCCGCGGCGAGCTTGAGGCCGCCCGCTCCGTCGGCATGCACCGCTGGCTCATGTTCCGCCGGATCATCGCCCCGCAGGTTCTGCGCTATGCGATCCCGGGCCTCGGCAACACCTGGCAGCTGGTCCTGAAGGAATCCGCCCTAATCTCGGTCACCGGGCTCGTCGAGCTTCTGCGTCAGTCGCAGGTGGCCGCGGGCTCGACGCGTCGTCCGTTCGACTTCTACATCACGGCGGCGATCCTCTATCTCCTGATCACCTGGGTTTCGACCTATCTCTTCCAGCGCGCGGAGACCTATTCCATGCGCGGCATGCGGAGGGCTTCCTGATGGACCTCGCCTTCATGCAGGAGGCTTTCCTGCGCCTCATCGCCGGCGTTCCGCTCACGCTCAATCTCGCCTTCACGTCAATCGCGTTCGGTGCCGTGCTGGCCATGCTGCTCGCGCTCATGCGCATGTCGAGCTTCAAGGTGTTCAATTGGCCGGCACAGGCCTACGTGTTCGTCTTCCGCGGCACGCCGCTGCTCGTGCAGATCTTCCTCATCTATTACGGTCTCGGACAGTTCCGCCCCACTCTGCAGGAGTTCGGTCTCTGGGGCTTCTTCCGCGAGCCCTACTGGTGCGCGGTCCTCGCGCTGACCATGAATACGGGGGCCTACGGCAGCGAGGTCATTCGCGGCGGCCTGCAGGCCGTGCCCTACAACCAGGTGGAGGCCGCACGGGCCTGCGGCATGTCCGGCTTCCTGCTCTTCCGCCGCATCATCTTCCCGATCGCGGTCCGGCAGGCCCTGCCGGCCTATGGCAGCGAGATCATCCTGATGGTGAAGGCCACGTCGCTCGCCTCCGTCATCACCATGATGGAAGTCACGGGCCTCGCGGCCAAGATGATCTCGCAGACCTTCCGGGCCGTGGAGGTTTTCATCGTGGCAGGCGTGATCTACCTCGTTCTGAACTTCATCATCACCCGCATCATCATGGCCATTGAATGGTGGCTTTCGCCGCACCTGCGCCGCGCGCCTGCCGTGGAGCCGCGCCTGGAGGCCGCGCATGTCTAACGGAGTTGCATCCTTGTCGTCCCAGTCCACTCCCGCCGTATCGATCAGCAATCTGCGCAAGAGCTTCGGTACGCTCGAAGTTCTCAAGGGCATATCGCTCAAGGCCAACGAGGGCGACGTGATCTCGATCCTCGGCGCGTCGGGATCGGGCAAGTCGACGATGCTTCGCTGCATCAACATGCTCGAAGTGCCTGACAGCGGCGACGTCACCATCGGGGGCGAGACGATCAAGCTGAAGCACGGCCGCAAAGGCATGATGCCCGCCGACCAGCGGCAGGTGGACCGCATCCGCTCGCGCGTCGCGATGGTGTTCCAGAGCTTCAATCTCTGGTCTCACATGACGATCCTGGAGAATGTCATCGAGGCGCCGGTGCATGTGCAGAGGCGCCCGAAGGCGGAGTGCATCGCGGAGGCCGAGGAGCTGCTGGCGAAGGTCGGCATCGCCGACAAGCGCCATCAATATCCGTCCCATCTGTCCGGCGGACAGCAGCAGCGCGCGGCGATCGCCCGTGCGCTGGCCATGCATCCCAAGGTGATGCTGTTCGACGAGCCGACCTCGGCGCTCGACCCGGAACTCGTCGGCGAGGTGCTGCGCGTGATGCGTTCGCTCGCGGAGGAGGGCCGCACCATGCTTGTCGTGACACACGAGATGGGCTTTGCCCGCGACGTCTCGAACCGGGTGGTGTTTCTTCACAAAGGCATGGTGGAAGAGGAAGGGCCTCCCGGCGAAGTGTTCGCCGCGCCGAAATCGGAACGCTTCCAGCAGTTCATCTCAAGCCACCGGTGACAGCAAAAAAGCGCGGTCCTAGCGCATCGTGCAGACCCAGAGGGTCGCGTTTTTTCGGTGAAGCGGCTATCACTCGATCCGCATTGCGGTGCCGTCGATCACCTTCGGCCCCCGCTTGGATGTGCCGAGATGGTCGTGGATGATCCGCAGGTTGCGCTCGTTGGCCTTGAAGAACACGTCGAACACGTCGCCGGCCAAGGGGATGGCGCCGAGCGCCGTATCCACCGCCACATTGCCGATCATGCGGGCGATCTTCCAGCGCGGGAGACCGAGCTGGCGCGCCTCCCAGATGATATAGCTCGCCAGGGCTGCCGAAATGGCATCGCCGACCCCCGGCACGAGACCCAGAACCGCATCCAGGCCGATCCGGCGGTTAAGGCCGGGAACCACGAAAGCACTGTCCATCAGTTTCGCCACAAGCGTGATGCGCGCGAGGGAATCCTCCCGGGTCGGGCCGGCAGCTTTGATGGCATCGAACAGGTCGCTACGGGCAGCAGGCATTCCAGTCTCCAATGGGCCGATGTTAAGGCTCGCAACATGATATGTGTATCGCGGATGGGCACTGCAAGACCCTGAAAGTTAAACTTAATAACGTTGCAATAATGAGATCATTTTAGGCTAAGACTCTTGGAAAATAAGGATTTCTATAGGTAGTAATACTTTTGATCAGACTAAATTCTTCATCCAACCCTTGCTCCAACTGAGCCATTGCATAGGTAGCTTCTCTCAAGCGATCACCGCACCTGCCGGTTTACTGGCCAAAAAATTGCTGCCGGTGGGAGGACCATCCATCGGCTTTCCATGATGTGGGGGCTCAGAACGGGGAGAACCCGATGAGCACCGAATTGAAAGTTCGTTGCGCGCCTTGGCTCGCCTTCACGACCGGGACCTGCCTGGCGGCCCTCGTGGGGCACCCGGCGCATGCGCAAAGCCCCCATGCGGAGCAGAACGGGATCGTGATCCCGATTTCATTTCCAAAAGCTGCGCCTTTGCTCCCGAGCCGGCCGCCGTCCAAAGTGCGCGCCAAGGCCCGCGCCGTTCCCACCACTCTTCCCAAGGTCGAGTACACGAGCCTGCCCTCCGGCGACCGGATCACCGATCCGGCGACCACCGGGAGCCTACCCGATGCCGGTACCCTCGGAACGCGTGGTCCTGCGGGCTTCACATCCTTGGTGTCGCGGGGAACGATCAAGCTGCGCGCAGCCGCTCCGACGCAATGCCTGCCCGGGAACCTGCTGGCGGTCATTGCCGATGTCGCCGAGAAATTCGGTCCCGTCAGCATCGAGTCCACTCACCGGAGCAAGAGCCGGAACTGGCGCGCAGGCGGCGCACGCCACTCGCTCCACCTGTCATGCCGCGCTCTCGATTTCAGGGTGAAGGCCCGCGCCCGCGGCATCATGGCCTATTTGGGCTCGCGGCCCGAGGTCGGGGGCCTCAAGATGTATCGGAACGGCATCATCCATATCGACAACGGAGAGCGGCGCTCCTGGTGAGCGAGCCCCCAAAGCGGACGAGGCGGCCTTCATGGATGACGGCCTGCTCTCGCCTGCTTTGGTAGGGCTGGAGCCTCCGGCGGAAATGGAGGACAGTCCGCACATGTTCGAGACCTTCACGCATGGCCGGATCGAAACATCCGAGGCCGTCATCAATCTCCGCCATGGGGGCAACGGCCCGCCCGTTCTGCTGCTGCACGGGCATCCGCAAACGCACGTCATGTGGCACCGGGTCGCCCCGCGGCTCGCCGAAGAGTACACAGTCGTCTGCGCGGACCTGCGCGGCTACGGCGACAGCTCCAAGCCCCCGACGACGTCCGACCATGCGCCCTATTCGAAACGCGCCATGGCGCGGGACATGGTCGAGGTGATGCAAGCCCTCGGCTTCGACCGCTTTGCCGTGGTCGGCCACGACCGCGGCGGACGCTGCGCCTATCGCATGGCGCTCGATCACCCGGCCCGCATCGCGGCCCTGTCGGTTCTTGATATCCTGCCGACCTACGAGCATTTCCGGCGCACCGACATGGCGTTTGCCATGGGCTACTGGCACTGGTTCTTCCTGGCGCAGCCGCATCCCATTCCGGAAACCCTCATCTCGGCCGATCCGGACACGTTCTATCTGCGGCGCGGGCGTGCGATGTTCGATGCGCAAGCCCTGGCGGAATACCGGCGCTGCTTCACCGATCCCGAGACCATCCATGCCATGTGCGAGGATTACCGCGCGGGCGCGACCATCGACATGCAACTCGACGAAGCCGACATGAGGGCCGGGCGGCGCATCGCCTGCCCGGTCCTGGCGCTCTGGGGGCTGCGCAACGGCTTGGAACGCTGGTACGACGTTCTGGCGGTGTGGCGCGACTGGGCGGACCACGTGGATGGGCATGGAATCGATTGCGGCCATTACCTCGCAGAGGAAGCGCCCGAGGAGACGCTCTCCGCGCTCACGCCGTTCCTGGCGAAAGCGTTCGCGGCGGATCGGTCACATCCGTCCGACGCGCAGGGATAGGGGAAAGCGAATGACGCGCCGGCGCCGCGGCTCGCCCCAATGCGCCACGAGCTCGCGCTCGAATCTTTCGAGAGGTTCACGTCCTTGCGCTTTCTCAAGCCCGCGAACGGCTGACCATGTGTCGACATAACCGATGAGGTCGGAAGCCTGCCACTCCACCTCGATGGCCAGAGGCGGCGCATCCCATTCATCAAAAGGAAACGCGAAGGAGCGATACCCCTCCTCCACATGGCGGCGCTCCGGCGGCCAATAGGCGCCGACCACATCCTTGTAGAAGTGCCGAATGATAGGGTCGATGCCGGGCTCTGCCCGGATCACCCCATAGGTGATGAGCGCCAGCACCGCGCCCGGCTTTCCGACGCGACGCGCCTCCTCATAAAAGGCATCGAGATCGAACCAATGCGCCGCCTGCGCGGCCGTGATCAGATCGACCGTGTGCTCGACAAGGCCGCTCCGCTCCGCCGGCGCCACACGATACTCCACGCGCTCATGCGCCTCGGCCTGCACGATCTGCTGCGCGCTCGCATCCGTGGCGATCACGCGGCTGAAACGCTCCGCCAGCAGCACCGAGAGCTGTCCCGTGCCGCAGCCGACATCAAGCGCCACATCCGTCTGCCCGCAAAGACCGGCGAGGTAATCGACGAGCGAGCGCGGATAGGTCGGACGATAGGCTGCATAATCGCCCGACTTTTCCGAGAAATGATCCTTGAACGTCACGCTATGTTCCCGAGAACGGAGCGATGGTGATGCCGTTGGCTTCGAGCTTTGCCCTGACCGTGCGTGCCATAGCGACGGCGCTCGGCTCGTCGCCGTGCACGCAGATGGTGTCGATCGCGATGGGGATGCGCTTGCCCGAGGTCGAGATGATGGCCCCGTCCTGTAACGTGCGCAGCACGCGTTCGGCCGCCGCATCCGTATCGTGTAGAACGGAGCCGGGCTTCTTGCGGCTGGTCAGCGAGCCGTCGTCCTCATAGGTGCGATCGGCGAAGAACTCCCGCACCACCGGAATGCCGACGGTTTCCGATGCCTTCTCCATCAGGAGTCCCGGCATGCACACGTTGACGAGGCTTGCATCCACCCCCTTGATGGCGCGGGCGATCGCCAGCGCCAGGCTCTCCTCCTCGTTCGCCATGTTGTTGAGCGAACCGTGAACCTTCACAAAGGTGACCTTATGACCGGCCAGGGCGGCCACGGCCTGCATGGCTCCGATCTGGTAGGCGATCATGCGTTCGATCTCGGCCGGGGAATCGCCGCGGATCACCCGCCGGCCGAAGCCATGCAGGTCGTTGAAGCCCGGATGCGCGCCGACCGCCACGCCCTTGCGCTTGGCGATCTCCGCCGTGCGGAACATGGTGGACGGATCACCTGCATGGAAACCGCATGCGATGTTGGCCGACGAGACGATATCGAGCATCGCCTCGTCGTCGCCCATCGACCACGCCCCGAAGCTCTCGCCCATATCGCTGTTCAGATCGATCTTCATTGCCTCACACCAATACCGGTTGCGCCGTCTGCGACCCCACGTGGAACACGCGCTTGTAGCGCTCGACCTCCTCCTCGGGCCCCATGGCCTTGGTGGGGTTGTCCGAAAGCTTCACGGTCGGGCGGCCATCGGCGGAAATGACCTTGCAGACGATTGAAATGGGATCGAGCCCGCCCTCGGGAACGAGCCCACGGAAGTCGTTCGTGAGCAACGTGCCCCAGCCGTAACCGATGCGCATGCGGCCACGGAAATTCTCGTGGATGCGCTCGATCACGTCGACGTCGAGGCCATCGGAGAAGATGGCGAGTTTTTCACGCGGGTTCTGACCGCGCTGGCGCCACCACGCAATGGCCTCCTCTCCTCCCTCGATGGGATCCTTGGAGTCGATGCGGATGCCGGTCCAGGAGGATACCCAGTCGGGGGCATTCCGGAGAAAGTTCGTCGTGCCGTAGGTATCGGGCAGGATGACGCGCAGGTTGCCTTCGTAATCCTCCTGCCAATCGGCCAGCACGCAATAGGGGGATCGCGCCAGTTCCTCGTCGCTGTCTGTGAGCGCGGCATAGACCATGGGCAACTCATGGGCGTTGGTGCCCACGGCCTCCACCTCGCGGCGCATGGCGATGAGGCAGTTCGACGTGCCGAGGAAGGATGATCCCAGGCCTTCGAGCATGGCCTGCACGCACCAATCCTGCCACAGGAAGCCATGGCGGCGGCGCGTGCCGAAATCCGAGATGGAGAGATCCGGCAACCTCCTCAGGCGCTCGATCTTCTCCCACACGCGGGTCATCGCGCGGGCATAGAGCACCTGCAGCTCGAATTTGCCCATGCCCCGCAGGACCCCGCGCGAGCGCAGTTCGTTGAGGATGGCGAGAGCCGGGATCTCCCACATGGTGGTTTCGATCCACGGTCCGTGAAATGTCAGCACATATTGGCCATCCTCCTTCTCCAGGAGGTATTCCGGAAAACGGAAGGTCTCGAGCCAATCCATGAACTCCGGCGAGAACATCTGCCGCTTGCCGTAGAAGGTATTGCCGCGAAGCCAGGTGGACTCGCCGCGCGTGAGCGAGAGGGTCCGCACATGGTCAAGCTGCTCTCGAAGTTCGCCCGCATCGATGATGTCGGCCAACCGGATCCGGGTGGTGCGATTATGGATGCCGAAGGTCACCTGCACGTCCCGATGGCGGCGAAAGATCGTCTGCGCCATCAGGAGCTTGTAAAAGTCCGTGTCCAGGACCGACCGAACGATCGGGTCGATCTTCCAGGTATGATTGTAGACCCTGGTCGCGATGTCCACCATCGCCTGCTCCTAGCCGTTTCGGAAGGCAGGACAATAGCGAAGGCTTCCCGCCGATGAAAGGGTGCGTTGCCGCCATCCCCCGGCGTTATGGCGGCAGCACGTCAATCTCGATCGATGAGTAATAGGCCGCGATATCGGCCATGTCCTCGTCGGAGAGATCCTTTGCGACAATGTTCATGCTCTCGTTCTTGCGCGCTCCCGACTTGTATTCCGTGAGCGCCTTCACGAGATAGCCCTCGATCTGCCCCGCCAGATTGGGGGCCTCGGGATTCTTCGAGAGGCCGTCGAGTCCGTGGCAGGCCTGGCAAGTGGTGATCTTCTGGCGTCCTGCTCTGGCATCGGCCGCCTCGACTGCGGCCGATGCGAGGCAGCCTGAAAGAACCCCGAGCAATGCCAGGGCGTGGATTGTCTTCATGATGTTGCCTTTCGGGAGGAAACGGGCGCGCTGAAAGCGCGCCCGCCGGGACAGCCTCACTGGCCCTCGTAGGAGATGCGGTAGATCGCGCCAGCCGTGTCATCCGACACGAGAAGCGAACCATCCAGGAGAACGGCCACGTCGACGGGCCGGCCGAGATACTCGCCGTTTTCGTTGAGCCAGCCTTCGGCGAAGACCTGAGGCTTGTCGGCCGTGCCGTCCGGCTTGAGGGGCGTGAACATCACACGCGCGCCGACAGGCTTCGTCCGGTTCCAGGATCCGTGCTGTGCCGAGAAGAGGCCCCCCTGATAGGCGGCCGGGAACATCTTGCCCGTGTAGAAGGCGAGCCCGAGATCGGCCGCATGAGGCGCCATTTCGGCTTGAGGCGCCACGGTGCCTGCGGGCACCTGATCGTCCTTGTACTCGACGGTGCGAACCATGCCGCCGCCATAATACGGGAAGCCGAAATTCTGGCCCATCTGGACAGCCCGGTTCAGCTCGCCGGGAGGCTGATCGTCACCCATGCCGTCGACCTGGTTGTCGGTGAACCAGAGGGACTTGTCGGCCGGATTGAACTCGATGCCGACGGAGTTGCGGACGCCCGTCGCATAAACTTCCCGGTTCTTGCCGTCCTGGTCCACGCGGATGATGCCGCCGATGCCCACCTCCCTGTAAAGTTCCATCTTCTCTTTGGGCGGCACATTGAAGGGCTGTCCAAGGGCGATATAGAGCTTGTTGTCGGGACCGACCCGGCAGACGCGGGCCGTGTGGTTGAAGCTCTCCTCGCCCGGCGGGATCAATTCGCCCTGCTTCACGACGATGGCTGCCGCCACGTCGGGACCTTCGTAGAAGAACTCCGCGGCCGGGAACTGCAGCACGCGATTCTGCTCGACGACGTAGAGCATGCCGTCGCGGGAGAAGCAGACGCCGTTGGGGATCTTGAATGCGACGGACGGCGCGAACTGCTTCACCTCGTCGGCCACACGGTCCTTGTCGCGATCCGTGACCACATAGACGTTGCTCTTGCGCGTCCCGACAAACACGACGCCCGCATTGGGGCCGACTGCCATGTGACGGGCATCGGGCACGACGGCGTAAAGATCGATCTTGAAGCCTGCTGGCAGCTTGATCTTCTGAAGGTTGCGTCGGATCGCGTCGGCGCGCCGCCCTTCCTGCGGGATCTGCCTGGGCTCGGCGGTGCCCGTGCTCTGGAAGGTCTGAAGTTTCTCGAGATTGTTGGTCGGCGGCTGAGTGGCGGGCTGGGCGAAACTCGAAGACGCAAACGCTACAGTGGAGACGGCGGCAAGCCAGATGGATTTCATCTTTCCCTCCCTGGGGGCGCCCCTTTGCTGTTCTCGTTTTGTCGAACTTCGGATGATCTCCGAGTCACTTTGTTTTGTTGTCCTTGATTATACTGAAGCTAGAGCTTGAAAGGAAGAAGCAAGCGCCTTCACGGAAAAGGGGCCGCCGAGCGGCCCCTTCTTTGCTGACGCGCTTGCTGAGACGTCAGCTCAGGTTGACCTTCGCCTGATCGCCCGGGTTGGGCTGCTGCCCGGTCAGAGCTGCCTTTGCATATCCGTAGAGATGCACGATGGTGGAGGATGGGCTGTCCCAATACTCGCCTTTCGAGGGATGTACGCGGAGCAGGGCGATCTGCGGATCGTCCTTGCCTTCCGGGAACCAGGCCCGCAGCGGCTCCGACCACTTCTCCTCGATCTTGGCCTTGTCGCGCACGATCTCGGCCTTGCCTGAAACGGACACATAGGTTTGGCTGCTGGGATCGCTGAAGCCTAAGTTGACCTCGTTGTCCCGTGACACTTCCGTCATTTTGGGGGATTGGATCTGCGTGAAGAACCAGAAATCGCCATGCTCGTCGGCCTCCTGGCTGTACATGGGACGACTGTGCAGCGTACCGTCCGTATCGACGGTGGTCATCATGGCGATCTTCACGTCCTTGATCAGCTCGTAGAGCTTTTTGGCGTTCGGATCGTTATGGCCGTGTTGATGCATTATCCTCTCCTGATTCCATTGCGACGTCTCGGGTCGGCGATGTGCAGGCGCCGCCTTTCGGCTGGCCGGCTCAGCTCCAAGGGATCGGTTCAACAACGGGCGGGGTGAGTTTTGGTTCGGATATTGTCCATGGCCGTCAGACAGCGCCTTAACGGATGGGGCTCAAACCTCTACATGAGACTCAAGAGATTAGTGGATCGCAGCCCAGGAGCCTCCATCGTGGCGATTACCCGTGAACATGTCTTGCAGGTGCTCTCGACCGTGCGGGTCGATGCGGGCGGAACCGACCTCGTCGCGTCGGGACGCCTCTCGGATGTTCACATCGACGATGCCGGGCGGGTGATGTTCTCGATCGCTATCGATCCGTCCGAAGCCAAGGCCATGGAAGAGGTCCGTCAGGCCGCAGCCACAGCCGTTCAGGGCCTGCCCGGCGTGAAGGGCGTTTTTGCGAGCCTCACCGCCGACCGCCCGACCGGTTCGACCGTGCCCTCCCCGTCTCCGGCGGCTGCGCAGCGGCCGCGGGCAGCCGCCCAGCCGCAGAACCAGAGAATCCCAGGCGTGAAGCATGTCATCGCCGTGGCTTCCGGGAAAGGCGGCGTGGGCAAGTCGACGACCGCCTGCAACCTCGCCCTGGGCCTGGGAGCGCTAGGCCTGAAGGTCGGCGTTCTCGATGCAGACATCTATGGACCTTCCATGCCGAAGCTCTTCGGCATCCACGGCAAGCCGAAACTGCTCGAGAACCGCATCCTCGAGCCCATGGAGGCCTTCGGCCTCAAGGTGATGTCCATCGGCTTCCTCGTCGAGGAGGAGGCCGCCATGATCTGGCGCGGCCCGATGGTCATGTCGGCGATCACCCAGATGCTGCGCGAGGTCGCCTGGGGCGATCTCGACGTGCTCGTGGTCGACATGCCGCCGGGCACGGGCGACGCACAGCTCACCATGGCCCAGGCCACGCCCCTCGCAGGGGCCGTGATCGTGTCCACCCCGCAGGATCTGGCGCTCATCGATGCGCGGCGCGGCGTATCGATGTTCAAGCGCGTGGAAATCCCGATCCTCGGGATCATCGAGAACATGGCCACCTTCGTCTGCCCCCATTGCGGCCAGACCTCCCATATCTTCGGTCACGGGGGAGCGCGCTCGGAGGCCGGGCGCCTGGGCGTTCCCTTCCTTGGCGAGGTGCCGCTCAACATGACCATCCGCGAACTCTCCGATGCCGGTCGACCTGTCGTGGCGGCGGATCCGGAGGGGCCCCACGCCCGGATCTACAAGGATATGGCGCAGCAGGTCTGGACCGCATTGTCCGGCGGCGCGGCGGCGCGCTCCGCACCGCGCATCGTGATCGAGTGAACCTTCCGTGACGCCCCATCCGGCAACCCTGGGCGTCATTCTCGCGGGAGGATCGGCACGCCGCATGGGCGGAGGCGACAAGCCGCTCCTGACACTCGGCGGGCGAACGCTTCTCGCCTCCGTGGAACGGCGCCTGACGCCCCAATGCGCAGGAATCATCCTCAACGCGAACGACGACCCCTCGCGTTTTTCCGGGGTCCGGCTGCCCGTCGTTCCGGATTCCGTGGCGGGGCGTCCGGGCCCCCTCGCGGGCGTGCTGACGGCGCTCGAATGGGCTGCCGCTCACCGTCCCGAGGTCGAATGGGTGATCAGCGTTCCCGGCGACACCCCGTTCATCCCGTCCGATCTCGTCTCGCGTCTCCATACGAGGCGTGAGGCGGACCGAAAACCCATGGCCTGCGCCGCGTCCGGACCGCGCGAGCACTACACTGTCGGCCTGTGGCCGGTGGCCCTACGCCATGACTTGCGCCATGCGCTGACGATCGAAGGCCTGCGGCGGGTGGGGGATTGGATGAAGGCCCGGGGACTGGCGACAGCCTCCTGGCCGACCGAGCCCTTCGATCCTTTCTTCAACATCAATAGCCCGGAGGACCTGATGGTTGCGCGCGGCCTTGTCGAGCACGAAGCCGCTCGCTAGAGCATCGTTCAGAGCGGGCGGGCAGGACGGGAGGATTTCGATGACCGAGCTGGATCTGTCAGGTTTGAAGTGCCCGCTTCCGGTGCTGCGGACCCGCAAGGCGCTGCTGACCCTGAATCCCGGCGACCGACTGCGCGTGATCTGCACGGATCCCCTCGCGGGCATCGATGTTCCCAATCTCGTTCGGGAACTGGGCGATACTCTCCTCGACCAGCACCAGGATGAGAAGCGCCTGACTTTCCTGATCGCCAAGGCGGCTCCATCGCCATGAAAAAGGCCCGGCTCGTCGCCGGGCCTCGTTGTCGAACCCTTCAGGTCAGGTGCCCTTGCGCAGGCTGTCCTTGATGCCGCCCACGGTGTTCTGGATGCGGCCCTCGGCCTTATCCATTTTGCCCTCGGATTCCATCTTGGAATCGCCGAGAGCCTTGCCGAGGCCTTCCTTCACGCGGCCCTTGATGTTCTTCATGCTGCCTTCGCTGCGATCACGATCCATGATCATTCTCCTCACTGGAACCTGTCAATTAACGCACACCCACCGAAAGAGGTTTCAGCCCCGGCAATAATGGCAGCTCCACCTTACAATTCATCCCCAAACAAGATGTAAAATCGCATACCGAATTCTGACATTTATTCTCAGTTTGTGCTGTCACCGTACAATTTTATGTTTCTGATATTCCGAACCTTCTAGGTCAAAACACAAAATCATCTTTTCATCATCATTAAGCAAACCGCGATTGCCACAATCTTACAATTCGTCGGCTTTTGGCATGGACATGGAGTTCGCGTGCTCTAATTCGAGAAGCCTCATTTAACGTTATATACTTATATGCGAAGAGATGCCTGTGCCTCCAGCTCGAAGGCCGACTAAGACATCGTCCAGGACGAACCGCCCGACACGCTCGCGGGCCGGTGAGCACAAAACGGCTCAGTCTCTGGATCCGGTTGCCCTCCTGGCTCACCAGCTCAGGACCCCGCTTTCCACCATCAGCGCCCTTGCGCAGGGCCTGGAACGGCGGGCGGAGCGGCTCAGCGCCAAGGATGTGAGAAGCCGTGCCGAGACGATCTGGCGTGCCAGCCTGCGGCTCGAGGAATTGATCGATATGATCCTGTCCTACACGCGTGTCGGCGCGGGAAGCATGCTCCTCAATCCCAGGGAATTCAATCCGGAGGCGCTGATCAGGCGCATATGCCGGGAACAGATCAGCCACAAACCCGACCACCCGATGACCCTCGATATGCGAGGCCTTCCGGATGCCATGGTGGGCGACCCCATCCTGCTGGAGCAGGCACTCGTGATCGTGCTGTCCAACGCCATAAAATACTCGCCGCCGGAACATCCGATCGCCGTGAGGGCGCGTGCGGTGCCGAATGGAATCGTGGTTCAGGTGAAAGACGAGGGGATCGGCATCTCCGATCTGGATCTTCCTTTCCTCATGCAGCCGTTCTTCCGGGGTCGAAACACCAAGGATTTTCCCGGTACCGGCCTCGGCCTCAGCCTTGCCTGGCATATCCTCCGGCTTCACGGCGGCGGGCTTGAGATCCACAGCAGGGAAGGACACGGAACCACGGTGACGCTGACGATTCCGCACAAGAACGTCACCGGGGCGGCCGGCATGTTCTAGAGTTGTTTCCGCATGCGCGGCCCCAATCCCCCTTCTTTGCTGTGTCGTATATTCGACGGCGAACCGGGTCCACTTCGCCGAGCAGCGATCTAGCGGACGAGAATGGCGCGAAAGTCGTTCACGTTGGTCAACGTCGGACCCGTGACGACCAGCCGGTCGAGTTGCGCGAAGGCCGTATAGGCGTCATTGCCGGCAAGATGCGCAGCGAGATCCACCCCCCGCTCGCGAGCGGAAGCGAACATGGCCTGGTCGAACCATGCGCCGGCATTATCCTCCGATCCGTCGATGCCATCGGTATCGCAGGCGATGGCCGACAGACCGTCCGCACCGCGCAGCGCCAAGGCGAGTGACAGGAGGAATTCCGCGTTGCGCCCGCCGCGCCCCGATCCGCGGACGGTCACGGTCGTCTCCCCTCCAGACAAAAGGACACAAGGCGCCGCCACAGGCTCGCCATGTTGCCTCACCGAGCGTGCGATGCCGGCCAGCGCGCGGCCGACCTCTCGCGCCTCGCCCTCGATGGCATCACCCAGGATCAGAGGGACCAAGCCGAACTCACGCGCTTTCGAGGCGGCCGCGTCGAGCGCCATCTTGGGCGTGGCGAGCATGTGCACGACACCGCCCTCGACTGCACTCTCGACCACGTTCGCCTGGACGGCCTTCGCCACGTGGGGAGGCACGTCGATGTCGTACCGGCCGAGGATGGACAGAACGGATCGGGGATCGACCTGCTCCGGGATCGTCGGACCGGAGCCGATGCTCGCAGGGTCGTCCCCCGGCACGTCGGATATGAGATAGGTGACGAGTTGCGCCGGTGCGACCGCTGCAGCGAGCCGTCCTCCCTTGATGGCGGAGAGCGACTTGCGCACGAGGTTCATCTCCCCGATGGGTGCGCCGGACTTCAGGAGCGCGCGATTGAGCGCCTGCTTGTCCGCAAAGGTGATGCCCTCCGCGGGCAACGAGAGAAGCGCCGATGCACCGCCGGAGACGAGGCACACGACGAGGTCGTCGGGACCGGCCTCATGAGCCAGCGCAAGAATCCGCCGGGCGGCGTTCAGACCGGCCTCGTCAGGAACCGGATGCGCGGCCTCGACGATCTCGACGGAGCGTGTGGGCACCGCGTGTCCATAGCGTGTGACGACCAGTCCCTCGCAGACCCCGCCTGCCCTCGCCCAAGCCTCTTCGAAAGCGGCCGCCATGCGCGCGGACGCCTTTCCGGCCCCGAGGACGATCGTTCTGCCCTTTGGTCGCGGCGGCAACCGGTCATCGAACTTTCCGTCCGGAAGCGCCGCTTTCAAAGCCGCATCGAACATGGCACGCAGGATCAGGGCATCGTCTGTCATGCCGATACCTTACTTGAGAAATCGCCGCCGTGAAGACCACGAACGCCGGCCGCCACATCATGGCTCCGCTGGGTCGGATCCGCGTCGCGCGAGCGTCAGGGACACGTTCGCGGCTTCGATCCGGGCGACCAGGGCAGGATCGGGCATGCGGTCCGTGACGATGTCGGACAGCTCCGCCATGGGGCAGACGAGTTCGAGATGGCGCCGGTTGAATTTCGACGCGTCGAGGAGAAGAACCCCCCGCTCGGCCCGCTCGATCATGGTGCGCTTCACCCAGCATGCCTGCGTCTCGACGTCGTTCGGCCCCTCCAGGGTGAGGCCGCTGGCGCCGATGAACGCGATATCCGCATTGAAGCGCTGCAGAAAGGCGCAGGTTTCGGAACCGTAGACGCCCCGCTCATGCACGGAAAAATCGCCCGGACAGAACAGGACCCGCACCTGAGACTGCGACACCAGGGCATTGGCAACCGCGAAGCAGTTGGTGATGACCGTAACCCTCAAGGCGGTTTCGGCGAGAACATGCGCGAAACGGGCCGTGGTGGAGCCGGAATCGATCATGATCACGTCGCCCGGCTTCACCAACGCGGCGGCAGCCCGGGCAATCGCCTCGCGCTCTTCCACGGCGAGCGTGTTCCTGTCCTGGAAGACGGGCTGGAGGCCGAGCTGGCGGCCGGCCGCCCCGCCATAGGTGCGGCTGACAAGGCCGCGCTGGGTCAGTTCCTCGATGTCGCGCCGCACCGTCTCCGCCGAGACGCCGAGTCTGCGGGCGAGATCCGACGTCCGGACGGCCGGGCTCAGGCCCAGCTCGGCCACGATCAGGCGCTGGCGCGCGGCTTTCTTGCCCTCGTGGAAGGACACGGCAGGAGCCTCCGATTGACAGACCGGGATACCGTAACTTCGTCAAAAGTGTTGGAACATCCCACATTAGTCTGCTTGATCCTCCAAATTTTGTCATCTAGGTTCCTCAACGAGCCACGAAGTGGCCTGCGAAGGAAACGCCCGCGAATGCAAGTGACCGGTCTGCGCTGCGCCCGCTCTCCCGTTCATGGGGCAGCGGCATGATTCCTCTGTCCCAATTCCCGCTGGAAAAGGCGCGTTCCGTGCGCGTCATCCTCACCGACATCGACGACACCATCACGACCGAGGGCATCCTGACGGCAGCCGCCTATGCAGCACTGGAGAACCTGCAACGCGCGGGCTTCCTGGTGATCCCGGTGACGGGCCGCCCCGCCGGATGGTGCGATCACATCGCGCGCATGTGGCCGGTGGACGCCATCGTGGGCGAGAACGGCGCCTTCTATTTCCGCTATGATCGGCAGCGGAGGACGATGGAGCAGCACTTCTGGGCCTCGCCCGACGAACTGAAGGCGAACCGCGCTAGCCTCGATGCCATCGAGAAAGAGGTTCTCGCCTCCGTTCCCGGAGCCGCTCTTGCCAGCGACCAGGCCTACCGGCTGGCCGACCTCGCCATCGACTTCTGCGAAGACGTTCCCGCCCTGCCCGAGTCCGAGGTCGACAGGATCGTGGCCATCTTCGAGCGCCATGGCGCGCAGGCGAAGGTCAGCTCCATCCATGTGAACGGCTGGTTCGGCGACTACAACAAGCTCAGCATGGCCCGGACCCTCCTGGCCGAGGTCTTCGGCCTCGACTGGGAACAGGCGAAGGATTGCGTCGTCTATGCGGGCGACTCGCCGAACGACGAGCCCATGTTCGCGGCCTTCCCGCTCAGCGTCGGGGTCGCCAACATCCATTCCTTCGTGCACCGGCTGCGGCACAAGCCGGCCTACATCGCCAAAGGACATTCAGGGGACGGCTTCGCCGAACTGGCCGAGCTCCTCCTTGCCGCCAAAGCCTAATGCGTCTTCTATTGTGAGGTTTCGAGGATCACCCCTATGTCCGAGATAATCGTCAATGCCGTATCGAAAACATGGGGCGGCGTCGGAGGCGTCGATCGCATCAGCTTCAAGGCGGATGCGGGAACGCTGCTGGTTCTGCTCGGCCCCTCGGGCTGCGGCAAGTCGACGACCCTGCGCCTGATCGCGGGCCTTGAGGAGGTCGATTCCGGCACCATCACCATCGGCGGCCGGGACGTGACCCACCTATCGCCCGCCGAGCGCAAGATCTCGATGGTGTTCCAATCCTATGCGCTCTTCCCGCACCTGAATGTGGCGGAGAACATCATCTTCGGCCTGCGGGTTCGCGGTGTCGGACGCGCGGAGCGTGACCAGCGCCTCAAGAAAGTGGCCGACATCGTGGGCCTGAGCCATCTGCTCGAGCGCAAGCCGTCCCAGCTCTCGGGCGGACAGCGCCAGCGCGTGGCCCTGGGCCGCGCCATCATCGCGGAGGCCCCGGTCTGCCTGATGGACGAGCCGCTCTCCAACCTCGACGCCAAGCTGCGCCACGAGATGCGCACGGAAATTCGCGGCCTGCAGCAGCGGCTCGGCATGACCATGGTCTATGTCACGCACGATCAGACCGAGGCCATGACCATGGCCGATCGGGTGATCCTGATGCGCGACGGGCATATCGAGCAAAACGGCGCACCGCACGAGCTCTACAACGAGCCGGCGAGCGACTTCACGGCCCGCTTCATCGGCACGCCGCCCATGAACATCATTTCCTGGGAGGACGGCGCCGTCCTGGGCGTCCGGCCGGAACATGTCTCCCTCGTGGAGAACGACGGCGTTCCGGCCACCGTCAAGGCGGTGGAATATCTGGGCGCCGACAGCATCATCCTCTGCGACGTGAAGGGGGAAACCGTCTCCGTCCGCCAGACAGGCTATTGCGCGCTGCCCGCCGGTGCACAAGTCGCTCTCGGGTGGCAAAACCGTCACATACATCTGTTTGACAGGGACAGCGGAAAGCGTCGTGCGGGCAGCACCCTGCCCCGGTGAGGCTTTTCTCTGAAAAGGCGTCTGTTGCTATGATGGCGCAGATGCGTGCTTCTAAACCCGGAGGGGGAGGACAATGAAGTTCAAGACGAAAGCCCTGCTCACCGCAGGCCTCATGACGGTGGCGAGCCTGAGCGCCAGTGTCGCTCACGCGGTCAACCTGACCATGTATTATCCCGTCTCCGTCGGTGGGCCGATCACGAAGGTCATCGACGACATGGTCCAGAAGTTCCAGACCGAGAACCCGGACATCAAGGTGGAGGCCGTCTACGCCGGCAACTATACCGACACGATGACCAAGGCCATGACCGCCATGAAGGGCGGCCAGCCCCCGCAGCTCTCGGTTCTGTTCTCGACCGATCTCTTCACGCTCATCGACGAGAAGGCGATCGTGCCGATCGACGAGATCCCGGGCGCCGACAAGGAATGGCTGAACAGCTTCTACCCGGCCTTCATGGAAAACGGCCGCGTCGAGGGCAAGACCTGGAGCGTTCCGTTCCAGCGCTCCACCATCGTTCTCTACTACAACAAGGACGCCTTCAAGGAAGCGGGCCTCGATCCCGAGAAGCCGCCGACCACCTGGGCCGAGATGGCCGAGATGTCGAAGAAGCTCGTGAAGAAGGATGCCTCCGGCAACGTGACCCGTTGGGGCGTGGAGATCCCCTCCACCGGCTACGGCTACTGGATGCTCCAGGCGCTCGCCATCGAGAACGGCCAGAAGCTCATGAACGAGGCCGGCAACCAGGTTTCCTTCAACGCGCCCAAGACCGTCGAGGCCCTCCAGTACTGGGTCGACCTCGCGGCGAAGGAAGGCGTGATGCCGAAGGGCGCCGTGGAATGGGGCACCCTGCGCACGGACTTCCTCGAGGGCAAGACGGCCATGATGTGGCACACCACCGGCAACCTGACGGCCGTGAGGGAAGGCGCGAAGTTCAACTTCGGCGTCGCCATGCTTCCGGCCAAGGAGCGCCGCGGCTCGCCGACCGGCGGCGGCAACTTCTATGTGTTCAAGAGCGCGTCTCCCGAGCAGCAGCAGGCTGCCGTGAAGTTCATCCGCTGGATGACCGCTCCCGAGCGCGCCGCCGAATGGAGCATCAAGACCGGCTATGTGGCCGTGACGCCGGCCGCCTACCAGACCGACGTCATGAAGAACTACGTCAAGGACTTCCCGCAGGCGGTCGTGGCGCGCGATCAGCTGGAGCACGCCGTGGCCGAGCTGTCGGTGCATGACAACGGACGCATCTACAAGATCGTCAACGACGCGGTGCAGGCAGCCGTCACCGGCACGCAGACGCCGCAGGAGGCCCTCGACAGCGCCCAGAAGCAGTCCGAGCGCGTCCTGAGCCGTTACAAGTAGCCAATCTCGCGTGCTGCGGCGGAAAATCTGCCGCAGCACCTCGTTCGATCCCGCAGGAGAAAGCGATGGTGTCCGCCGTCATGAGTGCCGCCGAGCCCAGGGCCGTCAGACGCAACGCGTGGCTGACGAACGTGAACGCCTGGCTGCTCCTGCTGCCTGCCATCGTTCTCCTGGCGACCTTCACGCACTACCCGATCCTGGCGACGCTCTATCACAGCTTCTTCTCGCTCAGCCGAGGCGGCGCGTCCGAATTCGTCGGCCTCGAGAACTACACCTACATGTTGGAGGATGACGTCTTCCGGCAGGTGCTGCGCAACAACATCGTGTTCGCGATCGCCACCGTTCCAACGAGCATCGCCCTTGCGCTCCTGATGGCTGTGTGGGTGGACAAGAAGATGACGGGCCGCTCCTTCCTGCGCCTCGCCTTCTTCACGCCGACCGTTCTTCCGATGATCGCCGTGGCGAATATCTGGCTGTTCTTCTACACGCCCGATTACGGTCTCCTCGACCAGTTCCTGAAGGGCCTCGGTTTTTCCGGCCACAACTGGCTGGGCGATCCGTCCACAGTCATGAGCTGCCTTGCCGTCATGGTGGTCTGGAAGGAAGCAGGATTCTTCATGATCTTCTATCTCGCGGCCCTGCAGACCATTCCGCCCGAGCTGAAGGAGGCCGCCGCTGTCGAGGGCGCGAGCCGGTGGTATTTCTTCCGCCGCGTGACGCTGCCACTCCTGATGCCCACGACCCTGTTCATCTCGATCAACGCGCTCATCAACTCCTTCAAGCTCGTCGATCAGCTCGTCATCATGACCAAGGGTGGCCCGAACAACGCGAGCTCGCTCCTGCTCTACTACATCTACGAAGTCGCCTTCACCTTCCAGGACACCGCCTTCGCGGCAACCCTGACCGTGACGCTGATCGCCATCCTGGCTGCCGTCGCTCTCACCAAGTTCGTCTATCTCGACCGCAGGATTCACTACCAATGAGACAAAAAGGTCATTCGGTCGAAACGGTCGCGGCCTGGGCGCTCGCGCTCCTGTGGTTGCTGCCGCTGGCCTACAGCCTGTGGAGCGCGTTCCATCCATCGGAATACGCCACGCGCTTCGACATCACCGCCCCGCTGACGCTCGACAACTTCGTTCGCGCGTGGAATCAGGCGCCCTTCGCGCGCTACTACCTCAACACACTGATGCTGGTATCCCTGGTGCTCGCCGGCCAGCTGGTCGTTTCCACACTTGCGGCCTATGCCTTCGCGCGCTTCCGCTTTTTCGGGCGCGAGGTTCTGTTCGCCCTCGTGCTGGTGCAGCTCATGATCATGCCGGACGTGCTGATCGTGGAGAACTACCGCGTGATCAGCGCGCTCAACCTGCTGGATACGATTCCGGCCATCGCCCTGCCCTACATCGCCTCGGCCTTCGGCATCTTCCTGCTGCGCCAGACGTTCAAGAGCGTGCCGAACGAGCTCGTCGAGGCAGCGCGCGTGGAAGGCGCCTCTTCCTTCGGGGTACTGTGGCGGGTTTTCGTGCCCCTCGGCAAGACCACCTACATCGCCTTCGGCCTCGTGTCCGTGAGCTATCACTGGAACAACTTCCTCTGGCCCCTCATCGTCACCAACTCGGTCGAAAGCCGTCCGCTCACGGTGGGGCTCGCCGTGTTCGGGGCTCCCGAGACGGGTGTCGACTGGTCCGTCATCACGGCCGCCACCGTGATGACCATGGCGCCGCTGCTGCTGGCCTTCCTTCTGTTTCAGCGGCAGTTCGTCCAGTCCTTCATGCGCGCAGGCATCCGCTGATGAAGCTCGTGACATGGAACATCCAGTGGGGGCTCGGCTGCGACGGCAGGGTGGATCTCACGCGCATCGTCGAGACCGCGCGTGCGCTCAGCGACGCGGACGTGTTCTGCTTCCAGGAGATCTCCCACGGGTTCGCGCCCCATGACGGGGGCGTGGACCAGCCCGCGATCCTCGCCTCGCTCCTGCCCGGCTACACGCCCGTCTTCCGCCCGGCCGTGGAGCGCCGGGACGAAAACGGCCGTCCGCAGGTCTTCGGAAACATGATCCTCTCGCGTCTGCCGGTGATGGATGTGACGAGCCACATGCTGCCCTGGCCGGCGACGGAGTGCCGGAGCATGCGGCGCCAGGCGCTCGAGGTCGTCGTCGCAACGAGCTTCGGTCCCGTGCGCGTCACCACCTGCCATCTCGAATATCATTCGGACGAGCATCGCAAGGCCCAGGTCGCGCATATTCGCAACGTGCACGAGAGCCATGAGAAGCGCGGCAGGCTCGACCATCGCGATACGTCGGAGGGGCCGTACCGCTCCCTCCCCGCTCCTGTCGGCGCCATCGTGTGTGGCGATTTCAATCTCGGCCCCGAGGATCCTCTCCACGCCGAGATGCGCAAGGCCTTCGCGTCCGGCGTTCCGTCCTTCGCGGATGCGTGGACGATCAAGCACGGCGGCGCACCGCATGCGCCGACGACCGGCGTCGCCGATGTCAGGCAATGGCCGCAGGGCCCCCATTGCCGCGACTACATTTTCGTCTCGGAGAACTTGGCCGATCGGATCGTCGATCTACGCGTCGACGTGGAAACCACCGCGTCCGATCATCAGCCCGTGGCGATCACGCTTCGGGTCTGACGGATGAAAAGGCCGGGCCGCAGGACAGCCCGGCCCCGTTCGTTACAGGCCCGCGAGGCAGACGTACTTGATCTCGAGGAAGCCCTCGATGCCGTACTTGGAGCCTTCGCGGCCGAGGCCCGACTGCTTGATGCCGCCGAACGGCGCCATCTCGTTGGCGAGCGCCGGCGTGTTCACGCCCACCATGCCGCTCTCCAGCGCCTCCGCGACGCGCCAGACCCGGGCCATGTCCTTGGCGTAGAAATAGGACGCCAGACCGTATTCCGAGTCGTTGGCCATGGCGATCACGTCCGCCTCGTCCTTGAACGTGATGATCGGCGCCAGGGGCGCGAAGGTCTCCTCCTTCGTCACTTTCATGGCCTGGGTCACGCCCGTCATCACGGTCGGCTCGAAGAAGGTGCCGCCCAGATCCGAGCGCTTGCCGCCCACCAGAACCTTGCCGCCCTTCGACAGCGCGTCCTGAACATGGTCCTCCATCTTGGCAACCGCGCGGTCGTCGATCAGCGGCCCCATGGTCACGCCCGCTTCCGTGCCGCGGCCGAGCTTCAGGCTTCTGGCCTTGGCGGCGAGCTTGTCGGCGAAGGCCTCCGCCACGCTCTCCTGCACATAGATGCGGTTGGCGCACACGCAGGTCTGGCCGGCATTGCGGAATTTCGACGCCATGGCGCCTTCCACCGCGGCATCCAGATCCGCATCGTCGAACACGATGAAGGGTGCGTTGCCGCCGAGCTCCAGCGACAGGCGCTTGATGCCCTCGCCCGCTTCCCGCATCAGCCAGCGGCCCACATTGGTGGAGCCGGTGAAGGTGATCTTGGCTACCTTGGGATTGCGGCAGAACTCCTCGCCGATGGGCTTGGCTTCGTTGGTGGTGATCACCGAGAACGCCCCTTTCGGCACCCCGGCCCGCTCGGCGAGCACCGCCAGGGCCAGAGCCGAGAGCGGGGTCTGGGCTGCGGGCTTGAGCACCATGGTGCAGCCGGCGGCCAGCGCCGGGCCGACCTTGCGGGTGATCATCCCGTTGGGGAAGTTCCAGGGGGTGATCGCCGCGCACACGCCCACCGGCTGCTTGAGCACCAGGATGCGCTGGCTCGGGTTCGCACCGGGGATGATGTCGCCGTCGATGCGCTTGGCCTCTTCCGCGAACCACTCGATATAGGCCGCGTTCGACACCACCTCACCCTTGGCCTCGGCCAGGGGCTTGCCCTGCTCCGTGGTGAGGATGAGCGCCAGATCATCGGCATTCTCGATGATGAGGTCGTACCACCTCTTCAGGATCTGGCTGCGCTCCTTGGCGGTGCGCTTGGCCCATTCTTTCTGCACCTCATGGGCCTTGTCGATGGCCCGGCGGGCGGCGTCGGCGCCAAGATCGGGCACGCTGGTGATGAGGGCACCGTCGAAGGGGTCGGTGACGGGAATCGTCTTGGCCCCGGCCGCATCCACCCATTCGCCCGCCACATAGGCCTGGGACACGAGCAAGGACGAGTCCTTCAGGTCGGGGACGCGGCGGTTCGGGGGATTGTGAGCTGTCATTGGGAACTCCAGCCTGGATGAAGGGAAACGACTGTGGATATAGGCGTTTCGGCCGCCGCTGAACACCGCGTTCCACGCCGGTCTGGGTTGCCGCACAGGATCGGGACCGGCGTCATCCACACGAAACCGTGACCGTGTGGAATGTTTGCGACTTAAGGATGAAGGCGCTTCGCATTGCTTAGGCCTATCACCCCGTTACCTTGTCTTGACCGGCTTCATGGGGGGTTCCACCATGCGGTCCGACACATGGCAGGACGAACCTGCCCATCGACATCAAGAGGGAAGGAAGACGATGCGAGTTCTCAAACCCATTCTGTTCGCCTTGAGCTGCACCGTAGCCGCGCAGGCGGCCTATGCCCAGCAGATCTCCGACAACGTCGTGAAGATCGGCATTCTCAACGACCAGTCCGGCGTCTATGCCGATTTCGGCGGCAAATCGTCCGTGGAGGCCGCCCGCATGGCCGTCGAGGACTTCGGCGGCAAGGTTCTGGGCGCCCCGATCGAGATCGTGAACGCCGACCACCAGAACAAGCCCGACGTGGCCTCGAGCGTCGCCCGGCAATGGTACGACACGGAAAAGGTCGACTCCATCATGGAGCTGACGACCTCCTCCGTCGCGCTGGCGGTCCAGGGACTGTCCAAGGAAAAGAAGAAGATCACCATGACGACCGGTGCGGCGACGACCGACCTCACCGGCAAGCAATGCTCTCCCTACGGCTTCCACTGGGCCTATGACACCCATGCCCTGGCCGTTGGGACCGGCGGCGCGCTGGTGGAGAACGGCGGTAACAAGTGGTTCTTCCTCACGGCGGACTACGCCTTCGGCTACTCCCTCGAAGAGCAAACCTCCAAGTTCGTGAAGTCCAAGGGCGGCCAGGTCGTCGGCTCTGTCCGCCATCCGCTGGCGGCGACCGATTACTCGTCCTTCCTGCTGCAGGCGCAAAGCTCCGGCGCCAACGTCATCGGCATGGCCAATGCCGGCCTCGATACGGCGAACGCCATCAAGCAGGCGGCCGAGTTCGGCATCACCCAGGGCGGCACGCGCCTCGCGGCGCTCCTCTTCACGCTGGCCGAGGTGAAGGGCCTGGGCCTGCAGGCCGCGCAGGGCCTGACGCTGACGGAAGGCTGGTACTGGGACCAGAACGACGAGAACCGTGCCTTCGCGAAGCGTTTCCAGGCGAAGACCGGCAAGATGCCCAACATGATCCATGTGGGCACCTACTCAACCGTGTCGCAGTACCTGAAGGCGGTCCAGAAGGCCGGAACGGACCAGACGGAGGCCGTCGCCAAGGCGCTTCACGAAATGCCGGTTCAGGATGCCTTCACCAAGAACGGCAAGGTGCTGCCCAACGGCCGCATGGTCTACGACATGTATCTCTTCCAGGTGAAGAAGCCGGAGGAGAGCAAGAGCGAGTGGGACATGTACAAGCAGCTCGCCACGATTCCCGGCGACCAGGCCTACATGAAGGCCGCCGACAGCGGCTGCCAGCTCACGCAGTAATCGCCCAACCGACGAGGCGAGGACGGTGCAGGCCGTCCTCGCCCTTTCATTCCTGTTTCTTCATTGCTCGGGATCAGCGGCCGACAGATGGTCAGTACTCAACCGATATTGAGCGCCACAGGCCTCACCATGGAGTTTCGCGGCTTCGTCGCGGTGAAGGATGTGACGCTGTCCGTCAACGAAGGCACGATCCATGCCTTGATCGGCCCGAACGGCGCCGGCAAGACGACGGTCTTCAACCTTCTCACCAAGTTTCTTACGCCCACGCGCGGGCAGATCGTCTTCCGCGGGAACGACATCACGGGGCTAAAGCCTGCCGAGGTGGCGCGCCTCGGGCTCGTGCGCTCGTTCCAGATCTCCGCGGTGTTTCCGCATCTCTCGGTGCTCGACAATGTACGCGTGGCGCTTCAGCGGCCGAAAGGCCTCGCCACCCAGTTCTGGCTGTCCTCCGGCAGCCTCTCGGTCCTCGATCAACGCGCGATGGAGCTGATCGACGCGGTCAATCTCTCCGCCTACGCGCACCTGACGGCGTCGGAACTGTCCTACGGCCGCAAGCGTGCGCTCGAGATCGCGACGACCCTCGCCCTCGACCCGGCCATGCTCCTCCTCGACGAACCCATGGCCGGCATGGGGCACGAGGACATCGGACGCATCGCCGAACTGATCAGGCGCGTCGCCCGGAACCGCACGGTGCTCATGGTGGAGCACAACCTGAACGTCGTGGCGGATCTGTGCGACCGCGTCACCGTTCTGGCGCGCGGAGAAATTCTTTCCGACGGATCCTACGCGACCGTCAGCGCCGATCCGCGCGTACGTGAAGCCTATATGGGGACAGAGCATGAGTAACCCGCCTTTCCTCGAAGTTCGCGGGCTGAATGCCTGGTATGGAGAAAGCCACGTTCTTCACGGCGTCGATCTGGACATCCGTGAAGGCGAAACGGTGACGCTGCTCGGCCGCAACGGCGCGGGCAAGACCACGACCCTGCGCGCCATCATGGGCATCCTGCGCCGCCGCGAGGGCGTGATCCGCCTGCGCGGCAAGGACCTTCTTGGCCTGCCCCTGCACCGGGTGGCGCAGACCGGCATCGGTTACGTGCCCGAGGAGCGCGGAATTTTCGCGAGCTTGAACGTGGCCGAGAACCTCATGCTGCCGCCGAATGTCTCCGATAGCGGCATGAGCGTCGACGAGATCTACACGCTCTTTCCCAACCTGCATGAGCGTCGCACCAGCCAGGGCACGAAACTCTCCGGCGGCGAGCAGCAGATGCTGGCGATCGCCCGCATTCTGCGCACCGGAGCGAAGATCATCCTGCTCGACGAACCGACCGAAGGCCTTGCTCCCGTCATCGTCCAGCGGATCGGGGACGTTCTCGTCGCGCTCAAGAAGCGCGGCATGACGATCCTGCTCGTGGAGCAGAATTTCCGCTTCGCCCGCAAGGTCGCCGACCGCTTCTACCTCATGGAGGACGGGCGCATGGTCAATACCTTCCCCGGCCATGAGCTCGATGCGCGCATGGACGAGCTCCACGAAGTGCTGGGAGTGTAAGACGCATGAGCACGATTTTCGGCATTCCCGCTCCCGCTCTCTACGGCCAGATCCTCATCGGCCTGATCAACGGCTCCTTCTATGCCATGCTCAGCCTGGGACTCGCGGTCATCTTCGGCCTGCTGCGGGTGATCAACTTCACGCATGGCGCCCAGTACATGCTCGGCGCCTTCGCGGCCTATCTCCTGCTGACCTATGCCGGGATCGGCTATTGGCCGGCTCTCGTCCTCGCGCCGCTTCTCGTCGGCGTGGTGGCCGTCCTCATCGAGCGCTTCATGCTGAGGCGGCTCTACGGCCTCGATCCCCTCTACGGCCTCCTCCTGACCTTTGGCCTGGCCCTTATCTTCGAGGGCGCGTTCCGCCATTGGTTCGGAGCCGCCGGCAAACCTTATGCGCCGCCAGCCCAACTGACCGGCGCGCTCAATCTCGGCTTCATGTTCATGCCGATCTATCGCGGATGGGTGGTCGTCGCCTCCCTGTTCGTGTGCCTCGGCACGTGGCTCCTCATCGAGAAAACGAGGCTTGGCGCCTATCTCCGGGCGGCGACGGAAAATGCCACGCTCGTCCAGGCCTTCGGCGTGAACGTGCCGCTTCTCCTGACGCTGACCTATGGCCTGGGCGCTGCCCTTGCGGCTCTTGCGGGCGTCCTGGCGGCCCCGATCTATCAGGTCAGCCCGCTGATGGGCACGAATCTGATCATCATCGTCTTCGCCGTGGTGGTCGTCGGCGGCATGGGGTCGATCCTCGGCGCCATCGTGACCGGCTATGTGCTCGGCGTGCTCGAAGGTCTGACCAAGGTCTTCTACCCAGAAGCCTCGAGCATCGTTATCTTCGTGATCATGGCCATCGTTCTGCTCGTCAGGCCGGCGGGCCTGTTCGGGCGGGAGGAGTAATATCATGGCTGTCGGAACCCAATACCTGGCAGAGCAGCCCCGGCTGCGCACCCCTTCCCTCGTGTTCGGCGCGATCGCCCTGGCGGCCCTCGTCGCCGCGCCGTTCTTCTTCTATCCCGTCTTCCTCATGAGCATCCTGTGCTTCGCGCTGTTTGCCTGCGCGTTCAACCTGCTCATCGGCTATGTCGGTCTCCTCTCCTTCGGCCACGCCGCCTTCTTCGGCGGCGCGGCCTATTTCACCGCGCATGCGGTCAAGGTTTGGGGCTGGGAGCCTCTTGCGGGCATTCTGCTCGGCGCGGTCGGCGCCGCGGCCATGGGCCTCGTCATCGGCTTTCTGGCCATCCGCCGTCAGGGCATCTATTTCGCCATGATCACCCTGGCCCTGTCGCAGATGTTCGCCTTCATCTGCCTGCAGGCCCCGTTCACGCATGGCGAGGACGGCATCCAGGGCGTGCCGCGGGGTCATCTGCTCGGTCTCGTCGACCTCAACGAGCCGCGTGCGATGTACTATCTGACGCTTGCGATCTTCCTGTTCGGGCTGTTTGCGATCTGGCGCATCGTCAACTCGCCCTTCGGCAACATCCTGAAGGCCATTCGCGAGAACGAGCGGCGCGCCGTCTCTCTCGGTTACAGGGTCGACCGTTACAAGCTCGGCGCCTTCGTCATGTCTGCCGCGCTCGCAGGCCTCGCGGGCGGAACGAAGGCCATCGTCTTCCAGTTCGCCACGCTCACGGACGTGCAATGGCAGATGTCCGGCGAGGTCATCCTGATGACGCTTCTCGGCGGCATCGGCACCATGATCGGCCCGATCGTGGGAGCGGGACTGGTCATCGCCCTGCAGAACTATCTCGCCTCGTCGCAATTCCCCGTCACGGTTCTAATCGGCATCATCTTCGTCATCTGCGTGCTGCTGTTCCGCCGGGGCATCGTCGGCGAGATCCTGGAACTCATGAAGCGCAGGCCCAAAGGCACCGCCTGAGGCTGTGCCCTCGGCCATCGGTTGAGGCGTGTCATGTCCGACAGCACCACGTTCGACTACGTCATCATCGGAGGAGGCTCGGCAGGCTGCGTTCTGGCGAACCGCCTCTCCAAGGATCCAAGCAACTCCGTCTGCCTGCTGGAAGCCGGGGGCAAGGACAATTGGATCTGGTTCCACATTCCGGTCGGCTACCTGTTCGCCATCGGCAATCCTCGCTCGGATTGGATGTTCAAGACGGAGAGCGAGCCCGGGCTCAATGGCCGCGTTCTAAACTACCCGCGCGGCAAGGTCCTGGGCGGCTGCTCGGCCATCAACGCCATGATCTACATGCGCGGCCAGCGCGAGGATTATGACAACTGGCGCCAGATGGGCCTGAAAGGCTGGGGCTGGGACGACGTGCGTCCCATCTTCCGTCAGCACCTGGACCACTATCTCGGCGCCGGCGAGCATCATGGCAGCGGCGGGGAATGGCGCGTCGAGCCGCCCCGCATGCGCTGGGACATCCTCGACACCTTCATCGAGGCCGCCGTACAGGCCGGCATTCCTCGCACGACCGATTTCAACACGGGCAGCAACGAGGGAATCTCCTACTTCCACGTCAACCAGAAGAACGGGCGGCGCTGGTCCGCGGCGCGGGGCTTTCTGAGGCCGGCCCTTTCTCGCCCGAACCTGAAGCTCGAGATCAACGCGCACGCCACGCGCATCCTCTTCGAGGGCACGCGGGCCATGGGCGTCGAGATCCTGCAGCAGGGCACTCTTCGGCGCATCCATGCGCGCAACGAAGTCATTCTGTCCGCCGGGGCGGTGGCCTCTCCGCAGATTCTGCAATTGTCAGGAGTCGGGGACGGCAATCTCCTGCAGCAGCATGGAATTGAAGTCATTCGCCACCTGCCGGGCGTGGGCGAGAACCTGCAGGATCACCTGCAGCTGCGTCCCATCTATAAAGTCCATGGGGCGCGTACGCTCAACGAGGAGTATCGATCCCTCGTCAAGAAAGGCTTCATGGCACTCGAATACGCCCTGTTCCGGCGCGGTCCGCTCACGATGGCGCCGTCACAGCTTGGGGCATTCACCCGCTCGTCTGCGGATTACGCGACGCCCAACCTTCAGTTTCATATCCAACCCCTGTCGCTCGAAAAGTTCGGGGAGGATCCACACCCCTTCCCGGCTTTCACGGCCAGCGTCTGCAACCTGCGGCCGACGAGCCGCGGCACCATCAGGATTCGCAGCCACAATGCCGCCGACCCACCTTCGATCCGGCCCAATTACCTGTCGACGCCGGAGGACCAGCAGGTTGCGGTCGATTCCTTACGCCTCGTCCGCCACATCGTGTCCATGCCGGCGCTCCAGAAATACCGGCCGGAGGAATACAAGCCAGGCGCCCACTTGAACTCGGACGAGGAGCTTCTTCAGGGGGCCCGCGACATCGGCACCACCATCTTCCATCCGGTGGGCACGGCAAAGATGGGGCCGGAGAACGATCCCATGGCCGTGACGGACGAGCGCCTGAGGGTGCGCGGCATCGACGGCCTGCGGGTGATCGACGCTTCCGTCATGCCGGCGATCACCAGCGGAAACACCAACTCGCCGACGCTCATGATCGCGGAAAAAGGCGCCGCCATGATCCTGGAGGATCATGGTCACACGGTCGAGGTGATCAGACAATCGGCCTGAGGCGCAGACCCGTCGCCTCAGGCGGAGAACGGCCCCTCGGTGGGCAGATGGCTCGCGGCCCAGATGGCGGCTTGCGTCCTGTTCTTGGCTTGGATCTTGCGCAGGATCGCCTTGACGTGAACCTTGACGGTTGCTTCGGTGATGTCGAACTTGCGCGCGATGAGCTTGTTCGAATCGCCTTCCATGAGGCACCGCAGGATCACCGTTTCGCGAACGGACAGGCCCTTGCTCTGGAATTGTCCGTCGAAGTCCTTCGCAGCGCCCTGGGCCTCCCCTGCGTCGCTCGGCTGCAGAACGTGCTCATTCAGCAGCTCAAGAACGGCCGACGGGAACACGATCTCTCCCAGCATGACGAGATCCAGCGTCTTCACCAGGACCTCGCAGGATACGGACTTGACGAGATAGGCATCCGCCCCCGCCTGGAAGGCCGTGATGATCTGCTTGAGATCGTATTGGTCGACGAGCATCAGCACCCGGGCAGAAGAAGATTGCTTCTTGATCTGCCGAATCTGATCGCAGGCTTCCTCGTGATCTCGCGCGCCGTCCATGATCAGCAGGAACGGAGCAGCCTCCGGCTTCCAGGCGGCCAAGACCTCGTCGAAGCTCGCCGACAAGGCAACGGGATTATAGGCCGTCTCAGCCAGGATCCGCCTCAATCCCTCTCGAAGAAGGGTATTGGGCTCGACAAGGAGAGTGGGGGTCGTCTCAGGATTCATGTACCGATCCTGGGACGCATCGGATGCGTGAGCCAATTCCAGGTACCGGGCCTGCCCGATGTCTCTCGTGAGCGGCAAGCTCGGGAGGGACGCACCATCAAGATCGTAGGTTTTCCGCATGGGAGCGCCTTTTCTGGTCTACAGTCCAAACGCGAGAGAATCCGACATTTTCCTTTAGGGAAATTAGCTTATTCGCTGAATTCCTACAATGACTTCCTATTCACATCTGTTAAATATTTGTTAACGTGGTGAATTCTTTGCGATACTTCGTATCATTTGCGGCAGGTGTGCCGCCCTTACGTGAGGCATTCACGATGGCTGCCCGATCCAAGGCTGGCCTGAGACCAATTTGTCCCAACAAAACTATGCCATTGGACGTCGATCTGGGATAAAGAGCTTGCGCGACATCCCAGGACAAAATCCCTGCGATCCGCAGTATGGAAATGCCTCACGGTCGATCTAAATAACATATCGTTCCAAATAGAGCCGGTCTGCCCCTACTGATCATGAGATGTTACTTCAACCTGATGAGCGATGAAGAGACGATAATCGACGACGAAGGCGTCGACGTGAGGGATCTGGACCAGGCATGGGCCCAAGCCCTCAAAGCGATTGCGGAACTCCGCGCAGAAGCGGATGGGGAACTGATCGACTGGGATCGATGGCGGCTGGAGGCCACGGACCCAAGCGGCAAGGTGCTCTTCTCAATCAAGCTCACGCACAGCTTGCACTAGCGCATCATGCGGACCCGGAGGGCCGCGTCAGGAAAAAGTGGACCCGGTTTTCCGCACCAGACGATGCGCCGTCCTAAGAGCGGAGCATCGGATTGACCCCAAAAGTGCAAATCCACTTTTCACGCCTGACGCACGAAGCACGAGCCGAAGCGCATTGCTTTGACACCTCAGAAAAGTTTCACAAGCGGAGAGGCCTGCGACACGGCATGGTCGCCGGACGAGGATTGCACCCATGGCGCCTCCTGACCGGAGCCGGACAGGTGATTGACCGCCCACATGGCGGCCTGGGTGCGATTGGCCACCCGAATCTTTCTCAAGATCGCCTTGATATGAACCTTGACGGTTGCCTCTGCGACCTCGAGCTTGCGCGCGATCACTTTGTTCGGCGCACCTTCCATCAGGCATTGCAGAATTTCCGCCTCGCGGCTGGATAGGGTCCGGATGACGGAATCCTTTGCCTCGGCCAGTCGCTCCGCCTGAGGAAGAGGCATCGAGATCGGAGTGTTTTCCTTGTGCGGAACTGTTGCCTCGCCTGCGGGCGATATGGCGCTCAAGAACGCGAAGGACGGGAAGACGACCTCTCCCAGCATGACGAGGTCCAGATATTTGATCAGCGCTTCGCAGCCCGTGGTCGCGAGGCAGTAGCCGTCTGCACCGGCTTGAAGAACGAGCTTCATTTCATCCAGGTCGAACCCGTCCGCGAGAACGACGACACGCGCGTTGATATGCTGCGTCTTCAGATCCCGCACGATGTTGATCATTCCGCTCGGATAGAGATTGCTGTCGATGATGAAGAGGAACGGAGCGTGCCCGTAGAGCTGGGGGACTGCCGTGCCCCGGGAGCTCAGATCCTCGGGATGCACCTTGTAGCGGGTGCTCGACAGGATGTGCCGGATCCCCTCGCGGAGCATGGAATTCTTGCAGCCCAAGATCGTTGTGACTTGAAGCGTGTTTGACATTGGGGGGGGATCCCTTTTCGCAAAGATTACCCCTGATTATACGAGGAGGCTCGGCAGGAACTACTGATGAAAAGGAGGTAATAGTTACTGCTTTGGGAGTACCAGATCGATATCATCGGACGACATCAAACCATCGCAAGCGAAAAATACTTCTTTCGCCTATCGCGGTCTTCGACTTGTTTGCGTCTTCAATATGGCAGCTCGCACAAATACCTTATCGGTGAAGCTATTTCGTAGTAGCGACATCGAGGGTACTTCCGTGAGAATTTGCAAGCACGATATGGCTTTCTTGTGTCCCGACAGGCAATCCAGCGCCTTGCCTCGCTACCTATCCAAACCGCGCGGACGGATGGCATTCGCGAAATCAATCGTCACTGGTCCGGAGAAGGCCATGGACTGAGAATCTGCAGCTCGACTCATGCTGCGAGCGTCGATCGGCCGGACGCGGACTGGATCCACCACAAGACGTTCAACGCACGCGGAAAAGAATGCGCTGACATCAAGGAAGGCTTGTCGGGGAAGATCGTCGAGCACAACCGCTGTACGGGCCAGCGAGACAAGAGGTCGGCAGGATTCGATTCCGGTGTATGGAATACCTTCCGGCACAACGCCGTCTACGGAAATCGCGGAGCCGGCATCGCCTCGGAGGCGACGAGGCCGGCGACTCGCGGGCTTCCTGAGCTCAGAAGCGGGCGACAACGGCTACATTGATTCTCGCAGCCCTCAATCAGATCGTGACGATACGATCATACTGATCTTCCAGGCGCACGATATCATCCTCGCCGAGGTAGGTGCCGCACTGGACCTCGATCAGGTGCAGTTCATCGTCGCCGATATTCTCCAGCCTGTGCACGTCGCCCTTCGGGATGTACACGGACTCGTTCGCCCCCATGACGAAGATCCTGTCTCCGACAGTGACGCGCGCCGTCCCCGACACGACGGTCCAATGCTCCGACCGATGATGGTGATATTGGAGGGACAGACGCCCCGCCACGTCGACGATGATGTGCTTGACCTGGAAGCCTTCGCCAAGCCGCAGGCACTCGTAGGATCCCCAAGGCCTGCGAACCTTGCGGTGGAGATTGGCCTCGGGCCTCTTCGTAGACGCCAGCTCGATGGCAAGACGCCCGACGTTCTGAGCCTGATCGAGGGAGCTGATGAGAACGGCATCGGCCGTATCGACCACCACGATCTTCTCGACACCCATGACAGCCACAAGTCGCGAGTTTCCGTGCACGTAGCTGTTGCGCACGTCATGGAGGATCGTGTCGCCGCGCGCCACATTGCCGTCGGTGTCCTTCGATCCGGCATCCCATAGCGCCGACCAGGAGCCAAGGTCACGCCAGTTCGGCGATACGGGGACGCAGACGAGCCGGTCGCTCCTCTCCATGACCGCATAGTCGATGGAAATCGCAGGGGCCATGTCGAACTCCGCCGAAAGGCGGATGGTGTCATTACTGCGATGAGCGGAGCTCACGGCCCGGCGGGCGCAGGCCATGACGTCCGGCGCATATTGCTCGAGTTCCATCATGATCGTGCGCGCGGTGAACATGAAGATGCCGCTGTTCCACAAATGACGCCCCGCGGCGAGCATCGCTTCCGCGGCGGGCCGCTTCGGCTTCTCAACGAAGCCGGCGACCTTGAAGCTGATGTCGTCGAAAGACTCTCCGACCTCGATGTAACCGAACCCGGTCTCTGCATGCGTCGGCCGAATCCCGAACAGGACGATTTGTCCCTGGCGCGCCGCATGGGCCGCCTGACTCACCGCATCGGAGAACACTTCCGCCTTCTCGATCAGATGGTCGCTCGGAGCCACAAGCATCAGCCGGTCAGGATCTTCTTCCGCGATCAAAGCCGCGGCGGCGGCGATAGCCGGCGCCGTGCTGCGCACGCATGGTTCAACGAGGAGGCGAACCGGGCCGGATTGGAGCTCTCCGATTTCCCGCAGCGCAAGGTCTCGGTGATTGTTGTTCACGATCACGAGCGGTTCTGCATAGAGTTCGGTGCGGAACCGCTGGACCGTCTGCTGAAACAGGCTTCTCTCACCGGACAGCGCATGAAACTGCTTGGGTTCGCTGGCACGCGAGACGGGCCACAAGCGGGTCCCCGATCCTCCGCACATCAGAACGGGAATGATGTTATCCATCGTTCATCTCCATGTCTCGACGCGTCAGCCTGAGCATTCCGCAGCGACGAACTTGATCGTTTGAGACTTGCAATTCGGTTGCCTTGATGCGTTCCGAGCCTTGCTGAGCCCTTCCAACGTTCGTTCCCAGACCCATACTGGCCAGGCAGTCTTCCACTGGCAGCGCAGCCGCAACAGCAGGGGCATGAAGGAGATGCACCCAGGCCGGCTCCGAGAGCCGGATCCAACCGGGTTTACCAGCAAATTCCCTGATAGAAGTCACCGGAACACCTTGTCTGATCGATGCGGACGAGATCAACGAGAGGCCGGCCGTCATTCACGACGCTCATCAAGCGCTGAGCCTCGGCGCGGTTGCCGAGAACGAAAACTTCGGCATGGTCGGCAACTTCGTTGATGTCCGCCGTGAGCAGCGATGTCAGATGCGGCAGGTGAGCACGAACGAAGTTCAGGTTGGCACCGGTCAGCTTCGAAACCTGAATGTTCGGATCGTAGATCCGGATATCGTAGCCCCGGCCCAACAGCCGCTCTGCGAGTTCGACGAGCGGGCTTTCGCGCAGATCGTCCGTCTCAGGCTTGAAGCTCAGGCCGATGATACCGATACGGCGCTTGCCTGCCGCAGCGACCATGGAATAGGCGCGGCGCAATTGCTCCTCGTTCGCCTCCATAGTCGCATCGAGAACCGGCGTCGGCACTTCCAGGTTGCGCGCGGCGAAGCGCAAGGCCCGCACATCTTTGGGAAGGCATGACCCGCCGAAGGCGAAACCGGGCTTAAGATAGGCCTTGGAGATATTGAGGCGGGTGTCGGAACAGAGGACATCCATCACGGCATGGCCGTCGATGCCAGCCGCCTTGCAGATATTGCCGATTTCATTGGCGAAGCTGATCTTCAGGGCGTGCCAAGCGTTGTTGGTGTATTTGACCGCCTCTGCCGTGCGGATCGTGACGATCCGCGGCTCGACCTTGAAGATCCTGTGCAGGTCGATGAGACGATCGATGGTGGCCTGATCATGCCGCCCGAAGATGATCGCACCGGGATCATAGTAGTCCGTGATGGCCGTACCCTCGCGCAGGAACTCCGGGTAGTATGCCACACCGAAGCCGACGCCCGCCTGCCGTCCGGATGTGCGCTCCAAGGCAGGCACGATGATGCTCTCCATCGTGCCTGGCAGAATGGTGGAGCGCATGACGACGGAATGAAAAGAATTCTTTTCCCTGATCGCGGCGCCGATCTGCTCGGCAGCTGCGGTGACGAAGCTGGCGTCGAGAGAGCCGTTAGAGCGGGATGGTGTTCCAACACAGACGAAAGAGAGATCCGAGCCCTGAATGGCCTCACGAACATCATCGGTGGCCTTGAGGCGTTTGCTGCGGATGCCCTCCTGGATCAACTCCTCAAGTCCTGGCTCGATGATCGGGCTAATGCCCGCGTTGAGAGGCTCAACCTTCTGTGGGTTTGGATCGACTGCGAGAACATGATGGCCGTCGTTGGCCAAACATGCGGCCGAGACAGCTCCAACATAGCCAATTCCAAAGACACTGATTTGCATTAGGCTGTTCCCGTCGGAAAAGAAATCAAGGCATAGTCATTCAGTGCCGCCAGCACAGCCCAATAGATACCCCGCACGCCTGCATTTTTTCGTCACTATTTCGGTCGGAGAGATACCCCGGACGGATTACATTGAAATCACGCCCGATACTGCTCGAAATTAACTCTTAAGATCGAGAAAATACTATGATAGAGAATCCGCCGAAGGCGCACGCACCCTAGACATGCACCCTAGACTGGCATCGTTCGCCGCAAGACGAGGCGGCTCTCGCAGTGTCTGAGCTGTTCCCGCCGCCTGGGACAGGACCGCCGCAACCGGCGCATCGAATTTCGCCCGTGCAGCCCACGAGACGGTTGCCAAAATGAGGAAGCCCGCTAGACACCGATCTGGGCATGGAATGAGGCGGAGAGGCGAACCGCGATTCCTGCTTTCCGGGAAGGACCAGAGTGGAGAGGAGCGCGCCCCCGGGTCCTTTCATGACGCCATGCAGGAAGCCGCGAATGGACGAGGCGCACGCCGACCGAGATACGTCCGGACAACCTTGATGCTGAACAACCTGATCGGCGCCAACAAGACAACTAATAACGCCGATTTCATCGTCATGTAGAGATATGGCAATCCGATAAACAGCCGGCTCCGGAGAACTGGAGCCGGCTGCTTTCTGATGCGATCGGCTGCTGGCAATCTCTCACCGTACGCGACTGCATCTCCGATCGCGCATGATGCAACGATCAGCCCTGCCGCGTTCTCTTGCTTCGCCGGGAGAGCATGTTGAGCCCCTCCACGAGAGCCGAGAACGCCATTGCGGCATAGATGTAGCCCTTGGGCACGTGGACGCCGAAGCCTTCGGCGATCAGCGTCATGCCGATCATCAGCAGGAAGCCCAGGGCCAGCATGACCACGGTCGGATTGGCTTGGATGAACCTCGACAGAGGATCGGCCGCCACGAGCATGACGGTCACGGCGGCAACCACGGCCACGACCATGATCGGGACATGCTCCGTCATGCCGACAGCCGTGATGATGCTGTCGATGGAGAACACCAGATCGAGAATGAGTATTTGGGTGATCGCAGAAGCAAAGCTCATGCCAGCCTGCCTGCCGTCGAACATGTCCGGCCCGGGATCGGGATCGACATTGTGATGGATCTCCTTCGTGGCCTTCCATACCAGGAAGAGGCCGCCCGCGATGAGGATGAGGTCCCTCCAGGAGAAGCCATGCCCAAAAGCCGTGAACAACGGATCCGTCAAGCGGACAATGATGGCGATCGTCCCGAGAAGGCCCAACCGAAGGATCAGGGCCAGCCCGATGCCGATACGGCGGGCCCTTGCCTGCTGGTGAGCGGGCAGTTTGTTGGTGAGGATCGAGATAAAGATCAGGTTATCGATTCCGAGCACCACCTCCATCACAACAAGAGTTGCCAAAGCGGCCCATGCGGCTGGGTCTGACGTCAAGGCGATAATCTGGTCCATAGGGTACTCTCATGTGAATCTCTTCCCCTATGTTTTGTCGGAGCCTCGATTAAACAAGGCTTGGCCATATTTTCCGGCCTCTCATTAAGTTGTTTCCGGCTTCGACAGGCGATTGGGAACCGAGGCCGACCGGGCAAGCGTTCCCTCCGCACAGGAGGCCACCATGGAAACACGGTTGTTTTGGATCGGGAATGCGAGCTTGGTCTTTGGCCTGTTGGCCGCCGTATCGACAGCCCAAGCGCAGTCCCCACGGCCATGGGTCGATCCGCCTTCCGAGTCTGCGGCGCCAGCCACCGGTCCCGCCCCTGCTGCGGCGCCCAGCAGCCCCGGTCCCTCCCCTGCTGCGAGCACGACGCAGCCACAACAGTCTGCTAGGGATGCAGCGGCCAAGCCGGCGGAGGCAGACAAGAAACAGGCGCAGCAAGAGGCCGAAAAAGCGCCTTCCGCTGCTCAAGAGAACAAGCCGGCTGTAAAGCCCACGGCCCGCAGGGCCGTGAGCGAACGCAGGGATCGCGGACAAAAGACACGCTCTGTGGCAGCAGGAAGCGAGCGATCGGTACAGGCGGCTCGGCCCCGGCGGTTGACCGACAGGACCTCCCGATCCACGCGTGCGGAAAGGCTTCGCGCGGGGGTCGATGCCGGCCTGGAGGTCATGACCCTTCGCACCATCGAATTTCCCGATGGCAGGCGCGTCCAAATCCTGACACGACCCCGACCCGGGGCAGTCTCGGAATTCATGGACATGCCCGAATGAAGCGGTGCCCCCTGCAGGGGGCACCTTTTTTGATGATCTGACATCGCGCCGCCCTGGAGAGCGTTCGCAAGGAGAGATCATCGGCCTCGTCCTGAAGCAATCCTTTCATGGGAAGCCCCGGAAATGATCCTTCACCTGGATAGGCCTCCACCTACCAAGCTTTCCTACCTCTTCTGCTTGCCTTGACAGCGGATCACAGCGGATTGAGCCTTCCTCCTCCCGAGGACCCGCAGGTAAGAGGAAGCCATGGCGAAAAATGTGAAAGACCTGCTCGCGGAGGCCAACGCAGCGGTCACGCGATTGTCGCCGGCCGAAGCCAAGGAAAGGATGAGATCGGGCGATGTGCTTGTCGTCGATGTGCGCGATTCCACCGAAGTTCAGCAGACCGGCAGGCTCAAGGGCGCGATGAACGTCTCACGGGGCATGCTCGAGTTCCGCGCGGATCCAGAGAGCCAATATCATAACCCGGTCTTCCAGAAGGACAGGACCATCCTCCTGCATTGCGCCTCGGGCGGCCGTTCCGCCCTTGCCGGAAAGACCCTTCAGGACATGGGCTACACGGCCGTTTTCAATATCGGCGGCTTCAAGGAACTGACGGAGGCCGGCATCGATACCGAACCGGCCTAGAACGGCCCGCTGATGGATGGGATCGCTTTTCCGGAAAAGATCCCGATGGGATCAATGGTAGCGGAGGAGGGATTTGAACCCCCGACACAAGGATTATGATTCCTCTGCTCTGACCAACTGAGCTACTCCGCCCCAGGTCGCGGGGAGCCCCCGCGTCAGGCATGGGCGATATAGGGAAGATTATGCCCGAGTGTCAAGAAAGAGGCGGGCCCAACCGACATTTTTATCGCGGTTTCTTTACTGTCCCCGAAGCCGTGCATCTCCTGTCGATGCCGCCGGGCAAATGCGGTCGGAGCCTGAACGGACGAACGCGCCACTCCTTGCTGCGGAGGGATGTCAGCCCTTCGGCTTCATGCGCCAGAGTTGAAAGCCTTCATTAGCGATCGCCTGTTCGATAGCCCTGCGGGGAAACTTGTGCGGCGGGGCCTCGCGCGAGCTGAGAGTGCCCGTCAGCCCCCAAGGACCGTACTTGGCGGGCAGCTTGCTGCCGGATTCATCGCCCGCGAAAGCGTGCAGATCTTCCTTGGCCTGGGAGGAGAACATGAAAAGGCGCATGGGAATCACTTTCGTGAATGCGTGCAGGAACTTGAGACCTGGGAAATAGGGCTCCGGCGCCGAAAGTCATGGGTGGTCTCCAAAAGAAGAAGCGGGCCTCACGCCCGCTTCCTGATTCTCATGAGCTTGAAAAAGCCGGCCGGGAAGAGGGATCTCAATTCGACCACCTCCATGAACCCGGTGCTCCTCGCCCAATTCTCCACCCGAGCCGTCTTGAAGGAGGAACTCCATCCGATAGCCTTGGCAAGCGGCGCGGCCATTTCCTCGAGGGCGGCCACGGGGCCTGAGGGCTGGCCCCAATGATTGGCGAGCACGATCTCGCCGCCGGGTTTCAGCACCCGGGCGAATTCGGCGAGCGCCACCTCGGGCTCCGGCACGAGAGTGATGATGAACTGGGCAGTGACCGCATCGAAGGTTTCGTCGGAAAAGCCAAGGCGGGTCACGTCCATGACCTGCAAGCTCTTCACATGAGACAGGCCGCGCTTCTCCACCTTGTCCTGCGCCCGGCGCAGCATATCCTCGGAGAGATCGACCCCGTAAACCTCGGCATGCCTCGGATAATATCCGAGGGACAGTCCGGTGCCGACGCCGGCCTCCAGAACTTTGGGGCCGCAGGCGACCGCGGCGTTCACGGCGGCCCGAGCGGCCGGCTCGGTCAGCTTGTCGTACACAAGGTCATAGATCGGCGCCCAACGCGCATAGGCTTTGCGCATCAGGGTCGTGGTCGCTCCATCCGTCATGCAGGTTCCTTCAGAGAGACGCCTCAGGCCGCGGCAGGGGCGGCTTCGGCGACTGTGCGGGCGATCGTCCCTCCACCAAGCACCCGTGCCCGCGGAGCGTCGCTCTCATACATGACACAGGCTTGGCCAGGAGACACCCCGTCCTCCGCCGATAACAGCTCGACAGTAGCGCCGGTTCCTGTGGATCGCAGAACGGCCGGACGGGGCTCGCGGGTGGAACGGACCCGGACGGCCACTTCCATCCCCTGCTCGCCCAAGGACTCCAGCGGCACGTCACCGAGCCAGTTCACGTCCGTGATCCTGATGAGGCGCGTCGCCAGGGCCTCGCGAGGACCCACCACCACACGAGCCTCGCCGGCGTCGAGACGCACCACGTAGAGCGGCTCGCCGACGGAGAGGCCCAGGCCCTTCCGCTGACCGACGGTGTAATGGATGATGCCCTCATGCCGGCCGAGCACGCGGCCGTCCACATGGACGATCTCTCCGCCCTGGACGGCGCCGGGCTTCAGACGCTCGATGACGTCGCTGTAGCGCCCCTGCGTGACGAAGCAGATGTCCTGGCTGTCGGCCTTTTCGGCCACCGTGAGCCCGAAGCTGCGGGCCAGCTCGCGGGTCTTCTCCTTGGGCAGCTCCCCCAAGGGAAAGCGAAGCAGGTCGAGCTGCTCCGGCGTCGTTGCATAGAGGAAATAGCTCTGGTCCCGGTCCGGATCGGCGGCCCGGTGCAGGGCCCGACGCCCGTCGGGCAGGCGGCGGCTCGCCACGTAATGGCCCGTGGCCAGCACGTCGGCCCCAAGTTCCCTGGCGGTTTCCAGAAGATCCCGGAACTTGATGGAGCGGTTGCACTCGACGCAGGGGATCGGCGTCTCGCCCGCCAGATAGCTTTGGGTAAAGCGGTCGATCACGGCCGCGCGGAAGCGCTCCTCGTAATCGAGCACGTAGTGCGGAATGCCGATGGCCTCCGCCACCCGGCGGGCATCGTAGATATCCTGTCCGGCGCAGCAGGCCCCTTTGCGGTGCGCGGCTTCGCCATGGTCGTAGAGCTGAAGCGTGATGCCGATGACGTCATAGCCCTGCTGCTTGAGCAGGGCCGCCACGACGGAGGAATCCACTCCGCCCGACATCGCAACCACGACGCGGGTCTCGGCGGGAGACTTGGGAAGATCGAGTGAGTTGAGCATCGTTCCGTCCAGAGGCGCCGTTCAAGGCGGCGCACGGGAGGGGCCAAAGCCCTTCTATAGCGATGACCGTCGAATTCTTAAAGAGAAACGTGCCGCAATAAGTCGGTGTTAACGTTTATGGCTAAGCTTAGGCTCACTCGTAACCGCCTGGACGGGCTTAGGAAAACATTAAGCCCCACCCTTTAGGTTCGAACCTACCAAGGTCGTTGAATTTTTGTGTGAGCGTATCATGACCGAACCCCACCGCCCAAGGGTCAAGTATGTCATTGGGCCCGATGGCAGTCCCCTGACGATTGCCGACCTGCCGCCCTCCAGCACCCGCCGTTGGGTCATCCGCCGCAAGGCCGAAGTCGTCGCCGCCGTCCGTGGCGGCCTGCTGAGCCTGGAGGAAGCCTGCCAGCGCTATACGCTGACCACCGAGGAATTCCTGAGCTGGCAGATGTCCATCGATCAGCACGGTCTGGCCGGCCTCCGGACAACCCGGATCCAGCAATACAGGCAGTAGCCTGAAAGCCAAAGGGCAACAGAGGACGGGGCGCTGCTTTCATCGAGCGGCGCCTTTTTCGTTCGCAACGCCTGCTTACTTTCGTCCGGCATCCCCGTTTATCCGGCCGGAAGCTGTGCTGTTAAGACCTTCCTAACCATACGATGGGCATAAATCCTTACCCTTTACTTGGATAGGTACGAATCGTGCGCAGCGCTCAGGACATGACGGAACAGCAGCCTTCTCACCCTTCGCATGCCGCCATTCCGCCCTCGTCCATCGCCGACCAGACGACTGAGGCGCTCCGGCGCATCCTGGTGGGGCACACCATTGCCGATGTGGAGCGTCACCTGATCCTGGATACCCTGGCCTATTGTCTGGGCAACAGGACACATGCGGCCCGCATCCTGGGCATCTCGATCCGCACGTTGCGCAACAAGCTGAACGAATACATGGACGCCGGCATTCCCGTGCCGGAACCGGGTCAAAAGTCCACGCTCGCCGCCTGAGGGCGACGGCTCGTGGGGCAGCACGGCCGGCCTGGGAACTCGACCAGCGGCCGGGACATGCCGGGAGAGGCGCCCTACAGATCGGATCCCGAGAGCGGCGGCGGCGGAATGGAACTGCTGTCGACCGCCCCCCGGGCGCGCCAGGCCTGCGCCAGCCGGGCCCGCTCGAAGAGGAGCACCACCACCAGCGACATGGCGAACGGGATCAACAGGTAGAACAGGCGGAAGATGATCAGCGCCGCGAGCACATCCGCCTTGGGGATGTCCGGCATCGCCGTCAGGAACACGAGCTCGAAGACGCCAAGCCCCCCGGGCGCGTGGCTCACCAGAGCGGCCGAGAAGGAGGCGAGGAACACCGCGAGCACGGTCAGGAAACTCGGCTCCAGATGCGCCGGCAGCACGAAGTAGATGATGCCGGCGGCCCCGAGCAGCTCGAGCGGAGCGGCAATCAGCTGGCGCACCATGATCGCGGGACGCGGGTATTCCAGCTTGGCCTTGCGGATCACCAACGGCGGCAGATGCAGAATGGAGCCCGCCACGTAGAGGGCAACGAAGCCGAGAAGCAGCAACCCCACCACGCGGGCCGTCGCCGGGTTGGTGAGCGCAGAGGGCAGCAGGTCCTCGAGACGATGCAGGAGCGTCGGATCCACGGTGAGCACCACGCCGCCGAGCAGGATGGTGCCGAGGCCGAAGGTGAAGGAGCACAACGCCACCAGAACCGCGATCTGCGGAGCGCTCAGCCCCTTGGACGTATAGGCCCGATAACGGACGATGGCGCCCGAGAACACCGAGGCGCCGATATTGTGCGACAAGGCATAGGTGGTGAAGGACGTGATGGACACGAACAGCCACGAGATGTGCCGCACGCCGAGATGGAGGAGCGCGATCCGGTCGTACCAGGCCAGGGCGGCATAGGCGACGAGGGTCGACAGACCGGCGAGGGCGTAGCGGTGAGAGGGCACCGCTGTCAGGCTGTCCCAAACGTCGTCGAGGGACATGCCCCGCAATTCGCGATAGAGAAGCCAGATGGAAACGACGACCGCTGCAAGCCCGATGACAGGCCAGATGAACTCACGCACTTTCTTCATCGAGACGGTCGTGCTCCTTGGTTCCCTCTTCTGTGCCTATAATCCATTCGAACCGCAAGTGGAAACGCCCGGGGAGGATGGACATAACGTCCCCGAGCGGCGCCTCCGCCGGGCCGCCCGTCCGCTCCGGGCCGTTGCTCTTCCGCGGAAGCCGTGACAGATCGATGCTCCGACGACCGATGCGAGGCCCCGCATGACGACACCCCAGACGATGCTGAACCTCGACGGCTACACGGATCTGCCGTCCGGCAAGATCGCAGCCGTCGTCACCTATCTCGAGATGCGCTCCCCTCCTCCGGCGCTGCCGGCGGAGGCTCCGGAGGGCTGGTCGCTCCAGTCTCTCAACGCAGATCGCGACCGATACAAAACCCTCTATCGCCGGGTGGGCGAGCCCTGGCTCTGGTCCAGCCGCCTGGTGATGTCCGATGAGGAACTCGCCGGCATTCTCGGCCACCCGAAAGTCGAGGCCTATGCCCTGCACGACGGTCAGGATGACGTGGGTCTTCTGGAACTCGACTTCAGACCCGAAGGGGAAGCGGAACTGGCTTTCCTGGGCCTCGTGCCCGGCGTGATCGGAAAGGGAGCCGGACGCTTCCTCATAAGCGAGGCCGTTCGTCGGGCCTTCGCCCGGCCGATCGAGCGCTTCTTCGTGCATACCTGCAGCCTCGACCACCCGGCGGCCCTCGCCTTCTATAGGCGCGCAGGCTTCGAGCCGTATCGCCGCGCCATCGAGGTCACGGACGATCCACGCCTTCGGGGCATCATCCCAATCGACTGCGCACCCCAGGTGCCGGTGCTCGACTGACGCGGATACGAAAAAGGACGCGTCGGGATGGACGCGTCCTTTTTGATCCGTTCCGACGAAAGGGGTCAGGCGGTTGCGCGAATGGCGCGGGCCTGACCCATCTGGCTGATGGATGGGTCCAGAGTCCGCTCGCTGCCGCGCTCCCGGTCCTCCAGACTTTCCGCTCTCTTCAGCTCTTCGAACGCCTCGCCGAGTTCCGCCTTGGCATCATCGAGTTGTTTATGAAGGTTCTGAGCCGACATGCGGAGATTGTCCCGCCGCTGGGCCGCGGCGCGAGCATAGGTCGGATAGGCGAAATGGTTCGGATCGGTGATCCCGGCCTTCTGCTCTTCCGCCGCGATTTCCCGATCAAGGTCAGCCGCCATGCGGTCGAACTCGGCGATCATCATCTCGATCTGCGCCACCCTCCGACGTTTCTCGTCGACTTGAAAGCGCTTGAGGCGGATGAGCGTATCCCGCGACTTCATTTTGATTCAACTCCACACGTCGCTGTTTCACGTGCCTGTCGGATCGCTCAGTTATCCGTGAGGCATGAGACATCATCGCGCATGGAAGTTGACCCTTCCTTACCACAATGAACGAAAAAGCGTGACCAGCCAGATCACGGGCGATCGCGTTCAGGCTCGTGACCGGAAGCGAGGCTTGCGCAAGGCTTGCGTCAACCTTTCGTTTACTGATTTCGTTAACACTGGCTCTGTCACGTCTGCCGCTTCGGCAAATCGGCAGGCCGATGCAAGCGAAACCCTTCGTTTGCAACAGTTTTGGATGGAACGATGAGGTTCCCAATGGTCATCCCGAATCCACAGGTTGAGCATTTTCGGCGACAGATTGGCGGAGCCATGTCGTTAAGCGCTTGCATGCAGGAATCAGGGTTTGTTAACCATTCCGAACTAGCATTACGAATCAGTGCAAAAGGGCATCCGCCGCAGGCCCGGTGGCGGATGGGCGGCGGCAAGCTACCCGCAAGCTCCAGGGCATGGGCTGGGGAATAGACATGCGCGTACTTCTCATCGAAGACGATAGCGCGACAGCGCAAAGCATCGAGCTGATGCTGAAGTCCGAGAACTTCAATATCTATACGACGGATCTCGGCGAAGAGGGCATCGACCTCGGCAAGCTCTACGACTACGACATCATCCTTCTCGATCTGAATCTTCCCGACATGTCGGGTTATGAGGTTCTGCGCACGCTGCGCGTCGCGAAGGTGAAGACACCGATCCTGATCCTCTCCGGCATGGCCGGCATCGAAGACAAGGTGAAGGGTCTTGGCTTCGGAGCCGACGATTATCTGACGAAGCCGTTCCACAAGGACGAGATGGTCGCCCGCATTCACGCCATCGTGCGGCGCTCCAAAGGTCACGCGCAATCCGTAATCACAACGGGTGACCTCGTCGTGAACCTCGACACCAAGACAGTCGAGGTCGGCGGCGCTCGCGTGCACCTGACCGGCAAGGAATACCAGATGCTGGAGCTGCTCTCGCTCCGCAAGGGCACGACCCTGACCAAGGAGATGTTCCTGAATCATCTCTATGGCGGCATGGACGAGCCCGAGTTGAAGATCATCGACGTGTTCATCTGCAAGCTGCGCAAGAAGCTCGCAAATGCCTCGCAGGGCAAGAACTACATCGAGACCGTGTGGGGCCGCGGCTACGTGCTGCGCGAGCCCAGCGAGTCCGACGAGCGCATCGCAATCTAGTTCAGAGGCGACGTGAACGATCGTGAGAGCCCGGTCACCGCCGGGCTTTTTTCATTGGCGCGATGATCTTACGAAACGAGAGATTTCGATGCGCGATCAGACTGCTGATGCATGCACCCTTGCGACAGGAATTGTCGCGTCGCCCGCCTCGCAACCTCGTCTCTCATTGCTAGGGAGTACCTCGCACTGGTTCGCGTGAGGTCATGCCGTCGCGTCCGTCGGGATGTCTTGGCACAGTCCCATTGCCGACGGCTACAGCGCGCCTGCTTGTGCGACGGCGACATCTTGGATCTGCGCAAAACAGAAGTCGCGCCTGCGGCGGACAAGCGGTGCTATCGATCTCTCTTGAAAATGCATGTTTGCCATCGGCCCGGACCGGACCTCTGGCGAACACCCGATGCACACCGGGAGATACGGGATCGGGATGGGCGGAGCGAGGCACTCGCCGGGAGCACCTCTCTTGAAATCCGGCTTTTAGATCGTCGTCGATGCGATCGTCACTTCATCGCCATCGATGCTGAAGGCGACATTCATGTTCGATGCGCGCGCCACCATGCCGGCGTAGTAGATCTGAATGCCGTGGGCATCCACCGTCCCGGTTTCCGAGTGTCCGGCGAGCAGATCCTGCGAGTGGGCGGGAATGCGCGCATTGAGGCCCTTGGCCTTGATGGTGAACGCGCAGCTCTCCGCGTCTCCGGTCACCGTCACGGCAATCGAGCCGCCGCGCGGAATGGCCGTGATGGCGATCATGATCAGGTTGAGGAGAAGCTTGACCCTGTTCTTCGGGAACAGAAGGCGTGGCGACGACCAGGAGAAGGAAATCTTGTCGTCGAGAAAGAGGCCCCGGGCCACCTGCTCGGCGTCGCCGAGATCAATGGAGGCTCCGGCCGAGCCTGCGGCCCCGAAGGCGAGGCGGGCGAACTGGAGGCGGGCGGAGGCCTGCCGGGCGCTCTTCTGGATCAGGTCGAGCGCGAACTCGCGCATGGAGGTGTCGCTGTCGTCCTCCAGGACCTCGAGCCCGTTGACGATCGCGCCTACCGGCGAGATCACGTCATGGCAGACCCGCGAGCATAGGAGAGCCGCAAGGTCGAGCGAATCAAGAGAAATGGTGGCCATAAGGGCTCCGGAAGACCGTAAGTTCAGCGCTGGATTCATGAAATTCTGGATTTCGGGTTTCACGAATACAGCCAAACAGGAAAGAGAACGTGAACCGGATACCCGGCTGCGAGTTCTTTGGAAAGCGCGGAAAAGAGATCGACAGGTCTTTCGAGAACAGGCACAAATCCATCATGCTCCTCGATGACGCCAATCCTGACGAGATCGCCCTGCGGCTTGCCCCGATCGCGGCGGAAGCCGCCCATCTCCTGCGGGGCATGGAGAATGTTCTCGTCGAACAGCGCATCAAGGATGACGGGAGCCCGTCCACGGCAGCCGATCTGGCGGCGGAACGCCTGATCGTCCGCCGCCTCGGCGAGGCGTGGCCCGGTGTTCCGGTGGTTGCCGAGGAAACGGCCAGCACGGCCCATACAGACGAATTCTTCTTCCTGGTCGACCCGCTCGACGGAACGCGCGACTTCATCAATGGCACAGGCGAATACAGTGTCAATATCGCCCTGATCCGGGGGAGTCGCCCCCTGGCGGCGGCCGTCGCGGCTCCGGCACTGGACGCCATCTGGATCGCCGGGACGACCGCCCGCAGGAGCGCGATGCCGGAGGACGGCGGCACCCCCTTCGACTGGCAGGACATCAGGGTCCGCAGAGCGCCTGACGACGGGCTCGTCGCCCTCGTGAGCCGCCGGCATGGCGACGTTGCCACGGAAGCCTGCCTCTCCGTGCTCTCCATCGGAACGAGGCGCATGACCTCGTCGGCCCTCAAGTTCTGCCTGATCGCCTCCGGAGAGGCCGACATCTATGTGCGCTGCGGAGCGACCATGGAATGGGACACGGCGGCCGGGGATCATATTCTCTGCTGCGCCGGCGGCAGCGTCGTCGGCCCGGGCAGCATCCCCCTCACCTACGGCCATGAGGACCGCGGCTACCGGAACGGTCCTTTCGCCGCCATGGGCGATGTCACTCTCGCCCCCCGCCTCGACCTGCCGGCGGCCCCCGTCTGAGAGCCGTTCGAACCTCGCATCCGCGGCGTTATGGCGCCGCTTGTACAGAGATTGTTAGGGTTGATGCCCGTAAAGTCGGGGCTCGCTAGCGCACCGTGCAGAAATGTGGATCCGGTTTTCTGCGTCGAACGATGCGCGCTCCCAAGAGTGGAGCATCGGATCGAATCCCAAAAGTGGGTCCACTTTTGGGTCCGATGCTCTAGAAGCCGTCCGGCTTTGAGGAGGCCGGATCGTCCCCTGTCTCATACGAGGAGATAGCCCATGCGCTCCCGACTTTCATTGGCTGCAGCGGCCGCTTTGGCCGCCCTTGTCGGCGCCCTCCCCCTGCAGGCCTCCGCCCAGACCGTGCAGCGCGCCTATGCGCCCAATCCAGGCAGCCCGAACGCCTTCAATTCCAATGAACTGGTCGAGTCGGGCCATCAGTTTTTCGGCTCCGCCTCCCGGGGCCTGGCAACAGCCCTCGAAGAGGCCGTGCGCCGCTGGGGCGAGCCCAACGGCTACATCCTCGGCCAGGAGGCCTCCGGCGCCATCGTCGGCGGCCTGCGCTACGGCGAGGGCAAGCTGTTCACCCGCAATGCGGGCCAGCGCAAGATCTTCTGGCAGGGACCGTCGGTCGGCTTCGATTTCGGCGGAGAAGGCGCCAGGACCATGATGCTGGTCTACAACATGCCCTTCACGGATGCCCTCTATAAGCGCTTTGTCGGCGTCGATGGCTCGGCCTACTTCATCGGCGGCTTCGGCGTGACGGCGCTGGCGGCGGACGAGATGGTCGTGGTCCCGATCCGCACCGGCGTAGGCGCAAGGCTCGGCGTCAACATGGGTTACCTGAAATTCACGCCCGAGCCGACCTGGAACCCCTTCTAAAGAGGCTGCCCGCATCCCCGACCGGCTTCCACACAGGTGGAAACGGCTCAAAGATGCACTACAACCGGCGGGCTGGGGCGTGATCGCTCTGGAAAGCCGCGCGGGCACAAGGCAAGGTGCTTGAGCGTTACACGATCAGGTCTCTTTCTGGTCTCTTGGAGTTGGCGTCCGCGTGGTTGAAACCATTATGATTTTCGCGCTGGGGTTTGTGGCTGCGACCCTCATCGCGCTCCTCATCATTCCCGCGATCAATGCCCGCGCGGAGCGGCTCGCGCGCCGCCGGGCTGAGGCGCTGTTTCCCATGTCCATCTCCGAGCTGACGGCGGAGAAGGACCATCTGCGGGCCGAGTTCGCCGTGCTTCAGCGCAAGATCGAGCGCAAGGCCGAGGAGGCTCTTGCGGCCAAGCACCAGAGCATGGAGGAGCTCGGCCGCCGGGCCGTGCGGATCGAGGCTCTTGAGAGCACCCTGACCGAACGGGACAGGATGATCGCGCAACTGGAGGTGGCCCTGGCGGAGACCCAGACGAAGCTGGCTGCCCTCGAAGACGACCTGGGACAGACAAGGACCTCTCTCTTGAGCACCCGGGAGACCCTTGCGGCTCTCGAAAACGCCCACCGCGCCACCCTGGATGAATTATCCAATACGCGCATGGAGCTGGATCTCACCCAGAGCGGGCGCTCCAGCCTCAAGACGGAGCTGCTCCATGCTCAGGAGCGGCTCGCTCGCCTGGAGGCGGAATATGCCGACACGGATCAGCGCCTGACGGCGGCCCTCACCGAGAACGATGCCAAGCGCATCGCGATCTCCGATCTCGAAACCCGCCTGATGACCCAGACCGCGCGCGGCAACGACTTCGAGCGCGCCTTGAACGAGCGTCACTCCGAGCTTTCCGACGAGCGCAAGCGCCTGGCGGAGCTTGCCCGCGCCGTTGCGGCGGAGCAGGAACGCGGATTGATCCTGGAGCAGCGCATCCGTGAGATCGAGGCCGAGCGCGACGACGCGCAGAACCGCCTCGGCGCGCAGGACAATGCCGGCAAAGGGGACGAAGAGCTCCGTCGCCAGATCACGGAAGTCGCCGCCAAGGTGATGCACGCCAGCGGCACCGCCACGCCGCGCGGCGGGCGCCACGGCAGACGGCGCAACAAGGCGGCGGGAAAGCCAAAGCAACCGGCCCCCGCCGCTTCCTAGAGCATCGTGCGGCCCGAACGATGCTCTTGTTCAAGTGAGGAAGCATCGGACATGAAAAGTGCAGGTCCACTTTTCATGTCCAATGCTGGCGTCGCTCTACTTCGGATCAACCTGCTGATTGCCGCCCGGGCTGCCGGGTGGCGGAATGACCGGGGTCGTGCCCGGTTCCGGAACGGGCGCCGGCACCGTGATGTCGGGGGCCCCCGTCTGGGGCGGGCGAATGACGCCGTCGGACTGCTCAAGCTTGTCGCTCAACGTCGACCCGGTCGACGACGGATCCCGGGGCGCCGACTGCAACCCGTTGGGGTCGACCTTTTCAGCCGGCATCTGCTGCAGCGGCGGCATGTTGGGCGCCTGCTGATTCAAAACGTTGGGATTCTGTGCCATCGCAGCCGTGACACCGCCGGCGAGAGCCAGGGATAGAACCAGAATTCGCTTCATGGATCGCTCCTTTCGGAAGGCAACGGGCGACCCCCGGAGCAGTTCCGCTTCGCCTATTCGGCAGCCATGCGTGGGGCTGTCGCCATCCGAATATAGATCTCCCGCAGCTTTCTCGTGATCGGCCCGGGCCTGCCGTCGCCGATGGCGCGCCCGTCGATGGACACGATGGGGAGCACGAATGTGGACGCGCTCGTCATGAAAGCCTCGGCGGCCCCGTAGGCCTCTTCGACCGTGAACAGGCGCTCCTCGAGTTCGACACCCGCATCCTTCGAGAGGGCCAGAAGCGCTTTGCGCGTGATCCCCGGCAGAATGGCGTTCGACAGCGGACGCACGACGAGGCGGCCTTCCTTCGTGATGATGAATCCGCTCGAGGATCCGCCCTCGGTCACGAACCCGTCCTCCACCATCCAGGCCTCCTGCGCACCGGATTCCTTGGCGGCCTGTTTGGCGAGCACCTGCGCGAGCAGGTTGAGGGATTTGATGTCGCGGCGCTTCCAGCGCAGATCCGGCACGGTGACGACGGCGATCCCGATCTTGGCGGCAGGCGCGTCGACGATGGCCTTTGCCTGCGTGAACATGGCAACGGTCGGAACGACGTTTTCCGGGAACATGAAATCCCGCTCGGCCACGCCTCGGGTCACCTGGAAGTAGATGAACCCCTCCGTCATGGCATTGCGGCGCACCAGCTCCTGCTCGAGGCGCGTCCATTCCGCTCGGCTGTAGGGGTTCGGAATGCGCACCTCGCGGAGCGAGCGCTCCAGGCGCTCGAGATGGGCATCGTTGTCGACGAGGCCTCCACCGAGAACACCGACACCTTCATAAACGCCATCCCCGAACATGAATCCTCGATCCATGAAGGGCACTTTGGCCTCCTCGATGGGAAGGAATGAGCCGTTCAGGAACACGATCCGGGACATGATTACCTCAAAGGGTGGAACTTTCGAACCGTCGTGGCCAATGGGCGCCGCAGCCGGCTGACCTATTTGATCGCCATGACAGCATGGCCATAGGTACTCCCATGACGAAAGCGATGCCACTCCTCTTTTCGGCAGCCCTTCTGGCGCTCGCCCTCCCCTCGCCCGCCTGCGCGTCGCAGGCGGCCCTGCGATGGTTCGAGAGCCAGGGTTATGTCGGCCCCAAGGGGACCCGCATCGTGGCCTGTCATGGATATGGCTGTTCGCGACGCCAGGTGGTGTCCGTGGCTGGCTGGCTCAGCCGGGCGGGCGCATTGCTGAAGGCCGCCAGAGCCTCTCCCGATACGGAAAGAAAGGCCTTGGCGCAGGTGGTGAGCGCCTATACGGCCTATTTGGCAGCTTCGATCGGAGGGAAGCCCGACATCCCAGGCTCGCCGGCCCAGATGTCGGGCGTGCATGGCCAGATGGATTGCTTGGACGAAACCGCCAATACGACAAGTCTGCTTCTCGTTCTGCAGGACCAAGGCCTGCTCGCCCACCACAAGGTCGAGCCGCCGGAATCGCGCGGATTCTTTCTGGATGGGCGATACCCGCATTTCTCCGCTGTGATCGTGGAGAGCGGGAACCGGCAGGAATGGGCTGTCGACCCATGGAGGAAGGCGCCGGGCCAGAGGCCCGAAATCCTGCCGCTCGTTCAATGGCGGCAGGATTCCTGATCGGAGAGGGCCGAAGTCCTACTTCAGGTGCTGGGCGAGGTGCTTGTTCATTTCGAACATGGTCACCTTCGGCTTGCCGAAGATCGGCTGCAGCTTGTCGTCCGCGAGAATCTCGCGCTTGTTCTCAGGATTCTGCAGGTTGTTCTTCTTGATGTAGTCCCACATCTTGCTCACCACCTCGCCGCGGGGCAGCGGGTTCGAGCCGACGATGGCGGCCAGCTCCTTGGACGGCTGCAGGGGCTTCTGAAGAGCATTGGGCTTGGAACCAGCGGCCGCCTTGGCAGCAGTCTTCTTCGCACCGGCTTTTCCGTCTGTCGTCTTGGTCGGCATGTATTCCTCCGGGAGTAGAGTGGGAGAGCTCCTCGGCGGCCGCTTGTCCTGGCGCCGCGAGCCCATTGACCTCCGCTTTCGTCGGATCGTCCGGAGACTGTTTCAAGACCCCAGTCCCCGATGGAAGGTCAATTCGGGCAGAGCTTATGTCTGCTCTGCGGCTTCAGCAAGATAGAGTTCAGGAATTTAGGCTGTTTTCGGAAACGGAAGGATTTTTGCCGTTGTCTTGAGATGGGATGGCTCGAGGCGCAGGCCGCGCCTGGACCGCTCGCTCGCCGAATGGACATGAGACACGATGGCTTCATTCGGGCAGGGCTTGGCCAGGAAAGCGGCTCCCTGAGGCAGGTCTCCCTGTGCAGGCCATTGGCGGCCGGACATGATCAGGATCTCGGCTTCCGGCCAGGATTCATGAACCTTGTGAGCCAGTTCGAAGCCGCTGCAGCCATTCGGCATGTCCACATCCGTGAGGAGAACGTTGATGTGGAGGCCTGCCTCCAGGAGAACCAGTGCCTCCGTGGCGTTGGCGGCCTCAACCACCTTGAACCCGGAATCTTCAAGAAGTTCTGCAACAAAAAAACGAATGAGGGGCTCGTCTTCAACCAAGAGAACTGTGGATTGAAACTCAGGCATCAGGCGCTCTACGGACAAACAATGTTCGTGAACGCGCGAGTCGGCGTGTTGTTCCATTCGGAAAGCGTGCTTTCCGAGCTTTTCACCGATCTCAATAAAGCAGGGCTGCCGACGTCTCCACGTGCCGGGCCAAGCCCGCGGACGCAACGTTCTTCAGTTTCGCCTCCACTTCGAAATCAGACCAGGTCAGATGGCGTGCGACGAGGTCGTTGACGGCCAGGTTCCACATCAGATCCGAGTGGCCGCGCAGATCCCTTGGCCTGATCCCGGTCCGAACGAGCGCCCTGAAATCCGGCAGCGTGGAGATGTCGTGACCGGAGAGCAGATCCTCTCGCGACACGCTGATATGGCTCAAGGGCCGCACGCCCCGCCAGGACGCGATGATCGTGGCGATCCTGGGATCGTTCGGCTCCACGTATTCGCCTTCGCTCTTGATCCAGTGATGATGGAGGTCGAGAACGATGGGCACCACGTCGGCCAGCGGCAGAAGATCGTCGAGGCCGAAACTGACTTCGTCGTTCTCGATGGTGATCAGGTTTCTCGCGGTCTCCGACAGCCGCCCCACCCCCTCGCGGATGCCCTCGGCTCCCACCGCCTTCGCGCCGCCATGGATGTTGATGTGCGCGCCGTGTGGGTGCCAGCCGTCCCCGTATCCCATGTAGCGCATCACATCCGCATGATACTCGAACTCGGCGACACCGTTGGCGACGGCGGAGGGGTTCGGAGAAGCGATCACGCAGAACTGGCCGGGATGCATGCTCAGACGCACGCCGTGCTCGCGTGCGAGCTGTCCGGCGGCGGCGAGCCTGCTCTCGATCAATGTGCGCAGATCCCGATCCCGGTAGAAGACCTCGCAGATGGGATGCGTGTAACCCGGCAGAAGATCGCTCGAGAGGCGATGCAACCGCTCCAGCGGCGGGCGGCCCGCCACATACTCAATCTGCCGCGTGAACGCCTCGAGGTTGTGAGCGACGACGGAGGCGAGCTTGTCATAAGCCGCCTTGGGATCGAGACGCCCGAGATAGGCCATTGTGACGGAGCTGGTATTCATCGGCCGCGCGGCATCAGCCTCGCCGCTCTCGGGCACGAACTTGCAGCAGAAGCCTAATCGCGGGTCTGGCATGCGAGACAGAAGCCTCTCGTGTCGGGTTCCTGCCTCATGCGATTAACATGGAAACGAGCGCGAAGAAGTCTCCCCGATCGACTCCAGAATCGCACTCTCCTCGAACGGCTTCGGAATGAAGGCGAATTGGCGAAGGGATTGAGGCAGATCGCTTGGTTGCGATGCGGACACGAAGGCGAATGGAATGTCCCGCTCCGCCAATGCGGCCGCAACGCCGAAGCTCTTTCCGCCAACCACGTCCACGTCGAGGAGCGCATAGTCGAAACCGTCCTCGAGATGGTCATAGGTTTCAGCAAGAGAATCGAAAACGCCTACGACCTCATGCCCCTCATCCTCCAGGATCGCCTGAAGGTCGGATGCGATAAAAGGATCATCTTCCAAAATCAGAATACGCACACTACGACTCCGCTCAATAGCAGCCGGATCGCCTGAAAACCAATCTTTACAGCTGAACCGCAATCGTGTCCCAACCCTCACGGCAACGGACTGATGAATGCAGAGTTCCGGCCAAGCCGAGAACGCCGGTCGTTTCAGGGCATATGGTTAAATTCCGCCGCCGAATCCTTGAAATGCAGCCTGCGCGGCACCATCTCAGTATCAACCTGGCGGCGTATCGCCTGCCAGATACGGTCACGATGCCGAGATGATGACGCCGGATGTACGCGCATGATCTCGCCGTGGCCGTTGCCTTTTCTGGCTGCCTTCTTCCCTGAGCACGATTTCCAAAGAAAAGGCGCCGGCACGATGCCGGCGCCTTCCGTCCATGGGAAATTTTCTCAGTGACGGTTCGCGTCACGACGATCCGGATCGAACTCGCTCTCGTGGCGGCTGAACTGCGCCTCGTCACCCGTGAAGGCTTCCTCCACATACTCGCGTCCACGAGTGGCCGCGTCGCGCGCATACCGGAGGCCCTGGTTCCGTACCTCGTCGGCCCACTCGCCGAAGAACTCGTTCTCGCGCCGGGTCCGCGGCAGAAGCGCACCAAGGAGCAGGCCGGCCGCCAGGCCCACAAGGCCGACCACCATCGGGTTTTCGGAAACGTAGTTCTGCATGCCGCCACGGACATTACCGAAAGCCTTGGTCGAGCGGCCGCCCATATGACGCACGCGACGACGCTGCCCCTCATAAGCACCCGATGCCCATCCGGTGGCGCGATCATAGGTATCGCGAGCCCACTCGGACGCTCCCTCGTATGCGTCCTCCGCACGGTCCCGTATGTCGCCAGCCATCTCCTGGGCTCTGTCGCTCATCGAACCACCCTGGTTCTGCGCTTGGCGCTGTGAGGCTTGAGAGCTGTTCTTCGACCTGTCGCCTCCCTGGCCGCTACCCAGAGGCTGGGACGCCTGTGAGGCCGACGCGCCACCCTGGGCGCCTTTCATATCGTCATGCGCATGGGGCATCGGAGCCTCACCGATATTGCCCACGGAGGTGCCGGCAGAAACCTTGCCGGCTCCGGTCTCGTTCTGCTTGTCGGTCGCCGACTTGCCACCTTCGTTCTTTGCGTTGGCCATTGAAAGCTCCTGTTCCGTTCGTCAAATGCGGGAGTTCGGTGTACGGCGATCGAACATGCCGTCAGTCTGCTCGAGCGGAGCGGCGCCCGCATCGTAGATTCGCAGGTCGCTCGGCTCTCCTACGAGATCCTGCTCCGTGATGAAATCATCGTCCGCAGCGATCAGCCGGGTCGGACGGCGGCGCGTCGGGCGTCCCAGGCGATAGGCGAGAAGACCGAGGCCGGCCACGATGAGCATGACCGGCACCGGGTTGCTGCGCACCGTTTCGAGAACCCGGTCGTAGAGAGGGCCGTATTGGCTGGCGCGAGCGGTCCCGAGCATGTCGTCGACCACGCCCGAGACCGTCATCTTGTTCTGGAGTTGGTCAATGGTGCGATCAAGCTGCGCGCGGCTTTGCTCAATGTCCTTCTCCAGGTCCTGAAGGCTCTGTGTCATCCTGCACCTCTTTCGGAGAGAACCTCCGCGTCGCGCTTGAGGGAGCGCATGGTTCGCTGCGGCGTCAGCGTCGACGCCGACATGGCATGGCGTCCGTACAGGCCGAGACCGATCGCGATGATCGCCAGTCCCCCACCCACGATGAGGGCCGCCAAGGCCTCGGAATTCACGACGGTCGCGAGCCATTCGACCAGCGACTCCGTCAGGAGCATGACTGCGGCGATCGCGAAGATGGCCGCAACGACCACAAGCGCCAATCCGATGAAGAGCGTCCGGATATTCTGAGAGATCTCTGTGCGAAAGAGCGTGAACTCCTTCTGGGCAAGATCCGTAGACTCGCGGAGGGCCTCACCGACGAGGCCCTGGATGGTTTGATGGTTGTTGCCCTGCATGGCGCTCTCCGTCATGCGCTGGTTCTGGCCCGCGGGTGCTGGGCCTGCTGGGACCGGCCGCGATCGGGCCGTGATGCCCCCGGGCCCATGGCCCCCTGACCCATGCGGTCCTGACGCAGATCCTCGGCCGTGCTCTTGAGGAACCGGGCTGCCAGGAAGCCAACGGCAACCGACACGGCAGCCGCCGTCGCCGGGCGGCGGCGGACGATATCCTCGAAGTCGTTGAAGAAATCCGCGAAGCTGCGGTCGCGAATGGAATCCGCGAGCTGCTCCAAACCATCGGCGGCGCTGTCGACGACGGCGCGAATGTTCGGCCGCTCATCGAACGAATGAGTGGAATCGCGCAGGGACGTCGCGAAGTCCGCGACCGACTGCGCAATGTCGCCCTTGCGGCGCTCGGCATAACCAGCCGCCTGCTCGCGCGCGGAGTCGACGAAGTACCTGCCACGCTCGACAGCCGCACCGGCCATATCGCCGACGTCGCCTTTGAGAGCATCCCAATCATCGCTGCCGGTATCTGGCTGCCTATTTCCGTTCTGCTGTCCCACGCCCATGGTCAACCTCTCTCAATCGTGGGGGAGTAACCATTAGAAGCGCGGCAGGTTCCGATGGGCCGCTCCGAACCTTCAGGCTTGTCGGGAGTTCGCGCCTAGTGCAGCGAAGCCAACCAGTCGACCAGATCAGCCACCTTCTTGCGGACCTCGTCATCCTTCAGGCGCAGGAAGCCGCGGACGAGGCGATCGCTGCCCGGTTTCATCAGAAACTCGGCCATTTCATCGTCATCTGCGGCCCCAGTCTTCGGAAAGCCGGGCGTCTCCTCGAAAAAGAACTCGATACTCACATCCAGAATGGTCGCGATCTGAAGAAGGCGACTCGCTCCGATACGGTTCACCCCTTTCTCGTACTTCTGGACTTGTTGGAATGTGAGGCCCAGAGCCTCAGCCAATTTCTCCTGACTCATCCCTAGTTTGATCCGTCTGGATCGCACCCGGCTGCCGATATGAGCGTCGATGGGGCTGGGTGACTTCTGCTGCAATCCCCTCTCCTTCCTAATTGCCAGGTCAGGGTCATTATACCCCTTCCATAACCTTGGGTAGTAAAAGTATGATATACACCTGTTAATAGAAATCCCTCAGGAGGCACCGGTGTCTCATTCGAGCTTCGATTACGCGACAGAAGCCTTCGACTTCATTGGTAGGCTTGAAGCTCTTTCGTCCGTCCCAGACGTAATGGATGAAATGGCGAAATCTTTCGCGCTATTTGGGTTCGAAAACTTCATCATTACAGGACTACCGAACCTAAAAGAGCGGTTCGACCAAGTTGTACTTCTTAAGAAATGGCCACTTGGCTGGTTCGACATCTATGCAAAGGAAGATTATGTTCGCGTTGATCCTGTCATTCGTCTCTGCCGAAACACAGTACAACCATTCGAGTGGTCCGAGGCCCCTTTCGATCGGGATAGAGAGCCGCGCGCAGCCGAGGTCATGGACAGAGCGACCGATTTCCGGATGAGGGATGGATTTTGCCTGCCGATCCACGGCATCAATGGGTACGAGGCCTGCTTCTCCATGAGCGGGGTCGACCTTGATCTGTCCTCCCGAACGAAGCCAGCCCTTCACCTCATGGCCATGTACGCCTTCGAGCGCGCCCGGCAGTTGCTCAACCCCCTTCCCTGCCGCGGAGCGGGTCTGCTGACCCCTCGGGAGCGGGAGGCGCTCATGTGGGCCGCAGCCGGAAAATCGGCGGCCGATACAGGCGATATCCTCGGAATCACCGAGCGAACGGTCACGGCGCACATCGTCAGCGCCTGTCAAAAGCTGGAAGCCACCAATAAGACCCAGGCCGTAGCCCGAGCCATGCAGTACAAGCTTATCCAGGCCTGATGAAGAACCTGTAATTTCCTACAATACCAATCACAAATTATTTGGGCGAAATGTCATTCCACTCAGCAAGGGGGTGACATCAATGACCCATATCCATGTGATTACAAGCGACAACAGGGGGCTTTACGAAGACGGCATCCAGCAATTCTACCGCCTTCGGCACCAGATCTTTGTCGAGGAGCGGGGCTGGACCGACCTCAGCCATTCCAACGGGCTTGAGATCGATGCTTATGATAACGAGCACGCCGTCTATCTCCTCGCCATCGATGCAGGCCGCGTGGTCGGTGGGCAGCGGCTTTACCCGACTTTGCTGCCTCACATGATCAGCGACGTCTTTCCCCACCTGGTCCAGCGCAACATCCCGCAGGCTGCCGATGTCCTCGAGTGGACACGCTACTTTGTCGTGAAGGAGCGGCGCACCGGGCGGACGGATTGCCGCCTTCTGGCTGCCATGCAGGAATACTGCCTGGAGAACGGCATCAGTGAGGTCACTGCGGTTGTCGAGATGTGGTGGCTGCCACGCTGGCAGCAGACCGGCTTCAAGGTTCGCCCTCTTGGCTTGCCTCAGATCATCGAAGGGCAACCCTGCATCGCAGCCGCCGTCGAGATCTCGACTGCCAGCCTTGAGCATGTTCGCAAGCTGGCCGGCTTGCGTGGACCCTCGCTCATCAGGCACGTCAGACCCTCACCGTCTCACCCGGGGATGCCCCATGTCGCCGCCTGACGAGAAGCTCGCTCTCGCCTCCTTCGTGCAAGAAGAGATGATCGATGGAGTTCAGGAGAATCTCGGTCAGTTGCTGAGCATGCTGCCTCCGATTGCGTGCCTCAGACTCCTGGCGTTCCTGCATCTGGTCGAACAGCCCAGCACCATGAAAGCAACCTTTGACGTGCATCCGTCAGGGGCCATGCGGCTGACGCTCGAGACAGCCGTCGCCCCTTGCGGGTGCCACCGCCACTAACACGGTGCCCACGCTTCCATAAAGATAGCAAAGCCCCGCCTGGAAGCGGGGCTTTGCCACGAAAGAGGGTGAGAACCGGCTCCACCTGCATGGAACCGGTTCTCGTTTTCGACTTGCCGCATTCTTGAGCGGCGAACCGAATCCACTTCGCCGAAAAGGCTCTAGGCCGCCTTTGTATTGATGCGCGCCTCGGCCAATTTCGTGAGGAGAGCGTCAGTCTTCTTCTCCTCCTGAAGGTTCTGGTCGAGCAGCCTGGCGGCCTCATCCATGCCGAGCTCCAGAGCCCAGGTCTTGAGGGAGCCGTAGCGCGTGATCTCATAGTGCTCGACGGCCTGGGCAGCAGCCAGGATGCCGGCATCGAGAGCCTCGCTGTCCGCAAAGTCCTCCATGACCTCCTTGCCCTCTTCGATGATGCCATTGATGGCTTCGCACTGCACGCCACGGGCGGCCTTGTCCAGGCTCTTGAAGACCTGTTCAAGGCGATCGATCTGCCCCTCGGTCTCCTCGCGGTGCGTCTCGAAGGCCTGCTTCAGCTCCTCCGATTCCGCATTCTTTGCCATTTTCGGCAAGGCCTTCAGGATCTGCTTTTCGGCGTAGTAGATATCCTTCAGGGTATGAAGGAACAGGTCGTTTAAGGTCTTTTCCTTGGCAGGCATCGTGAAACTCCATAGTGGTGAGCGTGGACTCAACGACAGCCAAGTTTTCCGGTTCCTTACGACCTCCGGCTCGCGGAACAACACGGATCGGCGTCGCGTTCGGCCTCTGCTCACCTAAGGAGAAAGAACGTGGCGAACATCATCTCGACCGGAGCCGGATCCCTGACGACCGGAGAGCCGAATCTCAGCACGACGGAACGTGGCGTCTACATGCTTGTAGGGCTTGGCCTGGCCGCTGCGGCCGCCAAGCCTCGCCCCAATCCGCTCCTGAACGTGCTGGCGCTTGCGGGCGGTTCCTATCTGGCCTGGAGGGGATATGTCGGCAATTGCCCCGTCAAGGCAGCCCTGACCGGCCCCCACGACGCGGCATGATCGCTTTCGAAAGCAAATGGAAATGGGCCGCGCCCAGGGCGCGGCTCTCTCCAAAACGGCAGATCGATCAATACGTTGTCGTCGAACGCCGGCCGGCAATCAGGCCGTAGATGAAGAGCACGATGATGGCTCCCACGATCGCGCCGATGAAGTTCGCGCCATCGTCGGGGCCATACCAGCCGACGGCACGCCCGAGATAGGTGGCCACGACAGCACCGATGATACCCAAGATCGTGGTCATGATGAAGCCGGAAGGCTCGTTCCGGCCCGGCATGATCCACTTGGCGATAAGGCCGGCCACAAAGCCGATGATGATGGTCCAGATGATGCTCATGATAGCGTCCCTGAGTGCGTTGCCTCCACAAGAACGCGTATCTCAAGCTAAGGTTGCGGGACACGGAAAGCGACAAGCGGCATTTTTTCATGATCTCGCCGCAGTTCCAGGAGAGCCTTTTGTCTCTGCCATTAGGAGGTGACGTCCATGAATACAGGATCTCCCTGGACATATGAGGCCGTTCAGATGCTGAAGGCTCTTGCGCAGGAGGGCATGCCGGCTTCGGTGATCAGTCTCAAGCTCAAGCGGCCGATTGCCGATGTACGGGCCAAGCTCGGCGATCTCGGGATCATCCCGGCAGCCGAAGAGCGATAGGCTCTCAGGGACCACAGGCTCAATGAGTCCGCATCGGCTCTAGATTTCATGGCTATAATCCTGCCGCGGCTCGGCAGGATTGGCTTTCTTGCAGAGAACCCGTGTCAGTCTCGCACAAGCCACCCCCGCTACGCTGATTTCCCGCTTCTCTATGCAGCAGCGCGAAATCCGTTGGGGGAGGATCCATGAAAATCAGAACGAAGTTATTTGCGCTCGCGACCGCGCTGAGCCTACTAGCAACGACCATCGCCGGCGTGGGAATCTACACCGTACAGACCTACGATGCAGCGGTTGATGATGTCAGCGCTTCGGCTCTTCGTGCCCTTTATGCGGAGCGCCTCAACCGGCTGGTGACACAGGTCGTCATGGAATCCCGCGGCATTTACGCGTCAGCCGACACTCAGGAGGCGCGGAAGTTCGGGGAAGGATCGCTCGCCGCGCTCAAAGAGATCGATGCCCTGCTCGTCAAATGGGAACCCATCCTGCCCCCTGAGGAAACCGCAGTCTTCGACGCCTTGAAGAAGGATGCGGCCGCCTTCAAGACGTTCCGAACGGAAACCGTGAGGCTCGGCAACGAGGTCTCGCCCGCTGCGGCCAACGCCCAGGGCAATACGGAGGAAAACCGCGCCAACAGGAAGGCCTATCAGGCCCGCATCGACCAGATGATGGAGAACGGCAGGAGGGCCATCGAACAGATCGATCAGCAGGCCAATATCCTGTACGACGAGATGATGAAACTCCTGGGGGCCTTGGCTGCCGGTGGCGCCATCATTGCTCTTCTCCTGAGCTGGCTGATCGGAAGCCGCCAGATCGCCCATCCGCTCCAGAGGCTGACCGCGGCGCTCCAGAAACTCGCCTCCGGCGATTTCAATCTGCCTCAGGTCAAAGCCGGCCGAGACGAGATCGGCGATATCTGGAAGGCCACCCAGGTCTTCGCCGCCGCCATGCAGGAGGCTCAACGGCTCAGAGACGAGCAAGCCGAAACCGAGGGCCGAATGGCGGAGAGGCGCAAGGCAGAAATGACGGCCCTGGCCGAGCGGTTCGAGCGCAGCGTCGGCGGCCTCGTGCAGCACCTGTCATCCTCGGCAACCGAGATGGAGGAATCTGCTCGATCCTTGGCTGCGGTCGCGAGCCAGACGACCACTCAATCGATCACGGTCTCGTCGGCCGCGCAGCAGACCTCCGCCAATGTTCAAACGGTTGCCGCAGCGACCGAGGAACTCTCCATCTCCATCCGTGAAATCGCAGCTCAGGTCACGCAATCGTCCAAGATTGCCGATCGTGCGGTCGACGGTGCTCAGCGCACGAACGTGACGGTCCAGGATTTGGCGGCAACGGCCGAAAAGATCGGGAACGTCGTGCAGCTGATCAATAACATTGCCGGACAAACGAATCTGCTGGCCCTCAACGCCACCATCGAGGCGGCTCGCGCAGGTGAAGCCGGAAAAGGCTTCGCCGTCGTTGCCTCCGAGGTGAAGGATCTCGCCAGCCAGACCGCGAAAGCGACCGAGGAGATCTCGCTCCAGATCGGCTCCGTGCAGCAGGCGACCCAGCAGACCGTAGAGGCCATCCAGGAGATCGCCCGCACGATCAATGAAATGTCACAGATTTCGCTGTCGATCGCAGCCGCGATGGAGGAACAGGGAGCCGCCACGGCCGAAATCGCCCGAAATGTCCAGGAAGCGGCTCGCGGCACGGAAGCCGTGACCGGCAACATCATCGATGTTCAGAAGGGCGCCGGCGACACGGGTACGGCGGCATCCCAGGTCCTTGGCACGGCTCAGGAGCTGGCCAAGCGCTCAAGCGAACTTGGCCAGGAGGTGGCGAGTTTCCTGACGGGCGTCAAGGCGGCCTAATCCTGTGCAAGGCCAAGTCGATATTGTCCGCGCCCAGCAGACCTTGCGGCTTGGCCTTGCCAAATCCGATCCCGTACCTGGCAGCGGAAGGTCTCGCCGAACGCGCGCAGGAGGCGGGCTGCGCCAATGGAGGGTGCGTCTCGGGAGCACCGGACTCATCTCCTCTCGGACACAGGATCGGCAGCTTGGGATTCTTGATCGCCAGGAGCTCGATGCGCGGATCGCAGCGGTACGCGTCCCAACGCCATGACCCGTCTCGGACAGCCGGAAGGTATGGATGAGGGAGCCTGGAAAAGTCAGGAGCGGGATGTCTGGTCCATCCGCAGAAAACCCCGCTTCTGAACGCCCACATCAAGGGCAGGAAGAACTTATGAATCGGAGCTTGCGCGAGGCTTGTCTCACCTCGCGCCACGCGGCGCTACTTCGAAGACTACGCTAACGACTTAGCAATAGAATGTGAGACATCTAGAACATCACCTTTGATTCTCTTGGCGGCGACGATGATCACACGATTCGAAAAAGCATTGCAGCAGGTGGCGCAAAGGAGCGGCCTGAACGACGATCGTCTTGCCCACGAACATCGTGCCCAGAAGGTCCGCCGCCTGGAGGAACTGATCCGCGCCAAGGAAGCAACGGGGGATCGCATCGTCATGGGCATCGGCGCGGCCCTTGTCGTATCCGCGATGGCGCTACCCGTCTACGTTTCCTTCGTTCGCGAAGGATATGCTTATCTCCCGAGTGTCGGCGGCTCCCTGACGTTCGGACGCGGTTCGGGCGTTGAGCGGCCTCAGAGAGCCCTCCTCCCGGACGCGGATGCCGTCGAGACGACGAACTCCATTCCTCGCCCAGCCGAAGGGCGGGAAGACGTAAACACCCGCCGTCAGGATGCGGCAGCGACGCCGTTCGCACGCTACGTCGTCCATCGTGCCACGGAAGCATCCGCCTTGATCGAGGGTCCCAATGGATTGTGGTGGGTCACACCCGGGATGAAGATCCCTGGCATCGGACAGATCCTTTCGATCGAGCATTCCGACGCAGGATGGGCCGTCGTCACGTCCGAAACCACGATCAGCGAGGCGGCCGGCCGATACGCAGGCTACTAAGGCCGGAGCGGTGTTCTGGCCCTAGAGCAGTTTTCGGCCAAGTAGATCCGGTTCGCCGCACAAAATCCGGGAACCATAGGAAAGAAGCGGTTTCACATCAGTGGAAACAGCTCTAGCGAGCCTCCCCTACCATCCGCCACGTTTGAGATTGGCGATGCTCATCATCAGGTCGAGGCTGACCCCCTGATCGGAGGACTGGTTGAAGAGAGTGAGAATCGGCGCCGACATGGACGCATTGTTCATGTCCCACATGGCGCTGAAGCGCTGGATCAGCTTGTCCACTTTCTTGGGATCCTGAAAGTCCTTGATGTCAATCAGCTTCTCGAGCTGCCGTACCTGGACGTCGATATCAGCTTTTGCGGCGGCCTTAGGAATACTGAACGTCGTCTGGACGAATTCCATAATCGCCTTGTCGGCCAGAATGCCCATGGTGGTCGTGATCGACGACGCCTTGCGCTTGAAGTAGAGAGCAAGACGGACGCCCTGATTGTCATCCCCCTCCCGCTGTTCGAGGGTCTGCTGGACATACTTCTCCACGGCCCCAGTGGTGGCACTCGCCGCCGACGTGGCCTCAGCACCCTTTCCGGCGAAGTCGAAAGCCTTTGCGAACTCCTTGTAGAGCGGATTGGTCATTTTGTTCGCCATGCTGGTTGGGTTGCTGAGCCCTTCCTGCAGGAGCTTCTTGATGAGCGCCTTGCCAAAAGCCATGTCCTCAAGACCGTAGGCCTTCATAGCGAACTTGAACACGCGATCGTTCTTGATGAAATCGTCGAGGGTTTTGATCGTCTTGATGGTCTTGTTGTAGTACTCAATCTCCCGCTTGACCACCGTGTCGTTCTCGATCAGCGCCTTCGTGCGCGTCATATTGTTCGTGATGATCTGATAACGAGTCGAAGTGCTGATCATGTTCCACCTCAGGCGTTTGCGATCCGTTACTCGGCTTCAGCGGATCAGGGGTAGGTTGGCGTTCGCAGGACCAGCTATATCCCGGCAATCCTGCCTGAACCTTTCAGCAACACGCTTCGTGTCTAACGGATTCAACTGAAACTGCGACCGCTGCGTCTCATAGCGGTAGTTCGAGAGCTCGATGACAAGCGACTGGGCTCCCGTCAGCCTCTCGAGAAACCTGGAGACTTGCTCGGGGCTTGCCAGCTGCCCTGCCTTCTCGCGATACACCCAATAGGATAGCTCCGGGCTGCCGTCATCGAACCAATAGACGGTGCTGCGTCCTCGCAGCGGACTGCGTCCGAGATAGCTTTTCTGCGAGACAGTGGCGGATAGAGCGAGCGCCTCCTGGGTCTCGCCACCGTTCGGGTATCTCGTGCATGTCAGCCATAGCAGAGCCTCGTCGTCCCCGCGCAGCCTCGCGAACGCGGCCTTCGGCCTGCCCTCCTGATCATGTTGAAGGACATAGTCCCACGACCCGATCCATGCAGCCAGAGCCTGAGCGCGTTCGGGGACGAACAACCAAGCTGCCCCGAGCACGAGAGTGAGGTGCGAAAATTTCTTCAATGAAAACAAATATGACGGCTGCTTACTCATGGCCGCACCAACATTTCACAAAAAAGAAGCCTCGCCCTTTCCAAGGCGAGGCTCCTCTTAGTCCATTCCGAGGCTCTTACTGGAAGAGCTTCAGAATCATCTGGCTGTTCTGGTTAGCCATCGAGAGAGACTGCACGCCGAGCTGCTGCTGGGTCTGCAGCGCCTGGAAGCGGGTCGAAGCCTCGTTCATGTCGGCATCGACGAAGGCGCTGACGCCGGCCGTGAGCGAGTCGGAGAGCACGCCGATGAACTCTTCCTGGGTCTCGAGCAGCGCCTTGGTCGCGCCGAGCTGGGCAGCTGCCGTCTTCACCAAGTCGATCGCATCCTCCACATCGTCAAGCAGAGCCTGAGAGGAAGTCGCGGCGACGGAGTTGTCATAACCGGTGTCCAGGGCAGTCATCAGCGCGCCGAGGTGGCCACCCGTCTGAGCCGCGTCGAACATCTGCGTGTCCGTTATGGTAACGGAGACAGTGCCCACCTTGCTGCTAGCGGCGCCATTCGAGTCATAGGAGACGACGAGTTCCTTGGCAGTGGTATCGTCTGTCTGCAGCCAGTTTTCGCCGTTGAAATTGGCGGAAGCGGCCGTGTTCTTAATGCCTTCCACGAGCTTCTTCAGCTCAGTGTTGATCTCCTCCTGCTGAGCGCCCGGCTGGGTCGCATTGACCAGGTTCTGCTTGGCCTTGTCGAGATAGGACGAGATCTTGCTCAGAGCCGTGGTGAAGGTGTCGATCATGGACTTCGACTGCTTGATCGAGTCCTTCACGGCACCCAGAGCGCCGTTATCGGAGCGCATCTGCGTAGCGATGGAGAAGTACGAGGCATTGTCGGCGGCCGAGCCGACGCGCAGACCCGTGGAGATCTGGTTCTGCGTCTTGTTCATCGCGCTCTGCGTGGACTTGAGAGCCTGCAGAGCGGTCATGGCGGAGAGATTGGTATTGATCGAAGACATGTGCTTCTTCCTTGAATGATGTGATTGTTCAGGGAATGTCGGGATCGACCGACCCAGCGGAGTGGCATCATGCCTCGAGAAAACTCTCGATCCGCTGCTCACATGACATCCGGGCTAAACCGGTAAAATGGAGTGGCATCATGCCCTGCCCTGCAAGAGCAGTCTCCATAGTGCTTTCTCGATGCGGGAGCCTTTAATGTGCTCGGTGCATTCGTGATGTCTTTATGCTCGAACTATTCCTATGGGTCAAGTACGAACGACAGAGAATTGTTGAACTTTTCGCAGCGCTCTTGTTAACCATAACAACAGTGGCAGCACGCAACGCCCGCATGAGCGGCAAGCATGCGATCAGCCCCGGCAGATCGGCCCGCCGATCTGCAACGATCCTTTCAACTTGATGGCTGCAATGAGCTTTTATCGTATGCCCGCTAAGGCAGGTCTCGTGGTCCCAGTTCCGGATGCGGATTTCCCGTACAGTCCCCGATAGGCCGAGTCGAGCGTCAGCGTATCGGTGATGCCGAGGATCGTCTCGGATGCACCCAGCACGAGACTGCCGTCGGCGGGCATCAGCTGTGCGATCCTGCGAAGGACATTCGCCTTGGTCGGCGTATCGAAGTAGATGAGCACATTTCGGCAGTACACGATGTCGAACTGCCCAAGGCGACTGAAATCTTCGATAAGATTCAGATAGCGGAAATCCACCATGGAGCGGATCTCCGGCGCGATTTGCCACTGCTCGCCCTTCTGGGTGAAATACTTCACCATGAGTCGGATCGGGAGCCCGCGCTGCACCTCGAACTGGTTGTAGACCCCTACCCTCGCCTTCTCGAGGACCTCGTTCGAAATGTCGGTGGCGACAATGTCGATCTGCCAACCGGGCATCCGAGCGGCAGCTTCCTTGAGGAGCATGGCGAGGGAATACGGTTCCTGCCCTGTCGAAGCCGCGGCGCACCAGATCCTGAGACGCCGGCTCGTCGCCCGCTCCTTGATGTACCGCGGCAGCAAAACATCCTGAAACAGATCGAATGGGGCCTTGTCACGAAAGAAGAACGTCTCATTCGTGGTCATCGCCTCGATCGTCGCGTTCTCGAGGGCCGATGACCGGCCCGACTTGATCTCCCAGACCAAGCGCGAGAGGCTCTCGATCTTGAAGCGCGTGCAAACGGACGTGAGCCGACTCTCGACAAGATAGCGCTTGTCGGGAGAGAGAGCCAAACCTGAGCGAGCCTTCAGAAACGCGCGGAGAGCTTCGAATTCGAGTTCGGTCATCGTGAGGTTCCGGCGATAAGGCTCTTCAGGGATTGGCCAATAGTGTCCAGGGGAAGAACGTCATGAGCAAGTCCGGCCCTCACAACACTTCCGGGCATTCCCCAGACGATGCTGCTGGCCTCGTCCTGCGCCATCACGGTCGCACCGGCCTGGACCAGGTGGCGGGCCCCGACCGTTCCATCGGATCCCATCCCGGTCAGGACCACGGCCACCGCCGAGGCGCCGAAGACCGACGCCGCCTCGCGGAACAAGACGTCCACGGCGGGGCGGCAGAAATTCTCCGGGGGATCGTCGTTGAGACGAACAGCAGGATTTCCCGACCCCGCATTCACCCCCATGTGACGGCCTCCTGGAGCCACGAGGACCGTACCGGCGACAATCGCGTCTCCATCCTTGGCCTCGCGGCAAGGAAGCGAAAGCAGCGTCTGCAGATGCTCGGCGAAGACTGCCGTGAACATGGGGGGCATGTGCTGGACGATCAGAACGGGAATTCTCGTCAGTGTCGGCCCGAGATCCTGCAGAACCCGCTCGACGGCTCTCGGCCCGCCTGTCGAGGAGCCGATGAGCAGGCACTTCGGACGCACATGGCCAGGCCTGAGCGAAGGCGCCGGAGCTGCCGGAGCGGACATGACGCCTGTTGCAGGCGCGGCAGGCGTCTGGCGCGCTTTCGCTGCGCTGAGGGCACACAGCTTCTCCAGAAGGTCACGCCGGAACAAGGCGGCAGCATCGGCTGCCCGCGCACTCTCGGGTTTTGCCAGATAGTCAACGGCGCCCAGCGAAAGGCACTTCAGCGAAACTTGGGCATTTCGCTTCGTCAGAGTTGAGATGACGATGACCTTGCTCGCGGGATGAGCTTTCAGAAGCAATGGAAGCGCCGCCAGGCCATCGACCTCGGGCATTTCAATATCGAGAAGCACGATTTCCGGCTTGTGCCGCTCGGCCATGTCAACGGCCATTCGCCCGTTCGATGCGGTGCAGACGACCTCAAACGGGCCAGCCTCGCCGACCCATCGGGCAATCATGCCACGAATGACGGCACTGTCGTCGACGACCATGACCCGAATGGGCTGTTCAGGACCGGAAACGGATCTGGTGGGCGGTTTCACAGACATCATCTCACACCGAACAGGTTTCAGAGAGGAGGCCGAGTTCTCGAAACTTCGCCGCCAAAATCACCTTGTCGAACGGCTTCATGATGTATTCATCCGCCCCGGCTTCCAGGGCTCGGGTGATATGATCCATGTCATTCTCGGTCGTACAGAAGACGACTTTCGGAGTCTCGCCTCCCGGGCGCTTCCTGAGTTCCTTGAGGAAACTGTAACCGTCCATGACCGGCATGTTCCAGTCGAGGAGAACGATATCCGGCATTCGAACCTGGCACGCAGCAAGTCCAGCTGCGCCATTCTCAGCCTCTGCAACCTCTAGCGAGAGGCTCTCAACAATATCCCGCGACACCTTGCGGATGGTGCGTGAATCATCAACGATCAGGCAGTATGTCATCGAAGAATTGTCCAAAGAGATGTATGGGTCGTCTGCACTGCGAAAGGCCCGTCGGCTCAGGATCGAATGTCCGATTTGCTGACGAAGTTAAAATTCTCGATCAGGATTTCTTTGACTATCTCCGCACCCAGGCGCTTGTTTATTCTGTCCCTGACATTGATAATCATATCATTGACATTGTATCGAGACAGGCGCTTGAAATCGAGCGTCGCATCCGAATAGATGTAGCGGAATATCTCATCCTGAATAAAGGAATCCGGAGGAACGGAGATTTCCCGCAATGTCTTCGAATCGGCAGTGAAGACCAAGTTTGCTACGACATAGCCCTGCACCGCTCCTTCAGCGATGATCGGGATGTTCAGAACTGGAATCTTTTTGTATTGCAAACCCTCGTAGTGCGGCTGCTCCTCGACGGATGCACGCCCGACCATCCACGTCACAGCCGCATAGCACGAGCCCAGCGTAACTGCGCAAACCCAGAACCCGGCTATGACGTTTCGAATCATGCTCCATAGCCCCCACGGACGACGTCGGCGGAGTATGTGGTATCCGACTCGGCCGCCTGAATGGCTCCCGAAATCACCGCTGAGATCTCCTGCACCGCACGCATGTGGCGCTCCAGGATCTCCTGGTTCTGCTCCAGCTTGGCTTTGAGTCGTTCCAAGCGCTTTGTCGTGATTGCATCAAGGGTAGCATTCTCAACCGTTCTCGCCATCCGGCTGATCTCCAGAAGGCTTTGACTCTTCCGGCGGTTAAATTCCTCGAGGTTGTTCAGATCCCGAGACAGCAGAGCTGCCGTCTCCAGATCCAGCGTCTCCTCGAGGCGGTCCAGTGATTTCATCAGCATTGGCTTTTCCCTACTTCTTCTCGCCAAGAATGTATTTCGCGAGCCCGATACCTCCTGATCTCGCCACCTGGGCGCCGATCTGTTCAGCCATCATGGTCTTCCAGATGGAGCCTGCACTGCCCTCGCCGTAGGTATTCTCCGCTTCCTTCGGAAGCATGGATTCGACAAAGGTTTGGAGGATGAAGGCCTCGAGCTCCTGGGCAGTCTTCTTCGACTTGGCAGCGGCAGCTGATTCCGCGTCGTTCCGCATCGAGTTTCGAATCTGATAGATATCCGCTCCCACGCCGATGGGACGGGCAGACATCGATCGCACAGTATCCTCAAAGGTCGCTTCGCCGACAGGCCCTCCCCCCTGAAGGAGGCTTCGAGTGGCTGCCTGATACCGGGCAGGATCGGCTGCTCGAGCGACATCGCTGAGAATGTCTGACGGGGGATTGATCGCCATTGCGATTTCCTTGTGATCGTTTGGCCGAAATCTACTCCCTGAGGCTTACGGGAGGCTTGTGCGATCTTTTTGAACGACGGCTTCTAGGATGGCGATGAGATCCTTCTTCTCCTGGCCTTGGCGAGCCTCCTCCTTGAGACGTGAGAGCAACTTCTCGCTGCGCTTCACCTTCAGGGCATTCTCCGTGGTAACAATCTTCTGCGTGACAATCGAAGCGTGAACACGGTCCTCCTCGAGCGCCAGTCTCTTCAGCCTGTTGGCGATCACGTCGACAAAGAGACCATGGAGCACATCGGCATCACCCATTGTCTCAAGGATCTCTTCCTGGGCCACCTTGAGCTCACTCTCCTTTCGTTGAAGGTTGGCGAGGTGCAGCTCTGCATTCTTATGGAGGTGCTGCTGAACCTTGATGATTCTATCGATCTTCTTGAGCCTCTGTTTCATGAAGGGTCAGCCTCTCAGCCACGAGGAAAAAGCTTCCATGAACAACAGCACGTAATCATGGGCGGCAAAGTACATCACAAACAATCCGCCGCACATGATAAATGGAGTGGCGATGAAGAAGACGGGTATTTGAGGTGTCAGCTTGTTTGTCAGCCCCGCCACCAGATTGACGATGACCGAGTAGAGAAGGAACGGACTACTGACTCTGAGTGACACCACGAAAGCCGCACCGGCTTGATCGACAAGCTCCGTGAGAGAAACCTGGAAAGCGACACCCTGACCGGCCGGCATTCTCGAGTAAGAGGAGATCAACCCTCGAATAAGCTCCCAATGGAGGTCGGACAGGAAAATCGCAGCCGTTGCCACCATCATGATCAGAGAGCTGACAGCGGGAAGAGGCTCGGATTCATCAAGAGGTGTTCCTGGCATCCCGCCATAGCCGATCGCCATCGAAACGGCACTCAGCATGGTCTGAAGTGCGAAGAAATAGACCCTTGCCAAGAGCCCGATCAGCAAGCCGATCAGAAGTTCGGACGCGATCCGGGTCAGCATTTCAGCCGGCCCAAGCCCGCTCAGGTTGCCGCTCACCTTATCCAGGAGCACAGGCGTTAGGGCGAGGCTTACGCTCAGAGCCAGGAAGAGACGGATCTGAGGCGAGATCCTGTTGCTCGACAAGGCGGGCGCAATAAGCATGCATCCGCCGATGCGGCAAAAAATCAGGAAAACGCTCAGCAGTATATCGGTGCTGATTTGGTTCATGCAACCGTGCCGAGCGAATTGACTTCGATGCCCCGGGCGATTTCCAAGTGAGACAGGACGGGCAACGAGGAGAACATCCGCTCGATGATCATGCGAACATAGGGTCGGGCATCAGGAGCCGTCACGATCGCGAAGTTCTTGACCTGCCCCATGCGTGTCTTGATCGCAGCGGAGGCCTCGGCACCGAACTGCTCAACGAGGCGGGGGTCGATATCGAACTCGACTACGTCCCCCTTGGCGTCCCGCTTCAAGCTCTGGTGGAACGCGATATCCCACTTGTTACCCAAACGCAGCACGTTGAGAGCTCCACCTTCAGCCAAGTCGCCGCAGATTTGCTGAGCCATTCGCATACGGACATGCTCGACGAGCTGCTCTGCACGGCGGGCGTGCGGAGCCACTTCTGCGATAGCCTCCAGGATGAGACCGAGATTCCGGATGGAGACGCGCTCTGCCAGCAGCAGTTTCAGCACCGCCTGCAGGCCGGAATAGGAAATCTGCGAGGGGCAGATATCATCGAGCAGACGCTTGTACTCCGGCTCAAGGCCGTCGAGGAGGTTGCGCACATCCTTATAGGAGAGAAGCTGGGGCAGATTGTTGCGAATGACTTCGCTCAGATGCGTCAGGAGAACGGAGGCGCCGTCGACGGCTACGAATCCCTGACGCTTGACCTCGCCGGCATAGGCGTCCGACACCCATAGCGCCTTCATGCCGAACGCAGGCTCGCGCACCTCGTCCCCGGGTACGTCCGGAACTGGACCATCGCCAAGAACGACCAACAGGTCACCCGGGCGAATCTCGTGCGTTGCGATGACTGTGCCGTGAATCTTGATCTGGTAGCTCTTGGCGGAAATCATGAAACTGTCCGACAGTTTGACTTCCGGCAGGACGAACCCGAAATCCTGGGCAAATTTCTTGCGCATCTTCTTCACGCGATGCGCAAGATCCCCATGGGAGCTCGCCAGAAAGGACGAGAGGTGCTTGCCAAGGCAAAGCTCCACTTCAGCGATCTTGAGGGTTTCCTTAACCGTGTCACTCGCTTCGATGAGCTTGTTCTGCTGCTCCTGCTCCTGACTTCGTTTTTCACGGGCTTCCTGCTCGGCTCGGTTCTTCGGGATGCTGTAGGCGACGAACCCCATGAATCCACCCAGCATCAGGAAGGGCACCATCGGTAGGCCAGGGACGATGGCGAAGATGAACATCATTCCCGATGCGACCATGAGTGCACGGGGATAGGCACCCAGTTGGTCCAGGACTGCCTGCTGGGCCTGCCCGCGTGTTCCGCCCTTCGACACGAGGAGACCCGCAGCCAGGGACACCACCAGCGCCGGAATCTGGCTCACCAGGCCGTCGCCAACGGAAAGCTGGGTGAAGACGTCCGCCGCCTTCGACAGCGACAGACCGTGCCGCGTAACACCGATGATGATCCCGCCGAAGATGTTGACCGCAATGGTGATCAAGCTGGCAACGGCCTCGCCACGGACGAACTTCGATGCACCGTCCATGGACCCGAAGAATGCACTCTCTTCCTCCAACTCCCGACGCCGCCTTTGTGCCTCCTTCTCGTCGATGAGCCCTGCAGACAGATCGGCATCAATGGCCATCTGCTTGCCAGGGATCGCATCGAGGGTGAAACGCGCTCCAACCTCCGCAATGCGGGTCGCACCTTTGGTGATGACCAGAAAGTTGACGGTGATCAAGATGATGAAGACGACGATGCCGATAACGAAATCGCCGCTCATGACGAAACGGGAGAAGCCACTGATCACATGGCCTGCAGCATCAACACCTTGATGACCATGTGAGAGAATGAGGCGCGTCGAGGCGATGCTGAGGGCCAGACGAAGGAGGGTGGCGATCAGCAGGACCGTCGGGAAAGCGGAAAATTCCAGGGGTTTCTGGATCCACAGCGCCACCATCAGGATAAGGACCGACAGGGCGATGGAGAAGGCTAGCCCCATATCGATGATAAGCGGCGGGATGGGAAGAAACAAAATTGCCAGAATGACGACAACGCCAGCGGCGAACATCACGTCCCGGCCGCGGTCCCTTGCTATCGTGTCGTTAGACGCCATGTGTCTCTCCAGTCGGTGAGCCAATCATCCGTCTGACACATGCGCTACGAAGCTTGCGCGAGGGTCGCCTGCCGTCGTCGGAAGTGTAGTCTCCCAGCACAGGAGGCTTTTTAGCCGCACTCTGCGGTCAGAATCCTGTAACAATACGTCCGTAGACGAGCTCCGTGAACGCATAGATTTGCGATCCGACGAGAGAGCCCGTCAGGAGGCTCACGACCAGAATGGCAATGATCTTGGGAATGAAGGTGAGCGTCACCTCCTGGATCTGGGTCAGAGCCTGGATCAAAGCAATCAGAATACCAATGACCATCGCGGCCAGAACAGCCGGTCCGGAGCCGATGATAACGGTCCATATGGCTGCCCGGACCAGCTCAAGTGCATCAATCTCGTTCATTGTCAGCTGACCACGACGCCCTGCCCCAGGAGCAGCTCGGATCCGTTCGAGAGCGTGGCGAGCGGTCCCTGGCTCGTGATCTTGACGGAGGTCACTTCGCCGGAAACCTTTCCATCAGCGGATGTGACCGTCCGGCCGATCACACTGTCGGCCTGGGACAGGGCAACAGACGACAGCAACGCATCGAGCTTCTCATTGCTCTTAACGGCCTGCTCCACCTGCGAGAACGTCGCCAGCTGCGCCATGTACTCCGTCGATTTCATCGGATCCGTCGGATCCTGGTTCTGCATCTGGGTGAGGAGAAGGCGCAGGAAATTGTCGTAACTGACAGTCGAAGTCTTCTCGGCCGTCGATGTCTTTTGGCTCACACCGGAAGCCGTCAGCGAGGCGACATTCATTGTATTTCTCCAAACTAAGCGGCTTTTCCCGGAACAACTTCTGACTGGGAAGGAGCAGAGCTTTCGCATGCTTCGAACAGGGTCCGGAGCACCTTCAGAGCTTCAAAGGATCGCCCCGCTTTGACGAACCCTTCGACCCGCTCCAGCTGGGCTTTCACGTGATCGTCCGTGGCAACCATCGAAACGGCTTGATGCATGTTCCGGAAGGCAATCATCCCCTTCTCCTCTTCCTGAGGATTGATGAGAAGCGACTGCACCACGAAATAGAGTTGCCGCATCGGGGTTGTTGCCTCCGCAAGCTGGAGGACATGGCTCTCCAGAAGGAAGCGCGCATCGTTGAGAAGGCTCAAGGTGACCTTCTGACTGACGGTCAGCACAGCCCCGTTGATGAAGATCCGTTCCCCGGCCTTAAGAGAAAAGCGCATTTTGGCATTCATTTCAGGCCGTCCTTGATCATAATGTTAATATCGATAAGCGCCGCAAGATCGTTGTGTTCGCCACGGACGATGCGATCCGATTCCTTCATCACCCAGAGACCGATCGAGATAAGCTGGCCTTTCAGCCTGTCGGGGAGAGCGTTGTCCGGGTGGCCGAGGTCCTTGATGAGAAAGGTCCAAAGACGCTGCAGGAAAACGAGCGCGCCAAGCATCTCGGGTGACTGAGACGGGTATCCCTCAGCGGCGCGCAGCAATGCGATGGCGCGATCAAAAAGATCGTACTCGCGTTGCCGGCAGTCTTTCGGCGAGTCCTCAAGGATTTCGGAGTAGGAGAACTGATACATATACGCTTTCCTGCCGTTAGATGAAATTGATCAGGCTGAGCTGCTTGAGTTGCGCCGTCAGCGAGTACGACATTTGGATCTGGGTTGAGAGCTGATCGACCCGGACCTTTGCCTCGGCGGGATCAACCGCTTCGAAATTCGTGATCCTTTCTTCAAGGAATCTTTTCTGAAGGCTCATCCGCTCATTCGCTTGGTCGATCTTCTGCTGAGCCGTCCCCAGATCGGCTTGGAGCGCGGTGACATCCGATACAGCTGCCTCTAGAGTACCAATGACCCTGTTGACCAGATATCCCCGGGTTGCGTCATTGAGCCCGGCGATCCCGATACCAAAGGCCATCGTGTAGCCCATGGCCAAATCCCGGAAGGCAGCGTGGTCAGCCGTAGCAGATGTCTCGACTCTCTCCGTTGGGGAGATCAGACTTTGAATGTTCCGCTCCGACGCCTGGGACCAGGTGCCTTGCCACTCGTTTGCGAAAAGATCGGTGAGGGGCCCATCGATGAAGGCCTGCATGTCCGTCGATGTAATCTCAGCGACTTTCGGGTCAGTCTGAGGGAAGCCGAAGAAGTCCGAGAATGCGGCATCGACCAAGCCTTTGGGGCCATCCTCGTAGGCACTCAACGGCTGAACCTTGGAATTCACGCCGCCGAACAGATATTGCCCACCCACATTCTCGTTCAGCGTCGAGATGAGCTTGCTCAGTCCCGCCTTCGCCTGGCTCATGACCAACGGCATATCCTGGGCGGTGACGTGCATCCCGACGAGGGCATTCTTGAAGCTGCCGGCCACCGTCCGTATCTGATCGAGCGCAGCCGATGTAGACTTCAACCTGAGCGTCGTTGTCGCGTTGCTGTCCGCCAGAATGTCGAGAGTGGCTCTCTCCTGGCGCAAGGATAGAGACTTTCCGGTCTTGCGCCCTAACGCTAGGCCGACATCCATATGGCGCCCGGTCACAACCTCCTTGTTGGCCTTCACGAGTTCCGCCTGGAGCTTATCAAGAGTGGATCTTGGCGAAGTCCAGAGCGTCGTGGTCGAAATGAACGTTGTTTTCATGTCTTAGCCCACCGCGCTCAAAAGCGTCTGAAGCATCTGATTGATGACGGAGATCAGCTTCGCAGACGCCGAGTAGGACTTCTCCAGCTGGAGCATCAGCGCCGTTTCGTCGTCCATATTGACGTCAGTCGCATTCGAGAGTGCCTCGGACGCTTGGGCGAGCAACGTTTCCCGATAGGCGACCTGCTGAGACGCATCCTGCCGCTTGGCCTCGACCCATCCCGCTGAGGATGATGCGAAATCCTGCAGCGTCATCTTGTTGCCTAGGCCAAGGCTCGAATCCCAGTTTCTATCCTCCTGCAGAGCAGCGGTCAGCTCATACAGACGCGTCGAGAATGATGCCGTTCCGTCGCCGGAGGCGTAGTCACCTCCATTGATTCCGCCGTCTCGGATCTTCTCATACGCTCCAGTGGGGCTCTTCGTCGGGTCGATGGCGTCGTTGACTCTGAGCAGACTCGCAAAGCCCGTCAGCGTCGGCGTCCCCGACGCGAGCAGGTCTGGTCCTCCGACATAGGTAAAGACACCTGCCTTGTCAGCAGCGCCACCCCCGCTCCGGTCGGTCTCCTTGAAAGCGTCGATCAGACCGCGGGCGAGTTCGTCAAGCTGGCGCTGATATCCGACCGCGACCTCATCCCGGATCTTGACGAGGCCAACGAGACTGCCGGAGTTCAGGGGCATCGGCGATGCACTTCCGGTGACCGGCACATCGTCGATGAGAATCGCTCCATCCGACTTTCGGATCTCCACGGCACGCGGCAGTCGATCGAAGAGCGGAACGCCACTGTCCGTATAAAGAGCGACATCGTTGTCCGCCCGCGGGACGACGGTCAGCCCGATTTCCTCGGACAATTGGGCAATGAGGTAGTCCCTCTGATCGAGAGCATCGGACACGTCTCGGCCAAGAGCACTGCCGCTCATGACCTCGTCATTGGCAACTTTGAACTTGGCCAGGATCTCGTTGATTCGAGCAACAGAATCGCCGATCTGAACCTGAGTCTCCTGGCGAACCAGATTGATGGACGCCGTTGCTTGATTGAGGCTGGTCGCAAGGTCATTTGCCGCCTTCACGAAGCCACGGGCCAGCACATTGTCATCCGGCGCGTTCGCATATTGCCGGAGCGCATCGGTCATGGCACCGACACGCGCGGCAGGAGATTCGTCCAGCTCGGGATCTCCGATGGTCAGACTCAGTTTCTCCAGACCTTCGAGCAGCGACTTTTGCATTGCCGCGTCCGAAGTGGTCTCCAGCATCTTGTTCAACAGAGCACTGTCGCTGGCCCGTACCACCGTGACGCGGGCAGCTCCACCCGTGGTGACGAGAACACCGATCTTGCGCGAGTATCCCGGGTCGGAAGCTCCAGCAGTGTTGCGGGAAACAACCGCCATCTGCGACTGGGACGCCTGCAGCGAGGACCGGGCCGTATTATAGGCAACCGAAAGTGACATTGTGACAGCTCTTGAGACCGAATGAGACCGTTACCGCTTCAGGTTCATGAGAACGTCGAGCAGTTCGGATCCAGTTTGGAAGACCTTCGAATTCGCCGTGTAGCTGGTCTGAGCTTCGATCATCGCAGTCAGCTCGGTTCCGATATCCACGTTCGATCCTTCGAGCGCGCCCGACGCTACGGAGCCGAAGCCGACAGATCCTGGAAACCCGACCTGATAGCCGCCGGACATATTCGTCGCTTCATAGACGTTACCGGCACGTGGGTTGAGGTTGTCGGGACTTGGCACGGTCGCCAGGGGAATCCTGTAGGCCGCGATGCGCGAACCGTCTTCGTAGACGGCGTAAACGGTGCCGTCGGCCGCGAATTCGGCGCTCTTGACAGCCGAAGGTGCATTGCCGTTGGACGCTCCGGTAAGGGAGTACTCACCCGCGAGCTGGGTCATGCCCTTCATATCGAGCGTGAAATCCTTCCCGTTCGGAACTTTGAAATTCAGCTCTGTCGGAGGAGCGATGCTGCCGTTGGCGTCGAAATTCAGCACCATGGGATCCTCAGCGCCCTCCAGAAGGCCGCCGCCAGCGTCTCTGACAGTCATCGTCCAGGTTGTCTCACCGGTCTTCGTCAAGTGGATGTTGATCTTTACCGGATTGCCGACATTGTCATACACTTGGAGCGAGGAGTCCTTGGTCTGCCCGATTGCTGCGCCGTAAGGCAGATTTCCCGTGAAGCTGCCGTTCGTCGATGCGGACGCTTGCATGCCGAAAGACGATAGATTGACAGGAACCATGCCGTCGAGGCTGTTCAAGGACGGTGATTCCGCCCCGGCAGCAAGGCTGAACCCCATCAGGGTGAAACCAGCCGCGTTGAGAAGATTTCCCGATTTCCCATCGACGACGAAGTTGCCGGCGCGGGTCAGATAGGGTGATCCCTTGGGATCGGATACGACGAAGAATCCATTTCCCGAGATCGCGAGATCAGTTTCAGACGTCGTGTAGCTGATCGGACCCTGATCCGAAACCGTATATCGGACGGCGCTCGTGACGGAGCCTGAGTTGTAAGTTCCTTCGCTCGACGGCAAGATGAGTGAGGAGAACTCAGTGGACGCTCGCTTGTATCCATTCGTGCTTGAATTCTGAATATTCTCGGCAACTGTACCGAGCTTGTTCGACTGGGCCGTCATGCCGGAAACGCCGCTGCGAAGGACACCATAAAGGCTCATAGGAGACTCCTGCAATTTCGGTTGAAGCGTAACACACTCATGCTTGTGTGAAGCTGGAGCGATGGTCTGTCGGTTTGAGGATCCACGTGGACCTTACTGCTTGAGCGCCTGGGCAAGATCCGTGAAGGCGTCCCGACTCATGGGAGAAGATGGGTCTTGTCTGAGGGCATCGTAGATCCTGGGAACAAGTACGACTGCCTGATCGAGGTCTTGATCGACGCCGGACTGATATCCGCCCATCATGCGCAAGTCGCGCGTGTCCTCGTAGCGTGCGATCATGCTCCGTAGGCGCCGCACAAGCTCCTTCTGCTCTCGCGTCCAGACATGATCGGCCAGACGGGAAATCGAGCCAAGAACGTTGATGGCTGGATATCGGCCCTGATCGGCGATCGATCGATCGAGAACAATGTGGCCGTCGAGTGTTCCACGAATGTTATCGGCCACAGGATCATTATGGTCGTCTCCGTCGATAAGGACGGAGAAAATCCCGGTGATCGATCCTTTTCCTTCCTCTCCTGGTCCGGCACGTTCCAGAAGACGGGGCAAATCGCTGAAGACGCTGGGCGTGTATCCCCGCGCGACGGCAGGTTCTCCGGCAGCCAGCGCTACATCGCGCGCGGCATGTGCGTACCGGGTAACGGAATCGATGATCAGGAGGACCGAGTCGCCACAATCCCTGAAATACTCTGCGATCGAGACTGCGATTCTGGGCGCCTGACGGCGCATCATGGGGCTTTCGTCACCCGTTGAAACCACCATGACAGCCTTGTGCAAGCTGGCTTCGATGGGTCCTTCCAGGAACTCTCGCACTTCGCGACCGCGCTCCCCTACCAGAGCGACGACGATTGTGTCGAAGCCGTCGCATTTCGCCAGCATCGTCAGAAGAGTGGATTTTCCCACACCCGATCCGGCAAAGATCCCGATGCGCTGCCCCTGGCAGATGGGGGTGAAAAGATCGATGGCTTTCACGCCTGTTCGAAGCGGTTCTTGAACCCTTGCGCGAGTCATGGCGGAGGGTGGCTCCGCATCGTGATGCACGGCTTTTGGTCCGGGCACCAGAGGCCCCAATCCGTCGAGGGGCTCGCCGAGTGCGTTGATGACCCGTCCCTTCCAGCTCCGATCAGGGCACAGTCCATTGCTGGGCACCATGAAAACGGGTGTACCGATTTTTGCCCCGATACGCCCGTCAAATGGCTTGATCGTCAATCCTTCGGAATCGATGCGGACGACTTCACCAATATGAACCTTTTCATTTGTCTCGAAACCAACCTGGTCGCCCAGCTTCACGAACTGAGACAAGCCCGCCACACGGTAATAGCTTGGGGTCACCTCGCGGATCGTGCCGCTGATCCTGACCAGTTGGCGGCCTGCGTTTCCGGTAAGAACCAGGTTCTCAAGCTCGGTGAGAGCGTTCATGCCGCTCATCAGCTGCTAGGGCCCAGTGTCCGGATCGCGTCCATGAAAGTGGATTCGCTTTCCTGGATCGTTGTCGCGGCACTATCGAAGTTTCTCTGCAGCGCGATCATCTTCGTCATCTCGAGAATCGGGTTGACGTTCGATCCCTCACTGTGGCCCTGCTGAATGCCATTCGACGTGAAGTCCTGGACCGCTTCGCCCGGTATGCTGGAGATGACGCCTGAGTTGCCGTAACGGGTCAGGCGGCTGTTGCTGCTCAGGTGGAAAAGGCCGATGATTCCAACCTGATTGCCTCCCTGTGTGATCGTTCCATCGCGGCTGATAGTCGGCGGACCGGCATTGGGATCGAGCGCAATGGGGGTGCCGCCGGCATCGAGAACGGCATGTCCATCGACTGTGAGGAGATCCCCGTTCTCATTCATGTTGAATCGGCCGTCACGGGTATAAACCGGACCGCTCGGGCCATTGTATGCAAACCAGCCATCCCCCTGAATTGCAACATCGAGGGGGTTGTCCGTCTTGTTCAAAGGACCAGCCTGACGCGAGATGAAATTGTGCCCCGAAGATGCGAACGACACATCATTCTTGCCGGCACGGGAGAGAAGCTCCTCGAACTTGATCTCGTCGGCTCGAAAGCCACCGGTCGTCATGTTCGCGATGTTATGGGCGACAGTCGTGAGACGCTTCTCCATCGCAACCTGAGCCGATAGCGATACATAGAGGGCGGACTGCATTGAACGCTCCCGCAGGACATGTAACAACAGCCACGCCCTGTCTAAGTGAATATTCTGGCACGCTAGGCCGAGTGGCCGGCGACCTCGGTTCCAGAGGTAACAAGGGAGCCTTGCATGAGGCTTGCCGGCCCCGATCCAGCTTCGCGCAAGCCTCCAGGATTAGGAATTCGGAAGTACCAGAGCTTTCGCAAGGACTAGAAGGTTGGGCGTCATCATCGGATTGGTTGTTGCCATCGGGTCGCTTGTCAGCGGCTATGTGGCCATGGGCGGGCATATCTCCGTCATTTGGCAGCCGTGGGAGTACGTAATCATCTGCGGCATTGCGATCGGAACGTTCATCATTGCAAACCCCATGTCTCTCTTGAAGGACACGGGGCGCGCTTCCCTTGAGGCCATCAAAGGGACGGTGCCAAAGCGGGATCAGTACTTGGCAATTCTCGGCCTCCTTTATGCTCTGCTGCGGGAGTTGAAGAACAAGCCGCGGAACGAGGTTGAAGCGCATATCGATACACCTGAAGAGTCCGAGATTTTCAAGACATTCCCGAGTGTCCTTAAAGATAGGGATCTGACGCTCTTCATTTGCGACTATGCTCGCCTCATCATCATCGGGAACGCACGCCCGCACGAAATTGAGGCGCTCATGGAAGAGGAGATCGCCACTCTCAAGCGCGACCGCACGAAACCTTATTACTCCATCTATACTGTGGCAGAAGCGCTGCCGGCTCTCGGCATTGTCGCGGCGGTACTGGGCATCGTTAAGGCTCTAGGGGCAATCGATCAGTCCCCAGCGATCCTCGGCGGTCTCATTGCATCCGCTCTCGTCGGAACTTTCGCGGGCATCTTCATCTCATATGCATTCCTGTCTCCGCTTGCGAACAAAGTGAAGGCAACCCGTGAGAAGCAAACCCGTGTCTATGTCATCGTCAAACAGGCGCTCATTGCCTACATGAACGGCGCCCTTCCACAAATCGCTATCGAGCATGGCCGCAAGGGGATCTCTGTCGAGTATCGGCCGACCATCGATGAAGTCGAATCCGCGACGACAATGGGAGGTCGCACCGAGGACCTGAAGGAGGCAGCATGACAAGCGGCACTCAGAGCGCCAGTGACTTCCGCGACATGCTCCTGGATTCGGCAGGTCTTTCTGTCGACCGGTTGCCGATGCTTCATGTAATCTTCGATCGCATGTCGACAAGTTGCGCAGAGCATCTCCGTCACATGGCGGCATCCCCGATGTACTACTCTCTCAGCGGCATCGAGAGCGGTCGGATCAGCGAGATTCTGGAAATCTATGAAGCCAATGCAGTGGCCGCCATCTTTCATGCCCCCGACTGGGACAGTCACATCCTGATCGGGTTCGACCGGGACTTCGTCTATACAATGGTGGAGGTACTTTTCGGGTCGGACGGCTCCGAACCTCCAGTCGAGGAGGCTCGCGGGTTCTCCAACATTGAGTTGCGTATGGCGCAAGTCCTGTTCGAGCAAGTTGCCAAATCCCTCCAGGCATCCTTTTCTCTCGTGTCCAACACGAAGTTCAAACTCGAGCGCCTCGAGACCCGAATGGACTTTGCCGTGATCGGCCGTAGGAACAATCAGGCGGTGGCGGCCAAGTTCCTCCTCCAAGCCCTGAACCGCGGCGGAGAGATGTTCGTCATCATCCCGCAATCAGCCCTGAATCCGATGCGGAAGGTTCTCTCACGCGTCGTTTCTGGCGAGTCGACGAGCCGCGACCCGCGTTGGATGAAGCAGATGGCCAACGAGGTGAGCAAGACGGAGATCACTCTGACTGCCGTCCTCGAGGAGCGCTTCCTCTCCCTCGGGGAGATTGCAGACCTGAAAGTTGGGCAAGTTATCGAGCTCCAGGCTACGCCCAAGAGCCGCGTCAAGCTGGAAGGAAACCAGCAAGGTCTGTTCTGGTGCCACATGGGGCAGGCAGACGGATCATACGTCCTCAAAATCGATGAGCTGATCGACCAAGAGAAGGAGTTTCTCGATGACGTCTTCGCTCGCTAACAGCATTCTTTTCATTGCTCTCGTCGTCACCAGCGCGATGGTGGCTCTGATGTACCGGAAGCTCAAGCGTCTGGACCGATACCACGCAGACTATCAACGGATCTTCGATCAAACCGGAGAAGCACTCATCGGAGCCCAAAAGGCTGTCGCCAGTTTCGGTGCCGAGGGTCGGGAGACCGTTGCCCTGCTTGGCGCTCGTATCGAAGAGGCTCAAGAGGTTGCCAAGAAGCTCGAAGCACTGACTCAATCGGCTCGACATTTAGCTCAAGCTAATTCTCGTAGCTCCAGCGTGTAAGGATTTGTAGCATGTCCAATCCATTCGAGAACAATTTTCAGGACAAGGCTGCTTGGCAGCAAGACGGGGAACTCGGGAGGAGCCTCGGCGGCTCGGCTTCGCGGGACGACAGGATGGACAGCGGTCGGAACCTCGATTCTATCCTGCGAATTCCTGTGACGATTCAAGTCGTCTTGGGGTCGGCGACCATGCCTGTCTCGAACCTCATGAAGCTCGGACGCGGCGCGATCGTTCCCCTGGATCATCGGGTGGGCGAACCGGTCGATGTGGTGGTCAATGGCCGCGTGATCGCACGCGGTGAGGTTGTCGTCGTCGAGGATGACAATTCCCGGTTCGGCATCTCCTTGACCGAGATCGTCGGACCACCGACCAGCGATCTGGCTGGCTGAAGCGGTTGCTGTCATGGTTGCGAGTTTCCCCGCCAAGACGAACGGCGCCAAGCCCATGAAGGGACCGGAACGCGTTGCGACGCTCCTCCTCGCCATGGGGAAGCCTGCCGCGAACCGGATCCTGAAGCACTTCAGTGAGGATGAGATCCGCCTCGTCACGAAGTCAGCGGCACAGCTCGGCCCTGTTACGCCGTCACAAATCGAGATGCTCGTTGACGAGTTCGCGTCGATCTTCTCCAGCGGGGCAGACGTCGTCGGCAGCGTGTCCCAGATCGAGAAACTTCTATCGGGGATTCTATCCCCGGAGCAGATCGCCGATATTCTCAGCGATGTCGCCGGAAGTGCAAACAGGAGCATCTGGGAGCGCATTTCGACGGTCTCGGAAAGCGCAATCGCGTCTTACCTCCTCAAGGAGCATCCTCAGACGGCGGCCCTAATTCTGACCAAGGTCAAGCCATCATGTGCGGCAAAGGTGATGGCGCAGCTTCCTCAGCCACTGCGCAACAACCTGATGCGGCGCATGCTGAGCATGAAGCCGATCGTCGATGAAACCATGAAAAATATCGAGAAGACGCTTCACGAAGACTTCATGGCGAACTTCTCGAAGAATGCCGGATCGGACACTCACGCCAAGATTGCCGATATCATCAACAAGATGGAACGTGAGCACATGGAGGATGTTCTCGCGAGCCTTTCGACCGTTCGTCCGAAATCCGCAGAAATTCTCAGGGGGCTTCTCTTCACGTTCGACGATATCGTGAAGTTGGCTCCGAGGGACCGCACAACATTGTTCGACCAGGTTCCTCCGGATCGTGTGGTTCTGGCGCTCAAGGGCACCAACGAGGACTTCCGCAAGGTGGTTCTGAGCGCTCTCTCATCGCGTGTCCGGCGCATGATCGAGCACGAGTTGAGCAGCAAGGAGCCGTCACCTCATCGGGATATTACCGAGGCACGCAGGTCTATCACGGACCTTGCCCTGGATATGGCCGGCAGAGGCGAGATCGTCATCAACTCCGAGACAGACGACGAGTCCTTTGTTTAAGCGTCAATAGCAATCAATGTCAGATTCTGAAGACAAAGAGAGCAAAACAGAAGCACCGTCAGACAAGAAGGTCCGCGATGCGCTCGAGAAGGGAAACATCCCCTTCTCGAGAGAAGCGCCGGTCTTTGCATCAATTCTTGGTATTCTTCTGGTATTGACGTTTGTGGCGCCTAGCAGCGCCAAGTTTATGACGGAGCGATTGTCGCTCTTTATCGACCGCCCTCAGGACTTTCGATTAAACTCGGGCTCAGATGCTGCAGCTTTGTTTCAAGCTCTATCCCTTGAAGTGGGCACGTTTCTGGTCCCGATCATTGCGATCCTGGCCGGCTGCAGTCTCGCGGCTTCGATCCTGCAGAACATGCCGTCACTCGTGTCGGAGCGGATAAGGCCTCAATGGAACAGGGTCTCGCCTGTCAGCGGCTGGAATCGCATCTTCAGTCGCGCGGGCCTCGTGGAATTTGCCAAGGCTTTGTTCAAGTTCGGAACCGTTACGATTGTGTCCATACTGCTCCTTAGATCGGAGCAACACAAGGTCTTCAATGCCATGTTCAGTGACCCGACCCTTATTCCGGAGCTAATGCTGAGCATGGCGATGCGGCTCGTTTCGGCCATTGCCATTGCAACGATCGTCCTTGTTGCCGCTGACTTGGTCTGGGCCCGTTTCAAATGGCGCACCGATCTGAAGATGACACCGCAGGAGGTCAAGGAGGAGTACAAACAGCTCGAAGGCGATCCGATGGTGAAGGCGCGCATGCGTTCATTGGCGCAAGACCGTGCTCGCAAAAGGATGCTTGCAGCTGTACCCAAGGCCACATTTGTCATCGCAAATCCGACCCATTATGCAATTGCGCTTCGTTATGAGCGGAGCGAGGCGAGCGCACCCATCGTCGTCGCAAAGGGCAAGGATCTCATTGCCCTGAAAATCAGGGAAACCGCAGAAAAGCATGGCATTCCCGTGATCGAAGACAAGCCTCTGGCAAGATCCATGTACGATCATGTTGAAGTGGATCGGATGATTCCTCCGGATTTCTACAAGGCCGTTGCCCAAATCCTCTTCTACATCCTTACGAGGTCCAAATGAGAAGGCATTCCCCACCGGCCGAAGCAGAGCTCTTCCAAGGAAGCATCGACCTGAATGCGTTTGAAGAGGTTCTCGCCTGCAACATCAAGGATGTCATCGCAGATTTCTGCTTGGTGGATGCCGAAGTCATCCAGTCATACGTCAGTAATCAACTGCACGGCAACATGGATGAGATCGTTTCATCCTGTGCGGAGCTGTTCTTCAAGGGCCATACCCTCTCTTATGCACGCTCTGCCAATATCAGCACTGCGCTGGGGCATCCTCCCTGCGTCGTACTGGACATGGAATTCTCGCACGACATGGTGAGCGTCGACTTCAAGCTCGTCCTCGGCGAGTACTCGGTCGGAGTCCACATCAACAGGGTCGTGTTGTCGGAGACTCCCGAGGCTGATTTCGACCCCCACTCCTTTGCCAAGGTTATTACATCCGCCCGCCTCCGGCCTCTTCCGGCACGCTTTCGCTCGTCCTATTGCCCGTCTGTCGGCGTACGGCACTGAGAAGCAACGGCAGATCGCCCCGTGACGCGGATCAATGCTCAACTGCTCATTCTGTCAGCCGCCTGCGTGCTTGCCGGCTGCAACTCGAGGGATAGTCTTTACTCCCAAGGCCCATGGGGACCGCCCGGCATCCAGCGCAGCTATCCGGAACATTCGGCTCCGTGGGGTCGGAGAGTTGCCGACGAGCGGCCACTCGTCATCTCCGGAGCGAGCTATCCGCCGGGACTTCTCTCGCCTGCCATTATCGTCGAGCCTACGATCCATCGGCAACGCCATCACTACGAAAGTGATCTACCGCCCGATCCACCTCCGCCTCGTTCTGGAGGTGCATTTTTCGAGACGGACAATGGTCTGACGGAGCAGGCTTCGCTTCCGCGCGGTCGACCTCAGGACTCGGCGCTCATATCAGCGCCTTCATCGCCGCCGGGCGTTTTCACGTCTCCGCAGCAGGCGTCGTCCTATGCGGGGACCTGGAGGGTAACGGATGCTACCGGGCAATCATGCCTTGTTCGTCTCTCGAGCGTCGCATCCCTCGACCTGTACAAGGCGTCGAGTTCGAAATGCTCGATTGCGACGCTGCGAAGCGTCAACATGTGGAAATTGGAAGGAACCCGGATCTCACTCTGGTCCCGCGGCTCGGAGATAGCCCGGCTGGAAGGCTCGGAGGCCTCGCTCACTGGAGCCCTCAACCAGACGGGTGTGTCTCTCAAGATGCAGCGTTAGCAGCCGTTCGCTCACCCGTCAGAGGCTGTTTGTCCAGGTCGCATCCCTGGAGCATCCGCGCAGAAGGATCGGGCATTCGGGGTCCATTGCCCGAATCCGGTCGCAACCATGTTCGCGATCACCCGGCATACATAGCGCTTCTGAGCAGGATCATTGTCCGGACCGGCGTGATAGCGCGCCACGGCCATCGTCCAGGTTTCGTGACGTCCTTTAAGCTCGCTGAGGAAGCGAGCTGCGTACTCCACATTGTTACGTGGGCTCAGCATGCTCTCCAGAGAGGGAAACTTTTCACGATGATAATAGTGGTTGATCTGCATGCAGCCAAGATCGATCAGCTTCGCTCCCGCCCGACGGGCTTCCTCAAACCGCTCGACCGCTTCAGCGAGAGTGTTTGAGAAGACGGCGCGCCCCTCGACATTCATCGCGTAAGGTTGCAGCGATCCCCGTCGCCCGGTCTCCGTCAGCCCGACCGAGTACAGCATTCCAAGAGGGACGCCATACTTCGCGGCGGCCCGCACCATCTCTCGTTCACAGAGCTGGTTTGCGGATTGAGCGCGCGACGGGCTTACATCGGCAGCACTAGAGGTAAACGCCGCCAGGGCGAGGGCCGTCCAGGACCCGGCCTTCATCCGCGTTCTTGTGTTGCTCTGCTCTCGTATCCGCATGATGTTTTTCCTGGTCTCGAGAACGCCCTCCCTGGCTCGCCCCTCCCTGCGGGAAGGATTGCCCCTGCATTTGCGTGTCGGGCTGTGTACGGGTGATCGCCCGATCCTGAATCGCAGCATCAACCACATGAATGCTGATCGTGTCTGGTCGATATCCTGACCCACGAAGGAGCGCGGATAACTTCTCGGAATCATGACGCAGCATCTGCGCCGTATCCTCCTGTTCAACATGCAGTTCCATTTCGAGGCTGTCGCCCGCGAGCCGCATCTTGATGGTGACCATTCCAAGATCTGCGGGATGAAGCTGCAGATTGAGGATCCTCAGGGCATTGTCGGATGGCTTGATGGAGATCGTCCGGATTGCTTCGTTAACTGGCAAGGGTTGTGCCGGCGCGCTGTCGGTTGCTCTTCGGAGATCCGACTTGACTGCACCCGCTATTCCGTCGAGCGTTTCAGGGGGCAGTGCGGCGATCTCAGCGCCCACGTTCGACTTGCGCATGGGAACAGCATCTGCTTTCGCCTGCTCGTCCGACCTGGTCGTCACCTGCTTGTGAGTCGGAATGGACACCGTATCCTCTTGTCGAGCGTCTGGTTCTACCGGAGCTTGAGTCCTATGTGAGGGTAGATCTGACACGCGGCTGACATTGGCAGCCCGTTCTCTTTCGAGATGTGGCGTATTCAAAGTTCTGGGCATCACATCGTCGGCTGATGCCGAACCGGCAGCTGGTCCAGGGTCGGAAACAGTCTCTTCTTCGCCTGCGGTTTCTAGCTGCCGCCCTGCCTCAACATTCTCGATCACAGGTTTAAAGTGAGTTTCCTGGTGTTGAACGGCAACCGCAAGCCTTGGAGCCTTTGCCAAACCTCCAAGATCGCTCTTGTCCTGCAATTGCTGCATTCCCTCCAGAGGAAGCTGTGACGTAGCCTCACCTTCCGGCCCATTCTCGTTCGAATGACCTGCGGCCCTCTGCGCATCGGAATTCGGCACAATTCCTTGAAGAAGAGAAAGAACCGCGCTCGCAACATCTGCACCGACTGCATCGGCCGTCTTCGTGTCTGACGGCAATTCGAGTTGTTCAGGAGCGCCAGTTGAAGGGGCGTTGTCACTGCTCCCCGGCAGACGTCCCGCCAAGCCCTTGAGAAGAGAGGCGAAGGATTCTGCGTCCGCGGATATCGAGATGCCTTCCATCACTTCAGGAGTGATGGAGGAATCGCGCAGCTGCTGCGCATCGGGAGATCTGACAAAAGTTCGGGCCAGAATATCAAACGGACTCATTGAACGGTTGACGCCTGATTCTTGATGAGCTTGTCGATGCGGTTCAGGGTATCTCGTGTCTTTGATAAGACCTTGAGCTGTTCTGGCGCTTGCTTGGGAACGTCCTGAGCGACGGTGGCCACGGCCTGGGTAGATTTCAAGGGCTGCTTGTTCTCCGACTCTGCCATCCGAGCACCCGGGGCTTGCCGTATATGTCCGGCCATGGCAAGCGCTGAGCGCAGAAGCACCAGGTCACCGTCCCGAAGGGAAGATGCATCAATGCTCTCCAAATCGGCGACTGCGGTGCCGATCGTCTCTATTGATACGATCATGGCCGCCGCACGATAGAGTTTCGCGCGGATCGCACTGGCAGTGTCGCCTCCCGACAATTCCTGTGCCTTTTCGGCAAGCAATTGAGCCGATTTCGTATATCCGTGCTCCACCGACGAGCGGGCGGCAAGGAGGTACAACTCCCGTCTGACTTCCGGTTCCAGATCGTTCAGGACTTCAACGACTCCCTTGAACAAGGCTGGATCTCTTCCAAAGTCAATTCTTGTTAGAGCGGAAGCCAGACGTTGCCTGAAGTTCCCGGCATAAACCGAGTGACGATACCGACGCAGATAGTTGGATGTGAGCGCAAGAAACTTCGTCATGTCCTCCGTCTGACTCGCCACGAAGACCTGACGTCGTAACGCTCCCTCCTCAAGGAGAGTCCCCGGAGCCTGCAGCCTGACGAAGTCGAGGAGTTCACTCGATTTTGTTGCGTCTGTCCTAACAAGGAGTGCGGATTGCACCAAAGCCAGTTGCGCACTGAGCATGGGCGGCAAGGCCTCGAGATCGAGGGACATGAGCTTGCTTTTCGCCTCTTCTTCCCGACCTTCGACATAAGCCAGGGTTCCCTCCACGAAGCTGCGGTGCTCAAGAGGGAGGGGAGGATTGCCCATTTCCAGCAACTTTCTCAGGATCTGCGGGTTGCCGCCACTGAGGACGAAGGCAATGGCGGCCTGCACGTTCTTGCCGGTGAGCCAGATTTCAGGCTCCAGATCCATGAAGCGAGCGTCCAGGATCGTCAGGAGACCCCGCTGCCCCAGATGCGCCTCTGTAGAGCCAATGGCGATCTGGTCCTGCATCAGCTGCAGGGTTCGAACCATCTGGACGGGCTTCGAGGCCGTTTCAGGCTGAGTCTGCGCGGGCTCCGCTAACGGAGCCGCCTCCGTCTGATGCTTATCTTCTGCGATGGCAGCTTCCGACAGTCCGAACAGGATCATCGCGAGAGCAGCATGGCGTAGACAATTCACCGTTAGTGCTCCTCAAGCAGGATTTCCACGCGCCGATTCTGATCTGCCTTCGGATCCGATGGAACTTTGGGGTCGCGATCGGCATGGCCCTCCACCCGCACGATCCTGTTCTCATTCAAGCCGCCCCGAACGAGCATGTAGAGGGCCATCTGCGCGCGGGCATGCGACAACCGCCAGTTATCGTAATTGGCAGACTTGAACGGACGGCTATCCGTGTGGCCCCGGATCACGATCTTTCCCGATCGGGACTGCAGGATCCCGGCGATCTTGGCCATTGCCTGCACGACCTTGGCGTGCGGTTCGGCCGAGCCAACCGCGAACATCGAGAAGTCGAAATCATCGGTCAGACTGATCATGGTGCCCGCTCCTGTTCGGCGAACCTCGATGCGGGGCTGGGGAGCCGCATCCATCCCAGGTTGAACCGCATTCATGATTTCTCTCTTCAGTTCCGCCGCCCTCAGGTCGGCAGCATCTTCCGCTGATGTCGCAGTAGCGCTCTTGGTCGCCGGATCCGGTTTTTCGGGGAGATTCTTCGACTCCGTGAGAGTGGCCGCAGTCGCAGTCCTGGAAGACGGGCGATCCGTGGCCGCCGCGTTCGGCTTGGATGGAGCCAAGACATCGATCTCCGCCTTTGTCGGGGCCGGACTTGCAGTGCCTGGTTTGGGCAGCCCCTCCGCTTTCATCTCCTCGACGGGAGCGACTTGCCAGTAGAGCGGATCGAAGGGGTCCCTGAAAGCCTCGCCGCTGCTCAGGCCCGGAACGTCGCTCTCCCCCGGAGTGACATCGGCACCGAGCGTGTCGTGCGGATTAGGCTCGACCTCCTCCGCAATCTTTGCGAGCACGGCATAGGGATCCTGAAAGAGCGCACCTTCCTTGAAGCGAGGCTTTTGCAGCTGCTCGGATTTTCCGCCTGTCCCTAGACCGCTGCCCTTTTCCTTGCCTTTCATGTCGTCGTCGGTCTTATGGTCAGGAGGGACGTTCTGTGGGTCTTCAAGCCCCTTCTTGTTCGAGGTTGAGTCAGCCAGCTGAATCGGATTGAAATAGTTGGCGATGCCAGCTTTGGTCTCCTGATCGGAAATCCCCACAAGCCACATGATGAGGAAGAAGGCCATCATTGCCGTCATGAAGTCGGCATGAGCGATCTTCCAAGCGCCGCCTTTGAGGGCGCCATCTTCATCTTCACCCCTGCGAATGATCAGGATTTCCTGCTTCTCTGGACTCAGCATGATTGACCGGCCTTCAAAAGCGCCTGCAGTTTGTCCACCCAAGGGCCAAGCTGTGTCTGGATTGTCGTATCCCCTGCAACGAGGGTCACTTCGACAACGTCGCTCGGCACGAACTCGACGACACGATCCCGCAAAGCCAGGCCATCTCGGATACCCTTCAGCAGGTCCTCGGGACCTGTGACCTTCAGGAGCGGAGAGACGTCGCCCGCTAGAATTGCCGAGAGGGCCTTGTTGAACTCGGTGATCGCGTTCTGCCGGAGCGCCTCAGGAATGACCGATGCGAGGATCCTCGCAGCTCTCTCAGAGAGTAGGCTCTCAAGATCGTCGATTGCGTCGATGATTTGAGACGCAACCTGCCTTGCTTCTTGCTCGACCCAGATTTCCCGTTGGACAGCCAGCTCTTCACGCTGACGATCCTGCTCAGTCTTCAACGCCCTGGCGAGCTGCTCACGTGCAACCTCTCTCTCCTCAGCCCTCACCTGAGCCTCGAACGACTGCATCAGCTCGGCTTGATAATCCGCCGCATTTGGAATGGGCGCCGCATCAGGCTCAGCAGCCTGCCGCACGCGGCGCAGAGTCGCGATTCCAAAGCCCTCGGAAGCAGCCGGGCCGGAGAAGTCGCTGATGAGATCGACGATGGAGCTCGGCATCACGCAGCCTCCTGCCGGAGCCACTGCTTCAGAACAGCAGCCGCCTGTTCCTCACTGAGTTCCACGATCTGCTCCAACTTGCGCTGGGGCGTCCGAGGCATCTCGATCAGCGGTTGCCCTGAATTATCCTCGAGAGCAGCCTGTTTCATCAGGTGGTCTTGCTCGGCCGCTTCAATCTCCTTGGCTTCGGCTGCTGCGAGGGCAGCCATCTGCTCGCGCTGAATTTCGATATCGGCTTGGTGACGCGCGATGAGCATGCGAACGGCAGGACGCAGGCCAAACCAGATCAGCATGGCGCAAAGAGCAAGGATTGTAAGGGCGTTTACGACAGTGCCGAACTGTCGCATCAGGATTTCAGCTATCGAGGGACCCGGTACCGGCTGAAGCACGCCGCTGTCGTCGACGAAGCTGACGGCGGCAACCTTGATCTGATCGCCACGATCCTTCTTGAAGCCTGCAGCCGACGAAACCAGCTGCTCGATTTCTGCGACTTTCTCGCCGATCTCAGCGGGATTTGCTCCGTCGCCGAGAAGCGAGGTGATCCGCGACTTGTTGACGAGCACTGCGACCGACAGATTTCTGATGGAATAGCCATCGCTGATGGTCTGAATCGTCTTCGAGGAGATCTCGTAATTCGTCAGCTCCTCCCGGCGCTGGTTATCCTCGCTCGAACTGTCGCTCGAGTCGCTCCGGACCGTCTCCTCGGGAAGGTTTTGCTGAACGGTCGTAGGACGCTGACCCGTCCTGTTCTGAGAGACTTCGGTTTCTCTGACCGTCCGCGTCGACCGCTCAACCTTCGATTCGGGGTCGAATATCGTCTCGTTGGTGCTCACCTTGTCGGTGTTGAGACGAGCCGCGACGCTGATCTCGAAGTTGCCGATGCCCAGATAGGGCGCCAGGGTCCGTCGGATGTTATCCTGGATCTCAAGCCCGACGGTCTTCTCAAGGTTCGCCAGTTTGCCGGAAGACGCATTGGCGACATTGTCCTCAGAGGACAGGAGGGTGCCCTCGGTGTTCATGACGGTCACCTTGTCGACGGTCATTCCAGGAATGGCCGCGGCTACGAGGTGCCGGATTGCCTGCGCGGATGAGGTATCGTCGGCTGGAGATGTACGGATGACGACGGACGCCGATGCCGGCTGCTGCTCGCGACGGAACGAGCCAGGTTCGGGGAGAACGATATGGACGCGCGCGGCCTTGACACCCTTCATGCCCTGAATGGTGCGAGCGAGTTCCCCCTCGAGTGCGCGCACCTTGGTGACCTCCTGCATGAAGGAGGTCAGACCCAGCGAGCCGAGATCGTTGAAGAGCTCATAGCCCGATTTGGTGCTGTGAGGCAGGCCCTTTTCGGCGAGCAGCATGCGCGCCTGAGCTGTGTTGCCGTAACTGACGAGAAGAGAAGTCCCGTCGGAGCTGACGTCGAATGGGATGCCTGCATCCTTGAGAACTGCCCCCATCCGGCCGACATCTTCACGATCGAGGCCAGTATAGAGCGTCTCCTGGGCGGGGCGGCTGAGGTAATAGGCTCCGAATCCGACGGCAAGGAACACGGCAAGGCCAATTGCTGCCAAGGCTGCCAAGCGGCGAGCCCCGAGATGCATGAGGCTGTTCCACAATCTTTCGGCATGCTGACGACCGGGCATTGAGAATCTCGGCAATGATGAGAGATATCGAGATTCCTTCTTGAGCCATCAACCTTGTGCGAAGATTGCTGCCTCTGCGGGGCAGCTCAGAAGTACGACTTCACCAAACCGCTCACCAGGATGTTCCATCCATCTATCAGTACGAAGAACAGGATCTTGAAAGGAAGCGCTAAAACCGTCGGTGGCATCATCATCATGCCCATCGACATCACGAGCGTGGCCACGATCATGTCGATCACCAGAAACGGGAGAGCGATCAGGAAACCGATTTCGAAACCCCTCCTCAATTCCGAGATCATGAAGGCCGGAATGAGAATTCGAAGATCGATCTTCTCCCCCTCGTTAGCTTTCGGGTAACTCGCGGACGCTAAGTCGATAAAGGTCTGAAGATCCTTCGGCCGAACATGAGCGAGCATGAACTCACGGAACGGATCGGTTGTCCGGGTGAATGCCTCCGCCTCTGTAATCCTGTTCTCCGTCAGCGGGCGGACGCCCTCGTTCCAGGCCTTGTCGAAGGTGGGTCCCATGACGAAGAAGGTCATGAAAAGCGAGAGACTGATCAGGAATATATTGGCCGGAGTGCTTTGCAGACCGAGTCCGGAACGCAAGAAGGAGAACGCAACGACGAACCGAGTGAAGCTCGTCACCATGATGAGGAGTCCCGGCGCGAGGGACAGAACCGTCAAGAGAACGACGATCTGGATCATCCGGCCACTTGCAGCGCCATCTCCGGGCGGAAGAAGGCTATCGAGGCTCGGAACCTGAGCATAGGCACCTGCGCCCATCATCAGCAGAATCAGCAGGCTCGCGAACACAAGGCGGAAGCGCATCAATGAATGCTTTCGTAATGAAAAATCTTGCAGGAAAGGCAACAGGTCACAGGCGCTTGTGAGGTTTCGGTCAAATCATTGGACGACAAGAGACTCAAGAACCAGCTCCTGAATCGCTCCCTTCGACCGGATTTTGACTCGCTCGTTAAGGTCTTCCCTCACGTGAAGGAGACCGCTCGGGCCCTGGATCTGAGCCAACGTGACCGTTCTCAAGTATGCGAGCACATCCTGCCTCGTCTCAGCGGCGAGAAGCTCAGGGTTCAACTCGAAATCGCCCTTATAGACGATGGATGCTTCGAGGCGAACCCAGTCGGTTTCGGAACCAGCGAGGTTGGTCACCACAGGCGCCAGCTTTCTGATCGCGATATCCCCGGAATAAGGACGCGCTTCCGCAGAAGGTTGTGGGTTTGACCTGTACTTGTCCTCGACCCTCTTCTCGATATTCGACACGATGGATATTCCGAAGCCTCCCCCGATGAGAGCTGACAGGAACGTCAGCACTCCGAGTGTCAGGATCAGGCTTTTGAAGCCCTCCTTTGCGGGCGTCTGACCTGATCGAGAGGGAAGCGCCAAAATGTCTGCCATGGTGTTCGTCCAACCGCCTATCAGAAAGGAGTCACAGCATCGAAGATCTGCTGCCCGTAGGCAGGTTGCTGCACTTCCATAATGCGTCCACGACCGCCATAGGACACCCGGGCCTCCGCGATTTTGTCATAGCTGATCGTGTTCCTGGGCGATATATCCCGTGGACGGACGATACCCGCGATGTTCAGCACGCGCACCTCGTAGTTCACCCTGACTTCCTGAGAGCCACTGATGATCACATTGCCATTCGGGAGGACCTCGGTCACGATCGCGGCAACAGAGAGGCGCAGTTTCTCGGAACGGTCAATCGTTCCCTGGCCCTGGGATGAGGAGGACGATTCCAGACCCACATCGGCCGTTCCGTCAGCCTGCCAGCCTTTGAAAGCAAAGCCGTAGCTCAGACCCGCATCGACCGAAGACACTCGAGACCGATCACTGGCATTGTCGAATTGGGCCTTGTCGTCAATCTGAATGTTGACGGTCACGATGTCTCCGACTTGTCGGGCCCGCGGACTGGTAAACAGATCAGCGCTGGTGTTGCTCCAGGTGGAGTTAGGAGCCGTACTCGTCGTGTTCCTGAACACTTGCGGAAGAGGCTCACGCTCGACGGCAATTCCCGAACCGATCGGGGTCATCGTTGGCTCGCGACCGAGATCCTCCGGGCGGGTTGCGCAAGCAGCAAGGAGACAAACGCTGGCAACAGCAACGACAAACCTCACTCTTTTCTCCCATTGTTCGCAACCCGTTTGGGAGCATCGGTGATGATATTGGCCAGTTGAGCGGCCCGTGCCGGTTCCATTTCGTTTAGGACTGCACTGGCAACTCGAGGGTTGAGTTCGGCAATAACGGCGGCTGCAATCTCGTCCTCCATGTTCCCCAGTTGCAACGCTGCCGCTTCCGGACGCATACGTGAGTAGATCGCCACGACTGTTTTATCGGCTTTTGCGAGAACCTCATTGCGGCGGCGAAGCCATTCCTCATACTCGGCACGTTTCGCCTCGAGGATCTTGAGCCTACCCTCGATCTCCTTCTCCATACTGGCGAGTTCCGCCTTCTGGAGAGCGAAGCGTGTATCTGCCGCAGCGTCGGCGATATTCGCGCAGAAGTTACTACCTTTCGCTTCAGCCGCATTCTCCTGAGCGAAAGCGGTCCCAGACATGAGCGAAGCAATCAGGATACCGATCGTGATCGCATGCGCCGCAGTCAGCGTCATTTTCCTCGTCATTGAACCACCAACTCCGCCTGAAGAGCGCCCGCCGTCTTCACCGCCTGCAGGATCGCGATGACATCCGATGGCTTCAGTCCCATCTGGTTCAAGCCTTTGACCAGGGTCTGCAGGTCGGAGCCTTTGACGATTGCAAGAGGAACCCTCTCCTCCGCGGCCGAGATCTGTGTCCTGGGAACGATTACCGTTTGGCCGAACGACATCGGATCAGGCTGCGACACCTCAGGCATTTCGGTCACCCGGATCGTCAAGGCACCATGCGTGATCGCGACGGTCGAGATCTGCACGTTCTTGCCGATAACGACAGTCCCGGTTCTCTGATCAACTACGATTCGCGCCGGCGTGTCAGGCTGGATCTCAAGATCCCCCAGCTCAGCGATGAACCGGGTTGGTGCGATACTCTTCGGTTTGTGGAGCACGACCGTGCGGAAGTCCTTTGGAACCGCAACGCGCGTACCATAGCGGTGTTGCGCGTATTGGTTGATCGCATCCGTGACAAGGGTAGCCGTCTTGTAATCCGGATTCTTGAGCTCGAATGCGAGAGTTCCGACTGCGTCGAACCCGCCGCGAACCTCCCGTTCCACCAACGCTCCATTGGCAATCCGGCCCGATGTCGCAACGCCAGAGGTCAGGGTCTCAGCCTGTCCCTGGGCGGAGAAGCCTGAAACGACAATTGCACCCTGAGCGACAGCGTAGATCTGCCCGTCACCTCCCTGGAGAGCCGTCAGCATCAGGGTCCCGCCTTTCAGGGAGGTGGCGTCACCCATCGAGGTCACTGTCACATCGATTCTCGAGCCCGGTCCCACGAAGGGGGGAAGGTCAGCCGTCACGATGACAGCCGCAACGTTCCTCGTCCGCAAATTGACATCTCTGACGTTCACTCCCATCCGATCCAGCATCGATTGGAGAGCCTGCTCGGTGAACTGTGAGTTGCGGAGTGTATCGCCTGTGCCTTGCAAGCCCATCACCAATCCATAGCCGATCAGCTGGTTGTCGCGAACACCCTGAACATTCGCGACATCCTTGATGCGTGTCGCCGCCGCGGCGTGCGACGATACGAGGGCAATCAGGATGAATACGATAAGACGCATGGTCATTGGATGCCGATCCTGATCCTGCCATCGGACTGGACACGGCCTGTAATGACCCGCCCGCTATCCACGTTCTTGACCTGAACCGTCTCGCCCATGGTCCCGGATTGAAGAGGAATTCCAACTCCGATGATCGACAATCCGCCTTCCTCGAAGACGATGCCTGTTTGAACACCGCGCGTTACGAGTTTCGGGTCGTCGACGGCATTCAGTGGGACGGGCTCTCCGGGAAGCAAGGTACGACGAGCGGTTTTACCGGCCAGGACGCGCGGCGACTCCACGACTGCCGTCCGGAACCGGTAGTTCTCGGGAAAAGTCCGATCCTTGAGCATCGATTCGTTGATCGTATCGCCAGGATAAATGGTTACCGCTGGAACTGGGAGAATCCGTTCCTCGCTCAAAGCGGTCTGGATTGTGGCGACGATCACGGCAGCGGTCACCGTGCAGAGAAGCGACGTCTTCATTGGACCCCCCAGCCTCATATCACTCAGCGGATGCCTTTTGAGACTGTTCCTGCCATGTCATCTGCTGCCTGGATGACCTTGGAATTCATTTCGAATGCGCGCTGTGCCGTGATGAGATTGGTGATCTCCTTGATGGCATCCACATTCGAGGCTTCAAGATAGCCCTGGTGAATCTTACCATAACCAGGGTCGGATGGGGCGCCGACATTGGGAGCGCCGGATGCGAGCGTCTCTCGATAATAATTACCGCCGAGGGGTTCAAGTCCCGCATCATTCGCGAAATTGGCGAGCATCAGTTGACCGATGTTCTGAGGCTCGATCTGGCCGTCGATCTTCGCGAAAACCTCACCGGATTCGTTGATTGTGACGTCAATCGCATCTGCCGGAACGATGATCTGCGGGTTGAGCGTGTATCCGTCGAGCGTCACAAGCCGCCCATTGGCATCCTTATTGAACGCTCCGGCTCGTGTATAAACCGTCTCGCCGTTGGGTGAATCGACTTGGAACCATCCACGCCCGTTCAAAGCGAGATCGAACTGATTGGACGTGCTGGTCAAGGTTCCCTGGCGATGAAGGTTGCGGATGGCGGCTGCACGAACGCCCAGTCCCAGCATTGCTCCTTCCGGAACCGGACTTGCACCAGTTTGGTTGGGAACAGCCTGTGCGCGTTCAGCTTGATAGAGAAGGTCGGTAAATTCAGCTCGAGCACCTTTGAACGCGGTGGTATTCACGTTGGAGATGTTGTTAGCAATGACTTCGACATTGAGCTGCTGAGCATTCATTCCTGTTGCTGCAATGGCAAGCGCTCTCATGATCGTCTCCTTAGATCGCCATCCGTGAGATTTCTTGGTAAGCAGCCACAACCTTGTCACGGATCGCGATTGCCGTCTGAAGCGTTTGCTCGGCGGCCATCACGGCTTCCGCCACCTGTTGCACCGATGCCTTACCTTGGATTCCGGCAATTGAGGACGCCTCTCCCGCTTTCAACGTATCGATCGCAGATGACGCAACCTGCGCCATCGTGTCGAGGAAGCTAACCTGCGCAACTCCGACGGAAGCGGCTCCGGCGGCCGGTTTGGCTGCAACACCTACTGCAGATGTAGCAGGCGATAAGTGATCGATCATTGAGGAGATTGGTGATGCCGCACTGATCATATCAGCCCCTCATCAGGTCAATTGTTGCGGAAATCATCGCGCGCACCTGCTTCATCATCTGAAGATTGGCTTGATACGAACGATTGGCCTCTCGCATGTCAGCCATTTCGATCAGCATGTTCACGTTCGGTTTCTTCACCATGCCATTCTCATCCGCAGCCGGATTTCCCGGGTCGTATTCGACGGGGAATGCGGTCTCATCTCTTCCAATTTCCTTCACCGACACCGAAGATGCGCCCAGAGCGCGATCGAGCTCAGCTTTGAAAGTGATTGTTTTGCGTGCATAGGGGTCCGATCCGGGTGTCTGTCCTGTCGATTGAGAGTTCGCGACGTTTTCAGAAATCACCCGCAGACGCGCAGATTGCGCTTCGAGCCCAGCGCTGGAAAGTTTTGTTGATGCAATGAGCGAGTCGATCATTACGAAGTCCTTACGGTGGACATCAGCATCCGATGGAATGCCTTCACGATGCTGGTGTTCAAGGTGTGCTGACGGTTCACCTCACCGGCTTTGAGCAGTTCCTGCTCCAGGCTGACGGAGTTCTTTGAATGGACTGTGTCCCAGCTGTCTGCCTTCTTCACCTTCATACTCTCAGGTCGAGATGCATCGAAGCCGATATGGCCGCCATCGGTCGCGGCCATCGCCAACTTCGTCCTGTCGAGGACGTCGACGAATGCCTCCACGTCCTTTGAGCGGTAGCCTGGCGTGTTTGCGTTCGCGATATTTCCTGAGATCGTGGTCTGACGTGCAGCGAGCCAGTTGGACTGCCGTGATGCCAGATCGAACAGATAAACAGGTGATGTCACGGTGCTCTCCAAGCCATCATGGTGGAGATTCATTTACCCGCGCAATCTTGCATGAGGCTGACGCGGCATCTGAGCAGCCGCCGTTTAGCTCGGTTCGGCAACGTGCTCGGTGGTCGTTGAGGTCGTTGAGGTCATTGCTAGATCTCCCCTGACGTCTATCACGACTGGTATCTTGAGTATCACCGCTATTCTGTAACGATCATCAAACCTTGTAACATTCTTCTGCCAAGGAGCAAGTGTCATACCCGCACCCGTCTCACGAGTGGGTGTCGCAGGCGCAGTGCACGACGGATTCCGTCAGACTGGCTTCGGCCGGCTCGTTACAGAGTAGCGACACTTCTGCCATCTTGAAGAAGTGGCTTGAGATGGTTAGGAGCACACGCCATAGAAGCGAGTGTCTAGATCAAACTGCCAGGGTGGCTCGGGGCATATGGCAGATGATCGAATCGTTTTAGCATTTACCTGAGGCGTGAAGCCTGTTTCGTTGGCGATAATAATGGGAGAATAATCCGATGTCGGGCGGGGCAGTCGTTTATGTGGTAGACGACGACGTTGGTGTTCGCAAAGCGCTCGCCTTCCTGCTGGTTTCTGCAGGCCTCAATGTCCGTCTATATGAATCTGCCACCTCGTTCCTGAAGGAGGTAACGGATCCAGGACGCTGTTGCATTGTTACAGACGTGCGCATGCCTGGGATCGACGGCGTAGAGTTCATTCGTCGGCTCAACGAACGGGGAATCAATGCACCGGTTGTGGTGATGACGGGGCACGCCGACATCCCGCTTGCCGTAGAGGCCATGAAGGCGGGAGCCATCGACTTTCTCGAAAAGCCTTTTCGTGAGGATCGCTTCCTTGAAGTGGTGCGCTTCGCACTCGTGTGCGATGAGAGAAGCGTTCGTAGAAGCCAGGAGCTGCTCAGAACGCAGGCGCGCCTGCAGTCCCTTTCCCAGCGCGAGCGCCAAGTCCTCGATTGTCTTGTCGAAGGGAAGGCTAACAAAGTCATTGCCCATGAACTCAGCATCAGCATTCGAACGGTCGAGATTCATCGCTCCAACGTTATGGCTAAGATGGAAGCTCGGAGCCTTTCCGAGCTCATCCGAATGGCCCTTTTTGTCGAAGCCGCGACCATCAATTGATCTGATGCGTTACCGGACAGGGCAGTCGAGGGATCAAGGGGTTGCCTGGTCTCAGAGGCTGAGCCTAGGGTTCTGACCCGTACATTGAAAAGCGCTGCGACATGTTGCCTGTAAAATGCATTCTCCCCACCCGTATCGATCAGGCCGACGGGGAGTCGCAGGATGCTACTTCAACTCAGCTTGTTGTCTCAAACAACAACCGTTGGTCGAGGGCTACACTGAACTTCGACGGAATCGAGCCAGATCTCTGGTGCGAGTTCAACTTCCAACTGGACACGCATCCTGAAGAAGATAACCGCGCTGCCCCAGACTTCGCCGTAGTTGGGCTCGACTTTCAAACAGGCGATGGCTCAAGCATCGACTTTGCTTATGTCCCGGGTCTCACCAGAACGCAGATCGACCCTCACAGCTGGTATGTGACCGGACCCGATTACCGCGCGCACGAGGCAAAGCCGCACGAAATCTCTTTCGGGTTCTTCATGCCCTCTCCCGCGAGACGTCTGTCTGTCACTTTCCGAAGCTGGCGCAATTCCCACCCTTTCACCATCAGCGAACCGAAATTGCTGCAAGGTGGGGTCCAGAAATCGACGCACGCGACAGGCTCCGACGGCGTCGCGCCAGCCGACAGCATCATCACACCAGAGCCGTTGGATGCGCGGCGCAGCTGGCGGCCAATCCATGTGGAGGCAACCTGGTTCAAATTTTCCCTGTTACCAGGACGCAATCTGCTGGTTCGTGGGCAAATCATCAATGAGAGCTCTGAGTCCACCAGTGCACTAGCGCGCATTGTTTATCGCGACGCCAGGAGAGAGGAGCTGCCCTTTCCTTACCCCGAGTTAGCCGCAGCGCCTTCCGTCGGAGCCTTCGTCGACATCCCTGTCCACCGGCAGGCCCGGCGGTTTACTCTTAACCTTGTGCCGCCACCAGGAGCTGCAAGCGTCGAGATTGGATTTCAGGCCTGGCATGCCCCGGCAAGAATGAAGCTGGTCACCCCGCTCGAAGTTTCGGTCGATGAGGATCTTTCGCTGGAAGCAGTTTCAGGTGACAGCGTGTCCGATGCTCCGACCTTTCTCAACCGAGTTATGGAAAGAATAGACGGCACCTCTTCTTCGAGCGAGAGCATGTCAAATGAGGCGATGCTGATGCGACTCGTCGATCATGGGGCCTTGGGATCAGCGTTCACATTTCATGACAAGCTCGCAGCCGTACAGCGCGGCAAGGCGGGCACCATCCCGAAAGGTGAGCTCGTGCTCGCGGGTCTCCCTGCGTGGTCTCTGCCTGACGAACCGCAATGGATAGAGGATCCCTACCAATCTCTCGCCTGGCGGCTCGAATTTCAATCCCTTGCATGGCTCTCCTCTCTTGTTGCGGAGGAAGACCCAGAGAGTCTCAAACGGGCAATCAAACTAGCCACATCCTGGTCACATGCCAATCCTTGGGGGAACCCAGGCGATCCGATCAGTCTTCATCCTCGAGCGTTGTCCGCGCGCGCGGAAACGTTACTCCTGCTCCTTTCTTCGAGTGTGAAGGCGCCACAACCGATTTCCTCACAGGACATTCTCATCATCCTTGCCGAGGTCGTTCGGCATGGTTTCGCCATCGCGCAGATTTTGGGGCAGAATGTCTTTTCGCATTCCGTCGTCCAAGTTCATGCCGCGTGCGCACTGCTTGCTTTGGCACAGGCCCTTCCAAAGATCCCATCCGCAGCATACTGGACATCTCTCGCCCAAATGCACTTGAGCGATGGGTTCGAGCGCTTGATCGATGAGAATGGCTCCTTCGTTGATCAATCCTTACACATTCAACTCGAGCTCATCTCCCTCGGCCTTATCCTGACCCGTTGCCTCGAAGGTGCCTCTGAAACACGCGAATTCTGCAGCAATCTCGCCGTTCGCATACGAAAAGGCTTGCGAACTTTGGTTGCCGTGACCACTCCGTCGGGCATGCTTCCGGCTTTTGGAGATACACCTTACGGCTTCCACCACGCATCCTGGCTGCGCCGCCTGATTTCCGGGTACGGAACCGAATTGCTCTCGGATCACGATCTTACCACTGAACTTTCATATCCAACGGGGAGGAAAATCTTCTCCTCTCCTCTGGCAGGTCTGATCGCGGCCCGCCACTACGAGCAGAATTCGCAGTGGGGTTATTTCTGCACATCGCTGAATAGCCGCCACCATGAGCATGGCCATAATGACTGCACGTCTTTTGTCTATTCAGCCGGCGGCGCACCCTGGATTGTTGATCCCCAGGGATCCAATCTTCACGAGACCGGAGCAGCACGTCAGTATATCATCGCGTCAAGATCCCATAACGTTGCCCTTCCCAATCAGCGCGAGCAAATCGCAGGATCGGGGTGGATTGTGGCCCGTCAGGACCTTGAAGGAGTAAGCATCTTCAAGATCTGCACCAATGTGTATGGGCCAAGCTATGAGCATCACCGAATCTTCATCATTCTGGACAAGCTCGATGGGATTGGCGTACTCGACCGATTTGTGACTCGATCGAAGGCAGTGTCTTTCGAGGGGTTCCTGCATTTCGACACTGACATCGTCATGGCGATCGCGAATACGCAATTAGGGGTCGCATATCGCAAGAACGAGAAATTGAGGATTCAGCCCTGCACAATCGAAGGCAACTTCAGTGGGATGAGCGTGGAGTGCGGGCGTAACGATCTGCCTGGGGCGATCCAAGGTTTTATTGCCGGTCAGTCAGGTAGGCTGCAGCCGGCGAATGTCCTCCGTTACCGGTTCTCAGGGCAAAAGAGCGTCTGCGGCGGAGTCCTGCTGTCTGCAAACGAGCATGCGATCCATTCCCTAACGGCGCTGTTGGAGACGGAAGCGGCCCGTGGTCTGCTTGACCACAATTCGGACGAGAGCGTCCCAACAGACAGAAGCAACAGTGGGTATAAACCATGGGCGCCTGATCAGATCGAGCGCCCATAAGGCTTCATGTTGTGCTAGCCGAACAGAGCGTCAATCGCATCCTGAGACGTGATGCCCTTGTCCGTGGCCAAAGCGGGTCCATTCAAGAGCGCCTCGTCGCCATCGCGTACTTGTTTCGATGTGTCGACATCCTTGAAGCTCTCCAGCCCACCCCAGATTTCGATCATCTCGTGAACGCGCTCTTCGACGAACCTCATTGCGTTCACGACCTTGCTGATGCGCTGGCCGGTAATATCCTGGAAATTGCAGGCTTCGAAGATGCTGATGACATGATCGGAGATCTCACGGGCAATCTCCTGGTCGCCCCCCGAGAGGCGCGCCGCAAGATTGCCCGACAATTCGTCAATTCTCTCGGAAGCTGCTAGGATGGCGTTGGTGGCAGTCTCTGTGCCAAGGACGATGGCACCGAGTTCATCCGTAACCCGATTGATCTCCTGCCCTTGCGCACCCGCATAGCGGAGAGTTGCGATCTCCCGTTTGGTGCGTTCAATTGCCTCGTAGATCGAATCCAGTTCGACCTTGAGCCGCATCGCCTCCTGCATATCCTTCCGGTGCTCTTCGATCAGCGAAGCTGACAGCTCCTTGGCCGGAACGATCGCCTCCTTGATTGCTCCGAGCATGTTCATGATCTCGGTATGGCGCTCAAGAGTGTCCTCGTCCCGAGGAGCAGAAGCCATATGGGCCTCGATACGATAGCTCTTACGTGGGTTCATGGCTCGCCCCGCATCTCATCAGGCGCCGAAAACAGCACTGATCTTCGACCGAAGCGTCTCGGCATTGAAGGGCTTCACGATATAGTTGTTGACCCCCGCCTTTTTGGCAGCAACAACGTTCTCTGTCTTTGCCTCGGCCGTCACCATGATGAAAGGTAGGGCGTTGAGCTCGGCGTCAGCGCGAACCTGTTGAAGCAGTTCGTATCCGGTCATCGGCGCCATGTTCCAATCGGAGATGACGAGACCATATTTTTTGGCTCTGAGCTTCTCCAGGGCGGCCTGCCCGTCGGATGCGTCATCGACGTCGGTAAAGCCAATCTGCTTGAGAAGATTGCGAAGGATTCGGACCATCGTCTGGTAGTCGTCGACAACGAGAACAGGGGTCGAAAGATCTAAGCTCACTGTAGCAAATCCTAATCTGTTAGATGAGAATGGACGGTATGATTGAAGCGATTTATGCGGCCTCGCGCTCTGCTTCGAAGGCCAGAACCGCATCCACGTCTAGAACGATCATCAGCACTCCTTGAAGTTGGTGCACTCCCTGAGACAAGCTGACCCACCGCCGATCCATGTGAACGGGATTCGGCTGCATTTCTGCCGGATTGAGCTTGAGGACGTCTCCAACTTCATCAACGAGCAAGCCGTAGGCTTCCCCTTGACATTCAAGGCCCACTGCCATGCGGCGGCCTGTCCTGTGATCTTCCTGAAGACCGAGGCGACTGCGAAGCGACACGGCAGTGACCACGCGCCCGCGAAGGTTGAGCAGACCTGCGATCTCCGCTTGCGCCAGCGGAACTTTCGTCATTTCGCTGACAACGAACACGTCGTGTACACGACCTATCGGGAGACCGAGCAATTGCCCCGCCACGGTCACCGAGATGAACTCGGTTTCCCGTTGGAACGCTGTTCGCGTATTAAAAGAAACAGTGTTAATGGCTTTCATGGCTACGCAGCCTCCTCGAGGGATCCACCCAGCTCCGCAAGTGCAGAGAGCAGTCCGCGACGGTCCACCTTAGAGACGACATCCGTAATCTTGAAGCGTCTCGCCAAAGCGATCATTTGGGGATCAGGTTTCAGTGTCATGCCAATGATCGGTATCGAACGATACTGCGAGTCCGCTCGTAGAGTTGCAATGAATGCGAAGCTTGAATGCCCGGGCAGTTCGAGATCTGCGACGATGAAATCCGGTTGAACGCCCTGCGAGAGAATACGAGCGGCGTCTTGAGCATTCGCCGCCGTTTGGACCCGATATCCGGACGCCTTGAGCACCGGAACGAGCATGTCCCTGAAGAAGTTCGACCCGTCTACGAGAAGCAGCGTGTTGCCTTGCTTCCTCTCCTGAGAGGACCGAGACCAGGTCTCAAGAACGAGAGGCAGGTAGTGCGCGACATTGACGATCTCGGTCGTCCGCCCGCGCACGACGGCGGATCCAACAAGATCGGAGCGCTCCGCAAGGAGCTCTACGTCGAGCTTGTCTTCGACGATATCGACGATCTCCGCGACTGCAAGCCCCATGGACACCTGCCCGTCCGAGAACACGAGGAGGGATTGCATTCCGTGAGCCTTGATCTCGAGATCGCCATCACAGGATACAATCGGCATCAGGCGGCCACGATATTGCACCACGGGGCGCCCGCTGGCCCATTCGATCGTCGAGGCGTCGATCTCTTCGAGACGGGTCACGAGCGAGAGAGGCACTGCCTTTAGGCTGTCGCCACCACCACGGAAGACAAGCAGGCTTGTCAATTCATCGGCGGTGACAATCGCCTTCTCGAGTGACGTGTCCGACTGAAGCTCATCGCTCTGCCCACCCGAGCCGACCATCCGCGCGAGGCCATTCGGATCTACGATCAACACGACGGCTCCGTCTCCAAGAATGGTGTTCCCGGAGAACAACTGGATATGCCTCAACTTCGAGGACATCGGCTTCACGACAATTTCTTCCGTATGGAATACGCCATCGACGAGAATACCGAAGCGCTGCTGCGCAACCTGCGTGACGACCACGAATCCGGTATTGACTTCCTCCTCATCCGACAGGCGCATGACCTTCGAAAGTGGAACAATCGGCAGGAGACGCTCGCGCAAGCGCAGGATCGGCGTTCCGTTGATCCTTTCGATCGAATGCTCGGACGATGGAGAAACCCTCACGAGCTCCGAGACCGCTACTTGCGGAATGGCAAATCGTTGATCCTTCGATGAAACGATCAGCGCTGCCACGATAGCCAATGTAAGTGGGATCTTGATCGTGAATGTCGTGCCGCGCCCTTGCTCCGAGCGGATGTCAACTGTGCCACCAATCAATTCGATGTTGGTTTTGACCACGTCCATGCCTACGCCGCGGCCCGATACGGACGTGACGGCGGCAGCGGTGGAGAAGCCCGGGTGAAAGATGAACTTGCCCACTTGAGCGTCGCTCATTCGCTCCAGCTCGGCCTCGCTGACGATTCCCCTCTCGGCGGCCTTTTTCCTGATAGCGGCGTAGTTCAGGCCCTTGCCGTCGTCGGAGATCTCGATCGTTATCGAGCCTCCCTCGTGATAGGCATTCAGGCGAATGACGCCTTTTTCGGGTTTTCCGGCCGCGCGGCGCTCGGCCGGGCTCTCAATGCCATGATCCGCTGAGTTGCGCACCATATGGGTGAGCGGGTCCTTGATAACCTCCAGCACCTGCCGATCGAGCTCGGTATCGGCGCCCTGCATGATCAATTCGATCTGCTTCGACAACTCGTTTGAGAGATCGCGCACGACCCGCGGTAGCTTCTGCCAGGCACTGCCGATAGGCTGCATGCGCGTCTTCATCACGCCGTCCTGCAGCTCTGCCGTGACCTGGGAAAGTCGCTGCAAGGGCACCTTGTAACCATGATCTTCCGAATTGCGGCGGGCAATCTCAAGCAGCTGATTGCGGGTCAGGACGAGCTCGGACACCATGGTCATGAGATGCTCAAGCGTATCCACATTCACGCGGATCGTCTGAACCTTTCCAGCCGCGCTTTCGCTCCCTTCTGCTTGATCCGAAGACTCGGCTTCTTTTTTAGGAACGTTCCGGGGCGCAGCGGCCAGTGCGACAGGGGAAGCCTGAGGCTGCTTGACGCTGATAACAGGGTCCGGTCCCGGGGCCTCTCGGAATGCGCGCTCCAGCTCGTCGAGAGACACCTCTCCTGGTTTCAGGGCTCTCTCCAACACCTGGTAAACGAGCGTTCCGGACGTGTTTTCCGGCTCAGGGCCGGGCGCCTGTTGAAAGGCGCGCTCCAGCTCGTCAAGAGAGACTTCACCGGGCTTCAACTCACGCTCAAGTACCTGGTGAACCAGTGTTCCGACCGATTGAGACTTCACCCCCGGGGCGGCTGGCACCGGCTCGGGACTTTCCGCACTTGACATCCGGTCGAGTGCAGCGATCAGATCATCATCAGTTCCTTGTGGCTCGACGCCGTGGCGCTCCAGTTCGCCGAGTATCTCCTTGATCCGATCGAGCGTTGTCAGGATCAGCGACACTGCCGGCGTCGTCACAGGCATTCCATCGCGGAATCGGCCCATGAGGGTTTCAGCCGCATGCGCGAGCGCCTCAAGCCTCGGTAGCCCCAGGAAGCCGCAGGTTCCCTTGATGGTGTGGACCAGCCGAAAGATATTGCTGAGGATCGCCTGATTGTTCGGATCCTGCTCGAAGCGGACCATCTCCACATCGACCGTTTCAAGATGCTCGTTGGTCTCGGTGAGGAACTCAAGGAGAAGGTCGTCCATTACGGTGTCTCGTCTCTAGTTAATGGAACAATTTAGCCATTGGATTGAGGAAGTCTGGGCTAGGCAACGTTGATACCGAATACCGGAGCGGACATCGTATTGAGAGTGCGGGCACTGCATTCCACGAGCGGGTCGCGGCAGATCTCCGCTCACTGGTACGGTGCAAGGTCGAGACATTGCCTCCTGCGGCAAACCTCGCTTCGTGTGTGTCTATCCTGATCCTTGCGGCAACTGACACTAACTCTCCGTCCTCCGCGAGAGTTGTTCGATTCCCACCATATGTTCCTGGCCGCACCTCGGACCGCCTTGAACGTACGCTGCCAAGCGATAATACCGCGTCGTGTCGATGGACCGAGGACGGCCGGTCACCTGCGGTGGGCGCGCCGGTCATTGCAAACGGCGCGAAGACGACAGCCGGAACGCTGGCGGATACCGTGGCACTGAGGGGTGGCCCTAACCTGCGTGGAATCGTGCGGGACATCGACATGGAACTTGATGTTGCGAATAGCTTTCCTGACCTTAGCGGCTCTATCTTGCGTCAGGCTGGTCTGCTGCGTGTCCCATTTCCACGATCATGATCACGAGAGCAGGACCAAAAGGGAGAAGAGCCGGATCAACGTTGATCCGGCTCTTTCTTACTTTCCGATATCGGCAGCATCTTTGCACAAGGGCCGGCCAATCAGCCGAGGATGCACCATGTCGCCTGTCAGGCGTTCCGAAGAACCATCCACGTCGTCCCTGCTCTCAGGAGACAACTCCCGTGTAGGAGTACCCGATGTAGCGCTTTGCATCGATTGGATCATATCCGAGGCGCTGCCGCAGCTTCTTGCGGAGCTTGCTGATGTGCCCCTCCACAACGCTGTCTTCCACATCGTCGCTATAGAGACCATAGACGGCGTCGAAGATCTGTTTCTTCGTCAGCCGATGCCCCTTCTTGCGGACGAGGTACTCGAGGATGTGTCGCTCACGGCGCGGCAATGCAAGCGGAACCCCATCGATTTCCGGGTCACGCCCGTCAAAGAAAACCTTGAGGCGATCATTGTCGTTCGAACTCAATCTGCCCGTACCCGCATTGACCCGTCGCCAGACTGCCTCGGAACGAGCCAAGATCTCTCGAACATGAACCGGCTTGCGAACAACGTCATCGAATTTGGCTGTAAAGAGCTCCAGCGTTTCCTCGAGAGAGCGAACATCGCTCAATGCGATGATGGGAGCTTTGGAATGGCGCCGGATGCTCTCGGCATAACTGGCACGCTGCTCGAAGCTGCCGAGAACAAAGCCCTGAATTGCTTCCATGTCGGTATCGGACGCCGTTTCCAGCCACTCGCTGAACTCGCTCGAATACAAGCCAATGGAAGATACACCTTCCCTCTTGAAGCTTGCTACATATCCTGACGTCACTATCTGTCGATCATCGACAACGATATACATGTTAGGCCCCCAGCCTGTATTAAGAATTACTTACTCAACTCAATACTAAACTCGCCGTTATGCCGCCGTAATCGGCGGTTACTTTTGTTTGGCAGTCAGAAACTATGCCTATTCGTTTAGATGGGCAATACGTATTGAGACAGAGTGGGGACCCCGGGATGGTTAATAGCTATTAACTGATCTCCCTTGCTGTCCAATCAGACTTTGAAGGTATGTGACCCGAGCTCGGCAGAATGCGCTTCCAAGTTCCAAGGTGTTGGCGCCAAATAAGTTCTGCCCTCCTGGCAGGATGGAAGCCAGGAGCACAGCGTGCTTAAACTCCTGCCAAACGTTGTTTCATTACTAAGTATTTTGCGAAACGACGCAGTACGTAGTCCTGCCTATTAGACTACGTAGGCTTAATCCGTTTTCGCCAGTTGCCTGGCTTCTTACCGAGGTGATTCGCTCGGACTTTCCGGACCCCATATGTGGGACCAGCGGCGAGAGGACGCATCCTCTTACGCCCGCAATCTTGCTCCAATCTCACCTCTACTTGAAGTTCGCCGCGGAGCCGTGAGCTGCCTTCCTGCAAGAGCCCATGGACCGCTCAAGGCAGAGTTGGCCATCCCCGCGATCAATCTCTGATTTTGCCCTTGCCGGATCATGAGAAACACGTACCGTTCACAAGGTGAACGAACCTTAGTCCATGGCCGTCTCACGACCGTTCCGCCGCGACCGCAGCCTTGATACATAATAACGAGGGCGCACTTGCGCTCGCTCAAAGCGCGCTCAGCGTGTTGCCTGCCATGAATAAAGTTGAACTTTCTTGGATCCTTTGGTAGCCGAACAAGTCCAACGAACAAGAACGACGGCATTCCTCGGCCGCCTCCTATGATCTTCGATAAATCCAAGGCCGGTCCCCTGTCAGTCTTCGATGCTGCCGACGCTTCAGCCCTGCGTCGACTCGAAATCCTTCGGTCGATTCCAGAGCAGGTCTTCGAGGATCTTGCTCAACTGGCGGCAGATGCCTGCGGCTGCCCGACGACAGCCGTCACTTTCATCGATGCAGATCGGCAATGGCTCAAGGCCGCGATCGGCACCTCCCTCCGTGAAATCCCCCTGAGCATCTCCATCTGCGCGCGGGTGCTAGGCTGCTCAGGCGCAGTCGTCATCGAGGATCTCTCTCAACATCCCGGGTTCGAAGATCATCCCCTCGTCGCAGGCGAGCCTCACCTTCGCTTCTATGCTGCCGCTCCCGTCTTGAGTGACGATGGAGCCATGCTGGGCTCACTGTGTGTTTTGGACACCGTCCCTCACCCCGATGGTCTTTCGGCCAAGCAATTGAAAACGCTCCTTGCTTTGTCCCGTGCAGTGACCGGCGAACTCAGTCTGGGAAGACCGAATTCAATTCCATCCTCCTCCTCGCACCGCCGGCAGGAAGAGAGCAAGGACGCAAGCCTGGAGAGGCGGCAATCAGGCGAAGGTCCATCCGTAGAAGCTGGCAATCCCCCTGAAGCGCGTTATCGCCTGCGGCATCATTCCGGCGATCACCGATGGGTGTCGGCACCGGCCCAACCCCTGTGGGATGACCAAGGTCGGATCGAGCGTTGGGTTTCCACCAGCATCGGCATCGGTGCGCTGGCAGGAACACAGAGCGCACTCTCACGACGCGGGGATCTCGCCGAGCGCCTCCTTGCGAGCTTTGACGCCTGCATCATGATGTTCGACCCCGAGGGTCATCTCCAGTTCGTCAACGAGCATGGTCGGCGGATCATGGGGATAAGCAATATCACCCAAGTCGAGGGCTGCACATGGCCCGACTTCTGGAGCGAAGCCATCCGCCAGACCGCGATCTCTGCCCTTGAGAGCGCGAAGATAGGAAAGCCGGTACGATTTCAGGCTCATGGCATCCTTGGACCGGGAGCCGAGAAGTGGTGGGATGTAACGGTCACCCCAATTGCCGGCGATGACAGGTTCGTCCAGGCGATCTTCGTCATCGCGCGGGATGTCAGCGAATTCCATGAAACCGAGCATGAGCTGCGTCGCACCATCGATCGCTACCGTGCTTTGGTGGAAGCTAGCACGGCGATCGTATGGCGCGCCGATTCAGGCGGAGCTTTACTCGAAAGTCGCGGCTGGGAAGAGTTTACAGGACAAACGCCGGACGAATTCCGAGGAAGTGGGTGGCTCGATGCCGTGCATCCTGAAGACCGGATACGTGTAGAGGAATCCTGGCTGAGTCTTATCAGGTCGCAACAACTCGGAACGACCGAGTGCCGGGTGCGGCTTCTCAATGGAGTTTACAGATGGATGCTTGTCACCGGCATCCCGCTGGCCGATCTCCACGGGGATATCCAGGAATGGATCGGCACACTCGCCGACATTCACGATCAGAAAGCTGCTGCCGAGCATTTGCGCATGAGCGAGCAGCGATACCGCGCGTTGATCGAAACCAGTACGGCAATCGGCTGGCGGGCAAACGCAGAGGGTTTGTACATCGAGGGCTGGGGTTGGGACGGGTTCTGCGGCCATGAGCCTAAGATGGGTGCTCTCGTCGGGTGGCTGGACACGATCCATCCGGACGATCGCGAACATACGTCGCTGATGTGGCAAAAGGCCGTCAAGGATAAAAAGCCCGTAAAGATCGTTCACAGGATGTTGGGTCTTGATGGCGGATACCGATGGGTGTTCTGCCGGGCACTCCCTCTGCGAGACGACGCGGGAGAAGTGCTGGAGTGGACCGGCACGATCTCCGACATTCACGATCGGAGACTAGCGGAAGACAAACTCCGTGCAAGCGAGGAGCGTTTGCGCCTCGCCGTTGAAACGACGGGGTTGGGAATCTGGGACTTCAACATCGTGACCGGCCAGCACCAGTGGACCCCGGAGGCCTATCAACTCCTCGGACTCGATCCGGGTGCCCGGATCGACAAGGAGACTATCCTTCACATGATCCATCCGCAGGATCGCGGCAGAATCGAAGGAAACTTCTATGCGGATGCGGAAAGCGGAAACCTCACCTACAGCGACACATTCCGCATTCGTCGCGCCGATACGGGGGAGGAACGCTGGATCACAGTGACGGGACGCACAGTTCTGGACCTTGACGGAACTCCTGTCCGCAGGATTGGTACAGCTCAGGATATCACTGCGCGCAAGCTCGCCGAGATTGCGCTGAAGACAAGCAAGGACAGGCTGAGCCGGAGCGAGGCCCATCTGCGTTCGATCCTCGAGACCGTTCCGGATGCGATGATCGTATCCGACGAGAAAGGGATCATCAGATCCTTCAGTGCGACAGCGGAGCGCGTTTTCGGTTACCCTCCTGAGGAGGTGATCGGCACGAACGTCAAGTTCCTCATGCCTCTCCCCTATCGCGAACAGCACGACGGATTCATCAGCCGGTATCGCAGGTCCGGGGAACGTCGGATCATCGGCTCCGGACGCATCGCGATGGCCCAACGGAAGGACGGCACAACTTTTCCGATGGAGGTTCAGGTCGGCGAGATGGAGTGGGACGGCGAGCGCTACTTCACGGCCTTCATTCGGGATCTCACGGAGCGGCAGGACACCGAAATGCGCATGCAGGAACTGCAGGCCGAGTTGGCTTATATGTCCCGGCTGACGGCCATGGGCGAAATGGGTTCGACGCTGGCGCACGAAATCAATCAACCCCTCACGGCCATCGCCAGTTACCTCAAAGGGTGCGGCCTGATCCTGGACCGCATGGAAGGCGACCAGATTACCATGCTCAGGCTTGCCGTGGACGAGGCGGCAGAGGAGGCCCTGCGCGCCGGCGAAGTCATTCGCCAGTTGAGAGAGTTCGTCGCGCGGGGAGAGAGCGAGCACCGCGTCGAGAATCTTCAGCGCCTCGTCGAAGAAGCGAGCGCCCTCGGACTTGTCGGAGCCAAGGAGAAAGGCATCCAGGTTGATTTCGATTTCCCGCCGGAGAGCCCGCAAGTCATCGTCAATCGGGTGCAGATTCAGCAAGTCCTGATCAACCTCCTCCGCAATGCGGTCGAGGCTATGCACGACAGCCCGAATCCGCTCCTCACCATCCGTGCGCGCGTGGTGCAAGATGGAGCAATGGTTCAGGTCAGTGTGAGAGACACGGGCTCAGGCATCCCTCAGGAAGTCTTGAGCAAGCTGTTCACGCCGTTCACGACCACGAAGAAGAGCGGCATGGGAGTCGGTCTGTCGATCTGCAGAACGATCGTGGAGTCCCATGGAGGAAAGATCTGGGCGGATTCGAGCCCGGGTGATGGGACCACCTTCCACTTCACGCTCAGGCACATTGGCCTTGAGGAGGCCATCTTTCCCGAAGCCTGACCATCTCCGGCCATCAAATGCAAACAGGCATCCGGCAGGGCTCGATGCTCTCATCCAAGGGCATGCTGATCGACTCTCCGCCAGATACGCTGCCGAAAATGAAGGCATCGAAATCTAGCAGGCCTTTACAGAAGCATTCGTCGATTGAAAGAATGGCGGTGAGAGATTGTCTGGAGCTCCAGCATGTCCTGCTACCTGGGTATCGATGTGGGGACATCGGCCGTCAAGGCGATCATTGTCGATGGCCAGCAGCGGTCCATAGCCGAAGCAACGACCCTTCTCGAGATCTCTCGCCCGCAAAGCCTCTGGTCCGAGCAGGACCCCGAGGCATGGTGGCTGGCCGTTCAGGCATCCGTTCAACAGCTCCGCACTCTGGCCCCCGCGGCTTTCGGCAGCATTCGTGCATTGGGGCTCTCGGGGCAGATGCATGGAGCCGTGCTGCTCGGCGAGGATAGCCTCCCCCTGCGACCCGCCATTCTCTGGAACGACGGCCGCTCTTTCCAGGAAGCGGAGGAACTCGGCCATGCGCATCCCGGCCTTTCCAAAAGGTTGGGTGTCATTCCGATGTCCGGCCTCATGGCTCCCAAGCTCCTCTGGCTGGCACGGCATGAACCCGGGACCTTTCGCGCCACCAGAAAGGTGCTCCTGCCGAAAGACTACATTCGACTGAGGCTGACCGGCTCCTGCGTAACCGACATGTCCGACGCCGCCGGCACATGGTGGCTTGATGAGGCTGCGCGCGACTGGTCGGACGAGGCCCTCGCGGCAACCGGCCTCGACCGCTCGCACATGCCGGAACTCGTCGAGGGTTCGGCACCTTCGGGCCTGTTGCAACCGGAGATCGCCAGGGAATGGGGAATGCGCAGCGACGTCGTCGTTGCCGGCGGCGCGGGCGATGTGGCGGCAGGAGCAGTCGGGCTGGGAGCCATCAACGATGGAGCGGGCTTCATCTCCCTCGGCACATCGGGGCAACTCTTCGTCACCACGCGTCATTTCAGCCCTGCTCCCGAGGCTCTGGTGCATTCCTTCTGTCACGCCCTCCCGAACCGCTGGTTCCAGATGGCGGCCATGCTGAATGGGGCGAGTTGCCTTGCCTGGGCGGCCGGACTGCTCAAAACGGACATCGACGAACTCCTATGCGCGACAGAAGCAGCCTATCGAGGGCCAGCTTCCCTGCTCTTCCTGCCGTATTTGGCCGGGGAGCGTACGCCGCACAACGACCCCTACGCGCGGGGTGTCTACTTCGGGCTCTCCCCCGAGACGCAGCAAACCGATCTGATCCAGGCCGTTCTCGAAGGCGTCGCGTTCAGCTTCGCTGATGCGAAGGCATGCCTTGAGCTCGCCGGCACACGCCTCACCTGCGCCGGCCTGATTGGCGGCGGGTCCCGTAGTGTCTTCTGGGCACAAATCCTTGCCAATGTCCTGAACATTCCACTCGTTCGCTATCAAGGCGGCGACAAAGGACCAGCCTTCGGAGCCGCGCGACTGGCGCGCATGGCGGCAACCGGGGAAGCTCCTGAAACGCTGTGCTCGCAACCGGCGGTGCTCGGGGTGGTAGAACCGGAGGCCCGCCTCGCCGATCTGTATGCTACGCGGATCGAGCAGTTCCGCCGCCTCTACGGCGCCCTCAAGCCGGAATTCAAGTCGGCCGCAGCAGGCGTGGCGGCACCCAACCGGTGCCCTTGAGAGGACCGCCCCGATCCTTCGGATCGCGAAACCCCAACCGTCACCGAAATGCTCGCCGGGATCTGTCCCAGACCGCATGTCGAAGCCGCCTCTGATCGAACCTCCTGTGCGCCACGCTTCCTATGCAATGGCGGTTGCCTGCTTGGGCAACGGCGTCATGAATGGTAAGAAGCCTGGGAACACGGTAACGTTGACGCCCCTCAAACCGATCATGCGGCGCCCGAGGTTCCGGCGCCGGTGTCCTATGGAGCCAAAAAATGATCCTGGTGTGTGGCGAAGCCCTGATTGACCTGTTTGTCGGAGCGCCCTCTCGCATCGGGCTTTCGGCGGAGGCCGTGGCCGGCGGCTCGCCGTTCAATGTCGCCATCGGGATCGGCCGCCTCGGCCGGGCTGCCGCCTTTCTGTCGACCCTGTCGGAGGATACCTTCGGTAATTTCCTGGCAGGCAAGCTCGCCGAGGCAGGGGTGAGCCAATCTTATCTTCAGCGCTGCCCGAACCCGACCACTCTCAGCGTCGTCGCGACCAGCGCATCGGGACAACCGCAATACTCCTTCTACGCGCCCGACAGTGCCGATCGGGCTCTCACGCCGGAGAACCTTCCCTCTCCCCTGCCTGCGGACGTGAATGCCATTGCGGCGGGCTCCTATGCACTCGGAGTCGAGCCCATCGCCAGTGCCGTGGAGACACTGCTCCGCCGCGAATCCGGATCCCGCGTGATCTCGCTCGATCCGAACGTCCGCCCTCGCGTCGTCGGGGATCTGACGATCTATCGGGAGCGGTTCGAGCGGCTTCTCGCCCATGCCCACATCATTAAGGCGAGCGATGAGGACATTCACCTGCTCCATCCGGGCGAGGACCTTGTCTCGGTTGCACGATCGTGGCTTCAGCGAGGACCCCGGCTCGTCATCGTGACCCGGGGAGCGGAGGGGCCGCTGGCCGTCCTCGGCACCGCCACCATCGAGCGTCCGGCTCCACGCGTGGATGTGCTGGACACGGTGGGCGCAGGCGACACATTCCATGCGGGCCTTCTCTCCTGGTTCGACGCGAACGGCCTGCTCGTGCCTGAGCGCGTGACCGGATTGAGCGACGCACAAGTCACGGCGGCCCTGGATTTCGCGGCTGCAGCGGCGGCCATCGTTTGCACGCGTCGCGGTGCCAATCCACCCACATGGGACGAGGTGAACCGTTTCATGATCGAGCGCGCTTAAGATTCGTTGGAGATCATCATGCCGATATCCCTACCCAATCTTCCTGCAACAGGCCCGAGCTGGCGCGCCCGCCCGTATCACCGCCAATGGCTCATGACGCAAGCCAACCGCTTGTTCGATTTCTTTCAGCACCGCTGCGTCGATCCGGCCGGCGGCTTCTTCAATCTCGACAGCACCGGGCGCGCACTCGACAGCGGCAACTCCCTCCGCCAGATCCACAGCACCACCCGGATGGTGCATTGCTTCTCCATCGGTGTCCTGCTCGGCCGTCCCGGATGCGATGCGATCGTCGATCACGGCATGGATTATCTCTGGAACCGGCAACGCGACTCCGAACATGGAGGCTATGTCTGGTCGCTCGATAACGACGGCCCCAAGGACGACACGAAACAAGCCTATGGCCACGCCTTCGTGCTGCTCGCCGCCTCCAGCGCGAAGGTCGTGGGGCATCCACTCGCCGATGCGCTCCTGGCCGATGTCTCCCAGGTCCTGGAAGAGCGCTTCTGGGAAGAGCAGCACGGCGCAGCCGCCGAGGAATTCGCGCGAGACTGGTCGCCCGTCAGCCAGTATCGCGGCCAGAACTCGAACATGCACCTGACCGAAGCGCTGATGGCCGCTTTCGAGGTGACCGGCGAGAGAGCTTATCTCGACAAGGCTGTGCGCATCGCAGAGCTGATCATCGGCCGCCATGCCGCATCTCTCGGGTACCGCGTGGCGGAGCACTTCCATGCGGATTGGGCCCTGGATCGGGATTATCGGGGTTACGATGTGTTTCGCCCCTACGGCACGACGCCCGGCCATTGGCTCGAATGGGCGCGCCTTCTGCTGCAGCTCTGGGCGCTCGGCGGCAAGCGGCACGACTGGATGCCCCAGGCATCCAGCGAGTTGTTCAGGCAATCCATCTCGCTCGGCTGGGACAGGGACAGGGGCGGCTTCTTCTACGCGCTCGACTGGGACGACCGACCGAGGCTGCAGCAGAAACTCTGGTGGCCCTGCGCGGAAGCCATCGGCGCCGCCGCCTTCTTAGGCGAGCACAGCCCCAGCGATTTTCACGAGACATGGTACCGGCATGTCTGGAGCTTCGTGGACCGCTACGTCATCGATCATGAAGAGGGTGGCTGGCATCCCGAACTGTCCGAGGGGCTGCAGCCGGCGAGCACATTGTTCACCGGAAAGCCCGATCTCTACCATGCGCTGCAGGCCTGCCTCATTCCCCTCTTCCCGGCGACGGGAAGTCTGACGCGGGTCATTCCGCAAGCGTGGGGCTAACGGTCAAGGCCCTCTCCAGCGCCTCCCGGGTGGGCATTCCGGCCTGAGCTCCCGATGTCAGGCAGGACAGGGACGCCGCGACGCAGGCCCGTCGCATGGCGTCACCCAGGTCGCGTTTCTCCGCCAAGCCACAGGCGAGAACGCCCACGAAAGTATCGCCCGCGCCGGTCGTATCGACCGCCGTCACCGGCCGGGCCGCTGCTCGGTACTGTGTGCCGTCGGGGCCGACGGCGAGCGCGCCCTTCGCTCCGGCCGTGACGATGCACACCAAGCCGGACATGCGCGCCAGGATGGAGGAGGCCTTGAAGCAATTGCCCCCGACATCCTCGCCCATGAAGGCAGCCACCGCGACGGCCTCGTGTTCGTTCACGACGAGGACGTCGGTTGTCGCGAGCATGTCGGCAATAGCCATGCGCTCGATGGCGGAAGGCACGGGAGCAACATTCCAGACGACCATTGCACCAGCTTTCCTCGCCCGACGCGCCAGCTCGAGACTCTCGGCAAGGGGCACCTCAATCTGGAGGACAACAACGGAAGCGCCGGATAGGAGCCTCTCGGGGGCATCCGCTGCCCGAACAGCCATGTTGGCGCCGCTGGCTACCGTGATGGCATTCTCCCCACTGTCATCGACCGTGATGAAGGCGCAGCCGGTCGGCTCATCGATGATTCTCACCGCCTCGACGTCGACGCCGTTCTCCCGAAGGTTGTCGAGGCAGGCCTTGCCGAAGACATCATCTCCCACGGCGCCAACCATCGCGACATTGATCGATCCGGCCCCGCACATCCGGGCAGCGGCAACGGCTTGATTGGCCCCCTTGCCGCCGAAGAAGCTGCTGGCGCGGGGTGACAAGACCGTCTCCCCGGGACGGGCGATACGCCCCACCCGGGCGACGAGATCCATGTTGATCGATCCGAAGACGGTGATCATGCGCCCGGCTCCCTCTCACGATTGCTCAGTATGAGGATCCACGAGCCTATCGCAATAGCTGAAACACCGAGGCGATCATGTGAAACTTTCGGCGTCCGACAGGCACCAATCGTCGGTCGGGGTGGATCGCGGCACCATCGTCGGCGCCGCTGGTCAGGCGCAGGGAATGGCACGCCGTTGCGAGCCCACCGAGACAGCGCCATCCTACGGGCGCCCTCTGCCGCTCCGCCACTCTCGACCGTCTTGGGCCCAGCAGTTCTTAAATCGCCCAGCCAAGGCCCTCGCGGTTCAACACATCCTGATAAGTTACGTGGAATTCCAGGATCGACGGCGCCTGTTGGATCCAGTCCTCCAGCGTCACCAGTCCGGGCTGGGACTTTACAAGGAACGCTGTCCCGCCAACATCGATTCCGGCATAGCCCTCGGTGGATGTGAAATGCTCGGTCACGAAGGACGCGACGTCGGCTGGCGCAGACTGGCCGACAACAGCTATCCGATCGATGGTGAAATCGAAGGTGCTGTCATCTCCGAGTACGTTAACGCCACCACCTATCATCAGAAAGATATCGCGCCCTGCGCCGGTATGAAATACGTTGCCTCCCCCACCTCCAACGAAGACAGCACCATCCTGGTCTGACAGCACGTCCTTCCCGCCGTCTCCGGAAAGCAGGTCCATCCCGGTGCCGCCGGTGAGACTATCGGCGCCGCCGCCTCCGAAGAGCGCGTCTCCTCCTGCCCCTTTGATCGCTAAACAGTTCGGGTGCTGTCAGCAACGCCTTGAGACTGGCTCCGTGATAGATAAAGGAGGCACCATTTCCGAGGTTGTAATCCTTGGCGCCCACGATGATGTCGGACAATCCGTCTGCGTCGACATCGCCGGCTGACCATAGGGAGAATCCGAAATGCCCTCCGGCTTGGTCACCGTCTATGATCAAAGCCGGTTCGGCGGAAAGCCCCTGTTGCCCTCCTAAATACAGGAAGACTTGACCCGCCTACGTATAATGCTCTCGGCAGGCAGGGCGCTGAAGCGGTAGGCGCACCCCATAATGGATAGCAGCCAGCATACTCCCGATCCTAAAGGAGAGATTCAGCCCGTGAGACGGCTCCGTCGTCAGCCTGAGCCTTTACCATGGGTCACGTGTGAGGATGCTGTGCTCGACCCCAGGATCAATGATTTCACGTTTTAGACCCACCTCTGGTCAGCACGCCTCCAATAGGCTTGTGATCGCTCGCGGATTGTCGATGAGCAGCGATGCTCAACCAGTCCTGTTGCAACTCTCTGGTTTGCTTCGATCGAGAGGCGGGATCACAGATCGGAGTGGCGTTCGCTCAGTCAGCCTGGATGAATCGTTTCGGCTTGCCATGACCCGCTCGACCCGAGCCCACCCCTAATAGAACTTCGCGGAGAAAAGCTGGGCTATTCTAGGGGGCAGGAGACCTGCAACTCGTGCGGTCCGGAGTGCCAGAACCTAGAACTCATTACCTTGCTTCGCTGGGAAGCACGGCCTGCGGCTGTCGACCATAGGTTCTTGAAGAGAGAATGGCGCGCCCGAAAGGATTCGAACCTCTGCTCCCCAGATTCGTAGTCCGCTCCGGCTGGACCACGTAACGGCGGCACGAACTACAAGGCAGAAGCCCACGAAAAGCCTCACTACATACAATGCCGCATGGGGGTGCGGCTGGCAAGACTCATCCCAATTTGGTCTGACGACCGCCGCTACCTCCAAGGTTGGCAGGTTCTCCCATGAGCGGCCGCCTCCCTTGGTTCAGATGCCGGCCCACGCCTCTCCTCGCAGAAATCGCCGGCATGCAGGCGGACGAAGGCTATGTCTTTATTGTCCTGTTCCTGCGCATTCTGGAGACGGGCGGGCCTGTCCTGGAAACGAGCCGCACTCTCGCACGTCGCACCGGCCTGCGAGAGCAGAGGATCGTCGCTGCACTCGAGGCCTTGCTCGCAACAGGCAAAATCCAGCGGCTTTCCGATGGTCAACTGGTATTGCCTTCACGCACGAGGAGATCGCCTGGCAGAACCTGCGCCGGGACGAGCAATCCAAAGCTGGAAAAGTAAGTGCCAAAAAGCGGAACCAAATATACTCCGCCGCGCGTGAATTGGAACAACTCGTAGAAGTTCAAGAAAATCAAGGGAGCGCCGCAACATCCGTTGAGCGCCCGATCAACCATAAAGAAGAAGATAGAGAGAAAGAAAAAGAAGAAAAAGAAAGGACGTTCCTTCACCGTTCGGCCGAGCGCCCGCCCCTTGGAGGGGGCGGGCTTCACCGAAGTCCCTGGCTGACCGGCGCACCAGCCGGCGCACCGCGACACCGGGCAGCGCCGCCGCATCGAGCTTCTTCGTCCTGGAAGGCACGCCCGCGTTTGAAGCTTGGCTGGAGTTTGAACGACTCTCCGGCAAGACCAGCTTTTTCATCACAGAGCATAAAGGGGTCAGAGAACGATTTTTCCGAAGCAAATGGCGTCCCCAACACCTCTTTCAGGACGCTGCGGAATGATAGCTCCCGATCTGTTCCAAACGTCCCACTACCGGTTTGAGCGCCTGCGCTGCGAATGGCCGAGTGACCCGCTGATCGACTGGGAACAAATCAAGAGCCTCTTCCTAACCCTCTCGCCTGAGGATCAGGGCCACTGCTCCCGCCTTGTGGCTCGCTATCTCAGCCTCTGTCACCGTATCGGCAGCCGAGTTGGAAGCCCAGCCGAGTGGATCGGGACAGGAGGCTGGACAGGCTTCCTCGAGGCGGAGCGCCGTGGCGTACGGAAGCTCGAAGCAACGAAAACGCCGGCCTGGGTTGTCGAAGGGACACCTGCCTGGATGACCTGGAAGAGGCACCGCGAGAACAAGGGGCAACGCATGCCGAGCCCGGAGGGCATTCGATCCGAGCGCGGGTATGGCTGGTGGTTTCCTGCCCCTTTCCCTCCCGAGCCCCAGGCCCGGCGCTCTGACCTCCCTGAAGAAGGTGTTTGCGGCTTAGCCTCAAGAGAAACCTGCTCACCGGCGCGTGCATTGCACGCCCCCTTGCTTCCTTTAAGCCCTTATCAGGACCAGGAGCGATAGTGCACCCGCAGTCGTGCTGGTTCGGTTCAGGCACCTACTCGCAGTAGTGCTCTCGTTAAACGACGGTATGAAAGAGGCACTGACATTTCCTCCAACGTCCGGTGTTGGGAACCAAGCGGACCAAAGCGCAATGTCCGGGAAGTGCCACGAGCGGTCCTTGTAAGAAGCTGCACTTGGCGAGCCTGCGATTGCGAACGGCTTGATTCCTCGCGCGCCTGGCCCGCTTAAGGACCAGGCGCGCAAATGAGTGGATCCAATCCGCTTTATTTGCGGGGCAGCAGTCGCTGGACTTCCCGCGCCGCGTCGGCGAGCGCATCCTCAGGAGCCGCTTTCTGCTCCACCACGCGTGAGAGGTTATCGACGATCGTCTGGGTGACCTTCACACCATTGGAGCCTGGGAAGGCATACCAGGGGATCATCTTCGGCATCTGCTCAAGGCCTGCCTTGAAGAGCGGGTTCTTCTGGTAGAACTCCCCCAGGTACTCGGAGGATTTCGCCGCGAGCTCATTATTGGGGACATACCCGGTGCCGGGAACGACGACGGACGCGCCATATGGACCGGCGGCGAACTTAATGAACGTCCAGGCCGCCTCCTGCTTGGCGGGATCCTTTGTCAGCATGACGGCGGCGTTGCCGCCCGTGGGCAGGCGTCCCTTCTCAGGCGACAGCAGCGGGATCGGGGCCGTGCGCAGGTCGAACTTCTCGCCGACGTTGTTGATCACGTTGCGCAGCGCACCCGTGGTCTGAAACGCGAAGCCGATCTTGCCCGCGACGAACGCCTGCTCGCCATTGCTCTTGGTGAGGACGGGCATCCCACCCTCTTTCACCATGCGGTCGAGAAGCCGCATGGCCGCAAGACCCTCGGGGCCGTCGAAGGCAACCTTCCTCTCGTCAGCCGTCAGCATGGTTCCGCCGGCGCCGAAGAGGAGCGCGCTGAACATCCAGTCATCACCCTGCCAGCGAAAATCAATGCTCTGGATGCCGTCGCCCAGATCCTTGATCTTGGATGCGATCGCAATCACCTCATCCCATGTTTTCGGCGGAACGTCGGGATTGGCGCCGACGCGGCGGAAGAGGTCTGCATTGTAGTACATAATCGGGTTTGAAGTCGCGAACGCCAGCCCGGCCTGCTGGTTGCCGAACTGCGCGAGCTTCAGGATGTTGTCGCTGAATCCCTGCTCGGCCATCTTGCCGTCCTTCTCGACGAACGGCTTCAGGTCAACCGAGATCTCGCGCTCGGCGACCACCCGTAGGCGGTTGAGGCCGACGAAGGTCACATCCGGCATCTCGGCTGTCCCCGCCTGGCGAAGGATCAGTTGCAGCCCCTCCTCGTAGGTGGGCGACGGGCTGACGAAGTTGATCTTGATCCCGGGATTCTCCTCCATGAACTTCTTCGCGATCTTGTCCATCACGTCCTTGAAGAAGCCCGGCATCGGGTAGTGGACATTGAGGGATGTCTCGGCCAGCGCACCGCCGGCGAGCGAGGCGGCCAAGGCCACCCCGGCAAGCATCGTCTTGATCCTGATCATGTCTTGTCTCCTTGTGCGTAGATCGTGGTTGCGTGTTGTTGTGGGTCCGGGCCTCAGCCCTTCAGCCCAGTGAGGGTGATGCCTTCGATGAATCGCCGTTGAGCGAGCAGGAACGCGGCGAGCAGCGGCACCGTGACCACCACGGTGGCCGCCATCAGCGCGCCGTAGTCATCCCCGGCCTCGGCGGCGCGGAAGAAGATCAGACCGAGGGGCGGAGGCGCCATGGCTGTCTCAGTCACCACGATCTGCGGCCAGAACAGATCGTTCCAGTGCGCCACCACGGAGAAGATCGAGAACGCGGTGACGGCGGGCCAGGCGTTCGGGACGATGATCCGCAGCACGATGCCAAGCTCCGACATGCCGTCGAGCCGCGCCGCGTTGATCAGGTCGTCCGGCATGGCCCGAAAGAATTGCAGGAACAGGAAGATCGCAAACACGGAGATCATGAAAGGCGCCGCCAGCGCGAAGTAGGTGTTCAGCACCCCAGCCCCGCTCAGCGCCACGTAGATCGGCAGCGCGGTTGCGTGGATCGGCACGAGGAGACCGAGCATGATCGCGGCGATCAGCGCGCGGGCCCCCGGAAAGCGCAGCTTCGCGAGGGCGTAGGCGCACGGCAGCGCGACCAGGACCTGCACGACGAGAATGATGGTGCAGACGATCACCCCGTTCATCAGGAGTTGCAGCATCGGCACCCGCATGAAGGCCTTGGAGAAGTTCTCCACGACGGCCCACCGCTCCGGGATGAGGGCCAGCGACGAGGAGAAGATCTCCTCGCGCGGCTTCATGGCAGTGGACAGCATCCAGACGTAGGGCGCGAGAAATACCAGCGCGCCGACCGACAGGATCGCCAGCCGCAGGGCGCGGATGAGAGGCCAGGCTTGAGGTGTCATGTATAGTGAACCCTTTGATCGAGGGCGCGGTACTGAAGCACCATGAGGACCATGAGGATGGCCAGGAAGACGACCGTCATCGCGGACGCGTAACCGACTCGCAGGTACACGAACCCTTCCTGGTAGATCGTCCAAAGCAGCACCTCGGAGGCCCGGTTCGGACCGCCCTGCGTGATGGTCGAGACGGTCTCGAACACCTTGACCGCATTGATCACGCTGATGGTCACGACGAAGAGGGTCGTAGGCCCGAGCATCGGCCATGTGACGAGCCAGAACCTGTCCCAGGCCGTGGCGGCCCGATCGACTTCCGCCGCGGCGTATAGTTCCCGCGGGATCGCGGTGAGCCCTGCCAGGAACAGCACCATGTTGAAGCCGACCGCCTGCCAGACGCCAATGAACGCGAGGCTCAGGAGGACAGTGTCGCTGCCCCCCAGCCAGTTGGGCCCGGAGATCCCGATGAGGCGCAGGAGGGCGTTCACGGGACCGATAGTGGGATGGAGAAGGTACTGCCAGACGGTTGCCATCGCTACGAGCAGCGACACAACGGGCAGAAAGTAGATCGTGCGGAACAGCGCCCGCCCGCGCACCTCCGCCTCGATGAGGAGCGCCGCGCCGAGGCCGAGGGCTACGGATAGCGGCGTCACGACCAGGGTGTAGGTCAGAGTGTTGCCGAGCGAGATCAGGAACGTGCGGTCCCCCAACAGCTCAAGGTAGTTGTCTAGGCCGACGAACCGGATTTCGTCGTATCCCAGCTCGAAGTCGGTGAGGCTCAATGCGACCACGGCGATGGTGGGCAGCAGGATGAGCAGGGCCAAAAGGGCCACAGCGGGGCCGGCCAGCCGCCAGCCGGCGAAGGCCTCCGAGCGGCGGGCAGCGGCCGCCGGATCGGACGTCCGGGCGCGGACATCTGCGGGAAGCACAATGCTATCCATTGGCGGCCATCCTCATAGGAGGGGAGACCGACAGGCGCGCGCCGTCGCCTCCGAAGACGAGCACGTCCCTGGAAGCCGCCATGACGGTAACCGCCTGCCCCGGAGCGAACGCGGTCGCCTCGCTGGGGGCGAGCTTCGCGACCAGCGAGGCCCCTCCCCCTGCGAGCTCAAGAAAGACAAGAGTCTCAGAGCCGAGGAACTCGATGCGCCGCACGGACGCAGCGAGGCCTGCCTGCTCCGGAGCGCTCAGCCTGATTGCCTCTGGACGGAAGCCGACGGTCACGGACGTTCCAGGAGTCGCGTTGACCCCATCCGCGAGAAGCCTGCCGCCGATGCGCACCCCGTGGGCGGCGTCGACCTCGCCATCGAGGAGGTTGATCTGCGGGCTGCCGATGAAGCGGGCGACCTCGATATGCGCCGGGTTACTGTAGATCGCCTCGGGTGTGTCGAACTGGAGAAGGCGGCCGCCTATCATAACCGCCACGCGATCGGCCATGCTCAGGGCCTCCGCCTGGTCGTGGGTGACGTAGAGCGTGGTGACCCCCGCTCGCCGGTGCAGCTCGACGATCTCCGCACGCGTGTGGACCCGCAGGTTGGCATCGAGGTTCGAGAGCGGCTCGTCCATCAGGAACGCAGCAGGGCTCCGGACGAGAGCCCGTCCCAGGGCGACGCGCTGCCTTTGTCCCCCCGACATCTGACCGGGCTTGCGGTCGAGCAGGTGGTCGATCCTAAGAGTGCAGGCCGTCTCGAGCACCTGCCGCTGGATATCGGCACGGATCTCCCGCTGGCCCGGCAGGAGCCCCCCGATCCCCGGTAGGCGTTGCCAAACCGTAAGTTTCCGCATCGCGAGAGGAACGGCGATGTTCTGCGCCGCCGTCAGGTGCGGGTATAGGGCATAGGACTGGAACACCATGGCGATGTCCCGCTCGGACGGGCGCATAGCCGTTATTTCCCGCTCGCCGAGCGAGACGTTTCCCCGGTCGGGGTGATCCAGTCCGGCCGCGATGCGCAGGAGAGTCGTCTTCCCGCACCCCGAGGGGCCGACGAGAGCGACGAACTCGCCCGGCCGGGCTTCGATGGTCACGTCGCGCAGGATGTGGTTTTCGCCGTACGCCTTGGAGATTCCGCGAAGAGCCAGCCCGCTCATGATGCCGAAGCCTCCCTAGGTGCTGGCGGGTAGACCTCGTGGAGCACGTCGTCGATGACAAACGGCCTCAAGGCCTTCAAGGGAACGATGCTGCTCTCGACGGTCGGACCAAGGACGTGTACGGCAGCACCCAGGAGCGCCTCACCGACTGGCATGGTCACCATCGGGCCAACCGTAAAGCCAGAAGACGGCCCCCACACGCAGCGGAAGGGAGCGCCATCGACGATCCGCGCACGGTGCAGATGGCCGCTGGCGACCAACTCCACTCCATGCTCCGCAAACAGCGCCTGCAGCTGGCGCCGTGCTTCGGGACGCAGCCCCCAATAGCCGGTTTCGCCCTCTTCCGGATTCTCGACGAAAAGCGGCTTGTGCTTAAATACGAGCACCCGTCGCTCCCCGCGCGTGCGGAGAGTGTCCTGGAGCCAGGCGAGTTGCTCGTTTTCCTCGGAAGAACCCGATCCACAAATCAGGCTATTCAGCCCGATCAGGCGCCATTCGCCGAGATCGTGCGCCCAGCGGTCCGGGCCGATGACCCGCCGCCAGCGTGCCAAGCGCTCATCGTTCACGGGCTGCCGTGTGCCCGGCATGTCTCCGATGTCGTGGTTGCCCGGCACACAGAGCGTCGGGCAGCGGAGATCGCGCAACATCGCACGGCCGTGGACAAGGTCCTCCTCAAAGTCGGCCCCGTCGACCGTTAGGTCACCCGTGTGGATGACCAGATCCGGTTCCATCGCGTCAACCCACTCCACCAGTGGCTTCCAGTTATCCTGGAAATGGGGCTTCAAATGACTGAGATGTGTGTCGGTGATCTGGATGATCTTCACGTTCGGCTGCCTCCGGAAACCATGGTTGGGCCTCGATGGCGGTGGCTTAGGCGTCCGTTGTGACAGTCACCCTACAATTCTATGAAGGTTGTGCGTCGGTAGGAGTGTCCTGCGTCTAACGCGGTCAATTCGTTATGTAGCGAGGCGGACAACACAGGATCGACCATCCAATGTTTCAACTGGTTGGGCAATCATGTCAGCTTTGTCTTTTGAATGCTGAATGTTGCTGCGCCGGGCGAACAGGTCGGTACGGCAACGTTGATGCAGCCGGATCCGAACTCGGTCGGCAAAAAGAAGCCGGAGCGTCCGCTGCGGGTCAAAATGTAAAGTTGGTCGAACCAAATGAAGGTCCGCTTGTCGCACCTTCACAGAAATTCGGCTTACTTCCGGAATGTGCCAGGAGCTGACGCTAGGGCCTGTAAGAGAGAACATCAGCTTTCCTGACCAATGCGCCTGCTGTGCTTTTTGGGCAGGGCATTTCAAGTCGCCAATAGCGAGCGACACACCTTCAGCACGATTCGAATGGTTCGCAGTGTTCTCATCCGGTCCGTCTTCGGTACGGGCAGAGCGTCTACACGGTCAGGATTGTTGATCCAGTGGTCTTGCGAGCTTGCAGATCCCGATGGGCCTTGGCCACGTCTCGCAACGGATAGGTTTGGTTGACCTCGATCTTGACCGCGCCCGAGAGAACCACATCGAACAGGTCTTGAGCCATAGCCAGAAGATCGGCCCGCTTGTCCGCATAGGTTCTCAAGGTGGGACGCGTCACGTACAGCGACCCCTTCTGGGCCAGGATACCGAGATTGACGGGTTCGACCGCACCGGAGGATTGCCCAAAGAGCACCATGAGCCCCCGCGGGGCAATACAATCCAACGAGGCGGAGAAGGTATCCTTGCCGACCGAGTCGTACACGACCGGCACCATGGTGCCGTTAGTGATCTCCCTCACCCGTTCGACGAAGTTCTCGCGTGTGTAGACGACCGGATGGTCGCAGCCATGGGCCTTGGCGAGTTCCGCCTTCTCGTCGCTGCCGATAGTGCCGATGACGGTGGCTCCCAGCGCCTTGGCCCACTGACACGCGATGAGACCAACTCCGCCAGCCGCAGCATGAAACAGGATGGTGTCGCCTGCCTTAACCTTGTAGGTCTGCCGGATGAGGTACTGCGCCGTCATGCCCTTGAGCATCATCGCGGCAGCCTGCTGGTCGGAGATCCCGTCCGGCAGCACGACCAGTCGATCGGCTGGCATGACTCGCTCTTCGGAATAGGCGCCCTGGGAACTGACCGAGTAGGCAACGCGGTCGCCGACCTTCACGTCCGTCACGCCCGGGCCGACCTCCTCCACCACGCCCGCAGCCTCGGTGCCAAGACCACTCGGCAGGGATGTAGGATAGAGGCCGGACCGCACATAGGTATCGACATAGTTGAGACCGATGGCCGTGTGCCGGACACGGACTTCACCCGGTCCTGGCGAGCCGACATCCATCTCTTCCCAGATGAGAACCTCAGGCCCTCCGGTCTCATAGAAGCGGATTGAGTGAGGCATGATGCCGTCTCCTAACTGCCAGATCGCAAACGACTCACATATTGACGTAGTTCGGCCCGCCGCCGCCCTCGGGGGTGGTCCAGGTGATGTTCTGGTTGGGATCCTTGATGTCGCAGGTCTTGCAGTGCACGCAGTTCTGGGCGTTGATCTGGAAGCGCACGCCGCCCTCGCCGGCCACCCACTCGTACACGCCGGCCGGGCAGTAGCGCTGCGAGGGGCCGCCATACACGTCGTGCTCCGACGCCTTCTGCAGCCCCATGTCCCTCACCTGCAGGTGAACCGGCTGGTCCTCCTCGTGGTTGGTGTTGGACAAAAACACCGACGAGAGCTTGTCGAAGGTCAGAACCCCGTCCGGCTTCTCGTACCGGATCGGCTTCACCTGGGAGAGCGGCAGCAGGCATTCATGGTCCGGCTTGCCGTGGCTCATGGTGCCAAACGGCGACCAGCCGAACAGCTCGGTCAGCCACATGTCGAGGCCGCCCAGCGCCACGCCGGCGGCCGTGCCGTATTTCGACCAGAGCGGCTTGACGTTGCGCACCCGCTTGAGATCGTAGCCGATCGGCGAGGCGCGCCAGGCCTCCTCGTAGGACGCCACCTCGTCATGGGCCCGGCCCGCCTGCAGGGCCGCGAACACGTGGTCGGCGCACAGCATGCCAGATAGGATCGCGTTGTGGCTGCCCTTGATGCGCGGCACGTTCACGAAGCCGGCCGAGTCGCCCACCAGGCAGCCGCCCGGGAACGACAGCCGCGGCACCGACTGCCAGCCGCCCTCCATGATGGCGCGGGCCCCGTAGCCGATGCGCTTTGCCCCCTCGAACACGTCGCGCACCATCGGGTGCGTC